>NZ_JBSWTS010000007.1:7500-1162500 GCF_056158665.1 Thalassovita sp. ABM4_323 | reverse complement strand
TTCATAGAAGTTGTTGTAGTTGGTGATGTCGTCCCAACTGTTGGGGGTCAGCTCTTGGCTGGCCTGGGCCGAGCCCGCCACACCCGCCAGCCCCATCCCGGCCAGACCGGCCATGATCTGGCGGCGGTTCATATATAGGTGTTGGGGCGTGATATCCGCCTGTGTCAGGTTGTTCGTCCAGCGCTTGGCCATGTGTGTCCCTCTCCGATCCGTTTCAAAGAAGATAGGCCAGCCCCTAAGGACCGGCCAACCAACATCATCTCACGATGGCGTGCCCAGACTGTAACGTTAGATCGCCCCCGAGGAATAGCTGGGCCGGATCTTGTTCAACGGGATCGAGTCGCCATTGGCCTGCACGATCCGCACATGGCGCCGCCGCATCAGGCGTGGTTCGGCCACACCGACCGAATGGGCGATGATCTCGACCTCTTTGATGACCGAGGTCGCATAATTGGCGACTTTCTTCCATTTGTCCTCGACCACCAGACCGCTTTGGAAGCGCGGGTCATGGGTGGTGATGCCGGTGGGGCAGGTGTTTTTGTTGCACTTCAGCGCCTGGATGCACCCCAACGAGAACATGAAGCCGCGCGCCGAGGTCACAAAATCCGCGCCCGCACAGATCGCCCAGGCCACGTCACCCGGATTCACCAGCTTGCCGCTGGCGATGATGCGGATGCGGTCCTTCAGCCCATACCGGTCGCGCAGGTCGACGATCCGCAACAGCGCCTCGCGCAGGGGCATCCCCACCAAGTCAATCAGCGGCATCGGCGCCGCGCCAGTCCCGCCCTCGCCGCCATCAATGGTGATGAAATCGGGGGCGCAATCCGAGCCACGCTGTTTGATCAGCTGGAACATTTCCTCCCACGCATCCGACGAGCCGATCACAGTTTTGAACCCGCAGGGCTTGCCGGATACCTGGCGAATGTGAGTCATCATATCCAGCAGGTCGTCAAAACTGTCGATCTCGGCATGGCGATTGGGCGAGATACTGTCCTTGCCCATGGGCACACCGCGAATGCGCGCGATCTCTTCGTCGATTTTCTCGGCCGGGAGGATGCCGCCTTTGCCGGGCTTGGCGCCTTGTGCCAGCTTCAGTTCGAACATTTTCACCTGGGGGTGCTCGGCCACCTTGCGCAGCTTGTCATCGTCCAGGTTCCCGTGCTCGTCCCGGATGCCGTATTTGGCCGTCCCGATCTGATAGACCAGATCGCAGCCCCCCGTCAGATGAAACGGAGACATCCCGCCCTCGCCCGTGTTCAGCCAGATCCCGGCCCGCGCCGCGCCACGGCTCAGTGCCTCGACCGCAGGACGCGAGATCGCGCCATAGCTCATCCCCGAAATATGAAAGATCGACTTTGCATTATATGGGATCGCCGCCGTCGGCCCGATGATCATCGGCTTGGTCGCGGCAAATTCGTCATCCAATGGCGGGAAACACGCATTCACGAAAATCGGGGTGCCGGGAATCGACAGGTTGCGGGTCGATCCAAAGGCCACCGTATTCCCCTTGCCGCTGGTGGAATGATACACCCAATCCCGCTGCGCCCGGTTAAACGGCATCTCTTCGCGGTCCATCGCGAAAAAGTACTGACGAAAGAATTCGCCCAGTGATGTGAACAAATGCCGGAACCGCCCAATCACCGGATAGTTCCGCCGGATCGCGTCTCCGGTCTGCGTTTTGTCGATGAAATAAAGGAAGATCGCACTCAGCGATCCCGCCCCCAAAACAATGACAAAAAGAAGCGCCAAAACGATCAGCACATTCAACGCGAAGTCCATCATATATTCCTTTTGATATACGTCAAAGTGCGCGAGAAAGGTAAGTGTCAGGTTAAGCTTTGAACTGCTCGCTCGCGCCGTCGGGCCGAGCCTAACACCCGGAGGAGAATATACAATGAAAGCTCTTGCACTGGCGGCAGGAATTATCCTGTCCGCAAGCGGCGCCCTGGCGGACGGCCTGGTCAGCTATACCACGGACGAAGCCTTTGACGATGTGGTGTTCGGGCTGGAAAACGCCATTCTGGATGAAGGCCTGGTAATCGACGGGACCTCGCATGTCGGCGACATGCTGGAGCGCACCCGCGCGGATGTGGGATCGGACGTCACGGTGTTCACCAAGGCCGATGTCTATTCCTTCTGCTCGGCCAAGATCTCTCGCAAGGTGATGGAGGCCGATCCGATGAATATCCGTTTCTGCCCCTATGACATTTTCGTCGCGCAGATGCCCGACAGCCCCGATCAGACCATCATCGGCTATCGCGCATTCCCCGAGGGCCCGATGCAAGAGGTTCAGGCCCTGCTGGACAGCATTGTCCGCTCGGCCATCGGGATGGAATAAGGAAAGGCCCGGCGGTTGCGCCGGGCCTTTGTCGTTACGCCAGAACGGCGGCCAGCGATTGCTGCCAGGGCGTTGTGGGGCGGCCGATCAGGGTGCTCAGCGCCTTGCCGTTTTCCTCCAGCGCGCCTTTAGCAGCCCCCACATCCGAATCCGCCAGTACAGCCGCGAACCCTTCGGGCAGACCGGCCTGAACCAACGCACCGGCGTAATCGGCCTGGGGCAGGTCAGTATAGGCGATGGGTTTCCCCGCCAGTTTGGTGGTTTCCAGCGCCAGATCGTTCAGCGAATAGGACACATCACCCGCCAATTCGTAGACCTTGCCGGCCTGAGCCTCGTCCGAGGTCAGAACGGCCACAGCCGCGGCCGCATAATCCGCCCGCGCCGCGCCCGAGATCCGGCCCTCACCAATCGCGCCAATATAGGTGCCGTGTTCAACCGCCATGCCGGCCGTGCCAACGTTGTTTTCGCTGTACCAGCCGTTGCGCAACAGCACGTGCGGCACACCGCTTTCGGCCAGATAGGCCTCGGTTTCCACATGCTCAGCGGCCAGCGCCAGCGGCGAGCTATCGGCCCGCAGCAGGCTGGTATAGGCGATCAGCGACACGCCAGCGCCCTTGGCCGCATCAATCACGTTGCGATGCTGCGGCGCGCGCTGGCCAACCTCGGACGAAGAGATCAGCAGCAGCTTTTCGATGCCCTCCATTGCGGCACTCAACGCGGTGGGATCGGTGTAGTCACCCATCCGGGGGGTCACCCCTAGCGCCTCGATCTCGGCTGCGGCCTCGGGGCGGCGCACAAGCGCGGCGATCTGATCGGCAGGGGTGGATTCCAACAGTTCGCTCAGAACCAGTTTGCCCAGCTGCCCACTGGCGCCGGTGATCAGGATGGTGGGGGCCATGGTGGCTTCCTTTCAGTCTAGAAATTAGGTATGGTCTCTTATCTAGACCACATCCCCGACTCGCGTAAGGAGGCACCTTTTCATGCCCAGGTCACACTCAAGTAACCCCCTGCCTGCCGATGTGCTGCAACGGTTCTGGACCTGGAAGGGCCAAGAATTTGACAGCACCGCCTGCCCCGTGCGCGATGTGCTGGACCGGGTCAGCGAAAAATGGACCACGCTGTTGCTGATCATCCTGGCCGAAGGACCCAAGCGGTTTTCAGAACTTCAGCGCGGGGTACCCGACATTTCAAAACGGATGCTGACGCAAAGCCTGCGCAACCTGGAACGAGACGGGCTGATCTCGCGCTCGGTCTTTCCGACGAAACCGCCCAGCGTCGAATATGCGCTGACCGATCTTGGGCAGTCCTTCATGGCTCCGCTGGCGCATCTGCTGGATTGGGCGGATGGGCAGCATGACGCGATCCGCACCGCGCGTCATTCCTATGATGCAGCGCAAGAGCCACCCAAGAAACTGGCCCCATACGCCTAAGGAAAAGCCCGCCGGTTAGGGCGGGCTTTCGCGTTAATGGACAACCGCATCTTGCGGGGGTTCCTGATTGGAATTGCCGACCCGATCGCCGATGATCAGACCTTCGGCCCCGGCGGTCACCGGAACGATGGCGCCATCCTTGATGTCTCCGCCCAGCAGCAGTTCCGCCAGCGGGTCCTGCAAAGCGCGTTGGATCACCCGTTTCAGCGGGCGCGCGCCGAACACCGGATCGTACCCTTCGTCCGCCAGCCATTTGCGTGCGGCCTCGTCCAGTTGCAGACTGATCTTGCGCTGTGCCAGACGTTTGCCCAGCAGAGCCAGCTGGATATCGACGATCCCGTCCATGTCCGCACGGGCCAGACGATCAAAGATGATCAGCTCGTCCAGACGGTTCAGGAATTCAGGCCTGAAATGCGCCCGCACGGCATCCATCACGTCGCGTTTGGCGTCCGCACTGTCCGCGCCCTCGGGCAGCTGACTGAGCGATTGCGCGCCGAGGTTCGAGGTCAAAATGATCAGCGTCTGCTTGAAGTCCACGGTGCGGCCCTGACCATCGGTCAGAACGCCGTCATCCAGCACTTGCAGCAGCACGTTGAACACGTCCGGATGCGCCTTTTCCACCTCGTCGAACAGCACCACCTGATAGGGGCGACGGCGCACAGCTTCGGTCAGCACCCCGCCTTCGTCATAGCCAACATAGCCCGGAGGCGCACCGATCAGACGGGCGACCGAGTGTTTCTCCATGAACTCGGACATATCAATGCGCACCATGGCACTGTCGTCGTCGAACAGGAATTCGGCCACGGCCTTGGTCAGCTCGGTTTTACCCACGCCGGTCGGGCCGAGGAACAGGAAGCTGCCCAAGGGCCGGTTTTCATCGTTCAACCCAGCGCGCGCACGGCGCACGGCGTTGGCGACGGCCTTAACGGCGGCATTCTGGCCGATGACGCGTTTATGCAGGCCGTCTTCCATCGACAGCAGCTTTTCACGCTCGCCTTCCAGCATTTTCGCGGTCGGGATACCGGTCCAGCGCTCCACCACCTGGGCGATCTGTTCGGGGCGAACGGCCTCTTCGACCATCATGCCCTGATCCTCGGCCTCTTCGGCCTCGGTCAGCTGTTTTTCCAGGTTGGGAATCACGCCATAGGACAGCTCGCCGGCCTTGGCCAGATTGCCTTCGCGCTTGGCGATCTCCAGATCGGCGCGGGCCTTGTCCAACTGTTCCTTCAGATCACGCGCGCCAGCGAGTTTGTCGCGTTCTGCCTGCCATTTGGCGGTCAGTTCGGCACTGCGGTCCTGCAGATCGGCCAGTTCTTTTTCCAGCGTTTCCAAGCGGTCCTTGCTGGCGGCATCATCCTCCAGCTTCAGGGCCTCGACCTCGATCTGCATTTGCAGAATGTTGCGGTCCAGCTGGTCCAGTTCCTCGGGTTTGGAATCCACTTCCATCCGCAGACGGCTGGCGGCTTCGTCCACCAAATCAATCGCCTTATCGGGCAGGAACCGGTCAGTGATATAGCGATGGCTGAGCGTCGCCGCCGTCACCAGAGCCGAATCCGAGATCCGCACCCCGTGGTGCAGCTCGTATTTTTCCTTGATACCGCGCAGGATGCTGACCGTGTCCTCGACGGTGGGTTCTTCCACCACAACGGGCTGGAAACGCCGGGCTAGGGCCGCGTCTTTTTCCACGTATTTACGGTATTCATCCAGCGTGGTCGCACCGATACAGTGCAGCTCGCCCCGCGCAAGCGCCGGCTTGATCAGGTTCGCCGCATCCATTGCACCATCGGTTTTCCCGGCACCAACAAGCGTATGCATCTCGTCGATGAACAGGATGATTTCACCGGCGGCTTCGGTGACCTCGGTCAGAACGGCCTTCAGGCGCTCTTCGAATTCACCGCGATATTTCGCACCAGCGATCAGCGCGCCCATGTCCAGCGCCAGAAGTTTCTTGTTGCGCAGGGATTCAGGCACGTCGCCATTGATGATCCGCAGGGCCATGCCCTCGGCGATGGCCGTTTTGCCCACACCGGGTTCGCCGATCAGCACCGGGTTGTTCTTGGTCCGGCGCGACAGAACCTGCATCGAGCGGCGGATTTCCTCGTCCCGCCCAATGATCGGGTCGATCTTGCCCTCTTCAGCCGCCTCGGTCAGGTCGCGCGCGTATTTTTTCAGCGCGTCATATCCCTCTTCAGCCGAGGCACTGTCAGCGGTCCGCCCCTTACGGATATCATTGATTGCGCCGTTCAGTTTCTGAGGCGTCACCCCCCCGGCAACCAGAGCGTCCTTGGCCTTGGATTTGACCATGGCCAGCGCCATCAGCACGCGTTCAACCGGAACAAAGCTATCGCCCGCTTTCTTGGCGATCGCTTCGGCCTCAGCCAGAACCTTGCCAGTGGCAGCATCCATATAGACCTGCCCCGCATCGCCCGAGACTTTGGGTTGTTTGTCGACAACCGCGTTCACAGCCTCGGTTACCGCAGCGGCATTCCCGCCCGCGCGGTTAATCAGATTGGCACTAAGCCCCTGATCGTCGTCCATTAATGCTTTTAGAATGTGTTCGGGCAGCAGACGCTGATGCCCTTCCCGCATGGCGATCGTCTGGGCGGCCTGAATGAAACCGCGCGACCGCTCCGTGAACTTGTTCAAGTCCATGGTTCTCTCCTTCTTATAAGCGTCCGGTTTGCGATGCCCACCCATGCGGCACATCCTGTTTCGGACCTTGACCTATAGGTGGCAATTCCCCCCGCCCGCTTCAAGGGTTTGGCGAAGCCTCTGATGCAATTTTTGGACCATCAGCAACCAGAGCTTAACCCACCTTACGCTAGGCAGATAGAACAAGGGGGCCTTGGCATGAATGTAACGGAAATCTCGGTCTGCCGCCTGCCCGGCCAAACACCTGATGGCTGGATACGCGGAATTGTGACGATTTAAACGGATCGCAAGCGCAATCACATCCTGCACTGTCAGATCCCCCAACCGGGGGCCAAGGGTGCGCGCGCGGCTTTGATCGCCGATGCATTGCGCCAACTGTCCCGGATGCCGGAACATCGCAGGCTGCACCGGGCCAGCTAGGCTTGACGCCCCAGCACGATCCCGCGAAAAGGGCGCAACCCGATATATGCAGGAGCGCCCCCATGTCTGACGACCGTTTGATCGTAGCCCTCGACGTCCCCAATGTTCTGGCCGGTATGGAGCTGGCCGAGAAACTGGGCGACTCGGTGTCGTTCTATAAAGTCGGTCTGGGGATGCTGACCGGCGGCGGTCTCGCACTGGCCAACGAGCTGAAGCAGGAACACGGCAAGCGCATTTTCCTGGATATGAAGTTCTTTGACATCGGGGCGACGGTCGAAAACGCGGTGCGAGGCGTGGCGCAGTTTGATCTGGATTTCCTGACCGTGCATGGGGATCCCCATGTTGTGCGTGCGGCCAAAGAAGGCGCCAGCGGCAAAGACCTGAAAATTCTGGCCGTGACCATCCTGACCTCGCTGGACCGCGCTGATCTGGATGCGGGCCTGATCAAGCCCGGTGACATCAAGGATCTGGTGCTGGAACGCGCCGCCAAAGCCTTTGAGGCCGGGGCAGATGGCGTCATCGCCAGCCCGCAAGAGGCCGCGCTGATCCGCGCCCTGCCCGAATCCAAGGACCGCCTGATCGTTACCCCCGGTGTGCGCCCGACCGGCGCGGCCCTGGGCGATCAGAAGCGCGTGGCCACCCCGGCCCAAGCCCTGACAGACGGCGCAGATCACATCGTGGTTGGCCGCCCGATTTGGGCCGCCGAGGACCCGCGCGCCTCGGCTCAGGCGATCCTCAGCGAAATCGCAGCCGTCTAACCGGCACGCCCCATCGCGGCGGGCGAGGCCAGGAAATCCGCCACGCGCGTTGCAAAATGCGGGATCGCGCGATCATGGGTCAGATAGTCTTGGGCGGCCATCAAGGTCCAATACTGACCCTCGTCGCCCATCCGAACATCCCGTGCGCGCTCGGCGGCCAGCATGGCCCCGAAAAACCAGACAGGCTCGCCGGAACTGGCGACATACGCGCGTTTCCAGATCAGCTCTGACGCAGGCACGATCAACCCCAGCTCTTCTCGGGTTTCGCGCGAGGCGCAGGTTTCCGGGCTTTCCAATCCTTCGCGCCCACCGCCGGGCAGGTCCAGATACCCGGCCCACGGCAGGCCCGGTTTGTCATCGCGCATGATCACGGCCAGATGGCCGCCGATAAACAGCGCCAGTTTGGCGCCCCTGAAATGTGTATCTTCGGTCATGCCCATTATATAGTGGCCCTGCTGTCGCCCGCTATTATTGTCACGAAACTCTGAACAGATGCCTACACTGTGCCGAGATTGCCTGCATACCTTTGATCATGGCGCGCGTTGTCCGTCCTGTCACGGGCGACGTGTGATCGCGCACCCCGAACTGTTCGATCTGTCCATCGCCCATATGGATTGCGATGCGTTTTATGCCAGCGTTGAAAAGCGTGACAATCCGGACCTGGCCGACAAACCGGTGATCATCGGAGGCGGCAAGCGTGGCGTGGTCTCGACCGCCTGCTATGTGGCGCGCATTCGCGGGGTGCGCTCGGCGATGCCGATGTTTCAGGCGCTGAAACTGTGCCCCGATGCGGTGGTGATCAAGCCGCGCATGCACGCCTATGCCGAGGTCAGCCGCGCCATCCGCACCATGATGGAGGAAATGACGCCCTCGATCCAACCCTTGTCGCTGGACGAGGCGTTCCTGGATCTGACCGGCACCCAGCGCCTGCATGGCGTGCCCCCTGCGGTGATGCTGGCGCGGCTGGTCAAACGAATGCGGGACGAGCTGGGCGTCACGGGCTCGATCGGCCTGAGCCACAACAAATTCCTAGCCAAGGTGGCCTCGGATCTGGATAAGCCGCACGGGTTTTCGGTGATCGGACAGGCGGAAACGGCCGATTTCCTGCGCGATAAACCGGTGCGGATGATCTGGGGGGTGGGGCAGGCCACGCAGGCCGCGCTGGAAAAGGCCGGGATTCGCACCTTTACCGATCTGCTGCGCTGGGACCGTCAGGATTTGCATCTGCGTTTTGGTTCAATGGGGGATCGGCTGTGGCATTTGGCGCGCGGGCAGGATCGGCGCCGCGTGTCCGCGCACGAGCCGATCAAATCCATCTCGAACGAGACCACGTTTTTCGAAGACACCTGGAATGCCGAGGTGCTGGACGGCCATATCTGGCGCTTAGCTGAAAAGGTCGCCAGCCGGGCCAAAGCGCGTGAACTGGCCGGGCGGGTGGTCACCCTGAAGCTAAAACGGGCTGATCATCGCAGCCTGACCCGCCGCCAATCCCAGCGCGAACCCGTGCAACTGGCCGACACAATCTATCGCGTCGCACGGGCGCTGTATGATCAGGTGGGCAATGAGGGCCCGTATCGCCTGATCGGTGTCGGAATTTCCGATCTGGCTCCAAACTCACAAGCCGCACTGTCAGGTGATCTGCTGGACCCCGAGGCCGAAACCCGCGGCCGCGCCGAACGCGCAACGGACGAGATCAAACGCAAGTTCGGCAAAGACGCGATCATCAAGGGGCGCGCATTACGCTGATCACTCGGCTGCCAGGCTCTGCTTGGGCTCGCCAAAGGCCGTGATCTTGGCAATCACGCGCGACATCGCGGCCTGCATCGCCCGGAAATTGCCGTTTGGGCGGATCATCTGTTCGTTCATGTACAGCGAGCGGTCGATTTCCACCTGAACCACATGCTGCCCGCGCGACGGACGACCATAATGCTGAGTCGTATAGGCCCCCGCGAACGGCACGTTGCGCACCACGCGCAACCCCTCGGCGGTAAAGGCGTCCTCGAGCATGTCCATCACCTCCGTGGACGAGGCCGCCCCGAATTTATCCCCCAGCACCACCTCGGGGCGGCGCGGCATGGTGCGGGCCAGATTGTCCAGCGCCTCGTGCGGCATGGAGTGGCAATCGATCAAAATCGCCTCGCCAAACTGAGCACGTGTGTCGGCCAACAGCTCGGTCAGCTTGTCGTGGTAGGGGTGCCAGCAGGTGTTCAGGCGGTCCTGCACCTCGGACATGGTCAGTTTGCCACTATAGATACACCGCCCGTTGGACACGACGCGCGGCACGACTCCCAGACCAGAAACGATTCGCGGGTTGTAGCTGACACTGCGAATCCCCCTGATCAGGGCGGGGTCCAGTTCGTCCGGGCTGCGGTTCAGGTCAACATAGGCACGCGGTGCCTTGGCCAGCAGCAACGGCGCGCCGAATTCGGGTGCCGAAGCGAATAACTGGTCAACAAAAGCATCCTCGGACGACCGAATCGTCTGGTCATCCAGCACAGATTGCCGCAAAAACCGGGCCGAATAGTCCCGCCCACTATGAGGAGAGGCAAAAACAGCGCTTGTACTGCGCGTTTTCGGCATCGACAGGCTGTAGGCGGTCGTGGTCATGAAATCTCCTTACACAAGAAATATCATAGACTGAATAATCTTGTGACCAAAAGCCCTTGATCCCCCCGCCGACTCCTTTTATAGAGCGCGAACCGGCGCGGATTTCCGCGCCCCTTTCATTAGGGGCATGGGCACCAAACTGGATAAATACGGGCGATTAGCTCAGCGGTAGAGCACTTCGTTGACATCGAAGGGGTCACAAGTTCGATCCTTGTATCGCCCACCATTTCTTTCGTTTCCATCAGGAAACGACCCGCAACCCAAGGCGCCCGGCGCCGCGAATGAAGGAGAGGACCATGAAGGTCAAGAACTCGCTCCGCTCGCTCAAGCAGCGTCACCGCGATTGCCGTATCGTGCGCCGCAAAGGCCGCGTCTACGTGATCAACAAAACTCAGCGTCGTTTCAAAGCTCGCCAGGGCTAAGACAACGATCAGAAGTTATGCAAAAGACCGCCTTGGTTCGTCCAGGGCGGTCTTTTTCTGTGTCAGTTTTGTAAAAGTTGATCCGCGTCAAGAATTCGACAAGACGCGCGTGTCATGTGGCCAACAGACCTGTTCATCGACATGCAGAGGCCAAGATGACCCCAATTCCTGCCCAAGCAACGCGCCAGACCCACAAACACGAAACCTTTGACCGGGCTTTGCGGGCCTCGATGGCGCGCCTGACCGCAGGGTTGTCCCCCTATGCCGCCGCCGCAGCCTGGAGCGATTGGCTGGCGCATCTGTCGACAGCCCCGGGCCGTCAGGTTGAAATGGTCGAGCACGCCCAGAAAAACGCGATGAAACTGGCGGCGTTCTGGGCCGGGCAGATCCACGGGGACGCCCGACCGCCCTTTCGCCCCAAACCCGAGGACCACCGTTTCATCGATCCCAACTGGCAAAAGCCGCCGTTTGATCTGATGCAGCAGGCCTTTTTGGCGACACAGGACTGGTGGGATCACGCAACCTGCTGCGTGCCGGGGGCCTTGCCGCAAAATACCGACCGCGTCAGCTTTATGGTGCGCCAGATGCTGGACATGATTGCACCGTCGAATTTGCCCAGCCTGAACCCCGAGATTCTGGCCAAAGCGCGTGAAACCAAGGGCCAGTCGATGATCGACGGTCTGAAACTGCTGATGCAGGACGCTCAGGATGCCGCCACCGGCGAGCATCACACGAACAACGGCGATTTCGAAGTCGGCAAGACCCTGGCCTGCACCGAAGGCCAGGTGGTTTTTCGCAATGAAATCATGGAGCTGATCCAGTATACACCGAAGACCGACAAGGTGCAGGCCGAGCCGATCCTGATCGTGCCTGCCTGGATCATGAAATACTACATTCTGGATCTTAGCCCCCACAATTCGTTGATCCGATATCTGGTCGAACAGGGCTTTACGGTCTTTGCGATCTCTTGGGTGAATCCGTCTGCCCAGCAGCATGATCTGGAGCTCGAGGACTATCGCACCCAGGGTGTCATGGCGGCGGTCAACGCGGTTTCGACCATTGTGCCTGACCAGAAAATCCACGCCTGTGGCTATTGTCTGGGCGGCACGATCCTGTCGATCAGCGCTGCGACCATGGCGCGGGATGGCGATGACCGCCTGGCCTCGGTCACCCTGTTGGCCGCCCAAACCGATTTCACCGAGGCGGGCGAACTGATGCTGTTTCTGGATGAAAGCCAGGTCGCCTATCTGGAGGACATGATGTGGGATCAGGGCTATCTGGATCAAAGCCAAATGAGCGGGGCCTTCCAGGCCCTGCGCGCCGAAGACCTGATCTGGACCCGCGCGGTGCGCCGGTACCTGATGGGGATCGAGGACAAGGCCGCTGATATTTCCGTCTGGAACATGGATGCGACCCGGATGCCGGCGAAAATGCACTCGCAATACCTGCGTTCGCTGTTCATGGAAAACCGTCTGACGGCGGGGCGCTATGCTGTTGATGGTCGCGTGATTGCGCTGAAAGACATCAAGATCCCATTCTTCATCGTCGGCACGGAAAAAGACCACATCGCTCCCTGGCACTCGGTTTACAAGACCAAGCTGTTCACGGATGGGGACGCGCGCTTTGTGCTGGTCAAGGGTGGCCACAATGGTGGCATCATCAGCGAACCCGGACATCCGCGGCGCCACTATCGCATCGGGCACCGCAAACCCGGCGCGCTGTATATGGACCCGGATACCTGGCTGGCCAATCACGATGTTCAGGAAGGGTCCTGGTGGCCGGAATGGTCGAACTGGCTGTCGCAACACCAAACCAGCGCCGAGCCAGTGGCGCCCCCTGAAATGGGAGCGCCCCAAGCCGGTCTGCCCACACTAATGCCAGCCCCCGGCAGCTATGTGTTCATCGACTAGTTCTTGACCACCGGCACCAGCAGCAACAGCATCGTTTTCTGCGATACAAAACCGGTGGCGGTCATCCCGTTCGCGCGTTGGAACTTGCGCACGGCACGGCGGGTTTTCTTGTCAAACTTGCCGTCCAGAACGCCAGGTTCGTATCCGCGCGATTTCAGCGCCTTCTCGATCAGCAAGCGCGTGGCGGTACTGCGTACGAACAGCTCTTCTTGGGCTTTGTCCCGCTCGATCGCGTCGCGGTTTCGAGCGTTCTCTTCCAGTTCGGCGATCCGTTCCTGTGCCGCGGTCTGATATTGGCTGTTGGGATGCTGACGCAAGAAGTCGCGATAGGCGGCAATCGTGTCCTGAGACCGCGCCCGATCCCACGCCGCCCGAACGCGCTGATCCGCCTGATCGCGTCGGCGCTCTTCGATTTCAGCAAGCTGGCGGCGTGCACGATCTGCATAGATCCCATCCGGGTAGCGGCGCAAATACCGGCGCAGGCCCCGTTCTCCGTCCCGACTGCCGACGCCCTGCCAGAAATCCCGGTCGCGGCGTTCCTCTTCAAGGCGGCGCTCTCGTTCTTCCTCTTCCAGGCGACGGGCCCGCGCTTCGGCATCACGATCCAGCAGCGTGATCAGGTTGCCCGAGACATAGCCCGTATCAGGAACACCCTTGCTGCGCTGATAGGCGGCAATCGCGGCGCGGGTTCCGGACCCGAAAATGCCATCAATGCCGCGCGTATCGAACCCAAGAAAGCTCAGCTGCCGCTGGATGGTTCGGCGCGCGTCCCGGCTAAGGTTCAGCGCGGCCTCGGTGGCTTGCGCTTCGCGCAGGGGGGCATCGCGAATATCTGCGATCCGGTTTCGGGCGGCCGAAACGTACTCGCCATTGGGATATCGGCGCAGATAGGCGCGGTAGGCATCAATCGTGTCCACGTCACGCGCAGCCGTCCAATAGCTTTCTTCGGCAACCACACCCGCGTGTTCAGGCGAGATGGTCGCCCGCCCGCCACCCAGCGCCTGATCAGGCAAATACCCCGCCCAGGACAGATCCGAGGGTCCCTGCGCTGCCAACTGCGCCAAGGGGCGCCCCGGCAAGACCTGACCCCGCAATAACGTCAAAGCCGAATCCGCACGGCCCTCCAGCAAGGTCACGCCCTGGGGCAGATCGAACTGTCTGGTGCCTGCCTTCAACCCGGTGCCCAGGTTTGGTTTCGACCACGAGGGCGTCAGCACCATCAGCGCCTTTCCATCGAAATCAGACAACAGATCGCTTACTGCGGCCAATGACAAGCCGTGCTGACCGACATTTAAGGCACTTACCGCATCCCCCCGGCTGGCCAGAAACCAGCTGTCGGATGGCCCATCCACAAAATGCCCCGACAAAACGACGATCACGCGATCGACCTGCCCGGATTCCAGGGCCCGGGCAAAATCAAAGGCCAGCCGCGACTGACCACGGGCATCCAGATCCTCGCCGTGAATCAGCGTAAACCCGGCGCGCTCAAACGCGGTTTTGAAACCGTCGTGGCGGGCGGAATCCAACGCATCTGGTTGACGGGTATAGTCCCGGTTGGTCAACAACAGCGCGTAATCCTCGGCCCAGGACGGCAAGGCCGTGGACGCCAAAATCGCCACGGCCCCAAGAATTGTTCGACAGCTCAACATGACAGACCTCCCTTAGGTATCTGCCTTTTAGCTTAGTCATATGTGCGTTGATCTTCGATAACTTTTCCGTCGTTAGGCAATGACCCGGGTGCGACGACCTCGATTTTCCCTTTAAGTTTAAGGGCATCCACGACCGACCCGGCATAGGCGTCGACCGAGCCTCCGTCTGATTCGATTTGCACCGTCATCGTATCCATTTCGCCTTCTCGTCCTGCAATAACACGGGCTTTGACGATCTCGGCGTGTTTGGAAACCAGCGCGGCCACCTGTTCGGGGCGCACGAACATGCCCTTGATCTTGGTGGTCTGATCGGCGCGCCCCATCCAACCTTTGATGCGGGCATTGGTGCGTCCGCAGGGGCTGTTTCCCTCCATGATCGCGCTCAGATCGCCGGTGGCGAAGCGTACCAGCGGATAATCTGGGTTCAGCGTGGTCACGACCACCTCGCCGACCTGGCCTGGAGCCACGGGGGTGCCGGTGCCTGGGGTCACGATTTCCACGATGACATTTTCATCGATGATCATGCCCTCCATGGCCTCGGATTCGTAGGCGATATTGCCCAGATCGGCGGTGGCATAGGATTGCAGGCAGGAAATCCCCCGATCCGCATATTCCTGACGCAGCGAGGGGAACAGCGCCCCACCGCCAACAGCGGCCTTGGTGATGTTCAGCTTCAGCCCCATCGCCTCAGCCTTGTCCAGAATGACCTTCAGGTAATCAGGCGTGCCCGCATAGGCGGTCACGCCAATATCCGCCGCAGCACGTGCCTGCAGTTCGGTCTGCCCCGTCCCGGCGGGCAACACCGCGGCGCCCACGGCCCGCGCACCAGATTCGAAGATCATCCCGGCTGGCGTCAGGTGATACCCAAAGCAGTTCTGAACGATGTCGCCCTGCCCGATCCCGCAGGCATGCAGGAAACGACCCATGCGCCACCAGTCATGCTCGGTTCCACCCGGTTCATAGATCGGGCCCGGAGACTGAAAGATATGCGCAAACCCGGAAACACCGCGTGTGGTCAACCCACCAAAAGGCGCGTCCGCTGCCTGGGCGCTGACCAGATCCGATTTCCGCAGCACTGGCAGTTTGGCCAGATCCGTGATCCCGGTGACCGCAGCGGGATCGACCTCGGCCAGAGCATCGGCATAGCCCGGCAACCCTTTGGCCCTGGCAATCTGCGTGGGCAGGTCTTGGGCAAGGGCGGCGGCGCGCTCATCCGCGCTGCGCGTTTCAAGGTCGTCGAAATAGCGGGTCATCTACTGGTCTCCTGGCCGGAATGCGGGTGGGTGTTCAAAGCGGATCAGCTGAGCCAACGCTTGCGGCGACGATACGAACGCACATCGCGGAAGGATTTGCGCCCTTCGTCGGACATGCCCAGATAGAACTCTTTCACGTCCGGGTTTTCGCGCAATTCGGCGGCGGGGCCGTCCATCACCACACGCCCCGATTCCAGGATGTAACCGTAATGCGCAAAGCGCAGGGCCACGTTGGTGTTCTGTTCCGCCAAAAGGAAGGTCGCGCCTTCTTTTTCGTTGAGGTTCTTCACAATGTTGAAGATTTCCTCGACCAGCTGCGGCGCCAGACCCATCGAGGGTTCATCCAGCAGGATGCACTCGGGTTTGGACATGATCGCCCGACCGATCGCAACCATCTGCTGTTCCCCCCCGAGGTATAGCCCGCCTGGCTTTTACGGCGCTCTTTCAGACGGGGGAAATAGTCGTAGACCATGTTCAGATCAGCATCGATATCCCCGCGCGAGACACTGCGGGTATAGGACCCGGTCAGCAGGTTTTCCTCGACGGTCAGGTGTTCGAAACAATGGCGGCCCTCCATCACCTGGATCACGCCACGGCGCACCAGATCGGCGGGGTTCAGATCCTGAATCCGTTCGCCGCGATAGTTGATCGAGCCTTTGGTTACCTCGCCGCGTTCAGACCGCAGCAGGTTGGAAATGGATTTCAAAGTGGTGGATTTCCCAGCACCGTTGCCGCCCAGCAGCGCGGTGATCCCGCCCTTGGGCACGCTCAGGCTGACCCCTTTGAGCACGAGGATCACGTGATTGTAGATCACCTCGATATTGTTGACCTCCAGAAGCGTTTCCTGGCTGTGATCGGCGTCAAGCATCTGCGTTGTCTTTCCTGTCGAAATTCGGGGGTCCCGGCCAGAACTGGCCCGGCCGGGACGATGTCAAACGCTTAGTTGCAGCGTTCCGCGATGTTGTTTTCCTTGGCGAACGCGGCCGAGTCGGCCTCGATCAGCGGGCCAACAACACTTGCGTCCGAGGCAACAAAGTCCGTCACCAGCGACCACTGCTTGGCACCGGCATCCCACTGCGCAACGGCAGCCATGCCATCCCCACCGTGGTTTTCACAGCTCACCGCGAATTCAGGACCAAAGCCCGGCAGACCGGCGGCTTCCATCTCGGCTGCGGTGATTTCCAGGCCTTCCATCGCATCACGCATCATCGCTGCGGTGATCTGCGAGGTGCCATTGGCCGCTTGTGCGTCCTTGGCGGCTTCGGCAGCCAGGAAGGCCGCATAGACACCACGGTTGTACAGGACGGTACCGATCTGGTCGCCCGCACCGGCCGCTTTGCCCGCATCAACAACGTATTTCTGGATGTCCCCAAAGACCGGGAAATCCGAGCCCACATTGTGGAACTGCAGCGCCTTATAGCCATTCGCACCGGCACCGGCGGGCAGCACGTCAAGCTCGGCGCCCGACCACCAGATACCCATGAAGTTTTCCATCGGGAAACGGATGTTCGCGGCCTCTTGTACGGCCACCTGGTTCATCACGCCCCAGCCCCAGAACAGAACGAAGTCCGGACGCTCGCGACGGATTTGCAGCCACTGCGATTTCTGTTCCTGACCGGGGTAATCGATCGGGATCGCGTTGAATTCAAAGCCTTCGATTTCCGACAGCTTTTGCAGGGTCGGGATCGGCTCTTTGCCGTAAGCACCGTTGAAGTGCAGCAGGGTGATTTTCTTGCCCTTCAGCGACCCACCCGAGACGTCCTTGAAGTGTTTCACACCGACCGAGGCACCATCCCAGTAGTTCACCGGATAGTTAAAGATATGGCTGAAAACCTTACCGTTCTTCGCCGAGGTCCGGCCATAGCCCATGGTGTGAACGGGGATGCCGTCAGCGGTGGCTTTGGGGATCAGCTGGTAGGTGATGCCTGTCGACAGGGGCTGATACACCAGCGCGCCGTCGCCTTTGGTCGCTTCATAGCATTCCACACCTTTTTCGGTGTTATAGGCCGTTTCACACTCGGGGACCTTGATCATTTCTCCGCCAATGCCGCCGTCACGCTCGTTCAGCAGGGTGAAATAGTCCGAATAGCCATCCGCGAACGGAATACCGCCCGCTGCAAAAGGACCAGTACGGTAGCTGAGCGACGGAAACACCAGGTCCGCCATCGCGGGCCCTGCGGCCAGGGCCGCGCCCAGTGCCAGAGTTGCCAGTTTCGTTTTCATCGGGTTTCTCCTCCCTTGGTTTTGTCCGATGGTGTGGCTGGGGCGCCTCCCCGCGCCCCGGGCCGTATCTGAGTTGACCTGCCCTAGTGTGGGAAAGGCCAAAGCCGTAGTTTTTCCTTGGCGACGCGCCACAGCTGCGCCAGCCCGTGCGGTTCTGCGATCAGGAAGATAATGATCAGTGCGCCAACGATGATCAGCTGAAGGTGCGCCACCATATCGGTGGGCCAACCCAGCCAATCCACCCCGACGATTTTCAGCACAACTGGCAGCACCACCAGGAAGGCTGCGCCGGCAAAGCTGCCAAAGATCGAGCCCAGGCCGCCGATGATGATCATGAACAACACCAGGAACGATTTGGTGATGCCAAAGGCCTCGCCAACCTCGACCGCGCCCAGGAAGACCGAGAACAAAAGCGCCCCCGAGATGCCCACGAAGAAGCCCGACACAGCAAAGGCACTGACCTTGGCCTTCAGGGGGTTCACGCCAATAATCTCGGCCGCGATGTCCATATCCCGGATCGCCATCCAGCGACGGCCTTGCGTGCCCCGCGTCAGGTTCCGGGCGATGATCGCGCTGATTGTCACGAAAACCAGGCAGAACATATAGGTCGCCCAGGCGTCGGTGTTGGGGCCGGTCACAGCCACGCCGAATACGGTGCGCTCAGGCGCGTTGATCTGGCCCGAGGCCGAGTAGTTGTAGAACCACGGCACCCGGTTGAAGAGCCACACCAGAAAGAATTGCGCCGCCAGCGTCGCCACGGCCAGATAGAACCCCTTGATCCGCAGGCTGGGCAGGCCGAACAGCACACAAACGATGCCGGTGATCCCCCCCGCGATGAGGATATGGAAAAAGATGTTCACCTCGGGCATGGCGGTCATCAGCTTGTAGCAGGCATAGGCCCCCACAGCCATGAAGCCCCCGGTGCCCAGCGACACCTGCCCGCAGTATCCGGTCAGGATGTTCAGACCAATCGCCGCGATCGAGTAGATCAGGAACGGCAGGAAAATCGCATTCACCCAATAGTCGTTGACGATGAACGGCACGACCAGAAAGGCCACCAGAAGAACCGCGTAATACCGATACCGGTCGAACTTGATCGGAAAGGTCTGGTTGTCGGCGGCATAGGACGTTTTGAAATCGCCCGCTTCACGATAGAACATGTTTCCTTACCCCTGCTCGTTTGCGTGGGTGAACCCCAGCGCCGAATTGTTGACCTTGTGACCGCGCGACAGCTTGAGATAGGCGATCACGCCCGTCAGGAACCCGGCTCCGGCCAGGATGGCTGCGGTCAGGATCTGGCTTTGTGTCAGCTCGGTCGCTGTCAGGGCGATGTATCCAAAGGCCCAGAACCCCGACCAAGAGATCACATTGATGATGGCAATCAGCTTGTTCATGGTCAGACCCTCTCGATGATTTTTTCGCCGAACAGGCCCTGAGGACGGAACACCAGGAACACCAGCGCCAGAACATAGGCGAACCAGTTTTCAGTGGCGCCGCCGATATAGGGGCCGATCGCGAATTCGAACAGTTTTTCACCCACGCCGATGATCAGACCACCCACGATGGCCCCCGGGATCGAGGTAAAGCCGCCCAGCATCAGCACCGGCAAGGCCTTGAGCGCGATCAGGGACAGGCTGAACTGCACGCCCGATTTGGCGCCCCACATGATGCCCGCGACCAACGCCACGAACCCAGCGACCGACCAGACCATCACCCAGATGAAGTTCAGCGAGATGCCGACAGACAGCGCCGCCTGGTGATCATCCGCCACAGCGCGCATGGCGCGGCCTTGTTTGGTGTACTGACTGAACAGCACCAGGGCGATCACCAGAATGGCGGCGACAACGGTTGCGATCATGTCCAGTTTGTCCAGGAAGAAGCCGTAGAAACGATCGTTGCCAAAACCCAGCCACTGGGTGTTTTCCTCGATCCACAGGCTACCGCCTTGCGGCAGGCCCACGTCCAGTGTCTTGATGTCGGATCCCCACATCAGGTCACCGACGCCTTCCATGAAATAGGCCAGACCGATGGTGGCCATAAACAGGATGATCGGTTCCTGGTTCACAAGGTGGCGCATCACGAAATGGTTCACGGCCCAGGCCAGGAACACCATAACCGCCATGGTCAGGATGATCGCCAACACGGCAGGGACGTTCCAGCCGAAGTGGTGGACCTCGGTCCCGAAAATTACGTTGATCAGGTGGGCAAAGGGCACCTGACCCTCCATGATCCCAACCAGCGTCAGCGCGGCGAACAGGGCCATAACCCCTTGAGCATAGTTGAAAATTCCCGAGGCCTTGTAGATCAGCACAAAGCCCAGCGCGACAAGCGCATAAAGCACACCGGCCATCAGACCGTTCAGGACAACCTCGGTGCCGTAAAGGAGTTGTTCAGGCATTGGCTTGGCCTCCGCTTTGAATATTCTTGAAGGACTTAGTCATGGCTCACCCCCAGATAGGCGTCGATGACGTCCTGATTGTTGCGCACCTCGTCAGGGGTGCCGTCGCCGATTTTCTTGCCGTAATCCATCACCACGACGCGGTCGGACAGATCCATCACAACGCCCATGTCGTGTTCAATCAGGGCGATGGTGGTGCCGAATTCATCGTTCACATCCAAGATAAAGCGGCTCATGTCCTCTTTTTCCTCGACGTTCATGCCGGCCATGGGTTCGTCCAGCAGCAGCAGCATCGGTTCCGCCGCCAGCGCGCGGGCCAGTTCGACCCGTTTCTTCAGACCGTAAGGCAGACGCGCAACCGGCGTTTTGCGGATCGACTGAATTTCCAGAAAGTCGATGATCTTCTCAACAACCTCGCGGTTTTCCACCTCTTCTTTCTCCGCTTTGCCTTTCCACATGGCTTGCTGGAAAATATTGGTGTTCATGTAGTTCAACCGGCCAGTCATCACGTTATCCAGCACGGTCATCCCTTCGAACAGAGCGATGTTCTGAAAGGTTCGGGCAATCCCCTGACGCGCGACCTCATAGGGGCGCATCTGCGGACGGCGCGCGCCCTTGAACCAGACCTCGCCTTCCTGAGGGATATAGAACCCTGAGATCACGTTCAGCATCGAGGATTTCCCCGCGCCGTTCGGGCCGATGATGGCGCGAATTTCACCTTCCTTGATGTCAAAGCTGATGTCGGTGATCGCCTTCACCCCGCCAAAACGCAGCGTGATGTTCTTCATCTCCATCAGGGTGCCGCCGATTTTGCGACCGTCTGCGGTGACGTAACCTTCTTCTTGCATAACCTGGTTCATTCTGCGGCCACCTTCTGCGTTGTCACCGGTGCGACGGTGGCGTCGATCAATTGCAGCGTGGCGCTGATCGAGCCCTTGCGGCCGTCCTCGTAAGTCACTTCGGTGGTGGTGTAGATTTCGTCTTTGCCGTCATACAGAGCGCCAATCAGGTCATCGAATTTCTCTTCGACGATCCGGCGGCGCACCTTGCGGGTGCGGGTCATTTCGCCGTCATCCGCGTCCAGTTCCTTGTGCAGAACCAGGAAACGGTGGATCTGACAGCCCGACAACATCTCGTCCTCGGCGACCGAGCGGTTCACCTCTTCGACATGCTCCTTGATGGTTTCCAGAACCTTGGGATGCCCCGCCAGTTCCTGATAACTGGAATAGGCGATGTTGTTGCGCTCGGCCCAGTTGCCAACGGCGCTCATGTCGATGTTGATGAAGGCCATGCACTTGTCGCGGCCATTGCCGAACAGAACGGCCTCCAGCACATTGGGAAAGAACTTCAGCTTGTTCTCGACATATTTGGGCGCGAACATGCTGCCATCGGCCATTTTACCAACATCCTTGGCGCGGTCGATGATCCGCAGATGGCCGGTGTCAGGCTCGACAAAGCCCGCATCCCCGGTGGCAACCCAGCCTTCGGGGTCCTTGGTCGAGGCGGTGCTTTCCGGGTTCTTGTAGTAGGATTCGAACACGCCGGGGCTGCGATAATACACTTCACCATTGTCATCGATCCGCAGTTCAACTCCGGGCGAGGGCACACCCACCGTGTCATTGCGCACTTCGCCGTCGGGCTGCTGCGTGATGAAAACAGTTGCCTCAGTCTGGCCGTACAGCTGTTTCAGGTTAATCCCGAGCGAGCGGTAGAATTCGAAAATCTCGGGGCCGATCGCCTCGCCTGCGGTATAGCCGATCCGCACGTTCGAAAAGCCCAGCGTGTTCTTCAGCGGGCCATAAATGAACAGATCGCCCAGGAAATACTTGAACCGATCCCAGGCGCCGACGGGTTTGCCATCCAGAATGGCGGGACCGACCTTTTTGGCGTGGGCCATGAAGATATCGAACAGGCGCTTCTTGAACTTGCCCGCGTCCTCCATCCGGATCATCACGTTGGTCAGCTGGGTTTCAAACACGCGCGGCGGGGCGAAATAATAGGTCGGCCCGATTTCGCGCAGGTCTGTTCCCATGGTCTCGGCGCTTTCGGGGCAGTTCACGCAGAAGCCCGTCCAATAGGCCTGCCCGACCGAGAAGATGAAATCACCCACCCAGGCCATCGGCAGATAGGCCAGGATTTCCTCGTCAATCGCCAGATGATCGAACTCGGACGAGTTCTTGGCGCTTTCGATCACATTGCGGTTGGACAGAACCACGCCCTTGGGCTTGCCCGTCGTCCCCGAGGTATACAACATCACGCATTGCGTATCGTAATCCAGCTTGGCCTTGCGGCGGTCCAGTTCCGGCGTCAGCTCGTCACGGGCGGCAAAGCCCTGTTCCTGCACATGGCTGAATTCATGCAACTGCGTGTGGTCGTATTTGCGCATCCCGCGCGGATCGACATAGATCATGTGTTCGAACTGATGCAGGCGGTCCTGCACCTCGATCACCTTGTCGACCTGTTCCTGATCTTCGGCGATGATGAAGCGCGCCCCGCAGTGATCCAGCACATAGGCCATCTCTTCGGCGGCGCTGTCCTGATACAGCGGCACGGGCACGGCACCAACGGACTGCGCGGCCACCATCGACCAATAGAAATGCGGGCGGTTACGTCCGATGATGGCGATGAAATCGCCCTCGTTCACGCCCATGTTGATAAGACCGCGCGCAAGATTGTTGATCTCGCGCTTTGCCTCGCTCCACGTCCAGCTCTGCCAGATGCCGAACTCTTTTTCCCGATATGCGGGGCGATCCCCGAACTCGGTGGCGTTACGCTGCAAAAGCGCCGGGATGGACGCAAGTCCACCGGCAGCCTGTGACGACTGTGCCAAATCTGTTCCTCCCAAATGGCCGTTCTTGGTGGCCTGTGCAGCCTGCGAACGACGATTCTCCCGCTTGCTAGGGTGCGCACTAATCTTTCGCGGTCAACTTTTTCGTGAACATTTCCCAATCGTTACAAATTGTAACAGGGTCTATTTCTTTGTCACAAATGGCGGTAACAGTAGGGAAACACGGGATTTTCTGCCCGTTGCACGCGGGGCTAAACAGGCCAATTACCGTTCAGTTTCAGCAAGTTACACAAAGGAGTGCCAATCTTGTTTCGCGATACGCGCACCTTGACGATGGCCGGGCTGAATCTGATTCAGCAGGCGCTCTCGATTTATGACAACGAGCTGAATCTGGTCGTATGCAACCGACGGTTTCGCGAGATGTTCGATCTGCCCGACGAATTGGTGACCCCCGGCGCCAGTTTCGAGGACACGATCCGCTATCTTACCGAACGCGGTGAATACGGCGACGAAACCAACGGCGATCAGGTGGTTCAGCAGCGGGTTGAACAGGCGCTGGCGTTTGCGCCGCACTATCTGGAACGCACCCGCCCGAACGGTCAGCGCATCTCGATCGAAGGCAGCCCGCTGCCCCAGGGCGGCTGGGTCGCCGTGTATACCGACATCACCCGGATCAAGAAACAAGAGGAACTGCTGCGCGCCCGGTCCGAGGAGCTGACCGACAAGGTGCTGGCCTATGCCGAGGAACTGTCCACCGCAAACCGCAAACTGGAATCAACCATCGGTGCCCTGGAAGAGGCCAAGCGCAGCCTGACCGAAATCGAGGCGCGCACCCGTCTGACCACTGAAATGATGCCCGCTCATATCGCCCATGTGGGGCCGGATCGGTGCTATACCTACTCGAACCGGCGCTTATCTGCGGTGATGCCGGGGCGGCCATTGGACATCGTGGGCATGTTTATCGGCGATGCGTTGGGCGAGGCCGCCTACGAGGCCATCCAACCCCATCTGGACAGTGCCTTTGACGGGTCCTCATCCGTGTTCGAATTCAACGACGAACAAAGCAGCCGACAAATCCGCGTCTCTTTTACCCCTGATCAGTCCCATAGTTCAGGGGCTGTCGCGGGGGTCTATATCATGTCGATGGACATCACCGAGGAAACGCAATCGCGCGCCGCCCTGCAACAGACTCGCCGCCGCGAAATGGCCGCGCAGCTGACCAGCGGGCTGGCACATGATTTTTCGAACCTGCTGACGATCATGCTGGGCAGCCAAAGCCGGTTGCAAAAGATGGAGCTGCCCGCCCCGGCGCGCGCACTGGTCAAGGCCTCGTTGTCGGCAGCCCAGCGCGGGGGCACCTTGCTGAACCGTTTGGCCGACATCACCGGCGCGCGCGACTGGAACCCGCAACCGGCCAGCCTGTCTGCGCTGTTGCGAGACATGAAAACTCTGGCGCTGCCCGCCCTACCCGACACGATGCGGCTGCATATCAACAATCTGGTGCGCGACGATACTCTGCTGTTGGACACGGGCATGTTGCAAGACAGCCTGCTGAACCTGATCCTGAACGCGCGCGATGCCTGCGGTGGCACAGGCAAGATCACCCTGACAGTATCACCCGTGCAAGGTGTCTGGATCGAGTTCGCCGTGATGGATGACGGCCCTGGGTTTTCCGAGGCCGCGCTGGAAAATGCATTGCAGCCGTTTTTCACCACCAAGGGCGGTGAAGGGTCCGGGCTGGGGCTGGCGATGGTCTATGACATGACCAAACTGGCCGGGGGGCGCGTGCGGCTTGGCAATACCGAGGACGGCGGCGGGCAAGTGATCCTGCGCTTGCCGCTGCGGGTCGTCGACACCATCGCCAAACCGGGCCTTGTATTGCTGGTCGAGGACAGCCCCGACCTGCGCACTGGCATACGTGAAATGCTCACCGATCTGGGGCATACGGTGATCGAGGCCTCGTCCGCCGAAGAGGCCCTGATCCTGCAATCCGAGCTGCCCGAGATCACACGCATCCTGTCCGATATCTCGCTGGCCGGAGAGATGACGGGCGTCGATTTCCTGCGTGCCCTTCCCAATGGGCATCCGCCCTGTTACCTCATGACCTCGCTGGCGCCGGATCACGACCTGTTTCGCGCTGCCACCCATTTAGCCCCAGTTTTGCCCAAACCCTTTTCCCAGGCTCAGCTGGCCACCTTGTTTCTGACCAAACCGCCGACACCATGACCCAGACACCTCTTGTTTCAATCCTTGATGACGAACCTGCGATCCGCTCGATGTTGTCGGTTGCCTTGGAAGAGGCCGGGTTTCGCACCATGAGCTTTGCCCGCGCGACCGAATTCGAAGCCTCGCTGAAAACCTCCACGCCCGATGTCTGCCTGGTCGATCTGTCCTTGCCTGATCGCGACGGGCTGACGCTGGTCCACCGTCTGGCGCTGGAACAGGGGGCGATCGTCATCATCATTTCCGGGCGCGCGCAGGTGCAGGATCGCGTAACGGGGCTGGAGTTGGGGGCCGATGACTATATCATCAAGCCCTTCGAGCCCTCCGAGGTGGTGGCCCGCATCCGTGCCCGTTTGCGCCGTGACAAACCTGCCCCTCAAACCGGGAACACCGCCGTTTTCAATGGCTGGAGCGCCCATTTCGATCGCTATATCCTGGAGGACGACACCGGCGCCGAAACCCCGTTTTCACATGCCGAAGGCGAGGTGTTGCGCTTGTTTCTGGAACGCCCCAAACGGCTGATTTCCCGCGCGTTGATGCAGGAAACGCTGGGCGGCGCGGCGGGCGAAAGCTTTGACCGGGCGATGGATGTGCGCATTTCACGCCTGCGGACCAAGCTAAAGGAAGACCCGAAAAACCCGCGTCTGATCAAAACGATCTACGGCGCGGGCTATATTTTCCTGGGCGATGTGGATTGGCGTTAACTTTTCGCTAATCAGACCAGCACCTTACCCACTTGCACCCAATTCGGCGGCACGATACGCTTGGGTATGCTCAGCTGCTTGATGTACCGCGACTGTCCCAAGACCGGGCGCGCCAGATATTACCGTGTGGAACTCTGCTATAACCTGTTCGAGGAGGTTTCCTTGCTGCGTGAATGGGGCCTGAAGGGCGGGCGCGGGGTGTCGCGGATAGATATCTATCACAGCTTGCGCAAGGCCTCTGAGGCCGCCGACAAAGTGCGCAACCGCACCCTAAAACGCGGCTATTCCCGCGCCTGATCCACGAAATCCTGTCGATGCGCCCGAAAAAATGGGATCAGCATGTCGCGAAACGCCTGGACCTTGGGGATGCGCGCGATATCGCGGTGCGAAAGCGCCCAGATATCGGCATAGTCCTGAGGCTCCATCACATCGACCTGCCGCAACCCGTTTGCGCGCCCCACAAACAACGGCATCCGGGCAACGCCCATCCCCGCTTTGGCCGCAGCGATCACCGCAATCATGTCGTCAAAACGCAGCAGGATCGGTGCATCCGGATGGCGGTGCAACGAGGCCTGCGGAGGCTGCGTCCAGTTGGTGAAGCCCAGCCAGCCCCAGTTTTCACCTGCCTCTATCTTTTGGGCCAGATCAGCCGAGGCTAAGGCCGCAGTTTGCTGCGCGGCCAGCCTTTGCCCCACAAGTGTTTCGTGCGGATTGCGCTGAATGCGTATGGCCAGGTCCGCCTCGCGCCGATTCAGATCCAACAGGTCATTCGTGGCCCGCACCGTCAGATCAACCCGGGGATAGGCGCGCATGAAATCCGCGATCACCTGATGCAGATGCGAGGCGATCAGCAGTTGCGGCGCGGTTACCACCAAGGGGCCCGCGACGTCCTCTTGCAAGCTGGACACCTCGCGCAGCAAATCCTGACTTTGCGCGTCCATCGCCTCGGCCCGGCGCGCCACGGCCAGCCCGGCTTGGGTCGGGTGATACCCATCCGCCAGCCGATCAAATAGGCGCGTGTTCAGCGCGGCCTCGGCCCGGGACACCCGGCGCGCTACCGTTGTATAGTTCACGCCCAGCGCTTGGGACGCCTTGGCCAGCGTCCCACCGCGAACCACGGCCAGAACCGTGCGCAGATCATCCCAGGATATCTCCATAGCATGCATTTTTGCATGTCTAACACGCAAATACACGCGTTTTATTTGCACACGACCCCACCCATTTTCCGGTCATCAACATAGGAGAGACCAAATGATCTATGCATTCGTTCATCTGAAAGTCACCGACCACGACGCCATGCTGGCCTATCGCGAGAAAGCAGGCGATGCGCTGGCCAAACACGGTGGTGGATTCGTCACCGTGGTGCCCGAACCCACGAAACTCGAGGGCCCGGTCAACGAACCCGACATGGCGGGCATTCTGTCCTTCCCGGATCGCGAAAGCGCGATGAACTGGTTCGAGGATTCAGAGCTGGCCGCGCTGCATGACAAACGCCGCAGCATCGGGGAATCTTCGATCATTCTGCTGGCTTGATCGCACCGAACTTAGCGTCAGTTTGATCAACGACGCTTGAACCTTGCTCTGGCTTTGCCTACCCCTGTCCCAAGCAAAGCCGGAGCGCCCATGTCCACCATTACTCTTATTCGTCACGGCCAGGCCAACACCGGCGCCCAGGACGAAGACAGCTATGACAATCTCAGCGATCTGGGCCGCCAGCAAGCCAAATGGCTGGGCGATCACCTGGACGACACGGGCGAGCATTTCGAGCGCGTCTACTGCGGCACCCTGCGCCGCCATCGCCAAACGGCCGAGGAGATGCGCGCCCATACCCGCGCCGAGATCATTCAGGACCCGCGCCTGAACGAGATGGAGTTCTTCACACTCGCCAATCTTTTGCTGGATCAGCAGGGCATCCCCCTGCCCGAAAACCGCGAGGATTTCGTGACCTATATGCCGATGATGCTGGCCAAATGGCAGGCGGGCGAGATCCAGGACCCCTACGAGACATTCCAACAATTCGAAACTCGCGTCTGGGAGGCCATTCTGGACATTGATCAGGGTCGCGGGCCCTCTTTGGTTGTGACCTCGGGCGGGTTGATCGGCATGTGTTTCAAACAGGCCATGCGGCTGGATGTAACAGCCTTTTCGCGCACCTGCATGGCGATCATGAACACCTCGATGCACCGGTTGCACCGGATCGGGGACGACCTGAGCATGACGCAATTCAACGCCATCCCGCATCTGGATCGCCCCGACCGCCAGTTTGCTCAAACGCATCTGTAATCAAAGGAAGCAGCCATGACACATCTTTGGGTTCGCGCCGAACAACGCGCCAACGAAGACCGCGTCGGCCTGACGCCCGAAGGCGCAAAGGCACTGATTGATGCCGGTATGCGGGTGACTCTCGAACAAAGCCAGACCCGTGCAATCCCTTTGCAGGGCTACATTGATGCCGGCGCAGACATCGCGCCGGAAAACAGCTGGCCCGACGCGCCACTGGACGCGATTATCTTTGGTCTGAAAGAACTGCCCGAAGACGGCACGCCCCTGCCACACAAACACATCATGTTTGGCCATGCCTTCAAGGGGCAGCATTCGGGTCGCGCGCTGCTGGAACGGTTCAAGGCCGGTGGCGGCACGCTCTATGATCTGGAATATCTGGTTGATGAAAGCGGTCGCCGGGTCGCCGCGTTTGGCTATTGGGCGGGCTATGCGGGCGCAGCGGTGACACTGAAAACATGGGCGGCCCAGCAGCGCGGTGAAATCTGCGGCCCTGTCGGGGTCTATCCCAACAAGGATGCCCTGAACGCTGAGCTGAGCCAGGAATTGAATGCCATTGGCGCTGATCGTCCGCGCGCCATCGTGATCGGTGCCCTGGGCCGCGTGGGCACCGGCGCGGCGGATCTGTGCAGCGCTATGGGTGTTGATGTCACCAAATGGGACATGGCCGAAACCGCCAGCGGAGGCCCCTTCCCCGAAATTCTGGAACACGACCTGTTCCTGAACTGTATCTTTGCCCGTCCGGGCACGCCTGTTTTCGTCCCGCGTGATGCCCTGGATGCGCCACGAGCCCTGACCGCGATCGGCGATGTCGCCTGTGACCCTGACAGCGACTATAATCCGGTGCCGGTCTATGACCGCGTCACCACCTGGGAGGCGCCTGCGCTGCGGGTCGCCGAGGCCCCGGTGATGGACGTGATGGCAATTGACAATTTGCCCTCGATGTTGCCGGTTGAAAGCTCGCAGGATTATGCCGCGCAGCTTTTGCCCTCGTTGCTGACACTGGATGCACTGACGGATGGTGTTTGGGGCCGCGCCGAGGCTGTGTTTCGCGACCATATCGAAACTCTCTGACCACAAAGGAGAGCCCACATGACCATTCATTGGTGCGGCACCGGCCTGTCGGCCATTCCCGGTCTGCGCCGCCTGTTGCAAGCGGATGACGCCGTCACTGTGTGGAACCGCACGACCGCCAAAGCAACCGAGGCTGTAGGGGACCTTACCGACGATATCCGCGCCTTTGATATCGACGCGCTCAGCGATGCGCTGAGCCCCGAGGACATCGTTGTGTCCATGCTGCCGGGGGATTGGCATGTCCCCCTGGCACAGCTTTGCCTGACCAAAGGGGCGCATTTCGTGTCGTCCTCGTATATCTCACCGGAAATGCGTGCTTTGGATGGTGCAGCCCGCGACAAGGGGCTGTGTTTTGTGAACGAGGTCGGGCTGGACCCTGGCATCGATCATCTGATGGCGCATGAACTGGTCGCAGCCTACCGAGCCTCGAGCGCCTATGACGCCGGCAACACACTGTCGTTCATTTCTTACTGCGGCGGCATTCCCAAACATCCCAATCCTTTCCGCTATAAATTCAGCTGGTCGCCTTTGGGCGTGCTCAAGGCATTACGGTCGCCCTCGCGCTCGATCCGCGATTTCACGCAACTGGACGTGAACCGGCCATGGGATGCGATCAGCCGCTACGACGCTCCGCTGCCCGCGCCTGAAACGTTCGAGGTCTACCCGAACCGGGATTCCCTGCCCTTTATGGCCGACTACAAGTTCAACCCGGATTGGCAGGTCAAAGAATTCGTGCGCGGCACATTGCGGTTGAGAGGATGGGCCGAGGCCTGGGCGGATGTCTTCGCCGAAATCGAAACGCTGAAGGGGGACGCGGGCGAGACCCGCCTGGCCGAAATGTCCGATCAGTTCTGGGCCGAAAACGCCTATGACGATGGGGAACCCGACCGAGTGGTGATGTGTGTCAGCCTGAAGGCTGAAAACAATGAACAGCCCGTCTGGCATCAGACCTACACGATGGATGCCTGGGGCGATGCTGACGGCACTGCCATGGCGCGTTTGGTCTCTGTGCCCGTTTCGCTCGCGGTTCAGGCGGTGGCCAGGCGTGCAATTCCCGCAGGTGTCAGCGCTGCGCCGTCAGATCCGAAATTGGTGAAACAATGGTTGGCCGAGATCGACACTCTGGCTCAACATCTGGCCATCGTCGATCATCTTTGATCCTTCGCACCAGCCAAGAATCATAGATGCGCCTGCTGGGAGTGGCAGGCGCATCTTTTGTTCCGCATAGTGCTTAGTATGCGGGGAATTCGATGTTGCCGGTGTCGGCAGCGCCATCAAAGACATAGGCAGTGGTCAGGTCGCTAACGGCAGGCGTATCGGTGATGCCCAGGCTTTGCACGATCTGTTCGCCGAAGGTCACGTTGACTTCGTTGAAACGCTCGCCCGAGTCAGCGGGGCCAAAAACGGTTTCAGCGGGAACGCTGCGGGTCATGACGATGGCATCGCCATCAACGTTCTGCGCAACAGCAGGAGCAGCAAAGCCAAAGGCAGCGATAGCGGTGATGATTGCATATTTCATTGTGTATTTCCTTTCCGGTTTGGGTGATCGCTCGTTCGATCTGAACCCGAAATGGGGCCGGAAAGGCGCGTCCTCAAGGGGCGCAACCCTCTGAAATACGTGCGAAAATTCAGGACTACTCTGCATTTCCGCACGACACAAACGCGTGAGCAGGCAAGCCTCTGAAATCTCAGAAAAATTGCTGCATTGCAGCGGGAAAACGCCCCGATTTTCACGCCTTCTCACGCGCATCGCGAGGACACGTGAAATTTCGCGTCTTGAATTCGGGGAATTCTAACCTTGGGCGTCAGCCGCCGCGGATCAGGTCATCTTCTTCGTCTTGGACAGACAGACCCAGGGCTTCCAGCCCGGTTTCAAGGTGATCCGACAGATGCGGCGTGCCAATCAAATAGTCGGGCGTGGGCACCGTGGCCTCGGCAATGGCGGTGGCGCGGGCCTCTTCGAATTCGTCTGCATCAAAGCTGTCGCGTCCGATCCACATCACGGCGACCAGATCCACTTGTTCTTCTTCGGTCAGCCGATCCAGAAAAGCGCGCAGCTCTCCTTCGGCGCGGTCCAGTTCGCGGGCCATCAGGATGACATTGGCGACTTTGGTCAAATTGATCTGTAGCATCGGTGCTCTCCTGTCTGCGCTTAGTCACCGCACAGTGGCCCGATCAGCGCTGACGCGCCTTGATCTGGGGCAAAGACGCCTAGGCGCCCTTGGGGCGGTCGATGCGAACCACGGGCTGCTCGGCTTCGGGGGCCAATTCCTCGAAGTCGAAATTGTCCAGACGGCGGGCACGGCGGCCAGCCTTGTCCGCGCTGATCTTGATTTCCGAGATATCCTTGGCCGCCTGCCCGAAATGCCGGTCCAGGTTTTCCACCCGCGTGCCCAGACGCTCCACATCGGCGAATAGCAGGGCCAGTTCTTTGCGAATGGCCCCGGCCTGCTCGCGCATTCGAGCGTCTTTCAGGATCGCGCGCATCGTATTCAGCGTGGCCATGCAAGTCGTGGGCGACACGATCCAGACCCGTTTGTCGAACCCTTCACGCACAAGTTCGGGGAAGCGCGAGTGCAGCTCGGCATAGACGGCCTCGGAGGGCAGGAACATCAACGCACCATCGGCGGTTTCGCCCTCGATCAGGTACTTTTCCGAAATCGCCTTGATATGGGTGCGCACGGCCTGACGCAGCATCGTGGCCGCGCGGTTGAACTGGTCCTGCGTTTCCGAGCGGATCAGCGCCTCGTAAGGTTCCAGCGGGAATTTACTGTCGATCACGATGGGGCCCGGCGGGTTGGGCAGATGGATCAGGCAGTCGGCACGCCTGCCGTTGGACAGGGTCGCCTGCCAGGTAAAGCTGTCCGCGGGCAGCGCTTTGGACACGATATCGCGCAGCTGGATTTCGCCAAAGGCCCCGCGCGTTTGTTTGTTCGACAGGATGTCCTGCAAGCTCAGCACATCGCCCGACAGCTTGGTGATATTGTCCTGCGCCTTGTCGATGGCCTGCAAGCGTTGCTGCAATTCACCCAAGGAATGCGCCGTGCGCCGGGCCGAGCCTTGCAGGTTCTCGGTCATGTTATGATTCACCTGCGCCAGCCGCTTTTCCATCAATTGCAACATATTGGATTGCGAGGCCGCCTGCGCCTCGGACACATGGGTCAAACCTCCGGCAAGCTGCTGCTGCCCGTCCGACAGCATCTGCACACGCTGGCCCAAGTGCTGCATCTGTTGCGACAGCGGCGCGGCCATGCGAGCGGATTGTCCAGCAGCGCGCACAGCCATGATCAGCAGGATCACGATCAACAGCACGACGGCACCACCCGCCAACAGAGCCATCGTCAAAGGATCGCTCAGGTCATAGGTCTGTCCGTTGATCGTCATGTTGTCCGTCCAAATAGGCGTTCAATATCGGCAAGCCGCAGCTCCACATAGGTGGGGCGGCCGTGGTTGCATTGGCCGGAATGAGGCGTGGCCTCCATCTCGCGCAGCAGGGCATTCATTTCCTCGGCGCGCATCCGACGACCCGAGCGGATCGAGCCATGGCAGGCCACGCGCGACAGGATCGCCTCGATCCGGGCTTGCACGGTCTGACTGCTGCCCAGATCGGCCAGCTCGTCCAGAATGTCCAGGATCATGGCGCGGGCGTTCACCTCGCCCAGAATGGCAGGGGTTTCGCGCACAGCCAGCGCGCCACCACCGAAGGGCTCGATGAACAGGCCCAGTTTCTGCAGGTCCTCAGACAGGTCCAGAATGCGGGTGCAATCGCCCTCGGAAAGCTCGACAATTTCGGGGATCAAAAGCGCTTGCGATGCCACGCCGTTCTCGGCCATCTGCGCCTTTAGCTTTTCATAGACCAGCCGTTCATGCGCAGCGTGCTGGTCCACGATGACCATGCCGGTTTCCGTCTGTGCGATGATATAGTTTTCATGCACCTGCGCGCGGGCAGCCCCCAACGGCAGCCGCTCCAGCGGGGTTTCTTCGGGGGTCTCGATCACCTCTTCGACGCGGGCGCTGTAGGCATCGCCCAGATCGGCAAAGCCCGGCGCGGGCGCCTGCGCCTGATAACTGGCGCGCATCGCCCCCATCGAGGGCCGATCCATCTGGTAAACTCGCGCCAGGGCCTCCACCGGTTCGGGCCGGAAAGCGCCCAAGGTGGCATTCGCAACGGTGGTCGAGGCACGGTGCCCGGCCTCGGCCAACGCATGACGCAGCGCAGACACGATCAGCCCGCGCACCACGCCGGGATCACGGAACCGGACCTCGGATTTCGCTGGATGCACGTTTACGTCCACCTTGTGGGAATCGCATTCGATGAACAGGGCGGCGGCGGGGTGACGGTCGCGGCTGAGGAAGTCGAAATACGCGCCCTTCAGCGCACCATACAGCAGCTTGTCCCGCACGGGACGGCCATTGACGAACAGGAACTGCGCCACGGACGAGCCGCGCGAATACGTCGGCAGCGCGGCATAGCCAGTCAGCAGGAAACCTTCACGCTCGGCGTCGATCTTCAGCGAATTCTCGGCGAACTCGGCGCCCAAAATACGGGCCAACCGGCCATGGAGCGCATCGAACAGATCGCCGCTTTCTGGATCTGCACGGAAGGTCACGCGGCCCTCGCCGCCGCCCGAGACATCGCGCAGGGTGAAGCCCACGACAGGTTCCGCCATGGCCAGACGTTTGACGGTGTCGGTGATGGTCTGCATCTCGGCCCGGTCCGTGCGCAGGAATTTCAAACGGGCGGGCGTGGCATAGAACAGATCGCGCAGTTCCACCACAGTGCCGCTGGTCAGGGCTGCGGGTTTCACGGGCGACATCTCTCCGCCAGCCACGGCGATTTGAGCGGCGTCCTGCCCGGCCACACGACTGGTGATGGTCAGCCGTCCAACAGCCCCCAACGAGGGCAGCGCCTCGCCCCGAAACCCGAAACTGTGGATGTTCAGCAGGTCGGTACCGTCGATCTTCGAGGTCGCATGGCGCGACAAGGCCAGCGGCAACTGCTCGGGCGCGATGCCGCAACCATCGTCGGTGACCTTGATCAGCGTCTTACCCCCGTCAGCGATGGAAATATCAATCCGGCGGGCCCCGGCATCCAGCGCGTTCTCAACCAGCTCTTTCACGGCCGAGGCGGGGCGCTCGACCACCTCACCAGCGGCGATCCGGTTGATCGCAGCGTCGTCTAGTTGCCGAATGACGGGCTGATCTGTGGATATCTTGGGGTTTGGCTGAGACATACCCCAACCTGTAGCATAGCCTGCGCCAATTCTGCCAACGGGATTTCACGCTTTGTTCACGAGGGGCGCAGACCAAAGAAAAAGCCCGGGCGCAGGACGCCCGGGCAGGTTTCAAGCTGATAGGAAGGAAAATCAGCCTTTGGAGAACTCGGGGTATGCTTCCATACCCAGCTCGGCCATATCCAGACCGTTGATCTCGGTTTCTTCGTCAACACGCAGGCCCATGACCATTTTCAGGATGAACCAGACGACTGCCGACATGACCACAGTGGCCGCGCCGATGACGATGATACCGTACAGCTGAGCACCGATGGTTGCGTCACCGTTGGTGAAGACAACAGCGATGGTGCCCCAGATACCGGCGATCAGGTGGACCGGGATGGCGCCAACCACGTCGTCGATTTTCAGCTTGTCCAGCATCGGAACCGCGAAGACCACGATCACACCGCCGACTGCACCGATCAGGGTTGCTGCGCCCAGGGTGGGGGTCAGCGGCTCTGCGGTGATCGACACCAGGCCAGCCAGCGCGCCGTTCAGCACCATGGTCAGGTCAGGCTTTTTGTACAGGATCTGCGTCAGGATCAGGGCTGCGATAGCGCCGCCTGCTGCTGCAGTGTTGGTGTTCGAGAAGATACGCGACACGTCGGCAACGTCACCAACCGAGCCCATGGCCAGCTGCGAACCACCGTTGAAGCCGAACCAACCCAGCCACAGGATGAATGTACCCAGAGTTGCCAGAGTCAGGTTCGAACCGGGCATCGGGATGGTTTTGCCATCTTTGTATTTACCCAGACGCGGGCCCAGGATGATGGCGCCAGTCAGAGCAGCCCAGCCGCCGACCGAGTGCACGATGGTCGAACCAGCGAAGTCCGAGAAGCCAGCTTCGCCAACGAAACCGCCGCCCCAGGTCCACGATGCGGTGAACGGGTAGATGATGGCCGTCAGGATGATGGTGAAGATCAGGAAGGGCCACAGCTTGATACGCTCGGCCAGGGTGCCCGAAACGATCGAGGCAGTCGCGGCACAGAACATCAGCTGGAAGAAGAAGTCCGAACCGGTCGACGCATAGGAATAATCGTCGGCTGCATCAGCAGTTACGCCAACGGCTTCCAGGACACCAGGGCCCCAAACGCCGGACAGGATACCTTCGACCGACCAGGTGCCCAGCGGGTACATCAGGTTATAACCGATCAGGTAGTAGAAGATGGCGGCCAGACCGAACAGCGCCATGTTTTTGGTCAGCTGCATGGCAACGTTTTTCGAACGCACCAGGCCGGCTTCCAGCATGGCAAAACCAGCGGCCATGAAGAACACCAGGAAGCCGCCCACCAGGAACAGCAGCGAGTTCAGGATGAAGACGGTGTCCGTCGAGGGGTTCACGCCCGCTACCGGCCCTTCGTCTGCAAGACCCAGGCTGGGCAGCGCGGTCAGCGCGGCGGCCAGGGCCAGTTTTTTCGTCAGGTTCATAGTCATTTCCTTAGTTTCCCCCGTGCGCGACTTACAGCGCGTCATCGTTCAATTCGCCGGTACGCACGCGAACTGCTTGTGCGACATCCAGCACGAAAATCTTGCCGTCGCCGATTTTGCCGGTGCGGGCAGTGTTGGTGATGGTTTCAACGACCTGATCGGCCATCGAAGCATTCACAACGATTTCCAGTTTGATTTTCGGCACGAAGTTCACCGCGTATTCTGCACCGCGATAAATTTCAGTGTGGCCGGACTGCGAGCCGAAACCTTTGATTTCGGTCACCATCATGCCGCGCACGCCGATGTCGGTCAGTGCTTCACGGACCTCCTCCAGCTTGAACGGTTTGATCGTAGCAATGATGAGTTTCACCTTGATCCCCTTGTCGTTATGCTGCGGGAAGCCCCCGCTGATTGCACCCGCAGCAAAACACGAGGATTGGGCGGTTCGTGAAGGGAACAGCCCAAAAATGCGACTGTTTTGAGGTCGGAATGATTAAAAATTAATCGCACATGATTATTTGCACAAAAAGTGTGCACAATAAAAACGCCTATATGAACACATCATTAACTCAACAATCGCGATTGCAGGGGATATGATGCGCAAAACAGCAGGCTCGGGCAGGGCAGGACATGAGTGATTTACGGCGCAAGAAGCCAACTTTGGTTGCGGACAAACGGTATGGGTCCGGGAAAAAGGCTGCAAAACCGGCGGCCAAAAAGCCGCAAGCCAAGCCCGCCCCCAAGAAACCAGCCAAGAAAAAACCGGTGCCCAAACGCAAACCGGCGGCCAAGAAGCCCAAGCGCAATCCCGTCATTGCAGCCATTTTGGCCCTGTTTCGTTGGGTTTTCCGCCTGGTCTGGGGGTTTTCCTGGCGTATTGGCCTGATCTGCTGTGTGCTGGTCGCGCTGGCCGTGGGCTATGTCTATACGACCCTTCCCCCACTTGCCGAGCTTCTGGACGGGCGCGCCAAGGGCTCGGTCACGATGATGGATCGCGACGAAAAGATCTTTGCCTGGCGCGGGGACACGTTTGGCGGGGCTGTCACAGCTGATTCTGTCTCGCCACACCTGAAAAACGCGGTGATCGCGACCGAGGACAAGCGATTCTACCGCCATTTTGGCCTCAGCCCGCGCGGCATCGCCAGCGCCGTGCGCATCAACCTGCGCGAAGGGCGCGGGCCTTTGTCGGGGCACGGGGGCTCGACCATCACACAGCAGACCGCCAAACTGTTGTGTCTGGGCGTGGTGTATGACGAGACCCAGTGGAAAAGCGAAGCCGCCTACGAGGCCGACTGCCGGCGCGGCTCGCTATGGCGCAAAGGCAAAGAGGCGATCTTTGCCCTGGCGATGGAGACCAAGTACACCAAGGACGAAATCCTCAGTATCTATCTGAACCGCGCCTATATGGGCGGTGGCGCCTATGGGGCCGAGGCCGCCGCGCAGCGTTTCTTTGGCAAACCCGCCGCCCAGCTGAACCCCGCCGAGGGCGCGATGCTGGCAGGTCTGCTGACGGCACCGACCAGCCTGGCGCCGACCAACAGCTTGATCAAATCGCAAAACCGCGCAGGCGTGGTTATCGGTCTGATGCAGGAACAGGGCTATCTGTCTGACCGCGCCGCCCAAGAGGCACTGGACAACCCTGCCCAGCTGTCCGAAGCCGCCGAGGCCCGCGCCGGTGGGTATTTCGCGGATTGGGTGATGTCCTCGGGGCCGGAATTCTTTACCCGCAATTCCTCCACGGACGTGTTGATCAAGACCACGCTGGATCAACGCCTGCAAACCGCTGCTGAAGAGGCGCTGGCCTATATCTTTGAGAACAAGGTGCGCGAAGGGTCCAAGGCACAGGCCGCCATTGTTGTCATGAGCGCCGATGGCGCCGTGCGCGCCATGGTGGGCGGACGTAAAACCAAGGTCGCCGGGGCCTTTAACCGGGCAACACAGGCTTTGCGTCAGACGGGTTCCAGCTTCAAACCCTTTGTTTATGCGACCGCGCTGGAAATGGGCTGGTCCTCGAATGACGTGGTGGTCGACGAGGAAATCACCATCAATATCCCCGGCTCTGGCCCCTGGACGCCGCAGAACTATGACCGCAAATTCCACGGCCGTGTGACCCTGAAAGAGGCCCTGCGCACCTCGTTGAACATCCCGGCGGTGAAGATGGCGCAGGAGGTGGGGCTGGAGAACGTGCGCCGTGTGGCCGCTGATTTTGGATTGGAATCAGACCTGGCGCAGGGGCCTGCGCTGGCGCTTGGCGCCTCGGAATCCACATTGATCGAGATGACCGGCGCCTATGCGGGCATCTTGAACGGTGGGAGCTCGGTCAAACCCTATGGGCTGGTAGAGCTGCGCATGCAGGGCGACAGAGACCCGCTGATGACTGCCACGGGGGGCATCGGAGAGCGCGTGATCCGCCGAGAGGCCGCCGAAGAATTGACCTGGATGATGTATGTCGCCGCAACCGAGGGCACAGGCCGTCGCGCCGTGCTGCCCGACCGACAGATCGCGGGCAAAACGGGCACGACCCAAGCCGCGCGCGACGCTTGGTTCATCGGCTTTAGCGCGGACTATGTGGCGGGCGTCTGGATGGGTTACGACGACAACACGCCCTTGACCGGGGTCACCGGATCGGGCCTGCCCGCCGAGATCTGGCACGAAACCATGAAACGCGTTCACGAAGGTGTTCCCGTGTCGCCCTTGCCGATGATGCAGGGAGGATCGGAGGCGCGCATGACCAAACCGGATCGCGACAAGACAAAACGCGGGATCGAGAAGCTGTTGGACGACCTGCTGGGCACCAATCACTAAGGCTGCGCTTAGAGAGAGGGGAGTGGGGCTCTGCCCCGTCCGCTGACGCGGACTCCCCGGGGTATTTGGGCCAAGAAAAAGCTGGTTTTAGCGCGTTGGTGGCCAATCAGCCCGCCGATTTCAAATCACGGATCAGGGCGTCGATATTGCCTTTGCGACGATCCAGCATCGCGCCGATCTCTTCGCGTTCGGTCAGCAGCATGTTGATGCCTTCGATATACATGTTGAAGAACAGGTCTTTGCCGGTGCGATCCGAAACGTGGAAATCCACCTCGAAGGGGGCCTCGCCACGCAGATGGGCAATTGTGCGCACCTGGTAGAAGCTTTTGACCTTTTTCACGCCTTGAACTTCAAGGCGCCCGCCGATGAATTCACGGAAGCGTTTGCCGTATTTGCGCGAGACATATCCGGTGAAATTATTGGTAAACGCCTTTTTCTGAGCCTTGGTGGCGCGCCGACCGTCCACCCCCATCGCATAGGCGGCGATATAGGACAGATCCGCATATTTGCGGAAGATCCGTTCGAAATCCTTGTACATCGCGGTTTCGGATTTACCGGAATCGATGACGGTATTGATTTCGCCAACCAAGCCGTTCACGAGCCCTTTGGCCTGGGCATCATTCAGCGCCAAAGCGGCCGTCGGAGCCAGCAGGGTTGCACCAGAGGTGGCCAGAAACGTGCGGCGGGACAAGGGCAACATTTTAAAAACCTTCGGTATCTATGTCTTCGGGAGCAATATAGGTATCCTCGGTCTGGATTCCCAGTTCGTGACGCCGGTTTTGCGTGCCCAGCAATCGGCCCTGGGCATAGCTGTCAGCACTGTCATACAATAGGGAATTGACCGTATCGGCATAGCGCCCGCGATTGCCGACCTGTTTCAACACCTTGGTCGAGCGGGCGACATTTTTCTGCCGGACCGTCAGCACCGAATCCAACGGATCGGTGAAGAAGCCGACGACTTTGCCGACGGTGTCGCGTTCGTTCGAAGGGCCCAGCAAGGGCAGCTCGACATAGGCGCCTTCTGGGGCGCCCCAGACATGCAGCGTTTCACCAAAATCAGACTCGTCCGGGTACACGCCCAGATCTGCGGCTGCATCGAACAGGCCGCCAAATCCAAGCGTCGAGTTCACCACGAACCGGGTCACGTTGCGGGTCACGCCGCGCAAATCGCCTTGCAGCAGGTGGTTCACGGCGCTGGACGGCTCCCCAAGGTTATCGGCGAAATTACCGACCGAGATCACCGCCTCTTCGGGCAGAACGGCGACATAGGCCTTGGACACCGGGCGCAGAACCGCCTTGTCGATGGCCTTGTTCAGGGCATGGGTGTTGCGGTTGGCCTCTTCATAGGGGTCGTATACCTCGGAGGCCGGAAAATCCGGGCCTGGTGTTGAACATGCCGATAGGGCGAAAATTGTCGCCAAGGTACACGCCGCCATTGAAGGCCGAATGAAAGACCTGTATCGCTCTATCATCACAACTTTGTTCCACAAAATTAATTTCGGTGTTTTATTTAGACGAAGACTGAGCGAAACCCAGTCACACATAGCGGCATGAACCCCATCTGTGGCAATATAGCGACAGATCATTCAGCCTCAAAGGTAACCAAGCGGATGAATGAGAAAATTTTCGCGCATCCGGGACGAGACGATTAATGGCAGCACGTTTCCCATGAAAAACCCCCGAGTAGAAGCAGGGTTGGACGAGCTTCGCTCTGTCCGCAAAGAAAGCCGCGCGTTGTTCTGGGCCGCCGGGGTCTTTAGCTTTTTCGTGAATATGCTGATGCTGACCGGGCCTCTCTATATGTTGCAGGTCTATGACAGGGTGCTTGGCAGCCGGTCCTTTGAAACCTTGTTCGGGCTGACGTTGATCGTGGCCTTTCTGTACGGAATGATGGGGCTTTTGGATTTTGTGCGCGCCCGGATCATGGCCCGCATCGGGTCGCGATTCCAGGCACGCCTGGACAAACGCGTGTTCGACGCCGTTATCCGCAAATCGGCCATCGCGCCCGATGACAACAGCGCGACGGGTCTGCGCGATCTGGAATCCATACAACGCTTGCTGATCTCGCCCGCGTTCATGGCGCTGTTTGATATTCCGTGGACTCCGTTCTTTCTGGCCGGGATTTTGCTGTTCCATCCCTGGCTTGGCTATCTGGCCCTGTCTGGTGGGCTGTTTCTGATCGTGCTGGCCATTCTGAACCAGATGACCACGCGACGCCCGACGGCCCATGCCAATATGGCCATTGTCCAATCCGAGCAGATCTCGGGTCAGATGCTGTCCGAGGCTGAAATGGTGCAGTCGATGGGGATGCGAGACGCCTCGTTCCAGCGCTGGCAAAAAGCCCGCAACACGGCACTGACGCAAGCGCTTGCTGCCTCGGACGCGGGTGGATTGTTCAGCACATTGACCAAGACCTTCCGTCTGTTCCTGCAATCCGCAATGCTGGGCCTTGGGGCCTATCTGGTTCTGATCGGCGAACTAACCCCCGGCGCGATGATTGCGGGTTCGATCCTGATGGGGCGCGCGCTGGCCCCGATTGAACTGGCCATCGGGCAATGGCCGGTTTTCCAGCGGGCGATGAAGGGTTGGGACAACCTGGCGCTGCTGCTTGGATCTGTCTCACAAGAGCCGCCGCGCACCGCCCTGCCCAAGCCACAGGCCAAGCTTGACGTGCAACAGCTGACCATTGTCCCACCCGGTCAATCTCAGGCAACGTTGCGAATGGTGAATTTTGCGCTGGCCCCCGGCCAGGCGGTTGGGGTCATTGGTGTTTCGGGGGCCGGGAAATCCACTCTGGCGCGCGCACTGACAGGTTTGTGGCGCCCGGCCGGAGGAAAAATCCGACTGGATGGCGCTGCTTTGGATCAATATGACCCCAATATTCTGGGCCAATTGATCGGGTATTTGCCTCAACGGGTCGAGCTGTTTGACGGTACGATCGCAGAAAATATTGCGCGTCTATCCCCTGAACCCGATGCGGAAAAGATCGTCGCGGCGGCAAAAAAGGCAGATGCCCACGCCATGATCCTGCAAATGCCAGAGGGCTATGATACCCAGGTCGCAGCCGCTGGCGGGCGGCTGTCGGGTGGACAGATTCAACGCATCGGCCTGGCCCGTGCCATGTACTCGGATCCGGTGATTTTGGTGCTGGACGAGCCGAACTCAAATCTCGACAACGAGGGTAGCCAAGCACTGAACCGCGCCATTCGCGCCATGAAATCCGAGGGCAAATCAGTGCTGATCATGGCGCACCGCCCCGCGGCCATTCAGGAATGTGATCTGCTGCTGATGCTGGAAAGCGGCCAGGTGAAAGCCTTTGGCCCCAAGGATGATGTGCTGAAAAAGATGGTTCAAAACCACCAACAGATCGCGCGCGAGCCCAACAAAGGAAGCGTCCAATGAGCAGCGAGGTCCAGAAACGCTTCCCTGTTTCACGCCATATGACGGTTGGCTTGGTGGCTTTGCTGCTGCTGGTGGGCGGCTTTGGCGGATGGGCCGCGTTCACGAATATTTCGGGCGCTGTTGTTGCCTCGGGGCAGGTCGAGGTCGACCAGAACCGGCAAGTCGTGCAACACCCGGATGGCGGCGTCATCTCTGATATTCTGGTGGACGAGGGCGATTTCGTCGACGCGGATCAAATGCTGGTCCGGCTGGACCCGTCCACGCTGGACTCTGAACTGAAGATCGTCGAGGGTCAGCTATTCGAATTGATGGCGCGCCGCGGGCGGCTGGAAGCAGAGCGTGACGGCCGTGCAACCGCTGAATTCGATCCCTTGCTGCTAGAAATCGCGGCAAAGGATCCGAACATCGCGGCACAGGTAGAAGGCCAAAGACAGCTGTTGGCGGCTCGGGGGGCTTCGATAGCAAAGGAAATAGAGCAGCTGCAAAAGCGCCGCGCACAGATTCTGAACCAAATTGAAGGTGTCGATGCACAGCGAACTGCCCTGCAAAATCAATTGGACTTGATCAGCCAGGAACTGGCCAGCCAGCAGGAACTGCTCGACAAGGGTCTGGCGCAGGCGTCTCGGGTTTTGGCGCTGCAACGCGAAAGCGCTCGGCTAAGCGGTCAGGTTGGTGAACTGACGGCCAGCCGCGCCCAAGCCGAAGGCCGCATCACCGAAATCGAAATCGAAATCCTAAAACTGGATACGCGCCGCCGCGAAGAAGCGATCTCGACGCTTCGGGACTTGGAATACCGCGAACTGGAATTGGCTGAGAAGCGTCGAGCCATTCTGCAACGACTGGACCGCCTGGATATCCGCGCGCCAGTTTCGGGTATCGTCTATGGGCTGCAATTCTATACCCCGCGCTCTGTGATCCGCCCGGCCGATCCGGTGTTGTTCCTTGTTCCCCAAGACCGCCCACTGGTGATCGCGGCGCAGGTTTCCCCGATCCACGTGGATCAGATTTTCGTGGGCCAAGAGGTCACTTTACGGTTTTCGACATTTGACCAACGCACCACACCGGAGTTGTTCGGCAAAGTCGCGCAGGTCTCACCCGATGCGTTCACGGACGAGGCTAGCCGCTCGAGCTTTTATCGCGTTGAAATCGACCTGAACGAAGGTGAGCTATCTCGCTTACCGGAAGGCAGCACCTTGTTGCCCGGCATGCCCGTTGAAACCTTTATTCGTACGCTGGACCGCACACCGCTAGCCTATCTTGTGAAACCGCTGACGGATTATTTCACCAAGGCCTTCCGGGAATAGCGCGCTTGCATTCAGCGGGGTGCGCGCTAGCCTGCCCGGTATATCAAACGCAAGGATACGGACATGACCGGAACCATTGAAACCCGCCTGGCCCAGCTGGGTGTTACTCTGCCCGACGCCCCGGCCCCGGCCGCCAATTATGTGCCCTATGTGATTGTCGGCGACATGGTTTATGTGTCCGGTCAGGTGTCTTCGGATGCAGATGGGTTCATCACCGGAAAATTGGGGGATGACCTGATGACCGAGGACGGCGCAGCCGCCGCAAAATCCTGTGCGATCAGCCTGTTGGCGCAGCTTAAGGCCGCCTGTGACGGGGATCTGGACCGACTGGAACGCGTGGTAAAACTGGTTGGTTTCGTGAACTCGACCCCGGACTATGTGGAGCAGCCCAAGGTGATCAACGGTGCCTCGGATTTCCTGGTCGAGGCATTGGGGGACAAGGGGCGCCACGCGCGTTCAGCCGTGTCCGCTGCTGCCCTGCCGCTGGGCGTGGCTGTGGAAATCGAAGCCATATTCCAGATCAAATGACCGCCCTGCCGCAGGGGTTTCTGAAGGCCCCGATCGCGCACCGCGCCTATCATGACATCTCAGCCGGTCGGGTGGAAAACTCGACCAGCGCCATTCAGGCCGCGATCGATGCCGGCTATGGGATCGAGATCGACCTGCAACTGTCCAAGGATGGGCAGGCCATGGTGTTTCACGACTATGATCTGGGGCGGTTGACCGGCGAAACAGGCCCGATCCGGGGGCGGACAGCCGCAGAGCTGGCCCAGATCGTCCTGACGGGCGGCTCCGACACCATCCGCACCTTCCCCGAGGTGCTGAGCCTGATCAACGGCCGCGTCCCCCTGCTGGTCGAGCTCAAGGATCAGGACGGCGCGATGGGCGCGAATGTCGGCATTCTGGAACGCGCCACGGCCGAGGCCCTGGAGCGCTATTCCGGCGATGTGGCGGTGATGTCGTTTAACCCCAACGCGATGCTGCAAATGCAAATTCATGCGCCGGACGTGCCGCGCGGTCTGACCACCAGCGCCTATACCCGCGAAGACTGGCAATTGCTGCCCGCCCGCACCCGTGATCGGCTGCGCGACATCCCCGATTACGACACGGTCGGCGCCTGTTTCATCAGCCACGAGGCCGCCGATTTGGCTCGCCCGCGTGTGTCCGAGCTGAAAAACCGGGGCGCGCATGTGCTGTGCTGGACCATCCGCTCGGCGCAAGCCGAGGCAGAAGCCCGCAAGATCGCCGAAAATGTGACCTTTGAAGGCTACGCCGCCGCGATCCCCGCTTGATCCGGGGCGCCATTGGCTCAGATACTGCCAAAAGGGACGCAAAGGACACTATGGCAGAACAGACCATTGAAATTCAGGTGCTTGGTAGCCTGAGCCAACTGGACCCGTCCGCATGGGACGCCTGTGCACGTGCGGGCGACGGCCGCGCCCCCGATCCCTTTACCACCTACAGGTTTCTGTCGGCGCTCGAAGACAGTGGCTCGGTCGGGGCGGGCACCGGCTGGCAACCGCAATACCTGGCTGCCAAACGCGGTGACGAGCTGATCGCCTGCGCGCCGCTCTATGCCAAATCCCACAGCCAGGGCGAATATGTCTTTGATCACTCCTGGGCCCACGCTTACGAGCGCGCGGGCGGGCGGTACTACCCCAAACTACAACTGGCCGTGCCCTTTACCCCGGTGACCGGCCCACGTTTCCTGACCTTGCCAGGCGAAGAAGTCACCGGCATGTCCGCGCTGATCCAAGGGGCCGTGCATCTGGCCAGCGAACACCAGGTCTCGTCGCTGCACGTCACGTTCTGCACCGAGGCGGAATTGCTGGCCGGTCAACAAATGGGCCTGATGCACCGCACCGGGCAGCAATTTCACTGGCTGAACGACAGCTACGCCGATTTTGAAGGCTTTCTGGCTGCGCTGTCCTCGCGCAAACGCAAAACCATCCGCAAGGAACGCCGCACGGCCCAGGGGTTTGGTGGCACGATCCGGCAATTGACCGGCGAAGACATCAAGGCCCACCACTGGGATGCCTTTTGGCAGTTCTATCAGGACACCGGCGCGCGCAAATGGGGCTCGCCCTACCTGACCCGCGAATTCTTCGAGATTGCCCATGCCACGATGCGCGATGACATCCTGCTGGTCATCGCCGAAGCCGACGGGCTCCCTATTGCGGGCGCGCTGAATTTCATCGGGCAGGACACGCTGTTCGGGCGCTATTGGGGCTGCGTTCAGGATCACCCCTGCCTGCACTTCGAACTGTGCTATTATCAGGCCATCGACTATGCCATCACGCACGGCCTGCAAAAGGTCGAGGCCGGGGCCCAGGGCGAACACAAGCTGGCGCGCGGCTATCTGCCAGTGGAAACGCATTCGCTGCACTGGATCGCCGATGCCGGTTTTGCCCGCGCCGTGGAACAATTCCTGGATGGCGAACGCCGCGCCGTGGCCGAAGAAATCGAAATCCTGACCGACTATGGCCCCTTCAAAAAGTCCCAGACGGAGGACCACCAATGACCGAGAAACTCAGCGACACCGGTCGCAAAACCATGCTGGACCCGCTGCTGGCCGCCGGTTGGAAACAGCTGGACGGGCGCGACGCGATCACCAAAACTTACGAGTTTGCTGACTTTACGGAAGCCTTTGCCTTCATGACCCGCGCGGCTATGTGGGCGGAAAAATGGAACCACCACCCCGAATGGACCAACGTCTGGAACCGCGTGACGGTGACGCTGACCACCCATGATGTCGGCGGCCTCAGCGCTCAGGACGTGAAACTGGCCCGAAAAATGGATCAACTGACACAATGACCTTCTCCGACTTGCTTGCCATCGAGATCACCAATGGCATCACCCTGGGCGACACGCTGACGGCCGAGTTTCTGACCACAATTCTGGGCAGCATACTGGGCGCCATCGTGATCCTGATCCTAGGCTTCCTGATCGCAGGATGGGCCCGGCGCCGCGTGATCAAGCTGGGCCTGAAATACGAAGCGCTGGATGATACGCTGTTCATTTTCCTGGGCAATATCACGCGATATGCGATCCTGATCTTCACCGCACTGTTCGTCCTGAACACATTCGGCGTCCAAACAACCTCGTTCGTGGCGGTGATCGGCGCGGCGGGCCTGGCCATCGGCCTGGCCCTGCAAGGCACCCTGTCCAACGTCGCCGCTGGCGTGATGATCATCGTTTTCCGCCCCATCAAGCTGGGCGATTTCGTCCAGGTCGGCGGGGAAACGGGCGCGGTCAAATCCATCTCGCTGAACTATACCGAGCTCGCCAGCGCCGCCAATGTCCAGATCATCATCCCGAACGCACAGGTTTGGGGCAACACGATCACCAATTTCTCGATCTACCCGACACGCCGCGCCGAATGGGTGTTTGGCGTAGGCTACGGCGCCGACCTGAAACTGGCCGAACAGGTCATCCGCGAAACGATCATGGCCGATCCGCGCGCCAAATCCGATCCCGCCCCCTTTGTGCAAGTCAACAATCTGGGCGACTTCTCGGTCGATTTCCTGGTTCGGGTCTGGGTCAACTCCAGCGATTTTTTTGCCTTCCAGGCCGATATGAAACGCGCCGTCAAAGAAGCCCTGGATAAGGCCCAGATCGATATCCCCTTCCCCACGCAAACGCTGATCCAGTCCAGCTAAACCCAACGCAAAGGGGCCAGGCAAAACCCGGCCCCTTCTTTGCTCTGAAAACACTCATTCCCCGGCCGGCAACTAAAACGCGCCCGGTGTGGGTCAATCAGATCTCGGCCAACAGCGCCTCTCCGCTGGAAATCTCGCAGCCGCCGGTCGTTTCAGGATGGAACACCTTCACCACACCGTCCTCGACATACATCGCATAGCGCTTCGAGCGGCCATAGAATCCCACAACTTCGGCGTCGAAATCCTGACCCAACGCCTTGGCATAGGCCCCGTCAGCATCAGACAGGCAGGTGATGCCCGCCTCATCCGCGCCGGTTGCCTCGGCCCACATCTTCATCACAAAAGGATCGTTCACCGCCACGCAGATGATTTCGTCCACGCCTTTTTCAGCAAAGGCATCCTTGGTGCGAATAAAGCTGGGCATATGAGCTACGTGACAGGTGGTCGAAAACGCGCCCGGCACCGCAAAAATAATCACTTTGCGCCCCTTCAGCTTGTCGCTCAGCGTCACGGTTTGCGGCCCTTCTGCCGTCATTTGCAGAAATTTTGCCTCTGGCAGCGGTTCACCCTGTGAAATTCCCATGATTGTCTCGTGTCCTTCGTTGCGTTTTCCTTTGGCAAGCATATAGGCTGCGCCGAACCAGAAACCAGTGGTTTCACCAAGGGAGAGAATAATGAAAAACATCGTGGTCGTCGGCGCCGGTCAGGCGGGCTCGGCAGCGGTCGCGCAGCTGCGCAAATCGGGCTTCGAGGGAACCATCACCCTCATAGGCGAGGAAAGCGCCCCACCCTACCAGCGTCCGCCCTTGTCCAAGAAATACCTGCTGGGCGAGATGGAGGTCGAACGGCTGTACCTGCGCCCCGAAAGCTTCTACGCCGAAAACGGCATCACCCTGACGCTGAACACCCGCGTTGAGGCGATCGACACTGCTGCGAAAACGGTCAGTGCGGGCGGTCAGCACCTGCCCTATGACGCGCTGATCCTGACGACAGGCTCCATCCCCAACCGCCTGCCTGCCAAGATCGGCGGAGCGCTGGATGGTGTTTTTGTGGTGCGCGGGCTGGATGATGTGGATGCCATGGCCCCCGAATTCAAAGACGGCGCCAAGGTACTGATCGTCGGCGGTGGCTATATCGGGCTCGAGGCCGCAGCGGTTGCCGCCTCCAAGGGGCTGAAAGTGACGCTGGTGGAGATGGCAGATCGCATCCTGCAACGCGTCGCCGCGCCGGAAACCAGCACCTATTTTCGCGACCTGCACACACAGAACGGCGTCGACATTCGCGAAGGTGTCGGGCTGGACACCCTGCTGGGCGAGGGCCGCGTGTCCGGTGCGCGCCTGACCGATGGCTCGGAACTCGACGTGGATTTCGTGATCGTCGGCGTCGGCATCACCCCCGCCACCACCCTGGCCGAAGCCGCGGGCCTCGACCTTGAAAACGGCATCAAGACCGATGAACAGGGCCGCACCAGCGACCCGTCGATCTGGGCGGCGGGCGATTGCGCCTCGTTCCCCTATCGCGGCGACCGCATCCGGCTGGAATCCGTCCCTAACGCCATCGATCAATCCGAATGCGTGGCCGAAAACATCCTGGGCGCCGAAAAAACCTATGTGCCCAAACCGTGGTTCTGGTCGGATCAATACGACGTCAAACTGCAAATCGCAGGCCTGAATACGGGCTACGACAAGGTGATCACCCGCACGGGTGACAAGCCCGGCTCTGTCTCCTTCTGGTACTACAAGGGCGACACGCTGCTGGCCGTTGATGCCGCCAACGATCCGCGCGCCTATATGATCGGCAAACGCCTGATCGACAGCGGCAAATCCCCCGACGCAGCGGCCGTGGCCAACCCAGAAACTGAACTGAAATCGCTGATGAAATGAGAATTGTCGCCGGAGCCTTCAAAGGGCGCGCCCTTGCCGCAGTCGGCAAGGGTGACCCGGGCGCGCATCTGCGCCCAACCACCGACCGTACGCGCGAAAGCCTGTTCAACATGCTGGGAGGCGGGCGCTTTGGCGATCCCATCACTGATGCCCGTGTGCTGGACCTGTTCGCCGGCACCGGTGCGCTGGGGCTCGAGGCGCTGTCGCGGGGCGCAGCGCACGTCACCTTTGTGGATGACGGCGCCAAATCCAACGCGCTTCTGCGCCAGAACATCCAGATCTGCGAGGCCAAGGCCCAAACGAAAATCATCCGCCGCGATGCCCGCAAACTGCCGCAAAACCCGGACGCGCCCTATAATCTGATCTTTCTCGATCCCCCCTATGGCAAAGGCTTGGGCGAACGCGCCCTCCAAACCGCTCTGGATCAGGGGTGGATTGGCGCAAACGCCCTGATCGTCTGGGAGGAAAACACCTCCATCACCCCACCCGCCACGCTGACCCAACTGGACGCGCGCCGGTATGGCGATACAACGATCACCCTGCTCGAAGCCTGATCGGCTTTTTCTTGGCCCAAATACCCCGGGGTGAATGCGCCGCAGGCGCAGAGGGGCAGCGCCCCTTATTTCACCAGCACCACCGGCACCTTGCAGGTCCGGATCATCTGCGTCGTGGTCGATCCGATGATCATCGAGCGGATGCGCGAATGCCCATAGGCCCCCATCACCAGCAGGTCATAGCCCTCGGCATCCACCAGCTCGCCCAACGCGGTTTCGGGTGCGCCGTCCACCACCTTCACCGCAGCCTCGTGCCCACCAGCCGACAGGGTTGCGCGCGCGTCTTCCAGCCCGCGTTTCACACTGTCATTCGGCTTGCCCACGGTCACCAGCGTACAGGCCAGCCCGGCAAACAACGGATCACGCGCCACGTAATCCACCGCCTTCATCGCCGAGACACCGCCGTCATAAGCGATCAGTACGGTCTCGATCGGCTTGAACGCACGGTTGGCGACGAAAACAGGGGCCTTGGTCGCCCGTGCTACGCGCTCCAGGTTGGATCCCAGGTGCATCTTGGCGAAATCCGCGGCCTCGCCACGTTTGCCGATCACGATCAACGACGCGCCTTCTTCCTGCTCGGCCACGGTTTCCACCATGTCTCCGTTGCGCAGGCGCAAAGCCACGTCTGAAACGCCATCGCCCTCGATGATTTCCTTCGCATCGTCAAGAATGGCACGTCCCTGAGCCTGCGCCAGCTTGGCACGTTGGGCGTCAAGCTCGGCCAGCTCGCCCATGATTTTCGTCCGAGCACCCAGCCGCAGGTTCCCGCTCAGATCGCCCGAGCCCCCTTCACGGCGGCCCAGAATGTGGAACAGTTCCACTGGCGCGCCAGTGCGACCCGCGATCCAGGATACGTGATGGCAAACGCTCTCGGAATAGGCCGAGCCGTCCACCAATGCGATGATCTTTCCGGTCATGGCTCTCTCCTTAATGTGCCAACAGCTTGTCCATCGCGCCGGGCTTGTCATGCTCGCCCAGACGATCAACGATGGTCTCGGATGCCTTGTTCATGCCGATGATCTCGACCTCGGCCCCTTCCCGGCGGAACTTGAGCACAGCCATGTCCAGCGCAGCAACCGAAGAAATGTCCCAGATATGCGCGCGGCTGACATCGATGGTGACTTTCTCCAGTGCTTCACGGAAATCAAAGGCCTTCATAAAGTCCTCGGACGAGGCAAAGAACAGCTGACCTTCGACGATATAGCGCCGTTCACGGCCGTCATCCGACAGCTCGGAGCGCACACCGAACAGCTGCGCAATTTTCCACGCAAAGAAGATCCCCGACAGCAGCACGCCCACCAGAACACCAATCGCCAGGTTATGGGTAAAGACCACGAAGACCACGGTCGCCACCATCACGATCGAGCTGCTGGGCGGATGATCCCGCAGCGATTTCAACGACGACCAGCTGAACGTGCCCACGGACACCATGATCATGATCGCCACCAGCGCGGCCATCGGAATACGCGCCACCAGATCGCCCAGGAATACCACCAGGATCAGCAGCACAGCCCCCGCGATAAAGGTCGACAAACGCCCGCGCCCGCCGGATTTCACGTTGATCATCGACTGGCCGATCATGGCACAGCCTGCCATCCCGCCAATAAACCCGGTGCAGAAGTTCGCAACACCCTGGCCCACACATTCCTGGTTCTTGCTGGAGGTCGTATCGGTCAGCTCGTCCACCAGGTTCTGGGTCATCAGGCTTTCCAGCAGGCCAACAGCCGCCACCGCCGCCGAGTATGGCAGAATGATCATCAGCGTCTCAAAGGTCAGCGGAATATCGGGCAGCAGGAAGATCGGCAAGGTATCGGGCAGCTCGCCCATGTCGCCAACGGTGCGCAGATCCAGCCCCAAAGACAGCGAAACCGTGGTCAGGATGATGATACACACCAACGGCGAGGGCACCGCCTTGGTCAGCAAAGGAAACAGGTAGATGATCCCCAGCCCGGCCGCGACCATCACATATGTCAAAGGCGGCACGTTGATCAGCTCGGGCAGCTGCGCCATGAAAATCAAGATCGCCAAAGCATTCACGAACCCCGTCATGACCGAGCGCGACACGAACCGCATCACATAGCCCAGCCGCAATATCCCGGCCACCACCTGCAAGACCCCGGCCAGAATGGTCGCCGCCAGCAGATATTGCAGCCCGTGCTCTTTCACCAGCGTCACCATCAGCACCGCCGTCGCCGCCGTCGCCGCCGAGATCATCCCCGGACGCCCACCGACAATCGCCGTAATCACCGCGATCGAGAACGAGGCATACAACCCCACCTTGGGGTCCACCCCCGCGATGATGGAAAACGCAATCGCCTCGGGGATCAGCGCCAGGGCCACAACCAGCCCTGACAGCAAGTCACCCTTCACGTTCCGGGTCCATTCCCGACCATAAGAAGAAACAGAAATCATCGGCCACCAGCCTCCGTCCACGGGCCCGAGCGCAACCTGTGCCGCAGGCCGGACCGCTTCATGCATTCAATCGACCTGGCCCAACAGCCAGCCCGCGCGTTTGCTCCGCGCTTATACGCCCACCCGGTTTTCCGCAACAGCTTGCACCCCAAGCACCACGCTTTAACCGCGATTGCGCTTTCTTTGCTCTGCAAATACTCAGGCGCGGCGGATCAATCAGACACCATAGGTCGGATGAAACGTCCCAGCCGGAGACAAGGTGAAAATCTCGAACCCATCCGCCGTGACGCCGATCGAGTGCTCGAACTGCGCGCTCAGGGATTTGTCGCGGGTTACCGCAGTCCAATCATCGGCCAGCACCTTGGTTTCCGGCCGGCCCAGATTCACCATGGGCTCGATGGTGAAGAACATGCCTTCTTCTAACACCGGCCCGGTGCCCGGACGGCCATAGTGCAGCACGTTCGGCGGCGCGTGGAACACCGTGCCCAGCCCGTGCCCGCAGAAATCCCGCACGACGCTCATCCGGTGCGCTTCGACATAGGCCTGGATCGCGTGGCCGATATCGCCGAAAGTGTTGCCCGGCTTGACCATCTCGATCCCTTTGAACAAAGCGTCATGGGTCACCTGGATCAAGCGCTCCGACTTGCGCGACAGTTTTCCCGCTACGAACATCCGCGAGGTATCGCCGTACCAGCCATCTGCAATCACGGTGACGTCGATATTCAGGATATCGCCATCTTTCAGCTTCTTGTCACCGGGGATGCCGTGACAGACCACATGGTTGATGCTGATACAGCTGGCATGTTTGTACCCTTTGTACCCAATCGTGGCCGAGGTCGTGCCTTTTGCGATCACCTTTTCTTCGATGATCTTGTCGATTGCAGCCGTTGTCTGGCCGGGAAAGACGTGTTCCGCGATCTCGTCCAGAATCTCGGCCGCGACCCGTCCAGCCTTGTGCATGCCTGCGAAATCAGCCTGTTCGTGGATGCGAATGCCTTCACGCGTTACGCGGCCGTCGTGCTTGGTTTGCAAAGGTCTTCTCCGTGGCGCAATAGGGTTTTGTCAGGTTCTAACGCGATTTTCTGGCAAGGGCCAGTGGGCTAGGGCGCGATCGGGATCGGCGCGCCCAATGTGATCTGCTCGGGGGTGATATCGGTCCCTAGGACCAGGACTTCGACACCGGCGTTGCGGGCCAGATCGAACGCCTTGGCATAGGTCGGGTCGATATCCGCAGCCAGTGCGAACCGGTCGGCATCGGTGCGCTGCACCAGGTACAGCATCACGGCGCGGTGCCCCTGCGCCACCATCGTGGACAGCTCGCCCAGATGCTTGGTCCCGCGGGCGGTGACACTGTCCGGGAATTCAGCCAAACCGGGCTGGCGCGACAAGGTCACGGATTTGACCTCGACATAGGTGTCCGGACCGTCCCCCGTCAGCAGGAAATCGATACGGCTTTTCTGGCCGTATTTCACCTCGGCGCGGACAGCGTCATAGCCTGTCAATCCGGGCACGTCGTGTGCCTCGAATGCGGCACGCAGGGCCCGGTTGGGCACCGAGGTATCCACTCCTGTGAAATGCCCGTCTGAATGCTCGACCAGACGCCAGCCGAATTTCAGCTTTTTCTTAGGGTCATCATTGGGTTCCAGCCAAATTCGCGTGCCTGGCTCTGCCAGTCCCATCATCGAGCCGGGATTGGCACAATGAGCGGTGACTTCTCGCCCATCCTCCAGCCGACAATCGGCCAGAAACCGCTTATATCGTTTGATCAGCGTGGCGGGCACAAGAGGGGTAGGAAAGCGCATATCCAGCGCCTATACCGATGGGGGTGATTTCGCAAGATAACGGAGGGATATCATGACCAATCCAAAGGCAGCCATGCTAGTGATCGGGGATGAAATCCTGTCCGGCCGCACCCGCGACAGCAACATGCATTACCTGGCCAAGGAACTGACGCGCGCGGGTATCGATCTGGCCGAAGCCCGGGTGGTTTCCGACGATGCCGAAGCGATCAAAAGCGCCGTCAAGGCGCTGTCTGAGGCCTATGACCATGTCTTTACCTCGGGGGGCATTGGCCCGACCCATGATGACATCACCGCCGAATGCGTGGCAGCGGCGTTCGACACGCCTATCAGCATCCGAGACGACGCCCGTGCCTTGCTGGAGGCGCATTACAAACGCTCGGGCAGCGAGCTGAACGAAGCCCGCCTGCGCATGGCGCGCATCCCCGATGGCGCGACCCTGATCGATAACCCCGTGTCCACCGCTCCGGGCTTTACCATTGGCAACGTGCATGTGATGGCCGGGGTGCCAGCCGTATTCGAAACCATGGTGGCCAGCGTTTTGCCCACCCTGTCGGGCGGCGATCCCTTGTTGTCGCAATCGATGCGGATCGAACGTGGCGAGGGCGAAATCGCCGGCCCCCTATCCGATCTGGCCGATGCGTTTCCGGACCTGTCCATTGGGTCTTATCCCTTTGTTCACAATGGCATTTATGGATCCAATATCGTCATTCGCGGTCATGATGGCGGCCAGGTTGACGCGGCCATGACTCGTTTGGCGGAACTGTTTGCATGACACTGCCAGACGACACCGCCCTGTACGAAGTGATTGATGCCACCTGGCCCGCCGCCGCGACCCGGGCTGTTGGCCCCTGGCTGATCCGAGAGGGCTTGGGCGGTGGTCAGCGGGTCTCGGCCACAATCGCGACCGAGCCTGTAACGCCCGCCGACCTGCCCCAGGCCGAGGCCGCGATGCAGGCCTTGGATCAGCCCCGTCTGTTTCAGGTGCGCAAAGGCGACGAGGCCCTGGATTCCCTGCTGGCCGAACGCGGGTATCAGATCGTTGATCCGGTCAATCTGTGGGTCGCTCCGGCCGATGTTCTGGCCACAGATTTCCCCCCGCCCGTGACCGCCTTTCACCTGTGGGAGCCCCTGGCCATCCAGATCGATATGTGGGCAGACGGGGATATCGGCCCCGGCCGGATCGCCGTGATGCACCGCGCGCCTTCGCCCAAAACTGCGTTGCTGGGGCGGCTTAAGGATTCGCCCGCTGGCACCGCCTTTGTTGGGGTTCACAAGGGCGTTGCCATGCTGCACGCCATCTATGTTCTGCCGCATCAGCGCAAACAGGGCATGGCGCGCTGGTTCATGCGTCTGGCGGCCTTTTGGGCCAAGGACAACGGCGCCGACCATGTCGCGGTGGTCTGCACGCAAGACAATGCAGCCGCGAATGGACTATATTCCGATATGGGAATGACGCTCGTTGGCCAATATCATTACCGAAAGCACAAAGAAGATTTGTAGAATGACGCAAAAAGAAAAGTTCACCGCCCTGGACCTGTATCCTGTTGATCCTCTGCCCGCGGAAACGGCGAAGTATTTTGCCATCTGCGAAGAAAAGCTGGGCCTGGTGCCGAACGTGCTGAAGGCAAATGCCTGCGACATTGAAATGCTGAACGCCTTCACTGCATTCTACAATAAAATCATGCTGGCCGACAGCGGACTGTCCAAGCTGGAACGCGAGATGATCGCCGTCACCGTGTCCTCGGAAAACAAGTGCTATTACTGCCTGACCGCCCATGGCGCCGCCGTGCGCCAACTGTCGGGCGATCCGATGCTGGGCGAGGCGCTGGTGATGAACTATCGCGTGGCCGACCTGACGCCGAAGCAACGTGCGATGCTGGATTTCTGTGTTCTGGTCACCAAGGCCAGCGCCACTGTTGTCGAAGCAGATCGCCAGGCGCTGCGTGATGTTGGCTGGACGGACAAAGATATCTGGGACATCGCCCATACCGCCGCGTTCTACAACATGACCAATCGGGTGTCCTCGGCCCTGGATATGCGTCCGAACGAAGAGTACCACGCCCAATCCCGTTGATGTTGCGCCTTGCTGTCATTCTGGCTGCTCTTGTGGCCGTCCCTGCCGGGGCCTCGCATGCGTTAACCCTGATTCTGCCTGATGCGTCCAAGCCTCTGGCGGATCAGATCAGCGGAGCGGACCATTATGTGCTGCCCACCGGCCCGTTCGCCGATGGTGTTTTGCCCGGCGAAATGCTGGAGGGCGCCGTTACCCGAAAATCGTGGCAGGTGATCAGTCAGGGCCTGACCTCTTTGCAGCTGTTCGCCCCCCTGCGCGACCAATTGCAAGCCGACGAATACGCGGTTTTGTTCGAATGCGGCGGCTCGGAATGTGGTGGGTTTGATTTCCGGTTCGCGACCGAGGTCCTGCCCGCCCCGGACATGCATGTCGACCTGACAGATTTCCGGTTTCTCTCGGCCAGCAAAGGCGCAGAGGACCATCTAAGCATTCTGGTCAGCCGATCGGAAAACGCTGGATTTGTGCAGATGATCCGCGTGACGCCTGTGGTCGCGCAGGCCAAGGTGGACACTCCAATCCAGATCGAGGCCTCTGCACAAGCGCCCGTCGCCCCGACGGGCACGCTCGAGGACAGCCTGTCTCAGAGCGGTCGCGCGGTGCTGGGGGACCTGACATTCGAAACGGGGTCGGCGGCTTTGGGGGCCGGTCCGTTCCGCTCGTTGCAAGCGCTGGCCGGGTTTCTGCTCGAGGATCCCGCCCGGCGTGTCGCTCTGGTGGGTCACACGGATGCTGTGGGGACCTTGGACAACAACGTCGCCCTGTCCAAACGCCGAGCGGCGGCGGTGCTGGAACGTCTTGCGGCGACCCACGACGTGCCGCGTTCGCAGTTGGAGGCCGAGGGGATGGGCTATTTGTCCCCAATCGCCCCGAACCTGACCGACGAGGGCCGCGAGGCCAATCGGCGGGTCGAAGTGGTGTTGCTGAACACCGAGTAGGCTCCAGCCCTAGCGGATCAGAATCGCCCGAAAATCGTTCACATTGGTACCTGTGGGGCCGGGCTCGAACAGATCGTCGACAGCTTGAAAGGCCGTATAGGCGTCGTTTCCAGCCAGGGCCGCTGCTGGATCGATATCCGCACGGCGCATCCGGGCAATTGACTGGCCATCGGCAAAGGCGCCGGCGTTATCCTCGGACCCGTCAATCCCGTCGGTATCCGCAGCAAGCGCCATGACATTCGCGATGCCGTCAATTTCAAGCGCCAGGGACAGCAGGAATTCACTATTGCGCCCTCCCTTGCCCGTGCCGCGCAAGGTAACAGTGGTTTCGCCCCCCGACAGCAGCACCACGGGCGGGACAAAGGGGCGTGATTTCGCGGCCACTTCGCGCGTGATCGCGGCATGCACCTTGGCCACCTCGCGTGCCTCGCCCTCGATGGTATCTGACAGGATCGCCGCACTGACCCCTGCCTTCTGAGCGCAAGTCGCCGCGGCCTCCAGCGATTTCGCAGCCGAGGCGATCACGCGGACCTCGTTGTCGGCGAAAATAGGATCGGTCGGGTCGGGGGCGTCCTCGGGCGCTTGTTCCAGAAAGGCAGCGATCTTCTGAGGTAGCGCAATCCCATAGTCGCGCACGGCCGCCAAAGCCTGAGCCCGGCCCACCGCATCGGGCACCGTCGGGCCCGAGGCCACCTGTGCCGGGTCATCGCCAGGCACATCGGACACGATCAGGCTGACCACACGCGCAGGATGGGCCGCCGCTGCCAGCCGCCCGCCCTTGATCGCGCTGACCTGCTTGCGCACCGCATTCATCGCCCCAATCGGGGCCCCGCTGGCCAACAGGGCTTGGTTTAATGCGATCTCGTCTTGCAGGTCCAAACCCGGTGCCGGCGCTGCCAACAAAGCCGATCCGCCCCCGCAAACCAGCGACACGACCAGATCCTCGTCACTTAATCCCTCGACCGCCTGGAACAACGCGCCAGAGGCCGCCAATCCGGCCTCGTCCGGCACGGGATGTGCGGCCTCCAGAACACGCACTGACTGACACTCACAGGCATAGCCATAGCGGGTCACGACCACACCTTCGATGGGTCCATCCCACAACTCTTCGAAGGCTTGCGCCAGTTGCGCCGCGCCCTTGCCCGCACCAATCACAACAACACGGCCCTTGGGTTTTTCGGGCAAATTCGCGGCCAAAGCGGCCTTGGGGTCGGCTGCCTCGATCGCTGCATCGAACATCTGAACCAACAGCTCTTTGTCAGTTATGGGGCCGGTCATGGGGTCTCCTGTCGAGGCTAGGGTGTTCAAACCAGCCTGCCAAGCTGAGCCAGAACCGCAAGCCCTGAATGTAGCGTGGCGGACGCCGATACGTTGAAAAACCGGGGGGAAGTGTGATGAATTCATAGGCTGTGCACCGCACAATCCACATCAGAACGCGCAAATTCCACGAACTGGACATATCAATCCATCCATCTGGACCTATTTTTCCAGCGCAGAGCGGTGTGTAATAGAGCCAATGATCGCGCCCTCAATGGTGCATTTTCTGAACATATCACATGAAGGAGGCGACCATGATGGATGGGACCCTTGAGAACGATATCCAAGCCGTGGTGGACGCAGACCGCGCCCATGTCTGGCACCATCTGACCCAGCACAAGCCGTTTGAAACCGCAGACCCGCGCATCATCATCGAAGGCAAGGGCATGCGCGTGTGGGACCAGAACGGCAAAGAGTATCTGGATGCCGTATCTGGTGGAGTCTGGACGGTGAATGTGGGCTATGGGCGCGAACAGATCGCCGATGCCGTGCGTGATCAGATCATGAAACTGTGCTATTTTGCGCAGTCCGCGGGCTCGATCCCCGGGTCGCAGTTTGCCGAAAAGCTGATCGAGAAAATGCCCGGCATGAGCCGCGTTTACTATACCAACTCGGGGTCCGAGGCGAATGAGAAGGCGTTCAAGATGATCCGCCAGATCGCGCACAAGAAATATGGCGGCAAGAAAACCAAGATCCTGTATCGCGACCGTGACTATCACGGCGGCACGCTGGCCACCATGTCGGCGGGCGGGCAGGACGAGCGCGGAATGCAGTACGGCCCCTTTGCCCCCGGTTTCATTCGCGTGCCCCACTGCATGGAATACCGCAAGGAAGAGCTGGGCCTGGGCCATCTGTCTGGCCGTGACTTCGGTATCGCCGCCGCCAACCTGATCGAGGATGTCATCCTGCGCGAAGGCCCCGACACCGTGGGCGGTCTGTGCCTGGAACCCGTGACCGCCGGTGGTGGCGTCATCACTCCGCCTGAAGGCTATTGGGAACGCGTGCAGGAGATCTGCACGAAATACGACGTTCTGCTGCATATTGACGAGGTCGTCTGCGGTATCGGCCGCACGGGTACGCATTGGTTCGGCTATCAGCACTATGGCATCAAGCCCGACTTCGTGACCATGGCCAAGGGTGTTGCCAGTGGCTATGCCGCGATCGCCATTTGTGTGACGACCGAAGAGGTCTTTGAGATGTTCAAATCCGATCCCTCGGACAAGCTGGACCATTTCCGTGATATCTCGACCTTTGGCGGCTGCACCGCTGGCCCCGCTGCCGCGCTGGAGAACATGAAGATCATCGAGGATGAAGGCCTGCTGGAAAACTGCACCAAGATGGGCGCGCGCCTGATGGCCAATTTCCGCGCGCTGCAGGAAAAGCACTCGATCATCGGTGACGTGCGCGGGCTGGGTCTGTTCCAGGGGCTGGAGCTGGTGAAGGATCGCGACACCAAGGAACCCGTGGCCGAGAAAGACATCGCCGCCGTGGTCGCTGAATGCGGAGCCAATGGGGTGATCATCGGGGCGGCCAACCGCTCGGTGCCCGAGCGCAACAACTCGTTGTATTTCTCGCCCGCGCTGATCATCACCCCCGAGGACGTCGATCTGCTGAGCAATACTGTCGACAAAGCGCTGACCAAGGTGTTTGGCTAACGAAAGGGGCCAGCTTCTCGGCTGGCCCCTTTGCTTTGGTGAGTGGTGGTGGAATTTCAGACAAGTTGGAACAAGGCACCGGCAAGAATGGCACCAGAGATACCCAGGCCCAGATATGCGGCGAACACTCGGGGTTTGACCAAGGACCAAACAGCCGCCATTGCCGGAACCGAACTGACCGCCCCTGCGATCATAAAGGCCATCGCCGCACCTGCGGTCATGCCTTGCTCCATCAGCCCTGCCAGCAAGGGCGGCGCAACGTAGGAGTTCAAATAGGCCGGCATCCCCACGAAAGCGGCGGTGATGATCGGCAACAGCCCCGTGCCGCCCACGACCTGAGCAATCAGATCAGCAGGCACATAAGTCACCAGCAGCGCCTCGAGCACATAGGCAAAGGCCAGCCATTTCAGCAGGAACAGGGCATTGCTGCGGAACTCTGCGACAAAGGTCGTGCGCCGGGCGGGCTCTTGCCAGAATTTCCACTGCGGTTTGCCGTCCAGCTTGGGGCCACCACAGCCGCAACAACCGCTGGATTGCTGTTTCTTCAACGGGTTGGCAAAGGCGCCTTGGCTCATCAGCGCTTTGATCGCGAAGCCACCGAACAGACCCAAAGCTACGGCAAACACAGCTTTGCCAATGGCGAATTCCCAGCCCAAAGCCCCGGCAGTGATCAGCAACGTGGGCGGGTCAATCAACGGCGAGCTGAGCCAGAACGCCATAACGGCAGACAGCGGCGCACCAAGCGCCAGAAGGCCTGCGATAAAGGGGATGACCTCGCAGGAACAGAACGGGGCAAGCCCCCCGAACAGCGCAGCCAGTAGGATCATACGGGTCTCGCGCCCCTCAAAGGCCCGCGCCACCATAACCTCGGCCCCCGTGGCCTTGAGATAGGCCAGCAACAAGACCGCAAACAGGATGTATTGCGCGGTATGGGCCAAAGCCTTGGCTGCGAACAAAATCACGGGGATCAGGTTTTCCCCGTCCAGCAGCGCCACCAGCGCCAAGATGACAACGATCAATGCCCATGGGGATTTCAGATGGGCCGCAATATCGCGCGGGGACAGGCGGGGGGAGTGCGTGGTATCAGACATCGTTTGCGGCCTCTCTGCACAGGTCGGCGCAGCATTCGCTGAGGATAAACGTCGCCAAATCTTGTAACGCGCTGAACTTAGCGCGGCAGATCGTGCTGCGCCCCAGCCGTTCTTGTTCAACAACGCCCCCAGCCACCAAGAATTTCAGATGATGCGCCAGGGTCGAGGGCGCGATCCCCGTGCGTTTTTGGATGTCCCCGACGCTAAGGCCCGGCTCACCAGCCCGGATCAGCGCCTTAAGCACCTGCAACCGGGCCTCAGAGCCCATAGCGGCAAATCCACCCGCTGCTGCTTCCCATTCCATGCCAAGCCTCGCATATCGATTCGATAAAACTAGTTTTTTAGTTATATCGAGGGCAGCGGTCTGGCAACAAGAAATTTCAGGGCTTGGGTTCAATCAGCTTGGTCAACAGGGTCAGCGTACGATTCAGCGGCACTTGAAGCCCGTGCTTGTCTGCGCGCCGGACGATCTCGGCATTCAGGAATTCGATCTCGGTGGGACGTCCGCGCAGGATGTCCTGCGCTGTCGACGAATACTGCCCAGGCATCCATTCCGGCACCTTGCGCACGGTTTCAAACGTTTCTGCGGGAACGGTTACGCCCTCGGCCTGCGCGACCAAGACACATTCCGCGACCACATCCTGAATAAGATCCCGAACCCCGGGCTGAGGCGCAAACTCGCCATATGTCTGTCGGGTAATAGCGGAAATGGCGTTATAGGCGCAGTTCACCACCAACTTGCCCCACAACAGGCTTAGGACATCCTTTGATACCTCGGTTGGAATCTGGGCGGCGTTCAGCACCTTGGCAACCGGGCCAGCTCCGACACCACCGATGGCCAGTTCGCCACGTCCTTCGTGGCGCACAACCCCCGGAGCGATCATCCCGCTGGCCATATAGACCACAGCCGCGATGACGGGATGGTTGGTGGCGCGTTGCAAGGCCTCGGGGTTTGAAATGCCGTTTTGCAGGCTAAGCAACGGCACCTCGGGGCGCAGATACGGGGCGATGGATGTCCCTGCGTCGATGGTGTCCCCGGATTTTACGCAAAACAGCACCAGCTCGGCCTCTTTCACGGCGGAAGGATCGGTCGAGGCCGTCGCCGCACAGACATGCCGCTGACCCGCCATTTCCAGGATCAATCCGTTGGCGATGACCGCCTCGACCAATGCAGGGCGCCCGATCAGCGTGACCTCGTGCCCCGACAGCGCCAATTTGGCCCCATAGTAACACCCCACAGCCCCTGCACCCATCACCGCAATTTTCATATCCGTCCTCCTGTTGCCGTCATTGTGGGGCATCTGCCCAGCGGTGTCACGGTCAGACCAGATTGCACAGGACATGAGTCCAGAATACCATGCGCCATGGCAATCTCGGTGGACATGTTTTTTCTGGATGCGCAGTCGCAGGGCACTCTGCAGACGCAGATCCAGCAGGTCGTGGCCCAGGGGATTTGTCAGGGCGATTCGCGCGGGGGGACAAGCTGCCCTCATCGCGCAAACTGGCCGCGCATTTGGGGGTCAGTCGGATCACGGTGACGCTGGCCTTTACCGAGCTTGTGGCGTCGGACTATCTGACCGCACGCGGGCGGTCGGGATACTACGTGTCAGACACCGCCCCCGAGCCCCCAACAGCCCCGCCAGATGTCCCCCGGGACGAGGCCGTGGATTGGTCCCGTGCGATTGGGCGCCGGTTTTCAGGGGGCGTCACGCCAACCCGCCCGCGCGATTGGACCCGGTACAAATACCCCTTTATCTACGGCCAGACCGACCCGGCACTGTTTGATCACGCCAACTGGCGAGCCTGCGCGATTCGGGCGCTAGGGCAAAAGGATTTCACAGCGCTGACAAGGGATTACTATGATCAGGACGACCCCCAGCTGATTGAATACATCCTGCGCCATTCGCTGCCCCGGCGCGGGATCGTTGCCCGCCCGTCCGAAGTGCTGCTGACCCTTGGGGCGCAGAACGCGCTTTGGTTAGCTGCCCAGGTTCTGCTAACGCAACGCCGTGTGGCCGTTGTGGAAAATCCCGGCTACCCGGCGCAGACCGATATCCTGAACCAGTCGCGTTGCCATCTGGTTCCAGTGGACGTGGATACGACGGGATTGCCGCCCGACAAGGTGCCCGATTGCGACGTGATTTTCACCACGCCTTCGCACCAATGCCCAACGGCCTCGACCATGCCACGGGACCGGCGGCACGCGCTGTTGCGACGGGCACGCCACATGGACGCTCTGATCGTCGAGGACGACTATGAATTCGAGATGTCCTTTCTGTCCGCACCCTCGCCCGCACTGAAAAGCTTGGACGAAGACGGGCGGGTCATCTACATCGGCAGCTTCTCGAAATCGCTGTTTCCCGGGCTGCGGTTGGGCTATCTGGTTGGGTCAGAAGCCTTTATCCAAGAGGCCCGCGCCCTGCGCGCCAGCGTGTTGCGCCACCCTCCCGGCCACATCCAGCGCACCGCCGCGTATTTCCTGTCTTTGGGCCATTACGATGCGCAGATCCGCAAGATGGGCACGGTGCTGGCGCAGCGCCGGCAGGTGGTCGAGGAGGCGCTACATAGGTTCGGGATGGATATTGCGGGCAGTGGCTCGTTCGGAGGATCATCCATCTGGTTGCGCGCCCCGGACAGCGTCGACACCGCGCTGCTGGCCACTGCTCTGATGGACCATAGCGTCCTGATCGAGGCCGGGCAGCATTTCTTTTCGGGGCCCGAGCCGCCGCAGAATTACTATCGCCTGGCCTATTCCTCGATTCCGTCTGCCCGGATTCCAGAAGGAATTGCGTTAATCGCCCAAACCATCGCCAAATTGCGTTAGAAAAATCTCTATGCCGCGACGATACGCCTGATCCCGGGCTACGGGTTTGTTACGTTCCCCGAATAACCATGGCCTGCGCGCTCATTCGAAAGACACATAATGCAAGTTTCTGTACGTGATCCTTTTCCATTTCTCTCGCCGGTGTCCGCCATGGCACCCGAGCGTCTGCTGGCCCAGGCCAAGGGGCTGCCAACGCCGCATGTGGCGCTGGTCAATGCAGGATCTGTCAACGCCTTGGGCGGCATCCGCGAGGCGGCCGAGGCCGGGCTGGCCAATCCGATCCTGATCGGGGACACGGACAAGATCAAAGCGGTGGCCGATGAGATCGAATGGGACATCTCGGATCTGCCCTTGATGCATGCTCCGCATTCAGACGCCGCGCCGATGGCCGCAGAACTGGCCCGGGCAGGCGATGCTCAGGCGGTTATGAAAGGCCAGATCCACACCTCGACCTTTCTGAAAGGATTGCTGCCCAGCTCGGCCGGGTTGCGCGCGCCTGGCACGCGCTGCGGGCATGTGTTCCACGTCACGGCACCGGGGTCCGACAGGCCGCTGCTGATGACCGACGGCGCGCTGAACGTGGATCCGGATGTGCAGACCCGCAAGGAATGCCTGCGCCATGCGGTGAAGCTGGCGCATCAGCTGGGCATCCCGAACCCCAAGGCCGGCATTTTGTCCGCAACCGAGGACCCGATCCCCTCTTTGCCCAACTCGATGGAGGCGCGCGAGATCGCCGATTGGGCCAAGACCGCCCTGCCCCATTGCACGGTCGACGGCCCCATGGCGATGGACCTGATCCTGTCGAAAGAGGCGGCGCGGATCAAAGGGTTCAATTCAGAAGTTTCGGGCGATGCGGACATCATCCTCAGCCCCAATATCACCGCTGCAAATGCCGTGTTCAAACTGTTGGTTCTGGGCATGGGATGCTGCGCGGCTGGGCTGGTGCTGGGCGCCAAGGTGCCGATCCTGCTGACCTCGCGCGCACAGGCGGCCCCGGCACGGATTGCCTCGGCGGCACTGGGCGTTATCGCCGCGGGGGCACCGGAATGATCCTTGTCGTCAATGCTGGGTCCAGCTCGATCAAGGTCGAGCTGTTCGCCCATGACCTGAGCTCGATCCTTGAGGGGAAAGTCACCGAAATCGGCGGCACTGCGCGAATTCAGCTGGGCACGCGCAACCAGCCGATCGACGCCCCCGATCACAAGGCCGGATTCGGCGCTATTTTGGACACTTTGGACGCTTTGGGCCACCCGATCGACAGCCTGACCGCGGCCGCGCACCGTATCGTGCATGGCGGGGCCGATCTGACCGATCCGGTGCATTTGAACGCCCAGACTCTGACCCAGATCGAGCAATTCAATACGCTGGCCCCGTTGCATAATCCGCACAACCTGTCGGCCATCCGCGCGCTGGCCGAACTGATGCCCAAGCTGCCGCAATATGCCAGTTTCGACACGGCCTTTCATGCGGGCAACGGGCCGCTGGCCACCACCTATGCCATTCCCGCGTCCGAGCGCGCCAAGGGCATCCGGCGCTATGGGTTTCATGGGCTAAGCTATGCCAGCCTGGTGGAAAATCTGGGCGCCAAGCTGCCCCACCGCCTGCTGGCGCTGCATCTGGGGAATGGTTCCAGCCTGTGCGCCATCGTGGATGGGAAATCGGTGGCAAACTCGATGGGGTATTCGCCGCTGGACGGTCTGGTCATGGGCACGCGCCCCGGCGAGGTGGACAGCATGGCCGTGCTGCGCATCGCCGAGGATTGCGGCTTCGACGAGGCCACGCGCCTGTTGAACAAGGAAAGCGGGCTGAAGGGCCTGGGCGGCACCAATGACATGGCGGCGTTGCTGGCTGCGGACACGCCCCAGACCCGCTTTGCCGTGGATCACTACTGCTATTGGGCCGCGCGTCAGGCCGGATCGGCCATCGTGGCCATGGGCGGTGTGGACGCCGTGGCCTTTACCGGCGGGATCGGGGAAAACGCTGCTCCTGTCCGCGACAAAATCCTGGCGCATCTGTCCTTTTTGGGAGACCTGCCGGTGCATGTGATCCCTGCCGACGAAGAACGCCAGATCGCGCGCGATGCTCTGAGCCTGATCAACGCCGGACAATGAAAAGGCCGGGTCCGACCCGGCCTTCGCTCATTTCTTGGATTTCCAGGTTCCCAACCACCGCGAGAACCGGCCCCGTTTTTCAGCAAGGTTATCACCAGCCGCATCCAGGCTGTCGCCGATATCCTCTATCACCGGGTCAATCCGCGCCGCGCGAAACCGGCGCCAGCGCACCCAGATCGCCCAACAGATGGCTGCGAAAACCAGTAGAATGATGATGTTCAGCCACGGAATGATGGTCACATCCGGACCGGCCACAGGCTTCACCCCGACAGCGTTGGGAAAGATCGACAGGAATTCGTTGCGCCAGCCATAGTGCTTGATCGCCACCCATTGCGGCGCGTCGGCACCCGATTTCAGGTCTGCGGCCTCGGCTTGCAGGTTCGAAGTGTCAAATTTGAAATAGGGCGGCCAGCCCCAGCCCGTGTCCTCGTTGCGATAGACCATGACCTGATCATTCGCCATCCGGGTCTGGATAAAGAACACGTCCCGGTTCGCCGTCGTCGCCGCGTTCCCCACATCGGGCGCCGCCCAGAAGATCGAGTTTTCCCCGAAATCGATCCGCTTTTCATAGGTATCCGTCACCCGCACGATATCGTGCTGCGGCAAGGTATAGTGAAAGAACGCCGCCACGATCACCCAGAAGGTGATCCAGAACGCCCATTTGACATAGACCATCACGCGGTCCTCCTTAGTGAAAATTCGTCAGGTAGATGATCAGGGCGATCACCACCACCGGCACGATATAGACCAACAAAATCAGCTTGGGGCGGAACGAGTCGTCATAGTCCTCCAACCCTTGGCGCAGATACTCATCGCGATCACCGGGTTTGCCCTCGGCCTCCCATGCGCGGATCAGTTTGCGCCGCCGGGTCAGGCGCGACCAGACCGAGATGATCACGTAAAGGATCGACAAGACCACAAAGCCCACAATGATTAGACGTGCGAGTGCCAGCATGTGCTCTTTCCTTTCCCGTTAACCGCCCCAAGGCCCTTTGACCTTGGTTTTCTTTTTCTTCGATTTATTCTTTTTTGGCTTGGGCGGCGCGGATGGTTTCGCCACCGCTGGCCTGCTGTGCCACAATGCCCCCCAGGGCCCAACCTGATCGATCAAATCCTCGTCGCGTTCCTCGGTCAGTGGTGCGTCATGGCCAAACAAGGCCTCGCGCGCCCCAGCTTTATCAGCTTGGTATTCCCGTTCCAGGAAATCCGCGACAAAGGACTTCTTGGTCTCGGACCAGCCCGCATATTGGGCATAGAACAGCTCTTTATGGCAGATGAACAGCTGGCGCACGTCTTTGGGGGCCAGTTCCGCCAGCAGCATGTTCACCAGGTCCCGATCCGGGTGATTGGCCGCCCTCAGCGTATAGAAATAGGCCGGATGATCGCTGGTGATGCGCGGCCAGGGGCCCTCGTCCTCGGCCCAGCGGACCAACGATTGAAGCCCATGAAATTCCTCCGGCAAGGCTCCAGCATGTGCCCGCGCCAGCGCCCGGATTTCGCGCCGCGTGGCGCCCGTCAGATCAATCCCCCGATCCTGCGCCACATCGACAACGATGAAGTCCATCTTCTGCCGCAGGATCGCACCTGCATCAATGCCGCGCGCTTTGACGATCGGCTCGACCAGCCCGTTGCGATCCAGGAATTGCGCAATCCGGTTGCGGTCTTCAAAGCCCAGAACATTCTGCATCCCCAGCCCGTCCAGCGCAGCCTTGTCCCGCGCGATCACGGCCGGCTGCGCGACATCGCGAAACAGATAAGCCCCACCAAAATGCGCGGTCCAGAAGTTTTCCTGCCGGAATTCCATCTGCTTCAGCCGCACCGGATTGCGCGTCACATCCCCGGTTTTCTGCGCCAGCCCGATCATGTCAGCGATCAACACGTCATCGAACCAGGCGTCCTCTTCGCCCATGAACCGATCCACCATCTGGCCCAGCTTTTCCGCGTCGCGCACGGTGCCCGAGGTCGTGTCGGCCTCGATCTCGATCTTGCGGATGTCCAGCAGACGCGCAGGATTGGCGACCGAATAGACCGAGTTCAACAGCTCGCCCGCCACCGCGTCCTGCGTGGTCAGGGCGAACAGCTGTGCCTCATTTTCGGTGATGAACTGGCGCAGAATGCTGCGCGACATCGAGAACTTCGCATTCAGCAAAGGCGCTGATTTCTGAGCGGTCGTCAGCAGGATGAACTGCCGATTACAGCCGCCCTGATTGAGGTACTGCATATCCCCCAGCTCGTCCCCGACCTCGGGGGAATAGCCGCTGATGTCGATATGAAAATCGCTCAGGCTGGTCTGTTTGCCGTTCAGATGAGTGAGCGCGCGATTGTACCGCTCGACCAAAGCGGGCGAGGACACATGGATCAGATTGCCAAACATCAGGCCTTTTTCGATGAGGCGTTTCATATTCGGTCTTGCTCCAGTTTTTCTCGCAAATAAACTTCCAAATCTTGGACCAGATTTGTGTACTCAGGACCAAACTGATCTCTACTGCCGCCAGCGCGCACCACATCGCGGTTTTGATTTGCTTCTTCTTGGGACCCAAAATATTCGCTTCTCGAAAATCCAGGCTCCTGGCTTTCAATGTACTCCTGAATTGCGATCAGAAGATCCGTTTCCTTCTGCTTCAACAATTTGCAATGTGCATCAAATACATCGCCCCAGTACGCAAGTCCCTCCAATTCGAGTGGATAAAATTCCTGTCGAACTTCAACAAGTTTATCCCACCGTTTTTGATACTTCAGCTCCGTTCCCTTCCATTTTTTTTGATGTTCCGGAACGGAATTCTCAGGCAGCTCATATTCATCTGACCAACCAAAAGGGTTGCGAATGTGTTTAATCGCTTCATGCCTTTTTCGAAGTGCTACAAAAAGGCTCTTCGCTACAGTTCTTTCTTCTTGCCACTTTATTTGTCGTTTCCAAGTCGTAAGCCCCACTCCGGCAATGAAAACACCTACACAAGCTGCCACACCTGCCAACAACGTGCCAAATGAAGTCACTACTTCAGGAGCTTCCCAAACCTCCCACATTCAAACCTCCCGCCCGGCATCGCCGGGCAGCGCCCGACCGCCCCCATGGGCGGGCGCTTTGCTTCCGCCCGCGGTCCGGCGCGGCCCTGTGTGGTGCGGCACGTCCATCACCCCTTCCCCTCCAGATACCTGCGTTTGGCCTCTTCTGTGCGGGCGAAGTCGCGGACCATGGTGTCGATGGCGACCTCGTCGGATTTGTCGGCATAGCGGAATTCGCTGTCGGCGTAGCGGTTGATCTCCTGGATCACCATGTCCACCGTGATGGGCTTGCGCAGGTCCTCGATCATCGCCGATTTGCGCTCGTAGGGTTGGAACAGGAACAGGTCGGGCTGCTCCATCCATTCATCCGGCAATTCGAAATCCATCGCGCGGACCTTCACGGCATCGGTGATGTTCTTGATCGCACGGCCGGTAAAGCGCGGGTCGGCCTGCTGGATCGCCTTCAGATAGGTGCCCAGCTTGGCGATCGTGTCCAGCGCGCCAATCTGACCATGCACGCGGTCATAGACCTCCAGCAGCCCCGCCTCTTGCGGCTTCTCATGCGCCTCGAAACTGCGGGCGACGGCGCGTTTGATTTCCTGCGCGGCATATAGGTCGTGATCCCCCAGCGGGATGTCATGTTTCTTGCCCATCAACAGCGCCAGGATGTCGATGTAATCCTCTTGCGTTTGCGGCCCATCCACCAGAAACCGCGCCCCGGCCCGCTGACGCAGGGCGTCATCTACGTTCTCTGGATAATTGCTGAACATCCCAAAGGTGCAGTTCCCACGCACGACGGTGTTGGCGCCGGCAAAGGCCTCCATGAACACGGCCGTCACCTCTTGTTGACCCGCGCTGGATTGTCGGTCGCCGCGCTTGCCCGCAATCTGGTCGATGTCATCAATCGTGCCAAAGCCGATCACGCCGGGGTCCAGCACATTGTTGATGAAAGCCTTGGCGTTCTGACCGGATTTACCCTGATAGCTGTCGATATTGTCGATGCCAAAGTTCTGATAGCGAAAAGGATAGCCCGCGATCTGGCAGTACTCATTCACCATCCCGGCCATCATCTGGATCAGGGTGGTTTTCCCGGTGCCCGGCGCGCCATCGCCCATGAAGGTAAAGATGAACCCGCCCAGCTCGGCAAAGGGGTTCAGCTTGCGATCGAAATCATAGGCCATCAGCATCTTGGCCAGCCGCATCGCCTGATATTTGGCGATATGGTTGCCGACGACCTGATGCGGCTTCTTGAATTGCATGGTCAGGGTCGTGCCAGCCGCCTTGCGCGCGGGGCTGAAGCCTTGGATCGTCAGATCATCCGCCTCAATCCGCCAACTGGCGTTGTGGAACGGGTCCAAACGCGGCGCCTCTTGCGCACGCAAGGCCACCCGCTCCATCAACTGCTCGGCAAAGGCGGCGATCGTGGCCACCAGATGCGGCTCGTCACTGGCATGAGCAGCGATATCCTGATCCAGCTCCCACAGCACGCCATGCAGCCCCAGCTGGGCGTTATCCGTCAACACCTCGTCCGGCTGGCCGACCTCGACCGAGATTTCCCCCTGATGCGGAGCAAGTAAATAAGCCGTCGCATTCGCAAACACATGCATCACCACCAGCGCCTCGGCCGCCAACAGCTCGGCAAAATCCTGTTTCTGTGTGGCCGCCAACGACCCCTGCAAATTGGCCCGTTTCAGCCCGTCCAGACCTGTACGCTCGGAAAAACTCTGCCCCATGGCCAGGGCAATCGCCAGACTACGGCGCAAACTGTTCATCACTGTCGCCTGCAAGGGCGAGATCAACGCATCGCCACCATCCGCCGCCTCGATCCGCTCCAGCAAACGCACCCCTTCGGGCCGCTGCGTGGACCGTGTCACCATCCCCGGCGTGGTCGACCGAAACCGCCGCGTCCGCGCGATCCCGGGCGAGCGTTCAGGCTGCGCCGAAACTGCCCGCGCCTGACCAATCCGGGGCGTGTGGTCAAACCCTTCCAACAGAGTCAGCGCGGCCTCGTAATGAGCCTGAATTTCCTCTTCGCGCAGTTCCATCAAATCACTTGTCAGGCTCATCCCAATCTCTCCTCATCGGCACCAAGGTCGGCCAATACCTGCGCGCCGCCCCTTCTTTGCTCTTCAAATACTCTCGCCGAAGGCGCCCTCAAAAACTCAGTACCCGGCCCGCGTTGCTCACAACATATTTCCGAACGCTGGCGAAACCCGCAGGGTTCTTTTCCGCCAACACCTGATAGGGGCGTTCGGGCATGATGATGCTACGCTCGGTCCGGGTGGCCCCCGTGTCCACACCACGCCCGCCAAACGGATCCAGTGCAAAAACCTCGCGTTCAGCTGTCGAAAACCAGCCCACGCGCTCTTCGGTGACGCGCTCGCTTTCCAGCTCTTCCATGGTCCAGGCCAACGCCCAATCCTGCCCCTCGGGGCTGCCCGCCTCGGCCAAAACCTCGCGCAAGGGGCCCGATTGCTGCGTGTAGGTATGCGAATACATCGGCCCCAGATGAATGCGCCGCAGCCGCTTGGGATGCAGATCGTTGAACTGCTCGTCAAAGCCCTTGGCGATGGTCACCAGCTTCAACCCGCCTAAGGATTGCCCCATCAGATGCGCCTGCACTTCGGGCCAGCGGCGCTCATCCTTGGGCAGCGCCTCGCGGCCCGTGTCCTCCAGATCCATCACATAGATCACCGGCAGGTTAAGCTGGCTGTCATAGACCGCCCAATGCACCAAGTAGCTGCGCCGATCATCCACGCCCGACTGCCACAACACCCGCGGATCATTGCGCGCCCAGAACAGATGGCCCTTGGCCAGTTCCTCGTAGTACAAACGCTGAGACAGCGCAAATTGCAGCTTCGTGGGGATCTCGCGCTCGCCCACGATCTTTTCAACCATCTGCTTTTTCAGCGCCTCGGTCGAGGGCATCCCGTCCAGGTGCCGCCCCGCCTGCATCGCATCATTGGCCATCACCAGCAGCTCGTTGAACGTCGGGAAACCGCTGTCCACCGTATCGATCGACAGTGACCCAAAGAACTGCCCCGTATCGCGCCCGACCAGCAGGTATTTCATGCTGAGCGCGCGAAAGCTGTAGCCGATCTCGGCAAGATAGCGCGCCAGAATATCCGCCTCGTCCGCGCTCATTTTGCCCTGAGCATGCATCTGCCCAATCACCCCGCTGACATGCCGAGTGATCGCGCTAAACTTGGCGAAATACCGACGACTGGCCCGCGTTTCCATCAGCGCGGCGTGATCGGCCTGAATTTCGACCTTCTCTGACATTACTGGCCGTACAGGTTCTTATCGTGCTTCTCGACAATCGCCTGGAATCGACGGGCAAAGCGTTCGTCAGCCTTGGCCTTGGCCTCCAGCACCTCGCGGGCGAAGACCATGTGTTCCTCGTGTTTTTCCATCATGTCGGCCATGCGCTGGTTGGTCGCCGTGCCGATCGCGGCCATCGCAGCCTGAGCCTCTTTGTCCGTCTGCACCCCAATCTCGTTGATCCGGTGCGCCACGTCCTGCTGTTGCGCGGTTTTCAACGACTTCGTCAGCGCATCATACAGCACAACCCGCTGCTTGGTGTCTGTCTGCAACTTGTTGATCAGCACCATCTGCGTGGCCGCCTGGTTCTGCAAGCTGTCCACCCAGGTTTTGCCCTTCTCGATATAGCGCTCCAGCGTCTGAGACTTGGCCAGCTTGACCTGCTCGTCCTGCACAAGCGCGTTATAGGCCTTGTTCAGATCGGCCAGTTCGGTTTCCAGCTTGGTGCGCTCGGCCGCATCCGTGGTGACGGCGATCTTGCCTTCCAGCTCGATAATCTTGGGGTCCATCGCCAGGATTTCAGCGCGCACATTCTCCAGGTCCTGCACGGTGAATTCACGCTCGTCCAGGGTTTCAGTCAGGTTGACCTCGACCTTGTTCTTCTGGTCATTCAGCGTATTCAGCTGCGCCTCCAGCAGGTTGGTGATCACGTCCGACTTGCTGATCAAGTCCTGCAACTTGTCGTCAATATTTGCGGTGCGCAGACGCTCCTGGCGCAGGGATTCAGATTTGCCACGGCTGAAGATGCCAACAAAGCTTTCCCAGCCGGTTTTGGTCCGCATCTCGTCAAAATCCTTCGAGAACGCAGCCGTCACGTCATCCAGCCCCATGATCAGTTCGGCGATGTTGGCGTTCATCACCTCGGTATGGGCGTGCACATCATCCAGCGTCGCGTTCTCGATATCGATCATCGCGTCGTCGCCCGACTTGATTTTTTCACGCGCGGTATCGATCCGGCCGGTCAGCTCGGCGATTTTCGCCTGCGCCTCGGCCACCTGTTTTTGCGATTCCAATACCTGCGCCTCGAAATTGGCCATAGCACTCTCCCTGTAAAAGTTCTTTGCACTCATATGGGGAATGTGAATGCAATTTACATCCCCCAGCTTCCGAAAATTCGACGAAAGTTTCGCAAACCCGCGCGCCAAAGGAAAGGGGAAACCCAACCATTCCGCCCCCCTTTCGAAAAACATCAAGGGCCCGCTATTCCGCGCGCCCTTGCAGCTTTTTCTTGGCAAAAATACCCAAATCCCTCGGCCTAAACAGGCGAGTCGATCCCGTCAGCCCACCACGTTGAACTCAGGACCATAGGGATAGCCGGTGATGTTCTCGTTGCCGTCCTCGGTGATGACCAGAATATCATGCTCGCGGTAACCACCGGCCCCCGGCTGACCGTCGGCGATGGTCAGCATCGGCTCCATGCTGATGACCATGCCCGGTTCCAGTACCGTGTCGATATCTTCGCGCAGCTCCAGCCCGGCCTCGCGCCCATAATAGTGCGACAGCACCCCAAACGAGTGGCCATAGCCGAAGGTGCGGTATTGCAGCAGGTCGCGCTCCTCAAAGAAGTCGTTGATCTTGTGCGTGACCTCGGCGCAGGTGGCACCAGGTTTCAGCAGGCTCATGCCGTATTCATGCGCGGCCACGTTGGCCTCCCAGATTTTCAGGCTGTCCGGGTCGACCTCTTGCACGAACATGGTGCGTTCCAGCGCAGTGTAATAGCCGCTAATCATCGGAAAGGTGTTCAGGCTCAGGATATCTCCGCGCTCCAGCACGCGGCCCGTCACCGGGTTATGCGCGCCATCGGTGTTGATGCCAGACTGGAACCAGACCCAGGTGTCGCGATATTCGGCATCAGGGAAGGACTTGGCGATCTCAGCCTCCATCGCGTCCCGGCCCGCCATGACCACGTCAATCTCGCGCACCCCGGCTTTCACAGCGTCACGGATGGCATAGCCGCCCACATCGGCCACACGGGCCCCTTCGCGGATCAGGGCAATCTCGGCCGCAGATTTATGCATGCGCTGTTGCATCGTCGGCACGTGGATATCCACCAGCTTGGACGGGGAAAGAAACGCCTCCAGCTTGGCGCGCTGAACCAGAGTCAGGTGATCGCCCTCGTACCCGATCACCGCGCCCTCACCACTGACCGAGCGCACGGCCCGCCAGTAATTGTCCCGCTGCCAATCGGTATAGGTGATGTTGTCGCCATAACAGCGCCGCCACGGCTGACCCGCGTCAATGCCCGCACTGATGGTCACGTTTTCGGTCTGCGTCACCACCAACCCATAGGGCCGCCCGAACGCGCAATACAAAAAGCCGCTGTAATAGGCGATCGAGTGCATCGAGGTGAAGACAACAGCCTCCACTCCGGCCTCGGCCATGATGGCGCGCAGGCCCGACAGGCGCGCAGCATATTCGGTGTCGGCAAATTGCAGCTTGGCCTTTTCGCCATTGTGATAACGGTACATTTCAGGACGTGAAGTCATTCGACCCTCCTAGTGAAAGAAAGGTCCCGGCGTTCAGGACGGTTCGCGGGCCATGCTGTGCGGTGACGCGCAGTCATGTGGCGACGCCATCGCCTTGCCTTATCCCTGACCTTGCCCATCGTGTGCGATCTGGCAAGATGTTTCGCGACGCAACCCAAGGAATTTCGACACAATGAGCAGCACCCCGACGCCCGGCGCCCGCAATCTGATCACCGATGTGGCGGGGCTGCGGGTCGGCAACGCGCAGGATGACCACGTGAAAACCGGGGCCACGGTACTGGTTGCCGATGCGCCCTTTACTGCGGGTGTGCATGTAATGGGCGGCGCGCCCGGCACGCGCGAAACCGATCTGCTGGGGCCCGACAAAACGGTCGAGCAGGTGGACGCGCTGGTCCTGTCGGGTGGGTCTGCCTTTGGGCTGGATGCTGCCTCGGGGGTGGCGGATGCCTTGCGGGCGCAAGGGCGTGGTTTTGCCGTGGGCGACCAGCTGGTGCCCATCGTGCCGGGGGCGATTCTGTTCGACCTGATCAACGGCGGAGACAAGAATTGGCCCGAGAATCCCTATAAGCGTTTGGGGGCCGAGGCCCTGGCGGATGCCGGTACGGATTTCAGCCTTGGCAGCGTGGGCGCGGGCACAGGCGCAACCACCGCGAATTTCAAAGGTGGGTTGGGCTCGGCCTCGATCGTGTTGCCGTCGGGGCACACAGTGGGGGCGCTGGTCGCGGTGAACGCATTGGGCTCGGCCACCGTCGGAGAGGGGCCGGAATTCTGGGCCGCCCCGTTTGAAATTGACGGCGAGTTCGGCGCCAAAGGGGTCGCCCAAACCTATCCAGAGACGCATATCCCCCCGACCAAGCTGGCCGCCCATGCGAATACGACCATCGGGATCGTGGCCACAGATGCGCAACTGACCCAAGCGCAATGTACCCGCATGGCCACCGCCGCGCATGACGGATTTGCCCGCGGACTGTTCCCCTCGCACACCCCCATGGACGGAGACCTGATCTTTGCCGCTGCAACCGGGGCAGTTCCGCTGGGGTTTGCACCGGCGGACACGCTGTACCTGGGGCACGCCGCCGCCACTGTGATGGCCCGCGCCATAGCCCGCGCGGTGTTCCACGCCACCGCTCACCCCGGTGACACTGTCCCTTGCTGGAGCAATAAACACGGCTAAGGGATGAATTGCCACATTCCCCTACCCGGCTGGCTTTGCTTTCATTCCGGCATGAGACCCCAGCAAAGCGCCCTATATTCCTGGCGCGACGATCCGACCATTCCCGCGTTCGATGACACCCGAATCCTGGTGGTGATGGATGCAGAATGCGCGCTGTGCTCGGCTGCGGCGCGACGGATTGCCAGTCTGGATCAGCGGGATCAGGTGCGGATCGCGACCAGTCAATCACCTGTGGGCAAAGCGTTGCTGCGGCACTTCGATTTGGCCCCAACGAACCCCGAAACCTGGCTGATGCTGTCCGCTGGACGTGCTTTTGGGTCTTTGGATGCGATGACGCGCCTGTTTCCGAGTCTCAGCCGACGATATGCACCGATCAAGGCGCTGCGACTTCTTCCGGTCGCGCTTCAGGATTGGGTCTATGCCCGAATTGCCCGCAACCGCTATGCACTCTGGGGGCATGGCGACATGTGTGCGCTGCCCGACTCTGAACTGCAACGGCGTCTTGTGTCCCGATGACCTTGGTGCGACAGCTTTCCGGTGCTGGTTGGGATCGCTTGCCCAGTGCCTGCCGTGCCTTTCACCAGGATCATGGCGAGTTCGCGGGGCAGATTGACATTGTCCTGACCACGAACCCCATCCTGCGCGCGTGTCTGCGACTGGCTGGCATTCCATCTGCGCAGACGGGCGCTCCACTTGTGCTCACGACCTCCCAAAACGGCGGGATCGAAATGTGGCACCGTCAAATTGGACAACAGACATTGGTGTCCAAGCGCTGGATCACCAAGAACAACCTCTTGGCCGAGACCATGGGGCCCGCGACGGTGCTGTCTCGGATCGAAGCGGGCTCAGACGGAATACAGCAGGTGGCAACAAGCTGGCGTTTTCTGGGGATACCAATGCCACGCGCGTTCATGCCTGTGATCAGAGCGCGGGATTTCATGTCTGACGGGGTCTATTGCTTCGATATTCAGGTCTTACTCCCGTGGATCAAGCTCGTGCTGTTTTCCTATTACGGATCACTGGCGCCGCCACGGTCGCCCGGACAATGAACCGCCTGCCGCGACGACACCCTGTTCTTTCGGACAGGGTTGGTTTACCGGCCTGCGATCAGCATGAGACAATATGAAAAACACAGGACAGGCCACCGTACTCACGGACGCTGTGTCTGAAACCGCCGACAGCCTTGGGGACAATTGGGCTGTCGGCGGTCTTTTCACGAAATGGATAGCAACTGCTGCGTCATTCGGCTGTCTGCCTGCCGCAGGCCGTCAATCACATCGAAATGATGCTTGCCCGGATCAATGACACAAGGACAGTCCCAGGCCTCGGCCAGGGCCGTCGCCTGTTCCAGAAACACCGGACGTTCCTCGGCCCCGACCCAAACGGTCACGTCAATATGCGGCCAAGGTTGCATCAACACCGGGCTCTCGGCCTCGGCGGCGGCCAGATCCAGCTTGAAGTCCTGATTCATCGAGGTCTGTAAAAGCGGCCGCAAATCCGCAACCGGAGAGATCGGCATGACGCGCGTGATCCGCTGCGCGACCGATTCAGGCAAGACTCCGGGCACGCACATTCGGGCGACCAGATGCCCTCCTGCTGAATGCCCCGCCAGAATGATCGGCCCCGCCACCATGTCAGCAGCAATCGGAATCATATGCGCGATCTGCCGGGTGATATCGGCGATCTCGACATCCGGGCACAAATCATACGAGGGCATGACAACCGCCCAGCCCGCGCTGACCGCCCCCGCTGCAAAGCCGGACCAAACGGATTTATCCGTGCGCAGCCAGTATCCCCCGTGCACAAAGACCAACAGCCCGTTGGCCTTGTTTTCGGGCTGATACAGGTCGAACCGCTGGCGCGCAGTATCACCATAGGGCAGATCCAGCTGGGCAAGGCCCCGCTCGGTCATGCCTTCACGAAACCCCGCCGCTTGCGCCACCCATTTCGGCCCGAAACTATCTGCATCGGGAATATGCGCGGCATTGGCATAGGCGTCGTCCAGGTTCTCTTGACTTATTTTGCTTAACTTGTTAAGTTGTTTCTGTTCAATGATCCTCTGGACAAGCTTAGCGGCAAGTGATTTGCCTGTGCCAGAGGAAAAGGAGGGGGACCCCAATGCTGGACACCAAAACCGATTTGCGCGCGCTGCTCAACGACCCCAGTCTGCTGTCCGAGCAGGCCTATACTGGCGGGGCCTGGGTCGACGGCGAAGACGGCGCAACCTTTGCCGTCACCAACCCGGCCCGCGGCGACGTGATCGCCAATGTCGCGGACCTGTCCCGCGCGCAGGTCGCTGACGCCATTGCCCAGGCCGAAAAAGCCCAAAAGGAATGGGCCAGCTGGACCGGGAAAGAGCGCGCCACCGTGATGCGCCGCTGGTTCGATCTGATGATGGAAAACCAGGACGATCTGGGCACCATCCTGACCGCTGAACAGGGCAAACCCCTGGCCGAGGCCAAAGGTGAAATCGCCTATGGGGCCAGCTTTATTGAGTTTTTCGGGGAAGAGGCCAAGCGCATCTATGGCGAAACCATCCCCGGCCATCAGCGCGACAAACGCATCACCGTGATCAAGCAGCCCATCGGAGTTGCCGCCTCGATCACACCGTGGAACTTCCCCAACGCGATGATCACCCGCAAGGCGGGCCCGGCCCTGGCCGCTGGCTGCGCCTTCGTTGCGCGCCCGGCCGCGGAAACGCCCCTGTCCGCCATCGTTCTGGCCGTTCTGGCCGAACGCGCCGGTATTCCTAAAGGTGTGTTTTCGGTGGTGACCTCGTCGCGCTCGTCCGAGATTGGCAAAGAGTTCTGCGAAAACCCGATCGTGCGCAAAATCACCTTCACCGGTTCGACCGAGGTCGGTCGCATCCTGCTGCGCCAAGCCGCCGATCAGGTGATGAAATGCTCGATGGAACTGGGTGGCAACGCACCCTTCATCGTGTTTGACGACGCCGATCTGGACGCCGCTGTCGAGGGCGCGATCCTGTGCAAATTCCGCAACAATGGCCAGACCTGCGTTTGCGCCAACCGGATCTATGTGCAGGAAGGCGTGTATGATGCCTTTGCCGCCAAGCTGAAGGACGCGGTGGCCAAGATGAAGGTTGGCGACGGCCTGGAAGAGGGCACCGATCTGGGCCCGTTGATCACACCCGACGCCATCGCCAAGGTCCAGGAACACGTGGCCGACGCGACCTCGAAAGGCGCCGAGGTGATCCTGGGCGGGGGCGATCCCATTCAGGGCGCCGGGTATTTCCTGCCGCCGACCATCGTCACCGGCGCCACCCAGGACATGGCCGTCGCGACCGAGGAAACCTTCGGCCCGCTGGCTCCGCTGTTCAAGTTCAAGGACGAAGACGACGTGATCCAGATGGCCAATGACACGATTTTCGGGCTGGCCTCGTATTTCTATGCCAACGATCTAAGCCGCGTCTACAAGGTGGCCGAGGCGCTGGAATATGGCATTGTGGGGGTCAACACCGGCATCATCTCGACCGAAGTTGCGCCGTTTGGCGGCGTCAAACAGTCCGGCCTGGGCCGCGAAGGCAGCCACCACGGGATCGACGACTATCTGGAGATGAAATACATCTGCATGTCGGTGTAAACCGCCTGCTCAGTCGTCCGGCGGGTTCTGCATCGCTTCGATCACGCGCCGGACGGCTGTTTGCCACGCCTTAAGAACATCATCGTCCACTTTGTCAGCCATAGTCGAGGTGATGGCGTTGTGCAGCGCGGCCTCTCCGACTTGGAACTGCCTTTCCGTCAGTCCCAGCCCAGCGTGACTGCGGGCCAATCGAAATAGGATCTGCTGCACGGTTTCCGGCTTGAAGCTTGCCTTGGCAAGTGTCGTCAGAACGGTCGCCAGCATCTCGCGCTGTGCGCCCATGCTGTCCCCAAACATCTCGCGCGTCTCGGGCGCATCACGAAACAGGTCTTGGTAGAACTTCTGCGAAATCTCGGCCTTGTGCTGAAACATCACAGGAAAGCTCTGGCGCATATGCTCTAGGTTCTGCAGATCCACGTATTGCTCCTGTATTTTCAGCACCAAACATCCAAAGAAACATCAAATACCGACAAATCTCTTGGGGTTACAAAACTGCAGCACAAACGTCACATAAGCGTTAACGATTTTGGTCATTGGCACTTTGGACACTGATGTCACCAAAGGACCTCATCATGATCACTCGTTTTCTGGGTGTGTCGTCGGCCCTTGCGCTTAGCGCTGGCCTGGCTCACGCCGACATGAACTTTAACCGCATCGCTTCTTTCCCGGTCGTGTCGAACATGGCGAAAGGCGAGGACACCAAACGCGAAACCAGCCCCGAGATCATCGACGTCACCGCCGACGGCCTGACGCTGGTGTACACGGACAGCCCGCTGGAAGTCATCGGCTTTGTCGACGTCACCGATGCGCGCGCTCCCAAGCCGCTGGGCAACATGGATGTGGGCGGCGAGCCGACCTCGGTTGCGATCGTGGGCAGCACCGCCTTTGTGGGCGTGAACACCTCGGAAAGCTATGTGGCCCCCTCGGGCAAGCTGATCTCGGTCGATGTGGCCAGCCAGACCGAAACCGGCGCCTGTGATCTGGGCGGTCAGCCTGACAGCGTCGCCAAGGCCCCCGATGGTTCGTTCATCGCCGTTGCCATCGAAAACGAGCGTGACGAAGACCTGAACGACGGCATCATCCCGCAGATGCCCGCCGGCACCCTGGCCCTGGTCGACCTGAAGGACGGCGCGCTGGCCTGTGACACGCTGCGTTTCGCCGATCTGACCGGTCTGGCCGATGTTGCCGGGTCCGACCCCGAGCCCGAGTATGTCTCGATCAACGGCTTGGGCGAGATCGTGGTGACCATGCAGGAAAACAACCACCTGGCCATCGTGTCCAAGGACGGCAAGGTGCTGAACCACTTCTCGGCCGGTTCGGTTGATCTGGAAGGCATCGACGCCACCGACGAACGTGGCGCTCTGATCTTTACGGAATCGCAAAAGGGCCGTCTGCGCGAACCCGACGCGGTGACCTGGATCAGCGATGACATGTTCGCCACCGCGAACGAAGGCGATTACAACGGCGGCTCGCGCGGCTGGACCATCTTCAACAAAGACGGCACCGTTGTGTATGAAAACGGCACCGATTTTGAAAAGGCGATCATTCAGATCGGCCACTACCCGGACAAGCGCTCGGACAGCAAAGGTGTAGAACCCGAGAGCGTGACCTTCGGTGTTTTCAACGACACACCCTATGTTTTTGTAGGTGCCGAGCGCGCCTCGGTCGTGGGTGTCTATGACGTCACCAACCCTGCCGCGCCGGTACTGAAACAGCTGCTGCCCTCGGGCGTTGGTCCCGAAGGCTATGCGGTGATCCCCAGCCGTAACCTGCTGGTCTCGGCCAACGAAAAAGACCTGATCGAAGACAAAGGTGCCCGCGCCCACGTCATGCTGTTTGAAATGCAGGACGCGCCCGCCGCCTATCCGCATCTGACCTCTGCCGGTGCGGATGAACTGATCGGTTGGGGTGCGATCTCGGGTATGGTCGCGGACAAAGACGGGATCGTCTGGGCCGTGAACGACAGCTTCTACAGCTTCCAGCCCTCGATCTTCAAGATCGACACCAAGACCCAGCCCGCCACCATCGTGGACGTCATCCGCGTCCACCGCGAAGGCCGCCCGGCCCAGAAACTGGACATGGAAGGCATCACCCTGGACGGTAAGGGCGGCTTCTACGTCGCCTCGGAAGGACGCACCGACCGCGTTGTTCCCCACGCCATCTATCACGTGAAAGCCGACGGTTCGATCAAAGCCAAAAAGGGCGAGATCGGCCTGCCGGCAGAACTGATGGCCGTCGAAAAACGCTTTGGCTTCGAAGGCATCACCAAGGTGGGCGACACCCTGTGGATGGCCGTTCAGCGCGAATGGAAGGACGATCCGAAAAACCACGTGAAGCTGGTGGCTTACAACCTGGAAACCAAGGAATGGGGCGCCGTTCTGTATGAGAAAGCGCAGCCTGAAACCGGTTGGGTTGGCCTGTCGGAAATCACCGCGCATGGCGATCATGTCTATGTCATCGAGCGGGACAACCAGCATGACCACCGCGCCGTGACCAAGAAGGTTTACCGCATTCCCGCCGCCGAAATGATCCCCGCCCCGCTGGGTGGTGAGCTGCCGGTTGTGTCCAAAGAGCTGGTCCGCGACCTGCTGCCCGATCTGAAATCGACCGGCGGCTACGTGCTGGACAAGGTCGAAGGCCTGGCGATCCTGGAAGACGGCACCGCCTATGTGTCCACCGACAATGACGGTGTGGATGACCACTCGGGCGAGACCATGTTCTTCTCGATCGGCAAGGTCGACGCAGCGTTCTAAGCGCCCCCTCAGAAAACGCAAGCCGCGCGACCCCACCGGGCCGCGCGGTTTTTTTATGCGACCAGCGCGCCCGCCAGCACCCGCCCCAACCGCGCGATGCCTTCGTCGATCTGCTGCTGCGAGGGGCTGGAGAAGTTCAGCCGCAGCGAATTTTGCCCCGATCCATCCGCGAAAAACGCGCCACCAGGGACAAAGGCCACTTTCTCGGATTTCAGCGCATCGGCCAACAGGCGCGCGCCATCCATTCCCTTGGGCAAGGTCAGCCAAACGAACATGCCACCCTCGGGCCGGGTCCAGTCGACGCCGTCCGGCATGTGCCGATCCAGGGCCGCCAGCATCCGATCCCGACGGGCCCGGTACGAGGCACGGATCTGCGTCAAGTGCCCCTCGAAATCACCCATGGCGACCTCGGCGATGGCGATCTGGTTCAGGGTCGGCGTATGCAAATCTCCGGCCTGTTTCAACAAGACCATCTGATCAATCACCGGCTTGGCTGCACAGACCCACCCGATGCGCAGCCCCGGCGACAGGGTTTTAGAAAACGACCCGCAATAGATCGTCCGACAGGCGTTGATATCCCCCGTCCGCGCGTATTCCAGCGCCAGGATCGGCGGGATCGCGGCCCCGTCATAGCGCAGCGATTGATAGGCCGCGTCCTCGATCACCGCGCAATCCAATTCAGTGGCCATATCCAACACGTTTTCGCGCTGTGCCTGCGTCAGCGTCACCCCGGTGGGATTGGCGAAATCGACGGACAGATAGGCGAATTTTACGCGCCCCGGCGCTGCGGCCTCGGCGTAGTCCTGGGCCGAGCGGTTCCCTCCGGGCTGCAACCTGTCAAACCGGGGCTCGTAGGCATTAAACGCCCCAAGCGCGCCCAGATAGGTGGGCCAGCCGACCAGCGCCGTATCCCCGGGCGACAGGAACAACTTGCCCAGATAGTCCAGCGCCTGCTGCGATCCGCTGGTGATCAGGATATTCTCGGGGCCGCAGGGCACGCCCAACCGCGCCATTTCCCCGGCAATCCATTCGCGCAGCGGCGGATGCCCCTCGGAGGTGGAATATTGCAGGCTGGCCGCGTGGTTTCCATCAGCCAGCGCCTTGGTCATGGCAGTCTGAAACGCCTCGACCGGGAACAAGGCCGGATCGGGGATTCCCCCTGCAAAGGAAATGATATCGGGCTGATCCAACAGCTTCAGCAGCTCGCGGATTTCCGAGGCCTTCATCCCCTGAATACGACTGGCGAAAATATCTGGCAAATTCATAACCGACTCCTGCAACTTTGTTGCGCAACATCCCTGAGTCGGGAAACTAAGTCAATATAGCTGACATAATTTGTGAACAGCACGAAAAAGCCCGTCTTGCACAGGGCAAGACGGGCCGCATGATCAGAATATCGCGGGGGTTAGTTCACCGCTTTGGCATCCACCACGTCTTTTGGGGCCGAGCTGCCGGTGGCAATCTCGATCTGGCGGGGTTTCAGCGCCTCGGGCATTTCGCGCACCAGGTCGATATGCAGCATACCGTCGGTATGGGCGGCGCCGGTGACTTTCACATGATCCGCCAGGGTAAAGCGGCGTTCAAAGGCACGGGTCGCGATACCGCGATGCAGATAGGTGCGGGCCTCGGGCTCATCCGCTTTGCGGGCCGACACGATCAACGCGTTTTCCTTAACTTCGACCGACAGATCATCGGCCGAGAAACCGGCCACGGCAATCGAGATGCGATAGGCGTTCTCGTCCGTTTTTTCAATGTTGTAAGGGGGATAGCTGGGTTGCGCCACATCGTTGGTGAACACGCGGTCCATCATATCAGCCAGTTGGTCAAAGCCAACGGTCGCACGGTGCAGGGGGGCAAGGTCAAAGCTACGCATGGGGGATCCTCTCTTGAGCAATACCAGAATGTCGCCTTCCGAAACTGGACAGGCAGGGTTTCAGAGGCCCGACACTCGGCGCCCCTGTGCATTTCATCTGGGGATGCAGAAAAGAGGTTTCAAGGCCCCGCTATGGTTTGACGAATTTCGCCCCACCAATCGTGCGTTGCGTCTGGATTCGGCTGGTGACCGAGGTCGCCCCGCGAATGCGCGGCATGAAGTCCTGCGTCACCCCCACACCGCTGGACAGCTGGGTTTTCAGCAACTCGACTGCGCCGTCCAACTGGGCCCCAAGCGCCACCTTTGTGCCGTCCAACTGCGCCTTGGCGGAAATGATCGAAACGATCTCGGCCACGCCATTCTGGATTCGGAACACGGGCGCCCCCGACGACCCGAAATTCACGTCGCAGCTGAGCACAACAATCCCTTGCTGGCGATGCATGACCCCGCAGGCCTCTTGGAACGAGGGTGCTTCGGCCCGTTCCTGGGCATAACTGACCACGCCCACCGCATCACCGCGCCGCAGGGCCCCGCCCGTTTCAAAAGGGATCACCGAGGTCGTCTGAACGGGCCGCAGCAGTTCCAGCAAGGCCAGATCATTGCGCACGCGGTCTGACGTGACATCGCCATCAAAACGGTACGAGGGATGGATCACCACGCGACGCACCCGGCGATAGGCCTCGGCACGACCATCGCGCAGACCCGCCAGGAACTCGATCTCGCCAAAGTCGATCCGCTGTCCGCTTGCCGGGTCAAACAGGCAGTGCGCTGCCGTCAGCACCAAATTGGGCGCAATCAACGATCCTGTGCAAAATCCCGCGCCACCCAGCTCCAGCCGCCCGACGGCCTCCCAGCCGCGGTTGTCATCCATGGTGTTCAACCGGCGCAGGGGCGCATCTTGGGCCCAAGCCGTTGTCACCATTGCGCAAAACGCAACTATCGCCAGAATCATTCGCCCCATCACGGACCTCTGCTCGTTACTCAGGGTCTGTTGATATCCCGGCGGTTTGGCGAAATTTGGGCAGATTTAGCGCAGAATTGGCACGCCATCCGCCCGGCTGGCCCGACCGTTCAACGCAGGCGGCACCGGCCCTCCAGTGGCCCAATCCAACAGTTCGACCGTATGCACGACCGGCACGTCTGTGCCTGATCCGATCTGCACCATGCACCCGATATTCCCTGCCGCGATGATATCGGGCTGAATGGCCTCGAGCGTGCGAACCTTGCGCTCTTTCAGCTGCGCCGAGATCTGGGGCTGCATCAGGTTATACGTCCCCGCGCTGCCACAACACAGATGGCTGTCGGCGGGTTCGGCCACCTTGAAACCCGCCCGTTTCAGCAAGTCCTTAGGGAAGGTTTTCACCTTCTGCCCATGTTGCAGCGAACAGGCCGCATGATAACCGATCGTCAGCTTCTGATCCGGCCCCTCGGGCAGATCCAGCTGCATCAGCAATTCCGAGACATCCATGGCGATGCCTGAGACACGCGCGGCTTCCTCGGCCAATGGGTGATTGCGGAACATATGCCCGTAATCCTTGACCGTCGTCCCACAGCCACTGGTGTTGATCACGATCGCATCCAGCCCCTTGTGGTCCATCTCGGCCACCCAGGCACGGATATTCTTGGCGGCAGTGGCATGGGATTCCTCTTCACGCCCCATGTGGTGGGTCAACGCCCCGCAACAGCCTGCACCCTCGGCGATCACCACCTCGCACCCCAACCGGCGCAGCAGACGGATCGTGGCATCGTTGATATCCGTATTCAGCGCCTTTTGCGCACATCCCGTCATCAGCGCCACCCGCTTTTTGCGCGTGGCCTGAGGCGCAAACACCTGCGGATCATCGTTGCGACTGACCGGCGGGATGCTCGTCGGAGCCATCTGCAACATCGCTTTCAGCCGCGCATCCGGCATCAAGAACGCAAACGGCCGACCGATCTTGGCCCCCAGCAACGCCAAGCGGAACCGCCCCGGATACGGCAGAATACGCGACAGGATCCACCGCAACGCCCGATCACTGAACGGACGCTTATAGGTCTGCTCAATATAGGCCCGCGCGTGATCGACCAGATGCATGTAATGCACCCCCGAGGGGCAGGTCGTCATACACGCCAGACAGGACAGGCAGCGATCGATATGCTGTACTGTTTTGGCATCCAGAACCCGTTCATTTTCCAACATATCCTTGATCAGATAAATGCGCCCCCGAGGGCTGTCCAACTCGTCCCCCAACACCTGATAAGTTGGACAGGTCGCCGTGCAAAATCCGCAATGCACACAGGATCGCAAAATCTCGTTGGCCCGCTTGATCCCCGGATCCAAAAGCTGCTGTTCGGTGAAATGTGTCTGCATCAGCCCATCAACCCCGGGTTCAGGATCCCCTTGGGATCAAATTTCGCACGCAGTCCAACCTCGATTGCCGCCAAGGCTGCGGGCTGAGGATGGAAAACCGGAACCGCGTTTCGCACCTGTTCCGAGGCCCGGTACAAGGTCGCGTGACCGCCCACAGTGGCAACCACGTGTCGGATCTTCTCGGCCGGGGCCCCTTCGGGAACGCGCACCCAAATCAGCCCGCCTCCCCAGTCATACACGGCCTCACCACCGTCAATCTGCGCCACAATGCCAGGCGCATCCGAGGGTTTCACCGAAATGCGCCAGACCTCCCCCTCGCGATCGTGAAAGGGCTCCACATCGCGAACATAGCGCCACCCCGCAGACGTTCGCGCCGGATCGGTCTCTGTCGTGAACACGCCAAATCCAGCCAATCGCTCTTGCAGCGCGTTCAACCGGTACGCCACCGAGTTTTCCAACCCCTCCAGCCGGATCATCGTGACAGGCACCCCATCCAGGCCTTTTTGCAAATGCGCCGCCCCCGTGACCTCAAAGGGCGAGCCCAGCGCCATACTCAGCGCTTCAACAGCCTCGGCGTCACCCAGCCCCTCACACAGCAAAACACCAGTCACAGCGCTTTTGGGCATCACCTTCAGGCTCAGTTCGCTCATTACGCCCAGCGTGCCCCAACTGCCCGCCATCAGCTTGACCAGATCATAGCCAGTGACATTCTTCATCACCCGCCCACCATTCTTCAACACCTGGCCCGAACCATCCACAAACCGGACCCCCAACAGGAAATCGCGACAAGCCCCCACCTGAATGCGACGCGGCCCGCTGGCATTTGCCGCCACCATTCCCCCCATGGTCGGCACACCCTCAGTGCCCAACAGCCCCCGGTGGTCCATTGGCTCAAACACCAACCGCTGCCCCTCAGCAGCCAGCACCTCAGTAACCTCAGCCACAGGCGTGCCCGCCTTCACCACCAAGGTCATCGCACCGGGTTCATACTCAACGATCCCGCGCAAACCAGACAGCTGTAATACCTCGCCAACGACCGGCTTTCCCAAATCCCGAGTCCCACCACCTTGCACCCGCAACGGACCCGCCGCCCCGGCCACCATCTCGGCCAGTTCGGCCTCTGTCTCAGGTTTCATCATCTTCTTTGCTTCCTAAATACTCTGGGGGTGAATGCGCACCGCGCAGAGGGGGCAACGCCCCCTACCCCGCCCGCCGTGCCCGCGACGCGTCCAGCGGAAACACCTTCGCCGGGTTCAGCAACCAGGCCGGATCGAACACGTCTTTCACCGCCATCTGAATCTCCAGATCCTGAGGCGCGAACTGATCCACCATCAGATCGCGCTTTTCGATCCCCACGCCGTGCTCGCCGGTCAGGCACCCGCCCACCTCGACACACAAACGCAGAATGTCGGCCCCGAACCGCTCGCACAGTTCCAGATCGCCCGGCTTATTGGCGTCAAACAGGATCAGAGGATGCATATTCCCATCCCCCGCATGGAACACATTGCCCACGTCCAACCCATAGTCCTTGGACATCTCCCCAATCCGGCGCAGCACATAGGGCAGCCGACTGACCGGAATCGTTCCATCCAGGCACATGTAGTCGTTGATCTGCCCCATCGCGCCAAACGCCGACTTGCGGCCCAGCCAAATCGCCGCGCTCTCCTCGGCGCTGGTGCTTTCCCGCAGTTCCACCGGATTGTGCGAGCGCGCGATGTCCAGGATCAGGTCCAGCTGCTCGGTGATCTCGGCCTCGCTGCCCTCAACCTCGACAATCAGCAGCGCCTCACAATCTGGATAGCCCGCGCCAGCGAAGGCTTCGGTAGCGCGGATACAAGGGCGGTCCATGAATTCGATCGCGACGGGCAGAACGCCTGCCTTGATGATGTCGGCCACGCATTCGCCGGCCACCACGATATCGTCAAAGCCCATCAGCACGGGCCGCGCGCCCTCGGGTTTATGCAAAATCCGCAAGGTTGCCTCGGTTACCACACCCAGTTGCCCCTCGGACCCACAAATCACGCCCAGCAGGTCCAGTCCCCCAGCATCCAGATGCGCCCCGCCGATCTCGACCACGGTTCCATCCATCATCACCATGGTGACGCCCATCAGGTTGTTCGTCGTCACCCCGTATTTCAGGCAATGCGCCCCGCCCGAGTTCATCGCGATATTTCCGGCAATCGCACAGGCCAGCTGACTGGACGGATCGGGCGCATAGAAATAGCCCTCTTCCTCGACCGCGCCGGTGACGCTCAGATTGGTGCGGCCCGACTGCACCCGGACAAAGCGATTGTCATAGTCGGTTTCCAAAACCGCGTTCATCCGCGCAACACCCAGGATCACGCAATCGGCCGTCGGCAGCGCCCCACCCGCCAGCGAGGTCCCCGCCCCCCGCGGCACAACGGGCACACCCATTTCATGACAAATCCGCAGCACATCCGATACTTCTTGGGTCGAGGACGGCAACACCGCGCACAAAGGCGGGCATTTATAGGCCGTCAGCGCGTCACACTCATAGGCGCGCGTTTCAGACTCGTCGTGGATTACGGCGCCTTCGGGCAGCACTTGGCGCAGTCGATTGACCAATTGCACCTTGTTTTTCAACACCAGCGGGTCTGGCTTCGGCATTTCCATGGCGGGACCTCCTGAATTGGTAAAAATATATAACCAATATTGCCCGGCCACGCAATTCTTTTTACAAAGCCCTTCTGCGGCATCTTGCACTAGGCCCGTCCGCAGGCCATCAAGGGTGCATGGAATGGGTGAAAATCATACATATTCTCTGCGTGATGGGGTGGATGACCTCGATCTTCGCAGTGCCGCGCGCGTTGATCTATTGGAAACGCGAATACGACCGTCTGGGCGAGTTCGGCCCGCTGGGCGACCTGACCATCCGGCTTTATCAATTCTCGGCCGGGTTGGCGGTGATCGCACTGGCGACAGGCCTGTGGCTGGCGCATGATCTGGGCTGGCCCGCCTGGGCGCACCTGAAACTGACCTTGGTCGCGGCGCTGGCGCTACACTACATCTGGACCGGCCGTCTGGTCATGCGCGCCAAAGCGGGCGTGTTCAAAGAATCCGACCTGTTCCTGCGGATTTTCAACGAGGTCAGCGTCTTCGGAGCCATCGCCATCCTGTGGGTCGTCGTGGTCAAACCGTTCTAAGCATGGCATAGTCCAACCATGAACTGGGCCGAGCGTCTTTCCCTTTTTTCCTTGCTGGACCTGATCGCGGTCGGCCTGCTGTTTGGGGCCTGGCTGGGGATTGGCTGGCTGATTGATCATCCGAACTCGAAACGGCCGTCGGTTTCGATGCTGATGGGCGAATACCGGCGCGAATGGATGCGCCAGATGGTGACGCGCCAGCCCCGGATTTTCGACGCGCAGACGCTTTCAACCCTGCGCCAGGGAACCTCGTTCTTTGCCTCGGCGGCAATGCTGGCCATCGGAGGCGTGCTGGCCGCCATCGCCAACGCAGAACAACTGGTCGGGCTGGCCCAGGATCTGTCTATCTCACGCGATCCCAAGTTCGTGTGGGAGGTCAAGCTGATGGTGGCGATGGTTTTCCTGACCAACGCCTTTTTGAAATTTGTCTGGTCGCACCGTCTGTTTGGCTATTGCGCCGTGCTGATGGGGGCGGTGCCCAATGATCCTTCTGATCCCGTCGCCCTGCCCCGTGCCGCCAAAGCGGGCGAGATCAACATCACCGGGGCGCGCAGCTATAATCAAGGGCTGCGCTCGGTCTATTTCGCGCTGGGTTCCACCGCCTGGCTGCTCGGAGAAATCCCGCTGATCGCTGCTGTGGTCATCACCTGTGCGGTCCTGTGGCGGCGCGAATTCGCATCCCGCTCGCGCTCGGTACTGATTTCCACCACAGATGTGAGGGAACACACGCGATCGTCAAAGGACAGGCCTGACACCAATTGATAGGATAGCCGCATGAAATGCCTGCTTGCCATTCCCCTGATCTGGAGCCTGTGCACCCCCGCCCTGGCTGACGAACCTATCGTGGAGAAGGTCAAGACCGAGCGCGCGGGCATGGGCTGGCGGATCACGGTGACGCTGTCGCATCCTGACAGTGGCTGGGATCATTACGCGGACGGCTGGGAAATCCTGGACAGGCAGGGCAATCGGCTGGGCTATCGCGAATTGATGCACCCGCATGTGCAGGAACAGCCCTTTACCAGGTCGCTGTTCAACGTGATGGTCCCGGACGGAGAGCGCGTGATCTTTGTCCGCCCGCGCTGTTCAATCGAAGGCTGGTCCAAAACGATGACCCGGGTCGAGCTGCGCCCCTAGCGCCGGCCCTCGCGCAGCCAAGCCCCAACCGTCAGCGCCATCACCAGCAGCATCACCAGCCACGCCGGCATCAGCGGCACGTGCACCACATTCAGCGTCTCGAAGGCCTCGCGCGGGGTCAACCCGATCCAGCCACGCCCCGAGGCAGGCCGACCCGCACGCACATCGCGCACGCTGGGCAGCCCGTCGCTGATCCTGAGCGCACCACCACGCATGGGCTCGATCACTGGGGCCAAGGCTTCGGCGCTGGCAATCGTTGCCTCGAATTCCTTGGGGGCCGAGGGACCAAGACCGATCACCGCCTCTTGGTCGCCATTCACCAACCGATACAGACCGATTTCCGGCCCTTCATAGTCCAATTCAAACCGCCCGGGCGACACCTCGACCAACGGCGCGCGGGTCACATCGCCCGACGGAGTGGTGATCTCGACCTCGCCCACATCTGGGGTCAACGAGCGGCGGATGATCTTCATCGACTGGCCGACCGGTTCGGCCCACAGGGCCTCTTCTTCCAACTCGGGTTCCTTCATCATCCAATGAGCCAGACGGCGCAGCAGTTCCAACTGCGGACCACCACCTTCGAACCCGCGATCCCACAGCCAGGCCTGATCTGACGCCAACAGCGCCACGCGCCCCTCGCCCACACGATCCAGCACCAGCAGGGGCTTATCCTCGAACCCGGCCATCACCACGTTCCCTGCACTTGGAACCACTTCGACCTGCCGCATCCAACGGCCCCACGCCGCCCCCTCTTCTGGGGACAAGCCCGCTGTTACTGGGTGACGTTCACCCAGTTCGGTGACACGTGGCAGGTATCCCTGCTCGATCACCCGGGCCGAGGGCGCTGCGGGCACAATCGCGGACAGGGGCGAGCGGAAGATCGAATCTGCGCTGGCGAAATCGGGGCCAGCCGCGACCAGTACCGCCCCCCCTTTTTCGACATAGCTGCGCACATTATCCAGATAGATAGACGGCAAAATCCCCCGCCGTTTATAGCGGTCAAAGATGATCAGGTCGAAATCATCGATCTTTTCCAGAAACAGCTCGCGCGTGGGGAAGGCGATCAGCGATAGCTCATCCACCGGCACGCCATCCTGTTTTTCAAGGGGGCGCAAAATGGTGAAATGCACCAGATCAACCGAGCTGTCGGACTTCAGAAGGTTCCGCCAGGTCCGTCCGCCCGGATGCGGCTCGCCGCTGACCAAAAGAACACGCAACCGGTCGCGCACCCCGTTGATCTGCACGATGGCGCTGTTGTTGCGGTCGGTCAGTTCGCCTTGGGCCTTGGGCAAAGTGAACTGGATCACATTGCGCCCGCCATGATCCAACGTCAGGGGCAGCTCGATCGGGCGATCAATCGGAACCTCATATACGCCGGCGTCCTCACCATCAATCGACAGCTCGATATTCGTGGTCACATCGCCAGGCGCCGCACCCATATCCTGTATCCGAACGCGCAAGGTGATCTGTTCGCCCAGGATCGCATAAGCCGGGGCGTTTTCGACGATCAGGCGGCGGTCCCAATCCTGCGGCTGACCGGACAAAAGCACATGAAACGGCGCGGGCAAATCGGGCGCGCGGTCCATGTCATGCACCTGCCCGTCCGTCAGCGCGACAATCCCTGCGATGCGGCCATTGGGCTCTTGTGCCAGCACCTCGGCCAGACGCGACATCAGCAACGTGCCCGCGTTATCCTGACCGTCCGAAACCGAGATCCGTCGCACTTCGGTATTCGGGCGCGCGGCCAGACGAGCCTCCATCACATCTGCGGCGGTGCTCACCTGCGCGGGGCGGTCCGACAAGCGTTGGCTGGCGGACTGGTCTTCCAGCAACAGAACGATATCCGTCAGGGCGCCGCGATCCTCTTGGCGCAGGCTGGGGCCTGACAAAGCAGCCAAGACAACCATACCTGCCAAGGCCCGCATCGCCCATCCAGCCAAGCCGCGCCACAGCGCCAGCCCTATCCCCAGCGCGACCAATACAGCCAGCGCAGTCAGCGCCGACCAAGGCAGAAGAGGATCAAATACAACCGAGCTCATTGCCCCAACCTATCCAACAATGCGGGCACATGGACCTGATCGGACTTATAGTTCCCCGTCAGCACATGCATCACCAGATTGACCCCGAACCGATAGGCCAGCTCGCGTTGCCGCTCGCCCGCATAGCCGCGCCCGACCGGGTACAGAGGATTTCCTTGCTGGTCAGTCGCCCAGGCCGCAGCCCAGTCATTGCCACCAATCACCACCGGTGTCACCCCATCGTTCAGATTGCGAAACGGCATGCCCTCGACCAGTTCGGCATCTGGGGGCGCGGCCTCGACCCAGACATCGCGACCGTTGAACCGCCCGGGGAAATCCTGCAGCAAATAGAACGCGCGCGTGACCACATGGTCCTGGGGCACCTGTTCCAGCGCCGGAATATCCAGCGGCCCGGCAAGCTCTCGCAGTTTGCGCCCATTGGGGCTGGCGGCCGAGCCATTGCGCGCAATATCCGCGTCGCGCGTGTCAAACAGGATCATTCCCCCCGCGCGCAAATAGCGGTTCAGCTTGGCATATGTGTCGTCTGACGGGATCGGTTGCGCCGGCGTGATCGGCCAATAGATCATCGGGAAAAAGGCCAGTTCGTCGCGTTCCAGATCCACGCCGATGGGTGGTCCGGGCTCAACAGAGGTTCGGAAAAACAACACATCCGACAGGCCCAGCATCCCGGCTGCGGACAGCTCATCCTGACGGGTATCCCCTGTTTTCACATAGGCCAGGATGACCTCTGAGGTGGCCGTCACCGCGCGCATATCGTCGGCCTTGGCGTCCAGCGGCATCACCGCCAGCACCAAAACCGTCGCGACCCCGCGCGCGCCGATCAGGCGGCCGGACAGCGCCAGAGAGGCGACGATATCCGCCATCAACAACGCGATCGCTGCCGCCAGAACAAAGCCTGCCAGGGGTCTTTCATCTGACAGCGCCATACCGGCAACAGGAATACGCGCCGGCCAGTCAAACGGCTGCAACACGCGCGCGCCCGTCATTGCGTTCAGCGCGATCCGGCGATCCTCGTGCTGATAGATACCGGGGCGCAGATCAGGACCCAGCGGCGCGCTGACCAACATCGGACCATCCACACCCGGCAGATTTCCCGCATCATCGACCCGGCCAAAGCCATCCATCACCTGAACGGGCTTCCATACGGTGCCGTCCAATTCTGCGGCTTCGGGCTGGGTCACCGACGAGGAAACCGCCAGCCGCTCCAGCATCTGCACGAACAGGCCGGACAAAGGCAGCGTGCTCCACTCCGCATTGGCGGTGACGTGGAACAGCACCACCTGCCCAGTCCCGATAGGTTTGCGCGTCACCAGCGGGGACCCATCGCTGAGTTGCGCGATCACCCGGTCCGCCAACGTCGGATCGGGCTGCGCCAGAACTTGCGAGGACACGCGCACATCGCCGGGAATTTCCAATCCGTTGAAGGGGCTATCCTCGGCGAAGGGGGCCAGTGCCTTGGGTTCGCCCCAGCTCATCGCGCCCCCCACACTGCGCCCGCCCGAGCGCAGACGCACCGGCATCAGCGGATGTTCTTCGCTGCGGCTGACATCGCTGGCGGCCAGCTTGGGCCCGGCAAAGCGCAAGAGCAACCCGCCCTTGTCCGTCCACTCCAGCAATGCGGCCTCTTCCGCGTCGGACAGGGTCGCGACATCTGCCAACACAATCACGTCCGGATTGGCCGGGATCACCTCCATCAGCGGATACTCCAGCAACTCGACCGTGGGATTCAAGGCCTGGGTCAGATAGTGTAGCGGGGCCAGCAGCTCCAGCCCTTCGCGGTCATCCCGGCCAGCAATCAGCGCAACCTCGCGGCGGCGCAGGCTGTCATCGGTCAGGGCCACCGCCCCGGCCGAACGCAGGCCCTCGATCTCGAACCGGGTGACTCGCGCGCGCAGTTCCGCAGGCAAAACCAAGACGCCCTCGGCCCTGGTTTCCGTGTCCTCGAACTGCAGGGGCATACGGGCCAGCACACGCTGAACACCGTTGGGATCCCGCCCATGGGCCGCGATCTGCACCTCACGCGCAGGTCCAGGCACCGAGCGACTGGCGGCCAGCGCGATCCCTTCCTCGGCAAATACCGCAGGATGCAGGGCCACCACTGCGCGGCCGCTTTCGAAAACCCGTACGGGACCGTAGCTTTCAAGGCTGTCCATCACCGCAGCCTGTCCGTCCCACGCCACCCCGTCGCTTAGCCAATACGTTTCGAACGCATTGGTTTGCAGGTCTTGTAGTTGAGTCAGAACAGCGGGCGCCGAGGGCTCCCATGGCTGAGGATCAAACCCTGGCAAGCGCCCACGCCAGGCCTCGGCCGGTTGGAAATTCGGTGTCTGCGGATCACTGAGTTGCAGGACCGCCACGGGGCGCCCTTCGCGACCAGCCTCGACCAGGAATTGCGCGGCCTGTTCCCGACGTGCGCTCCAGTCTTGCGCGCCGGTCCAGCCCCCGTCCATGGCGATCAGCAGCGGCAAATCCGAGCCAGACCGATCCGGTTCGGGGTTCAACACTGGCCCTGCCAACCCGATAATCACCGCCGCCGCCGCCAACATCCGCAACAGCAGCAACCACCAGGGCGTACGATCCGTGACCGTATCGTCATCGCTGAGCCCCAACAGCAACGCCACGCCGGGGAAGCGCCGCCGGATCGGTGCTGGTGGTACGGCGCGCAGGATCAGCCACAGCACTGGCAGCAGTGCCAGCGCCCACAGCAACCACGGGGTTGCGAAACCTATGGGGCCAAGGATCATGCTGTCCCCCTGTTCAACGCTTGCCACAGCCACAACAGCGCGGCCTGTGCGCTGTCACCTGTATGATGTGTGTGAAACTGCCAACCGGTGGCGCGACACAGCTGCAACAGCTCGTCCTTGCGGCCCGCCAGTCGTGTCAGATAGCGGTCACGCAGATCGCCAGCCTTCAGCGTCTCGTGCCTGAGCGACCCACCCATGCTTTCGAACACGGTGCGCCCGGTAAAGGGAAACGCCTCTTCTGACGGGTCCAAAACCTGAAACAGCACCCCCCGCACACCGCGATCTGCGGCTTTGGTCAGCGCTTGGCGCACAGCCGTCACATCGCCCATGAAATCCGACATGAAGACGGCACGGGCATGCGGGATCATCGCGCGGGCCTCGGGCCCGGCGTAGTCGTCATCGGAATCGACGCTAAAGAACTCGGCCAGGCGCAGAATCTGGTTGTTGCCCCGACGCGGCGGCAGGTTTGTGCCGGTCAGCCCGACACGCTCGCCGCCCCGGACCAGCAGGATCGCGATCGCCAAGGACAGCACGCGGGCGCGTTCGATCTTTTCCGGCAGCTCTTTGCCCGACGCGAACCGCATCGAGGCCGCCTGATCCACCCACAGCATGACGCTCTGCGCGATCTGCCATTCGCGTTCACGCACATATTGCGCATCACCGCGCGCAGACCGGCGCCAGTCGATCATCCGGCGGCTATCGCCCGGCTGCACCGGCCGGTATTGCCAGAAATCATCGCCCAGACCCGAACGACGTCGGCCATGTTCACCCAACAGCACGGTCCCCGCCAGATGCTCGGCCCGCGCCAAAAGCGGTGGCAGGCGCGCGGCCTGATCCTCGGCCCGCGCACGAAGATGCTGAGGCGTGCTCACGCAGCGGCCTCCACCCGGGTGATCCGGGTGGCGGTGGTGTCGATCAGATCGGCCAGGCTGTCGCCCCGCGCCCGCGAGGCAAAGTTCAGCGCCATCCGGTGGGACAGGACAGGGCGCGCCATGGCCCGCACATCCTCGATCGAGGGGGCAAGACGCCCTTGCAGCATCGCCCGCGCGCGCACCGTCAGCATCAGCGCCTGCGCTGCACGCGGCCCCGGACCCCAGGCGACGGTCTGCTTGACGCGCTCATCGGCGCTGTCGTCATCAGGGCGGAAGGCGCGCACCAGATCCAAAATCGCCTCGACCACGCTGTCGCCCACCGGCATCCGACGCAGCAGATCCTGCGCCTCCAGCAACTCGGCAGCGGTGAAAACCTCGTGCGCGGCGTCCTCGGACACCCCGGTGGTGGCCAGCAGGATATCGCGTTCGGTCTGACGATCCGGATAGCTCACATCGATCTGCACCAGGAACCGGTCCAGCTGAGCCTCGGGCAGCGGATAGGTGCCCTCTTGTTCAATCGGGTTCTGCGTGGCCAAAACGTGAAAGGGCGTGCCCAGCACACGATCCTCGCCTGCCACGGTAATGTGTTTTTCCTGCATCGCCTGCAACAGCGCCGATTGCGTCCGCGGGCTGGCACGGTTGATCTCGTCGGCCATCAAAAGCTGACAAAACACCGGCCCTGGCACAAACCGGAACGAGCGTTTGCCATCCTCATCCGAATCCAGCACCTCAGAGCCCAGAATATCCGCAGGCATCAGATCAGGCGTGAATTGAATGCGGTTGCCATGCAGCCCCATCACCGTGCTCAGCGTGTCTACCAGCCGTGTCTTGCCCAGCCCCGGCAGACCGATCAGCAACCCATGCCCGCCACACAACAGGGCCGACAGCGTCAGGTCCACCACCTGCTCTTGCCCGATGAACCGCCGCGTGATCGAGCCCTTGGCCTCGGCCAGCTTTTCCTCGACGCTTTCAATCTTGGCCACCAGCTCGGCGTGATCGGTCATGGCAAAACTCCTGCGCAAACTATATCGTTTAATCAGAGTGTATCGCGCTGACGGGAAATGGCAAAAACAATGAGCGAACAAATGATCGTGAAACCATCGGCAAATAGTCTTGTTGCATCCGCCAAGGCAGCCAGCAAGGGCAAGGGCCTGCCCCCCGTCCATTTGTGGAATCCCCCGTTTTGTGGCGATCTGGACATTCGTATCGCCCGCGATGGCACCTGGTACTACCTGGGCACCCCGTTTGGCCGCCCCGAACTGGTGCGCCTGTTCTCGACCATTCTGCGCAAGGATGATGACAAGTATTTCCTGGTCACCCCCGTGGAAAAAGTGGGCATCACCGTCGAGGACGCCCCTTTCCTGGCTGTCGACTTCGATGTCACAGGCGAGGGCGAGACACAGACCCTGACCTTTCACACCAATGTGGGCGATCAAACCACCGCCGGGCCCGACGCTCCCATCCGTGTCACCCGCGATCCTGAAACCGGCGAACCCTCCCCCTATGTCCTCGTTCGTGCCAACCTCGAGGCCCTGATCGACCGCAAAAGCTTCTACCGCCTGGTCGATCTGGGCGCACATAACCCTATCAACGGAACCGACTGGTTCGGCCTCTGGTCGGGCGGTCAGTTCTTCCCCATCATTCCATCCGCTGACCTGTCCTGACCGCCCATCGCCCCCCGAGGGCAGCAGGGTGGGCGGGCGGGCGCTGCCCGAGGGGGGCGATCCCCCACTTCCAAACATGCCGAACTTCGCCGCAAATCTGACCCTGCTCTTCACCGAACACCCGCTACTCGAGCGGTTCCAGGCCGCCCGCCGCGCCGGCTTCGACGCCGTCGAACTTCTGATCCCCTACGCGGCCCCCGCTCAAACCCTTGCCACAGCCCTCACCGAATCCGATCTCGAACTTGCGCTGATCAACACCCCGGCCCCCGACTGGGCCGCAGGTGATCGCGGCCTTGCTGCCTTGCCCAACCGCCAACAGGATTTCCAATCCTCCTTCGAAACCGCACTGCACTACGCCGCCCAGCTCAACCCGGACCACATCCATATCATGGCCGGCCTCGCCCAGGGTCCAGCCGCCCACGCCACCTATATCGAAAACCTGCGCTGGGCAGCCAAACGCGCCCCCGGCCAATCTCTGCTGATCGAGCCGATCAATTCGCAAGACATGCCCGGCTACTTCCTGAATGATTTCGACCAGGCCGCCGCCATTCTGGACCAGATCAACGCCCCCAACCTGGCCCTGCAATTTGACGCCTACCATGCCCACAAAATCACCGGGGATATGCCCGCCGCATGGGCGAAACATGGCCACCGCGCGCGTCATATTCAGGTCGCCAGCGCCGAAGGGCGGCACGAACCCAACAAGAGCGCCATCGACTATCCGGCCTTCTTCGCGCAGCTGGACGCCGAAGGCTATGACGGCCATGTCAGCGGTGAATATTTCCCCGCCCAGCGCACCGAGGACGGGCTGGACTGGATAAAATCGCCCACGCTCAAATCCTCCTGACAGTATGCTGTCAGCAGGGGTATGACATACCGGCTTCATCAACAAACTGATGGAGCATTTACAATGACCTTTACCCCCAAAGACGCCGTCGTCTGGTCTGAAATCCGCGTGAGCAATCTGGAAAAAGCCACCGCCTTTTATGCCGAGGTGCTGCAAAACGGCATGCAGATCACCACTGACATGGGCCCCGAACCAATGGCCGTGTTCGGCTATGCGGGCGATCCGGGCGTGGCGGGCCACCTGGTGCAGGGCACCCCTGCCGCCGCCGGAACCGGCAATGTCATCCACTTTCTCGTGCCCGATACGCTTGCGGCCACGCGCGCCCGTCTGACGGCTGCGGGCGGCACTGTCCAAAGCCCGGATATTGAAATTCCGACCGGCGCGTATTTCTATGCGACCGATCCCGACGGAAACACCATCGGGCTGTTTGCATTCAAGGACTAAGCCATGCGTCGCGCCGACCGCCTGTTTCAGATTGTTCAATATCTTCGGGGCGGTCGGCTGCTGACAGCCGCGCAACTGGCCGAACGGCTGGAGGTCACGCCACGCACGATCTATCGCGATATCGCGGATCTGATCGGCTCGGGCGTCCCGATCGAGGGCGAGGCCGGTGTCGGCTATCTGATGCGCGAAGGCTATGATCTGCCACCGCTGATGTTTACGCAGGATGAAATCGTGGCCCTTGTGGCCGGGGCCCGGATGATCAAGGCCTGGGGTGGGGCCAACATGGCCGCCGCCGCCGAAGAGGCGCTGGTCAAAATCAACGCCGTGCTGCCCGATGACGCTCGCGCCCGCGTGGACGAGGTCCATGTTCATGCGTTCGATTTGTCGCTGATGTCCGATCAAGAGCGCGCGCGGCTGGATCAGGTCGAACGTGCCACCAACGCCCATATTAGCCTGGATCTGACCTATTTGGACCTGTCAGACAAACTCAGCACCCGCCGCATCCGGCCCTTGGGCGCATGGTATTGGGGCAAGGTCTGGACGCTGACCGGTTGGTGCGAGCTGCGGCAGGATTTCCGATCTTTCCGGCTGGATCGGATCACGGAAATGGCCGAAGGGCCGCATTTCAAACCCCAGCGCGGCCAGACGCTGAGGGATTTCTACGCCGCGCGCAGACGCGAAGGGCTTTTGCCACCGGGGGCGGGCGGGCGCTAGGCTTTGAACTCGATATTGCGCACCAGGCCTTCTTGCGCGGTCGAGGCCACAAGCCGCCCATCCTGCGTGAAGACCTGACCCCGGTTGAACCCGCGCGCACCGCCCGACCAGGGTGAATCCATCACATAGAGCAGCCACTCATCCATGCGGAATTCATCATGGAACCAAACCGCGTGATCCAGGCTGGCGAATTGCATTTCAGGGTCCGTAAACGTTTTGCCAAAGGGCAACATACAGGTCGTCAGCAGCCCGTAATCCGAAGTATAGGCCAGAGCCGCGCGATGCATGGCCGGATCATCACCAAAACTGCCGCGCAAGCGCATCCACATCGCGTGCTCGGGCGCTCGTTTTTCCCGCGTAAAGGGCGGACGCAGCCCCACGGGACGCATCTCGATCGGGCGCGGAGAGCGCAGCCATTTCAGAAACTCGGGCGGCAGATCATCGGCCAATTCCTCGCCCACTTCGGCATCGGCCTTCAAATCGTCCGGGGCGGGGACATCGGGCATTTCATACTGGTGATGATGGCCGGGTTCCTTGCAATGAAAGCTGGCCGCAAGGTTCAGAATCGGTTTGCCCGCCTGTACCGCGATCACCCGACGGGTGGCAAAGCTGCGGCCATCGCGGTCACGTTCAACCTGATACAAAACCGGCTGGGTCGCGTCCCCGGGGCGCATAAAATAGGCGTGCAACGAGTGTACGGGTCGATCATCCCCAACGGTGCGGATCGCCGACATCAACGCCTGCCCGATCACCTGCCCGCCAAAGGACCGCCCCCGCCCCTGAGGCGTCGCGATCCCGCGGAAGTAATCTTGCTCGATCTGTTCAACATCCAGCACGTCGTCCAGCCACTGGCCGGGAAGGCGATCTTGCGCGTTGCTCATTTGGCGATCCTACTCTGTCCTTCGGCCCCTCAGTCAGAGCCAAATCGCGCCCAAGTGCAAGCGCAAACCGGTTCTAATGCCCCACGACCTTTTCATTGGCGCTTTGGAAGCCTTTGACTTCCAGCTCTAGAACCGAATGAGCAACCTCAAAGCGATCCCACAGCAGCGCTTTGACCGCGAGTTTCACGTCTTCTGGTTCAACGGTTCCGTCCATGACCACATGCGCCTCGAGCGCCGTTTCATGTTCCTGCATCCGCCACAGATGTACGTGGTGAACGCTGTCGACGCCGTTTGCCTGCTGCAAAGCCTCTATGACGTCGTTCAGATCAGTGTCTTCGGGCGCGCCCAGCATCAGGATGCGGATGACGGGCACCACGCCCTGCCACGACATCCACAGGATATAGCCCGCGATCATCAAAGTGACGATCGGATCCACCAAGCGCCAGTCATACAGCAGGATCAACGTGCCACCGATGATCACCGCGATCGATCCCATGGCATCCGCAAGGTTATGCAAGAACGCGGCGCGCATATTGGCGCTGTCCTTGCTCAGGCGCATGATCAACAGGGCGGTGACCGTATCAATCACCAAGGCCAATCCCGCAATGACCACGACGATCCAGCCCTCGACCTGCTGAGGGTTCAGCAGCCGTTCGACCCCCTCGGCGGCCAGGAAAAAAGCCACCACAATCAGCGTGGTATAATTCGCCAGCGCGGCGACCACCTCGGCGCGACCATAGCCAAAGGTCATGTGCTCATCCGCGGGGCGTCGCCCAATCCGGCGCGCGGCAAAGGCAATCACCAACGACAGCGCATCCGACAGGTTATGAATCGCATCCGCAATCAGCGCCAACGAGCCCGAGACAATTCCCGCCGCGATCTGCGCAATCGTCAGGGCGATATTCACGACCACGGCCCAAACAACGCGCTTGTCGCCGCTGTCCAGATTGGTCTGAGGGTGATCGTGCGGCATAATGCGGTTCTACCTGCTGCGGGTCAGTTCCAGGAACACGTCCTCCAGGTCGGCTTCTTCGGTTTTGACATCCCGGATTCGGATACCAGCCGAGCGAACGGCCTCGAGCACCTGTTCAGCGCTGGTTTGATTGGCATGATAGCTAAGCGCGATGGCGCCGTCAGCCCGTTTGCTGATCTCGATCCCGTCGGCCTGAGGCAAAGCATTTGGCGTGTCTTCGGGCTGAATCACCATGGTTTTGGCATCAATGCTGCCCAACAGATTGGCGGTGCTGTCGCGCGCCACCAACTCGCCCTGGTTGATGATGGCGATCTGGTCGCACATCTCTTCGGCCTCTTCCAGGTAATGCGTTGTCAGGATGATGGTCATGCCCTGCTGGTTCAGCTTGCGCACGTTTTCCCACAGCATCTGGCGCAGTTCGATATCCACACCGGCCGTGGGTTCATCCAGCACCAGAATATGCGGGTGATGGACCAGAGCCTTGCCCAGCAGCAACCGCCGCCGCATCCCGCCCGACAGGGTGCGGGCATAGGCCTCGGCCTTGTCCTCAAGCCCCACCAGTCTCAGAATTTCGTCGCTACGGCGCTGAGACTTGGGCACACCGTACAGGCCTGCCTGCACCTCCAATGCGCCGCGCGGGGTAAAGAACGGGTCCAGATTCAGCTCTTGCGGCATCACCCCGATCGACGCGCGACTTTGGCGCGGGTTCACGTCCTGATCAAAGCCCCAGATTTTCACTGACCCTTCGGTCTTAACCACCAGCCCAGCCAAAATGTTGATCATGGTGGATTTGCCAGCGCCATTCGGCCCCAACAGCCCGAACACAGACCCCTGCGGGATGTCCAGATCGACCCCCTTCAGCGCCTCTTTGCGCGGCTGCCCTTTGGCACCGCCATAAACCTTGCGCAAACCGCGGATTTCGATTGCGTTGCCACCCATGGTGCTCTTGCCCCTGCTCGCCCTATCGCTCATAACTGGACTAGTTGTTTTGCAGCCAAAAGGAAACAGCCCCAATGACGACGCAAGCGCCCGAAACCAAGATTGTCGAGACCACTAAGATCGCCTGCGATGGCGGCGAAGGTGCTTTGGGCCATCCCCGCGTCTGGCTGACCATTCCTGCCGATATCGGGTATGTCGAATGCCCCTATTGCGACGCAAAATACGTGCTGAAGGGCAGCAACGCCGCCTGATCCCAATAGCGCTGCGCCCGTTGAGGCGTGTGAATTTGGGTATTTTTCCAAGAAGAAGCCGAAGCCTGGGCGCTATCCAACCGGTATTGGGTTCGACCCGCGAGGCAGCTTGGCGCCTATGGTACCTTTGGGCGTCAGGTAGCGCAGCACGTTTTGCCCGCTCCAGATACGGATTGCGCGGCCGTCGCTGGTAGAGCCGCGGCCGATCGCCGTCCCTGTCAAATTGTCCATGTAGTAGTAGATCACCTTTGCAGTCACGCCGTCCTGGCAAATTAGTTTCGCAAGGCCAAATCCAAAAGGGCCACGCGCCGTCCATTGTCCGGAACAGGCCGTGCCATCGTCCAGTTGGCCTGCTACCGTCCCGGTGTCCCAGCCTTTGGCTCGCCCATCAAAATACGAACCTTTCTTACCGACGCAGGCCAATACTCTTGCGCAATTGTTTTGGTCTTGGGTCTGTAGGCAGGGGGGCTCGGCTTTCGCAGCGAAGGGGGCAAACAGACAAAGAGCAACTAGAAGACACCGGCGGAACATGGCACAACCTCATACAGAACAAACGCGACTGGTCGAGGGGTACAACATGAGCGCGAATTTTGGCAAGGGATGCCACCTCCACCTGATCGATGGCTCGGCCTTTATCTTTCGGGCCTATCACGCGCTGCCCCCGCTGACGCGTAAATCGGATGGATTGCCGATTGGAGCTGTCGCGGGTTTTTGCAACATGATCCACAAATATGTCGAGGCCAACACCGGCCCCGATGCCCCCACCCATGTGGCGGTGATCTTTGACTATTCCGGCAAAAGCTTTCGCAACGATCTGTATGATCAGTACAAGGCCAACCGCCCCCCTGCCCCCGAGGACCTGGTGCCTCAGTTCCCGCTGACACGCCGCGCCACCGAGGCCTTCAACATCGCCTGCAAGGAAATCGAAGGGTTCGAGGCCGATGACATCATCGCCACCTTGTCCTGTCAGGCCCGTGATGCTGGTGGGCGGGTGACCATCATCAGCAGCGACAAGGACCTGATGCAGCTGGTCGGCGGCGGCGTGGAAATGCTGGACGCGATGAAGAACAAGCGCATCGATTCTGACGGCGTGGTCGAAAAATTCGGGGTGGGCCCGGACCGCGTGGTGGACGTGCAAGCGCTGGCCGGGGACAGCGTGGATAACGTGCCCGGTGCGCCCGGCATCGGGATCAAAACCGCCGCATTACTGATCAACGAATACGGCGATCTGGAAACCCTGCTGGACCGCGCAGAAGAGATCAAGCAGCCCAAACGCCGCCAGACTCTGATCGAAAAACGCGACCAGATCGAGCTGTCCAAGCGCCTTGTGCAGCTGGAATGCGAGATGCAGCTGGATTTCACCCTGGATGATCTGGAGGTCCGCGCCCCCGAAGCCGACGTGCTGCTGCCCTTCCTGGCCGAAATGGAATTCCGCACGCTGGTCAAACGCGTGGCCGATCAACTGGGCGCCGAGGCACCTGTGATCGCCGACACTGATCCGGCCGGGGCTGAACCCGGCACGGCGGACACGCCCGCTGCCGTGCCCTTCAAACCCGAGGATTACGAATGCGTCAGCGACGCAGCGGCCCTGCAAAAATGGATTGATCGCGCTTATGAACGTGGCCATGTCGCCGTGGACACCGAAACCACCGGCCTCGATGAAATGCGCGTCGATCTGGTGGGAATCTCGCTGTGCGTCGATGCCGGGCAGGCGTGCTATATTCCCCTGACGCACAAGGATGGCTCGGACGATCTGTTCGGCTCTGACAACCTGGCCGAGGGGCAGATGCCCCTGCAACAGGCCCTGGACCTGCTGGGGCCGCTGCTGGCCGATCCCTCTGTGATCAAAATCGGCCAGAACATGAAATACGACGCCAAGATTTTCGCGCGCTATGGCGTCACCGTCACGCCCTATGACGACACGATGCTGATGTCCTATGCGATGAACGCGGGTCTGCACGGGCACGGGATGGACGCGCTGGCCGAACGGTATCTGTCGCACACGCCGATCTCGATCAAGTCGCTGCTCGGCACAGGAAAATCCGCGATCACCTTTGACCGCGTGCCTGTGGATGACGCGGTAAAATACGCGGCCGAAGACGCCGACATCACCCTGCGCCTGTGGCAGCTGTTCAAACCGCAGCTGCACCAGACCCAGGTGACCACCGTCTATGAAACGCTGGAACGGCCCCTGTCGCCCGTACTGGCCCGGATGGAGATGCACGGCATCAAGGTGGATCGCGATACGCTGTCGCGCATGTCCAACGCCTTTGCCCAGAAAATGGCCGGGTACGAGGCCGAGCTGTACGAACTGGCGGGCCACGAATTCAACGTCCAGTCCCCCGCTCAGGTCGGCAAAATCCTGTTCGAGGAAATGGGTCTGGAAGGCGGCAAAAAAACCAAGACCGGCCAATGGTCCACCCCCGCCAATGTCCTGGAGGACTTGGCAACCGAACACGATTTCGCCGCCCGCGTGCTGGATTATCGCCAGCTGCAAAAGCTGAAATCCACCTACACGGACGCGCTGCAGGATCATATCAACCCAGACACTGGCCGCGTGCACACGTCCTATGTGCAGACGGGTGCGAATACGGGGCGCTTGGCCTCGACCGATCCGAACCTACAAAACATCCCCGTCCGCACCGAGGAAGGGCGCCGCATCCGCGAGGCCTTTGTAGCCGACGAGGGCAAGGTGCTGCTGAGCCTGGACTATAGCCAGATCGAGCTGCGCATTCTGGCCGAAATGGCCGGGATCGACGCGCTGAAGCAGGCGTTCAAGGATGGGCTGGACATCCACGCGATGACGGCCAGCGAAATGTTCGACGTGCCGCTGGAGGACATGACCCCCGACATCCGCCGTCAGGCCAAGGCGATCAACTTTGGTGTGATCTACGGCATCTCGGGGTTTGGTCTGGCGCGTAACCTGCGCATTCCCCGATCCGAGGCGCAGGGCTTTATCGACCGGTATTTCGAACGCTTCCCCGGCATCCGCGCCTACATGGACGAAACCACGCAATTCGCCAAAGACAACGGCTATGTCCAGACGATGTTCGGCCGCAAGATCCACACGCCCGAGATCAACGCCAAGGGCCCCGGCGCCGGGTTCGCCAAACGTGCGGCGATCAACGCTCCGATCCAGGGCACGGCCGCGGATGTGATCCGTCGCGCGATGATCCGGATGGAGGATGCCATCGCCGATCTGCCCGCCAAAATGCTGCTACAAGTGCATGATGAATTGCTGTTCGAGGTCGACGCAGACCGCGCAGATGACGTGATCACCCGCGCCCGCGATGTGATGGAAAATGCAGCAGCCCCGGCCCTGCATTTGACGGTGCCGCTGACCGTGGACGCCGGCCAGGGCCAGAACTGGGCCGAGGCCCACTAGTCGTCAAACAACTGCCGGATCGAGGTGATTTCCTCGGCCAATTCGGGTGAGATGCTCAGAAATTCGGCCAGGACCAGGGCGTTTTCCTTTGGCTCAGAGCTTTGGCGCATGCGCCCATAGTTTTCAAACCCGGCATCCCTGATCCGATCGCTTTCGAACACGATATCGCTGCGGATGGTGGGCAACAGACGTTCCCAGGTTTCCTCGGACGTGTGATCCCCCGCCAGACCAATCCGCTTGGCATGACCGGTCAGATATTCGTCGGTCATGTCGCACTCGATTTCCAGCAAACGGGTGACCGAGCGATCCCCCGTCAGGTCCTTGAGCAGCTCGATATTGGCAGGATCAATGCACAGGATCATGCGATCTGTTGCGAAATAGTCAAACAACAGCCGCATCAAGGCCCGCCGGTGGCGCGTGCGCTTGGCAAGAGTGCTTTGAATACCGCCAAGATCAGGAAGGGGCGTGTCCTCTTCATTAAACATGTATTCAATCGTGGGGATGTTGGTTTTCTGTTGGACAAAGGCCAGCAACCGCTTGGCGACATGCCATTTTTTACAGATCACGATCAAAAGCTCGCGCTCGCGGCCCAGCGTTGTCTCGGTCTCCCAGAATTGCATTCCAAAGCGGCGCCCGATCCGCCCGCGTTCCGTCAGAAACTGGTACAGGCTGCGACCTTCATTCGAGATCTTGAACTCGGCCCCCTGAGCCGCATAGAGCTGGGCGAGGCGGTCCTTTAACTCATGAGCTTCGCTGCTGATCTTGCGCGCAAACAAGAAGTCCTGACTGAGCAGCAAATCGTAGTGATCATTATAAAAATTCACCGGCATCCCGTAATCCGAGAACATCAGGAAAGTCAGCGTTCGCGAACGAATCTCGGCCTCGGGCACCAGGTGGCGCACCAGAGTCTGAAAAAATGTCTCGTCTGGAATCCAGGTCGTTCGAAAAAAGCGCACCACGTCGGGGCGGTCCGCAACGAATTCACGAATCCACTCGATCGTCAGACGGCGCAGACACCACCATTGGCTGCCGATCTGCACCTGGATGTCCTCGGGGATGGCGCGTTTCAGGCCCAGTTTGCGTTGTGCCTGAAGCATCCAGTAAAACAGCTTCTTGTGCTTCCGTTCGTTCAGATAGTGGCGATAGATCAGCCGGTCTTCTTTCATCCCGGTTTTGATCCAGTTACTTTCGAAAAAGTCCAAGCTTTCGATATAGTCGCAATCGTCCGCCTCCAGAAAATCATGGGCGTACTCGGCCGACTTAATCGCCATGCAGTCCCCCGACACCATCATGAAATGGGTCGCGCGGGGGAACGCCTCGAGCGCGCTATCCAGCGCGTTCAGGGTCGCTTGCACAAGGCTCCATTCCCCCCAGCCACAGCGTACGCGCTTGGCAAAAACCACGTTGGGATTGCCGGCAAGCCCTTCCTTGATGCGGGCAAAATCCTTGTCACTGGCCGACCCGTCAAAATGGATCGCCATGTGATCACCAGCGGCGGTCAAGCTTTGTGCCTGTTGCACGACGGCGTCCGGGTCCTTGTGACACAGAAGAATGAAAGCGATGGTCGCCATTCGGAAAAGCGCCTGTCCAAACAAATACGATACGGGCACTTTAGGCCCCAACCGCCCCCAATGAAACAGGCCAGCGGGAATTTCACGCAACACGCGCGATCAAGATGCCCCGGGACGGATTGACCCTGCGTCCGATGTCTTATTATCTAAACATGTTGAAAACGAATGAATAAACTCGGGCATCGTTCCGGGATGGAGGCAGCAATATGGGTTTTCCCGGCACCTGGATGACCGAAACCGAAAGTGTGCTGTACCGCGTGGTGCCCAAATGTGCGTGCTCGTCCATTGGGCAGATCATGTTCTATTCGGACCATGGGGAATTCTACGACGGGGATATCCACGATGCCGAGTCCGGCATGCACAAATGGGCCTTTGAATACAGCCAGCCTCTGATTGAAAAAGCCGTTACCGGCCACACGACCTATGCGTTTACCTGCGTGCGCAACCCCTATACGCGGGTGCTGAGCTCGTTCTTTGATAAGATTTGCGGCATTCAGCGCAATGGGCGCCGGTATCGCGGCAATCTGGTGCCTCTGTTGATCCAGAAATACGGGATCGAGGTCGGCGGACCAGACGGCCAAGAGGACTTCGACCAAATCCGCAGTTTCCGCCGGTTCCTGTTGTTCGTGCGCGATACTATCCGGTTTGGAAAACCGATGGGGCCAGATATTCACTGGTCCTCGGTGTCTGGCCATGTGTCGACCTTCATCCGCAATGGCGGAAAATACGATCACATTTTCTGGACCGAGCAATTCAACGATGGCATGCAGACGGTGCTGGACAATATCGACACCCGCCACAAGGTCGATCTGTCACAAATTCCGCGTTTCAATGAATCCGAAGGCCACGGCCCAAAACGCGCGCACCCCGTCGCAGACTATTTCGACGATCTGTCCATGCATCTGATCTATGAGATCTTCAAACCCGATTTCAATCTGTTCCGGTACGATTTCGAAAACCCGGGAAACAAGCTGCCAATTGGCGAGATTGATCTGGACGAGGTCCATGCCAAACTGGGCGACTGACCCCGTCTGACAAAGATCCAGCCAGGGCAGCTGCCTTAGCGCATTCGCGTCACCTGGTAGGAGGCGCCAACGCTTAGCGGTCCCTGGATCGAGGTTTCCTCTCCATTCGGCCACAGGATATGCAGCGCTTTGGCCTGCGAGGCGCCTGCCAGCCCGATATGGGCGATTGGCGGATCAAAGGACATGAAGCCTCCGCCCAGTTGGATTTCCCGAACCTGTTTGTTCCCCTCCAAAGTCGTCAGGATCACAACCGCACCGATGCCGTCCGAGTTGCCGGCGTGGTCGACCAGCTTGGTGTCCCAGCTCCAACCGCCGATCTCGAGTCCCAAGGAACCGGCATGGTCCTGATAGCTCTGCCCATCCCATTGCAGCAAAACGTTCGACCGCAGAACCTGCTGAATTGACGCCTCGGCCTGAGTAAAGGTGCGGGCAGGCTGGAAATGGATGTCGCAATAGGCGCGCGGAACCGGTTGGCTGGCAGGGATCAACTCTCAAATCGAGGCATCGCGGCGCTGGATCGCCAGATCCTTGACCAACATCGCCTTGCATTCGGCCTGATACCGCCCGCTCAGCTGTTGGCAGTTCTTGGCATAGGTCGGATCAAAGTTGTTGCCGGACTTGTACCAGGACTTGATCTGCATGTTCTTTTGACACGCCGCCAGATCTTCGGATTCTGCACAACATCGCAGTATTTTTCCAGGGGCTGCATCTTCAGCGTCTTCGACACCCCAGACGAGCGACCAGCGCAACAAGGCGGCTTAGCTTACTGAGTGCCATTCTGCCGCCCCTGATCCTGGAGATGCGCGGGATCATTCTGACGGGCGGCCCTGGACTGACCGCTTGCGGCTGCAATGTTCGGCCAGGCATGGGCACGAACATAGTCTTGCTCCACCCCGACCCGAACAGAGGTAAAATCACCGCGCAACCAGGCCTGTTCGATCGCGGCCATGTCCGGCAGTTCTTGGGCCTGTTGCGCCAACGCCAATGGCGCTTGCAAAGACAAAAAGACAAGCGCCGCAGCACCTAAACAATGTTTTGGTCGAAAGGAGAGCATAGATGTGTTTCTGAAAAACCTGGGGCCAGTTCGCGGTTTGCGCGAGTGCACCCAAGGCGGATCACCGGACAAGATCAACGGAATCACATCATTGGCAGTGCGAAGGCCCGCATGACCCACAACACCGCCGCGGCGCCACAGAGTGCGGCCCCGAAAGGTAGTGCGCGGTATGCAACGGGCCCGCGACGGCGGGACGGTCGAACAATCTGAACGACCAGAGCCGCCAGCAACGCCCCTAGGGCCGCGATCAACACCAATAGCGGCAAATCCCAAGGTCCGGCCCAGGCCCCGAGACCGGCCATCAGCTTGACATCGCCCAGGCCCAACCCTTCGCGGCCGCGCAATGCGCGATACCCCCAACGCAGCGCCGCAAAGCTGCTTACGCCAGCGATCGCACCAACCAATGCCGACCACAGCCCAACGCCCCCGGGCAAAACCGCCAGGATCAGGGTGCATAGAAACAGCATCAGCGTCAGTGGATCAGGCAAGCGATAGCGTGTCAGGTCACAGGCGGCCAGCACCAGCAACACCCATAAAAAACCCGCCCAGATCCAAGCAGTTATCGGCCCAGGCGCTGCGAATATCGCCATCACGGCCGCGCCCGTTGCTGAGAGCTCGAGATACAGGATCCATGGTGCAATCGGCGCGTTGCAATGCCGGCAGGCACCACGCAGCCATATATAAGACAGAATGGGCACCAGATCGGGCACCCTCAGCGCGGTCTTGCATCGCGGGCATCTGGAGCGCCCCCAAACAACGCTTTCTCCTCGGGGCAGGCGGTCAGCCAGCACCCCCAGAAAAGACCCCACAAAGGGGCCGACAAGCAGCAAAAGCAGAAGAAGCGGATCAGACAAGTTCATCCCAGGCCAGTCAAAGGGTTTCCCGTTTTTATTGACCACCCCAATGGGTTTTGTCCATTGTATCGGCTCAGCGGCGTCGACAATGCATCGCTAGACGCGTTCTTGAACCGAGACTATCATTCCGATGCACAGTCAGGATTTTTTGATGACCCAAATTGATTGCCCCCCCAAAAAAGACCGTGACGCTGGCTTCTCTTTGCTTGAACTGATGGTTGTAGTTGTCATCCTATCGGTTTTGGCGCTTGTCATCGTTCCGCGTGTGATTGATCGCCCCGACCAGGCGCGCGTGGCCCGTGCACAATCGGACCTGGCTGCGATCGCCAGTGCAGTTCAGTTGTACCGGCTGGACAACTTTCGGTACCCGACAACCGAGCAGGGGCTGGCGGCTCTGGTCAGCAAGCCTTCTTTGGACCCAGCGCCCTCGAACTGGACTCAGTATATGGATCGCCTTCCGGTTGATCCCTGGGGGCAGCCCTATCAGTATCTTGTCCCCGGCGTGCACGGCGATTTCGACATCTTCACCTATGGTGCGGATGCTGCCCCCGGAGGAGAGGGCGCAAACGCGGATATCGGAACATGGAGCACCCAGTAATCGCGTCAGGCCCCTCGCGCGGCTTTACGATGATAGAACTTCTGGTGGTCATAGCGATTATCTCTGCGCTGTCTGTCGGGGCGCCCCTTGCTATTGGGCGTTCGGACCGGGCCGGAGTGTTAGACCGGGCGCTGTTCACCAATACGCATGACCGATTGCGCCGTCTGGCCGTGTCCGGCCAGCAGATCCGAGGCCTGCTGATCAAGCCTCGTGGAATGTTCACGGCCTAACACGCGCCGCAGGGCCGGAGCGTTACATAAAATCGTATCAGTTGGGCTGGACGCGTTGCGCTGGTCGAACTTGTGTCTTCCATGGCCATTTTCGCGCTGGTCCCAGTCATGGAGGTTCAGGCGATGTCGGGGATGCTGCGACAGCGGGATGGCTTGTTGACCCGCCCATAGCGCGCCCAGACCTTGGAATTTGCATCCAGCCTGTTGCGGGCCGATATCGCCGCTGCGATCCCCATGTTGTTTTACCCTCCGGGCCAGACCGCACCGCAATCCGCTGCGTTGCAGACCTCTGATGGGTTCGCCTTGTCTGTGGTTGGTCAACCGCGTCTGGATTTGCGCCCGGACCCGGGATTTCACCGTGTTCTCTATCGTCTGGACCAAAACACCGGCCAGCTTTGGCGTCGCAGCTGGCCCAGTTTGATGCCCGCGCGGCAGGCGGCCTTGCAGCCCGAAATTCTGGTGATCGAAGGCGTATCCGGCATCGATTTGCGCAGCCATTGGGGCCCCGAGGGATGGCGGCCCGGATTGTCGATTGCCCAATTGCCTGATGCCGCGGACAGCGCCGTGGATTCCGATGGCGGTATCGCCGCGCCTGAACTGTATTCCAGCGCGCTGCCGCTGGCCATCGAAGTCACGCTGCACCTGGACGGTTTGGGCTCGATCCGATTGCTGGAGAGCCTGCAATGACGCGATCAAACCACGGTTTCGTTCTGATCAACGCCTTGATTTTGATTGCGGCCCTGGCCTCGGTGGCAACGCTTTTGCTGACGGTGGCCGATGCGGGGCGACAACGTCTGACCCAAAGTCGGCTGGCGACGCAACTTGAGTTGAACCTTGATGCGTTCGAGGCCTTCGCCATCACCACCTTGATTGAGAGCGCCGATTCCGAGCTGCCGCCTCGCCAACAAAACCTGCCCCACGAGGTTCCGCTGGCGCGGTTCCGTGTCGGGACAGATCCTCGACCTGCAGGGGCATTTCAACATCAACTGGCTGACGTCACCGTCATTCAGCGCGTCCCACGCAGCCCTGGATCGCCTGCTGCAAAGATTGGGAGTGTCGGATCGGGATGAACAAATCCTGCGCGATTTCCTGCGCGTGGGTGGTCCGCTGAACAAACAACCCTTTCTTAGCCTTGATCCCCCCGAAAACCCGGTCGGCGGAGCACTGTTGATGATCGAGCAACTGGACCGCCTGCCCGGCCTGTCAGATCGCGGACGAGAGCGGATGCGCCCCTTTCTGACGGCCTTGCCGGGTGACAGCAAACTGAACGTGAACACCGCAAATCCTCAGGTTCTTGCGGCGTTTTTACCAGATCTTTCTGCCGCCGCGTTGGATCAGATCTTGGTCGCGCGCCGTCAACAGCCCTTTGGCTCGGTCCAGGCGTTTCTGGTGCTAGCGGGACTCAGCGCGGAAGACAGCCCCGTTCAGGACCCCGGCGCGCTCAACCCAAAAGGCATCTGTATGTCAGATCTGAATGGTTCGAGGCCCGGATTTCGGTGACCCTAAGGTCAGGCCTCATAGCCAGTAAATACCGAGTGCTGCGAGGGCGATTGCCGACAGGAAGACCTTTGGGCATCTGTCATATTGCGTTGCGATGCGCCTCCAGTCCTTGAGTTTGCCGAACATGATCTCGCATCACAGCCCGGCAGACCGGCCATCATCCGAGCAAAGATGCCCTTTTCACTCCACCGCTTCCAACGGTTATTGAGGGTCTGGTGTGGGCCATATTCCTTGGGTGCATCACGCCATCGTAACCCATTGCGATCAATGAAGATAATCCCGATTTGCACACGCCGGTCATCCCCTCTCGGGACATCGCTGCGCAATACCCTGCCGGGCAGTGAACGCGCGGCTTGCCGTGGGACTTGGGGAAGAAAGGCGCCAGACGGCCCATCTGCGGGTCCGTAAGCCAGAAAAGATCAGACATATTCACCGCCCGTTTTCGAACCGTGAATCACGACGAAACGCGGAAATCAATGGGTCCTGAGCCTAGCTCCAACACCGACAGGAACACTTCGTACAGTTCAGCATTGGTCAGTTCATCAGGCACCAAAACAGTGACCTGTCCGCGCACATCCGGATCCAGCACGAAGCGTCGGCCTGTGGCCTCTGACACGATTTCAACGAAAGCTTTCAGATCCGCGTCGCGTAAATTCAAAGAGACCTGGGCCTGAGCCGGGGATGGCGCAAGCATCAAACCGGGCCCGACCCCGAATGTCAGGACCAGCCCCACCACAGCCATCACGGGCCGAAGAGGGGAACGAAAAATCATGACCTGCTCTCTACCTTTGGACTGTCGAGCCGCCTGTTACCTGCGATCTCCGTCCTGCCTGTTTTTCGCGACCATACACGATACACGATCACGCAAAAAAGGCAGAGTTTTCCGCAATGCGCCCGTGTTTTGGTCGCTCAGACGTGCTTTCACCGCGACACTGACCAATTGGGCGGGCCGCTAGACCAGACCCGCCTGGCGAAACAGGTCCTTCAGATTGGATTCGGGACGCGCGCCCATATGGCTGATCACCTCGGCGGCGGCCACACATCCCATGCGCCCCGCGACATCCAAGGACGCGCCCGTGGCATAGCCGTACAAGAAGCCAGCGGCGAACTGATCGCCTGCGCCGGTCGCATCGACAGGCGTGATTTCGGTCACGGGCACCACGGCCTCTTCGTCGCCGCGCACCAGCACCACATCATGACCCGAGCGCGTACACACCACAGTCCCTGCATCCAGCGCCGCCTGTTCCAGCGCGCTGCTAAGGTCGGTCTGGTACAGCGATTCCCATTCGTGCTGGTTGCCGATCACATAGTCCAAGTCTTTGACCAGACGGCGGAAATCATCGCGGTGACGTTCCACGCAGAACGGATCGGACAGGGCGATGCCCGCCTTGCCCCCGGCGTCACGACACAGTTTGGCGGCGCGCTCGAAGGCCTCTTTGCCTTTGGGTTTGTCATACAGGTAACCCTCGAGGAACAGCACCTCGGCCTGGCCTGCCACGTCGTCGGACACATCATCCGGCCCCAGTTCCGAGGAAATCCCCAGATAGGTGTTCATGGACCGTTCACCATCCGGCGACACAAAGATCATCGAACGCGAGGTCGGCAGCTCGCCCCCCGGCACCGGGTCATTCACAAAATCAGTGCCACCGTCGGCCAGAGAATCTGCATAAAACCGGCCCAGCGCGTCGTCTTGCACACGTCCGATAAACCCGGTCTTCAGCCCCAGATTGCCCAGTCCCGCCAGCGTGTTCGCGACCGAGCCCCCCGGCGCCTGCACCCGGTTCGTCATCGCGCCATACAGCATTTCACCGCGCTCACGCTCGACCAGTTGCATGATGCCTTTTTGGATGCCCATCAGATCCAAAAAGCTGTCATCAGCCTGGCTCAGCACATCAACGACGGCGTTTCCGATGCCGACGACCTGGTATTTCTTCATGGTGTCTTTTCCTCGAACATGCACAGATCACGGATCAGGCAAGCGTTACATTTGGGTTTGCGGGCGACACAGGTATAGCGCCCGTGCAGGATCATCCAATGGTGGGCGTGCTGCTGGAAATCGACCGGGATGTGGTCCTCGATCGCGCGTTCCACGGCTACCACGTCCTTGCCCGGACACACGCCCGAGCGGTTGCCGAAGCGAAAGATATGGGTATCCACGGCCTGCGCGGGATAGTGCCACCACATGTTCAGCACCACGTTGGCGGTTTTGCGCCCCACACCGGGCAGAGATTCCAGGGCGGCACGCGAACAGGGCACCTCGCCGCCGTAATCCTCGACCAGAATGCGGGCCATTTTGATGACGTTCTTGGCCTTGTTGCGATACAGGCCAATGGTCTTGATATGTTCGATCAGCTGCTCTTCGCCCAGATCCAGCATTTTCTGCGGGGTGTCGGCGATTTTGAACAGCTCGGCCGTGGCCTTGTTCACGCCCTTATCTGTCGCTTGCGCCGACAGGGCCACCGCCACCACCAGCGTATAGGCGTTGACGTGGTCCAGCTCGCCCTTGGGTTCGGGTTCGCTGTCTTGAAAGCGGGTAAAGACCTCGCGGATCGTGTGATAATCAAGCTGCTTTGCCATGCGCCCACCTATGCCCCGACCTTGCGCGCCGCTCAACCCTTTCCCGCAAGTTTCGGGTCGATATGGGCCGGGCGCGGCGGTATCGTCACGCCAAAGGAAAGGGCACCACATGACGGATATGGAAGCGGGCTATCATTACCAGGTTATGCGTCGCGCGTTAGAGCTGATCGACGCCGAACCGGGCCTGTCGCTGGCCGATCTGGCCGCGCGGATGGATATGAGCCCCTCGCATTTTCAGCGCTTGTTTTCGCAATGGGTTGGCGTGTCGCCCAAGCGCTATCAGCAATATCTGACACTGGATCACGCAAAGGCGCTGTTGCAGCAGAATATGACCACGCTACAGGTCAGCCATTCCGTCGGGCTGTCGGGCAATGGCCGCCTGCATGACCTGTTCATCCGGTGGGAGGCCATGAGCCCCGGCGACTATGCCCGCGCGGGGGACGGGGTGACGGTATATTGGGGCTGGTATGACAGCCCGTTTGATTTGGCGCTGGTGATGGGCACCGACAAGGGCCTGTGCGGGCTGGCCTTTGCCGCTGAAACCGGAACCGAGGCCGCGATGCAAGACATGGTCAGCCGCTGGCCCAAGGCCACCTTTGTCGAAGACCCGATGCGCCTGAAGCCCTGGGTCGATGCGGCCTTTGCCCAGAAAGGCGAAACCCAGCTGCACATGATCGGCGCACCGTTCCAGATCAAAGTGTGGGAGGCGCTGCTGCAAATCCCCTCGGGGCACGTCACCACCTATTCCGAGATCGCGCAATCCATCGGCAATCCCAAGGCCGTCCGCGCGGTTGGCACCGCCGTGGGGCGCAACCCCGTTAGTTGGCTGATCCCTTGCCACCGGGCGCTGCGCAAATCGGGCGGATTGGGCGGCTATCACTGGGGTCTGCCGGTCAAGCGCGCGCTCCTGGCCTATGAATCCGCGCGGGCCGAGGCTGGCTGAACGGGGAATAACATGGGCGATTTCCCGCCCACCGTTACGCAAACGTGTCTTGGGCGTGGGCAAAGCGCCCCGTATACTGCCCTCAATCCGACTGATCGGAGACCAAGAACGAGGCATCGAAATATGATCCGAGCAAACAAAGCCGTGATGATCCTGTCCGGCACCGCCCTGTTGCTGACCACCGCCTGTACGGCACCGGCCCATCTGGGCGGCGAAGACCCGAACAAAAAAGCCAAAGAAGGCGCCCTGCTGGGCGGCATTCTGGGCGCTGTTTCTGGCGCTTTGGTCGCCAAGGACAAGAAAAAAGGCATCCTTTTGGGTGGTGCGGCGGGTGCTGCTGCGGGGGCCGCGATTGGCTCTAGCCTGGACAAACAAGAGGCCGAACTGCGCGAAAACCTGGATGGCCGCGTCCGTATTATCAACCAAGGTGATCGCCTAGTCGTGACCCTGCCCCAGGACATCCTGTTCGCCACCGACAGCACCTATGTCCAATCCGTTCTGCGCGACGATCTGCGAGCCGTTGCCGAAAGCCTGAACCGTTATCCTGACACCACGGTGCAGGTCATTGGCCACACCGACAACACCGGATCGGCCGCATATAACCAGGATCTCAGCCGGGGCCGCGCGGCCGCCGTTGCGGACATCCTGATCAGCAATGGCGTGTCGGGCGGTCGCGTTCTGACTGTAGGCCGGGGCGAGGACGATCCTGTTGCCTCGAACCTGACCGCAGAAGGGCGTGCACAAAACCGCCGGGTCGAGATTGTCATTCTGGCAAACTGATCCATTATTGGGCCAAGTCCACGAAACGCCCCGCGTCCCACCGGACCGGGGCGTTTTTCCATCTGATGAAAGGCCCCCATGTCTGACCCCAAATTGCTGACCATCTGCGGATCGCTGCGCGCCGGTTCGTTCAATCGCAAACTTCTGGCCGAGGCCGTCACTCAGTTTGGACCGGCAGACCTGTCCGACGCGAACCTGCGCCTGCCGCTGTTCGATGGCGATCTGCAAGCCGAGCACGGCATCCCTGACGAGGTCGAAACCCTGGCGCAACAAATCCGCGATGCCGATGGGATCATCATCTCGTCACCCGAATACAACAAAGGTATCACGGGCGTGCTGAAGAACGCTCTGGATTGGATCAGCCGCGTTGAAGGCGCTGTTTTCAAAGACAAACCGGTTGCGCTGATGTCTGCGGCGAATGGCCGATCGGGTGGCGAAACGGCGCAGTATATGACCCGCGCCTGCCTGATTCCGCTGCAACCGCGCTTGATCAACGGGAACTTCGTTCTGATCGCCGCTGCCTCGCGGGAATTCGAAAACGGCGCCTTGGAAAACGAGCGGTATCTGGCGAATGTCCAGGCCCTGATGCAGAGCCTGCGGACCGAAATCAACCGGACCTAAGACTGTTGTGACCGATCGCTTGGCGCGGTGTCAGGCGTTTTGCCGCTCTCGCCAGAATGTAAACAAACCCGCAGCAACGATCAGCGCTGCGCCCAGAACCACGTTCAACCGGATCGCCTCGTTGAACGCCACCACGCCCAGCGCCGAGGCAAACACCAGTTGCAAAAACGCAAAGGGCTGGACCGAGCTTGCCTCGGCCACCTCATAGCAGCGGATCAGCAGGAAATGCCCCAGCGCGCCGGTCACGCACAAAACGGCCATCCAAATCCAGTCCTGCCCCACCATGGGTTCCCAAAACCAGATGCCAACGACGGTCATAGCCACCATCCCCGTTGTCCCCGTCCAGAAAAAGCTGGTCGCCGCGCTGTCCTTGCGCGCCGCAAACCTGGTGGCCAAACCGTAAATGGCAAACATCAACGCCGAGACCAGCGGAATGATCGCCTTGGGGTCAAATACGCCGATACCCGGCCGCAGGATAATCAGGATGCCGATAAAACCAACCGAGATCGCCGCCCAGCGCCGCCAGCCCACACGCTCGCCCAGCACGGGGCCCGAGAGGGCCGCGATCAACAAAGGATAGCAGGCAAATATCGCGTGGCTTTCGACCAACCCCAACAGGGTGAAAGCCCAAATGGCCACGCAAATCTCGGCCACCAGCCACACCCCCCGAAAGGTTTGCAGCCAAGGCTGCGAGGTCGCCGCTGCCTGGCGTATTCCTCCGGCTTGCCGCGCGCCCACGGCCACCACGAATGCCGCAAAAAACCAGTAGCGGATCATCACGATCATCAGCGTGTTATATTCGCCCGCCAAATGACGCGAGATCCCGTCCTGCATCGCGAATACGAAGGTCGTCGCGACCATCAGCAGAATACCAAGACGGGTGTTGCGCTCCATCTAATCTGGCCTTTGCGCGCAGGTCATGTGGCGCTTGCGACCATAGCCCGAACGACGCTCGACCAGGAACCCGGCCTCGGACAACCCACGCCGCACAAAGCCCGCCGCCGTATAGGTCGCCGCCGTTCCCCCGGGGGCCGTGTGGTCATGGACCGCCTGCATCAGCTCTGACGACCAGAGTTCAGGGTTCTTGGCCGGCGAAAACCCATCCAGGAACCAAGCATCCGCTGCCCCCTGCCACATGGGCAAGGTCTGACGCGCGTCCCCGGTAATCATGCGAAAATCTAGCCCCGGCATAGACAGCCGGGTCGCGGGCCAATGAGGCGCGAATTCCTGCGGCAAACCTCCAAGCTCGACAAAGGCCTCTTGCGCCCGGATCATTTCGGGGCCGGTCATCGGATAGGCCTCGAACGTTGTGAAATGCAGCGTGCCACCCTGACCGCTGTCGCGCCACAGCTTGACCGCAGCCAACAGGTTCAGCCCCGTGCCAAAGCCCAGCTCGGCAATATGAAACCCGTCGCGAAACCGATCCGGCAGCCCATTGCCATCCAGAAAAACATGGTTGGTCTCGGCCAATCCGTTCTCGAGACTGAAATACGGATCGTCAAACCGGGTCGAGACGGGAATACCGCCCTCCCGCCATTCCAATTCGGCGCGCTGGTCTTGCATCCGCTGATCCCTTAGAAAGCCGGTGAAAACGCGCCGAGAATGCAGACAGCCGAAGGAAATGGCAATGGTGGATGTGACCGTATATGGGGCAGGAATTTTCGGGCTATCCATCGCCTGGTCCTGCGTTCAGCAAGGCGCCAAAGTCCAGGTGATCGACCCGAACGGCCCCGGCGCCGGCAGCAGCGGCGGCCTGGTCGGCGCATTGGCCCCTCATGTGCCGGAAAACTGGAACGACAAGAAACAGTTCCAGTTCGAAAGCCTGATGATGGCCGAAACCTTCTGGTCTGAAATCGAAACAGCCGGAGGGAAATCCGCCGGATATGCCCGCCTGGGACGATTGCAACCGATCGCGGACGATCGCACCCTGGATCTGGCCCGCGCTCGCTCCGAAACCGCCGCAAACCTGTGGCAAGGCCGCGCCGACTGGAAGGTTGTGCACGCCGACGCCTATGGCGACTGGGCACCACACAGCCCCTCTGGCTGGTTGATTCACGACACGCTTAGTGCACGGATGCATCCCCGAATGGCCTGCGCAGCGCTGGTCGCAGCGCTTGCAAGCCAAGGCGCTCCGATCCTGACCGACGCCCCTGCGCGCGGCCGCATCGTTTGGGCCACCGGCATCGCCGATCTAGAGCGCATCTCGGCCACCCGACCCCGCGCCTTTGGAAATGGCGTCAAGGGCCAGGCCGCCCTGCTGCACCTGGATCGGCGCGACCTGCCGCAGCTATATGCCGACTCGGTGCACATTGTTCCGCACGCCGATGGCACCGTCGCGATCGGATCTACCAGCGAGCGTGACTACACCGATCCAAGCTCCACCGACGACCAGTTGGACGATGTCCTGACCCGCGCCACTGCAGCTGTTCCCAGCCTCAGCGACGCCAGGATCATCGAACGCTGGGCCGGTGTCCGCCCTCGTGCCCGCTCGCGCGCACCAGTGCTGGGCTTTCATCCGCTAAACCCGGACCATTTCATTGCCAATGGCGGCTTCAAAATCGGGTTCGGCATGGCGCCCAAAATCGCACAGGTCATGACCGCCCTGATCCTGCACAATCGCGACACGATCCCCGAAGGATTTAAACCCAACGCCAGCTTCTGAGTCCGAAAGCGCCCCAACCCAAGGCCGGTCGAACACGCGTCGATGCTTACCTTTGGGCGGGGCGGCTTTTCCTTGGGCGGTCAACGGCTCCCCAGCCTGTACCGCTTCAATAAGAAACCCCGATTCTGGTTAACGAATCCTTGCTTTTTCTTGGTCCAAATACCCCCGCCGGAGGCTCCCTCCAGCGCGTCACGGTTTAACGCACAGGAATGCTCGCGCCGATCAATTCCGCGCTGAACGGCACCGGATGAGGATCCTTTCCCAACCGCGCGCGATAGACCGGCAGCGATTCCGCCACGCGCATCACATAGTTCTGGGTCTCGGTGAAGGGAATCTTCTCGATCCAGTCAACCACATCCACAGCGCCCGCGCGCGGATCCCCAAACCGCTCCATCCAGCGCTCGGGGCGACTGGGGCCAGCGTTGTACCCGGCCGAGATCATGACGATGTTCCCATCAAATGCCTGCGCCAGTTCTTGCAAATAGGCGCTGCCCAGCACGGCGTTATAGCCCCAATCGCTCAGCACTTTGGCGGGCTCGTGCTCGACTCCCAAACCCCGCGCAACCTGACGCGCGGTGCCGGGCATCAGACTGCATCAACCCCTGCGCTCCGGCACCACTGATCACGCTACTGTCGAATTCACTTTCCCGGCGGGCGATGGACAAGGCCAGCTCCATCGGAACAGGCAAATCCAGCCCCTGCATCGGGTGCAGCGCATAGTAAGGGCCTGGTAAGGTCACCCCCGATTGCGCCGCGGTTTTGGCAATCATGACCTGCAGATGCGGTTCCTTCAGGTCCATCGCCATCTGGCCCAGTTGCCCCAGGCCCTGCGCGTCCAGCCCCGCAGCCAAATGCCGGAAAAATTGCTCGGCCAGGGACAGCTCGCCCGCATTCAGCGCCAGAATTCCGGCCTTGAATACATCGGTTTGCGCAAAAGGTGCCTGCCGCCAATCGGGAAAACTTTGGGCCCCCGCCAAAGAGGCATCAAACGCCACGCCGCCCCGCTCCGCGGCCAGCAAACCATAGAAGCTGGTCTGATATTGCGCCCCCTCGGCATAGGCGATCTGTGCCGCCTCGACATCGCCCAGCGCCTCTTGCGCGCGGCCGATCCAATACCCGGCACGCCCCAGGGAAATCGGCGTGGCCACCGCCGCGCGGAAGCGTTGGAAATGATCCAGGGCGCGCTCGGGCGCGTTCAGATATCGCAGCGACAGATAGCCGGACAGCCACTCCAGATCGGCATAGCCATAGCCATCTTGCGCCGTCATGAAATGAGCATGTGCGACGCGATAGGCATCGTCATAAGCACCATCCCGCATCAAATCGCGCACCAGATACCGCCGCCACCCGGCCCAACGCGCGGGCTGCCCCAGTGCCTTGGCAGAGCGGCTTTGCGCGATGATCAGCTCGGTTGCGGCTGTCGTGCGCCCCTTGCGAACACGCCATTGGAACCTTTCATAGGCCAGCCCCGGATCATCCTGCAAACGCGCCGGAACCGCGGCGATCAGCGCGTCCACCCCTTTGGCCTGTTTGCGCAAGCCCATCCGCGCCTTGGCCAGCGCCTGCCATCCGCTGTCCACCAGCGGCAGCATCAACGTGGCATCGCCACGCAGGTTGCGCCACAGGGCCATGTCCAGCCGCGCGATGTGATGGGGGCGCAAAATATCACCATACGCGGCCACGAGCGCCTTGTGCGATTCCGCATCCAGATCCATGTCCTGCCAGGCACGCACTAACATCGCCTTGGCGGATTGCCCCTGGGCCTGTTGTGCCCGCGCCAAGGCCAGCACGCCCGCCCCGGTCTGAGGCGGCTGGGCCCCGAAGAACCGCAGGACTTCGCTGGCGGGCGCGTCCTTTAACCCCGCCTCGGCGCGTTTGCGCATCAGGGCCAGCCCCGGCCAGTCCGGATGGGCAGACAGAAAGCGCAAGACTTCGCTCAGATCACCCTCGCCCGCGCGCAATCTGGTCCAGGTGATCAGGGCCTCGGCAACGGGCCCGGCGCGCGCTGCGATTCCATCCGCGTTTTCCCAATTGCCCGCCCGCGCAGCCGACAAGGCGCTGGCGACCGGCTTGGGGCCAGTGGCAACAGCCGCCTTGGCTGACAGGCAAACGGCTAAAAACAGGGCGAAAACACGGAACATCTCTTGCCTTTGCAAAGGAACAGAGGATAGACAACCCAAGCTTAATCCCGCGCCACACCGCCTGCAAATCACGAAGATGGCAAATTCCCGGTAGAGGCGAGCGATTGCCTGTTTTTTCTCCGGGTCTCTACCCGCCTCAACGCGAAAGGAGCGTGTCATGTTTAAAGGGTCATTTCCTGCCCTGGTCACGCCGTTCAAGAACGGCGAGCTGGATCTGGAGACACTCAAGAAGCTGATCGAGTGGCATATCGGCGAGGGCACCAACGGATTCGTGCCCGTCGGCACCACCGGCGAAAGCCCCACCCTGACCCACCGCGAGCACGAGATCGTGGTCGAAGAAGTGGTCAAGGCCTCGGCTGGCCGCGTGCCCGTGATTGCCGGCGCTGGCAGCAACAACACGCTGGAAGGCATCCGCCTGATCCAGCACGCAGAAAAGGTTGGCGCTGACGCCGCCCTGGTCGTGACGCCCTATTACAACAAGCCCACGCAACGGGGTTTGATCGCGCATTACACCGCGCTGCATGACTGCTGCGCGCTGCCGATCGTGATCTACAACATCCCTGGGCGCTCGGTCATCGACATGACCCCGGAAACCATGGGCGAACTGGCCAAGCTGCCTCGGATCGTGGGGGTCAAAGATGCCACCGGTGATCTGAACCGCGTCAGTCAGCAGCGCCGCACCTGTGGCCCCGATTTTTGTCAGATGTCTGGCGAAGACGGCACCGCTCTGGGGTTCAACGCCCATGGCGGCGTCGGTTGTATCTCGGTGACCGCGAATGTCGCGCCGCGTCTGTGCGCAGAATTCCAGGCGGCTACTCTGGCGGGCGACTATACCAAAGCGCTGGAATATCAGGACAAACTGATGCCTCTGCACGAAGCGATCTTTGTCGAGCCCGGCCTGGTCGGCGTGAAATACGCCATGTCCAAGCTGGATCTGTGCAGCGAAGAGGTCCGCCTGCCGCTGACCGGATTGCTGGACAGCACCAAGGCGCAGATTGACGCCGCAATGGAACATGCCGGCCTGATCTAAGCTGGCGCATATCCCAAACAAAAAACGCGGCCCACTGGGCCGCGTTTTCGTTTCAGCACTGTGGCTGGATCACTCGGCCGACAGATTGATCGCCGATTCACGGCCGTCGCGGCCTTCTTGCAGATCAAAGCTGACTTTCTGTCCGTCTTGCAGACCGGTCAGACCCGAACGCTCGACTGCCGAGATGTGCACGAACACATCTTTGCTGCCGCCATCGGGTGCAATAAAGCCGTAGCCTTTGGTGGTGTTGAACCATTTTACGGTGCCAGTGGCCATTCCGTAGTCTCCTGTAATGATGCAGCCCGCGTAGGTGCGACTGCCCGGCGTAGTCGGTCTGTATCGAAGACTGAACGCCGCTGAAGCAGGAAACAGTAGGTCGAGATAGATAACGTAAGCCCAGCAGATATGGGGTCATCCCCTCATAACATCAAGCTTAAAGACAAAGAGCGGGCGCTATGGCCCGCTCTTTTCATAGAAGTTTTAAAAACTTAGGCGTTGGCTTCGTGCAGCGCCTTGGCCAGAATTGGCACCGTGTTGGTGTTCAGGCCCGCGATGTTGATACGAGAATCACCAACGGCATAGATCGCATGATCATCGCGCAGTTTGCCCACAACCTCGGGCGACACACCCAGACGCGAGAACATGCCACGGTGCTGCGCGATAAAGCCGAACTGGTCCGACCCGGTCAGTTTTTGCAGCTCGTCCGACAATTGCTGACGCAGACCCAGCATGGACAGGCGCACCTCTTCCAGCTCGGCGGCCCAATCGGCGCGCAGGGTTTCGTCGTTCAAGATCATGGTCACCAGACGCGCGCCGTGATCCGGCGGGAACGAGTAGTTCTGCCGGTTCAGATAGCTGAGCGTGCCCTGGGTCAGGGTGCTCAGGCTCTTGTCAGCGGTGATCGCCATCAGGATGCCGGTACGCTCGCGGTAGACACCGAAGTTTTTCGAGCAGCTGGCCGCGATCAGCATTTCGGGCACGGAGGCCGCCACCAAACGGGTTGCTGCGGCGTCTTCTTCCAGACCGTCGCCAAAACCCTGATAGGCGATATCGATCATCGGGGTCGCGCCGGTTTTCAGCAGCACATCCACCACGGCCTGCCATTGCGTCAGGTTCAGGTTGGCGCCCGTCGGGTTGTGACAGCAGCCATGCAGCAACACCAGATCGCCCGCTTTGGCTTGTGCCAGATCTTCCAGCATGCCTTCAAAGTCCACGCCACGCGATTCGTTATCGAAGTAGCGGTATGTGACGGTTTCGATACCCAGATGCTTGAGGATCGACAGGTGGTTCGGCCAGGTCGGATTCGACACGAACACACGCACATCGGGGTTGGCCATGCGGGCCATTTCGAACGCCTGACGGCAGGCACCGGTGCCGCCGGGGGTCGCCGCGGCGGAAACGTTCTCGCGTGCAACCGCATCGCCCAGAACCAGGTTGATCATCGCATCCGAAAAATCAGGGGCCCCGGCCAGCGCCACGTAGGACTTGCTGGTTTCCTGTTCCCACAGCTGTTTTTCCGCAGCTTTTACGGCACGCATGATGGGGGTGTGCCCCTCGGCGTTTTTGTACACACCAACGCCCAAGTCGATCTTGGTCGGGCGCGGGTCATCCTTGAACAGCTGCATCAGCATCAGGATTTTGTCAGCGGGTTGGGATTTCAGGTTGCCGAACATTTCAGGCCTCTCCGGTTGCGACGGGCAGAGTGGGGAACGCCCCCCATTCAGACCACGACCCGTCATAAATCGCGTAATCGCTTTTTCCCATGCGCTCCAGCGCAAGGCACAGCACGGCGGCAGTCACGCCGGACCCGCACGAGGTGATCACTGGTTTGCCCAGATCAACGCCAGCGGCCTGGAACAGGGCGCGGCATTCCTCGGGGGATTTCATGGTTTTGTCTTCGTTCAGAAGATCCGCGTAATAGACATTGCGCGCGCCGGGGATATGCCCCGACCGCAGACCGGCGCGGGGTTCTTCGGCCTCGCCCTTGAACCGGGCAGGCGAGCGCGCATCCACAATCACATAATCCCCCAGCTTCGAGGCCGAGGATACCTGCGTGACATCCTTCACCAGATGAGACTGGCGGCGCACGGTCATATGCCGATCACGGATCACAGGCGGCAAGTCTTCGATCTCGCGGCCCTCGGCGATCCATTTGGGCAGGCCACCGTCCAGCACGGCGATGTTTTCCTGCCCCATCAGCTTGAACATCCACCACACCCGCGGGGCCGAGAAAATGCCCTGGCTGTCATAGACAACAACCTGGTGGCCATCGCCCACACCCATCGCCCGCAGGCGCGACATGAACTTTTCCACGGGGGGCGCCATATGCGGCAGATCCGACCGATGGTCGCTGACATCATCAATGTCAAAGAAACGCGCGTTGGGGATATGCTGCTGGTCGTATTCCGCCTTGGCATCGCGATCCGTGCCGGGCAGGAACATCGAGGCATCCAGAATCCGCAGATCGGGATCCTTGTGATGCGCCGCCAGCCAGTCGGTCGAAACGAGTGTTTTGGGATCGTCCTGTGCCATTTGGCCCCCCATTTTCCGCTCTGACCTGCCTACAATGCAGGGGGGCCTTAGGCAAGCCCGGCACACCCCCTCAATAGGCCGCACCGGGCATGTTTTTCATAGAAATGTTGCGCGTTGATTGACGGGCGCGGATTACTTGGCCAGTGCCTTTTTCAGCAATCCGATCACGACCATCACCACACCGCCGCCGACACCGCCCGAGGCAACCTGTCCGATGATCGCGCCGATATCCAGCCCGCCTGCGCTGCCGGCCATTCCGGCCATGCTGCCAGCACCCAGCATCGACAGAATCTGCCCCCCCAGGCCACCGCCCAGGATACCTGCCAAAGAGTTGCCCAGCGTGCCCAGGCTCGCGTTTTTCATCACGCCGCCCGCGACATTGCCGCCAACTGCGCCGGCGATCAGGCTGATCAGAAGTTCCATGAGATTTCCTTCCATGCGGGCGGAATATGTTTTGGTTTCGGGCCACCCTTACCCAGATGGTCGAACGCTACCCGCAGCCGCAGGGCATTGGTCAGGGGAAAAATCGGCGAAAGACGTCAGTGATCTTTCAGCAGGCGCTGTTTCTGACGGTTCCAGTCGCGCTTGGCCTCGGTCGCACGTTTGTCGTGGTTCTTTTTACCCTTGGCGATGCCGATCTTCAGCTTGGCCAGACCCTTGTGGTTGAAATACAGCACCAGCGGCACCAAGGTCATGCCCTTGCGCTGGGTTGCGTTCCACAGGCGCGACAGCTCTTTCTTTGAGACCAGAAGCTTGCGCTTGCGGCGCTCTTCGTGTTTCCAGGTTTTGGCCTGCTCATAAGGAGCGATATAGCTGTTGATCAGCCACAGTTCGCCATCCTCGACCGAAGCATAGCTTTCCGCGATATTGGCCGAGTTTTCCCGCAGGGATTTGACCTCGGACCCCTTCAGGATAACGCCGCATTCCAGATCTTCATCAATGGCATAGTCAAAGCGCGCGCGCCGGTTTTCGGCGACGATCTTATAGTTGGGGTCTGATTTTTGCTTTTGCTTGGCCATGCGCTTCTCCTATCGCGCCAGCGGAGCACTGTCCATATTGGGGCGCACAGATTGGCCACACAGGATACGCCCCTTTTGCAGGCAGTTACAAACTGCACGCCCGCTGGATAGGCAACCCGTTGCCCGCATCGGCCCGTGAAAGTGTTTCAAAATTTTCTTGAAAATGGTCCGGCACTTTTCTGCCTTACAACAATTTGCATACGAACCAAGGGCCGTCACACTGCCCCCTATGGGGCTGCGCGCCCCGAAAATCCAGAGTCCCCGGCCAACAAGGGGACCGACCTGAACAAGGAGTGAGGGATGACCGACACTACACTAGGAACGCCGGATCAGTTGAAGGATCCGAATTATACGCCACCACTGGCCAAGGCCGTACCGTTGGGCATCCAGCACGTTCTGGCCATGTTCGCCAGCAACGTCACCCCCGCCATTATCGTGGCTGGCGCGGCCGGTTTCGGATTTGGCTCGAACAGCCCCGAGTTTCCAAACCTGATCTACATGATCCAGATGTCGATGCTGTTTGCGGGCATCGCAACGCTGTTCCAATCCATCGGCATGGGCCCCGTGGGGGCGCGTCTGCCGATTGTGCAAGGGACCTCGTTCGCGTTCCTGCCGGTGATGATCCCCGCCGTCGCGGGTCAGGGCACTGCCGGGCTGGCAGGCTTGATGACCGGTATCGTGATTGGCGGCATCTTCCATTTCCTGCTGGGGACGGTGATCGGCAAGATCCGTTTCGCCCTGCCTCCGCTGGTTACCGGCCTGATCGTGCTGATGATCGGCCTGTCGCTGGTCAAGGTTGGCATTCAATATGCTGCGGGCGGTGTGCCGCTGATGGGCAAGCCCGAGTTTGGATCGTTGGCGATGTGGATTCCCGCCTTGGTCGTTATCGCCGTGACGCTGGGCTTCAAGTTCTTCACCAAGGGCCTGACCTCGGTCGCGGCCGTTCTGATTGGTCTGATTGCAGGCTATCTGGTGGCAATGGCCATGGGTCAGGTGAACTTTGGCAACGTGGGCCGCGCGTCGATCTTTGCGCTGCCAATGCCCTTTAAATGGGGGATCGAGTTCAACTCGGCCATCATCATCGGCATGTTCTTCATGGCCTTCATCTCGGCTATCGAGACCGTGGGCGACGTCAGCGGTATCGCCAAGGGCGGCGCTGGCCGCGAGGCAACCGACAAGGAAATCGCTGGTGCGACCTATGCCGACGGTCTGGGCTCGGCCATTGCGGGTGTGTTTGGCGGGCTGCCCAACACCTCGTTCAGCCAGAACGTGGGCCTGATCAGCATCACCGGCGTCATGAGCCGCCACGTCGTGACCATCGGCGCGATCTTCCTGATCCTGTGTGGCCTGATCCCCAAGTTCGGCGCCATCGTGTCCACCGTGCCGATCAACGTGCTGGGCGGAGGCGTGATCGTCATGTTCGGCATGGTCGCCGCGGCCGGTATCAACATGCTGTCCGAGGTCAACTGGAACCGCCGCAACATGGTGATTTTCGCGATCTCTCTGTCGGTTGGGTTTGGCCTGCAACTGGTGCCGACGGCGCTGCAACACCTGCCTAAGACGGCTCAGATTTTGCTGACCAGCGGCTTGCTGCCCGCTGCTGCGATTTCGATCGTGCTGAACCTGGTGCTGCCGGAAGAGCTGGACTAAACACCCCCTCAATCCACAACGAAAGGGTCCGCTGTTCTGGCGGGCCCTTTTCTTTTGGGATTTTCTTCGCTGGCCGGGCTAGAATCTGGCACAGGGTCATTGAAATATACATTCACAATAATCTATATGTCTTTCAACGCGCCCTGATGCCCAAGAAGGACCCTGTCCCATGGACCCCAAGAAAATCTCTGACGAGCTTTCCGTCGCCCCGCAGATTCACCCCGAGGACATCCCCGCACTGGCTGAGGCGGGTTTTCGCTCGATCATCTGCAACCGCCCTGATGGCGAGGCCGCGGACCAACCCACCTTTGACGAGATCGACGCCGCCGCTCAGGCCGCCGGTTTGCAGACCCGCTATTTGCCGATCGTGTCCGGCAAGGTGCAGGACGAAGACGCCACCGATTTCGGCAAGGCGCTGATCGAGCTGCCCGGCCCGACGCTAGCCTATTGCCGCACGGGCACGCGTTCGACAACGTTGTGGTCACTGGCCGTGGCAAAGGACAAAACCGCCGCCGAGATTCTACAGGCCACCAAGGCCGCAGGCTATGACATGGCGGGTGTGGTGCGTCGCATCGTGAACGGGGGCAAGACCCCGACCGACACCGGGGACGCCAAGTTTGACGTGGTGATCGTGGGGGGCGGGGCTGCGGGCATTGCCGTGGCCGCCAGCCTCAAGGCGCGCAAATCCGATCTGGACATCGCTATTCTGGACCCGGCCGACATCCACTACTACCAGCCCGGCTGGACCATGGTTGGAGGCGGTGTATTCGACGCCCAGACCACCTCGAAAACCATGGGCAGCCTGATCCCCGCAGGCGTCCACTGGATCAAATCCGCCGTCGCCGCGTTCGAGCCTGCGGACAATGCCGTGGTTCTGGATGGCTGCCGCGTTGTGAAATACGACCGCCTTGTCGTTTGCCCCGGCCTGAAACTGGACTGGAACAAAGTCGAAGGCCTGGTGGAAACGCTGGGCAAGAATGGCGTGACCTCGAACTATCGCTATGATTTGGCGCCTTATACGTGGGAGCTGGTCAAAGGCCTGAAATCCGGCCGCGCTCTGTTCACGCAGCCCCCCATGCCGATCAAATGCGCCGGTGCCCCGCAAAAGGCGATGTACCTGTCCAGCGATCACTGGTTCAAGAACGGCGCGCTGGGCAATATCGACGTGAACTTCATGAATGCGGGGGGCGTTCTGTTCGGGGTCAAAGACTACGTCCCCGCGCTGGAGCAATACATTCAGAAATACGACGCCAAGCTGAACTTCTTTCACAATCTGGTCGCCGTGGATGGCCCTGCGAAAAAGGCCTGGTTCGACGTGGCCAAGCCGGACACCCCGGTGGAACGCATCGAGGTTGAGTTTGACATGATGCATGTCTGCCCGCCGCAGGTCGCGCCCGATTTCATCCGGGTCTCGCCGTTGGCTGACGCTGCCGGATGGGTGGATGTGGACCAGTCGACCCTGCGCCACACCGAATATGAAAACATCTGGTCGCTGGGCGATGTGATGAACGCTCCGAACGCGAAAACCGCCGCCGCCGCGCGGATGCAGGCGCCGATCGTGGCCGAAAACCTGATCGATGACATCGACGGCAAATCGCCTACCGCGATCTACAACGGTTATGGCTCGTGCCCGCTGACGGTCGAGCGCGGCAAGATCGTTCTGGCTGAATTTGGCTATGGTGGGGCACTGCTGCCCTCGTTCCCGAAATGGCTGCTGGACGGCACCAAACCGACCCGCGCCGCCTGGATGCTGAAAGAGCAAATCCTGCCACCCGTCTATTGGAAGGCCATGTTGCGCGGCAAGGAATGGCTGGCCAAACCCGAAAAAGTTCAGGCCCGCTAAGCGCCATACCAAAGGACACGCCCATGCGTCTGCCCAAGCTAACCCGCACCCAGATGGAACGGCACCTGCCGATCCTTCAATGGTCGAAAACCTATGACAAGGACACAGCCACCAGCGATCTGGTGGCCGCAGTCATCGTGACCATCATGTTGATCCCGCAGTCGCTGGCCTATGCGCTGCTGGCGGGGTTGCCAGCCGAGATGGGGCTCTATGCCTCGATCCTGCCGCTGGTGGCCTATGCCATTTTCGGCACCAGCCGTGCGCTGGCCGTTGGGCCGGTGGCCGTGGTGTCGCTGATGACCGCTGCCGCCGTGGGCAATCTGGCGCTGCAAGGCACGGCCGAGTATGCCATGGCCGCGATCACGCTGGCCTTTATCTCGGGTGTGATGCTGCTGGTGATGGGCGTGTTCCGGCTGGGGTTTTTGGCCAATTTCCTGTCGCATCCGGTGATTGCCGGGTTCATCACGGCCTCGGGCGTGCTGATCGCCAGTTCGCAGCTGAAACACGTGATCGGGGTCGAGGCCCATGGACACACGCTGATTTCCATCTGGGGCGACCTGTTCCGCAATCAAGATCTGGTGAATCCCTATACGCTGACCATCGGCCTTGGATCGGTCGCGTTCCTGTTCTGGGTGCGCAAGGGTCTGAAACCGCTGCTGCTGAGCCTGGGGCTAAAGCCGCGCCTGGCCGATATCCTGGCCAAAGCTGGCCCCGTCGGCGCCGTGGCCGTCACCATCCTGGTGACCTGGGGCTTCGGTTTGCAGGACAAGGGTGTCGCCATCGTAGGCGAGGTTCCCATGGGCGTGCCCCCGCTGACCCTGCCTTCGTTCAGCCCCGACCTGTGGTCACAGCTGTTCATGTCGGCCGTGCTGATATCCATCATCGGCTTTGTGGAATCCGTGTCCGTGGCGCAGACGCTGGCCGCCAAGAAACGTCAGCGCATCGTGCCTGATCAGGAACTTGTGGGGCTTGGCGCGTCGAACATCGCGGCGGCCATGTCGGGCGGGTATCCTGTAACGGGCGGGTTTGCGCGCTCGGTCGTGAACTTTGACGCCGGTGCCGAAACGCCTGCCGCCGGTGCCTTTACTGCCGTCGGCATCTTGCTGGCCGCGATGCTGCTGACGCCTTTGTTGTTCTTCCTGCCCAAGGCGACGCTGGCCGCCACCATCATCGTAGCCGTGCTGTCGTTGGTCGATTTCACCATCCTGCAAAAGACCTGGACCTATTCCAAGGTCGATTTCGTGGCCGTCGCCGCCACCATTTTCCTGACGCTGGGCTTTGGCGTGGAGATGGGTGTCTCGGCCGGGGTGATCCTGTCGATCGGGCTGTTCCTGTACAAAACCTCGCGCCCCCACGTGGCCGAGGTCGGGCTGGTCCCCGGCACGCAGCATTTCCGCAACATCCTGCGCCACGAGGTGACAACCCACCCTGAAATCGTGACCCTGCGCATCGACGAAAGCCTGTATTTCGCCAATGCCCGTTTCCTCGAGGATTACATTTTTGATCGCATCGCCTGCGAAGAGCCGATCAAACACGTGGTGCTGATGTGCTCGGCCGTGAACGAGATCGACATGTCCGCGTTGGAAAGCCTGGAAGAGATCAACCAGCGCCTGGATGATCTGGACATTACGCTGCACCTGACCGAGGTCAAAGGCCCTGTCATGGACCGCCTGAAGCGCAGCCATTTCCTGGATGCGCTGACCGGCGAGGTCTTCCTGGCGCAGTACGACGCCGTGGTGAAACTGACCAAGCCACAGCCGGTGGCCGCGCAATAATTGACCCCTTGCCCCGCACAGCGTATCTGCGGGGCATGAATGATTGGATCGGCATCATCGAAGACAAGACCGGCGCCCGTGGGTGGCGGTTTTCAACGGACAGCATCACCAAAGCCGAGGGCCCGACCTCCGAGTCGATCCTGACGCAACTGGGCGAGGCGGACGTGTTCATTGTCGGCCCAGCCAAGGCCACGCAGAAGGTGCCCGCCAAACTGCTGCCCGAAAGCGCTTTTCTGGACATCACAGATGGGCCCTCGCGCCTGCCCGCGCCTTTGCGGCTGCAATTGCTGGGGTTTCAGGACGAACACCCCGATTGGGATGGAGTCGTGCTGCTGCTGACGGGCTCGCATTCCTATTGGTGCCTGCTGTCCGCCCGCGAGCTGGTTGGGTTTCAGGCCTTTTTGACCCCGCGCTTGATCGCCGCCCTTGAGGCGCCCGCATCCGCAGACACCGACGCCATCGCTGAAACACTGTCACGTCCGGAACGGCTGGCGGCGCATCTGGCGGCCTCGGAAACCGCGCCCGCCGCCCAAACCGGCCACCTGATCGGCGCCGAATTGGGGGCCGCCCGCGCATGGTGGCTGGGCCAGCAGGTTGCCTTGATCGGACCGAAGGCCTTGGCGCACTCCTATGGCGCTGGCCTGTCTGCCCAAGCCGTGCCCTGTACCCATCACGACGATCCCAGCGCGCGGGGCCTGTACGTGTTGCGCGCGGCCCAAACCTGACCCAACGCGCCGCCTTGTCAGCGCCCTCGACCCGTGCCACCCTGCCCCGGAAACCGTAACGGGAGGCAACGGTGCAGACCGACACCCAGCTGATGCAAACGCACCTGCCGCAGGTGACCGAACCGCGCAATCCGGGCATGGATCTGGATCTGGAGTGGGTCCGGTCCGCGCAGGCCAATACCTCGGCCATCGAGCGCCGCGCCGCAACACTGGGCACCCGCCGCAGCGTAAAAAAAGACTTTCAGGCCGCGTGGCTGTGCAAGGCGATCACCTGCATCGACCTGACCACCCTGTCCGGCGATGATACCGAGGGCCGCGTGGCCCGCCTGTGCGCCAAAGCCCGCCAGCCCGTCCGCCCCGACCTGCTGAGCGCGCTGGGAATGCAGGGGCTGACCACCGGGGCCATCTGCGTTTACCACGAAATGGTCGCCCCCGCCGTCGCCGCACTGGAGGGGTCGGGCATCCCGGTCGCCGCTGTGTCCACCGGGTTTCCGGCTGGGCTGTCCCCACTGAACCTACGCATCGAAGAGATCAAGCAAAGCGTCGCCGCCGGCGCGCATGAAATCGACATCGTGATCTCGCGTCGCCATGTCCTGACCGGCAATTGGCAGGCGCTCTATGACGAGATGCAGGCCTTTCGCGCGGCCTGTGGGGACGCCCATGTCAAAGCCATTCTGGCCACCGGAGAGCTGGGCAGCCTGCGCAATGTCGCCCGCGCCAGTCTGGTCTGCATGATGGCGGGCGCTGATTTCATCAAGACCTCGACCGGCAAGGAAAGCGTCAATGCCACCCTCCCCGTCAGTCTGGTGATGATCCGCGCCATTCGCGACTATTACCAGCGCACCGGCATCCGCGTGGGGTACAAACCCGCGGGCGGAATCTCCAAGGCCAAGGACGCGCTGACCTACCTGTCGCTGATCAAAGAAGAGCTGGGCAATCGCTGGCTGCAACCCGATCTGTTCCGCTTTGGCGCCTCGTCCCTGCTGGGCGATATCGAGCGTCAGCTGGAACACCACGTCACTGGCGCCTACTCCGCCTCGTATCGTCATCCAATGGGCTAAGCACATGACCATCAAAGATATTTTCGAAAGCATGGATTATGGCCCCGCCCCCGAAAGAGCAGCCGACGCACTGGCGTGGTTGATTGATCAGGGCGACCGGTTTGGTCATTTCATTGACGGCGCTTTTACGGAACCGGGCGATGGTTTTCTGTCCAAGAACCCCGCCACGGGCGAAACGCTGGCCACGCTGACCCAGGCCACGCAGGCAGATGTGGATGCCGCCGTTTTCGCTGCCCGCAAGGCGCAGGGCAAATGGGCCAAACTGGGCGGGCATGGGCGCGCAAAGCACCTCTATGCTCTGGCCCGGCTGCTGCAAAAACACGCCCGCCTGTTCGCCGTGCTGGAAACCCTGGACAACGGCAAACCGATCCGCGAGGCACGCGATATCGACATCCCTCTGGCGCAGCGGCATTTCTATTACCACGCGGGCATGGCCCAGCTGATGGAGGACGAGCTGCCCGACCGTCAGGCGCTGGGTGTGTGCGGCCAGATCATCCCGTGGAATTTCCCCTTGCTGATGCTGGCATGGAAGGTCGCGCCCGCGCTGGCCATGGGCAACACGGTGGTGCTGAAACCGGCCGAGTACACCTCTTTGACCGCACTTTTGTTCGCCGACATCTGCCGTCAAGCGGGGCTGCCCAAGGGCGTGGTGAATATCGTCACCGGCGACGGCGCGGTTGGGCAGATGATCACCGCGCATCCCGATATCGACAAAATCGCCTTCACCGGCTCGACCGAGGTAGGTCGCCAGATTCGCACCGCCACGGCGGGCAGCGGCAAGGCCCTGACGTTGGAACTGGGTGGGAAGTCCCCCTATATCGTGTTCGATGACGCGGATATCGACTCGGCGATCGAGGGGTTGGTGGACGCGATCTGGTTCAATCAGGGTCAGGTCTGCTGTGCGGGCTCGCGCCTGCTGGTCCAGGAAGGCATCGCCGAGCGGTTCCACGTCAAACTCCGCGCCCGCATGGCCACGCTGCGCATCGGCAACCCGCTGGACAAATCCATCGACGTGGGCGCCGTGGTGGACCCCGTGCAGTTGCAAACAATCACGGACATGGTGGACAGCTGCGAGGGCGGAGAGATTTTCCGCGCCGACTCGGACCTGCCCGAGGGCTGCTTCTATCCGCCGACGCTGATCACCGGCCTGACCCCTGCGCATCCGCTGATGCAGGACGAGATTTTCGGCCCGGTTCTGGTGTCTTGCACCTTCCGCACCCCGTCCGAAGCTGTGCAACTGGCCAACAACACGCGCTATGGGCTGGCCGCGACGGTCTGGACGGAAAACGTGAACCTGGCACTGGATATCGCGCCCAAGCTGGCCGCTGGCGTGGTCTGGGTGAACGCCACCAACCTGTTCGATGCGGCGGCCGGTTTTGGTGGGGTCCGTGAAAGCGGCTTTGGCCGTGAAGGCGGCTGGGAGGGTCTGCGCGCCTACACCAAACCTGTCCGCAAACCCAAGGTGCTGGTCCCTATTCTGCCGCACGAAGGCAGCGCTGGCCCCGAGGGGCTGGACCGCACGCCTAAGCTCTATATCGGGGGCAAACAGGCGAGGCCCGATGGGGGCTATTCCAAGTCAGTGTACGCGAAATCCGGGAAACTGCTGGGTCAGGTTCCGATTGCCAGCCGCAAGGACGTGCGCAACGCGGTCGAGGCCGCGCGCGGGGCCGCTGGTTGGGCCAAGGCTACGGCGCATCTGCGCGCTCAGTTTCTGTACTATATCGGCGAAAACCTCAGCGCCCGTGCCGATGAGTTCGCCGCCCGGATCGACGCGATGGTCGGCGGGCGCCAGGGCCACAAAGAGGTCGACGCGGCCATCGACCGCCTGTTCACCTATGCCGCCTGGGCCGACAAATTCGATGGGGCCGTCAAGCCCGTACCGATGCGAGGCGCGGCCATGGCGATGCGTGAATTTGTGAGTGTGATCGGGGTGATCTGCCCGGACGAGGCCCCGCTGCTGGGGTTGGTATCCACCATGGCACCGGCAATTGCGATGGGCAACCGCGTGGTACTGTGCGCCAGCAACGCCTATCCACTGTCCGCGACCGATTTCTATCAGGTGCTGGACACGTCGGATGTGCCTGCCGGCGTGGTCAACATCCTGACCGGGCCCGCCGAAGAGCTGGCGGACACGCTGGCGAAACACATGGATGTAGATGCGGTGTGGAGTTTTTCTTCGGCCGATCTGTCCGCCCAGATCGAGGCCGCGAGCGCCGGAAACCTAAAACGCACCTGGGTCAATAACGGCCAGGCGCGGGATTGGGGCCAGGCTGAGGCGCGCACCTTCCTGAACGCCGCGACCGAGATCAAAACCATCTGGGTGCCCTACGGCGAAGGATAAAGCCAGCCCGTTTCGGGGCTGGCTTCGGTGTTCGTAGCAACGGCGCTTAGACGTCGGACAGTTCTTTTTTGTGCATCCAATCGGCGTGTTTGGGGGCCTTTTTGGTCTTGGACCATTCTTCCAGCATCTCCCATTTCACCTCGTTCAGGCGCTCCAGCATCGCGTCTTCTTCGGGATCGGGGCAGGCCAGTTCAATGCGGTGACCGTTGGGATCGAAGAAATAGATCGAGTGGAAGATCGAGTGGTCGGTCACGCCCAGAACCTCGACGCCTTTGGCCTCCAGGTTTTCTTTGAAGGCGACCAGCTCTTCGCGGTCTTTCACCTTAAAGGCAATGTGCTGCACCCAGATCGGGGTGTTCTCGTCACGGCCCATTTCGGGCTTGGTGGGCAGTTCAAAGAACGCCAGAACGTTGCCCTTACCGGCATCAAGAAAGACGTGCATGTACGGATCGGGTTCGTGGGTCGAGGGCACGTGATCCTCGGCGATTGCCAGGATGAAATCCATGTTCAGCATATCGCGATACCATTCGACGGTCTCTTTTGCGTCCTTGCAGCGATACGCGACGTGGTGGATTTGTTCGATTTTCATGTGGCCTCTCCTCGGGGTCTGGTGACTGTTGAGGACGGGGATAATTGTTACATTTGTAACCATCAACGCATTTTTTTAGATTCCCCGGAAACGGAAAAAATGCCCTAGAGCGGATCTGTGCGGAAAAGACGGACCTTCAGACCCCCATGCGCGATTGGCGGACCGGGGGGCACAAAGGGCAGCGCCGTCGCCTTGGCCAGAGCATTATCCGAGGTCACAATGCCCACGCGCCAGCCTTTGAACCGCTCTTTCAGCACCGCACCCATCGCCCCATACAGGCCAAACAGAGGCTTCTTATTTCCGATCCGCGCGCCATAGGGCGGGTTCACGATCACCAGCCCCGCTGGCCCGTCAGGCGGTGTGATGTCGCCGATCGGCTTCATCTGGAAATCGGTCCAGTCAGCCACCCCGGCGCGGTCTGCATTGGCCTGGCTCATACGAATCGCGCCGGCATCCCGGTCAGAGCCGTGATAGCGCAGCAATGGATCGGTGGGGTCAGACGTGGCCTGCGCCTTCATCCGGGTCCAGGCCGATGCGTCAAAGCTGGCCAGCTGTTCAAAAGCAAAGCTGCGCGTGCGCCCCGGGGCCAGACCGGCGGCCATCTCGGCGGCCTCGATCACGAACGTGCCCGACCCACACATCGGGTCCAGCACGGGTTCGCCTTCGGAATAGCCGCATTCGCGCAGGATCATCGCCGCCATGGTTTCGCGCATAGGGGCCTTGTTCACCGCTTCCTTGTGGCCGCGTTTGTGCAGACTATCGCCCGAGGTATCGACGCTGAAGGTCACCAGGTTGTCGTCAATCCGGGTTTTGATCACCATCTTCGCGTCCGGCGCCACGGTCAGGCCAGCGGCGCTCAACCCGCCCTCGATCCGCTGAGCCGCGGCCCCCGCGTGGTAGATCTTGGACTTCTTGCAGGTTACCTCGACCCGCACCGGCACGTCCGGGCGCAGCACTGCGGCCCAATCGAATTTCTTGGACCGTTTGTCCAGCTGCGCCAAATGGAACGCCCGAAACGAGCCGATCCGCGCCAGCACCCGTGTGGCCCCGCGCAACATCAGGTTCGCCCGCCATACCTCGGGCCAGCCGCCATGCAAAGTCACGCCGCCGGGCACGATGCTGGCATCGGCGAACCCCAGCTCTTGGGCTTCGGCACAAAGCGGCGCCTCCAATCCCGGGGTGGCGACAAGGAAAATCTCGAAACGGTCAGTCATGGCCCAGCCATAGACCATTCCCCCAGCCGCAGCGACCGGTTTTTGCCCCGTTAGTTCGCCATCAAGCCTTTGGGCTGCCCCACCACGACAAAGGTCAGCGCTTCGGGGTCCAGCAAACGCTTGGCGACGCGGTTCACGTCCTCAAGCGTTACGGCGTTCACCTTTTCGTTCCGCGTGGCGATGTAATCAATCGGCATCCCATCAGTCTGCATCGCGACCATGATGTTGGCGATGGTGCCATTGCCATCAAACCGCAAGGGATAGGCCCCGGTCAGATAGGTTTTGGCGTCTTTCAGCTCTTGCGCGCTGACGCCATCATCGACCAGTTTCTGCCATTCGCCCTGAATGACCTCGATCGCCTGCGCAATCCGGTCATTGCCCGAGGCAACAGACCCCATCCACAGCTGCGCGGCCTCTTTGTCGACCAGATAGCTGTAAACGCCATAGGTCAGGCCCCGTTTCTCGCGCACTTCGGTCATCAGACGGCTGTCGAACGACCCGCCACCCAGGATCAGGTCCAAAATAAAGGCCGGGAAAAAATCGGGGTCTTCACGATCCAACCCCGGTTGCACGAAAAGGGCCACAGATTGAGGGGTCTCAAAGGGTTCGACATGGGCGCCACCGGGAAAATTCAGTTGCGCTGCTTTCGGCAGGGCAGGTCCGGTTTTGGGCAAATCCATGAACAGTTCGTCCATCAGCGCCGACAGCTGCTCAGGCGTGATATCCCCGACCGCCGACACATACAGCCGATCCTGAACCAAGGCGTTCTGGTGGGCGGTCAGCATGTCATCGCGGCTGAGCGCGCTGACACTGTCGATGGTCCCATCCTTGACCTGCCCATAGGGATGATCGCCATAGATCAGACGCCGTAGCGCCTGACTGGCCAGATCGCTTGGGCTTTTCTGATCCGAGCGGATACCGGACAGCACCTGCTGGCGGACCCGTTCAACGGCGTCCTCGTCAAACCGAGGGGAGATCAGGCTGTCGCGCAAAAGCGCCAGCGCCTGATCCTTGTTTTCGCTCAGAAACTTGGCCGAGACACTGACGAAATCATCCGACACGCTATAGGAAAAACGCGCGGCCAGGCGTTCGGTTGCGGCCGCAAATTCGCGCGCGTCCAGATCCCCGGCGCCTTCCTCGAGCAGGCCAACCATCAGGTTGGTTGCGCCTTTCTTACCGGGTTCATCCAGCACGGCACCACCGCGAAACCGCAGCTCCAGTGCGGTGAAGGGGATTGAATGATCTTCGACCAGCCAGGCGGTAAAACCCCCATCAGAGCGCACCTCTTGGATATCCACTTCGGCCCATGCGGGCAGGGCTATCACACTGACAACAAGGGTGAAAATCGCGCGCAGGATCATTGACCCACCTCCTCGTTCATCAGCCAGCCGGTGACGGATTGTTTGCGATCAAAAACCATGCGGGCGGCCGACAGCACGTCCTTGGAGGTGACCTCTTGCAGGATATGTGGCCAATCCTGCACGTCCTGAATGGTCAGCCCCTGGCTGATCGCACGACCATAGCGGTTGGCCAGACCTTCGGTATTGTCCAACGCATAGATTTGCGAGGCCCGGATCTGCATTTTCACGCGCTCCAGTCGTTCTTCGTCGATCCCGTTTTCCATCAGCTCCACCAGCACCTCGTCCAGAGCATCCTCGGCCTGTTGCAGGGTGACACCGGGGGCCGGGACAACGATCAAATCAAAGGTCGTGTCATCCAGCGATCCACCCCGATAATAGGCGGCCGTGTAGATCGCCGTTTTGGCGTCGTGTTGCAGTTTTTCCGTCAGGATCGAGGTCGTCGACCCGCCCAGAACCTCGGACAGAATGGTCAGAGCCGCCGCGTCGTATTGCGCATCAGCGTCCCGTTCGGGGGCCATGTAGGACCGGCTGACATAGGGTTGCGCGACGCGTGGATCCCGAAAGGTCAGGCGCCGTTCCGCGATCTGCGGGGGCTCGGCGGTGCGGTCCCGGGGCGTCAGCGCGGGATTGGCGGGGATGGCTCCATAGTATTCCTGGGCCAGGGCCAGAACCTCTTGGGGCTGCACGTCACCGGCCACGACCAGAGTGGCGTTATTGGGCGCATAAAAGGTTTCGTAAAAGGACAGCGCGTCCTGCAGGCTGAGCTGTTCCATCTCGTGCATCCAGCCGATCACCGGGATCCCATAGTGATGGTTCAGATACTGCGCCGCGTCCTTTTGTTCGCGAAACAAGGCTGCGGGGTTGTTTTCGACCCTTTGGTTGCGCTCTTCCAGGATCACGTCGCGCTCGGTCAGGACTTCGGCGTCAGTCAGACGCAGGTTTTGCATCCGGTCGGCCTCCATTCGCATCATCAGGGGCAGACGATCCGCTGCGACGCGCTGGTAATAAGCCGTATAGTCATAGCTGGTGAAGGCATTGTCCGTACCGCCATTGCGCGCCACAGTGGACGAGAATTCCCCGGGTTCCAGCGTTTCGGTGCCTTTGAACATCAGGTGTTCCAGGAAATGCGCGATGCCCGATTTGCCTGCTGGCTCGTCTGCCGATCCAACCCGATACCAGACCATATGGACCACGACGGGCGCGCGATGATCCTCGATCACCACCACCTGCATTCCATTGTCCAGCATATAGTCCGTCACCTGTCCTGCTGCGCGCAGGGGGGACGTCATTACCAGGGTTGCCAGAACGGCAACGGCAAGACGGATCATGAGCGTTCTCCTGTTGGTTTCACAGCAAGATACGCCCCTTCTGATGGGCTTCAAGCCCTATGACGGGCTCAATGACAGGGATGTGAGGCTTAGCGACTGCTATAGGGGGCCGAGGGCGTGGGAACGCCGACGGCTCGCCAGCGCGCGGCCTCTTTCTGAGCATCCAAACGATGACGGCGATAGGCTTGGTTATAGCGGTCAACACGCACCAGACGAATATTGGTGAAACGGGCCTGCCGCTTGCGGAACGCAGCGTCTTCCTCGGCCAGATCCGTCCGAATCGTCGCGGAAACACCGTTGCGGCTGACATGGTTCACCAAAGCACCATCCGCCGCAGGAACACCGCTTGCGTTCAAAGCCGAGCGTTTGCCACCAAGCGCGGCCACGGCATCGGCCTGGGGCTTCTGATCGGTCAGATTGGACCCGCCGGGGGTTGGGGCGGGCAGATCGGTATAGCTTTTGGGCTGGGTCAGCTCTTTGCCAGGGACCACGCTAAATTCATCGGGGCCACCGGTAAACGAGCGCAGGTCGCGCAGCTTGCCATCGTTGCTGCAGCCCGCAAGGCCCAGAATTGCCACCAAGATCACCGCGCGCGACAGTCGCATCGCCACCCTCCAGTTCGTTCCGCCTCAGCATTAGCCGATCCTGGCGCCAAGGTCACGAGGGCTTTTTCGACCCGCCCCACAGGATCAGCCCAAAAGCGCCGATAAAGATCGCGATATCGGCCACGTTGAACGCATAGGGGTTTTCAAACCCACAGCACGACATGTTCAGGAAATCCGCAACAGCGCCATACAGGAACCGATCCACGACGTTGCCCAAGGCCCCGCCGATCAGCAGCCCGGCCGCGATCATGCCCTTTTTGTTCGGCGGATCGCGAAACACCCACCAGACAACCGAGACCGAGATCACCAGCGCCAGCGCGATCAGCACCCAGCGCACCGCGTCCGCATTGCCCGAAAACAGGCCAAAGTTGATGCCGGTGTTCCACGCCATCCGCAGGTTCAACAGCGGCGGGATCACGTCCAGCTCGCCCAGCGTGCGCAGGTCCAGCATGTGCACGACCAGGTATTTGCTGGCCTGATCCAATAGAAATGTCCAGAAGCCTGCCCAGAAAACCAGCCTCATATGCCTGCCCTATTCTGCCCCGTTGCGGGCCCGTTTATCGGACCTCGGAAACGTATTTCCGGCGAGCCTAGCATGAACTCGCCGGAATAGTTAGTGTGGATACGCTTTCGTGAAATCCGCTTAGTGGCGGAAGTGGCGCATGCCGGTAAAGACCATCGCCAAACCACGTTCGTTGGCGGCGTCGATGACCTCTTGGTCGCGCATCGAGCCACCGGGCTGGATGATGGCGGTGGCGCCAGCCTCGGCCGCGGTGATCAGACCATCGGCAAATGGGAAGAACGCATCCGATGCCACAACCGAGCCCTTGGTCAGCGGGGCGTCCAGGCCCATGGCTTCGGCCATATCCTCGGCTTTGCGGGCGGCGATACGGGTGCTGTCAACGCGGCTCATCTGGCCTGCGCCGACACCCACGGTGGCGCCGTCTTTGACATAGATGATGGCGTTGGATTTGACGTGCTTGGCCACTTTCCAGGCGAACAGCAGGTCGGTCAGTTCCTGTTGGGTGGGCTGGCGTTCGGTCACGACCTTGAGATCATCCAGGGTGATCGCGCCGTTATCCTTGCCTTGCACCAGGAAACCGCCCGCGACCTGACGATAGGTGGTGATCACCGACTTCGGCTCGGGCAGTGCGCCGGTGGTCAGCAGACGCAGGTTTTTCTTGGCGGCGAAGACGGCCTTGGCCTCGTCCGTGGCCTCGGGGGCGATGACGACCTCGGTGAAGATCTTGCTGATCTCCTCGGCGGTGGCGCCATCCAGGGTCTGGTTCAGCGCGATGATGCCACCGAAGGCCGAGGTGCGGTCACAGTCAAACGCACGGCTGTATGCTTCGGCCAGGGTCGCGCCGGAGGCCACGCCGCAGGGGTTGGCGTGCTTGATGATCGCACAGGCGGGCGCATCAGCGCCGAATTCCGCGACCAGTTCGAACGCCGCGTCGGTGTCGTTGATGTTGTTGTAGGACAGTTCCTTGCCCTGATGCTGCTGCGCGGTGGACACGCCGGCGCGGCTGCTGCCGTCCTTGTAGAACGAGGCCGACTGGTGGGGGTTCTCACCATAGCGCAGGGTCTGGGCCAGCTCGCCAGCAAAGACGCGACGGCGCGGGGTGTCCTGACCGATGGCACCGGCCATCCAGGTGGACACAGCCGCGTCATAGGCACCGGTGCGGGCATAGGCGATTTGCGCCATCTTCTGACGGAACGCATAAGAGGTCTGGCCGTCGTTGGCGTCCAGTTCGGCCAGCAGAGCGTCGTAATCCTCGACATCCACGACGGTGGTGACGAAGCCGTGGTTTTTGGCCGAGGCGCGGATCATGGCAGGGCCACCAATGTCGATGTTTTCGATCATCTCGGCGTAATCAGCGCCACGGGCCAGCGCGGCCTCGAACGGGTAAAGGTTCACAACCAGCAGGTCGATGCCGCCGATGTCATGTTCGTCCATTGCGGCGACGTGATCGTCATTGTCGCGCAGCGCCAGCAGGCCGCCGTGCACTTTGGGGTGCAGGGTCTTTACGCGCCCGTCCATCATTTCGGGGAAGCCGGTGACATCCGCCACATCACGCACCTCAAGCCCGGCATCGCGCAGCGCCTTGGCCGAGCCGCCGGTCGACAGCAGTTCCACACCGCGCGCGGCCAGCGCCTGGCCCAGCTCGGTCAGGCCGGTCTTGTCGGAAACGGAAATCAACGCGCGGCGCACGGGATAGAGGTCGGTCATGGGGCAGCTCTTTGGTTCAGTTCAGGTCAGGTCCGGGTCGTCCCGGTTCAGGTCACGGATACTGATCGGGGTATCCTGTGCCTTGGCCAGGGACCAACGGATGCGCGTCGCATAGTCCATCGCGCGCCCAGATAAAACGATTTGTTTGGTCGCACGGGGCCGTAAACGGCCTTTTTCCAGATAAACCGAGGGTTCCAGCGTCATTTCGGCCACGCCTTCGTGCCGAAACAGCCAAAGCTCGCCGCTTTTTAGCGCCAACGAGATGGACGCACCACCCATGTCGACAGTGGCGTCCACCTCGGGGTGCAGGTGGAATCGGATCTGAAACGGGATGCCTTTCAGCGCGACGATCTGTGGGGACTTGTCGAACTTGCGCTTGGCGGCTTCGTTCACCGTCAGCAGCAGATCCTCGCCTGCCATGCCCCGACCATCAAACGTCAGTTCCAGTTTGCGGGCATGGGTCAGGCCGTAGGGTTTCAGGTATCCATCATGCCCGCCTTCGAACCGCACCCCATCCGGCGCCTGGCTGACCTCGATGGGAACATCTTTGGGGATATCGGTCAGCAGATCGGATTTGCCGCGCCGCCCGCCCAAACGCGCGCTGGAAAAACCATCCAGGCACAGGGTCGAATGGCTGGGCGTCGCGCGCCCGGCCCGTCGCCACTTGGCCCCGAATATGGCCCCTGACCCGCAATTCACGATCAACGGACGCCGGCCCGAAGTCAGCTCGAACGCCAGGGTCGAGGCATGAGCATTATACGACGCACGCCCGGCGGGCGGGGCGCTGGCATCCACAACAACCGAAGTCCGCCCCGCCGACAGCCGTGCATAGCCCATCGCCAACCCGTCCGCCGAGCGGGTTTTCACACCCGAGGCCGCAAGCGCCGTGTCCAGACGCCCTTCTAGACCGCGGCCACCACCGTGGAACCGGGCCAACCCGCCATCCGCGTGGCGCAGGGTGCGCAAAGTCGGCGCAATCCGCTCGATCGCGGATTGCAATTCCGGGGGCACCGCGCGCCCCGCCTCAAGCAGCGCAGCCGCTGCCCAGGTCAGCAGCGTGAATACCTCTAACAGCTCTTCGGGATTGCGCGTGAGGATGCCGCCTTGTGCATCCACCTGCGCAACACAATCTTTGGCCAGTGTCCGCACGGCCGTATCCACGTGCTTGTGCATGCCCTCCAGCGACAGGCTGGCATAGATCAGACCGGTCAGGGCCTCGAATCTGGGCAATCCGGGCGAACAGGTGTGCCAGCGCCGCGACAGAAAGACCGTTTGGCGCGAGAGCGAGCGGAAAAACCCGTCAGATTGGTCCTTATCCGCGCCGCGCAGCACGAACAATGCATGGTGAATCCATCGAATGATGCGCCGCCCGGTCAGATCGGGGCTCCAACCGGCGCCTTTGCCGGTGCCATAGCGATCAATCCATTCAAACAACCAGGTCTGCGCCCGTTCGCGCGTGGTGTGATCGGCAACGGCGGCCAGATCGTCCAGCCAGACGAACCCGTGCAGCTCTTCTTCGAACGGAAGGTCTGGCAGCTCGATTTCCCACAACATTGTATTCGGGGCTTCGACCAGATGACCGGCGAACAGGAAGTTCCCGGCGACAAGCTGACGGCCACGGGCAAAGCTGCCAATGGTGCGGGGTTCCGGCTGGCTGACAAAGCCGGTGGCAGGACGCGAAAACCCGCCCAGCCGCGCGTGCAGCCGGTGCATCCAGCGCGTGGTGCGCGCTGTCATCCGATCGGGTTTGAACATGCTCTGCCTCTCTCGCTCTGACGGCGGGATGGGGGCAGGATAGCTTTAGGAACGCGCCCTGTCACCGATGAATGGCGGCGCTGGCGTGAAATCGCAATACCAGGTCACGCTTTGCGCAGACAGGCGACATAGAACCCATCCATGCCCCCCAGTTTGCGCCAGTATCCGGGCAACAGACGCAGGCCGCCCTCGGGGGTTTTCCATTCAGGTTCAATTCCCGGCAAATCAAGAGCTTCTGTATCGATGGTCAGGCCTTCATAACGGCCTAGAACATCCTCGATCTGGCACTCACCTTCGTCAGGCAGCAGGGAACAGGTTGCGTAAACCAAACGCCCACCGGGCTTCAGAAGGCTAAGCGCGTGGTCCAGCATTTGCGCCTGCAGCTGGAACAATTGCCAGAAATCCGAGCCATCCTTGGCGTGGGGCAGGTCGGGATGGCGGCGAATCGTTCCGGTGGCGGAACAGGGCGCATCCAGCAGGATGGCGTTGTATTGACCGGTATGTTCCAGCGCGTCGCCAGTGACCAAGCTCGCCTGCAATCCGGTGCGGATCAGGTTTTCCTGAACACGCTCCATCCGGCTGGCGGACACGTCCAGCGCCGTCACATCCGCCCCGGCCGCAGCCAGCTGCATGGTTTTGCCACCGGGGGCCGCGCACATATCCAGAACCGATTCACCAGGCTGCGCGTTTAGCACCTTCGCGGGGATCGCGGCGGCGGCATCCTGCACCCACCAATCCCCGGCCTCGAAGCCAGCCAAGGCGGACACCTGCCCGGCCTCGGACAAACGAATGGAGCCTGTCGGCAGCAGCTCTCCATTCACAGCATCGCACACGGCCTGCGGGTCGGATTTGGCGGTGATGTCCAGCGGGGCGCCAGCGAAATGGGCCTGTTCCATCCGGGCGACATCATCGGGGCCGTAGCCTTCGACCAGCGGATCGCGCAGCCAACGCGGCAAGCGAGGCGCGCGCAGTTTATTCCAATCCTCGGGCGCGGTGTCGGCCACTTTGCGCAACACGGCGTTCACCATGCCTTTCATCGACTGGATTCGCTTGTTGCGGGCGGTCATGTTGACGGCCTCGTTCACCACACCATGCGCGTCCCCGCCCAGCGACAGCTCAACCGCGCCCAGCCGCAGAATGTTACGCACCGCCATTGGCGGGTTTTTCTTCAGGTGGCGCGACAGCAGTTTGTCCGCGCGTTCCAGCCCGCGCAACGTGTCCACGGCCAGCCGCTGCGCACGCGCGCGATCTGCCGGATCCAGTTTGGCCAGGGTGTGGCCCACCACCTCGGAAATCATCCGGTGTTCGATCAGAACCTGGTTCAGCAGGCTCAAAGCGGCCATGCGCGGGGTCTGTTTGGGCCGAGACGTCATCCGAATTCCTTGCGATTGGGCTGCGGGGGCGTATATCAACAGGCAGCCGCATAAGGAAGAGACCATGAGCGAGCCCGAAAAAGACCTGCCCCCTGCCGCCATCCGCGCCCTGGCCGAAGCCGAAGAGCGCCGCAAGAAGGCGGAGGCCGAGGCAAAAGCCCTGCCCAAGGAATTGGGCGGCCGTGATGGCCCCGAACCCGTCCGCTATGGCGATTGGGAAAAGAAGGGCATCGCGATCGATTTTTGATCGCTAGCGCAGTTTCAGATCCGCTGAATCTCCGTGTCCCCGGTCCGAGGTGAACCGCAAGGCATCTCCGTTCTGGCGCACAGTCTGGCAGTTGTAGGCCAGCGCCAAGTCCCTCCACTGCATGTCGCGACAAAAAAACTGGTCCTGCCAAATCCAGTTCCCTGTAACAGGGCGGCCCATCGCGCTGCCTATGATTCGGCCGTCCGAATGAACATTCAGCCGAATCCCCAGGCGCCGCAGCTCTTTGCCTTCGATCAGGGCAAGAAAGGTCGCGCGCTCTGTGATCGGCCGCAGATCCTGCGCCAGGACCAGCGCAGGCGTGACAGCTGCTAGCAGAAAAACCAAAGCCCGAAACATTGTCGCCACCTCGTATCCAATGAGATGGATACGAGGCCGGGACTTGGTTGGATCACTAGGGGTTTACAGCCCCAGCACGTCCATCATGTCGTATTCACCGGGCTTCTGGCCCTGTCCCCACAGCGCGGCCTTCACCGCCCCTCGGGCAAAGATCGCGCGATCCGTGGCCAGGTGGCGCAGCACGATCCGTTCACCAGCGGCAGCGAACAGCACGTCATGTTCACCCACGATGTCGCCACCCCGAATGGCGCTGAACCCGATATCACCCTGTTTGCGCGCGCCGGTGATGCCATCGCGTCCCCGATCCGAGGCGGCCTCCAGCGACACACCGCGCCCTTCGGCGGCGGCCTCGCCCAGCATCAGCGCGGTGCCCGAGGGCGCATCGACCTTTTTGTTGTGATGCGCCTCGATGATCTCGATGTCGAAATCTTCGTCCAGCGCGGCGGCGACCTGTTTGGTCAGCTGCACCAACAGGTTCACACCCAGCGACATGTTCCCGGCCCGTACCACGGTGGCATGGCGGGCCGCGGCGGCGACCTTGGCCAGATCCGCGTCCGTCATGCCGGTGGTGCCGATCACATGCACGATCCGCGCCTGCGCGGCGATGGCGGCAAATTCAACGGTGGCGGCGGGGGCGGTGAAGTCAATCACGGCCTGCGCGTGCAGGAACGTCTCCAGAGGGTCATCGGACACAACCACACCAACAGCAGTGCCACCCATACATTCGCCCACATCGCGGCCGACCCAATCGTGGCCCTTGCGTTCGACCGCGCCCACAAGCTTGCACTTGTCGCTGTCCAAAATGGTGCGCATCAGCATCTGGCCCATACGGCCCGAGGCTCCGGTCACGACAATTCCGGGCAGGTTGGTCATCGGTCTTACTCCAAGAAAACTGCGGTCCCGCCCTCTTAGCCCGTCGCGTTGCGCTTGGCAAAGCCCTTACGAAGGCGTAGATGCAGGCCATGGCCAAAGGTAACAACTCTTTCGGTTCCGGACCCGGTATGCGTCAGCTGCGGGTGGGGGAACAAATCCGCCGGACGATGTCCGAAATCCTGATGCGTGGGGAAATCCACGATCCGGACCTGAACCGCATGTCGATCACCGTGGGCGAGGTGCGCCTGTCCGCCGATCTGCGCGTCGCCACCGTGTTCGTGCTGCCGCTAGGCGGCGAGGGCAAAGACGAGGCGGTCAAGCTGCTGGCCAAGCACCAGTGGGAACTGCGCCGCATGATCGGCAAGAAATGCGGGCTGAAACACGCGCCCGAGCTGCGGTTCCGCCTGGACGACACCTTTGACCGGATGGAAGAAACCCGCCGTCTGCTGAATCAGGACGAGGTACGCCGCGACCTGGACCGCGATCCAAACCAGGACGACGAATGATCCGCCATTGGGTCAATCTATGGGTCAGCCTGTGCCTGTTGGCCCTGCTGCCCGGCGCAGCGCAGGCGGTCGAGTGCCGCAACCTACAGCTGGACTACAACCGGTTCACGATTTGCGAGGTCAATGCCGCCGAAGACCTGCGCCTGTTCCTGCGTGATTCCTCGGGCGAGGTTCTGGGCCAGTTCTCGGCCGTTCAGGACAGCCTGCCCGACGGGCAAACCCTGCAATTCGCCATGAACGCAGGGATGTATCACGATGATCGCGCGCCTGTGGGTCTGTACATTCAGGACGGCCAGCAGGAAATGCGCGTGGTATCAAATGCTGGTCCCGGGAACTTCGGCCTGCTGCCCAACGGGGTGTTTTGCATCCGTCCGGGCCGCGCGGATGTGATCGAGACCCTGCGGTTCATCAAGGAAAAACCCACCTGCCGCGACGCGACCCAATCCGGGCCAATGCTGGTGATTGATGGAGAATTGCATCCGCGTTTCCTGCCCGACAGCAGCTCGCGGTATGTGCGAAACGGGGTGGGCACGTCCGCCGATGGCAAGCGCGTGGTCTTTGCGATCTCGCGCAACCCGGTGACGTTTCACGAATTTGGCAGCCTGTTCCGCGATACGCTGGACCTGCCCAACGCGCTGTACTTTGATGGCAAGGTCTCGCGGATGTACGCGCCTGCGATTGGGCGGGACGATCCGGGGTTTCGGCTGGGGCCGATCGTGGGCGTGGTTGCGCCCGCAAATTGACAGCGCGCGCCGCATGTTCTAACCCGCGCGCTCGGATTGCTATAGGATCAGTAAATCATGGGACGTAGACGCAAGGGACGCGACATTTCCGGCTGGCTGGTGGTGGACAAGCCTGCGGGCATGACCTCGACCGCCGTTGTGAACAAGGTGAAATGGGCGTTCAACGCGAATAAGGCGGGCCATGCGGGCACGCTGGACCCTGATGCCACCGGTGTTCTGGCCGTTGCCCTGGGCGAGGCGACCAAGACCGTTCCCTATATCACCGACGCGCTGAAAGCCTATCGGTTCAGCGTACGGCTGGGTCAGGCGACCAACACCGATGATGCCGAGGGCGAGGTGATCGCTGAATCCGACGCTCGCCCAACCGATGAACAGATCAAGGACGCCCTGCCCCAATTCCTGGGCGATATCATGCAAGTCCCGCCGAAATTCTCGGCCGTGAAGATCGACGGGGAACGCGCCTATAAACTGGCCCGCGCTGACGAGGATTTCGAAATCGCCGCCCGCCCCCTGTGGGTCGAAGAATTGCTGCTGGAAGACCGCCCCGACGCCGATCACGTGGTGCTGGAGATGGTCTGCGGCAAGGGTGGCTATGTGCGCTCGATCGCGCGGGATTTGGGCGCCGCTTTGGGCTGTCATGGACATGTGGAATGGCTGCGCCGCGTCTGGTCCGGCCCGTTTGACGCAGATGAGGACGGGATCAGCATCGAGCAGATCAACGACATGGCCCGCACGCCCGAGCTGGACGATTTCCTGCGCCCGGTCGAGGATGGCCTGGCCGATCTGCCCGAGGTGAAAGCTACCGATCAGGGCGCCGTGCGTCTGCGCAACGGTAACCCCGGCATGGTCATCGCGCATGATGTCGAATGGGGCGAGGACTGCTGGGCCTCGTATAACGGCAAACCTTTGGCCGTGGGTCAGCTGCAAGGCGCCGAACTGCACCCCAACCGCGTGTTCAACCTGGATTGATCGCTTGCGCTGCGCCGCGTGCGCGGGCACAAACAGCCCATGATCACGCGTGAGTTTCAAAAGGGCGACGCCCATTCGACCGCCATCTATTCGGATTGCGAGAAATATCGCTATGAGCTGACCCGCATCTGGGATCCGGCCGGGCGCAAGGCCTTGTTCGTGATGCTGAACCCCTCGACCGCGACCGAGGTGCAGAATGATCCCACCGTGGAACGCTGCGAACGCCGCGCCCGCGCGCTGGGATTTGGGGCCTTTCGCGTGACCAACATCTTTGCCTGGCGCGACACCGATCCGCGCGCGATGCGCGCCGCCTCGGATCCCGTTGGCCCCGCCAATGACCAGACAATTCTGGATGGTTGTCACTGGGCCGATCAGATCATCGCTGCCTGGGGCACCCATGGCGAGCATCTGGATCAGGGCCCGCATATCGCGCGGCTGCTGCGCGGTACTGGCCTGCCCGTCCATCATCTGGGCCTCACCAAAGCAGGGCACCCCAAACACCCGCTGTATATCGCCTACACTCAGCAACCCGAACTGTGGGACATGCCCGATGAATGACCAGACCGAGAAAGAGACGCTGGAGGCGATACGCCACCTGGCCCGCGAAGTGGAAACGCTGAATGGGCATCGCTTCATCGCCGTGCAGAACTCGGTTGTGCGGCTGATCCTGTTCCAATTCACACGTGGTCTGGCCTTTGGATTGGGCTCTGTTCTGGGGGCGACTTTCCTTGTGTCGATCCTGGCCTGGTGGCTGTCGCAATTCGAGTTTCTGCCCCTGATCGGCGATTGGGCCGCGCAGTTGGCAGATGAGTTCGAACGGGCCGCTGGCGCGCAAGAGGGCGTTAACCAGACCGGCGAATAAGTATTGCGCAAACGCCTGACCCCATGCGGTAATGGGGTCGGGAAAATCCGTGGGTGCAAACAATGTTACTTATCGCAGGACTGTTGGGTGTTATGGCCGCCGGGGCGGCATTCGTTGGCTTTGATATGATCGGTGATGACGAGGCGATTGCTGATACCGAACAAAAGAACGAAGAGGGAACGGGCGACGACACCGATCAAAACGGGCTGACCGAGGCTTTGGACAGCGCCGAAGCCAACGCCGATGACGGCGGATCAGAGGACGATGTCATTGCGGGCGACGAAAGCGATCAGTCCATGTCTGGCGGCGAAGGCAACGACAGTCTGCACGGCTATGCGGGTGATGACCTTGTCTCGGGCGGGGACGGCGAAGACGAGGTGCACGGCGGCGAAGGCGAAGATACCATTCAGGGCGGCGAAGGCGACGACACCCTGCATGGTGAAGATGGCAATGACACGATGATCGGTGGCGCAGGAAACGATCAGATGTTTGGCCACAACGACGAGGATATCCTGTACGGCAATGAGGGCTCGGACAGCTTGGTCGGCAGTGCCGGAAACGACCAACTGGTTGGGGGTGCTGGGAACGACGCCCTGCACGGAGATCTGGATGACGACACGCTGACCGGCGGCACCGGACAGGACACGCTGTTTGGCGGCGTTGGGAATGACCTGGTTGTCGGAGACGACGATTCAGAAATGGACTTTCTGAACGGTGGCTCGGGTGATGACACGTTGGTCGGCGGCAGCGGTGATTCCATCCACAGCGGCGAAGGCGCTGACATGATCCTGATCAGTGACTGGGTCGACAGCCCCGCAACGGTGCTGGATTTCGACCCCGGCTCGGACCAAATCGGCGTGATCGTGGATGATGTCGCGGGCCAGGATCCGTCGGTCACTTTGTCCGACCCCGACGAGGCAACCGGCGAGGTGCAGATCCTGGTCGATGGCCAACAGGTTGCGACCATCAACGGCGGATCGGGACTGACGGTCGATGATATCGCTCTGATTACCCGACCCGCGTGAGTTAAGCAGCCTGCCTGACTTTTTCCTTTCCTTTTCAAAGGAATCTCCGTATACGCGCGCATCTGTCTGGGGAATCTCGGGCAGATAACTCCATGGACCCTGCTGGACGACATCCCGGCTTGCGCCCTCACCCTTAACTTAACAGGAGACCCCGATGTCGATTACCGCAGAAGAAAAAGCACGCGTTATCAAAGAGTTCGGCACCAAAGAAGGTGACACCGGTTCGCCCGAAGTACAGGTTGCTATCCTGTCCTCGCGCATCTCGACCCTGACCGAGCACTTCAAAACTCATAAGAAAGACAACCACGGCCGTCGCGGCCTGCTGATGATGGTTGCCCAGCGTCGTAAACTGCTGGACTACCTGAAAGGCAAAGACGAGGCCCGTTACCAGGACCTGATCAAACGCCTGGGTATCCGCCGCTAAGACGCCGGATCTTTCGACAGTCAGAAACGCCCGTTCAATCGAGCGGGCGTTTTTTGTTTGCCCTGCATTCGGCGACAGTCTTGGGTTGAAGTCTTCCGAGAGTTTTCTCATTTTGCGCAAAATATCAAAAAGGACAGCGGATGCGATCTGTGAAAACTCTTTTTCTGTGTACCGCACTTGGCCTGTTGGCCGCATGCGACAGCGACAGGCCCGGCAAGCAAAGTGACAACCGTGGCAGCGAAATCATCGGAAACTACAGCGTCAGTTGGTCCATTGCGCGGAGCAAATCCGAACCGCTCTCTGCGGCACCCGTCTTTTTTTCGTTCAACCACGCAAGAGGCAGCCTCCCCCCCGAAATCCCACACGCTGCTTGGCAAAAAGAGGCTGACCGCCTTAAGACAACGGTAAGAGACCTGAAGTTTTTGTCCGGTTATCCTTATGCTACCATCTACGTGAGCAAAGACGGCTATGCCCGCCAATGCAATATGCAAGACGTGAAAAAGGGCCTATGCAGTTTCTACAAGCCTAAGCCGCTCAAGCTCTCTGTCAAAACACGTGCGAAATTGGCGCAACAAGCGCTTGAGGCGTCGTCAAAATGCCGGTGGTTGGGGTTTGACGAAGGCTACAACCGTCTCAAGTCCCACTGGGCAGGCGCCATTGATACAACACTGTGGGTCAAAGCAGACTGCAGCTAGGGCGAACCAGGGGCTCAATTCGTACGTGCTCCCCTCGCGCGACAGGCTCTTCACAGAGCTCAAAACGGGGCGGCTATGGCACCAGGCCGTCCAGGTTCGCAAGGGTGTCGGCAATCGTGACTTTCAAATGCTCTGAAATTCCTGTATGGCCCCATGCATCTGAGACGTGACGCCTTTGACTCCGGGCGCATGAGAAAGATTGGGGTCGGCGGCAATGGGGCCGTCATGCAAAAAAGGAGACGCGGGAGGGCCCGCGAGTGCTCCTTATAAGGATACGATGATGTTCAACGTAACAACCAAATCCATGCAGTGGGGCGATGAAACGCTGACACTGGAAACCGGCAAGGTTGCCCGTCAGGCAGACGGCACCGTGATTGCCACGCTGGGCGAAACCAGCGTCATGGCAAACGTGACCTTCGCCAAGGAACCCAAGCCCGGGCAGGATTTCTTCCCGCTGACGGTTCACTACCAAGAGAAATACTATGCGGCCGGTAAAGTGCCCGGCGGTTTCTTCAAACGCGAGGCACGCCCGACCGAGAAAGAAACCCTGACCGCACGCCTGATCGACCGCCCGATCCGCCCGCTGTTCGTTCCCGGCTTCAAACACGAAGTTCTGGTAATGTGCACCGTGCTGAGCCACGACCTGGAAAACGACCCTGATGTGGTCGCGATGATCGCGGCCTCGGCTGCGCTGACCATTTCGGGCGCCCCCTTCATGGGCCCGATCGCCTGTGCGCGTGTTGGCTTTGTGGATGGCGACTATGTCCTGAACCCGTCGGTCGACGATATGCAGGACCTGCGCAACAACCCCGAACAGCGCCTGGACCTGGTTGTCGCTGGCACCAAAGACGCCGTGATGATGGTGGAATCCGAAGCCTACGAGCTGACCGAAGCCGAAATGCTGGGCGCCGTGACCTTTGCGCACGAGCAAATCCAGCCGGTGATCGACCTGATCATCGAACTGGCCGAAGAGACCGCGAAAGAGCCCTTCGATTTCACCCCCCCGGATTACAGCGATCTGTTCGAAGTCGTCAAAGCCGCTGGTGAAACCGCCATGCGCGACGCCTACGCGATCACCGACAAGCAAGAGCGCGTTGCCGCTGTTGCCGCTGCCAAAGACGCCATCAAGGCCGGCCTGACCGAAGAACAGCTGGAAGACGCCAACCTGGGCGCCGCTCTGAAGAAGCTGGAATCCTCGGTTCTGCGTGGCACCGTCGTGAAAGAAGGCAAACGTATCGACGGCCGTGCCCTGGATCAGGTCCGCGCCATCGAATGCGAAACTGGCCTGCTGCCCCGGACCCACGGTTCGGCGCTGTTCACCCGCGGTGAAACCCAGGGTCTGGTTGTGACCACGCTGGGCACCGGTGACGACGAGCAGTTCATCGATGCGCTGCACGGCAACTTCAAATCGAACTTCATGCTGCACTATAACTTCCCGCCCTACTCGGTTGGTGAAGTGGGTCGCGTGGGTGGCCCCGGCCGCCGCGAGATCGGCCACGGTAAACTGGCATGGCGTGCGCTGCAGGCGGTTCTGCCCTCGGCAACCGATTTCCCCTACACCCTGCGTCTGGTGTCCGAGATCACCGAATCGAACGGTTCGTCCTCGATGGCATCGGTCTGTGGTGGTTCGCTGTCCATGATGGACGCCGGTGTTCCGCTGAAGGCCGCCGTTGCCGGTGTGGCCATGGGTCTGGTTCTGGAAGATGACGGTTCTTACGCCGTTCTGACCGACATCCTGGGTGACGAAGACCACCTGGGCGACATGGACTTCAAAGTGGCCGGTACCGAGGCTGGTATCACCTCGCTGCAGATGGACATCAAGGTTGCGGGTATCACCCCCGAGATCATGGAGAAAGCCCTGGCACAAGCCAAAGAGGGCCGGATGCACATCCTGGGCGAGATGAACAAGGCGCTGTCCGGCACCGCCGAATTCAGTGTCCACGCCCCGCGCATCGAAACCATGCAAATCCCCACTGACAAGATCCGCGAAGTGATCGGCTCGGGCGGTAAGGTCATCCGTGAAATCGTCGAAGTGTCGGGCGCCAAGGTCGACATCAACGACGACGGCATCATCAAGATCGCCAGCCCGAACGGTGAAGCCATCCAGAAGGCATACGACATGATCCACTCGATCGTGGCCGAGCCCGAAGAAGGCAAGATCTACAAAGGTAAGGTCGTGAAGATCGTCGATTTCGGCGCCTTCGTGAACTTCTTTGGCAAGCGCGACGGCCTGGTGCACGTCAGCCAGATCGAAAACCGCCGCCTGAACCACCCCTCGGACGTCCTGAAAGAGGGCCAAGAGGTTTGGGTCAAGCTGCTGGGCTTTGACGATCGCGGCAAGGTTCGCCTGTCGATGAAAGTCGTCGATCAGGAAACCGGCGAAGAAGCCAAGAAAGAGAAAAAGGAAGACGCCGAGTAATCGGCCCCTCCTTTGGAAAATCGAAAGCCCCGGCCATTTGGTCGGGGCTTTTGCATTGGGGGGAGCAGGTCTTGGGTTTTTCCCCCTGAAAACATGTCTGGCAGCGTCCATATTGATCTCACGGGGCCATTAGCCCCAAGCCGTTTACTCACGGAACAGGGGCTTTGCACCCAGAAGGCAAAGCCCCGATCCGGGTCTGAATTCGCCCGTGCTCGTTGGGTGATAGAGGTGGCAGATACAGGCATTTGATTTCTTTCGGTGGTCCAATCAGCCCCTCGCAGTGTCAACTGCGGGGGGGTGCGCGCCATGCGGCAGAGGCTGTCATTCTCCGGCTGAATCGCATAATTTGATCAAATTATTGAAACAGGAGCCAACAAGGTCTTGCAGCGTCCTCGCTCGACTGACAAACTGCGCGCCAACGCTGTGGCTCAATATCCTAGAAAACAGAAAAACACCGCGGGACGGGAAACGCTTTTGGAGGTCAAGAAAATGATCGAGAAACGTCAGTTCTATATCAATGGGGCATGGGTGGATCCCATCGAATCCCGCGATTGCGCGGTGATTGACCCCTCCACCGAAGAGGCATGCGCCGTCATCTCGCTGGGCGGTCAGGCGGATGCGGACAAAGCCGTCGCTGCGGCCAAGGCAGCTTTTCCGGCCTGGATGGCCACACCACCGGCCGAGCGGATCGCGCTGGTCGAAAAGCTGTTGGAAATCTATCAACGGCGCGCCGCAGAAATGGGCGAGGCCATCAGCCTGGAAATGGGCGCTCCGATCGACATGTCCAACAGCTCTCAGGTGGGCGCGGGCACATGGCACATCAGCAATTTCTTGCGCGCTGCCAAGGGGTTCGAGTTCAACCGTCCGCTGGGGGATCACGCTCCGAATGACCGGATCGTCTATGAACCCGTCGGCGTTTGCGCGCTGATCACCCCTTGGAACTGGCCGATGAACCAGGTGACGCTGAAGGTGGTTGCCGCAGCGATCGCCGGCTGCACCATGGTGCTGAAACCCTCCGAGGAAAGCCCCTTGGATGCGATCCTGTTCGCTGAGATGATGGACGAGGCTGGCTTCCCCAAAGGGGTGTTCAACCTGGTGAACGGCGATGGTATCGGCGTGGGGTCTGCCCTGTCCGGGCACCCTGATGTGGATATGGTCAGCTTCACCGGCTCGACCCGCGCGGGCATCGCGATTTCGCAGAACGCGGCGCTGACGCTCAAACGTGTTCACCTGGAATTGGGCGGCAAAGGGGCCAACATCATCTTTAACGATGCGGATGACAAAGCGGTCAAACGCGGCGTGCTGCACATGATGAACAACACCGGTCAGTCCTGCAATGCACCCAGCCGGATGCTGGTCCAAAAGGACGTATATGATCAAGCGGTTGAGACCGCCGCCGAGGTCGCCAACAAAGTCACCGTGGGCCCTGCCAGCGAATTGGGCCGTCACATTGGCCCCGTCGTGAACGAGGCACAGTGGAACAAGATCCAGGGCCTGATTCAGACCGGTATCGACGAAGGCGCGCGTCTGGTTGCTGGGGGGCTTGGCCGTCCCGAAGGCCTGAACAAGGGCTTTTTCGTGCGCCCCACCGTATTCGCGGACGTCACCAACGAAATGACCATCGCACGCGAGGAAATCTTTGGCCCCGTGCTGTCGATCATCCCCTTTGAAACCGAAGAAGAGGCGGTGCAGATCGCCAATGACACGGTGTACGGCCTGACGAACTATGTTCAGACCACCGATGGCGACAAGGCAAACCGGGTCGCTTTGCAGCTGCGCTCGGGCATGGTGGAGATGAACGGCCAAAGCCGCGGCGCGGGCGCCCCGTTTGGGGGCATGAAACAGTCCGGCAACGGGCGTGAAGGCGGCGTTTGGGGCATCGAGGACTTCCTCGAGGTTAAATCGGTGGCCGGTTGGGCCGCCGAATAAGCGCACTCTCTGTATTGCCAATAATCGCAAAAGGTGCATCATGTCATCATGATGCACCTTTACAGTTTATTTTCCGGCGCCGCCCTAATTGTTCTGTCAGTACTTCCAGCGTTTGCAGCGGGTGATCCCGCTGAATGCATCTTTATCGACACGGATCTTGATCGCCTGGCCTGCTATGATCGGGTCGCGGGACGCACGACCTCTCCAAAGCCAGCCATGTCGCAACCCGAACATGGAGATTGGGTGGTTCGGCTGGATACCTCTGAGTTCAAAGACACAACTGACGTTTACATGACGATCAAATCAGAGGAAGAGCTAGACTGCGGCCTGTATGGGCGCTCGCAAGCGCAGCTGATGCTGCGCTGCAAGGAAAACACAACATCGCTGATCATACATACCAGCTGTCATATGGCCTCGGGATTTAGCGGATATGGTCGGGTGGAATATCGGATCGATGATCGCAAATCGTCGGCACGGAGCTTCTCTGCGAGCACCGACAATCGCGCGCTGGGTTTGTGGTCGGGGGGAAAATCAATCCCGATGATCAAGCAAATGCTGACTGGCGAGACCCTTTTGACCCGCTTTACCCCGTTTAATGAAAGCCCGGTCACGGCCAAGTTTAAGATTAGTGGGCTCGAAACCGCGATCGCTCCTCTGCGCGAGGCCTGTCACTGGTAAATCGGTTGCCTTTCTCCTTGCCCCAGCGCTATCACGGCCCCGGATTATCTTTTTACGGGGGCCTTTGTGGCGGACTACCCTTCGATCCGGCGTTTCGTGCCCGATACGGTTTTGAAACGCGATGTGTTCTCGGAAACCATCATGGGGCATCTGGCCGATGCGCCCGAGGTCAAGGTCGTGCTGCGCCGTCTGGACGGGGTGCCGTGGTGGGCGCGCTTCATCTCGCAAGTGTTGGCGCGCAAAGAGGCGCGTGGCTTGCGCGCCGTTCAGGGAATCGAAGGCGTTCCGGTGCTGCTGGAGTCGGATCGGGGTGGCATCCTGCGCGTCTGGGCCGAGGGCACGCCGCTGCATCTGGCCAAACCCAGTGATGGCGCGTGGTACAAAGACGCCGGTCGTCTGTTGCGTGAGATGCGCCGCCGGGGGGTGACCCACAATGATATCGCCAAGCCTCAGAACTGGTTGATGCTGCCTGACGGGCGTGCTGGCGTGATCGATTTCCAACTGGCCAGCGTGCACCGGCGTCAGGGAAAACTGTTCCGCATCGCCGCGCGCGAGGACCTGCGGCACATGCTCAAACAAAAGCGCAAGTATGCCCCCGATCTGCTGACGCCCAGCCAATGGCGGCTGGTGTCACGCAAGTCACTGCCCTCGCGCATTTGGATGGCGACGGGCAAGCGGCTGTATAACTTTGTCACGCGCAGCCTGATGAACTGGTCTGATGGCGAAGGCACAGAGAACCGGATCACCGAGGACGGGCCCGAGATTCGTGAATCGCTGATTGGCGCGGGTGCGCGCGACGTGGCCTTTGCCTCGTATGCGCTGCCAGCTGGTGGGGCGGGTTTGTATGCCTTTGTCGAGGCGCCCGAGGGTTGGCAGATACCGGAATGCGATCCGGCCCCGAACCTGTGTCAGTTGGTCCCTGCCCTGCCCAGGGGTGCGGATGGCACCGTGCGGGTGGACCTGCTGGAGCTGATCGCAACCAATCGCCTGGACGAGCTGGAGCAACTGCGCGGCGATGACCCTGCGCTAAAGGGCGTGTTGAAACCCATCGTGGCCGGACGCCTAAACCTGACCGATCGGTCGATGCGCTAGAACGGAGCCCTGGCCCGGAACCGCATCCCTTCGCCACTGTCGGGGTGATTGATCCGCAGCTCTTCGGAATGCAGCATCAGGCGCGGGAAATCCGCCGCCTCGCCCGTCGCATACAGCGGATCGCCCAGGATCACATGCCCCAACGCCAGCATATGCACGCGCAGCTGGTGGCTGCGCCCCGTTTTCGGGAACAGACGCACGCGGGTTTCCCTGTCACCGTATTTCAGCACCCGCCAATCGGTCACCGCGGGCTTGCCGTTTTCGTGATCCACCATCTGGCGCGGGCGGTTGGGCCAATCCACGATCAGCGGCAGGTCTACAGTGCCTGATTTCGGCTCTAACCTGCCCCAAACACGGGCCACATAGGTTTTCCGCGTGGTACGCTTTTCGAATTGCATCGACAGGCTACGCTGCGCGTGGGGTGTCATCGCGAACACCATCACGCCCGAGGTATCACGGTCCAGCCGATGCACCAGCAGCGCCTCGGGGAAAGCGGCCTGGACCCGGGTCAGCAGGCAGTCGGCTAAATGCTCGCCCCGTCCGGGCACCGACAACAGCCCCGAGGGTTTGTTCACCGCGATGATCTGGTGATCCTCGTGCAGGATCTCCAGCGGGTCATCTGGTGGGGTATACTCGGTGCTGAACGTCATGGGATCGACTTACGCGCAGGCAAGCCCCTGCGCAACCCGACGTTACGCTTGCCGCAGGCCCGATCCGCCTGTCACCATCGACAAAACGGGAGGACAAAATGCATCCAACAATCGAACGCATGACGGAAATCGTGGCCTCGGGGCAAGAGGATCAGATCAGCACCATTCTGGCCGAGGACGTGAAATTCCTACCGCCCACCTATTGGAAAACATGGTCGGGGCGCGAACCCGTGGCTGCGGTTCTGGGCCATGTCGGGCAGGTGTTTTCCGATTTCCGGTATCGCCGGATCATGGGTGCGGGCAACGATTGGGCGTTGGAATTCCAATGCAAAGTCGGCGAGCACGACGCCGTGGGTGTCGACCTGATCACGCTGGACGACGATGGCATGATCGCCGTGTTCGAGGTCGCGATGCGCCCGCATCGCTCGGTCGGGGCCCTGCGCGAGGCGATGAATGCGCGGGTGATGACGGACGCGCGGTTCCTGAAATTCCGCGATGCGCTTAGCTAGGACGTTTGCGCAGCTCTTTCCACAGCGACACCGAATAGATCACCAAGGCCAACCAGATCAGAGGAAAGGCAATCATCCGCGCCTGACCCATGGGTTCGCCAAACACAAAAAGGGCGTTCAGAAAGATCATCGTCGGCGCGATATACTGTAGAACGGCGATGGTCGACAGCCGCAGCAGCTTGGCTCCGTTGGCATAGGTGATCAGCGGCACCGCCGTAACAACCCCAGCCCCAAGCAACAGCAATGTATCCGGAACCGTAAGGGCAAAATGGCTTTGCCCCGACAGGGTCAGATACGCCAGATACGCCAGGGCGGGTGGCAGTAGTATCAGAACCTCGAGCAAGAAACCCTGGTTCGGACCGATGGGCAGTGACTTCTTGAAATAGGCGTAAAACCCCCACGAGGTCGTCAGCGCCAAAGCTGGCCAAGGAAGCGACCCCTGATCAACCCACAGAACCGCTACGGCGAGGGTGGCCAAACCCACGGCCACCCATTGTGGCCGGTTCAGGCGTTCTCGCAACAGAACCGAGCCCAAAAACACGCTGAACAACGGGTTGATGTAGTACCCTAACGCGGCGTCCAGGGTGCGCTCGGCCGCGATGGACCAGACATAGATGCCCCAGTTCATCGAGATCAACGCGGCCGTCACGCAAGCCATCCCAAGCATTTTGGGCGTGCGCAGTGCCGTCATCAAATCCCGGGTCCGGCCCAAATAGATCAGCAGACCAGCCGCGATCGGCACCGCCCAGATCACACGATGCACGACGACCTCGGGGGCCGGAATATGCGCCATTGCCTTCAGATAGAGCGGCAGAAACCCCCACATGACATAGGCCGAAATGGCAAAGGCCAACCCGCACGGGCTGTCTGTATTGTCCTGAGATTGCATGGTGGCCTCCGTCCGGGCCGGTCTAGCCCAGGGCCAATGGCGCGAAAAGGCCGTAGAAATCCGGTTGGCTTAGGGACGTTGCGGCATTCCGTCCGCGATCTGGTAATAGCTGCCCTTATCACGCGTGAAGATGTGCTTTTCCAACGTGATCCCGGGATCCCCATCGACAGCCCCCAGCGCGACGCTGATCTCGGTTTCCCCGTTGCCCTGCCAAAACAGATAGGACCCGCAATCCGGGCAGATGCCGCGGCGCGCCGTCTCGCTGAGCGTGATCCACGTGACGGGGCCTGTGATTGTCAGGCTGGTCTGCGGCAGCTGCGCCGAGGCCCAGACATGGCCGCTCATCTTGCGGCATTGGCTGCAATGACAGGCCGACGCGTTGGTCAGGGGCGCGTGGCATTCAAATCGGATGGCACCACAGGCGCAGCTTCCTTGGGTCATGTCGGGCTCCTTTTTGGGGTAGATGCAGAAGGCACCGGCCTCCCCTTTTCGTCAAGGGGGCGATCCGGACGGTGCTGTCAGGGCTTCTTTAGTTCTTTTGTGGTTTTCTGCCTAAATCTTCAGCAAATTCCGGGGATGTATCGCCGATTTTGCTGCATTGCAGCATTTTCAGTGGACGAAATCAGGAAATCACCGCGTAGATTAAGCCCCGGCAAGGGTGCCGGAGGACGCTCTGTGTCGCTGAAGACTAGCGAAGGAGAGTTGCCATGTGTCTGACGACCGAAGCGATTGCACTGTTTCTGAACCTGCTGGATCCCGAGGTGATCTCGATGGAGGCCGGCCAAATTACCATCCACGCGACCGAACGCGATGCCGTCTGGGTCCAGGTCGAAGAAAAATGGTGCACGCAAGCGCCCGAACTGGACAAGCTGGCGCGTTTTGACTGAACCGATTAGCGGAACGCTGTGCGCAACCACGCCGCAGTTTGTTCAAGGGCCTCGCGCCCTTGGGGAATGACCCGGTTCAAAGACAAAAACGCGTGCACTTGACCCGGATATTTCAGCAGGTCGACCGGAACGCCCGCCTGTTCAAGTGCTGCGGCCAATGACAACGCATCGTCCCACAATGGGTCATGCCCGCCCGCGATGATCAGCGCCTTGGGCTGCCCCGCAAGATGGGGTGACAAAAGCGGAGACACCCGAGGATCCGTGCGGTCTTGGTCTTTGGGCAGATAGAGCGACAAGTACCAAGCCACCCGCGTTGCCGCCAATAGCGGCTGGTCCTTGAGGTCGGCCATGGATTGCGAGGTCAGCCGCCCATCGGTGCCCGGGTAGATCAGAATTTGCGCACACGGCAGCGGAAGGCCCGCCGCGACCAAATCATGCATCAGAACCGCGGTTAGGTTGCCGCCTGCACTGTCCCCGCCAACAGCCAACAGCTCGGGTTGAACGTTCAACCCCTCTGCGCCGTTCAGCAGCGCCTGATAGCACGCCAACACGTCATCTGGCGCAGCCGGAAACGGGTGTTCGGGGGCCAGGCGATACTCGAACGAAATCACCCGAACGCCGGCGCCCGCGCACAAATGGCCGCACATACCATCATGCGTCTCCAGCCCGCCCTGGACCCAGCCCCCGCCATGAAGAAACAACAAGGTTGGCTGTGACGCTTTGGGGTCGCGCCCTGCGGGCACGTAAATCCGCGCCGGTTGCACCCCAGTGGCGCTCGGCAAAGAGACATCGTGTTTATTCACATCCGCAGGGCAGGGACGTTCGAATTTGGCCGCCATGGCCGCGATCTGCGCGCGGCTTTGCTCCAGGGTTGGCGGAGCATTCGGATCGCGCAGCAAGCTGACCAGATCGCTGGCCGCCTGAGCTTTGGGATCGATCTGGCGCCCGGCAATCACGGTTCGCCGCCCCGCATACAGCCACCCAACGATGGTTTCAGGCAACAGCACGCGGATCAGCGCGAAAATCGTAAACAGTTTCTTCATGGTGGCCCCCCTTGCGAGAGGGAAGCCGCTGCCCATCTATCTGTCAACTTTGACGCTACGAAAGAAACGAGGGGCCTATCCCCCAAGCAGTTCAGACCCGCTCGATCGCGATGGCGGTGCCCTCGCCGCCGCCAATACAAATCGCGGCCACGCCACGTTTCAGATCGCGTTTTTCCAGCGCGTTTAACAGCGTCACCATGATCCGCGCGCCCGAGGCACCGATTGGATGGCCCAGCGCGCAGGCACCGCCGTTCACGTTCATGATGTCCCGTGGAACACCCATTTCCTTCATAAAGGCCATGGGCACGACGGCGAAGGCCTCGTTGACCTCCCACAGATCGACATCGCTGACGGACCAGCCCAGACGCTCCAGCAGATTGCGTGTCGCCGGGACCGGGGCCGTCGGGAATTTCGAGGGCGCATGGGCAAAGCTTGCATGCCCCATGATCCGCGCACGAATGTTCAGACCCTGCGCCTCGGCCGCGTCCTCGGATGCCAGAACCAACGCCGCCGCCCCGTCCGAAATCGACGAAGAGTTCGCCGCTGTCACCGTCCCGTCCTTGCGAAAAGCCGGTTTCAGCATCGGGATCTTTTCAGGCCGCGCCTTGGCGGGCTGTTCGTCCCGGGTGATGATTTCCTCGCCCGTGCGGGTGTGCAACGCGACCGAGCAAATCTCGCCATCAAACGCCCCATCGCGTTCCGCCGCCAGCGCATTGTCCAGCGAGCCGATCGCATATTGATCCTGGTCTTCGCGGGTGAACTGGAACGCTTCGGCGCAGTCTTCGGCGAACGTCCCCATCAGGCGGCCCTTGTCATAGGCATCCTCCAGCCCGTCCAGGAACATGTGATCCTTGACCTCTTGATGGCCGATCCGGGCCCCGTTCCGCATTTTCGGCAGCATGTAGGGGGCGTTGGTCATGCTCTCCATCCCGCCGGCAATCATCGTGTCCGCATGGCCCAGCGCGATCTGGTCAAACGCCATCATCGCCGCTTTCATGCCCGAACCACACATCTTGTTCAGCGTCGTCGCAGGCACGTTTTCACCCAAGCCTCCGGCAAATCCCGCCTGCCGCGCGGGGGCTTGGCCCTGACCTGCGGGCAAAACGCATCCCATCAGAACTTCGTCAACCGTGTCAGTGCCCGCATCGGCCAGCGCCGCCCGAATGGCTGCACCCCCCAATACTGACGCCTCAACCCCATCAAAAACCCCTTGGAACCCCCCCATAGGCGTTCGCGCGGCACCGGCGATTACAACAGATTTCATGTGAACTCCTCCTCATCGACCCATGAATACCGAATGGTAAGGATTTGGGTCTAGCGTTTCCTTGCGTCGGCCAAAGTGAAAGGATTATTGATGCAGATGTCCAGTACGGATCAGGGCGGCTATCAGGTGATTACGGTTGAGGAAGAGCGTATCGACGCCGCCGTTGCCATTGCCTTCAAGGATCAGATGCGAGGGATCACCGAAGGTGGCGGGGCCGAAGTTCTGCTTGATCTCAGCACCGTCGCGTTTATTGATTCCAGCGGTTTGGGGGCGATCGTGGCCGCGATGAAACAACTGGGCAAGGATCGGCCGCTGCACTTGGCCGGGCTAATGCCCAATGTAGACAAGGTTTTTCGACTGACCCGTATGGATACGGTTTTTACGATCCACGGCACCGTCGAAGAGGCGTTTGCCCTTCATGCTGACCGCGCGTGATATCGTTGCCTCGATAGGAACAGGCCGCACCATGAACGTTCCGCACGAGTTCAAGACCAGCTTCCCAGCCACTGAAATGGCTGTGCGCGATGCGCTCGTCTCGATGACATCAAGCCTGCGAACCAGCGGGCTGGACGAAGATTGTATTGGCCGCACCGAAATCGTTCTGGCCGAAGCTCTGAATAATGTCGTCGAACATGCCTATGCGGATTCGGGCGAAGGGTCGGTTGAATTGCGTATCAAAGGGTCTTCGAACGGAATTGACATAACCATCCTGGATCAGGGGCTTCCAGTCCCAGTGCATGTGTTTGCCAAACGATCCGGTCCTGATGTTGACGTTGCCACAGATGACCTGCCCGAGGGCGGATTTGGCTGGATGTTGATACAAAGCATGAGCTCGCACCTCTCGTATCAGCGCGTCGGCCAGATGAATTGCCTACGTTTGACCGTGCCTCTAGATGGCGCCTTTTGATGAAGAGACGCCGCAGAATTGCCCCAATCCCCTCATAAAGACGCCCGAAACAAACGCAATAACGGGGGCGTAGCTGCAAGAGCTTCCCTCGGCGTCGCGTGATTACAGCCCCCACCCAGTGCGCGACGTCGAGGCTCAACTTCCTCAAAAAGAATGGACTTGGGCCGCGCCCATACTAAAGTTTCCTCGGGAACATGGGGGGCACGATGCGCGATTTTCACCAACCGGGCAGGTCGTCTGTCTTTGCCACCAACGGCATGTGCGCCACGTCGCACCCGCTGGCGGCCAAAACTGCAATCGACATCCTGCAGCGCGGCGGAAACGCGGTGGATGCGGCGATCGCTGGCGCTGTCCTTTTGGGTATCTGCGAACCTCAGATGACCGGAATCGGAGGAGATTGCTTCGCGTTGATCTCTTTGCCAGATCAAAGAACGGTAACAGCCCTCAACGGATCCGGGCGCGCGCCAATTGGGGCGGACGCGAATGCATTGCGCAAACAAGGTCTCAACACCGTGCCCAAAACCGGGGCGTTGTCAGTTACGATCCCCGGCGCAGTGGACGCTTTCTGCCATCTGGCGCAAACCCATGGCAAACTGGGGATGGAAACCTTGTTGGCCCCCAGCATTCACTACGCCACCGAGGGCGTGCCCGTCGCACCGCGCGTCGCACTGGATTGGCCAACGGCTGCGCAGGCCCTGAAGGGCGAGGCCCGCCAGCACTATTTGATCGCAGGCAAACCAGCGACCACGGGACAGATCTTTCGCGCGCCCGGTCAGGCAGAAGTCCTCAAGCGCGTCGCAACTCAGGGCCGAGATGCATTTTATACTGGCGAAGTGGCCGAAGATATGGCCGCCGCTCTGCAGGCTATGGGCGCACCCCACACGACCCAGGATTTCGCCGCCACCCGCTGTACGCCGACCATCCCAATTCAGGGGGAATACCAGGGCATTGACCTGCTGGAACACCCGCCAAATGGGCAAGGGGCGACGGCAATCTTGATGCTTAACATGCTGAAATATTTCGACATTGCCAACATGGACCCAATGGGAGCAGAACGCGCGCATATCGAGGCCGAAGTCGCAAAACTGGCCTATGACGCCCGCAACCGATTCCTGGCCGATCCGGATCACATGGCCCGGCTGGATCACATGCTAGCCCCCGAAACCGCTGAAAAACTGGCTGCGCTGGTCGACCCCAAACGCGCCATGCGTGCCCCCGCCGCCCTTACCGAGATGGTGCACAAGGACACGGTCTATATCACCGTTGTCGATCGCGACCGCATGGCGGTGTCTTTGATTTACTCGATCTTCAGCGGATTTGGGTCCGGTGTTGCCAGCCCGAAATTCGGCATCTTACTGCAAAATCGCGGTGCCGGTTTCAATCTGATCCCGGGCCATCCCAACGAGCTGGGCCCCGGAAAACGCCCGATGCACACGATCATTCCCGGGATGCTGAAACGCGACAATCGGGTGATCATGCCCTTTGGCGTGATGGGCGGGGCGTATCAGCCGAACGGACATGCGCGCTTTGTGTCAAACATGGTGGATTTCGGGATGGAGCCGCAAGCCGCGATCGACGCCCCGCGCAGTTTTGCAGATGCCGGAGAGTTACGGATCGAGCGCGGATACTCTGACACCGTGCGCCAGGATCTGTCAGACCGAGGCCATAAGATCGTTATCCCCGAACAGCCGATTGGCGGCGCGCAGGCAATTCGTATTCATGACAGTGGCGTGCTGGAGGGCGCCTCGGACCCGCGCAAAGACGGGTGCGCCCTGGGCTACTAGTTGAGCTGGAATTGCAGCGGGTACTGACCATCCTCGAACGGACCAAACAGGTCGGGGATGTCTGGATGGCTGACAGGTTCGCCCGAGTAGTCCGCGATCAGGTTCTGCTCGGACACATAGGCCACATAGTAGCTTTGGTCGTTTTCGGCCAACAGATGATAGAACGGCTGCTCTTTGGCGGGGCGGCTGTCCTCGGGGATGGCGTGATACCATTCTTCGGTATTGTTGAACTGAGGGTCTACGTCAAAGACCACCCCGCGAAAGGGGTGTTTCTTGTGCCGGACGATCTGGCCCAAATGATATTTAGCGCGTGTCTTCAGCATGTCGTTGCAGCCCCTATAGGACATGGATAGACCTAAACCCATGTATTTGTCCATGAATTGGCGCGATTTTGGGGGAAACAGTCTGTGAACCTTGCTTTGACAGTGCTGGAAATTACGGCACCGGTGTTCATTCTGGCCGCGATTGGATTCGCCTGGGTGAAGGCCGGTTTTGAATACCGGGTCGAATTTGTCACCCGATTGGCAATGACCTTGTCAGTGCCCTGCCTGATCTTCACCGCCCTGATGAAAACCGAGATCGACCCGCAGGCCCTGACCACCCTGTCGCTGGCCTCGGTCGCTGCCTATGGGGCGGTGTCTTTGGGCGCCTGGCTGCTGGTCAAGCTGACACGACTGGATGTCCGCACGTTCCTTGCGCCGATCATCTTTGGCAATACGGGCAACCTGGGCCTGCCGCTGGCGTTGTTTGCCTTTGGCGAGGTCGGGTTGGGCTATGCCGTGGTGGTGTTCGCGGTCATGGCAATCTGGTCCTTTACCTTTGGCATCTGGCTGGTCGCGGGCGGCGGAGCCCTGACAAAGGTCCTCAAAGAGCCTTTGGTCGGCGCCACCGTTCTGGGCGGGATCTTTCTGTGGCAAGACTGGCAGACCCCGGTCTTTTTGACCAACACGCTGGACCTGATCGGACAGATTGCAATTCCGATCATGCTGATCACGTTGGGGGTCGCTGTCGCGCGTATTGCCCCGGGGCATGTTGGGCGCGCGATCTGGATCTCGGCGGCCAAGCTGGCGCTGTGCTTCGGACTGACCTGGGCCGTGGGGCGACTGTTTGCGCTGGATGACACCGCTTTTGCGGTTCTGGTGATCCAGCTGTCGACCCCGGTGGCCGTGACGTCGTTTTTGCTGGCTGAAAAATACGGGGCGGATTTGGGGTCTGTCGCCGGTTTGGTGGTCGTGTCGACCCTGATGTCCGTGATCGCCATTCCGCTGATGTTGGCCGTTCTTTTGTGACCCACTGAATTGTCATTTCCTCGGCGCGTGTTTTTCGATAAAATGAAGAAAAACTAAGAAAGCGAGAGGCAAATGAGCAGAACTCTTCGCGTCATGATCATGGTCTTGCTGCTGGCATCCTGCGGCGGGGGGAATTATTCGGCCCCTCGGAATCTGGACAACGCATGCTCGATCCTGGATCAGCGCCCGAAATATGGTCGCGCCTTCCGCGCAGCCGAGCGCCGTTGGGGCGTGCCGGTTCACGTGCAGATGGCCACGATTTATCAGGAAAGCAAATTCATCGGCAACGCGCGCACGCCCTATAAATACGTGCTGGGTGTGATCCCGATGGGGCGCCAAAGCTCGGCCTATGGCTATGCGCAGGCGATCGACGGCACCTGGGACGAATACAAACGTGCCACCCGCAGCTATGGCGCGCGGCGACATAACATCCACGATGCCGCCGATTTCATGGGTTGGTACATGAACAAAACGCGCGAAAAGAACGGAATCTCGCTGTCCAACGCGCAGCACCAGTACCTGGCCTATCACGAAGGTCACACGGGCTATCGCCGGGGCTCGTATCGGCGCAAAAGCTGGCTGATGCGAATTTCTGGTCAGGTGCAATCGCGCGCGGACATGTACGAGGCTCAGCTGGCCACCTGCCCGCGCCGTCTAAGATAACAAAGGGGGCCACGGCCCCCTTTCCTAGAACTTGGTGCCGCCGCGGCTTTCCGCCTCGGCATTGATATCAAACAGCCTGTTGCGCAGGTTTGGATCAAACACCATTTCGCCCAACACCACGGTCGTTGCCCCGCCAGATTGATCATTGATGACCCATTGGCGCAGCTGCACCGGAGCGTCCGTGAACACCAGCTGGATATTGCCGTATTCCGCGTTTTCCGGATCCATCGCGGTGACGGTGGTGGTGGTCCCGTCCGAGACATGATCCACCACCATATCTGATCCGTCCAGGTCCACTGTCTCGCGCAGGATCACCGACAGAGGTGTCTGGTTCAGCGGATAGACCTCGGGGCCGGTGTTGCCCTTGGGATCAAAGATCGCGACGGACCGCTGCCCGGCCATCACCAGGGCCTGATTGGGCGGATCATATTCGAACCGCGCCTTGCCCGGACGTTTGATAAAGATCCGCCCGGTCGAGATTGATCCGTCATCATTGATCTGCGTGAACTTGCCGGCAGCAGAACGGAAACTGTTCAGATACTCGGACAGCTGTTTCAGGCTCAACTCATCCGCAAAGGCCGGGCAGGCAAGGGCCACCAGAACCGGGGCCAGGGTAAAACGAAGCATTTTCATGCCCCCCAAGGTAATCGCCCCGCCCGGGAATTCCACGGGGCGGGGCTTCACAAAAAGGCGATGGGCCAAGCGCCGCTTATTGCTGCTCGGGCACCAGGATTTCGCGTTTGCCAACATGGTTGGCCGGGCTGACCAGCCCTTCTTCTTCCATTTGCTCAACCAGACGGGCGGCCTTGTTATACCCGATCGCCAGTTTCCGCTGGATATACGAGGTCGAGCATTTGCGATCCTTGATCACAATCGCCACGGCGGTGTCATACAGCGCGTCTTCGCCGTCCGTGTTGCCGCCGGTGTTCAGGCCCAGAACCGCATCGATATTGTCGGCCTTTTCGTCATCCGGCCCTTCGACCACGCCACCCACATAATCAGGCGGCCCGAAGGATTTCAGGTGGTTGACGATTTCCTCGACCTCTTCATCGCTGACAAACGGGCCGTGGCAGCGGGTGATTTTCGCACCGCCCGCCATATACAGCATGTCGCCCATGCCCAGCAGCTGTTCGGCGCCCATTTCACCAAGGATCGTGCGGCTGTCCACCTTGGAGGTCACCTGGAACGAGATCCGGGTGGGGAAGTTCGCCTTGATCGTCCCGGTGATCACATCAACCGAGGGGCGCTGCGTGGCCATGATCAGGTGAATGCCACTGGCCCGCGCCATCTGCGCCAGGCGCTGAATGCAGGCTTCGATTTCTTTCCCGGCGACCATCATCAGATCGGCCATTTCATCCACAACAACCACGATATAGGGCATCTTGACCGGGGTGATCTCCTCGGTCTCGAATACCGGATCGCCGGTTTCGTCGTCGAAACCTGTCTGCACGGTGCGGCTGAAGGTTTCGTTCTTGGACAGCGCATCCGCAACCCGGCTGTTATAGCCATCAATGTTACGCACGCCCATTTTCGACATCTTGCGATACCGGTCTTCCATCTCGCCCACGACCCATTTCAAGGCCACAACGGCCTTTTTCGGGTCGGTCACAACGGGGGACAGAAGGTGCGGAATGCCGTCATAGACGCTGAGCTCCAGCATCTTGGGGTCGATCATGATCAACCGGCAATCTTCTGGCGTCAGGCGATACAGCAGCGACAGGATCATCGTGTTGATCGCGACCGACTTACCGGAACCGGTGGTGCCCGCAATCAGCAAGTGAGGCATTTTGGCAAGGTTCGCCACGATGGGTTCACCGCCGATATCCTTGCCCAGCGCCAGGGGCAGTTTCATGTTGGCATCCCCAAACGAGCGCGCGGCCAGAATTTCACGCAGCACCACTTTTTCACGGTTTTCGTTGGGCAATTCGATACCGATCACGCTGCGGCCAGGCACGGTGGACACACGCGCCGACAGCGCAGACATCGAGCGCGCGATATCATCGGCCAGACCGATCACGCGGCTGGCTTTCAGACCGGGGGCGGGTTCCAGCTCGTACATGGTGACAACGGGGCCGGGGCGGACGCTAACGATCTCGCCTTTTACGCCATAGTCATCCAGCACGTTTTCCAGCATCCGTGCGTTTTCTTCCAGTGCCTCGTCGCTCAGGTGATGGCGCTGAATGTTGGCCGGGTTGGTCAGCAAGTTCAGCGGAGGCAGCTCGAATTCAGCCGCGGTTTCGTCGAACTGCAACGAGGGTTGCGCCTCTTTGCGGGCCTGAGTCGAGGGCTGGATCGGCTTGCGGTTCAGCGGTTGCACCACCACTTTGCGCGGCTGTTCCACCGGAATCTGCGGCGCCGGGGTGGCGCTGGGTTGCAAGGGCAACGCCTCGTGCGGGGTCGGATCAGCCAGCATGGAATCAGACGGCGCGTCAAAGATGTTTTCCGACGGCAAATCGTCCAGATATTCAGGCTGAGCCTCGACCATCTCGGGCTGCGCCAGCTCGGGTTCGGGCATCGCGGACAATGGCGGCGTCGTGGCAGGCATCGCGGTACGCGAGGCCGTCAGCGGCGGTTCAGGCGGCAGGCCCGCGCCCAGATCGGGCTCGGAGGTGTCCAACAGCAGCGCATCCGGCCCGCGCCCACGGCCACGCGTCAGCGGGGTTGCCGCCTCGGGCCGGGCCTCGGCGCGGTTGCGGATCACATCGGCGATTTTGGCCTTGATCCGGTCATCCCCCTGCACTGGCACCGCGGCAACGGTGGGTTGGGGGTCGACCAGCTCGGGTTCGGGCATAGGGTCGGCCCGGCGGATCAAGCCAGGCACACGCAGCAACAGGCTGGGCTTTTGCGGCTCTTCAACGGGCTGTGGTTCGTCTTCCCATTCGGACGCGGCATAGGCCTGATCAAAGGGTTCGACCCATTCGTCCTGTTGATCCACAGCGGGGTCCACCGGGGCTGCGGCCTGACGCTGAGCCCGTTCGCGTTTGCGCGCCTGGATGCCTTGCGCCGCCCCGATCGCACCGGTCGCGCCACGGCCCAGTACCGTCAGCATCAGCACATAGACCATCACCACGCTGTACAGCAGATAACGGAACAAGCGTTTGATTTCGGGCCAGTTGAACCCCAGAACATAAGCGGCAAGCGCCAGCATCACGACGGCAAAGACCAGCGACAGCATCTTGATCCCAAAGGCCATGCTGAACGGCAGGATGTTCAGCAAAACGCCCAGTACGGTGTCGCCAAAATGCCCGCCCAGACCAAAGCCCTGTCCCCATTCGGGGCCAGGCGCCAGGGTGGCGGCATAGATGGACAGGGCCGCCATCCAGATCGGTGTCAGGATAACTCGGCCCAGAGCGCGATCCTCGCCCATATGCAGGCCGAAACGGAACCCCCAGACCAGCAGGGCAATCGCCAGCCCCCAGGATCCCATGCCCACGATCATCATCAGCGGCGCCGCAATCGAGGCCCCAAGCCGCCCCATCAGATTCTGGACAGGAGCATCCGTGGCCAGCATGAAGGACGGATCATTGGCACTGTAACTGCCCAACATTGCGACCACGGCCAAGCCGATCAGAACCAGCACGATGCCGATAAGCTCTTTGCCGCGTTTTTCGATGGCTGCTTGCATATCGCTGTCAAACAGCGGGTCTCGTCCTCTGGTTTGAAATGCCATTCCTGCCCTCGTTATCTTTACCTGTAGATGCAATCGCGCAGGCGGATCAGACCTTCGCGCATCTCTTCTGCCTCGGCCACCATTGCGACCCGAATATATCCTGCGCCGGGGTTTGGTTCCCCGGTCACGTCTTTGCTGAGATAAGCGCCCGGCAAGACCCGCACGCCCGTTTCGGTCCAGGCCTTCAGCGCGGCCTGTTCTCCGTCTTCGACCGGAAGCCACAGGAAAAAACCGGCCTCGGGGCCCTGATAGCCCTGAATGCCGGCGAACACCTGATCTGCAACCGCGTATTTTTGTCCGTACAGCGCACGGCTGTCGATCACATGCGCCTCATCTTCCCAGACGGCCTGACTGACCTGCTGGATCGGTAGCGGCAGCGGCGACCCGGAATAGGCGCGCAACTGCTTGATCCGCTTCAGACTTTCGGGTCCACCCGCCACAAAGCCCGAGCGCAGCCCCGGCAAATTCGACCGTTTCGACAGCGAATGGAAAATCACCACGCGTTCGGGATCAGCCCCCAGCTCGGCCGCAACCTCCATCGCACCCGGAGGCGGATCGTTGCGATAGATTTCCGAATAACACTCGTCTGCGAAAATCTGGAAATCGTATTTTTCGGCCAGCCGGATCAGATCGACCCAATAGTCACGCGTCGCCACGGCGCCCTGCGGGTTCGCAGGCGAACAGATATAGGCGGCAGCCGTGCGGTTCAGCACCTCGGCGGGCAGCGACGTATAGTCGGGCATATATCCGTTCTGGCGGGTCGCCGAGACGAACACAGGCTCGGCCCCGACCGACATCGTGCCGATCATGTAGACCTGATAGAACGGATTGGGGATCAGCACGGCTGGCGTCTGGCCGTTCTTCTGTTCCGGGATCAGCGCCATCGCAGCGTTATACAGGCCCTCGCGGGTGCCATTCAGCGGCATCACCTGCGTGTCCGGGTCCAGGCTCACCCCATAGCGGCGGTCCAAAAACCCGGTGATCGCCCCGCGCAGGCCGGGCGTGCCGTCGTTCGGAGGATATTTGGCGAACCCTTCGATATTCTCGGCCATGATCCGGGCAACAAAGTCGGGCATGGCGTGGCGCGGTTCACCAATGGTCATATGCATGACAGGGCCACCCGGTTCGTGCACGTCCAACAGGGCGCGCAAACGCGGGAACGCATAAGCCGGTAGGTTGGAAAACCGCTCGGGAAACATCTAGCACTGCCTCAATTCATCGGGATCATTCACGCCCCGTTTTGTTCAGAGTACAAAACAAGGCGCGCTTCGTCCAGATAAAGCAGCGTAAAGGCTTTTGCGACTGTTGTTTTTTGGCTTACCCAGCGCGCAAGATGGGCTCGGCCGCGGCGGTGATGCACAGCAAGCGTTCTTCTTGCATGGGCAGTCCGTTAAAGGTGATCCCGCAGGATGGCACGCCCGTCGGCAACGTCACCGCACACAGGCCCATCAGGTTGCCAACACGGGTGTTTTGCAGCGCCATGATGTTTTCGGTCACATAGTATTCCTGATCATCCATCAACCGGTCGGCTTTGGGGGGCAGTATCGGCGAAGTCGGCGCCAGCACCGCATCAAAGCCCGAGACCTTAGCGACCCATTTCTGCCGCGCCTCGTTCAACACGTTCCAGGCATGCACGTAATCTGGCGCGCTGAACTCTGCCCCGCCCCGGAACCGAGCCAGGATGCGATCAAACATCAGGTGCGGCGCGGCCTCGATCACGTCGCGCCATTCACCATAGGCATCGGTGGGAAACAGCGGTCCGGCCTGATCCATCGCGGCCACAACCTCGGGGACCTCCAGGGGTTCGATGATCGCACCGGCCTCTTTCAGCTTTTCCAGCGCCATGTTGTATGCTGCCAGCGGTTCGGGCCGAATTTTGTTCAGCACCACGGTTTGCAGCGCAGCAAAGCGTTTCCCTTTCAGGCTGGCTCCGCGCAGATCAGCCGGTTGGCCGCCCTCCAGCATCGCCAACATCATCGCCGCATCCTCGACCGAGCGACACAGTGGCCCGATCGTGTCGAACGTTTTGCACAGGGGCACCACGCCTGTCAGCGGAATGCGCCCCGAGGTGGTTTTCAACCCCACCAAATCGTTCCAGGCCGAGGGAATGCGCACCGATCCGCCTGTATCCGAGCCGATCCCACATGCCGCCAGCCCGAATGCGACCGAGGTCGCCGCCCCCGATGAAGACCCGCCCGACACGGCGTCGTGGTCATTCACACAGGGCGAGGTCGCCGTCACCGGGTTCAACCCCAGCCCGGAAAAGGCCAGTTCGCTCATATGGGTCTTGCCCAGGCAGACCAGCCCCATCGCCGTAGCATTGCGCAACACCCAGGCGTCCGCGTCCGGCACCCGGCCTTTCAACAACGCGGAACCGGCCTCGGTCGCGGTGCCTGCGCTGTCGAACAAATCCTTCCAGCTGATCGGCACCCCATCCAATGGTGACAGCCGAAAGCCAGCCTTGGCCCTGGCCGCTGCGGCCTCGGCCTCGGCCAGCGCCCGATCATGGGTGACGACTGAATAAATACGGTCGCGAAATTCGTGGCTGTCGATGGCGTCCAGATAGGTTTGCGTCAACGCCACCGGATCAATTGCGCCTTCCCCGATCCCGCGCCCCAGTTCCGTCGCGCTTTGCCACAGCCAATCGTTCATACCCATCACCCCTCGGTTTTGTCGCACGGTAGCGGCAGCGCAGCGCATGGACAATCCCGGATCAAGCGCCATATTTGCCCCATGACAAATGATAGCGACATCCTGATCGTCGGCGGCGGGCTGAACGGCCCCGCGCTGGCCCTTGCCCTGGCGCAGACCGGGCTCCGCTCAACCGTGATCGACGCCCTGCCGGGCGGCGTTCAGACCGACGACAATTTCGATGGGCGCGGCTATGCCTTGGCGCTGGCGTCGCAGCGGTTGCTGGCCGGTATCGGCGTGTGGGATCAGGTCGCGCCCCAGTCGCAACCCATGCTGGAAATCAAGGTCAGCGATGGCCGCGCAGGCGAGGGCCCGCTGTCACCCTTCTTCCTGCATTTCGACCATGCCGAAATCGAAGAAGGCCCCATGGGCTTTATGCTCGAGGATCGTTTCCTGCGTCGCGCGCTGGCCGAAGCCATGGAGGCCAGCGACCTGATCACCGTTCTGAACGGGGAAACCGTCACCGCCCAGACCACCGATACGGCGGGCGTGACCCTAACGCTGGCCTCGGGGGGAACCTTGCACGGCAAACTGCTGGTCGGCGCGGATGGCCGCCGTTCCGGCACCGCTGAACGCGCCGGGATCAAGCGCAGCGGCTGGGACTATGGCCAAACCGCCCTCGTCTGCGCGATCGAGCACGACCTGCCCCACAATGGCACCGCGCATCAGTTCTTCATGCCCCCTGGCCCACTGGCGATCCTGCCCCTGCCCGGCAACATGTCCTCGATCGTGTGGTCCGAGACCCATGAAAATGCGGCCCTGTTCCACAGCCTGTCAGACGAGGACTACATGCAGGTCCTGCGCCCCCGGTTCGGGGATTTTCTGGGCGAAATCCGCCTGGTCGGAAACCGTTTCACCTATCCGCTGAACCTGACCGTCGCGAACAGCTTCACCGCAGAACGCCTGGCGCTGATTGGGGATGCGGCCCACGGCATGCACCCTATCGCCGGCCAGGGTCTGAACGCAGGCCTGCGCGACGTTGGCGCGCTGGCCCACGTGATCACCCATGCGCTACGACGCGGCGAAGATTTCGCCTCGGAACTGGTGCTGGACCGCTATCAGGAATGGCGTCGTTTCGATACGTCCACTCTGGCCCTGACCACGGACCTGACGAACAAGCTCTTTTCGAACGACAACCCCCTGCTCCGCCTTGGCCGCGACCTCGGCATGGGCGCTCTGAACGCCCTGCCCGGCCTACGCCGCACTTTCATCCGCGAAGCAGCAGGCCTGAACGGCGACCTGCCCGATCTGATGCGCTAACCCATCCGCGCGCGCCACCCCCGAGGACGCGGCCGCAGGCCAAGGACGAGACATCCAGCGCGCCGCAGGCGCACAATCTAACAACAGCCCAAATAACAAAAGCCCCGCCAAATCAGCGGGGCTTTCGCAACTCTAAGGGTCCGTCAGGCTCAGGCCTTCTTGGCGGCCTTTTTGACGGGGGCCCAGATTTTCTTGTTGGTCAGGTACAGCAGAACCGACAGAATGGTCAGCATCAGCACAGCCACAAAACCAGCTTGCTGGCGCGCCATCATCTTGGGCTCGGCGGTCCACATCAGGAAGGCCGCAACATCTTCGGCTTCGTGGTGCAGATCGGTCGAGTGACCATCGGCATACTCAACATCCTCACCGGCCAGCGGGGGCGCCATGGCGATCCAGCCACCGGGGAAAGCGGTGTTTTCGTAATAGGTGGTGCCGGCTTCTTCTTTTTCCTCACCGGTGTATCCGGTCAGGATCGAGACGATGTATTCCGCGCCACCGATGCCTTTGAACAGCTGGTTCATACCCGAGCCATAGGGCCCATGGAAACCCGAGCGTGCCTTCGCCATCAGCGACAGGTCAGGCGCGTTGGGATCTCCACCTTCGGGGAAGAAATCGGCCGGTTTGCGGGGACGGTCGTCCTCCAGCTCTTCGTCATAGACGTCGAACTGAGCCGCATAGGCGCGCACCTGGTCCTCGGGCAGCTGCGGGCCGCCTTCGTCTGCCAGGGTGCGGATCGGCACGAATTTCAGACCATGACAGGCCGAGCACACCTCGGTGTAGACCTGCAGACCGCGTTGCAGCTGCATCTGGTCATACTTGCCGAACGGACCCTCGAACGAGAAGTCCACATCATGCACGTGACCTGCGCCACCGGCTGCCATTGCTGCGCCAGCCGAAAGGGTCAGGGCGGCAACAGCGGAGGTTGCTAGTTTCTTAAACATTATCCCGTTTCCTCACTTATTCGGCAGGTTTGCCATAGTGGTTGTTGAAGTCTTCCTCGATCGTTTCCGGCATTGCGCTCGGCTTTTCGATCACACCCAGCAGCGGCAGGATGACCAGGAAGTAAGCGAACCAGTAGGTCGCACCGATCAACGAAATGGTCGAGTACGGCGGCTCGGCAGGCATTGCACCGGCCCACATCAGGACGATGAAGTCGATTGCCAGCAGCAGGAACCACCACTTGAACATCGGACGATACCGACCCGAACGCACGCGCGAGGTGTCCAGCCAGGGGGCCAGAGCCATCACGGCGATGGCGCCGAACATGGCCAGAACACCAAAGAACTTGGCGTCGATGATGCCGCCGGTGATCCAGCTGGCAAACATCACCACCCAGACGTCGCCGGTAAAGGCACGCAGGATCGCGTAGAAGGGCAGGAAGTACCATTCAGGCACGATGTGTGCAGGCGTCGCCAGCGGGTTTGCCTCGATGTAGTTATCGGGGTGACCCAGGTAGTTCGGCATAAAGCCGACGATGGCAAAGAAGACCAGCAGAACAACGGCCAGGGCGAAAACGTCCTTGATCACGAAGTAGGGCCAGAACGGAACGGTGTCCTTGGCGGCTTCTTCTTTCGAGCCACGACGCACGTCAACACCGGTGGGGTTGTTGTTGCCCGTGGTGTGGAAGGCCCAGATGTGCACGGCGACCAGCGCAGCGATCACGAAGGGCAGCAGGTAGTGCAGCGAGAAGAAGCGGTTCAGCGTTGCGTTATCAACCGCCGGTCCACCCAGCAGCCAGGTCTGGATCGGCTCGCCGATGAACGGGATGGCACCGAACAGGCCGGTGATCACGGTCGCGCCCCAGAAGGACATCTGACCCCAGGGCAGAACGTAGCCCATGAACGCGGTGCCCATCATCGCCAGATAGATCAGCATACCGATGATCCAGGTGATTTCGCGAGGTGCCTTGTAGGAACCGTAGTACAGGCCACGGAAGATGTGCAGATACACAGCCACAAAGAACAGCGAAGCGCCGTTTGCGTGCAGGTACCGCAGCATGTGGCCACCGTTCACGTCGCGCATGATGTGCTCGACCGAGGCAAAAGCCAGGTCAACATGCGGGGTGTAGTGCATCACCAGAACGATGCCGGTGACGATTTGCAGCGCCAGGCAGAAAGTCAGGATGATACCCCAGATCCACATCCAGTTCAGGTTCTTGGGGGTGGGGATCATGATGGTGTCGTAGAGAAGGCCCACGATGGGAAGGCGCGAATGCAGCCACTTCTCGGCGCCCGTTTTGGGCTCGTAATGATCGTGCGGAATACCGGACATGTTCGCGTTTCCTTATCCCAGTTTGATCGTGCTTGCGTCTTCGAACGCAGCCACAGGTACATCCAGGTTCCGCGGTGCGGGACCTTTGCGGATACGGCCAGAGGTGTCGTAGTGCGACCCGTGGCAGGGGCAGAACCAGCCGCCAAAGTCACCGGCGCCGTTCCCGATCGGAACACAACCCAGGTGGGTACACACGCCGATCATCACCAGCCATTCGCCGGCTTCGTCCAACGAGCGGTTGGCGTCCGAGGCGTCGGTCTCGGGCTTGTTAGCGTTCTGCGACATCGGGTCGATCAGGGTCGCGCCATCGTCAGCGCGGGCCTGGGCGATTTCTTCCTCGGTCCGGCGGCGGATGAAGACGGGCTTGCCCAGCCACTTAACGGTCAGCTGCGAGCCGGTTTCAACGCCCGAGACGTCAACACGGATCGAGGCCAGCGCCTTAACATCTGCGGAGGGGTTCATCTGGTTGACCAGCGGCCAAACGGCGGCACCGGTCGCCACGGCACCTGCACCTGCGGTGGCGTAGTACAGGAAATCCCTGCGGGTGCCTTCGTGATCTTCTGCGTGGGACACGAGGTTTTCTCCAATTCTTTGACCGTAAACGGCCTATACGACATGGGGCCGCGCAAATCGCAGCCGTACCGAGGCGCTGTTTAGCCGGGGATTCCTGTTCAGTCCAGCAGACAATGCCGCGCAGGGGTGCCCCAATTGCAACAGGTGCGCATGTGTCGCGCTTGAACAAGGGAAAATAGCACAGGAAACGGCCTTGCCGCATTCCTTGGCAGCAAAAGCGGACGCCCGACCAGGGCCTTCAATGATTCGAGGCGCTTATTCCGGCGCGGTGGCCTTCATGCTGTCGCGTTCGGCGAAAACGGCATACCAATCGTCCAGATCTCCGCGCCCGTCGCGCCAGTTCCGGGCGCCGTGGCGCAGATCCAGATAGCCCAAGGCGCAGCCCACCGCGATCTGCCCCATGTTCAAAGGGCCGCGCAGATGGCTCATCCAGCGGTCGTTCAGCGCGTCCAAGGCACCGCAGACCTTCAGCCATTGCGCCTCGACCCATTCCTCATAGACCATGTGTTCGGGGCGCACCCGGCCCTCGTAGACCATCAGCACCGCCGCATCCATCAGCCCATCGGCCGTGGCCTCCAGCGTCAGAATCTCCCACAGTTCCGAGTCGGGATAGAGCCCCGCCCCAGCGCGATCATCCAGATACCGGCAAATCACCCGGCTGTCGTACAGCGCAGGCCCGTCCGGCCGGATCAAGGCGGGAATCTTACCCACCGGGTTGGCGGCGCGCACTTCGGATGGGGTGGAAACGGGCGTAGTCATGACTTCGACCAATTCGATGTCATCCACCATCCCGGTTTCGTGGCGCACCACGTTGACCTTTCGAACAAACGGCGACGCGCCGGAAAATATCAGCTGCATGGGTCCCTCCTGATGCTCCGATAGGAACCCTAGGACGCAGCACCGGGGCTGTCCATCATTCCTGCGGAGGATTGCGCATCAAGTCGGCCAAGCGGTCCAGTTCCATCCCCATTCCCTGTTCGGCCACCATATCGGCGACAGCCAGCCGCGCCGCGTCTGGTTTGTTTTGGCCCAGTTTCCACGTGCCTTGGATATCCGTGATCTCTAGCGTGCACGGCACGATCTGGCGCATCAGCTTGCCGCGCTGCGCGTCGCTCATCTTGTCGGCGGTCCAGATGGGTTTGGGCAGCAATCGCCGTTCGAACGTGTCCGACAGTTTGTCCAGCACCCCACGCAGGTCATCTTGCGGCAGTTGCCGCACCGTTCCAGCCAGATGCACCGCGATATAGTTCCAGGTGGGTGCCTGATCCTCCAGCCCGTACCAATCGGGCGAAACATAGCTGCCCGGCCCCTGAACGAACATCTTGCCGGGGATGCCTGCACCCAGCGCCCGCGCCACGGGATTCGAGCGCACAAGATGAAACAATACGGTCCGATCCTCGATCACGAAGGGCACATGCGCCATCAGGGGCATCCCGTCTGGCCCGTTCACGGCCAGTGTCCCCACCCCCATTTCCGCAGCGAATGCCAGGTTACGGGCGTCGGTTTGACCACGAAAAGCTGGATTGGGATGCATGGGGTCGGTCCTTTGCGTTGTAGCGAAAGGTTACGCCAGCAGATGATCCCCGTCACGCCCGGAAATTACGGTATCCACAAGCGCGCCCTCGGTCTGCGGATCGGCAAAATACACCTCGGCGAACTGTTCCGTGCGGCCCATCAGCGGATTTTCCATCAATACGCTGTGACGGCGCCCCAATTGCTGCTGCAAATGCAGATCCACGCGCCGCTGCCCGGCCGAGCGCAGCGCCGCCGCCCGTGCCTTGATCAGCCGCCCATCCACCTGCGGCATCCGCGCGGCAGGCGTGCCGGGGCGCGGGCTGTAGGGAAAGACATGTAGCCAGGTCAGTTGGCATTCCTCGACCAGTTTCAGCGAGTTTTCGAAATGCGCGTCCGTTTCCGTGGGAAACCCGGCGATGATATCGGCGCCAAAGGTCATATCGGGGCGCAGTTTGATCGCCTCTTGGGCGAAACGGATCGCATCGTCGCGCAGATGGCGGCGCTTCATCCGTTTCAGGATCAGATCGTCGCCATGCTGGAGCGACAGGTGCAGATGCGGCATAAGGCGCGGCTCGGTCGCGATGGCCTGCATCAGGTTTTCATCCACCTCGATCGAATCGATCGAACTGATCCGCAGCCGCCGCAGATCGGGCACCAGCTTCAGGATGCGCATGACCAGATCGCCCAACTTGGGTTCGGCCGGCAGGTCTGCGCCCCACGAGGTCAGATCGACCCCGGTCAGCACCACCTCGTTAAAGCCCTTGTCGACCAGCCGTTTGATCTGTTCGACCACCACTCCGGCGGGAACCGAGCGCGAATTGCCCCGGCCATAGGGGATGATGCAAAACGTACAGCGGTGATCACAGCCGTTCTGAACCTGCACATAGGCGCGGCTGCGAGTGCCGAAGCCATCAATCAAATGCCCGGCGGTTTCGGTGACAGACATGATGTCATCGACCTGCACGCGTTCCGTCTGGCCGATGAAATCGGGGCCCATCGCGTTCCAGGTCTCGGGCTGCATCTTTTCGGAGTTGCCGATGACCACGTCGACCTCGTCCATATTGGAAAAGGTCTCGGGCTCGGTCTGCGCAGCGCAACCGGTGACGATCAGCTTTGCGTCAGGGTTTTCACGCCGCAGCTTGCGGATTTCCTGACGCGCCTTGCGCACCGCCTCGGAGGTCACGGCGCAGGTGTTCACGACCACGGCGCCTTCGATTCCGGCCTGCTGAGCCAGATCCTTCATCGCCTCGGTCTCGTACGCGTTCAGACGGCAGCCGAGCGTGGTGAAAATGGGCGTTTTCTCAGTCATACCGAGGCCAAAAACTCGGGCGTCAGCTGCGCGGTGAACACATGCATGGTGGCCCCGGTCATCCAAACGCCATCCTCGCGCCAGTCGATCCAGATCGTTCCGCCATCCAGATCAATCTGCACCTTGCGCCCGGTCAGCCCGCGCCGCGCGGCCGCCACAGCCGTCGCGCAGGACGACGAGCCCGAGGCCAGCGTGACACCAACGCCCCGTTCCCACACCCGCATCCGCAGATGATCGGGGCCAATCAAGCTGGCGAATTGCACGTTGGTGCGTTCAGGGTACAGCGGGTGGTGTTCGATCGCAGCACCACCCGCTTCCAGATCCACCGCCTCGGCATCCTCCACGAAGAAGGTGCAATGAGGGTTGCCCATGCCAGTGGCCGTCGGCGCGCCCTCGATCGGCAGCTCCAGCGTGTCCATTTCGCGCGCCAGCGGTATCTCGGACCACACCAGTTGCGGCGGCCCCATATTGACCGAGGTCAGCCCATTCCCAGCATCCACCGCATAGAGATCGCCGCGATCCGTGGTCAGGTGCAGGCTGTCCTTGCCGGTCTCGTCAAACAGATAGCGCGCAATACAGCGCGTCGCATTCCCACAAGCCGCCGAGGTCGACCCGTCCGCGTTGTAAAACACCAGATGCGCATCGCCTGCGCCCTGCTGAATCACCGCCAGCTGATCATAGCCCACACCCATGTGCCGATCCGCAATCGCCACCACCAGATCGGCAGGCAAGGCCACATCGCGCGCGCGCGCATCGACAACGACAAAGTCGTTGCCCAGCCCATGCATCTTCATGAACGGCAGAGTTTTGGCCTCGGTGTTTTCCATCGCGCCGATATACGCCCGAATCCCTGGCGTTTCCAGAGCACCACCAAAGTTTGTTCGCGTCCGCCAGCCCTTGTTTTGTTGGACGCCCTTGATAAGAATCGAAAAACTTTCAAAAAGGCCGCTTTTCGGGGTTGACCCTATCGGCGTCTGTTTCTAGAAGCTGCCTCCACAGTGGGCCGTTAGCTCAGTTGGTAGAGCAACTGACTTTTAATCAGTGGGTCGAAGGTTCGAATCCTTCACGGCTCACCACTGAAATCAATGACTTAGACGATTTCAACGTGTAGCCGCGTTTTGCGTGGCTACCACCGGGCTACCACCGATTAAGATTTCGCGCGTTTTGGGGTGCTGCAAGGCGCTGGGCTTGTGGTGCAGTAGAATCATTTCCCCCGCACCCCGCAGGGGCAGGCGGTTAGGTCGCGCTCGTTTCCGCCTCAGTCTTAGCCATGAAAGCAAGAGGCGGCTTTGGGTGTAATCCCGCTTTCATTGGCCTGGAAGGTGCCTGCCGTGGACTTGGGCAGGCGCGGGGCTTGTCTGCCTCAAAACGAATTCCAGACACGTTAAAAATCTCTGTAACTCTGTAACTTTGTTACGCATATATGTAACTTATTGATTTCACTTATATTTATCTCCCTATTTTGGTAACAAAAAAAGTAACAGAAAAATTGGCCTGTTACGCGTAAGCCATTGATTTTGCTCAATCCGCGCCTTTTGAGACACACCCACCTTGGGCCTTTCCAGTGCAATTACAGCTTTGCACACAGAAACCTTCCCCATCCCGTCCCCAGCGCAATCAAATTTCCTTCGTCCTTCCCCCCAAGCTACATCAGCGGTCTTTTTTGCCAGAGACACCCCGTGCAAAAAGAAAGGTATCCACGCCGGTGGGGGTAGGGTTGCGCTGGATTTTCAGCATACCCCCCTTGCTTGGCTTTGGCTCTTTCGACCCATTTCAACTTTGATCCTATCGCGCATCCATGAAAGTCATGGATATTCAACAGCCACCCCATGCGGAACGGTGAGAAGGCCGCGCGACATAGCCGCCGCCCCAGATGGGGCGCGGGGTACAAAAAAACCGGCTGGGGTTAGCAGCTAGGTCTTTGCGCCAATGTGTGATCTGATTCCTAGGCTCAGGACCCATTGATTTCCGTCCAGCGTCGTGATTCACGGTTCGAAAACAAGCGGTGAACATGTCTGACCTTTTCTGGCTGAGCGACGAGCAGATGGCTCGTCTGGAACCCTTCTTCCCAAAGCCCCACGGCAAGCCGCGCGTTCACTGCCCGGCAGGGTATTGCGCAGCGATGTCCCGAGAGGGGATGACCGGCCTGTGCAAATCGGGATTATCTTCATCAATCGCAATGGGTTACGGTGGTGTGATGCGCCCAAGGAATATGGCCTCCACAAGACCCTCAATAACCGTTGGAAGCGGTGGAGTGAAAAGGGCACCTTTGCTCGGATGATGGCACGACTGGCCGCCGAACACGGCGAAGAGAAGACCGTGATGATCGACGCGACCTATCTCAAGGCCCATCCAACAGCGACCAGCCTGGGCGTGAACAAGGGCGTCCGCTGAACCTCTTTGTGACCGCCGGTCAGCCTCTCGGGACATTGCTTTGCAATGCCCTGTCGGCCAATGGGTCAGCGACTACATCGGCGCGCGGGCATTGTTGAGCAACCTGCCGGATGTTGACTGGCTGCTCGGGGACCGCGGATATGATGCCGACTGGTTCCGATAAGCGATGAAAAACAAAGGGATACGCGCCTGCATCCCTGGGCGATCTACAGCCGCTTTGAAGTCAGTTTGCGACGTGTCACTCACTTCATCTTTGTTGAAATGTGATTCAGACCGAAGTGATCGCCTGTAACAGATGCAGTATCTGTGGTGGTGGAATATTGAAAATTGGTACTTGGCATAACGGCTACCTTTTAAGTCGTCGAAACTTGAATCCGAAAGAGCACATTCAATATCGAATTTCCCTCTGGGGTTGAGGATTACAAAATACTTCGCCAGTGCAAGGAGTTTTTCCGGGCTCGCGCAAACGCCAGCCATCCAAGGCCCGTTGGGTCCACCCAAAATGGGCTATCCAGGCGCGACGCAGACGAACGCATTGTGCACGGTTTCGCACCTGGTCGGGTTTTCAAAAAAACGGAACAAGTGTTGCCTGCCTCTCGGCTCTGGCATTTCCCTGCGTTTCAAAGGCATAGTGGGGAAAAGTCGACGCAGGAGCCCTTATGACCTCGAAATACTATGCGCCCCAGGGCGGCCACCCCGGACAGGATCAGCTTCTGACCGGGCGCGCGGTGTTTACCGAGGCCTATGCCGTCATTCCGGCCGGCACAATGCAGGATATCGTGGTCAGCTCGCTGCCCTTTTGGGAAAACACGCGCACCTGGGTTCTGGCGCGTCCGATGTCCGGTTTTGCCGAGACATTCTCGCAATATATCCTCGAAGTGCAGCCGGGCGGTGGGTCAGACACCCCCGAAACCGACCCGCAGGCGCAGGCCGTCCTCTTCGTGGTCGAGGGCCAGGCGACACTGACCCTGGACGGGACAACACATGACATGACTCCGGGTGGTTATGCCTATCTGCCCCCCAGCGCCAACTGGACCCTGCGCAACACCAGTGATGCACCGGTCAGATTTCATTGGATTCGCAAAGCCTATGAAAAGGTCGAGGGCGTCGATATCCCCGAACCCGTGATCGCCAATGAAAACGACATCACCCCCGATCCCATGCCGGGCACCGATGGCAAATGGGCCACCACGCGTTTTGTCGATTCTCTCGATGTGCGCCACGATATGCACGTTACGATCGTGACATTTGAACCGGGCGCCGTGATCCCGTTTCTGGAAACCCACGTCATGGAGCACGGCCTGTATGTGCTTGAAGGCAAAGCCGTTTACCGGCTGAACAAAGATTGGGTCGAGGTCGAGGCTGGCGATTTTATGTGGCTGCGCGCCTTTTGCCCGCAGGCCTGCTATGCCGGGGGGCCCGGACGGTTCCGATACCTGCTGTACAAGGACGTGAACCGCCACATGAAGCTGCGCTAAAGCGTGATCTGATAGGGGTCGTCGAACCAATGCTCTTGCAGGTTCGCCCCCGCGCCGATCCGATCCACCACCGCAAACAATCCCGGCGCTGACAGCGGCGTCAGCACCCCGTGCCAGGTCCCGCGATGGAAATTGATGCCCTGCCCGGCACGGGTGACAAAGGCGACCGGCGCGCCCGGCTGCCCGCCCGCATCCGGGGCCACGATCACCAGGAACGGATCCATCGACATCGGCAAAAAGGCCTGACTGCCCTCGGGGTGGCGCTCGACCATATCCAGGCTATAGGGCAGGCTCCGAGGCTCGGTCTGAAACAGGCTGATCCCCGCGCGACCATCAGAAAAATCCATCTGCGCGCGGTCGTGAAAGCGGCCACATTTGCCCTGGTTGATGATCTTATCCGGGTCTCCTGCCGCCTCCAGCACATCCCCATACGGCGCGAAAGCCAAGGCTGTCAGCGGCACAGCTTTGATCACGCGGCTCATTCCCCGAAAATCTCGTACACGCGAAACTCCGCGATGCGCTCGACCTGCCGACAAGCCTCAGCAAACTCGGTTGCGCGGTCCTGTGCTACACGCCGTTGAAACGCTGCCAGGATCGACGCTTTGTCATGATCCCGCACCGCAATGATGAACGGAAACCCGAACGTCTCGGTGTATTCAGCGTTCAACCGGGTAAAGGCCGCATGCTCTTCAGCCGTCAACGAATCCAGCCCAGCCGAGGCCTGCTCCGCCGTCAATTCAGCCGTCAAGCGTTTGGCCGCCGCCAGTTTCCCCGCCAGGTCAGGATGCGCACGCAAGACGCCCAAACGCTCATCTGTACTGGCCGCGCGGAACACCCGCGCCAGCAGGCTATGCGCCCCTGCCGCACAGTCATGCGTGGGCCCGAACTCCAAATCAAACGCCCGCTCGGCCACCCAGGCACTGTGTTCGAACACCCCGCCAAACCGGTCCACAAATTCCGCACGATCCATGTCTGTTATCCGCAACACCGGCGCCACAGGATGCTCTTGCGCCCAATGCCGCGCGATCTGTTCACGGGTGGCAAACCACACGCCTTCTTTGCTCTGAAAATACTCAATCGCCCGCTTCAAAGCTGCCACCCGGCCCGGACGGCCCACCAAACGGCAATGCAATCCAATCGAGAGCATCTTGGGCGCACCGGCCAAACCTTCGGCGTACAAAACGTCAAAACTGTCCTTCAGATAGCGTTCGAATTGATCCCCTTCGGTGAACCCGGCCTGGATCGCAAAGCGCATGTCGTTACAATCCAGCGTGTAGGGCACGATCAACTGGTTCTTGCCGCCTGCCTGCACCCAATAGGGCAGATCATCGGCATAGCTGTCGGCGATATAGGCAAAGTCGCCCTCTTCTGCGGCCAGTTCGACCGTTTGCATGGAACAGCGCCCAGTATACCACCCCGGCGGAGGAGACCCGACCACCTCGGTGTGCAATGCAATGGCCTCTCGGATCTGTGCGCGTTCCTCTTCGGGGGGCATGTCCTTGTGTTCGACCCATTTCAGACCGTGGCTGGCGATTTCCCATCCGGCGTCTTTCATTGCGGCCACTTGCGCAGGTGCACGTGCCAAGGCCGTTGCCACGCCATAAACGGTCACAGGCAGGTCCTTCAGCAGAGAATGAACCCGCCAGAACCCCGCACGCGCGCCGTACTCATAGATCAATTCCATGTTCCAGTGGCGCTGACCCGGCCAGGGCTGCGCGCCCGTGATCTCGGACAGAAACGCCTCCGAGGCCGCATCGCCATGCAGGATGTTGTTCTCGCCGCCCTCTTCATAGTTCAGCACGATCTGTACGGCAATTCTGGCCCCATTCGGCCAATTGGCTGCGGGCGGGATTGCGCCATAGCCGGTCATGTCTCTTGGATAGCGTGTCACGTCGGGTTCCCTTGCTCTATGTGCTGAATAAAGCAGAAAATCCGCGATGTTTTTCAAAAAATGCAGAATGCAGCCTCAATCTCTTGGGGCTTTGTGTTGATCCGCAGCATCGGACTATTAACCTAGCAGAAATCACAAAGGAGACGCCCGTGACCGGTTACCTGACGACCCATGTTCTTGATACCGCGCGCGGCTGCCCCGCCGAGGGGCTGAAAATCGAGCTTTTCCGGATCGAGGGCGACACCCGCACCCACTTGAAAACGTTGCTCACCAATGATGACGGGCGCACCGATGAACAGATCCTGCCCGCAGACGCCTTTCAAACTGGTGTGTACGAGCTGGTGTTCCACGCCGGTGCCTATCTGGATGCCATCGGCACCCCGCCCGAAGAACCCCGGTTTCTGGACGTGATCCCCCTGCGCTTTGGCATGTCCGAGCCCTCGCACTATCACGTGCCGCTGCTGCTGTCGCCGTTTGGGTATTCCACCTATCGCGGCAGCTGATCAGCGTTCAGAACGAACGGTTTCTGCGATCCGATCAATCATGAATTCCATGAACAGACGGGTTTTAGGGTCCTGACGTCTGCGATGGGTAAACAGGCAGGCCATTTGCACGGGCTCTGGTGGGGTATCCGTGGCGACGGGCACCAAAGAGCCATCTTTCAGGTGCTCGGCGATCTCGAATACGGGCTTCAGCGCGATCCCATGGCCTGACAATGCCCAATCGGTCAGCACGTCCCCGTCATCTGCCTCGTACCGCCCCGAGACCCTGTATCGTTTCGATCCATCCGGCCCAGACAGACGCCATTGGAATTCGGTCGCACCGGGAAAGCGCAGCGACAGGCATTCGTGCCCCTCGTCAATCAAGTCCTGTCCGGTGCGCGGCATCCCCCGCCGCGCAACATAATCCGGCGCCGCGCACAGGACCCTTTCGACATCCGCGATTTTACGAATGCGCAGGTTGCTGTCTTCGGGTTGGCCCAGGAAAAACGCCAGATCCAGCCCTTCGGTGGTCAGGTCAATCTTGCGGTCGGTCATGCGCAGGCGGACGTTGACCTCGGGGTATTTGTCCAGAAACTCGGGCACGCGCGGCGCGATCAGCCGCCGACCCACGCCCAACGGCGCGGCTACATACAAAGAACCGCGCAGGTTTTCGGTGATGCTGGCGATCTGCGCCTCGGCGCTTTGCACGGCTTCCAGTATCTCGGTTGCGCCACGATAGAAGGATTTCCCCTGCTCGGTCGGGGTCAGGCTCCGAGTCGTGCGCTGAAACAGCCGAACGCCCAAATGCTCTTCGAGTTGGGAAATCCGCGAGGACGTCACCGCCGGAGAAATGCGCAAATCGCGCCCCGCAGCGGACATACTGCCCAGTTCATAGACACGAACGAAGGTGCGGATATTGTCGAGGTAGGACATTGTTCGGTTATTTTTGATGCTGCTTGGGTTTTTGTGGCAATACCTTAAAAAAGCCTGCTCGCCTAGGGTGAGCACGACAGCCGGCGCAAAGGGGACACATATGTACGATCTGGCAATCTTGTGGGACTGGGCGGCCTTTGCGGTTCGCTGGCTGCATGTCATCACCGCGATGGCCTGGATCGGGGCCTCGTTCTATTTCATCGCGCTGGATTTGATGCTGAAACCGGCCCCCAACCTGCCCGATGGCGCCTATGGCGAAGAATGGGAGGTCCACGGCGGCGGGTTCTATCACACCGTCAAATACCTGGTGGCCCCGTCCGAGATGCCCGAGCACCTGACCTGGCACAAATGGCAAAGCTACACCACCTGGCTGTCCGGGGCAGCTCTGTTGATGATGGTCTATTGGGTCGGAGGAGAGCTGTTCCTGCTGGACCCGACCAAGGCCGATCTGGCGCTGTGGCAGGGGATCGTGATCTCGGGCGGGTCGCTGACAATCGGCTGGATTCTGTATGATCTGATGTGCAAATCCAAACTGGGCGAGACGCCGACCATTCTGATGCTATTGCTGTTCGTGATCCTGGTGGCCATGGCCTGGGGCTATAACCAGATCTTCACTGGCCGCGCGGCTCTGCTGCATCTGGGGGCGTTTACCGCGACGATCATGACGGCGAACGTGTTCTTTCAGATCATGCCCAACCAGCGGATCGTGGTGGCCGATCTGAAGGCCGGGCGCAAACCGGACGCGAAATACGGCAAGATCGCCAAGCTGCGCTCGACCCATAACAACTATCTGACACTGCCGGTCGTGTTCCTGATGCTGTCCAACCACTATCCGCTGGCCTTTGCGACCGAGTACAGCTGGATCATCGCCAGCCTGATTTTCCTGACCGGGGTCACGATCCGGCACTACTTCAACACCATGCACAAGACCGGCAAAGGCCCGCATTGGACCTGGGCAGTGACCGTGGTGATCATGATCGTGATTGCCTGGCTGTCCACTGTTCCGGGGATGGAAACCTATGACGAGGCCGAGGCCCGCGACATGACCCCGATGGAACAGAAATTCGCCAGCGTGTCGGGGTTCGAAGACGCCTATTACGCTGTGACTGGCAATTGCTCGATGTGCCACGCGCGCGAACCTTCGTGGGACGGGATGCACTGGCCGCCCAAAGGCGTTGTTCTGGAAACCGAGGCCGATGTGGCCCGCCACGCGCAACAGATCTATCTGCAAGCCGGCCGCAGCCACGCCATGCCCCCGCCCAATGCCATCGAAATGGACACCGAAGACCGTCAGTTGATCGTTGCCTGGTATCGTCAGGCCACTGGGGCCTGAACCTGGCCAGAGCTGGCTGTCATCGAGGCGCTCAGAGCTTGATCCAGGCCGTTTTGAGATCAAAGTACTTGTCGAACGCGTGCAGGGATTTGTCGTGCCCATTGCCCGATTGCTTTACCCCGCCCAAGGGAACGGTGGCATCGGCGCCGCCATAGGTGTTGACGTGCACGACCCCGGCCCTCAGCGCGCGGATCATGCGATGGGCGCGTGACAGGTTCGCTGTCCAGACCGCGCTGGCCAGGCCATATTCGCTGTCGTTGGCGATTTGCAGGGCTTGCTCTTCGGTGTCAAACGGGATGACGGCCAGAACCGGGCCGAACACCTCTTGCGTGGCCAGCCTGTCCTTGGGGTCGACGCCGGTCACGATCGTAGGCGCCATGAAATAGCCGCCGGTGTCCTCGAATATGCGGGTGCCGCCTGTGCGAATGGTGCGGCCCAAGTCACGGGCCTCGTCCACGAAACGCAGATTCTGGGCAAGTTGCGTGGCCGAATTGACCGCCCCGGCGGTTGTGGTCACATCCAACGGGTCGCCAACGGTCATTGCTTCGGCGTGGCGGGCCAGTTTTTCCACGAACTCATCTTGGACCGAGCGTTCCACCAACAGGCGCGACCCGGCAATGCAGACCTGCCCGGAATTGCGGAAGATCCCATTGGCCGAGACTTTGGCCGCCTCGCCCAGATCCGGCGCGTCAGCAAATATGATGTTGGGGGATTTTCCGCCCAGCTCCAGATAGCAGCGTTTCAGGTTCGAGCGCGCTGAGTACTCCAGCAACCTGCGGCCAACCCCGCCCGACCCGGTAAAGACCAGCACATCCACATCCATCGACATCCCGATCGCCTGACCGACCACGGCGCCCTCGCCGGTGACAACGTTGAACACACCCGGCGGGAGGCCGGCCTCGAGCGCCAGTTCAGCCAGGCGCACCAGGGTCAACGAGGCAGTCTCGGCCGGTTTCATCACCACGGAATTGCCCGCCGCCAGAGCAGGCGCGAATTTCCAGGCTCCGATCATCATGGGGAAATTCCAGGGCACGATGGCCCCCACCACGCCGACAGGTTCGTGATGCACCAGCGCCAGAACCGACGGATCGGTGGGAGCGATCTGGCCATAGATCTTGTCCAGGGCCTCGGCGTAGTACCGGATGGTCCCGGCAGCCGACAGGGGTTCGGCCTTCAGCGCCATGCCGATTTCGGTTCCGTTATTACGCACGCCCAGAACGGCCAACTCTAACGCGTTTTGTTCCACCAGATCGGCCCATTTCAACAAGACCTTTTTGCGCGCGGCCGGGGCCATTTGCGCCCATCTCCCGTCTTCAAAGGCGCGCCGCGCGGCCGCAATGGCGGCCTCGGTGTCTTCGACAGTACCGTGCGCCATGGTGGTCAGAACCTGCCCATTCAGCGGTGAAATCACCTCGTACCGCCCCCCATCCGAGGCCGGGCAGTGTTCTCCGTCAATGATGTGTTGGAACGCGGGCACCGGCGCATCACGCAGATCATCAATTCGGGATTGGTCAAGCATAGGTCTGTCTCTTGTTCGGGCTGAATCTGGACGGCGAAAAACCGGGTGGCGATGGGTATTCATCTGGTATGTCATTATATGACACCCTATAATCAAATATTGATGACGTCCGCAGCGGGACCTGTCAACACAAACAACCGCGCCAGTGCGATCAATCACGACAAGGGGCACAAACCAAATGGGCACGATCACCAAGGCGCTTCGGCTGTTGTCTCATTTTTCCTCGGATCGTGGCGAAATTGGATTGGCCAGTTTCGTGCGCCTTAGCGGTGGGGACAAAGCAACCGTGCGTCGACACCTGGTCGAGCTGGAGGCAAACGGATTCCTGGAACAACACCCCGAAACCCGCAAATACCGGCTGGGACCGGCGCTGTTGCGTCTGGCCTCGGTTCGGGAAAAGCACTTTCCGATCCGCAGCGCTGTCGTGCCCGTGGTGGATCAGTTGGCGGACACGCTCGGAGAATTGGTCCACGCGTCCTTGCTGCAAGGCGCCTATATGTCCCCGCTGTATCATGCGGATCCTTTGCGCCATGGGCTTAGGGTGATCTTTGATCAGGGCGAGATGCTGCCCCTGCATGCGACCTCGTCGGGATTAACGATGATGGCCTTTGGCCCCGAGGGCGTGATCGACACGGCCCTATCCGTTGACATGTCGTCCTATGCGCCCAACACGATCATCACCCGGTCAGATATGTTGCACCTGATCCAGCAGATCCGCGCCGTGGGCTATGGCTATTCCGACCAGTTCTATACCCGCGATATCATGTCATTCGGTATGCCGTTCTTTGGGCCCGAGGGCGAGGCGATTGGCACGCTGGCGGTGCCCTTGCCCCGCTCGCGATTGAACGACGCCAAAAAGGCGGAAATCCTGCGAGGGCTGCGGGATGCCTGCTCGGCCGCCACCCAATCCTGCGGTGGGGATGTCCCTGTGCATCTGCAACAGATCTGGCAGGCCCTGCCCGCCGACTAGGATTGCGCCGATTTCGACCTTGCGCGCTGCCTTTGCATCGGTTTCAACATGGGCATGACTGCTCCTGATTATTCCATTGAAACGTCCGTGCATGCGCAGGGCTATGCCCGGATCGCTGGCGTGGACGAGGTCGGCCGCGGGCCCCTGGCCGGGCCCGTCACCGCCGCTGCCGTTATTTTGGATCCCGATCGCATTCCCGCCGGGCTGAACGATTCCAAAAAACTGTCTGCCAAGAAACGCTTGGCCGTGCTCGACGAGCTGCAAGAGGTCGCCCAAATCTCAGTTGCCCATGCCAGTGTCGAGGAAATCGACACACACAACATCCTGCGGGCCAGTCACATCGCGATGGTCCGCGCCATTCAGGGCCTGCCGCAGCAGCCAGATTTTGCCCTGATCGACGGCAACATGATTCCCCGCGACCTGACCCTTCCGTCGCAAGCGGTGATCAAGGGCGATGCCCTTTCCGTGTCCATCGCAGCGGCCTCAATTGTGGCGAAAATAAGGCGTGATCAACTGATGGTGGAGTTAGGGCAACAGTTCCCCGGTTATGGCTGGGAGAAAAACGCCGGTTACCCCTCGAAACAACACCGCGAGGCGCTGGTAAATCTGGGCGTGACCCCACACCATAGACGTTCGTTCAAACCGGTCCACAATATCTTGTATCAACAGAAAAATGTAAGTGACTGATTCAAAAAAGAATTTGACGCGGAATCCCATTTGAATTATCTTTGTCTCAAACCAAAGAGCGCAAAAGCGCCGTGGATTTTGAGGCAGAGAATGAAGACCAAGACCAACGAACAGGGCGCTCCGGCGCTCCCTCTAAACACAATTCTTGCTGGCGACTGCATCGAGATGATGAACAGTCTGCCCGAGAATTCGATCGACCTGATTTTTGCAGACCCGCCCTATAACCTTCAGCTAAAAGGCGATCTGCACCGTCCGGACAATTCCAAGGTGGACGCCGTGGATGATGCCTGGGATCAGTTTTCCTCTTTTGCGGCATATGACAGATTTACCCAAGACTGGCTGGCCGCAGCTCGCCGATTGCTCAAACCCAATGGGGCTATTTGGGTGATCGGCTCTTATCACAACATCTTTCGGGTGGGCGCTGCGTTGCAGAACGCGGGCTATTGGATCCTGAACGATGTGGTCTGGCGCAAATCGAACCCGATGCCCAACTTCCGCGGCAAACGGTTTACCAACGCGCATGAAACGATGATTTGGGCGTCGAAGTCCGAAGGCGCGAAATACACCTTCAACTACGAGGCGCTGAAAGCCCTGAACGAAGGCATCCAGATGCGCAGCGATTGGGTTCTGCCGATCTGCAATGGGGGTGAGCGCCTGAAGGATGACAACGGCGATAAAGCCCATCCCACCCAAAAACCCGAAAGCTTGCTGCACCGTGTTCTGGTCGGGTCGACCAACCCCGGTGACGTGGTGCTGGACCCGTTCTTTGGCACTGGCACCACCGGCGCCGTGGCCAAGATGCTGGGACGTGATTTCATCGGCATCGAACGCGAAGAGGCCTATCGCAAGGTCGCCCAGAAACGTCTGGACAGCGTGCAAAAATTTGATCGCGAGGCTCTGACGGTCAGCGCATCCAAACGCGCAGCGCCTCGCGTGCCCTTTGGCCAGCTGGTTGAACGCGGCATGCTGCGCCCCGGCCAGATCCTGACCAACGCGCGGGGCCAGATCGCCAAGGTCCGCGCTGATGGATCGCTGGTGGCGGATGGGGTTAAGGGCTCGATCCACCAGGTCGGTGCCGCATTGGAAGGCGCGCCCAGCTGCAACGGATGGACCTATTGGAACACGCAAAGCGAGGGCAAAACCGTGCCCATCGACGTGTTCCGCCAGCAAATCCGCGCCGAGATGGCGAACTAAGCCAATCAGTTTACCGCCGGTGCCTGTGGCCTAACATGGCACCAACCTCCCCGCTGGTTCGCCCAGCGGGGCTTTTTCGTTTGGGTCAGGTGACTTTGAGGATCACCGCCATCGCGGAATCCCCGGCCGCACAGCCTTGGAACAGGCCGATACCACCGCCGCGGATTTCCAGCTCTTCGATCATCTCGATCATCGCGCGCAGGCCGGTCGGCCCCTGTGGGTGCCCCCAGATCAGCGACGAGCCATAGTTGTTCATCCCCCGCCAATCCAGATCGAACGCCCGCGCAAAGGCGATGTCGTTCACCGCGAACGGATTGTGGGATTTGAACACGTCGATATCGCTGATCTGCAGGCCCGTCTGGCACAACACATTTTCGGCCGCCTTGATCGGCGCGGCGGGCATGAAGCCCTTTTCCTCGCGCGCCTGGGCGATGCCCAGCACCTCGATCACCGGATTGGCACCGCCCACCATCTCAGCGGCCCGCTCGGCGCTGTCCACAACGATCATGCCAGCGGCCCCGTCTGCGGGATGCGTCTGACCGGCAAAGGTCACGGTGCCACCGGGGACAACAGGCTTCAGCGTCGCCAGTTTCTCGGCCTTGGAGGGGTAAACGCCCTCGTCCCCGTCCAGAGTCGCCACCGTCTTGCGGAACCGCGCGTCAGGCACGTCGAATGCCGCGTCCATATAGCGTTTCTGAAACGCGCGATCATCGGCCAGGCCATCCTGATATTGCGCCTGTCGGTGCAGGACGACCTCGTGCTGCTCGGCCGTGTCGATGCCAAAGCGCGCGGCTACGTTCTCGGCCGTCTGGACCATCGCACCCTTGGCCCAGGGATCATAGTTAAAGCTGCCCAGAACCCAATCCTCGGACTGACCGGTGCCGCCGGGGCCAGAGGGCGCAGGATAATACACATGCGCCCCGTTCGAGGTCCGATCCCCCGAGGCAATCAACACTGTCCCGGCCAGACCCTGCGCGATTTCACCCATAGCGGCGGCCAACAGGCGCGGCCCGGTTGCACAAGCCTGGTTCATCGTCGGCCCGCCCAGATTTTCCGCCCCGATCATCGCGGTGAACCACGGGGTCGCATAGAAACAGCCCGGTTGGATCACGGTCATGCCATAGGCACAGAAATCAATCTGATCCGTGGCGATATCGCGCGCGGCCAGGGCAGATTTTGTAACATGCGCCGACAGCTCGATCGAGTTCAGATGTGACAGGCTCCCTTGCCAACGCGCAAAAGGCGTAGACCAGTAGGCCCCGTAAGGAATGTAGCTGGGCATGGCGTCCTCCCTCTGCTTCGCTATGCACTATAATGCTATATACTGCACAATAGTTACGATCAATAGCGAATCAGAGGGGGTCATCTGCACTAAATTGCCAATCTGGCGATTCAATGGGTTCCACGTTTGTAGGGCGTCCAATCCTCGATCTCAGGATAGTAGGTCTTGCGCCAGGCCCGGACACGCGGGTTCATCCGGCGGCGCCACAGGGGTGGGATCATCGCCATAGCTGCCATCAACGGATACCCAAAGGGCAATTGCGGCGCCTTGGTCGCGTCATAGGTTTGCAACAGGGGGAACCGTCGGTCGGGTTTGTAGTGGTGGTCCGAGTGGCGCTGCAAATTGATCAACAGCCAATTCGTCGCCTTATGCGCCGCGTTCCAGCTGTGATGCGGTTTCACATGTTCGTATTTCCCGTCCCCCAGGTATTTCCGGGTCAGGCCGTAATGTTCGACATAGTTGGTCATCTCCAGCTGCCAGACGGCGCTGGCGGCCTGTACGATGAACAGGGCTACGCCCTCGAGCCCGCCCAGCCAGAACGCCAGCACCAAAGCGGCCAGTTGCAGGACGGCATAGCGCCAGAACGGATTGCGCAGGCTGAACATCGACAGCCCCCGCCGCGCCAGCAGCGCCTTTTCCGCCATCCAGGCCGAGAACAGGCATTCGAACAGAACCCGCACAAAAAACCGGTGGAATCCTTCGTTATAGCGCGCGGTCACCGCGTCGCGCGGGGTCCCGACATGGACATGATGAACCAACAGGTGCTCCGAGCGAAAATGCGAATACAGCACCGTCGCCAACAACAGATCGCCCAGCCAGCGTTCCAGATTGTTTTTCTGGTGCATCAGCTCGTGGCTGTAGACGATCCCGATGGTGCCGCTCAGCACCCCAACGCCGAAAAACAGCACGATCTTTTCCAGCAGGTCCAGATGCCCGGTGTGGGTCACGTACCAGATCAGCCCGAACTGAGTCAGGCCCTGCACGGGGAACCAGATCAACGTAATCAGGCGATACCAGAACAGTTGAGAGTCATCCGTCTGGGGATCGGGGTTGTGCAACTCCATCCCCATCAATGCGTCCAGCCCGGTGAACACCCACCAGCCCAACAGCGGCAACAGGATCACCGTCCAGCCGCCATAAACCGCGCCGATCCAAGCCAAGGGGACCAGCCCCAGCGACAACCAAAAGGGTACTGCACGGCGGAAAGCAGAGATCGGGGTGCTCATGATATGGCTCCGGTTCAGGCGCGTCCGTCGTCATTGTTGAACTCGGATCGTGCCAGGTCAAATGCCTTTCGCATCACGGTCGGCAAATCCGAAGGGCGAAATGTCGCGTGCGGGTGGAATTCGCCGCGATCAGGTGTGTGGTCGGGAACATCCGCGACCATCACACGCAAACGCAGGTGAAAATGAGTGAAGGTGTGCAGGGCTTCGGCGGGCAATTCTCGCCAGTCGGCCTGCATCGGTGGGGCCTCAGCGGGGGCATCGTTCCATTCGGACCCCGGCCAGCCGAGCATCCCGCCCAGCAGACCTTTGTCTGGGCGCCGTTCCAGCAGAAACGCTCCATCCTGACGCCTGGCGACATAGGCAATGCCAAGGCGAGTGGGTTTCGGCTTTTTGGGTTCTTTCTTGGGCAATTCGGGCGCGGTTCCGGCCTGTCGCGCCAGACAGGGATCGCGCCAGGGGCAGATACCGCAGGCCGGATTGCGCGGAGTACAGAGGGTGGCGCCCAGATCCATCACCGCCTGGGCATAGTCTCCGGGGCGTTGGGCGGGCGTCAGCGCCGCCGCCAGCGCGGTCAGTTCAGGCTTGGCCCGTGGCAGTGGCGTGTGGATGTCATAGACCCGCGCCATCACCCGCTCGACATTCCCATCCACCACGGTTTCGGGCAAATCAAACGCGATCGAGGCAATGGCCGAAGCCGTATAGGGCCCGATCCCGGGCAGCTTCAGCAGCTCTTTGTGCGAGGCGGGGAACACACCCTCCAGTTCGCCGGATACCACGCGTGCGCATTTCAGCAGGTTGCGGGCGCGGGCGTAATACCCCAGACCGGCCCACTCGCCCATCACGTCCTCGTCCCGCGCGGCAGCCAGCGCATGCACATCCGGCCAGCGGGTGGTGAACCGGTGGAAATAGTCTTTGACCGCTGCCACCGTGGTTTGTTGCAACATCACCTCGGACAGCCAAACCCGGTAGGGATCAGGCAACACACCCGCCAGACGATCCGCAGGCCCCACCCGCCAGGGCATCACCCGCGCATTGCGGTCGTACCATTCCAACAGCACCCCGGCCTGATCTGTCATTTCGTCACGCAATGTTTATCCCCTGTCAGGTCGCAATCTGCTGGCGTCTTTGGTTCGCGATACTAGAATAGCGCTCAGGAAAAGGAAGCAAGTCATGGCCACGCGCCCCAGCACGACCAAGGGTTTCGCCCGCACGTCCAGCCTGTTGCAGGCGCGGATACGTAAGGCTGGCGAGCAGCGTGGCTTTGCTGAATCCCGGCTGCTGACCCATTGGCCGGATGTTGTCGGCGAAGATATCGCTGCCATCGCCCGGCCAATTGATGTGAAATTCGGGCGCAAAGGCAGCTTCGGGGCCACGCTGACCCTGCTGACCACGGGCGCGCAGGCTCCGATGTTGGAAATGCAAAAAGAGCAGATTCGCGCCAAGGTGAACGGGATCTATGGCTATAACGCCATTTCGCGCATTCGGATCACCCAGACGGCCGCCACCGGATTTGCCGAAGGTCAGGCAGATTTCACCTACCGCAGAAAATCCCAGCCCAAGCCCCCCGATCCCGCTGCCGAAAAAGAGGCACAATCACTTACGCGCGAGGTCGGTGACACAGACCTGCGTCAGGCGCTTGAAAGACTGGCGAAAAACGTAATAACCAAGTCGAAACTTTAGAAAGGCTTACACATGGACCGCAGACTTGCACTTGGCGTCATTGGATCGGCTGCCGTTTTGGGCGGCGCATGGGCGCTGACCCGCAAACAGGACGCGATGCCTCCGCTGGCCGCCCTAGCCGAAGGGTCCGAAGGCGACGCCATGCCCGTCATGGAAATGACTATGGGCAGCGCCGACGCCAAGGTGACGCTGATGGAATATGCCTCGTTCACCTGTCCGCATTGCGCCACTTTCCACAATGGCCCGCTGAAAAAGATCAAATCCGAATACGTGGACACCGGACTGGTGAAATTCGTCTATCGCGACGTGTATTTCGACCGCCCCGGCCTGTGGGCCGCCATGGTTGCACGCTGTGACCCGGCCAAGTTCTTTGGCATTTCGGACCTGCTGTATGCCGACCAGAAATCCTGGATCGGATCGGGTGATCCGGGCGTGATCGTGGAAAACCTGCGCAAAGTGGGCCGCATCGCGGGCCTGACCGAGGAACAGCTGGACACCTGCCTGAACGACGGCGCAAAGGCGCAAAGCCTGTACACCTGGTTCCAGGACAACGTGAAAGCCGACGACGTGGACAGCACGCCGACGCTGTTTATCGATGGGAAGAAACACTCGAACATGTCCTATACCGACCTCAAGGCCCTGCTGGACAAGGCACTGAACGCCTGATGAGCACGCCTCTGGACGGACTGAAGGTCGTTGAACTGGCCCGTATCCTGGCCGGCCCCTGGGCGGGTCAGGCCTTGTCGGATCTGGGGGCCGAAGTCCTTAAGATAGAAAGCCCCGCAGGCGATGACACCCGCCAGTGGGGGCCTCCGTTCATCGAGCGCGAAGACGACAAGACCGCCGCCTATTTTCATTCCTGCAACCGTGGAAAACACTCGATCACAGTGGATTTCCGGACACCCGAAGGGCAGGAAAAGGTCCGCGAACTGGTGCGCGACGCAGACATTCTGATCGAGAATTTCAAGGTCGGTGGATTGGCAAAATATGGGCTGGATTATCAGTCGCTGCGCGAGCTCAATCCAAGGCTGATCTATTGCTCGATCACTGGATTCGGACAAACCGGCCCCTATGCGCATCGCGCGGGATATGACTATATCATCCAGGGCATGTCCGGGCTGATGTCGATCACCGGCGACCCTGACGGGCAGCCCCAACGCGCAGGCGTGGCGGTGACGGACCTGTTTACCGGGATGTACTCGGTCACCGGAATTTTGGCCGCGCTGTATCAACGCGAACGCACGGGCCAAGGCCAGCATATCGACATGGCGCTGCTGGATTGCGCGGTGGCCGCGACGGCGAACCAGGCGATGAACTATCTGAGCACCGGGGTGCCGCCGGGCCGGACAGGGAATTATCACCCCAACCTGACCCCCTATCAGGTGTTTGATTGCGCGGATGGGTTCATCATCATCGCCACCGGAAATGATGGGCAATATCAACGGCTTTGCGGATTGTTAGGGGTGGATTGGATGGCCGAGGCGCCCGAGTTTCTGAAGAATGCGGATCGCATCCAAAACAGGGATCAGATGATTGATCTGCTGATGGCCGAGACCCGCAAGCTGACCAAGGCTCAACTGCTGGAGGGGTGTGAGGCGCGTGGCATTCCCGCAGGCCCCATCAATGATATGGCAGAGGTCTTTGCCGATCCTCAGGTACAGGCGCGCGGGATGCAGATTGAGCTTGGTGGCGTTCCCGGTGTGCGGATGCCGATCCTGTTTTCTGAGGCTGAACTGAAGCTGGACCGCCCGTCGCCCAAGTTGGATGAGGATGGCTGATTTGGGGCGTTGCCCCCGCGCCTGTCGGCGCTCCCCCAGAGTATTGTCGGAGCAAAGAAGGCGTTAGCCGTAGTCGCGCGCGCCGAAAATGGCCGAGCCGACGCGGACATGTGTGGCGCCTTGCGCGATGGCTTTTTCGAAGTCGCCGGACATGCCCATGGACAGCTGATCAAGGTCGTTTCGATCGGCGATTTTCTTGAGTAGGGCGAAGTGGAGGCTGGGCTCTTCGTCGACCGGGGGGATGCACATGAGGCCTCGGATCGGCAGGTCCAGTGCGCGGCATTCGGCGATGAAGGCGTCGGTCTGGGCGGGCAGGATGCCTGCTTTTTGCGGCTCTTCGCCGGTGTTCACCTGGATGAACAGGTCGGGGCAATGGCCCAGTTCCTGGGCCAGACGGGCCAGAGTGTTGGCCAATTTCGGCCTGTCGACCGAGTGGATGGCCTGAAACAGCTGCATCGCCTGGCGCGCTTTGTTGGTTTGCAGCGGACCGATCAGATGAACCTGTGCGTCGGGGAAGTCTTCGAGGAAGGCGGGCCATTTGCCAGCGGCCTCTTGCACCTTGTTTTCGCCAAACAGGCGATGGCCCTGATTTAGAACGGTCTGGACCCTATCATTGGGTTGCACTTTGGACACTGCGATCAGTTGGGTGCTGCCCAAGGGGCGGCCTGCGGTTTCTTCGGCCTTGGCGATACGGGTCTGAATTTCGGATAGGGACATGGGGGCCTCGGGGTTGCTGCGCCTGACATGAATCACAAAATCGTGGGACAGTCAAAGACGCCACCCCAAAAGAAAAGAGCGGGCACTTGGCCCGCTCTTCCCTTAAGACTGGTTGCTCAACTTAGAAGTTGAAGACAACGCCGGCTTCACCGCGGGTGCGGCCGTTCATGTCAGCAATACCTGCAGCGAACGACACGCCGCCGCCCAGATCGTGGTTTACACCAACACCAACGTTGCTGCCGCCAGCGGCCAGCTCAACGGCGGTCAGGGTAACCGAGGTACCAGCGCCAACCGACATGGTGCCGGTCAGGCCAACGGCGTTACCAGCTGCCGAGTCATCGATGAACAGGCCAACGGTTGCGCCGCCCAGGGCACCTTGGACATACAGCTTGGTGATGTCTTCAGCGGCCAGCGACGATTCCTGATGCGACAGAGCAACAACGTAGCCGTTGTCGGCGTAGGTTACGCCCAGGTGCTTACGCTCGGATGCGCCCGAGGGGCCGGTGCCTTCCGAGATAGAAGCACGGACGGTGAACGGGCCAGATTGGTACGTGGCCATGACCACACCGTAGTCACCACCGGGTGCATCCGCAGTGAAACCGATGTCTTCACCCAAGAGGCCAACCGACCAGGGGTCAACGAACATGACGCCGGTGTAACCAATACCGCCAGCGTAGTGGCCAGGAGTGGCTTCAGCCGCCGAGACGTTACCAACAGACAAGGTCAGGCCACCAGCAGAGGCGTGGAATGCCGCGCCATAAATGGTGTTACCCGCCATAGCGACTGCGTCACCAGCAGCACCGTGACCACCAGTACCACCATCGTTCCACTGAATACGGGTCTGTGCACGGAAAGCGATACCGTTCTGCGATTTTGCAGTACCGGTGATGTTGATACGCAGACGCTGCTCAACCAGCGTTTCGCGAGCTGCGCCGTCGCGGTAGCTCAGACCAAAACGGCCAAAGCCCGAAAAGGTGATATCGGCTGCTGCTGCGCTGGCGCCAGCGATCAGAGCGGTCGAAGCAAGGAGAAGCTTTTTCATAATTTTTTCCCTCGGTTTTCCAATCATGCGCCCAAAACGGGGAATCCGATTTGGGTATGGCGGTTGTGTCGCTCTTTTTGTGGGCAGTTTGCAAGTGTACCGCACCCCCTGTGGCTGAAAGTGCGCTACATGGTGCAGCTTTGCCACACCCGTTTCGGGCGGAACCTTGCTGCTGGACGATTCGCGGGTCTGACTAAGACCTTGCGACGTCCTTAGGGGTTGGATAGGTATGTGACGAAGATCTGAGGACCGGGCGAACCCATGGCACTTACTTTGATGAAACCAATGACCCTTGCGCTGATCGCGGCTGTGGCTGTGGCCGGGTGCAGCCGTGGTTCGGACCAATCTGCACAGCCTGACAACCGGCGTGACGATGATATGGATGTCATTTTGGCGCCTGAACTGGCCCGCCAGGCTGGTTTGCAACAAAACAAATCCTCGATCACTGATTTGTTCCGTCCGCGCAACAACGATTTGGAAGTGGCGGTAAACCGCTATATCTGGAACGCTGCGCTTGAGATCCTGAACTTCTTGCCCGTGCAATCGGTTGATCCGTTCACCGGAGTCATCGTGACAGGATATGGTACGCCTCCGGGCGGAGGCCGATCGTATCGCGCGACGGTGTATGTGAAGGATCCTGCGCTTGAGGCCCGTTCGTTGCTGGTGGCCATGCAGACCCGGGGTGGCAAACCCGTCAGCACCAGCACGCAGCGCGCGATCGAGGATGCGATCCTGACCCGGGCCCGTCAGCTGCGTGTGGCAGACCGAGCCTTCTGATCCCACCTTGGCATTGAGAATCTGACCCCGCCTGCGCATGCTTGGCGGGGTTATTTTTTGCCGACCGAGCCTTCCAGTTCTTCCAGATCTGCGTGGTTGACCAGCGTCCACGGAAGACTTGCATTGCGAAAGATGCGTTTGGCCTTGTTCGGGTAATCGGCAACGTCATGCGCCAGACGTTGCCCGATCACCAATAATCTCAGGGTTTTGCCCCAGTATTCAGGATCGTGTGCGCCTGCCCGCCAGCGCGGTATCCGATGAAATCACCCGGCCCGATTGCATGGCGCTGCTCGCCGATCACAGCCGTCGCGTTACCAGACAGAACATACACGCATTCGTCTTCGTGATGATGCGCGTGGGTTTCGGTGGTTTCATGCCCGGGCTGCACCTCGATCAGATGAACACCCAAACCGGTCAGCCCCGTGGCGTCCCCCAGGGATTTGTTCACCCGTTTGGCGTTCGGGTTCAGGAAATGAGTTTTCTGCACCCCTTCCATGGCTTTGATTTGCGCGGCGGTCAGCAGATAGGTTTCTTGCTCAGTCATGAACTTGTCCCGGCTCCATGTCATATAGCGTCTGAATCCATTCCAGCTGTCGCGGCAAACATACCTTTTGAAGATCGTAGTTTTCGACCATATGAGCCCGTGCGGCCTGACCCAAACGTTCGCGCGTTTCGGTGTCATCCAACAGGGCACAGACCTCTTCGACCAGCGCGTCTTGGTCGAAGAAATCGACCAAACGGCCGTTCTGATCGTGTTCAATCGCCTCGATCACCGGTGCGGTCGAGCTGGCAACGATAGCAGCCTGGGTGGACATGGCTTCGAACAGGGACCAGGACAGAACAAACGGGTAGGTCAGATAGACATGCACCCGACTGACCTGCAAAAGACTGACGAATTTGTCATAGGGAATGCGCCCCAGGAAATGCACGTTGTCCCAAAGAGGGGTCGGGATGCGCCCCCGGACCTCGTCGATGAAGATCTGCTTCCACGTCTTGCCCTTGGGGGCCCGAGCGCCATAGCTGACCTCGTCCCCGCCCACGATCAGCACCTTGGCCTTGGGCCGTTCTTTCAACAGCCGGGGCAGCGCACGCATGAAGATATGATAGCCCCGGTAGGGTTCGAGGTTGCGGTTCACAAAAGTGATCACCTCATCGTCGCGTGTCACCACCGAGCCATCGGGCAGCTCGAATCGGGCGGCGTCGTTGCGCACCAACATATTGGTGTTGATGCCGTCATGAATGACGCTGATTTTCTTGCGCCATTCGGGCGGGAAAGTCCCCGCCTGGAACTGCGTTGGCGACAGGCCCATATCGCCCACCGGGAAATGCACCAGGTTGTTGAGGTTTTTCAACCGGATGCGCAAAGCCTCGGCTTCGCCGGTCTTGGGCTGAAACTCGGGGTCAAAGCCAACATGATTGGGGCCGGACAGATGATACAGCTCGCAATACAGCCCGATCCTGGCCGAGGGCCACACATCGCGCAGGAACATCAATTCCCCCAGCCGGGATGCGCGACAATGATATCAGGGGTAAACCCCTGAGCCCGCAGCTTAAGTGCGGCGGCAAAGCACGCCTCGGCGCGGATCACCTTGGTGTCGAAATCCTGCACCCAGGGGTGGATGCCTTGGCCTTGTCGGCGCTGAATGCCATAGGGCAATACACGCACGCCCTGCCAGGTGGTTGGCTTTTTCACTCGTAGCGTCAGGGCAACGCAATGATGACCCTGTGCAGCCAGAGCCGGGGCCAGATTCTTGTACTGCCCTGGAAAGTTCTGATGAATAAAAAGGATTTTCATTAACAATACCGCCTCACTGATAGCGAGTATAAACGTGAGTTTTCCGGGGATACAGACCCGGTTTTCCTGACTACCCCCTAGACCACAAGCCCGCGTGGGCCTATCACCCCTTCCGACACAGCGAATTCACGCTTTAGGAAAGGTCCGCCCGATATGACGCGCTATTCTGCCGGCGAAATCGAAGCCAAATGGCAAGAAGCCTGGGACAAGGCTGAAACCTTCAAGGCCGTCCGCAGCGACGACAAGCCGAAATACTATGTGCTAGAGATGTTCCCCTACCCCTCGGGACGCATCCATATCGGGCACGTGCGCAACTACACCATGGGCGACGTGATCGCGCGCTATAAGATGTCCACCGGGCACAACGTGCTGCACCCGATGGGCTTTGATGCCTTCGGGATGCCTGCGGAAAACGCGGCCATGGCCAGCGGTGGGCACCCCAAGGATTGGACGTACGACAATATCGACACCATGGTCGGCCAGATGAAGCCGCTGGGCTTTGCGCTGGATTGGACCCGGATGTTCGCGACCTGTGACCCGGAATACTATGGCCAGCAGCAATCGATGTTCATCGACTTCATCGAAAAGGGTCTGGTGTATCGCAAAAACGCCGTGGTGAACTGGGACCCGGTCGACATGACCGTTCTGGCCAACGAACAGGTGATCGACGGCAAGGGCTGGCGCTCGGGCGCCGAGGTAGAGCGCCGCGAGCTGACCCAATGGTTCTTCAAGATCTCTGATTTCTCTGAAGAGCTGCTGGACGCGCTGGACGGACTGGATGACTGGCCCGCCAAGGTGAAACTGATGCAGGCCAACTGGATCGGTAGATCGCGCGGGCTGCAATTCAGCTTTGAACGCACGGATGGGGGCGAGATCGAGGTCTATACCACCCGTCCCGACACGCTGATGGGCGCGTCCTTCGTGGGCATCTCGCCCGATCACCCGCTGGCCAAGGAACTGGAGGCCCAGCGCGCCGAGGTCGCGGAATTCTGCGCCGAGGCCCGCAAAGGCGGCACCACCGCCGAGGCGATTGAAACCGCTGAAAAGCTGGGCTTTGACACAGGGCTGACTGTCAAACACCCGCTGGACCCGAACTGGGAACTGCCGGTGTGGATCGCCAACTTCATCCTGATGGATTACGGCACCGGCGCGATTTTCGCCTGCCCGGCGCATGACGAACGCGACTTTGAATTCGCCACCAAATACGATCTGCCGATCATCCCGACCTTTGAACCCATCGAGGGCGACTATCCCGAAAACGCCGCCTTTGTGCCGGTGAAAACCGACAAAGTCCGCTATGTCAAAGGTTTCGCCGGGGCCGAGCTGCAAACCGGGGACGAGGCCGTGATTGCCGCCGTGGACCACTGCGAGGCGAACGGCATCGGTCAGGGCGTGACGAAATTCCGCCTGCGCGACTGGGGCCTGTCGCGTCAGCGCTATTGGGGCTGCCCCATCCCTGTTGTCCATTGTGATGACTGTGGCGTGGTGCCCGAGAAAAAGGAAAACCTGCCGGTTCGCCTGCCCGATGACGTCAGCTTTGACATCCCCGGGAACCCGCTGGACCGTCACCCGACGTGGCGCGATTGCACCTGCCCCAAATGCGGTAAGCCTGCGCAGCGCGAAACCGACACGATGGACACGTTTGTGGACTCCAGCTGGTATTTCGCCCGCTTCACTGCCCCGCGTGCCGACACGCCCACCGATCTGGCGGATGCGGAATACTGGATGAACGTCGATCAGTATATCGGCGGTATTGAACACGCGATTCTGCACCTGCTGTACTCGCGCTTCTTTGCCCGCGCGATGAGCATCTGCGGCCACCTGCCCGAGAAATCCAAAGAGCCGTTCAACGCCCTGTTCACCCAAGGCATGGTGACCCACGCGATTTACAAGACCACCGGCGCCGATGGCCGCCCCGTGTATCACTATCCCGAAGAGGTGACGCTGCGCGAGGGCAAGGGCTATCTGGAGGACGGGACCGAGGTGTCCATCGTGCCCTCGGCCAAGATGTCCAAGTCGAAAAACAACGTCGTGGACCCGGTGCAGATCATCCAGCAATACGGCGCCGATACCGCGCGCTGGTTCGTGCTGAGCGACTCGCCCCCCGAGCGTGACGTGGAATGGACCGCCGCAGGGGCCGAGGCTGCGGCCAAGCACCTGGCGCGTGTTTTCCGGATCGCCAATGACGTCGCGGGCATGGACGCCGCCGACAACGCCAAAGAAGACGAGGCCCTGCTGCGCGCGATGCACAAATGCATCCACGATGTGACTGGCGGGATCGAAAGCTTTGGCTTCAACGCCTCGATCGCGAAGCTCTATGGCTTCACCAACACCTTGGCGAAATCCAAGGCGGGCAAGGGCGCGAAAACCCAGGCTGCGCGGGTTCTGGCGCAGCTGATGTCGCCCATGACCCCCCACCTGTCCGAGGAAATCTGGCAGCTTTTGGGGGGTGAGGGCCTGATCGCCACCGCCGCGTGGCCCGTCGCGGATGAAAAGATGCTGGTCGATGATGCAGTCACCCTGCCGATCCAGATCAACGGCAAACGCCGCGCGGAAATCAGCGTGCCCAAGGATATGCCCAAGGAAGAGGTTGAAAAGCTGGCGCTGGCGCAGGATGCTGTGGTCAAGGCTCTGGATGGGGCCACACCGAAAAAGCTGATTGTTGTGCCCGGACGCATCGTGAATGTGGTTGTCTAAACGCCTTGCCTTGTTGATCTGCGCTGCGGCCGTTGCGGGCTGCGGCTTTGCCCCGGCCTATGGGCCCTCGGGTGCGGCCAGCAAACTGCAATCGCAAATCACCGTGGATGCGCCCAGCGACCGCGATCAGCAACTGCTGGTGCAAGAGTTGGAAAACCGGCTGGGGCGCGCGGCCTCGGGGCAGTATCAGCTGAGCTATGATTTGACCTATGATCAGGAACGCATGGCCGTGTCTGCGGACAACACCACCACGCGGTTCAACATCGTGGGTCAGGCCGACTATGCGCTGCGCGACGGGTACAGCCAGCAGGTGCTGACCCAGGGTACGGTTACGGGCTTTACCGGCTATTCCACCACGTCCAGCACCGTGGCGACGCGGGCCTCGGAACAAGACGCGCGGGAACGGCTGGCGGTGATGTTGGCTGATCGGATCGTGACCCGGTTGATCGCCGCCTCGCCGGAGATCGCGGAATGAAACTGTCGGGCCGCGAGGCCGCGCGGTATTTCTCGGCCCCTGACGCGGGCAAAACCGGGCTGTTGATCTATGGCGGTGATGCCATGCGAGTGGCCCTGAAACGCCAAGAAGTCATCGCCGCCCTGATTGGCCCGGCTGGCGAAGAGGAAATGCGCCTGACCCGTATCCCCGCTGGTGATCTGCGCAAAGATCCGGCCCTGTTGCTGGATGCGGTCAAAGAGATCAGTTTTTTCCCCGGGCCCCGTGTCGCCTTTGTCGAGGATGCCACGGACGTCAACGCCGCCAAGGCGATCCTGCAAGCGCTAGAGGACTGGGCCGAAGGCGACGCCCAGATCATCGTCAGTGCGGGCGCGCTGAAACCGGCCTCGAAAATCCGTAAGGCCTTCGAGGGGCACCCGAACGCTTTTGCCGCTGCCCTGTATGACGATCCTCCCACCCGCGAGGAAATCGAGGCCGACCTGGCGCGCGCCGGGCTGACCAAACTGGACAATGGCGTGATGCAGGATCTGACTGCTCTGGCCCGAGATCTGCCGCCCGGGGATTTCCGCCAGACACTGGAAAAACTGGCGCTCTACAAACGCGGCGATGATACGCCCGTGTCACCCGAGGATGTCAGTGCCTGCGCCCCTGCCTCGACCGAGGCCGCGCTGGATGACGTTTTGAACATCGTCGCCGAGGGCCGCACGGCCGAGCTGGACCCGGTGCTGAAAAAGATGCAGGCGCAGGGGGCCAACCCGGTGTCCTTGTGCATCGGCGCCACCCGGCATTTCCGCACGCTTTATGCCGTCGCCGCCAACCCCGGCGGCCGCGTGTTCATTCCCGGCAGCTTCAAACAAAAGGAACGGATGCAGCGCCAGGCGCAGGGCTGGGGCGCGGCCAAGCTGGAAAACGCGCTGACCATCCTGACGGACACCGATCTGAAACTGCGCTCGGCCGGGCAAACGGCACCGGCTATGGCGCTGGTAGAACGCATGTTGATCCGTTTGGCGATGCTAAGCCGACGTTAGGTTATTCTGGATATTTTCCGCCACTTTACCTTTCCTAGGGGGCGGAGAACGCGACAGCAGGGAGAACTCAATGTACCAAGTCATCGGCGAAACCTACAGCCGCGCCGCACGTGTCATGTGGATGCTCGAAGAACTGGGCCAGCCATATGAACAGATCAAGGTGGCGCCCCACTCTGAAGAAGCCTATGACCACAACCCCTCGGGCAAAATCCCGGCGCTGATCGACGGGGGAGAGGTGCTGACGGATTCAACCGCGATCCTGACCTATCTGGCCGACAAACATGGCGGTATGACCTATCCTGCTGGTACAATCGAACGGGCGCGCCAGGACGGCCTGACCAACATGATCCTGGACGAGCTGGATGCCGTGCTGTGGACCGGCGCGCGCCACAGCTTTGTCCTGCCCAAGGACAAGCGCCTGCCCGAGGTCAAAGAGAGCCTGAAATGGGAATATGCCCGCAACTGTGACCGGCTGGCGACCTATCTGAAGGGGCCGTTCCTGATGGGCGACAAGATGACGATCCCCGATATCATCGCGGTACATTGCCTGAACTGGGCGTTCTCGGCCAAGTTCCCGATGGAGAATGAAAAGCTGCTGGCCTATGCCAAGCAGTTGCGCGGGCGCGAGACGTTCCGGCGCGCGATGGGCAAGGCCTGAGTTGGAGGGGGGCGCTGCCCCCCGTCGCCTGCGGCGCCGTCCCCCGGAGTATTGTCAGAGCAAAGAAGGGCTTTGTGCAAGGGCATTTGCGGCGTGATCGCCCGCCCATTTTCCCGTGGCCAGGCAAGCGGTCAGCAGGTAGCCGCCCGTCGGGGCCTCCCAGTTCAGCATTTCGCCAGCCGCGAAGACGCCGGGGTGGGATTTGAGCATCAACTGAGGGGTAAGCGCGTCGAGGCGCAGGCCGCCGGCGGTGGAAATGGCCTCGTCCATTGGATAGGCGACCGACACAGGCAGGGGCAGGTTTTTCAGGGTCGGCGCCGGGTCCTTGGGCAGAGGGCGTGCGCATTCCATCACCAGCGCGCGTTTGACCGGGTCATGCAGAAGTTTGCGCAACCGGTTCGAGGTGCTTTGCTTGGGGTTGATTGCTGCGAATTTCCTGCGGATCTGATCCTCGGTCAGGTCGGGCATCAGGTCCAGCGTCAGCGCTGCGCCCTCTCGGATTGGTCGCGATACGGCATAGATCCCGCCGCCTTCGACACCACGCGATGACAGCACGAATTCAGCGCGGATATGGGTCTTGCCCGCCTTCAGGATCACGTTCTTCACGGGCTGTCCGAATTGCGGGATCATATGGTTTGACCAGTCCACATGAAATCCCATATTCGCCGGTTGAAAGGGGCTTAGAGTATCCGCGGGCAAGTGTTCGGACCATACCCCATCAGAGCCTAACCTTGCCCAACTCGCCCCGCCGCAGGCCAGGATCAGCACGTCGGGCCGTAGGGTTCGCGGGCCCTCAGGGGTGTCGAAAACGGGGCGTTCCAGCCCACTGACCCAGCGCCACCGCGTATGCAACACGACCCCTTGCGCGTCCAGGCGCCCCAGCCAATTGCGCAAAAGCGGCGAGGCTTTCATCACCTTTGGAAACACCCGGCCGGATGAGCCGGTGAAAACCTCTTGATCCAGCGCTTTGGCCCAGCGCCTCACGGCCTCGGGTGGGAAATCCCCAAGCATCGGGCGCAAGAACGGTGCGGCCTCGGCATAGGCGCTGAGAAACGTTTCAAAGGGTTCGTCCTTGGTCAGGTTCAACCCGGATTTCCCTGCCATCAGGAACTTGCGCGCCGGGCTGGGTTTGGCCTCGGCGACGGTCACGCGATGCCCGGCACGCGACAGCCGATCCGCCGCCATCAACCCCGCCGGCCCGGCCCCGATGACCAACGCTTGGCTCATTCCGGCAGGCCGTTTTTGAATTCGACCACACGATGCGGATAGGGAATTTCGATCCCGTTTTCTTTCAGCGCATTCCAGATCGCGAACAGCACTTTCGAGGTGTATTTGTTGCGCCCGTCATCAATGCCGTTCACCCAGAATTCCAGACAGAAATCCACACCGCTGTCGCCGAATCCGCGCAGCTCGCAATCGGGTTTTTCGGGGTCCGTCAGCACGAAGGGCAGCTTGGCCACCGCCGTTTCAATGATATCAGGAATGGAATTGATATCAGTGTCATAGCTGACGGAAAACGCTGCCTCATAGCGGTTGGCACTGCCCTGATCCGAGTAATTCACGACGCGGGTGGTGATGAAATCCTCGTTCGGGACAACAATCCAACGGCCATCAAAGGTTTCCAGAATCGCGGCGCGGGCGGTCATTTTGACGATGGTTCCGGCCTCGCCCCCGTCCAGTTCAACGTAGTCGCCAACCGTGGCCTGGCCCTCCAGCAACAGGATCACGCCCGAAATGAAGTTCGACGCGATTTTTTGCAGACCGAAGCCCAGACCAACGCCCACCGCACCGGTCAGCACCGCCAAAGAGGTCAGCGGGATGCCCATGATGTTCAGGAAAATCAGGAAGGCGACGCCGAAAATCCCGATCTCGGCCGCTTTCACCGCCAATTGTCGGGTCGCGGGGCGCATGGCCTCTTGTTTCTGGATCAGATTGACGGATTGGTCGTTCGACCACCGCCCCAGCCAGAAAATCACGCCCCCGACGACGACGAACCGGATCAGATCAAGCAGCGAAAACGATAGATTGCCAAGTGGCACCACTGCCCCGTCCAGCTTGGTCGTCGCCACCTCCAGCAGGCCCAGCGTATAGACCGCCGCAATCGGCAGCATCACATAGCGCCCCAGCAGCTTAAAGAACGCATCCTGAATGATCTCGCGTACCAGCAGACGCACCGCGATGAACAGAAAGACCCGTTTGCCAAAGGCAATCACAGCACCGCTGTCGAAAATCGACCGGACGACGCTTTCACCAATCCCGGTGAAAATCCACGCCAGCAGCGGCAGCAACAAGGGCAGGAACTGATGCAAAAACAGACGCGCCTTGGCAGTATAGCCCCCCTCGGCCGACGGGCTCAGGAACCGCGACAGGATCGGCTGCAAGCGCTTGTTGGCAAAACGCGCGGCAAACCAAGCCACCAGCAACAGGCCGAATTGCGACCATGCCTCGGGGCTCAACAACCAGCTTTGCGCCAGATCCCACAGCTGCAAGGCGTAGCCCGCAATCTCTTGCACGATCTCAGGCTGGTCCGACAGATCAAATTCCATACCGCCTAACTCCTTGAAATCCGGTACACTCGGTTCAAACCGTCATGCCGTGACATCCCACGCAACACAAGTGTTCCCATGAATTCAGCGCCCACCTGCCCGTTTTGCAACCGCCCAATCCCGCCAGGAGCGAAACAAAGCCTGCATCACCTCATCCCCAAGCTGAAAGGTGGCAAAGGCGGGCCCACGGTCCTGTTGCACCAGATTTGCCACAACGAGATCCACGCAGCCCTGACAGAAACAGAACTCGCGCGCGACTATTGCACGATCGAGGCGCTCAAATCGCATCCGCGCCTGGCCCGGTTCATCAACTGGGTCCAAAAACGTCCACCCGATTTCCATTCCAAAACCCCCGGCCCGCGCAGGGCCAAACGCAATCGCTAATTCTTCTTTTTCTAAATATCCCGGGGAGTTGCGCAGCGACGGGGGCAGAGCCCCCACTCACGCTCAACCTGCGAACCTTCTGGCCAAATACCCAAGAACTGATCAGCGGCACAACTCTTTGATCCCGGCTGCAATCTCGGGCTTGGCCGCCAGCGTATCTGCGGCAATCTCGCGCGCGGCGGCCACCACATCCCCCTCGATCACCCGATCCACCAGGCCAAAGCTCAGCGCTTCCTCGGCCAGGATCTTCTGCCCGCCCATCAGGATCAGCTTTGTGCGCGACGGCCCGATCAGCGCCGACATGCGTTTTGGATCCGAGGGCTGGGGCAGATATCCCAGCTTCATCACGGGATAGAAAAACTTGGCACCCGGCACGGCCAGCCGGATATCGCAGGCCAGCGCCATGCCGTTGGCCCCCCCTGCCAACGTGCCGTTCAGCGCCGCGATGGTCAGCCCCGGCAGAGCAGCCACGGCACCCGACAGACGCTCCCACAAAGGCGAGACCGCCAGCCCGGCGCGTGCCTCATCCAGATCCGCCCCGGCGCTGAACACCTTTCCAGCCCCGGTCAGGATCACCACGCGGGCCTCCTGCGCCTCCTCAAAGATCTCACACAGGCGTTCCAGCATCGCACCGGTCAGCGAGTTCGCCTTTTCCGGCCGGTTGATCGTCACGATCCACAGCCCGTCGTCCTTGGTCAGATCGATCATATCAGCCCCACCTCGCGTCGCACGTTCTCATCCCGCAATGAAACCTCTTGCCCGCACAGCTTGTCCCCTGCCGGGCCAGACATCCACAGCAGGCATTTGGCGACCCATTCGGGGGGGATGTGATCCTCCCACTCCAGTTGCGCCACCGGGCCCACGCCGCTGGCCTTGATTTCGCGTTGCATCTGGGTGGCCACGGTGCCGGGCGACAGGCCCATGATGCGCATGCCCTTATCCTGCATCTCGCGATCACCGCAGCGGGTCAGCATCGCCGCCCCGGCCTTGGAACTACAATAGTGGCTCCACCCGACCAGCGCGTTGTGCGCCGCGCCCGAGGAAATGGTGATTACCGTGCCGCCGCCATTCGCCATCATCGCCGGGGCCGCCGCGCGCATGCCGTAATACGGCCCCTTGAGGTTCACGTCGATCACGGCACCCCAGGCCTCGGGGTCTGACTCGGCCAGATCGGCCACGGGTTCGATCACTCCGGCATTGTTGATCAGGATATCCAGCCCGCCAAAGGTTTCGACCGCTGTTTGCACAGCGCGTTCAACATCTGCATAGACCGCCACATCACCCACGACTGCAGCACCCCCGATTTCCGAGGCAATCGCCTGGATCCGCTGACCCGAGCGCGCCATCAGCACCACATTTGCCCCGGCATGGGCGAAATCCCGCGCAGCCATCTCTCCGATTCCGCGGCTGGCGCCGGTGATCAGAACCGTCTTCCCTTTAAAATCGGCCATGTGCCCTCCATCTGTTGAACATGTGGTAAACTGCTGATCTGCAAGGGTCCAGCCGCTTGGGCCTTGACCCCCGGCGGCAATACTCAGAAGCTAGGCGCAATTTGATAAAGAGGAGGTTCAGTATGAAACATTGGACTGTTTTGAAATCCGGCACAGCTCTGGCAATTTGCATGACCGGATCGGCAGCTTTTGCCGATGTCACAGCCCAGGATGTCTGGAGCGCCTGGAAACAACAGATGACACAAGCGGGCTATGCCCTGTCCGCAAATGAATCCCTGTCGGGCGGCACACTGTCCGTGTCCGACATTTCCATGGACATCACCCTGCCCGAGGACGACGGCACCGTCAAAGTTACCCTGGATCGGTTCGAGTTTGTCGAAAACGGAGATGGCACCGTCAGCGTCAACCTGCCCAGCGTGATGCCGATTGGCGTGAATGTCGACTCCAAGGCCGATGGGAACGTGATCGCCAAGGCTGAGTATCGTTCGACCGGGATGACCTGGACCGTTGCCGGGAACCCGGACGCGATGACCCATATGCAAATGGCGCCCGGCGTCACCATTGCTTTTACCGGGTTGGAGGTCGACGGAGAATCCATTGACCTGGGTCAGCTGGAAATGACCCTGAACGACGTCAGCTTTCAATCCACCATGGCGATGGCCGGGACCATCACCCAAACCCAGATCGGTTCTGCCAGCGGGTTGACCTATGTGATCGACATGGAGGACCCCGAAGGCTCGGGCGACCGCATCAACCTGAGCGGTGGGATGAAAGACCTGGCGTTCAACGCCACATCCCAGACCCCCGAAGGCGTAGACATGCAGGACTTCGCGGGTGCCTTGGCAGCGGGCTTTGGCTTTGACGGCTCGTTTTCGCATGGCGGTGGCAACACCCATATCGAGGTGATGGGCGAAGGCGATGAATTCCGCGCGGACACGTCCTCGACCGGGGGCTCGGGCCGCGTGGCCATGGACTCGGGTAAACTGGTCTACGACATCAACGGCAGCGGGCTGAAAGTGGATGCCTTTACCTCGGAAATGCCGTTGCCGATCTCGTTTGAAATGGTCGAAAGCGCCTTCCGCCTGGTGATGCCTCTGGCAAAATCCGATGCCATCCAGGGTGTCGAGCTGGCGTTGAAACTGGGCGAATTCACCATGGCGGATATGCTGTGGGGTATTTTTTGACCCGACCGGCCAATTGCCCCGTGATCCGGCCACGATCGAGCTGGACCTGACCGGCGAGGTCAAGCTGACTCAGGACCTGATGGACGAAAAAGCCATGGCGCAGATGGGCGACACCCCCCCGGGCGAGCTGCATTCGGCCAAGGTCAACACCCTGACCGTGCGCGCTGCCGGGGCCGAGCTGACGGGCGATGGCGCCTTTACCTTTGATAACACTGACCTGACCAGCTTTGATGGGTTGCCCCGGCCTCAGGGCGTGCTGAACCTGATGCTGGTCGGCGGCAATGGCCTGCTGGATAAGCTGGTCGCCATGGGCTTTGTCCCCGAGGATGACGCCATGGGGGCCCGCATGATGATGGGCCTGTTTGCCGTGCCTGCGGGCGACGACGTGCTGACCTCGACCATCGAGGTGAACGAACAGGGTCACGTGCTGGCCAACGGGCAGCGGCTGAAGTAAGCTGCCCCCCAAGTGAATGCGACCGCGGGTCCCGGTGGCCCGCGGTTGTTTTTTGTCCCGTTGCTTGCACAGTGGTCCTGCGCGGATTACCTGAATGGCGCAGGAAAGAAAGAGCCCGAATGACCGACACGCTGGACATGTTGACCCAATCCTTGCTGGACGCCGCCAAAAAGGCTGGCGCTGATTCAGCCGACGCCATGGCCTTGTCCGGGACATCCCTGTCCATCGACGTGCGCGGGGGCGTGTTAGAGCAGGCAGAACGCTCCGAAGCGACGGATATCGGGCTGCGCGTTTTCATCGGGCAGCGCCAGGCAAATGTGTCGGCCTCGGACACGCGACCAGACACGATTGCAGCGATGGCCGAACGCGCGGTGGCCATGGCACGCGAAGCCCCCGAGGACCCACATATCGGCCTTGCAACACCCGATCAGCTGGCCGAAAACTGGGATCTGGACGCGCTGGAACTGTGCGACCCGACCCCCGAGCCTGAACCCGCAGATCTGCAATCGGATGCGCAAGCGGCCGAGGCTGCAGCCCTGTCCACGGACGGTGTAACCCAGGTCAGCGGTGCCAGCGCGGCCTATGGCAAACGGTTGATTCACCTGGCCACGTCGAACGGATTTTCGGGCGGCTATGCGCGCACGGATCGGGCGACCAGCTGTGTCGCCATCGCAGGCCAGGGCACGGGAATGGAGCGTGACTATGACGGCGATTCCCGCATTTTTCAGGCTGATCTGCGCGCCGCTGCCGATATCGGCCAGTCAGCCGGCCAGCGGGCCGTCGAACGGCTGAACGCCCGCAAACCGCAAACCGGCACCTATCCGGTTCTGTTTGATGAACGCATTTCTTCGTCGTTGATCGGCCACCTGCTGTCGGCCATCAATGGCAGCGCGATTGCGCGGGGCTCGTCCTGGCTGATGGACGCGATGGACCAGCAGGTTCTGCCTGCGCATCTGTCCGTGACCGAGGACCCCCACCGCGCCCGAGTACCGGCCTCGCGCCCGTTTGATGCCGAGGGCCTGCCAACCCAGAAACGCCAGATTGTCGAAAACGGCGTCCTGACCGGCTGGACACTGGACTTGGCCACTGCGCGCAAGCTGGGGCTGCAATCCACCGGGAACGCCGCGCGCGGGGTCTCGGCGCCGCCCTCGCCCTCGGTCTGGAATATCGCGCTGACGCAAGGCGACCAGACCCGCGCCGATCTGATCCGCGATATGGGCACCGGGCTGATCGTGACCTCGATGATTGGAGCGACGATCAACCCAAACACCGGCGATTATTCCCGCGGAGCCGCCGGGTTCTGGGTGGAAAACGGCGAGATCCAGCACCCCGTCAACGAATGCACCATTGCGGGCAACCTGCGCGATATGCTGCTGCGGATCATTCCTGCGAATGACGCCCGTTTGCACCTGTCCCGCGTCGTCCCCTCGCTGTTGATCGAAGGAATGACACTTGCCGGAGACTGATCTGGATCTGCTGACCGCTGCCGCGAAAGAGGCCGGGCGTATCGCCACGCGCTATTCCGGGAAGACGGCCAAGACCTGGCACAAGCCCGATGACCTGGGCCCTGTGACCGAGGCCGATCTGGCGGTCAACGACATGCTGCACGCCACGCTGGGCGGTGCGCGTCCGGACTACGGCTGGCTTTCCGAAGAAAGCGAAGACAACGAGACCCGCCTGACCCAAAACAAGGTGTTCATTATCGACCCGATTGACGGCACCCGCAGCTTTATCGAAGGCGCGGACACCTGGGCGCATTCTCTGGCCATTGCCGAAAACGGTGTGGTGACGGCGGCAGCGGTCTATCTGCCCTTGAAGGGCAAGCTGTACAGCGCGGCGGCGGGGCGGGGCGCGTTCCTGAATGGCGCGCCGATCAAGGCCTCGGATCGCAGCGACCTAAGCGGCGCCACCATGATCGCCGCCAAGCCCAACTTCCACCCAACCAACTGGCGTGGCCAGAAAGTGCCTGACGTGAAACGGGCCTATCGACCCTCGCTGGCCTATCGCCTGTCACTGGTGGCCGAGGGGCGCTTTGACGCGATGCTGACCCTGCGCGACAGCTGGGAATGGGACATCGCGGCCGGAGATCTGATCCTGCGCGAGGCCGGGGCAATCACCAGCGACAAACGCGGCGCTGCCTTGCGGTTCAACAACCCCTTTCCGCAGGTCAAAGGCGTGGTCGCGGCGGCCCCGGCCCTGCACGCGGATCTGGCCGGACGCCTGGCGCAATGGCCCGATTGATCCATATGGGGGCATAGATCATGGCTCGTTCGCTTAGCCTGACGGCCTATCTGGCGCTCAGTCGACGCGCCGCCCGCGCCCCGGCCAGATACCACGATCACCGCCCGGACGGCCCGGTCATTTGGGGGCATGCGAATTCGGCCTCCAAGGCGGCCTCATTGGTGCAGCTGGTGCGGCGTTTGCGGGCGCAGGGCACGTCCGTGTCGTTGATCCTGACCACCCCTGCGGATGTGCCTCGGCCTGACCATCTGAAATCCTATGTGATCTGGCAACACGCCCCCGAGGAGGTCAGCAGCGAAATCCGCCGTTTCCTGACCCATTGGGCGCCGGATCTGATGATCTGGTCCGGAGGCGGATTGCGCCCGGCGCTGCTCAACGCGGCCCATCGGCGCGAGATCCCGATGTTCCTAGTCGATGTGCGCGCCGATGCGTTCGAAAATGCTCGGTTTCAATGGTTGCCCGATGTGACCCGCACGGTTCTGGCCATGTTCGGTCAGATCATGGCCGTGGATGAACCCGCCCGCCGCAGATTGGGGCGCCTGGGTGTCCCCGGGGCCAAGGTCCTGGTCACCGGGCACCTGCAAGAGGCCGCCACAGCGCTGGACTGCGATGAACAAACCCGCGATGATCTGGCCGAGATGCTGGCGGGTCGCCCGATCTGGCTGGCGGCAATGGTGCAACCCGAAGAGCTGGACACCGTCCTGCAAGCACATCGCGCCACCCTGCGATACGCCCACCGACAGCTGTTGATTCTGGTGCCCGACGACGAAACGCGCGGTCCTAACTTTGAGGCCCGACTAGAGGCCGACGGCTGGCGCACCGCGATCTGGTCGCATGGGGACGAACCCGACGAAAACACGCAAATCCTTTTGGCCGATACACGCGGTGAGATGGGCCTGTGGTATCGAATGGCCCCCATCACCTTTATGGGCTCATCCCTGATTGCGGGCCATGGGGGGCGCGACCCGTTTGAACCGGCGGCCTTGGGCTCGGCCGTACTGTATGGCCCGAATGTCAGCCGCTATCTGCATGCCTATTCCCGCCTGGCCGAGGCCGGCGCCGCGCGGATCGTACGTGACGGAGAAACCCTGACAGGGGCCATTACCCGCTTGTCCGCCCCCGATCAGGCGGCCATCATGGCCCATGCTGCCTGGCAGGTCTGTTCAGACGGGGCCGAGGCGACAGATGAGTTGATGGCGCAGATCCAGGACATCCTGGATGAACAAGGGACGATGTGATGCAGCCTCCGCAGTTCTGGTACAGCCCGCCGGATCGCCCCAAATGGCAGGCGCGCCTGCTTGCGCCTTTGGGTCAGCTGTATGGGTATCTGACTCGGCGACGGCTGGCCAAGGGCACACCATATCGGGCGGGTATCCCCGTCATTTGCGTAGGCAATCTGAACGCAGGCGGCACGGGCAAGACCCCGACCACGATCGAGATCGTGCAGCGTTTGCAGGCCATGGGCGCGGTGCCCTGCGTCGTGTCGCGCGGCTATGGTGGCACGTTTGAGGGTCCGGTCGAGGTCAACCCCAATCAACACGGCGCCGGGGATGTTGGCGACGAGCCGCTGCTGATGGCGGCTTTTGGCCCGGTGATCGTCGCCAAGGACCGTGCAGCAGGCGCGCGTTTGGCCGAGGAAAAAGGCGCGGACGTGATCGTGATGGATGACGGGTTTCAAAACCCCGCGTTGGCAAAGGATCTGTCGATCATCGTGGTGGATGCCCATAAAGGGTTCGGGAATGGCCGTTGCATGCCAGCGGGCCCGTTGCGCGAGGGTGTCGCCGAGGGCTTGAAGCGGGCCGATCTGGTCTTGTCGATTGGCGACAGCGCTGCGCAGGACGGTTTTAGCAAGACCTGGTCCGATGCAATAATCGACCTGCCACATGTAACCGGCCATCTGGCGCCATTGGAAACCGGCATGGATTGGACGGATACGCCGTTTCTGGCCTTCGCCGGTATCGGCCATCCGGAAAAGTTCTTTCGGACCTTGCGCGCCTTGGGTGCGAATGTGATCCGCGCCGAGGCGCTGGATGATCATCAGGCCCTGACACCGGCCCTGATGGCGCGGTTGGAGAACGAGGCGATGCTGCGTGGGGCTCAGTTGGTGACGACCGAAAAGGACGCGGTGCGTCTGCCTGCGGATTTTCAGCAGAAGGTGATCACGCTGCCGGTGCGATTGCAGGTGGCGCAAGGGGATGCGTTGGACGCGGCTTTGCGGGCGCTGTTGTAGGGGGCGCTGCCCCCGGCCTGCGGCCTCCCCCGGAGTATTTTGCGAGCAAAGAAGCGGGTCAGCGGATGATCAGGCGGCTGGTCGTGCGCAGATTTTGGGTGATGAAGTGCAGGTGGGCGCGGCTGAAGGCGACGCAGCCAGCCGTGGGCCAGCCGGGGCGGCGCCATTGGTGCAGGAAGATGGCCGAGCCTTTGTAGGGCGTTGCGCTTGGGTAATTCCAGCCGGTCACGAGGATGAGATCATACATCGGGTCTGCGCGGCGCATCTGTTCGTGGCTATGGGGATAGGGCGCGCGGATTTGGCTGTTATAGGCCGGATCTGTGGGCGCATCGGACCACAGATCGCGCGGGCCTATGGGTTTCGCCTGCGGGGTCGGAGCGCTGAGGCGGTCCGCGCGATAGTAGATGTCGACGATGCGGTGGGTGCCGCGGGGGGTGGCACCGTCGCCCTCGGCCTTGGTGCTGGTCAGGCCGGCGCGCCCGATCGTGCAGGGAAAGCGGCGGTTCAGGAACCGGACATGGGTGGGCGTCAGGACAAGATCGTAGGCGTTCATCTGGGTCAGAGCAGGTGGCCGGACTTGGCGGCCTTGGTGGCCAGGTAGCCGCGATTGAAATGGGTTTCGCCGACCTTTAGCGGGACGCGGTCGGCGACGGTGATACCGTTTTTCTCCATCATCGCGATCTTGCGGGGGTTGTTGGTCAGCAGGCGGACGGTGCTGAAGCCCATGGATTTCAGGATTTGCGCGCCCAGTTTGAAATCGCGCTCGTCATCCTCGAAGCCCAGGCGATGATTGGCCTCGACGGTGTCAAAGCCCTGGTCCTGCAGAGAGTAGGCGCGCATTTTGTTGGCCAGGCCGATGCCACGGCCCTCTTGGTTCAGGTACAGCAATACGCCGGCGCCCTCGGTGCCCATCTGATCCAGAGCGGCGTGCAGCTGGGGGCCGCAATCGCATTTCAGGCTCCCCATCACATCACCGGTAAAGCAGGCCGAGTGCAGACGGGCCAGAACGGGTTTGTCCCGCGCGGGGGCACCGATTTCAAAGGCGTAGTGTTCCTCGCTGCCGTCCTCGGGGCGGAAGATATGCAGGCGGCCTTTTTCATGCGCCTCGACCGGCAAGCGGGCGCTGACCACAGGGTTGGGCAAGGGCGAGGCCGCAAGCAAGGGCTCGGCCAATGCGGTCTGCACCACCGTCAGCGCGTTCTGCCCGGCGAACCCTTCTGGATCTGACAAGGGCAGCATCACCACGGCGGGCAGCAAAAGCGCCGATTTGGCGAGGTTGATGGCCAAACGATGCGCCGAGACATCGCCCCCGCGTTGGGTGAACAAAGGCCCCTTCATCGGGGTTTTCAGATCATCCGCCGGGTCGGCCACGCCGTTGATCCACGACAGCGACACATCGGGTGGCAGGATCACGCGGGCCAGATCCACGTCATAACAGCGCGCCTTGAGCGTTTCAGCGCGGCGCGCGGTGATAGCCAGAACGGGCTCGCCGCCCAGCGCACGCAAATCGGCCAGGCGCTGCGCGGTCAGGGTTTCGGCCGCAATCACCAGCATTCCTTGCGCGCCAGACAGCACAACAGGCACCCCCATCCGCAGATCAGCGCGGGCGCGGGCCAGGATTTCTGTTACATCGGGCGCAAAGCTCATGTCGTGTTTCCGTCAATTTCCCCGAACATGTACGTCTTTTTCATGTGATTTGAAACATTTCCCGGGCGATAAACACGAGGCCGTGAGAGTTTTGCAGCATAACTTGTCGGAACAATTGTGTGACCTCATCTTTTTGTCATGAACCAAGGAGGGTCCGAACATGGGACAACTCAAGAAAATCCTGCTCGTCGATGATGACGAGGATCTGCGCGAGGCGCTGAGCGAGCAACTGGTCATGACCGAGGACTTTGACGTCTTCGAAGCCGGCGACGGCACCGGGGCCATGCAGAAAACCAAGGAAGGCCTGTATGACCTGATCATTCTGGACGTCGGCCTGCCCGATACGGACGGTCGCGAGCTGTGCCGCCTGATGCGCAAACAAGGAGTGAAAGCTCCTGTCTTGATGCTGACCGGCCATGATAGTGACGCCGATACCATTCTGGGGCTGGACGCGGGGGCGAATGATTACGTCACCAAACCGTTCAAATTCCCTGTCCTTCTGGCCCGCATCCGCGCCCAGCTGCGCCAGCACGAACAATCCGAGGACGCCGTGTTCCAGCTGGGGCCGTACAGCTTCCGCCCGTCGATGAAACTGCTGGTGACGGATGACGAAAAGAAGATCCGCCTGACCGAGAAGGAAACCAATATCCTCAAGTTCCTGTACCGGTCGACCGAGGGCGTCGTGCCCCGTGATGTGCTGCTGCACGAGGTCTGGGGCTATAACGCAGGTGTCACCACCCACACGCTGGAAACCCATATCTATCGCCTGCGCCAAAAGATCGAGCCCGATCCCTCGAATGCGCGACTTCTGGTCACCGAATCCGGGGGCTACAAACTGGTCGCCTGACGATTTGAGCCAGATCAAAGAAGCGCTTTTCGCGATTACGGTATAGATCATGCAACCCGTCGCATATGCGGGACATCATGTGCACCTCCCTGTTGGACTGACCCGGGTCATCGCCCGGGTCTTTTTTTGTTTTCAGCCGCGATCTGGATTGATCTAATGGTCCAAGCGAACAACAGGGCGGAACGGGCATGTTTGACACGGCCGAGTATGTGAAACTGATTGTGGCTTTGGTCGCGATCATTGATGTGCCGGGGAATGTACCGGTGTATCTGCAGCAAACCGGGCAGCTTTCCCCTGCGGGACGGCGATTGACGGCGGTGGTCGCGTCTGTCGCTACGGCTGCGATCCTTTTGTGTTTTGCATTGGTCGGCGAACAAATTCTGCAAAGCTTTGGCATCTCGATCGCGGCCTTCAAGATGTTGGGGGGCATCGTTGTTTTGCTGATTGCCCTGGACATGTTGGGGCTGACCGGCAGCGAGACTCCCGAAAACACCCGAGCAGTCGGTGACAATCCCGTCACAATTGGCGTCTTTCCCTTGGCTGTTCCCCTGTTCGCTGGACCGGGTGCGATCACGGCGGTAATGGTCTACGCACACGAGGATTTTCACACGCAGGCGGGGATGCATGACGTGCTGGTCGTTGCCGTGATCCTGACGGCGGCGGTTGTCATGCTGGTAGGGCTGTTGATGGCCTCGGCCCTGGGGCGCTTGATTGGTCCCGTGACGCAGGTCGTGCTGAACCGCCTGCTGGGCATGATCGTTGGCGCGCTGGGGGTCGAGTTCATCCTAGAGGGCGTGGCCGAGTTCTTTCCCACGCTTGCTGGTGCTGGATAGCAGCCTGTGCTAGGCCCAAATTGAAACAACCGGAGTCCCCAAATGCCCTTCACGCTTGCCACTTGGAACATCAACTCGGTCCGTCTGCGCGAACCGATCGTTTGCAAGCTGTTGGCCGAGGAAGGCCCCGATATCCTGTGCCTGCAGGAATGCAAAAGCCCGGTGGAAAAGATCCCGCTCGAACAGTTCCACGCGCTAGGCTACACCCACATGGTGGCGCGCGGGCAGAAGGGATATAACGGCGTCGCGATCCTGTCCAAACTGCCGATCGAGGATGCCGGCGATCAGGATTTCGCCTCTCTGGGCCATGCCCGTCACGTTGCCGGACGGCTGGAAAACGGGGTGACGATCCACAATTTCTATGTCCCTGCAGGCGGCGATAAACCCGACCGTGAAATCAACGAGAAATTCGGCCAGAAACTGGACTACCTGACCGAGATGCGCGACTGGTTTCATTCAGACGCACCGGAAAAATCCATCCTGGTCGGGGATCTGAACATCGCCCCGCGCGAGGATGACGTGTGGTCGCATAAACAGCTGCTGAAAATCGTCAGCCACACCCCGATCGAGGTGGACCACCTGACCGATGTGATGGAGGCCGGAAAATGGGTCGATATCACCCGGCAAGACATCCCCTCGGGGCAGCTGTATTCGTGGTGGTCCTACCGCGCCAAAGACTGGAGCGCCGCCGACAAGGGCCGCCGTCTGGATCATGTCTGGGCCACGCCCGACATTTCCAACGCCGCCCACGGCAGCCGCATCCTGCGCGACGCCCGTGGCTGGGAAAAACCCAGCGACCACGCCCCGGTCTTTGCCACGTTCGATCTGTAACTGACGGGTTGTTCCCGGCCCGTGCAGGCCTCATATATGTCCCAACTCAATCCGTAAGGACGATCTGACATGCTGGAACTTGGACAAAACGCTGCCCCTGCGGGCGATCTGATCAAGGACGTGACCGAAGAAAACTTCATGGCCGATGTTATCGAGGCCTCGAAAGACGTACCGGTGATCGTCGATTTCTGGGCCACCTGGTGTGGGCCCTGCAAAACCCTGGGCCCGATGCTGGAGGAGGCGGTCACCCGCGCCAAAGGCGCCGTGAAAATGGCCAAGATCGACGTGGACCAGAACCAACGGCTGGCGCAGGCGTTGGCTCAGCAGGGTCTGCCTTTGCAATCGATCCCGACCGTCGTGGCCTTTGTGAAGGGGCAGCCGACTGATATGTTCCAGGGCGCTGTTCCGGCCTCGGAAATTGAGGCCTTTATCAAACGCGCCATCGAGGCCGCAGGCGGGGATGCCAGCGGTGGTCTGGATGATGCGCTGGCCGCAGCCGAAGAAATGCTGGCCGAAGGCGCTGTGGAAGACGCCGCGCAGGTTTTTGCCGCCGTGCTGCAAGAGGATCTGGAAAACGCCGAAGCCTATTCCGGTCTGGTCCGCTGCCACTTGGCCGCCGGAGATCTGGATCAGGCCGAGGTCGCACTGAACGGTGTGCCTGCCACTCTGGCCAATGCGGCCCCGATCGAGGCCGCCCGCGCCCAGCTGGAGCTGGCCCGTCAGGCCGCAAACTCCGGCCCGCTGGACGAATTGCGCGCCGCGCTGGAGGCAGACGCCGCAAACCATCAAGCCCGGTTCGATCTGGCGCAGGCCCTGCACGCTGATGGTCAGATCGAAGAAGCCGTCAACGAACTGCTGGAGCTGTTCCGCCGCGATCGTGAATGGAATGACGGCGCGGCCAAGGCCCAGCTGTTCACGATCTTTGATGCGCTGCCGGCGAACGACCCTGTGGTCTTGAACGGTCGGCGCAAGCTGAGCTCTTTGATATTTGCCTGATCCGCTTGGCGGGCTAATTATGGCGTCATGGCTCTGAATTTCGACCTTCCCGCGATCCTGCCGGTCTTTCCCTTGTCCGGGGCGCTGCTGCTGCCCCGGTCACGCTTGCCGCTGCACATCTTTGAACCGCGTTACCTGGCGATGCTGGATGACGCGCTGAAAACACCCGAGCGGCTGATCGGCATGATCCAGCCTTGTATTGATTGCGGACCGGGCGAGCGTCTGCACCAGATCGGCTGTGCGGGCCGGGTCACCCAGTTTTCCGAAACCGAGGACGGGCGGTATATGATCACCCTGTCTGGCATCTCGCGCTTTCGCGTCATCGAAGAGCTGGAGGGCTTTACCCCCTATCGCCGGTGCCGCGTGATTTGGGATGATTTCTCCCGCGATCTGGGCCCCGAGGAAAAGGATACCGCCTTTGATCGGCCCGTTTTTCTGGAGTCACTGTGCCGGTATTTCACCAAACAAGGATTGGAAACCGACTGGGACACGCTGGAAAACGCGGATGACGAGCTGCTGATCAACTCGTTGTCCATGCTGCTGGACCTGGACGCCGAGGACAAGCAAGCCCTGCTGGAAGCCCCGTGTTTGGAAACCCGTCGTGAAACTCTTGTCACGCTGATTGAATACGCGCTACGTGGCGGTGACGGAGAGGAAATTATGCAATGACCGACACCCCCTTTGACCGCCGTATGCTCGAGGCGCTGATCTGCCCGGTGACCCACGCCAAACTGACTTATGACGTCGAGGCGCAGGAATTGATCAGCAAGTCCGCCAATCTGGCCTTTCCGATCCGCAATGGCATCCCCGTGATGCTGGTCGACGAGGCCCGCGCGCTGGACTGATCCGTCTGAACTTCATGTAAAATCGTCTGCTGCCCCCTTGTCTGGGCGGTTTTGTCTCGGTGGCTCTTTTCCAACCGCGCGACTTTGGGTAAGGAACCACCAAAGGAGCGCCCCATGAGCATGAATTCTTTCGGTCATCTTTTCCGCGTCACCACCTGGGGCGAAAGCCACGGGCCTGCCTTGGGCGCAACCGTGGACGGGTGCCCTCCGGGGGTCGCACTGACACCCGAGATGCTGCAACACTGGCTGGACCAGCGCAAACCGGGCACCAGCAAATACACCACCCAACGACGCGAGCCCGACCAGGTGAAAATCCTGTCCGGCATGTTCGAAGGCCAGACCACGGGCACGCCCATTCAGCTGATGATCGAAAACACCGATCAGCGCTCGAAGGACTACGGCGATATCGCCGAAAAATTCCGCCCTGGCCACGCTGACATCACCTATTGGCAGAAATACGGCATTCGGGACTATCGCGGTGGCGGGCGCTCGTCTGCTCGTGAAACCGCGGCCCGCGTGGCCGCCGGTGGTGTCGCGCGCGAGGCGATCAAGGCCATGGTGCCGGGTGTGGAAATCAAAGGCTACATGACCCAGATCGGCCCGCATGGCATTGATCGCGACCGTTTCGATTGGGATCAGATCGATCAGAACCCGTTCTGGTGCCCCGACGCCACTACCGCCGGTGACTGGGCCGATTACATGGACGCGCTGCGCAAATCCGGCAATTCCGTCGGCGCCGTGGTCGAGGTTGTCGCCAAAGGCGTGCCCGCCGGTCTGGGTGCGCCGGTCTATGGCAAAATCGACACCGATCTGGCCGCCGCGATGATGTCGATCAACGCTGTGAAGGGCGTTGAGATCGGCGAGGGCATGAACGCCGCCTGCCTGACTGGTGAAGAAAACGCTGACGAGATCTTCATGGGCAATGACGGTCAGCCGGTTTACTCGTCCAACCATGCGGGTGGCATCCTGGGCGGTATCTCGACCGGGCAGGACCTGGTGGTGCGCTTTGCGGTGAAACCAACCAGCTCGATCCTGAAAACCCGCCAGACCATTACCAAATCGGGTGAAGCCGCCGAGATCATCACCAAGGGTCGCCACGATCCTTGCGTCGGTATACGCGCCGTTCCCGTGGGCGAGGCGATGATGGCCTGCGTGATCCTGGATCATTTGCTGCTGCATCGCGGACAGATCGGCGAAAACCGGGGCAAAATCGGGTGAGCGAGCCCCTGCGCCAACAGCTCCGCCATATTGCGGCGGCGGAGATGGCGCAGGACGCAGCGCATGATCTGGCGCATCTGGATCGGGTCTGGCTGACCTGCATGGAAATCGCAGACACCATGGATGTTGACGAGGTGCCGCTGATGGCCGCCGCCTATCTGCACGACCTGATTAACCTGCCCAAGGACGCGCCGAACCGGGCGCAGGCCTCTACCCTGTCCGCACAGGCCGCCGCGCCGCATATGCGCGCCTTGGGGCTGACGGACGCTCAGATCCTAAGCGCCCAGCACGCCATCGCCGCACATAGCTTTTCCGCTGGAATAGAGCCTAAATCAGACACTGCGCGCATCCTGCGAGATGCGGATCGGCTGGACGCCCTGGGCGCGATCGGCATCGCGCGCACCTTTGCCGTTTCGGGGCAGTTGGGGCGCAGCTTCTATGACCCCGAAGACCCGTTCGCCACAGCGCGCGATCTGGATGACGGTCAATTTGCGCTGGACCATTGGCCAGCCAAGCTTCTGCGGTTACCCCAAGACATGCTGACCAAGCGCGGTCGACAAATTGCCCAGGCGCGCGCGTCGACCATGCTGGATTTCATTTCACATCTCGCGGCAGAAATTGGCGCCGCGCCGCCGTCTCGTTGGAGCTGACATGCTGGACATCCTAACCATCACCTTTCCCATTTTCGCGGCCATCGGGCTGGGCTTTGCTGGTGTGAAATACCAGCTGTTTGCGCAGTCCGAAATGCGCACCCTTGGGAAATACGTGATGAATATCGCGCTGCCTGCGCTGCTGTTCAGCGCCGTCGGGCGCCGGGACCTGTCCGAAGTGCTGAACTTCAGCTATATGACCGCCTTTCTGGCCGGTGGGGTGGTGACAATTGCCGTAATCTATTCGGTGCTATGGGTGCAGGGCGTAGGGCCGGCGCGGCGCGGCATCGGGGCCCTGGGCGCGTCGAGCCCGAACTCGGGCTATGTGGGATATCCGGTCATGTTGCTGCTGTTCCCGGATCAGGCTGGCGTGATCCTGGCGCTGAACTTCGTGATCGAGAATTTCTTTATCATCCCCATCTGTCTGGTCCTTATGGAACTGTCGCGCAAAGAGGAGCACGCCTCTTTGGGGCGGATGCTGGGCAACCTGTTCCTGTCGGTGATCAAACGCCCGATGGTGCTGGGTCTGTTGGGGGGTTTTGCGCTGATGCTGTCGGGGATCGAGCTGCCCTCGGGGGCGGATCGCTTGCTGGATATGCTGGCGGCGTCGGCCTCGGCGCTGGCGCTGTTCGTAATCGGTGGCACGCTGGTGGGGCTGCCCATTCGCGGGAACACCGGGCTGGCCGCTCAGATCATGGTGGGCAAGCTGATCCTGCATCCCGCGATGGTTTTTGCGGCCGCTGCTTTGGTTCCGCTTTTGGGGCTGCCCGCGCTTGGGGCCGACATGCACAGTGCGGTCGTCCTGTCCGCAGCCATGCCGATGTTTGGGATCTACACCGTTCTGGCGCAGGAATACGGGCACGAGGGCGTGGCCTCGATTGCCTTGCTGGGGGCGACATTCGGCGCGTTCTTTACCCTGTCGGCGCTGCTGGCGATCCTCTAGGCCGTCTGCTGCTTGGACAGCTGCACCGCCAGGATGCCCAGCGCAATGGCAGCAACGCCGACCACATCCAGCAGACCCAGGCTTTCCCCAAGCAGCACCGCTGCGACGGCCACCCCGAAGAACGGGTTCAGAAAGTGGAAGGTCGAGGCTTTGACTGCGCCAATCCGGTTCACCAGCCAGAACCACACCCAGGTGGCCGTCAGGCCGGGCACCAGCGTCGTATAGATAAAGGCGACACCCAGCTGCCAGGTCAGATCAAACGACAGGTCCTCCATCAGCGCAGCCGGGACCGCCAGGATCACCGAACCGACCAGCATTTGCAGACCGACGATCATCATCACATTGCCGCCCGAGGACGCACCGCGCACCGACAAAGTCGCCACGGTCAGCGCGATTGCCGCGATAAAGCAAAGCGCCAGCCCGACGCGATCCACCTCGCCCTCGAGCCGCGCGCCCATGATCACGATCACCCCGACCACACCAAGCACCAACCCGGCGACACCCATCTTGGGCAGCCGATCCTGAAAGATGATCCACCCGGCCAGCGCGACCATCAACGGCATCGTCGAAGCCACAATCGAGGCCAGGCTGGCCTCGATCGTCTGCATAGCCACAAAGTTCAGACCCAAATACAGCGCGTTCTGACAGATGCCGAACAGGATCGTCGCCTTCCATTGCGCGCGGGTCAGGCGAAATCTTTGGCCCAGCGCCAAGGCGATCCCAACACCAATCAGACCCGAGATCAGGAACCGCAGTGACAGCGACCCCATGGGCGGGGCATATTGCACGATCACCCGCGCCGAGGTGAACGCCGAGGACCACATGAACGCAAAGGCCATGCCCAAACCGATTGCTCTGATATCCACCCGTGTTCTCCTGAAATTGAAAAGGGCCGCCCCATCAGGACGACCCTTTCCGAAACTTTGATCAAATGCAAGATCAGGCGTTCACGCTGTCCTTCAGCGCTTTGGCGATGGTCATCTTGACCACCTTGTCGGCCTCTTTCTTGATTTGCTCGTTGGTGGCGGGGTTGCGCACCATGCGCTCGGGGCGTTCGCGGCAATAGATTTTGCCAACGCCGGGCAGGGTCACCGCACCACCGCCGGAAACTTCACGGGTGATGATGGTGGTCACGGCTTCAAGCGCGGCACCAGCGGCCTTTTTGTCCACGCCCATTTCTTCGGCCAGTGCAGCAACCAGCTGAGTTTTGGTCAAAGGTTTGGTCATTCTTGTTGTTCTCCTTCATTTGCCCGATTTCTAGGGCCTCATTGCGCGGCATTTAACTGTATGTCGTGGGCGAACACAACGAATTGTGTCTTTGAACCCTATAAAAACATACGTTTTGTGGCATCTGACGCGAAGTCACAGGAAGGCGGTCTCGTCGAAACTGCGCAGCTTCCGGCTGTGAATACGCTCCAGCGGCATGTCTCTTAACCGCTCCATCGCCCGAATGCCAATCAGCAAATGGCGCGAAACCTGCGTTTTGTAGAAATCACTGGCCATTCCCGGCAGTTTCAGCTCTCCGTGCAGCGGTTTATCGCTGATGCAAAGCAAAGTGCCGTAGGGCACGCGGAACCGGAACCCATTTGCGGCAATCGTTGCGCTTTCCATGTCCAGAGCAACGGCGCGCGATTGCGACAGGCGCTGGACCGGGCCGGTATGATCGCGCAGCTCCCAGTTTCGGTTGTCCAGGCTGGCGACGGTGCCGGTACGCATCACGCGTTTCAGATCATAGCCCTCGAGCGTGGTTTCATCCTCGACCGCTTGTTCCAGGGCGATCTGGATCTCGGCCAGCGCGGGCACGGGCACCCAGACAGGCAGGTCATCATCCAGCACCTTGTCCTCGCGCAGATAGGCATGCGCCAGCACGAAATCCCCAAGGCTCTGGCTGGAGCGCAGCCCCGCGCAATGCCCCACCATGATCCACGCATGTGGCCGCAGCACCGCGATATGGTCGGTCGCCGTTTTCGCGTTAGACGGACCCACCCCGATATTCACCAATGTGATCCCGGCGCCATGTTTGCGTTTTAAATGATAGGCCGGCATCTGGGGCATCTTGTCGGTCGCGGGCAACGGATCATCCGGGCCGGTGATCTGGACATTCCCGGTGCTGACAAACGCGGAATAGCCGCTGTCCGGATCGGCTAGCATCCGGCGGGCATAGGCCTCGAATTCGGACACATAGAACTGGTAGTTGGTGAACAGCACGTGGTTCTGAAAGTGATCCGGGTCGGTGGCGGTGTAGTGCGACAGCCGCGCCAGCGAATAATCTACCCGCTGCGCCGTAAACGGGGCTAAGGGGCGCGTGCCATCGGGTGGCACCGAATAGGTGCCATTCACGATGTCATCATTGGTGGTCCCCAGATCCGGCACATCGAACACATCGCGCAGGGTAAAGGCCGCCGCGCCTTCCTGCGGCACGGTCGCGCCTCCGACGGCCATCGCGAAATGCACCGGCATCGGGGTGGTTGACACGCCAATCACCACCGGCACCCCATGGTTTTCAATCAGCAGACCGATCTGCTGTTCTAGGTAATGGGAAAACAAATCAGGTCGGGTGATCGTTGTCGCATAAGTCCCTGGTTCCGCAACGTGACCAAAGCTGAGACGCGAATCAATCTGGGCAAAGCTGGTCGTGGTGATCCGAACCTCGGGATAGAACGCCCGAAAGCGCACTGTCGCATTCCCATCGCGCATGGCTTGGGCGAACCTCTCTTGAAGAAAGTCCACCGCGCCTTGGTACAGCTCTTGCAGGCGCGTCACAGCGGCCTTGGGGTCGTCAAAGACCTGCGCAATCGGCAAATCAGGGGTTTCGATCATGGGGTCCTGTGCGGTCGGGGTCATGTGCGCCTCTCTTTTCGAGGACGTTGACACGACCACGACCCACGTTCAAGCCGCGTGGCGCCTTGGAGGCAGCCGCAAAACCACCCCCAAGCCTGCCTGCAGCGAAACTCAGGCTGCGTCGAAGTCCAGCACCAGTTTTTCACTGGTCGGGCGCGCCTGACAGCCCAGCGTGAACCCGGCCTTCAGCTCCCAGTCTTCCAGTGAATAGTTCACGGCCATTTCTGCGCTGCCTTCTTCGACTTTGCAGCGGCAGGTGCAGCACATGCCGCCCTTGCAGGAATAGGGCAATTCCAGCCCCTGACGGGCGGCGGCATCCAGGATCGTGTCATCCTGCGCATCGAATTCGAACACCCGGCGCGTGCCATCCAGAATGACCTCGACCGTGACCCCCTGCTCGGCTGCGGCCTGAGCAGCGGCCGAGGCCGGGGCCTTGGGCGCTTCGCCTTCGTAAAAGCGTTCGAAATGAATTGTGTCCTTGGCCACGCCCTCGGTTTCCAATGTGGCCGCGACATCGTCGATCATGTCGCCAGGCCCGCACAGATACACGCCATCCGCCTGCAGATCGATCGCACCGGCACGCCCCAACGCAGCGATTTTTTCTCCGGTGATGCGGCCATTCAGCAAATCCACGTCTTGCGGTTCCCGGCTGAGGATATGGATCAGGGTGAAACGATCGGTATAGCGGTCCTTCAGCGCATCCAGCGCCTGGCGGAACATGATGCTGTCGGTCCGGCGGTTGCCATAGACCAGCGTGACCTCGTGGCCCTGCGCCAGCTGGTCCGCGGCGATGGACACCATTGGGGTGATGCCCGACCCGGCCGCGATCAGGATCAGTTGCTTTTCACCATTGGGCGTAAACCGTCCCTCGGGGGGCATGACCTGGATCGTGTCACCCGCTTGCAGGCCCTGCGCAAAGGTCGAGAATTTGCCCTCTTCAACCCGTTTCACCCCAACCGTCAGCGGTCTGCCGGGCAGGCTGGCAATGGAATACGAGCGGCGCAGGTCCTCGCCTTCGATCTCGGTGCGCAGGGTCAGGTATTGGCCCGGTTTCCAGTCAAAGGCACCGTCCAGATCACTAGGCACATCAAAGGTGATCGCCACGGCATCGGGCGTTTCATGGGTCACAGTCTGGATCGTCAGCTGGTGGAACATCTTGCTGGTCCTCTCAGATACATTTGAAATAGTCGAAGGGTTCGGCACAGGCGGTGCAGCGGTATTGCGCCTTGCACGCGGTCGAGCCGAACTCGGATAGTCGTTCTGTTTGCGTCGAGCCGCAGCGCGGGCAGGTCACCGTGGTCTCACCGAACAGCATCAGGCCTTTGCCGGTCGCCTCTTCGGGCGGTGCGATGCCATAGTCCCGCAGTTTCTCACGCCCTTCGGCGCTGATCCAATCGGTGGTCCAGGCAGGCGATAGGATGCGTTCGATTTGTACCTTGTCAAACCCGGCCTCGCGGATCGCGGTTTCGATGGCCAGCTCGATGGCCAAGGTCGCCGGACAGCCCGAATAGGTGGGCGTGACCCCGGCCTTTACGACACTGTTTTCGACCCGAACCCAGCGCAAAATGCCCAGATCCGCGACGGTGACGCAGGGCACCTCGGGATCAGGCACTTGCGCTGCGGCGTCCCAGGCGCGCGCCTCCTCTTGCGCGGCCCGGGACATTACCAGCTGGCCCCAGGATGGGCGCGATACAGCGATTGCATCTCGGCCAACAGATGGCCAAGGTCCTCGCCATGCAGGCCCTCACGGCCGCCGGTGTGGGGATAGTCGACGCTGGGCATATCCAGCACCGCCTGTTCGAAAATCTGGGCAATCACCACACCAAACGCAGCCCGCATATCAGCGCGTTTGGGCAGAATGCCCGCCGCTTCGGCCTCTTGCGCGGCCTCGGAACTGACGAACAGCTCATCGACATAGATCGAGAGCGCCTCAACAGCCTCCTGCATCCGGGAGGCACTTTCCTCGGTGCCATCACCCAGGCGGACCACCCACTCACCCGCATGACGGATGTGATAGGCCATCTCTTTCACAGCCTTACCAGCGACCCCACGGATCACCTCGTCGGTGCTGCGAGCCGCGGCGTCCCAATAGGGCTTCATGAAAGCCGCGAAATACAGCTGGCGCAGCATGGTATGGGCGAAATCTTCGTTGCGACGCTCGACCAGCAGACAGTTGCGATACTCGCGCTCCCCGCGCAAATAGGCCATGTCGTCCTCGGATTGGCCTTTGCCCTCCAGGTTTGCGGCATGTTCGTACAGCGTCCGCGCCGTCCCGATCATGTCCAATGCCATGTTCGGCATCGCCAGATCTTCCTCTAGCAAGGGCGCATGTCCGCACCATTCCGACACCCGATGCCCCAGCACCAGATTGTCATCCGCCAGCTCCAGAATTGCCTGATAGATGGCCATCACATATGCCCCACTTCTTCGGGGATGTCATAGAAGGTCGGATGACGGTAAATCTTATCCGCTGTCGGCTCGAAATTCTCACCGGCCTGATCAGGATCGCTGGCCACGATGTCGGCCGAACGCACCACCCAGATCGAGGTCCCCTCCCCCCGGCGCGTATACACATCACGGGCGGCCTGCACGGCCATCACCTCGTCTGCGGCGTGGATCGAGCCCACATGCTTATGCGACAGCCCGTTTCGCGGGCGAATGAAAACTTCCCAAAGCGGCGTGGTGCTTCCCATCTCGCTCTCCTCTCAATTCTCGTGAATCCCCAAAAGGGACGGTGGGCGGGGCGATGTTGCCAACGGCAACGAGCGTCGTCCCGCCGGTCCAAAACCTCAGCCCGAATTACTCCGCAGCCATCTTGCGTGCCTGGCGCTTCTCGGCATGAGCCAGCGCAGCCTCGCGCACCCAGGCCCCATCATCCCAGGCCTTCTTACGGTCGCGAATGCGATCCCGCGCCATCGGGCCATGCCCTTTCACCACGCGCCAGAATTCGCTCCAGTCGATCTCGCCATGGTCGTAGCCGCCTTTCTCCTCGTTCCATTTCAGATCAGGATCCGGGATTTTCAGGCCCAGGTATTCTGCCTGCGGCACGGTCGCGTCGATGAATTTCTGGCGCAGCTCGTCATTGCTGAACCGCTTAATCTTCCACGCCATCGACTGGTCCGAGTGCTGGCTGTCCGCGTCATGCGGCCCAAACATCATGATCGAGGGCCACCACCACCGGTTCAGACTGTCTTGCGCCATTTCCTTCTGTTCGGGCATGCCCTGGGCCAGCGTCATCACGATCTCATAGCCTTGACGCTGGTGAAAGCTCTCTTCCTTGCAAACACGGATCATCGCGCGGGCATAAGGCCCAAAGGAACAGCGGCACAGCGGGATCTGGTTCATGATCGCAGCGCCATCCACCAGCCAGCCGATGGTGCCGATATCGGCCCAGCTGAGCGTGGGATAGTTGAAGATCGAAGAATACTTGGCCTTACCCGAATGCAGCTCTTCGGTCATTTCCTCGCGGCTGACCCCTAGCGTTTCGGCAGCTGAATACAGGTACAGCCCATGCCCGCCTTCGTCCTGCACTTTGGCCAGCAGCGCAGCCTTGCGGCGCAGCGTGGGCGCGCGGGTGATCCAGTTGCCCTCGGGCAGCATCCCCACGATTTCCGAATGCGCGTGCTGACCGATCTGACGCACCAGGGTGCGGCGATAGCCTTCGGGCATCTCATCCGTCGGCTCGATTTTTTGTTCGGCATCAATACGCGCCTGGAACCTGTCCAGAAACTCCTGAGTCTCCTGGGTGCTGCCATCAGCCCCAATCAAACCTTGCGAATACATGGCTGGGTCTCCTCCTGTCGCTTAACGCGTTATATGTTACAAAAATCCTAAAAGAAACATTTTTCGTAACACTTGTGGTCAGAAAAGTTTCAGCGCAGGGTAATCTTATGACTAAGACATTGATCTCATTCGGGCATGGCTACTCTGCTGCTGCCTTGGCTCAGCGACTGATCGCCCAGGATTGGCAGGTTTTTGGCACGACCCGCAGCCCCGACAAGGCCAATGCGATTCGGGAAACCGGCGTCATGCCGATCGTTCTCGACGATACGGATACAGAGATTGAGAACGCCTTGGCAAAGGCGACGCACCTGTTGATCTCGGCCGGTCCGGACACGGACGGAGACCCCACCCTGCGCCGCTTTGGCGCCCAGATCGCCGCTGCTAAGCATCTGCAATGGGTCGGCTATCTGTCCACCACCGGGGTATACGGCGATCATCAAGGCGGCTGGGTGGACGAAACCACACCGCTGACCCCCTCGACGAAACGCGGTCAATGGCGAGTCGCAGCCGAACGGGACTGGCAGTCGCTCGACCTGCCTTTGCATATCTTTCGTCTGGCCGGAATCTATGGCCCCGGTCGCGGACCCTTTGCCAAGGTGCGCAACGGCACCGCGCGGCGGATCATCAAGGAAAACCAGGTGTTCAGCCGCATTCATGTCGAGGATATCGCGCAGGTCCTGCACGCCTCGATCCAGCGTCCAAATCCCGGAGCGATCTACAATGTCTGTGACGATCTGGCCGCCCCGCCCGAAGACGTGATCGCCTATGCGGCTGGGTTGCTGGACCTTCCGGTGCCCCCAGCCATTCCAATCGAAGAGGCCGAGATGACTCCGATGGCCCGCAGCTTCTATGCGGAATCCAAACGCGTTCGCAACGACCGGATCAAGGATGAATTGGGGGTCAGACTGCGTTACCCGGACTATCGGACCGGGTTGCTGGCGCTGTTAAACAGCGCGATGTAAGTGGCCCATGGCTCAGGCCACCCACAATTTTTTCGGGAAATCCCAGATTACTGGATGCCCAGTGCGATCAGCACGCTCATCAACAGAAAAACCGCATAGTCTGCACCGCCCGAGCTGGTGGCCTCGGCGGCGATAACAGCGGGTTCCATGGCAGCCGACCCGGCACTACCGGCCAGGGCGGGGGCTGCGGTCAACATCAGAACCAGCGGGAATGCGATAATTTTTTTCATGCTCTTTTTTCTCCGATTTGGGATATTCCCAGAATATCCAGTACTTTTGCCTGTATTTTGGGCGCGTTCAAGCCTGCGACCTCATACATATCGGCTGGACTTGCCTGATCAATGAAAATATCGGGCAAAACCATGGATCGGAACTTTAAACCGCAGTCAAAAACACCCTCTTCGGCCAGCAATTGGGCGACATGGCTGCCAAAACCTCCGATTGCACCCTCTTCAATGGTGATCAGGGCCTCGTGATCGGCGGCGAGTTGGAGAATCAGGTCACGATCCAGAGGTTTGGCGAATCGGGCATCGGCCACGGTGGGGGTAATCCCCTGCGCCTGAAGCAATTCACAGGCGGCCATGACCTCGGACAGGCGCGTACCAAAAGACAGGATCGCGACTCGGCTGCCCTCTTGGATCATACGGCCTTTGCCGATTTCAATCGGTTCGCCACGTTCGGGCATATCCACGCCAACCCCTTCGCCGCGCGGATAGCGGAAGGCGATCGGGCCCTCGTCATGGGCCGCAGCGGTGGCGACCATGTGGACCAGCTCGGCCTCGTCTGCGGCGGCCATCACCACGATACCGGGCAGATTGGCCAGGAACGCTGTGTCAAAACTGCCCGCATGGGTGGCGCCGTCAGCCCCGACCAATCCGGCGCGATCAATCGCAAAGCGCACGGGCAGGCGCTGGATCGCCACGTCGTGCACCACCTGATCATAGCCCCGCTGAAGGAAGGTGGAATACAGCGCGCAGAACGGTTTCAATCCACCCGCAGCCAGCCCGGCCGCAAAGGTCACCGCATGCTGTTCGGCAATACCCACGTCAAAACACCGGCTGGGATAGCGTTCGGCCATCAGGTTCAGCCCTGTGCCGTCCGGCATCGCGGCGGTCACCGCGCAAATCTTGTCGTCCTGGGCGGCCATGTCCACCAAGGTCTTGCCAAATACACTGGTATAGCTGGGCGCGTTCGAGGGCGCCTTTTGCTGCTTGCCGGTGATCACATCGAATTTTGCGGTGGCGTGTCCACGGTCGATGGCCTGTTCGGCGGGGGCGTATCCTTTGCCCTTTTTCGTGATCACGTGGATTAGGATGGGGCTGTTTGCCCGCGCCTTGACGGTGCGCAGAACCGGCAGCAGCTGATCCAGATCGTGGCCGTCAATCGGGCCGATATAGGAAAAGCCCATCTCTTCGAACAACGTCCCACCAACGGTCATGCCCTTCAGCATTTCCTTGGCGCGCTTGGCGCCTTCGCGGAAAGGTTCGGGCAGCAGGCTGACCGCACCCTTAGCGGCGGCTTTGAATTCCTGGAACGGCTCGCCCGCATACAAACGGCTGAGATAGGAGGACAGCGCGCCAACCGGCGGCGCAATCGACATATCGTTGTCGTTCAGGATGACAATCAGGCGTTTCTTCAGATGGCCCGCGTTGTTCATCGCCTCGAACGCCATGCCCGCGCTCATGGACCCGTCGCCGATCACGGCGATCGCGTCACCCAGCCCGCCCTCGGCAGTGCCACCCAGATCACGGGCTACGGCGAAACCCAAAGCAGCGGAGATTGAGGTCGAGCTATGCGCTGCGCCGAACGGATCAAACGGGCTTTCCGAGCGTTTGGTGAAGCCCGACAGCCCATCCTTTTGCCGCAGGGTGCGGATACGGTCGCGCCGGCCGGTCAGGATCTTGTGCGGATAGCATTGGTGCGACACATCCCAGATCACCTTGTCCTTGGGCGTGTCAAACACCGCATGCAGGGCGACGGTCAGTTCAACCACGCCCAGACCGGCGCCCAAATGCCCCCCGGTTTCGGACACGGCGCTTACGGTTTCGGTGCGCAGTTCGTTGGCCACTTGATGCAGTTGCGCGTCGCTGAGCCCTTTCAGGTCAGCGGGGACATTGACTTGGTCCAGCAATGGCGTGTGCGGTCGGTCCGACATGGGCCCTCCGGGCGGCTGTTAGCTTGCACGCGAAATAACGAAGCGAGCGGCCTCTCGCAAGGTGTCCGCCTGATTACCGTACACAGCTAGGGCGTCGCAGGCCTGTGTCACCAGCCCTGATGCGCGAGCTTTCGCCGCATCCAGGCCCAAAAGGGACACGAACGTGGCCTTACCCGCATCTGCGTCCTTGCCCACGGCCTTGCCCACGGTTTCGGCGTCGCCTTCGATATCCAGCACATCGTCCCAGATCTGAAAGGCGAGGCCCAACGCTTGTGAATACGCCGTCAGAGGGGCGGCATCCGCCCCCGCCATGATCGCGCCAGCCGTGGCGGACCATTCGATCAGGGCACCGGTTTTGCCCGCCTGCAATTCGGTGATCTGGTCCAGCGTCAGCGGTTGAGCCGCCGTTTCAGCGGCGATGTCCATTTCCTGACCGCCCACCATACCAGCGATCCCGGCAGACTGCGCAAAGCCATGGATCAACGCAACTTTGTATTCGGGGGCGCATTCAGTCTGACACAGCGCCTGAAACGCCAAGGATTGCAACGCGTCCCCGGCCAGAACTGCGGTGACCTCGTCCCATTTCACATGCACAGTGGGTTGGCCGCGTCGCAGCTGGTCATTGTCCATGCAGGGCATGTCATCATGAACCAACGAATAGGCGTGCATGCACTCGATCGCCGCCGCTGCCGGAATGGCAGATTGCTGCGAAATCCCATGCAGGCGGGCGCTATCCAGCACCAGAAACGCGCGCAGCCCCTTGCCGCCGATACAGGCATATTCCATCGCTTGGGCGACGGGGCTGTTTTGCCCGGCCAAAGCCTGACGCACCCATCCTTCGGCAGCGTCGCGGGCCCCTGCCAGCGCGCCCTGCAAATCGACTTGGCTCATGGGTGCCTCTACAGACCTTCGACCGGCTTCAGCCCGGCAGCGTTGCCATCCCCATCCAGAGTGATGGCGGCAACCTTTTCCTCGGCCTCTTTCAACTTGGTCTCGCAGCGCTTTTTCAGCTCGGCTCCGCGTTCATACAGCTTGATGGAATCATCCAGCGCCACGTCGCCGCGTTCCAGCTGGCCGACAACCTGTTCCAGCTCGGCCATGGCTTCTTCGAAACTCATTTCGGATACGGGGCGGTCGGTCATCGGGGGCTCCTATCAGGGCAGTTGCGGCGCCACCTTATCCGCGCCCGAACGAAGGTTCAATTCAGTTGACGCTTACCGGGCGCTGACAGATAGTACCGCAAATGAGTGTCGTCACCTCCAGCAATATCATGCTTTATCCGGCCCAAGCTGTGGCCGCGCATGAACATGCTTTGGAACTCGCCAGTACTGCGGGCTTACAGGTTACCGACGGCGAGACTCTGCGCTTTGTACCCGATATGCGGATCATTGTACGCGCGACGCTTGAGGGCCGAGACGTGGTGTTGCGCGCGCCACTTTCTGAGGCGGGACAGGAACCGATGGCGAAGGAATGGGCCGAGCTGAAACGCACCCACGCCTATATGTCCGAAGGCCCCAATCAGGTGGTTGAACCAATCTATTTTGACGAGGAAACCGGCCTGACCGTCATTGCCTTCGTGCCCGGTCGTCCCTTGATGTCACATCTGTCCAGGCTTCCAAGGGAAACACGCGCGCAAACCTACGCGCTGGCCGGGACCTGGCTGGAGGCCTATCTGGCCCCCACTTTGACCATGCAGCCCGCCAACACGCGGCGCTGGCTGCGCAGAGCCAAAGAGGCCATGGCCACGCAGCCGCATGAGAAACTGCGCGAGGTCGAACAGCGTGTTTTTCGCAAGATGCGGCATCTGTCCGAGCAAATCGGTACCGAGCCCTGGCCCGTGGCGATCACGCACAGCGATTTCCACCCCAACAACCTGATCCTGACCGAACAGGGCTTGACCGGAATCGATTGCGGTGGATCTGGCCGCGCGCCTGTGGCCAAGGATCTGGCGCGCTCGCTCACCCATATGGCCCGGCGGGGCATTCTGTTTGGCAAAGAGCGTCATTTTGGAGTGGACGCGGCGGCCTTTCACGCCTTGCAATCGCACATGGATTTTGCGCCCGAAATGTGGACCCGGCACCTGCCCTTCATGCTGTGTTTCGAGACTCTGATCCGGGTCGAGCATCCTGAAATGCCTGCCGACAGGGTGGATCATGCGTTCAACATGACGCGCGGTTTGTTGCGGGGTCTGCGCAAGATCACCTAGGCCATGTGTTTGGCTGATGCGTTGCAGTGAGTATTTGCAGGAGCAAAGAAAGAACGGTCAGGCGCCTGCCAGAGACGACACATGCGCGGCGGTGCTGGCGGCGAGGGCTGTGAGATCATACCCGCCCTCGAGCGTCGAGACGATGCGCCCGTCACAATGCTGATCAGCCAGGTGCATCAGCTGTTGGGTGAGCCATGTGAAATCCTCGGTGCCCCAGTTCAGCTGCGCCAGCGGGTCGGCCATATGGGCATCGAATCCGGCCGAGATCAGGATCAGTTCGGGCTTGTAGGCGTCAATCATCGGAAAGACGCGGGCCTGATAGGTTTGGCGCATTGTGCGGCCGTCCGAATGGGGCGGCAGAGGCAGATTGACGATCTGGTCATGGGCGCCGCGTTCGTTTTCGGATCCAGACCCAGGCCAGAGTGGGGATTGGTGGGACGAGAAGAACAGGATGCCGGGTTCGTCCCACAGCAGGTCTTGGGTGCCGTTCCCGTGATGGACATCGAAATCGACGATGGCGATGCGTTCGAGCCCCTTGGACAGCGCGTGTTTCGCCGCAATCGCCACATTTCCAAAGAGGCAAAACCCCATCTGGGTATCCGTTTGGGCATGGTGGCCAGGTGGACGGGTGGCAACAAAGGCGTTTTGAACCGCACCCGCAAGAACAGCGTCGACCGCGGCGATATTGGCTCCGACGGCGCGACGGGCGGCCTGCAACGAGCCCGGGGACATATGCGTATCGGCATCCAAGGCGACAGTGCCTGAGGACGGGACGCTTGCGGTGATCTTGTCCAGATAGGGCTGCGGATGGCACAGCAGGATATCGCGATCTTCACATAGCGGGGCCTGGTGGCGGGCAAGCTGGAGCGGGGCGAGCGCGCTTGAGATTGCCTCGAGCCGGGCGACTTGCTCGGGGTGACCGGGCGGGGTGATGTGATCCAGGCAGTCGTCGTGCATATACAAGGCCGTGGTCATACAACACCCCTTTTTCAATGTTTGGTCCGATGTCTGGCTAGCCTTGTTCCTCTTGGCAGGTCAGGGCAGTGTCCAGCGCCACCATCGTGCCCGTCAGGTCAATGGCCATGACTTCTCCGTACTCATTGAATAGCGTCATGGTCTGCCGCGCGGCAATATCGAACAGGAAATCGGGGTTATCGAAATAGATATCTGCCCCTGGAACGTCGGCCAGGTACAATCCACGGGCGACGCCCTCGTAGGTTTGGCCATCCAGATCGAACAGGATGTCATAGCTGGCGCCTTCTTCGATATCGCCCCAATTGTCGTGGAAGGCCGTGACATAGCCTCCGCCTTCGATCCGGTCAAAGCCGACCCGGACAACAACGCCATTGGTGAACTCGGCCTGGATCAGGCAGCCATTGCCCAAGCTCGGATCAACAAGGATATCCCATCCCCCGGCGCCGTCCCAATAGACCAGTTCCTGCGCCATTGCAGCAGGTGCGAAACAGGCGGCGCACAGGGCCGCATACAGAATTTTCATGATGTCCTCCCCAGTCGGGCAGTGGGTGCCCTGGGGTCAGGCTAACACGTGAAGCAAAAAATTCCACTTGTTTTCTGAGACTTAAGAATCGCTCGACGCGTATACTCAATCCGGGGCCAGCATATACCCCGCCCCGCGCACCGTTTGCAGATAGCGCGGCTGCTTGGGGTCAGCCTCGATCTTGCGGCGCAGACGAGTGATCTGCACATCCACTGCGCGTTCTTGCGCCTGCCCCCGATCGCGGCCCAGATCCTCGACCAGTTTGCTGCGCGAGATGGCTTCGTGTGGCAGCCCCGAGAAGATCTTCATCAGCTGGCTTTCGGTCGCGGTCAGCCGGACCAGTTCGTCGCCATGCCACAGCTCTCCGCGTTCCGTGTCATACCGGATATCCCCCAAGGACAGCACCTTGGGGGCTGTGTCCACGGCTGTGGTTTCGGGCATACGCCGCAGGATGGCGTTGATCCGCAGCAACAGCTCTTTGGGCTCGAACGGTTTGGTCAGATAGTCATCCGCCCCGGCCTCAAGTCCCGCAATCCGGTGTTCGGTTTCCCCCCGCGCTGTCAGCAAAAGGATCGGGGTCGCAATGTCCTGGCGCAGTGATTTCGTGAGGCTGATCCCATCCTCGCCCGGCATCATCACGTCCATCACGATCAGATCGAACTCTAGCCCCGACAGCAACCGCCGTGCATGGGCCGCGTCACGCGCGGCCGACACCAGGAATCCGTTCTTCATCAGGTATTTCTGCAACAGCCCGCGGATGCGCTCATCATCATCGATGATCAGCAGATGGGGATCGACGTCGCTCATGCGCCATTCTCCTTCAGCGCGTGGTAGCGCCGGCGCATTTCAGGGTCCATCATCGCCTCGAGCACCTGACGAAAGCCCGCCACTGCCTGCGGCCCGGCCGCGCGATAGGCCGCGCGCATCCGGGCACGCTGGGCATCAGACAGTTTGCGTTCCAGCGCCGCGCCATCCTCGGTCAGGTACAGATGACGTTCGCGTTTGTCGGCCACGCCCACGCGGCTTTCGACAAGGCCATCCTCGATCAGAGTCCGCAAGACGCGGTTCAGGGACTGCTTGGTCACACCCAGCAGGATCAGCAGGTTGTTCACAGTCGTGCCCGGCGCCCGATTGATGAAGTGAATCGCCCGGTGATGCGCCCGCCCATAGGCCATACCTGCCAGAATGCGGTCAGGATCAGCGGTAAACCCCCGATATGCAAAGAACATTGCCTCGATCCCTTGGCGCAGCTGTTCATCGGTCAGGAACAGCAGGTTCTCTCCGGTCGTCACGTCAGACATGTCATCCCCTTACAAATCGTTATCAAAATGCCCGCTATTGCAGCAGCTTAAGTCAGTCTTATTGACATTCCAAGGGCGAACTGATACCGAATCGCAGCTTTCACGCAAGAAAATGTCCGCACCGGACCAATTTGGCGCAATTTTTGCAAAACGGCAACGCGCAGGAGGATACGAATGGCTGGGTATGATGACCGCGACGGTAAAATTTGGATGGATGGAGAATTGGTGGATTGGCGCGACGCCAATGTCCACATTCTGACTCACGCCCTGCACTATGCCTCGTCCGTGTTCGAGGGCGAGCGTTGCTATGAGGGCAAGATCTTCCTGTCTCGCAAACACTCGGAACGCCTGATCAAATCCGGCGAGATGATGGACATGCCGATCCCCTACTCGGTGGACGAAATTGAAGCCGCCAAACAGGCCGTTCTGGACGCCAACAACCTGACCGATGCTTACGTCCGTGTGGTTGCCTGGCGTGGCGCTGGCGAAGACATGGGCGTTTCAGCCGCCCGCAACCCCGTCCGCATGGCCGTGACCGCGTGGGAATGGGGCAGCTACTATGGTGATGCGAAATACCAGGGTGCGAAACTGGACGTGGCCAAGTGGAAACGCCCCTCGCCCGAAACCATCCCGACTTCGGCCAAGGCGGCGGGTCTTTATATGATCTGCACCATGTCCAAACACGCGGCCGAGGCCAAGGGCTGCTCGGACGCGCTGTTCATGGATTACCGCGGCTACGTCGCCGAAGCGACCGGCGCCAACATCTTTTTCGTCAAGGACGGCGAGGTGCACACACCCCTGCCCGACGCCATCCTGAACGGCCTGACCCGTCAGACCGTGATCGGCATGCTGAAGGATCGCGGCATCACCGTGCACGAACGCCACATCATGCCCGAAGAGCTGGACGAGATGGAACAATGCTGGCTGACCGGTTCCGCCGCCGAGGTCACCCCCGTGGGCCAGATCGGCGACTGGACTTTCGAGGTGGGCGATCTGTGCCGCGAAATCTCGGAGGCCTACGAGGCCCTGGTCCGCGCCTGATCGCATCCCTATCTAACGCAGAACGCCGGCCCCAGAGGCCGGCGTTTTTTGTTTCTGGCGCTTAGAAATCCACCCCGCGCTGCGCCTTTATCCCGGCAGCGTAGGGGTGTTTGACCTCGGTCATTTCAGTCACCAGATCGGCATATTCACACAGCAATTTCGGCGCATCGCGGCCGGTCAGGATCGCGCTGGTGCGGTCCGAGCGGCGTTTCAGTCCCTCCAGCACCTGCTCCGCCGACAGATAGTCATAGCGCAGGGCGATGTTGATCTCGTCCAGCACGATCAGGTCATACTCGCCGCTTTCCATCATCTCGCAGCCGCGATTGAAGGCGGCCGTCGCGGCGGCGACATCGCGGTCGCGATCTTGCGTGTCCCAGGTGAATCCCTCGCCCATCGTGTGCCAATCGACCCCGCCCAGACGGTCGAAAAACTGACGCTCGCCGGTAATCCACTTGCCCTTGATGAATTGCACGACGCCCACGGTTTTCTTCCACCCCAGCGCGCGGACAATCACGCCAAACGCGGACGAGGATTTGCCTTTGCCGTTGCCGGTATGGATCAGGACCAGCCCGCGATCTGGGTCAGTCGCCTCGGCCACCTTGTCCTGATGGGCCTTTTGCATTTTCTGCATTTTCTGCTTGTGGCTGTCGCTCATGTCCGCCTCCTGTTTGCGCCCTGTTGGCATACAGAAAAGGCCGGAGGTTTGCACCCCCGGCCCATTGGATTTCTCTGTCAGGCAGATCAGCCGGGGCTCATCCCGCGCAGGCGTTCCGAGCGACGGCGCAGCAGTTCGACCGTGGTCAGCAGCGCGATCGAGATCAGAACCAGGATCGTTGCCACCGACAGGATTGCCGGGCTGATTTGCTCGCGGATACCGTTCCACATCTGGCGCGGGATGGTTTGTTCATCCAGGCCACCCACGAACAGCACCACCACGACCTCGTCAAACGAGGTGACGAAGGCGAACAGCGCCCCCGAGATCACGCCGGGCAGGATCAACGGCATCTGCACCCGGCGGAAGGTTGTCACCGGATCGGCGCCCATATTGGCCGCCGCGCGGGTCAGCGAGTGATCAAAACCCACCAGCGTTGCCGTCACGGTGATGATCACAAAGGGAATGCCCAAGGTCGCGTGCGCCAGGATCACACCCAGATAGGGAATGCCCCAATCCTGGATCGAAATGGCCGAGTAGAAGAAGAATAGACCCGTCGCCACGATGATGATCGGAACGATCATGGGCGAGATCAGGATCGCCATGATCACCCGGCGATAGGGCATCTCGGGGCGGGACAGACCCAGCGCCGCGACAGTGCCCAGACCGGTGGCCAGGATGGTCGAAAAGAAACCGATGATGACCGAGTTCTTCGCCGCGTTGATCCAGGCCGCGTTGGACCAGGTATCGGCCCACCAGCTGAAATCACGCGGGGCCTCGGGGGCCAGCATGCCGAAGGTAAGCAGCAGATCGTACCAGCGGGTGGAATACCCGGTCGGATCGAACTTCAGCATCTTCTCGGTAAAGGTAAAGTACGGCTCGGCGTTAAAGCTGAGCGGGATCACAACCAGGATCGGCGCGATCAGGAACAGAAAGATCAGCGCGCAGATCACCAGATAGGTGTAATACCAGGCTTTCTCCAGCGGGTCGGCGTAGGACGGAAGTGCCATTGTCGTCTCTCCTTAGCCCAGTTTCAGATTGTCGATGCCGATCAGGCGATCATACAGCCAGTATAGGATCATCACCCCGCCCAGCAGCATCGCAGCCAGCGCCGCGGCCAAGGACCAGTTCAGCGATTTCTGCATGTGGAACGCGATCAGGTTGGAAATCAGCTGACCATCGGCACCACCCACAAGAGCGGGCGTGATGTAGTAGCCAACTGCCAGGATGAACACCAACAGCGCGCCAGCACCGATCCCCGGTACGGTCTGCGGGAAATAGATCCGGCGGAACGCGGTCCAGCTGGTAGCACCCAGACTGCGCGCGGCGCGTACATAGGACGGGTTGATTGGGCGCATCACCGAGTACAGCGGCAACACCATGAACGGCAGCAGGATATGCGTCATCGCGATCACAGTCCCCAGCTGGTTGTACATCATCTGCAATCGGTTCTCGTCATCCAGCAGGCCGGTTCCAACCAAGGCATCGTTCACCACGCCTTGTGATTGCAATAGCACCATCCAACTGGTCGTTCGCACCAGAAGCGACGTCCAAAAGGGCAGCAAAACAAGGATCATCAGCAGGTTCGAATGGCGCAGCGGCAGCGTCGCCAGCAGATGCGCAATCGGGTAGGCCAGAACAAAGGTCAGAAAGGTGATCAGCAGCGACAGGAACAGCGTACGCTGGAACAGCTTGACATAGACCTGCCGGTTTTCGTTCACCATAACGATCTCGCCATCGGCGTTCTTGGTGCGGTCGGCAGCGGCCAGATAGAAGTTAAAGGTATAGGACGAGGACGCATCGCGCATCACGCGCCACAGCGCGGGATCACCCCAATCTTCGTCCAGATCCAGGATCGCGGCCTTATACGGAGGCTCCAGTTTATTGGCTTTTCTTGCGGCCTTTGTGAACATCGAGCGCGAGCCCGACAGTTCATAGTTGATCCGGGTTCCTGCCTGACCGGCGGCGCGTAGCTCTTTTAGAACCACAAGGTCCGCCGCCAGCGCGGCAAAGGCCGCCTCGTCCGGTTCAGTCCCCAGCGGATTGTCGCCAAACCACGCTTTCAAATTCGTCATGATCGGGGTGCGGACACCGGTCCCGATTTCTTCGTGCACCGTAAACCCTTCGTTATGAACGGATTTCTTCAGCATCTGGCCGATCGGCATCACGAAGGTGATCAGAATGAAAGCCAAGAGCGGCAGAACCAGAAAAAATGCGCGGCGTTTGGCGTGGGACTGCGCCCTGGCCAAGGCCTGCTTCAGCGGTTTGCCGTCCGCCGTTGTCAGCATCTCTCCGTTCGCACTTGCGTCGGTCATGTGGATGGTACCTTTCCCCGTCATGGGCCGGGCCTTTGGTGGCCCTTACCCTGTATTGGTTGGATCACCCCCGGCACGGCGCCGGGGGCATTCCTGTGGACTGGATTAGTTGGCCAGCCAGGCGTTGAAACGCTCGTTCAGCTCGGCGTCTTTATCGACCCAGAACTCGAAGTTGTTGACCAGAGCGTTGCCCAGGTTCGCCGAAGCGGTCGGCATATGCGGACCCATTTCGGTCACGCCATCCGAGTATTTGCCAACCAGAGCACCCGACGATTTACGCGCAGGACCGTAGGAAATCCACGAAGCCTGATCGGCCAGACGCTGGGTGTCGGTTGCAAATGCGATGAACTCCATCGCGGCGTCTTTGTTGGGGGCACCTTTGGGAACCACGAACAGGTCGAAGTCCATGATCTGACCGTCCCAGACGACTTCCAGCGGCTGTTTTTCAGCAACGGCAGCGTTGAAGATACGGCCGTTATACGCGGTCGACATTACGACCTCGCCATCGGCCAGCAGCTGCGGAGGCTGAGCGCCGGCTTCCCACCAGACGATGTCGCCTTTGATGCTGTCCAGCTTGGCGAATGCGCGATCAACGCCTTCGTCGGTGTCCAGGACGTCATAGACCTCGGCTGCGGGCACGCCGTCTGCCATCAGAGCCATTTCCAGGGTCGCTTTGGCCGATTTACGCAGGCCGCGCTTGCCGGGGATCTTGGCGGTATCAAAGAAATCGCCGATGGTCGCAGGCGCCATCGAAACATTGTCTTTGTTATAGGCGAAAACGGTCGACCACACGATGTTTGCAACCGCGCAATCCTGAATCGCACCTTCGATGAAGTCGTCAGCAGCGGGGGTGCCATCGGGGGCGGCGGGCAGCATCGAGGCGTCGATTTCTTCCAGCAGGCCTTCGTCACACAGACGCACGGCATCCGAGAATTCCACGTCAGCGACGTCGATCGAAACGTTGCCGGCTTCAACCTGCGCCTTGATCGGAGTTGCGGGGTTGTCCGCGTCGATCGAGTTGATTTTCACACCGGTCATCGCGGTGAAAGGCTTGTGGTAGGCCTCGACCTGCGACTTGGTATAGGCCCCACCCCAGGACATCACCGTCACTTCGCCACCACCGTGGCTGCCAGCCTGAGCGGCAAATGCTGCAGTGGTCAGCGCCGATGCCAGAAGAGCTGTTTTGAGTTTCATTGTCATAACTCCCATTGATACCCGTTATTAAATGAGCCGAGAGGACAGAACGGGTTGTACTTCCGCCTCTCGTTACGAACGCGGGCCCGAACAGGCCGGGCCAGCGGGTTTTAGGCGTCCAACGCGTGACAGTCGGATGGCAGCCAGCCGATTTCCAACTGCGCACCGGGGATCAGACGATCCTGGTCGGGTGCGTTTCGCGTTTTGACGACAAAGTCCTCGTTTCCGGCGACCCGCAGGCGGGTGCGGAAAATGTCACCCATATAGATGAATTCCAGCACTTCAGCCTTCAGGGTGTGGGCCCCTTCTTGCAGACGTGCCTTGTTGAACTCGACACGTTCGGGTCGGATCGAGACCTTGGTGCGCTCTCCCGCCTTCGAGACATTCACAGCCTTGGCGTCGATCAGCTCGCCGTCGTCAAGTTTGACGACGCACAGGCCATCGCCCTTCATCTCGGTGACGGTGCCTTCCAGCGTGTTATTCTCGCCGATGAACTGAGCAACAAAGCTGTTCTGCGGCGCCTCATACAACTGATCCGGCGGGGCCAGCTGTTGGATGCGGCCATCGTCGAATACGGCGACGCGGTCCGACATGGTCAGGGCCTCGGTCTGGTCGTGGGTCACGTATACGGTCGTGATCCCCAGCTCGTGCGCCAGACGGGTGATTTCGAACTGCATGTGTTCGCGCAGCTGTTTGTCCAGGGCGCCCAGCGGTTCGTCCATCAAAACCAGCTCGGGTTCGAACACCAGCGCACGGGCCAGCGCGATACGCTGTTGCTGGCCACCGGACAACTGAGCCGGACGGCGCCCACCAAAGGCCCCCATCTGCACCATATCCAGCGCGCGCTTGATTTTCTCTTCTCGCGTGGACTTGTCCATGCCGCGGACTTCAAGCGGGAACGAAAGGTTCTCGGCCACAGTCATGTGCGGGAACAAGGCGTAGTTCTGAAACACCATCCCGATACCACGTTTGTGCGGTGGGATGTTGTTGATGGGTTTTCCGTCCAGAAGAATTTCGCCGTGCGTGGCCGTTTCAAAGCCGGCCAACATCATCAGGCAAGTGGTTTTGCCCGAACCTGACGGGCCAAGCATTGTTAGGAACTCGCCCTTGGGCATGTCCAGGTTCAGATCTTTGACGACCAGAGTTTCACCATCATAGCTTTTCTGGACACGATCAAATTTTACGAAACTGTCGTTCGTTGTAGCGTCAAGCAAGTGACCCCCCCGTGGGTTCTATGTTTTTATCTGAACTCAGCCAACTACATACGAACCCATTTTACAACATCCAAAACGACCGAAATCGCCGCATGGGCGGGACGATTGCCTTAAATATCGTCAAAGAGCAGTTCCATCGAACTGCGCGGTCACAAATATCGACTCTATTGACCCAAGGACAACAAAGCGCGGCGCAATAAGTAGGCTGGTTTCGCTCATTACAATGTCATCGCATCCAAACCGGCGCTGGATGTAGACGACCTATTTTTTCCATTTACGACAATTTGGCGGACTCAATGCCGAACAGGCAGCGGTATTTCGCCGCTAATGTCGCAAAACGCCTAGTTTTCGCTCGGTTAGCGACGCAACATAGATCATTCCGTTCGGCGCACTGACCGCACCAGTGGTTAAAGCATAGGCACCTGCTGGATCTTGCAGCGTTTCAATCACTGTGCCGTCGGCTCTCATGCGCAAAATGAACCCGTACCGAGTTGGCGCAGGCTTCATCTTTTCTGGCAGTCGCAAAACTGCGCGGCGTATCTCGGGGCTTTGATCAAGCTGGTCCATCAGGTCATTGCGCGGACTGACCAGCCCCAGCCACAATGTCCCGTCCGGCGCATCATTGATGTTGTCGGGGAATCCCGGCAGGTTTTCCAGCACGACCTCGCGCTCGGCGCCGTCCGGCGACAGGCGCCACACCCGATAGGCCCCGGTTTCGACCACAAACACCGATCCGTCCGGTCCGATTGCGACACCATTCGGAAAAGTCATCCCGTTCGTGAACAGACTGGTTTGGCCACTACGAGGATCATATTTCAGCACCCGCCCGTTATTCGAATGCTCTACCAGATCCAGAATCGAGGCGGACAAGGTCCCACCATGGGCCTTGGCCCCGAACCGGGTCGAGGCATCGCTAAAAAAGACCGTACCGTCCGCGGCAATATCCAGATCGTTGGCATATAGAATGGGGCGCCCGTCTGCTTCGGTCGCCAGTTCCTGCACGACCCCTTTGCCATCCACAGAAAGCAGCCCCCGATAGGCGTCAGCCACATAGAGCGTCCCATCCGGAGCAAACTCTAGCCCCAGAGGGCGGCCACCGGTAATCGCAAAAACTTCGGCTGTGTCCTCTGGGTCGGTCGAGCGCCGGATAATCTCGCCATTCTGTGTGGCGACATAGATCAGCCCATCAGGCCCGATCGCCACGTCCTCGGGGCCGTGACGACCATCAAGATCCAGAAAGTCCAGCTGGCTCAGCCGCGAATTGGGCGCGAAGTCACCGGAATACCCCGGGTTCGGCGGGGCATTCCAAGCTTTGGGTTCAACCGGAACTGGCCAGATTGCCAGGTAGACAACGCATATGACAAAAATCAGTCCGAATAGCCCAAAGAATGAACGCATTTTTTCCCCTGCGCTGGCGCGGGGAAATCCCGCTCTGCCGCCTAATTCGCAGCCTCCCACAGACCCTCATCTTTAACGCGAACCATCCCCTCGTCAAGCGACTTAACCGCGCGCTCGATTAAAGTGTCGACTTCGTCACGAGAGATCACCAAAGGCGGGCTGATGATCATACGGTCGCCGACGTGACGCATCACCAGATTATTGGCGAAGCAGCGCTCGCGACAGATAAAGCCCACAGTCCCTGCATCCGATGCAAAGGCAGCACGGCTTTCCTTGTGCGGGGTCAGAGCGATTGAGCCCATCATGCCGTCAATTTTGGCCTCGCCTACCATGGGGTGATCCACCAAGGCTTCCCATTTTTCCTTCAGATAGGGCGCAATATCGTCGCGCACGTATTCGACGATCTTCTCTTCTTGCATGATGTTCAGGTTTTCCAGCGCCACCGCAGCGGCCACGGGATGCGCATTGTAGGTATAGCCGTGGTTAAACTCGCAATTGCCGATCACCTCGGCCACTTCGTCGCTAACGATGGACCCGCCGATTGGTTGGTACCCCGAGCTCAGCCCCTTGGCGACGGTCATAATATCCGGCGTCCAGCCCACGGTTTCACTGCCGAACCAATTGCCCGTCCGACCAAAACCACAGATAACCTCGTCCGCGATCAGCAGGATTTCGTACTTGTCGCAGATGCGTTTGATCTCGGGCCAATAGGTCGCCGGAGGGACGATCACCCCGCCAGCGCCCTGGATCGGCTCGGCGATAAAGGCGGCAACGTTATCTTCGCCCAGATCCTGGATCGCTTGTTCCAGCTGTTGTGCGCGCTCCAACCCGAAGTCTTCGGGCGAGGTATCCCCACCCTCGGACCACCAGTTGGGTTGATCAATGTGATAGATATCGGGGATCGGCAGCCCACCTTGCGCATGCATTCCGGTCATTCCGCCCAAAGACGCGGCCCCCACGGTCGAGCCATGATAGGCGTTTTTGCGGCTGATGACGGTTTTCTTGGTAGGCTTGCCCTTTTGCGCCCAATACGTCCGCACCATCCGCAGGTTGGTGTCGTTCGCCTCGGACCCTGATCCGGCATAGAAGACATGGTTCAGATCCCCGGGCGCCAGCTCGGCCAGTTTCTGACTAAGCGCAATCGCGGGCACGTGGGTCGTCATGAAAAAGGTGTTGTAATATGGCAGTTCCGACATTTGACGGGCGGCCACCTCGGCCAGGCGTTCGCGGCCATAGCCGATATTCACGCACCACAAGCCCGCCATCGCGTCCAGGATTTGATTACCCTCGCTATCATGGATCCACGACCCATTCGCACGGGTGATGACACGCGCGCCTTTCTCGGCCAGTTCCGACTGGGTCGAAAAGGGATGCATATGATGAGCCGCGTCCAGCGCCTGAAGCTCTTCGGTGGGCAGGTGGTTGGTGATCATGTTCATTTCTGACCTCATAGAACAGGACAAAACTAGGCGCCCGAAGGGATCGATGCGCGTTTTGACCAGAATATGATCAAATTATCAATTGTCAATCGAATCAGCTCGCCGTCAGCAGATCGCGAACTTGCTCCATCCCTTGCAGCATATCCTCGCGACAGGCGCGCGCTGCGCCTTCGGCATCGCGGGTGCGCATACAGGCCAACAGGTCCTTGTGCCTGTCGGGCAAATTCTGCGTTCCGACCCGCCCACAGACAACACGCAAGGACGGTCCGAATCGCAGCCACAGTCCCTCGGCCATAGCCGCCAGTATCGGAGCATCAGCCAATTCATAAATTTTCGCGTGGAACCGATAGTTATTTTCCAGATACCCCTGAAGATCCCCCTTGGCGATGGCGGCATCCAGATCATCATCCAGCTGGGTCAGTTCGGCCAGGTCTTCGGGCTTGGCGCGCTCGGTAGCACGCAATCCCAGATGAGACTCAAGCCACTGACGCGCATACGTAATTTCCGCAATATTCTCGGCCGTCAACAGCGGGACGATCACCCGACGATTGCCCTGGAATTCCAATGCGCCCTCGGCGGTCAGGCGGCGGATGGCCTCGCGCACGGGGGTCATACCTGCATCCAATCGGTCCGTGAGGCCCTGAATGGTGACGGGCTGACCCGGCGCGATTTCACCAAACAAGATCTGTTCGCGTAACTTGCGATAAATCACCTCGTGCGCCGGAAGGCGGGCCTTACCTGTTTCTTTCCCGGTCACTTTCTGGGCGCTTCCGTCCATTCTGCCTCATTTCCCCGCAGTCAACTAAATCCAATTCTTGCGAGTTTACTGGACCCGTGAAAACATTTCCATATTGCCTTGATTGGAAACTTTTGATCAAATTAAGATCAACGGGAAGTTAATCCCGAAACCCATGGGGAGATATGCAATGGTGAAACGTTTTCTGACCATGACAGCCGTAGCTGCACTGTGTGCCGGTACCGCTGTCGCTGACGAAGTCCGGGTCTATAACTGGTCCGACTATATCGACGAAGGTCTTCTGACCAAGTTCGAGGAAGAAACTGGTATCAAGCTGATCTACGACGTGTTCGACAGCAACGAGGTGCTGGAAACCAAGCTGCTGGCGGGTGGCTCGGGCTACGACGTCGTGGTGCCGACCGGTTCGTTCCTGCAACGCCAGATACAGGCGGGTGTGTTCCAGAAACTGGACACCAGCAAGCTGCCCAATATTGGCAACCTGTGGGACACGATCCAGGATCGCACCGCGCGGTTTGACCCCGACAACGCCTACTCGATCAACTATATGTGGGGCACCACCGGGATCGGCGTGAATGTCGGCAAGGTCAAAGAGGTTCTGGGCGAAGACGCTCCGATCGACTCGCTGGCGCTGGTGTTTGACCCGGCCAATATGGAAAAGCTAAGCGCTTGTGGCGTGCATTTCCTGGACGCGCCCGATGAAATGGTCCCCGCTGCGCTGACCTATCTGGGGGAAGATCCCAACAGCCACGACAAGGCCGTCATCGGCAAGGTCGAAGCGCTGTTCGCGGGCGTGCGCCCCTATGTGCAGAAGTTCCACAGCTCGGAATACATCAACGCGCTGGCCAATGGCGACATTTGCGTGGCCGTGGGTTGGTCGGGTGACATCCTGCAAGCACGCGACCGTGCCGACGAGGCCGAAAACGGCGTTGAAATCGCCTATAACGCCCCGTCCGAAGGCGCCCTGATGTGGTTTGACCAGATGGCCATTCCCGCGGACGCTCCCAACCCCGAGGCAGCGCATACCTTCCTGAACTTCATTCTGGATGCCAACAACATGGCAACGGCGTCGAACTATGTCTACTACGCCAACGGCAACAAGGCCTCGCAAGAGTTCCTGGAGGAAGACGTGATCGGTGATCCGGCGATCTATCCCAGCGCCGAGGCCATGGCGAACACCTATATCAAGGGTCCCTACCCGCAGAAGGTCCAACGCATCGTGACCCGCCTGTGGACCAAGATCAAATCGGGCACCTAAAATACCTGTATCGGCCCGCGCCTCGTTTGCGCGGGCCGTCTTTTGTGGGGATTGAAATGACTGAAACTGAATTTGCTCCTTGGAATGACCCGACAGAAACGCCTCTGATTCAGTTCAAAGGCGTGACCAAACGGTTTGGTGACTTCACCGCCATCGATAACCTGACCCAGGATATCTATGAGCGCGAGTTCTTCGCCCTTCTGGGGCCGTCTGGCTGTGGCAAAACCACGATGATGCGGATGCTGGCAGGTTTTGAAACCCCGACCGAGGGGCAGATCATCATTGCCGGGCAAGACATGGCCCAAGTGCCGCCCAATGATCGGGCGGTGAACATGATGTTCCAATCCTACGCGCTGTTCCCGCATCTTTCGATCTGGGAGAATATTGCCTTCGGCCTGAAGCGGCAGAAAATGCCCAAGGATCAGATTTCCGAACGGGTCGAAGAGATGCTGCGCCTGACCCGCCTGTCCAAATTTGCCAAGCGCAAACCGCACCAAATCTCGGGCGGGCAACGTCAGCGGGTGGCCTTGGCACGATCCCTGGCGCGAGCACCAAAACTGCTGTTGCTTGACGAACCCCTGGGCGCGCTGGACCGCAAACTGCGCGAAGAAACCCAGTTCGAACTGATGGACATCCAGGAAAAGACCGGCACCACCTTTGTGATCGTCACCCACGACCAAGAAGAGGCCATGACCGTGGCCAGCCGCGTCGCCGTGATGGACGAAGGCCGCATCATGCAGGTCGCCACCCCTGCAAATATCTATGAAGAGCCAAACTCGGTCTATGTGGCTGATTTCATTGGGGATGTGAACATTATTCAAGGCACGGCCAGCCAATCTGGCCCGGATGGCTATGATATCAAATGGCACGCCGATCAGGCCCCTATCCATGCCCAGACCAGCCGCGCGCTGACGGATGGCCAAACCACATTCGTGGCCATTCGCCCCGAGAAAATCAACATCTCGGCGGACAAGCCCGAAGGTGCCGCAAATGCCGTCAAGGGCAAGATCATCGACATCGGGTATCTGGGCAATATCTCGACCTATCACGTTGAAATCCCCGGCGGTCTGATGGTCAAGGCACAAGCCACGAACACGCGCCGCCTGTCGCGTCGCGGCTTTACCTGGGAAGACGAGGTCTGGCTGAGCTGGACGCTGACCGCTGGCTCGGTATTGGAGCAATAAGATGCGGCGCCTGTTCCTGATCTCTGTCCCGTATCTATGGCTGCTGGCGCTATTCCTGATCCCCTTTGTGATCGTGCTGAAAATCGCGCTTAGCGACGCAGCTTTGGCCATTCCTCCGTATATGCCGACGCTGGACCTGTCCGGCGGATGGGCGGCAATCAAGGGCTTCTTCAGCCAGCTGGATCTGGAAAACTTCGTGTGGCTGACCGAGGATGACCTGTATTGGAAGGCCTACCTGTCCAGCCTGCAAATCGCGCTGGTGTCCACGCTGCTGACGTTGCTGGTGGGCTATCCCATTGCTTATGGCATGGCGATGGCGCCGGATGAATGGCGGCCCACGCTGATGATGCTGGTAATCCTGCCATTCTGGACCAGCTGTCTGATCCGTGTCTATTCCTGGATGGGCATCCTGTCGAACGAGGGCTTTTTGAACCAGTTCCTGATGTGGACCGGGCTGATCTCGGAGCCGCTGACCATCCTGAACACAAATTCGGCCGTCTATATCGGCATCGTTTATACCTATCTGCCCTTCATGATCCTGCCCATCTATGCCGCGCTGGAAAAGCTGGACGGATCCCTGCTGGAGGCCGCCGAGGATCTGGGATGTTCGCGCATGTCGGCCTTTTGGCTGGTGACGATCCCTCTGTCCAAAAGCGGTATCATCGCGGGCTGTTTCCTGGTGTTCATCCCCACGATTGGCGAGTTCGTGATCCCCTCGTTGCTAGGCGGGTCGGGCACGCTGATGATCGGCAAAGTGCTGTGGGAAGAGTTCTTTAGCAACCGCGACTGGCCCGTCGCCAGCGCCGTGGCTGTGGTGCTGCTGTTGATCCTGATCATTCCCATCATCCTGTTCCAGCGCAACGAGCAAAAAGAGAGGGAGAAGGGCTGATGAGACGTTTCACCTGGTTCAATGCCACCTCTTTGACGCTTGGCTTTGTGTTCTTGTACCTGCCGATGGTCATCCTGGTGATCTACAGCTTCAATGCCAGCAAACTGGTGACGGTTTGGGCGGGTTTCAGTACCAAATGGTATGGCGAGCTGTTGCAGAATGACGCCTTCCTCGAGGCCGCATGGGTCACAGTGCAAGTCGCTGTTGCCAGTTCGACCATCGCGACGGTTCTGGGCACCATGGCGGCCTATGTTCTGGTGCGGGCGGGGCGGTTTTACGGGCGGACTTTGTTTTCCGGCATGATCTATGCGCCGCTGGTGATGCCCGAGGTGATCACCGGCCTGTCGCTGCTGCTGTTGTTCATTGGGATCGGGCTGGATCGCGGGATTTTCACCATCATCCTGGCGCATACGACGTTTTCCATGTGCTATGTGTCGGTGGTCGTGTCCTCGCGGCTGGTCAGTTTCGACAAATCCCTGGAAGAGGCCGCGCTGGATCTGGGCTGCACGCCGCTGGAATCCTTCCGGCTGGTGACACTGCCGATCATCGCGCCGGCCGTAATCTCGGGCTGGTTGCTGGCCTTTACCCTGTCGCTGGATGATCTGGTGATCGCGTCGTTCACCGCCGGTCCGTCGGCCACGACCTTGCCGATCAAAATCTTCTCGGCCGTTCGATTGGGCGTCAGCCCCGAGATCAACGCCCTGTCGACCATCATGATTGGGATCGTTGCGGTGGGGGTCATCACGGCCTCGTTGGTGACCAAGCGCGCCGCTGTCCGGGCCAAACAAGAAGAGCAATCCGCCGCGCAGCCATGACCCGAATCCTGTCCGATTTCGCCTATGGCGACGGGCCAGTGCAGGCCTGTTTCTGGGGGCCGTCAACGATCTCGGCCAGCAAGGCCCAGGGCGACATTCATGCGCAGGTGGCCATCGTGGGGGCGGGCTTTACCGGCCTGTCTGCCGCTCTTCATCTGGCCCAGAACGGCGTGGATGTTGTGGTGCTGGACGCGCAATCCCCCGGTTGGGGGGCCTCGGGGCGCAATGGCGGGTTCTGCTGTTTAGGGGGCACCGCGCTGCCTGAACACCTGCTGGCCAAGCGCTATGGCGAAGACGGCGAACGCCACTGGTACGCAACCGAGGTTGCCGCGATCCATCTGGTCCGCGAATTATTGGCCACGCACAACATTCAGGCCGACACCCATTCCCAGGGTGAAACGATCCTGGCGCACTCTGCCCGCGCGATGAAAGCCTTGCGCAAGGAAAAGCCCCAGGCCGATGCTGTCTATGGTGCAACGTCGACCCTGCACGAGGCCGAAGAGCTGCCCGCCCTGGGAATGAAGGGCGCGTATTTTGGTGCGCTGACCCTGCCGCATGGCTTTGGCCTGAACCCGCGCAAATTTGCAGATGGGCTGGCAGAGGCGGCGATGGCGGCAGGGGCCCGGCTTCATGCGCTTAGCCCCGTGCGGTCGGTGTCGCGTCAGAATGGCAGTTTTACCCTGACAACCCCGGCCGCTCGGATCCGCGCGGACAAGGTGATTTTTGCCACCAATGGTTATTCTTCCGAGGACGTCCCCCCGTGGATGCGCGGGCGGTTCCTGCCGTTGCAGTCGAACGTGCTGGTCACACGTCCGCTGACCCCGGACGAGATCGCAAATGGGTGGAGCAGCCCCCAGATGGCCTATACCCATCAGACCTTGCTGCATTACTTCCGGCTTATGCCGACTGGGCAGTTCCTGTTCGGGATGCGAGGAGGACTGTTTTCCGGCCCAAAAGCGTTCAAATCGCTGCAACACCGCACCCGCGACCAGTTTGAACGCGCCTTTCCCTTCTGGAAACATGTGGAGACGCCCCACAGCTGGAATGGAGCCTTGGCTTTTGCCAGCGATCTGACACCCTATGTGGGCCCTGTGCCGGAAATGCCCGGGGCTTTTGCAGCCTTTGCCTATCACGGCAACGGCGTGGCCATGGCAACCCATTCGGGCGCGATCCTTGCCCGGTTGGCCGTGGAACAGGATGCGGGCGATCACTACCCGCAACTGATGCAGGATGTTCCCAAAAGATTTCCCTTGGGGCGCTACCGAAGGATGCTGATGGCCCCCGCCTATGTCGCAGCGGCGCTTAGCGGGCGCTAGCCCTGTGGCGTCATGCCGGATCGTGCCTTAGAGCGCTTCAGCCCCAGCACCTGTTCGCGCCAGATGATGACCACCCCAGCGATGATCACGATTCCGGCCCCGAGCAGCATTTGCACGGTGGGCACCTCGTCAAAGATGAAGAACCCGATCACCAGCGCGAACAACATCGAGGCATAGTCAAACGGCGCCACGACCGAGGCTCCGGCGAAACGATAGGCAGAGGTCAGCAGTATCTGCCCCACGCCTCCGATCAGACCGGCGGCAACCAGCAGCGCCGCTTCGGTTGCGCTGGGAATGACCCAGCCAAAGGGCAATGTCAGCAAGGCCAGCCCCGAGGAGGTCAGCGAAAAGTAGAACACGATGGCGGATGTTTGTTCGGTTTGTACCAGCTTGCGAATATAGATCTGCGCCAACGCCATGCACACCGCCGCCATAAGCGCGACCATGGTGCCGATGGCTTGGGTCATCTCGACCACGTCCGCAGACAGTAATGTCAGGCGCGGAGCCATAATGATGACAACCCCCACCAGCCCCAACCCAACCGAAGCCAGACGGAATACCCCGACAGGTTCGCCCAGGAACATCGCGGCGAAAATCACGATCAACAGCGGGGCCGCGAAACCGATCGCTGTGACCTCGGGCAAGGGCAAAAGGCCGAGGCTGGCAAAGAACAACCCCATCGCGGCGGTGCCAATGAAGCCCCGCCAGAAATGCGACATCTTGGATTCTACCGTGAGCCCGGTTTTCAGATCACCCCGAACGGCCAGCCAGCCCAGAATGATCGGCACCGCGAAAATCGACCGGAAAAACACCGCCTGCCCAGGAGGCACGTGCTCGGATGTGGCCTTGATCAACGAGGCCATCGTGATGAACATCAGGACCGAGCACAGTTTCAGTGCGATACCAGTTAGCGGCTGCATGGGATTTCCTTCGCATGTTAACCGAATGCTGCACCCATAGACGGCAAAGGTCAATGCGGGCAAGCCCCTTGAACTTGGCGAAATCCATGCGAAAACAGTGTCGCTTGGCATGTTGATCACAGAAAGGCCCGTCCATGTACCGCTCGAACTATCTTGTCAGCCGTTTGTCCCATGCCGCAGACAGCACTCCGGACAAGGTATTCGCCACCCGCCCGGGGCAAAGCGATGTGACCTATGCACAGCTGTTCCAGGGCGCCCAGCAATTGGCGCAAAAACTGCAAGCACTGGGATTGGAGCCCGGTGATCGCGTGGCCGTGCAGGTGGAAAAAACGCTGGAGGCCGTGCAGCTGTATTTGGGCACCGTGCTGGCGGGCGGAATATTCCTGCCGCTGAACACCGCCTATACGGGCCCCGAGGTCGCCTATTTCATCAACGACGCCACCCCGCGCGTTCTGGTCTGCGATCCTGCACGCCTGAACGAGCTTTCGCCGCTGGCAGGGGACGCCGCGGTGCTGACGCTTGATAAGGATGGCTTGGGGACGTTGACCGCCGACTTGCCCGCGCTGGACCCTGCGTTCGAACCCGCCCCGCGCGGTGCCGATGATCTGGCCGCGATCCTCTATACCTCGGGCACCACGGGCCGGTCCAAAGGCGCGATGCTGAGCCACAAGAACCTTGCCTCGAATTCAGAACTCTCTGCGGCAGCTGTGGCGCTTTACCCCCGATGACGTGCTGATCCACGCGCTGCCGATTTTCCACACCCATGGCCTGTTCGTGGCGACCAACGTGGCGCTCTTGTCCGGGGCCTCGGTCGTGTTCCTGCCGAAATTCGACGCGCAAGCCATTCTGGACGCCATGCCCACCGCCACCAGCCTGATGGGAGTGCCCACCTTCTATACCCGTTTGCTGGATGACCCGCGCCTGACGCCCGAACATGCCCGGAATATGCGCCTGTTCATCTCGGGCTCGGCGCCGTTGCTGGTGGACACACATGAACAGTGGGAACAGCGCACCGGTCACCGCATTCTAGAACGCTATGGGATGACGGAAACGAACATGTCCACCTCGAACCCTTATGATGCTGAACGGCGCGCGGGCACCGTGGGATTCCCCCTGCCCGGCGTCGAGTTGCGCATCATGGACGAGGGCCAAGAGGTCGCCCAAGGCGATATCGGCGTGATCGAGGTACGCGGCGACAACGTGTTCCAGGGCTACTGGCAGATGCCTGAAAAAACGGCCGAAGAGCTGCGCCCCGACGGCTGGTTCATCACCGGCGATCTGGCCACGCAAGACAGCGAGGGTTACGTCACCATCGTCGGCCGCGCCAAGGATCTGATCATAACGGGTGGCTTCAACGTTTATCCCAAAGAGCTGGAAAGCCTGATCGACGACATCCCCGGCGTGCTGGAAAGCGCTGTGATCGGGGTGCCGCATCGGGACTTTGGCGAGGCCGTGGTGGCGGTTGTCGTCCCATCAGACCCCGCGCTGACCATTGACCAGATCGAGGCCACCACCAGTACCCAGCTGGCCAAGTTCAAACAGCCTAAACAGACCCTGTTCCTGCCTGAACTGCCTCGAAACACCATGGGAAAGGTCCAAAAGAAGGCCCTGCGCGAGGAATATGCCGGGTTGTTTGCCTGACCTCGCGATGATGTGATTTTAAACCTCTTGGATCGGCCAGTCTTTGCCGCGCTTCCCTAGCGTGATCAGCCAGGCTTTGCCGACATTTCCGCCCCCTGATGCACCGCTGCGACGGAACCCTTATGTGGCCCGTTACAGAAATGACGGCCCGCGCGGTGCGGTGCCGGAGGCAGAAGGAAAACACATCATGAGCATCAAAACTGTCCTGTTGGGCGCGGCCGGCGCGTCGCTGATTGCAGCCCCTGTATTGGCGGGTTCGCCCGAACCCGCCCCGACCGAGCCGGTGATCAACGCGCCCGTCGTGGTGCCCGTCGGCAATGACTGGACCGGTGGCTATATCGGTGGTCAACTGGGCTGGGGTGACCTGAACGCTGGTGGCTCGGGCAATGACGTGATCGGTGGCCTGACCATGGGGTATGACCACGATTTCGGGGATTGGGTGCTGGGCGCCGGGATCGACCATGACTTTGCCGACATCACGGCGGGCGGCAACACGCTGGAGAACATGACTCGCCTGAAACTGCGCGCCGGTTACGACATGGGGGCCGGTCTGGCTTATGTCACCACGGGTGCGGCACGCGCCGATATCGACACGCTGGGCACGGACGAAGGCTATTTCGCGGGGGTTGGGTATGAGCATATGCTGACCGACACGATCTCGGTCGGCGGTGAAGTCCTGTACCACGATTTCGGCAACTTCAACGGGTCGGGTACCAATGTGGACGCGACCACCGCTCAGCTGCGCGCGACCTTCCGGTTCTAAACACAAAAGGGCGCCCGGAATTCTGGGCGCCCTTGTCTATATCAGTCTCTATTCCAGCTGAACTCAGCGTTTTGGCAGAACCCAATCGGCGCGCGGGAAATGGCAGGTATAGCCATGCGGGATCCGTTGCAGATAGTCCTGATGTTCAGGCTCCGCGTCCCAGAAATCGCCCACAGGTTCCACCTCGGTCACCACTTTTCCGGGCCACAACCCGCTGGCCTCGACGTCCTTGATCGTGTCGATGGCGCAGGCTTTTTGCGCCTCGTCAACGTAATAGATCGCGGACCGATACGACATCCCCAGATCATTTCCCTGCCGGTTCAGCGTGGTCGGGTCGTGGATCTGGAAAAAGAACTCCAACAGCGCCCGATAGGACGTTTTTGCGGGGTCAAAGATGATCTCGATCCCCTCGGCATGGGTGCCATGATTGCGGTAAGTCGCGTTCGGCACATCCCCACCGGTATAGCCCACACGAGTGCGCAACACACCGGGCAGATGCCGGATCAGCTCTTGCATCCCCCAGAAACATCCGCCTGCCAGAACGGCACGTTCTTCCGCCATCATACGTCCTCCACCTGATCCAGATAGGCGCCATAGCCCTCGGCCTCCATGTCGTCGCGATGGACGAACCGCAGGCTGGCCGAGTTGATACAATAGCGCAGCCCGCCGCGATCCGGGGGCCCGTCAGGAAACACATGGCCCAGATGGCTATCGCCATGGGTCGAGCGTACCTCGGTCCGGATCATGCCATGTGTGGTGTCGCGCAGCTCGGCAATATGCGCGGGCTCAATCGGCTTGGTGAAACTGGGCCAACCACAACCGGATTCGTATTTGTCCCCCGAGGCAAATAGCGGCTCGCCACTGACAATATCCACGTAAATTCCAGGGGCCTTGTTCCCCAGCAACGCGCCGGTGCCTGGCCGCTCGGTTCCGTTTTCCTGAGTCACCCAGTGCTGTTCGGGCGACAAAGCCGCGATCACGTCCGGGTTCCGCTCGTATTTTGGCATGGTGTCCTCCGTCTTGTTCACGCGTATTAGATGGCATCTTTGACAAAATAGGAAAGAGCCGCGCCGCTCATCTTTGCGTGTCCAATTGTGTCAGGGCCCAACGCGCGGCGTCTGCCACGGTTGGATCCGGGTCCGCGCACAAGGCCTGCGCCACCTCGCGCAGGCGATCAGACCCGGAATTCCCAATCGCATACAATACATTGCGGACAAACCGATCCCGACCGATCCGCTTGATCGGAGACCCGCTGAAAAAGGCGCGGAACCCAGCATCGTCCAATTTCGCCAGTTCGGCCAAATCCGGGGCCAGCAATTCGGGCCGCGCCCGGTAACGGATCTCGCGCGCTTCAACCGCGAATTTGTTCCATGGACATGCAGCCAGACAATCATCGCAGCCATAAATGCGATTTCCCAGCAAGCCGCGCAACTCTTCTTCGACCGGGCCGTGATGTTCGATGGTCAGATAGGAAATGCAGCGCCGCGCATCCAATTGATAGGGCGCGGGAAACGCGTTGGTCGGGCAGATGTCCTGGCACGCTGTACAGGACCCGCAATGATCGGCTTCGGGCGCATCCACCGGTAAATCCAGCGTGGTAAAGATCGAGCCGATGAAAAACCAGCTGCCCAGATCGCGGCTGACCAGATTGGTGTGTTTGCCCTGCCAGCCCAAACCCGCAGCCTGGCCCAAAGGCTTTTCGGCCACAGGTGCTGTATCCACAAACACCTTCAATTCGCCCCCCGCCTGCGCAGTCAGCCACCGAGCCAGACGCTTCAGACGCTTCTTCACCAGATCATGATAGTCACGGTTTTGCGCATAGACCGAAATGGCCGCCTGCTCTGGCTGTTCCAGAGTGGTCAGAGGATCATGTTCAGGCGTATAGCTTTCGGCCAGAACAATAACTGATCTGGCCTCGGGCCACAGCGCCGCAGGATTCCCCCGCCATTCGATCCGGCGCTCCATCCAATCCATTTGCCCGTGATGGCCAGCCTCCAGGAAAGCCCCCAAACGCGCGGGCACCCGCGGAATGCTGTCCGGGCGGCACACGCGGCACAGATCAAAGCCCTCTGACAGGGCCTGCTGAACCAGGGCCTCTTTCAGCACGGCCCCGCCCCCCACAGCTTTGCCTCGGCACACCGGGAAAAGATGGCCAAGGGCTGCTGCGCCGGCGCGGGATCAGAAATCCAGATCAGCATAATGTGCAGGCTGCGGAAACCCGGCGATCTGATCCGCTAGAATTGACCGAAACGCCGGGCGAGATTTGATCTTGGCGTACCAATCCTTGACCACCTCGTGCCGGTTCCAATCCACGTCGCTGATGTAATCCAATGACGACAGATGCGCGGCGGCCGCGAAATCGGCCAAGGTCATCACATCCCCGGCCAGCCAACGCCGCTGATCCAGCAGCCAGGCCATATAGTCCAGATGATATTTGATCGCTTTGGCCCCCGATTTGACATTCCCGCTGTCGGGAAAGCCGCGGCTCATCACCTTTTTGTTCACCCGTTCGTACAGCAATTTCGAGGTGACCTCGTTGTGAAACTTGTCGTCAAACCAGCTGACCAGGCGGCGCACCTCGTATCGACCTTCGGCATCGCGCGGCATCAGTGAGGGATCGGGGTACTTCTCCTCCAGGTACTCGCAGATCGCGCTGCTTTCCGACATCATCATGCCATCGATGCGCAGAACCGGGACCTTGCCCGCCGGGTTACGACGCAGGAAATCGGGGTCTTGTTCCCAATAGCGTTCGTCATGCAATTCGACCTCGATCCGCTTCTCGGCAAGGCTTAGGCGGACTTTGCGACAGAAGGGGGACAGGGGGAAATGGTACAGCTTCGCCATGAATTGTCGTCCGAATACGTGGGGGTTCTTTCCTCAATGCCTGCTTGGCGAGGGATTTTCAATCCTCGAAACAATGCGCACGGCCATCCGCCTTGATCGTGGCGGCCCCGTCCAGAATGCGGGCACTGCGCGACAGGCCCAGATCCCCCGGTTTGCTGGCAGACCGGGGTTTGGGCGCGGGCAATACCATGGCCAGTCGGGCGGCCTGCACCGCGCTCAGCTCGTCCGGTCCCACCCCGAAATAGTGCCGCGCGGCGGGTTCGACGCCAAACACACCTTCGTCAAACTCGGCCAGGTTCAGATAGACCTCAAGGATGCGTTCCTTGGACCAGACCAGTTCAACCATGGGGGTCATCAGCGCCTCGATGGCTTTGCGCAGCCAGCTGCGCCCGTGCCAGAGAAAGGCGTTTTTCACCACTTGCTGAGTCAGGGTCGAGGCTCCGCGTGCGCCGCCATCCTCGATCGCGGCACGGATCGCTGCGATGTCAAACCCGCTGTGCTGACAAAAATTCGCGTCCTCGGCCGCAACGACGGATCGTTTCAACACCGGCGCGATTTCATCCATCTCGGCCCATTGGCGATCAACCCCGCCAAGCCGTTGAGATTCCTGCCAGATATAGACCGTCAGCGGTGGATTCACGACGGAATAGACAACGACCCACAGGAACAAGAGCACCAGAAAACTGATAAATCCCCGCCCGCACCAACGCAGGAACCGCAATGTTGGGCGCACCGGCAGGACCTCGCGCTCGGGCACGGGTTTGCGCGCGGGTTTGCGCGCCGGAGCCTTCTTGGCTGGGGGTTTCTTCGTCTTGGCCACGGCCCAGCTATAGGCGTCAGGCGCGGCGCTGAAAAGGGATTTGCTTGGCCAGGCCCGCAAAAGCGAAAATGTGCGCGTGCTCTGGTGGTCTTGGCTAAACCGACACCAATCTCTGGGCCGCATCCCCGATGACGCTGCCTTGGTTGATCGCGCAATAGATCGGTTTGGGCGGGCGCGCCTGCACGTCGACGGTTCTGGCGACCCAATCCACGGCCTCCAACCGTTTGAGCGACTGCGAAAGCGCGCGATCCGTGATACCAGGCAGTGCGCGGCGCACCGAGCTGAATTGCGCAGGCTGGCTTAGGCAGGTCAGGATCGGAACCGACCAGTTTTTGCGCACCAATGCGGGGGCCACAGGGTCGCCGGCATCCAGAATCCGACGCGCCATCGGGGCGGCCCGTCGGCCTGTCTGCGTCAACCGGTATTCAGGTCGCAAAGGGTGACCATGACCCGGATTGCGCTCTAGAACGCCGATCTCCAACAGGTGATGCAGGCTTTGCGCAAAGGCCGTCCGCCCCGCCCCGCTGGCCTTCATCAACGGAGCCTGTCGCGCCGGAACGCCATCATGCAAGGCGCCCAGAATCGGCAGGCACCAAGCACGAGACGTGATATTGACAACCAAACTAATGTCCATAATGTATAGTTAGTATATTTTATATGGATAGGAAAGCCGATGCCTCTTGTTGATCTGGAAAATACCATCACGCTTGCGCTCTCGGTCAGCGATCGCCACGCCAGCGCCGCCTGGTACACGCAAACCCTGGGGTTTGAACTGCTGTATCATGCGGACGAGGCTGGCTGGTCCGAGCTCAGCACCCTGACCCCCGGCGTCACCATCGGCTTGGGCGAGCAAGCCGCGCCAGCACCGGGCAACTCGGTGCCCGTGTTCGGAATTCAGGATTTGGACGCGGCCCGCGCCAAGATGGAGGCCTCAGGCATCAAATTCGACGGCGAGACCGTGACCGAGGAAGGCATGGTCAAAATCGCCACCTTCTTTGATCCGGATGGGAATGCGCTGATGCTGGCGCAGGATCTGACAGGGGCCTAGCCCTGAACGCAAAAGGCCGAGGTTTTCACCCCGGCCTTTCGTGTCAATTTCAATCAGGTCACTCGGCCGGAACGGCGGTTTCCTCGACGCTCAGCGGGTGCGGGATATGCACCAGCATCTCTTTGGGGCAGACCTGCATAAAGTTGCCCTTCTCGATGTCCCAGTGCTGCAGGATATCCGCGGCCTTGCGGCTGCCGGTTTCCGCAGCGTGGCGTTCGATCAGGCCTTTCAGCTCGGCTTCCCAATAGTCTACGGTCACGGGGCAGGTCACCAGCGTTTCCATGTTCATCATGTCCGCTGCTTCGCCGTTCGGGTCGTACAGATAGGCCATACCGCCCGTCATACCGGCCCCGAAGTTGGCCCCGATCGAGCCCAGGATCACCGCGATACCACCGGTCATGTATTCACAACCGTTGGAGCCACAGCCCTCGATCACCACCTTGGCGCCCGAGTTACGGACAGCGAAACGCTCGCCCGCGCGACCGGCTGCAAACAGGTAGCCATCAGTCGCACCGTACAGAACCGTGTTGCCGATGATCGTGTTGTCATCTGCCACCAGCGGCGAGTGCATCGGCGGACGCACCACCACGGTGCCGCCCGACAGACCCTTGCCGACATAGTCGTTGGCATCACCCGACACCTCGATCTTCAGACCGGGGGCCGCGAACGCACCCAGCGACTGACCCGCCGAACCGGTCAGTTTAACGGTCAGGTGATCAGGCTGCAGCGCGTTGCGCATGCCGAAGTTCTGGACGATATGCGAGGACGTGCGAGTGCCAACGGTGCGGTGCGTGTTCTGCACGGCATAGGACAGCTGCATTTTCTCGCCATCTTCCAGGAACCGGTGCGCATCTCGCACGATTTCGGCGTCCAGCGTATCGGGCACAGCGTTACGATCCTTGTAGCGGTCGTAAACGATGTCCTTGGCTCCATCCACAGTCAGCAGCAGCGGGTTCAGGTCCAGATCGTCCAGGTGCGCGTTGCCACGGCTGACCTGGCTCAGCAGGTCGGCACGGCCGATCACCTCGTCCAGCGAACGGGCCCCAATCGAGGCCAGGATCTCGCGCACTTCCTGCGCGTAGAAGGTGATCAAGTTGACCACCTTGTCCGCCGTACCGGTGAACTTGGCGCGCAGGTCGTCATCTTGCGTACACACGCCGACCGGGCAGGTGTTCGACTGGCACTGACGCACCATGATACAGCCCATCGCGATCAGAGCGGCGGTGCCGATGCCGTATTCCTCGGCGCCCATCATGGCGGCCATAACGATGTCGCGGCCCGTGCGCAAACCACCATCGGTCCGCAGGGTCACACGGTCGCGCAGCTTGTTCATCGCCAAAACCTGGTGCGCTTCGGTCAGGCCCATTTCCCAGGGCAGACCGGCGAACTTGATCGAGGTCGCGGGCGACGCACCCGTCCCCCCGTTGTGGCCCGAGATCAGGATGATATCCGCCTCGGCCTTGGCCACACCGGCCGCGATCGTGCCAACGCCCGAGGACGCCACCAGCTTCACCGTCACTTTACAGCGCGGGTTGATCTGTTTCAGGTCATAGATCAGCTGCGCCAGATCCTCGATCGAGTAGATATCGTGGTGCGGCGGCGGCGAGATCAGCGTCACACCCTTGGTCGAGTGGCGCAGCTTGGCGATCAGGTCAGTGACCTTCATGCCGGGCAGCTGTCCGCCCTCGCCGGGTTTCGCACCCTGGGCGACTTTGATCTCCAGCTCTTCACAATGCAGCAGGTATTCGGCGGTCACACCGAAACGACCCGAGGCCACCTGCTTGATCTTCGCGCTGGCGTTATCGCCATTGGGTTCGGGGGTGAAATCATCGGGGCTTTCGCCGCCTTCACCCGAATCCGACTTGGCGCCGATGCGGTTCATCGCGATGGACAGCGTCCGGTGCGATTCCGGGCTAAGCGCACCCAAAGACATGCCAGGCGTCACGAAACGCTTGCGGATTGCGGTGATGCTTTCGACCTCTTCAATCGGCACCGGGTTGCCCAGCGGTTTGATTGCCAGCAGGTCACGCAGATGGATCGGCGGCATCGACTGCATCTTGGCCGAGTACTGTTTCCACAGCTCGAACGAGGCACGGTTACACGCCTGCTGCATCAGGTGCATGGATTGAGCTTCCCACGCGTGGGTTTCACCCGATTTCCGCGCTTTGTAGAAGCCACCAATCGGCAGCACGTCGCGGCCACCCAGCCAACCTTTGGCGTGGACCTCTTCGACCTTTTTCTGGATGCCGTGCACACCGATGCCGGAAATGCGGCTGGTCATGCCGGGGAAGTATTCGGCACACATGGCACGGCTCAGACCCACAGCTTCGAAGTTCAGACCACCGCGATAGGACGAGATCACCGAGATCCCCATCTTGGCCATGATCTTCAGCAGACCTTGGTCAATCGAGTCGCGATACCGGCGCACGTTTTCCGTCAGCGTGCCGTCCAGCAGGCCACGTTCGATACGCTCGGCCAGGCTGTCTTCGGCCAGATAGGCGTTTACCACGGTCGCACCACAGCCGATCAGCACCGCAAAGTAATGCGGGTCGATACATTCGGCCGAGCGCACGTTCAGCGAGCAGAAAGTCCGCAGACCTTTGTTGGTCAGGTGCGAGTGCACGGCGCTGGTGGCCAGGATCATCGGCATGCCGACTTTTTCTTCGCCCTGATGTTCGTCGGTCAGCACGATGTGACCAGCACCCGAGCGCACAGCGTCCTCGGCCTCGGCGCGGATACGCTCCAGGCCGACATGCAGCGCTTCTTCGTCAGCGCCCGCAGGGAAGGTACAGTCGATGGTCACCAGATCGGCGTTGAACTGACGGGTCAGCTCGTCGAACTGAGCGTTGCCGACAAAGGGGCTTTCCAGAACCAGGATCTCGGTCTGGGCGCTGCTTTCGTCCAGCACGTTCTTCAGGTTGCCGAAGCGCGTTTTCAGGCTCATCACGCGGTATTCACGCAACGAGTTGATCGGCGGGTTGGTCACCTGGCTGAAGTTCTGACGGAAGAAATGGCTGAGCGGGCGATACTTGTTCGACAGCACGGCCGACGGGGTGTCGTCCCCCATCGAGGCCAGCAATTCTTTGCCATCCTCGGCCATCGGAGCCAGGATTTGTTCCAGCTCTTCAATGGTATAGCCAGCGGCGATCTGACGACGGCGCAGCTCGGCACCGGTGAACACGGGCTGTTCGGTCAAGCCGGACAGGGCCTCGTCCAGATCGTTGATCTTGCCGACCCATTCACCAAACGGCTGGCTGGCGGCCAGCTTATTCTTGATCTCTTCGTCGTGGTACAGCTTGCCTTCGGCCATATCGACCGCCAACAGCTGACCCGGGCCCAGCGCGCCTTTTTCCACCACGGTGGATTCGTCGGTCGGGACCATGCCCACCTCGGACCCGGCGATCAACAGGCCGTCACCCGTCACAACATAGCGCATCGGGCGCAGACCGTTGCGGTCCAGACCACCGCAAACCCAGCGACCGTCGGTCATGGCCAGGGCGGCGGGGCCATCCCAAGGTTCCATCACGCTGTTGCAATAGGAATACATATCGCGCCACGCTTGGGGCAGCTCGACCGCCTGCTTGGACCAGGATTCCGGCACCAGCATGGTTTTCGCCATCGGCGCGTTGCGGCCGGCACGAACCAGAACCTCGAACACCGCGTCCAGCGCCGCCGAGTCGGACGAGCCCGATGGGATGATCGGCTTGATATCTTCTGCCAGATCACCGAATGCGCCCGAGGCCATGCGGATCTCGTGGCTCTTCATCCAGTTGACGTTACCCTTCAGCGTGTTGATCTCGCCGTTATGGGCCAGCATGCGGAACGGCTGAGCCAGCCACCACTGCGGGAACGTATTGGTCGAGTACCGCTGGTGATAGATCGCGAAGGCCGATTCAAACCGGTCGTCCAGCAGATCGGGATAGAATTCGGCGACCTGCTCGGCCAGCATCATGCCCTTGTAGATGATCGAGCGGCAGGACAGCGAACAGATATACAGCTGGCCAACACCGGCGGCAGCAGCCGATTTTTCGATGCGGCGACGGATCACGTACAGCTCGCGCTCGAAGGCTTCTTCGTCAATGTCTTTGCCGTTCGAGATCAGGATTTGTTCGATCTCGGGGCGGGTCGCATTGGCCTTTTCACCCAGGCAGGACACGTCCACAGGCACGTGACGCCAGCCATAGATCGTGTGGCCCATGCGCAGAACTTCGGTTTCGACGATGGTCCGGCATTTTTCCTGGGCGCCAAAATCGGTGCGCGGCAGGAATACCTGCCCCACAGCCATCAGGCTGTTGGGATCGGGCTCGTGTCCGGTGCGCTTGATCTGGTCATAGAAGAACGGCACGGGGATCTGCACGTGGATGCCTGCGCCATCACCGGTTTTGCCATCCGCGTCAACGGCGCCACGGTGCCAGATGGCCTTGAGCGCGGTGATGCCGCTATCGACAACCTGACGGCTGGGTTTGCCATCCAGGCTGACCACCAGGCCTACACCACACGAGGAATGCTCTTCCTCGAACGAATAGAGACCGTTTTCGGCCATGTACTGGCGCTTGGCTTCTTCGGCGGCGACCCAGTTTTCGTCGTAGACAGTCATTGTCTTCTCCTTCTCGCGGACCTGACACTCCTCGCATGGCGGGTCGGTTGGTCAGGTCGTATCCTTGCCCGTTTTTTTTGGGCTGGGGTAATTCCTTAGGGGCGTGCGGCCCCGAAACTCATTCGGCAGCGACGGCTTTAGCGTCGTTCAGATAGTCCAGAACCGCATCGGCGCAGTCACGGCCATCCTTGATCGCCCAAACCACCAGGCTGGCACCGCGCACGATGTCACCCACCGCGAACACGCCGTCCAGGCTGGTCTGACCGGTCTTGAAATCGGCCTTCACGGTGCCCCAACGGGTCACTTCCAGACCGTCAACACCCCAGAGTTTCGGCAGATCCTCGGGTTCGAAACCCAGCGCCTTGATCACGATGTCGGCGTCTTCGACATAATCCGCACCTTCGATCACTTCGGGCGACTGACGGCCCGAGGCATCGGGGGCACCCAGACGCATTTTCTGTACCATCACGCCGCTGACAGGATCACCGGCAAAGCCCTTGGGCGCCGCCAGCCAGACGAATTCCACGCCTTCCTCTTCGGCGTTTTGCACTTCGCGTTGCGAGCCGGGCATGTTGGCGCGGTCACGGCGGTACAGACATTTGACGCTTTCAGCACCCTGGCGCACAGCCGTCCGCACACAGTCCATCGCGGTGTCACCACCACCGATCACAACAACCTTTTTACCAGCTGCGTTCAGGGTGCCGTCTTCGTATTCTTCAACGGTATCGCCAAAGGACAATTTGTTGGACACGGTCAGGTAATCAATCGCGCGAACGATCCCATCGGCGCCCGAGCCGGGGCCTTCCAGATCGCGGGTTTTGTAAACGCCGGTGGCGATGATGACCGAGTCATGCTTGCCACGGATCGCGTCAAACGACAGGTCCTCGCCGACATTGCAGTTCATCACGAATTCAACGCCCGACTGCTCCAGCTGGTCGATGCGGCGCATCACGACATCCTTTTCCAGCTTAAAGCCGGGGATACCATAGGTCAGCAACCCGCCCGCGCGGTCATAGCGGTCATAGACAGTAACCTGAACACCGGCACGGCGCAGCATGTCAGCAGCGGCCAAACCACCGGGGCCCGCACCGATGATGCCGACCGACTGGTCACGCTCGGCTGCCGGAGTGATCGGCTGCACCCAACCATTTTCCCAGGCGGTGTCGGTGATGTATTTTTCAACCGAGCCAATGGTCACGGTGCCGTGGCCCGACTGTTCGATCACGCAGTTGCCTTCGCACAGACGGTCCTGCGGGCAGATGCGGCCACAGATTTCCGGGAAAGTGTTGGTGGCCTGGCTGATGCCATAGGCCTCTTCCAGACGGCCCATCGCGGTCATGCGCAGCCAGTCGGGGATGTTGTTGTGCAGCGGGCAATGCGCCTGGCAATAGGGCACACCGCACTGGCTGCAGCGGCTGGATTGCTCTTTCGCCTTTTCATCCGCATATTCGGCATAGATTTCGTTGAAATCCTTGTTACGCTGATCTGCGTCCCGCTTGGACGGCATGTCACGCGAAATGTTTACGAATTTCAGCATCGGTTGCTTAGCCACGGCGCTGCCTTTCTGCTAGATATATCTCGGTCGGAACTCTTTAATTCAGGTCGGCGGGAAATAAAAGTCAATTGTACTGACCTATATTAAGATTTATTGCGGGATTTTTTGGTCGATTTCAAGTTTTTCGCGAAAACTTAGGTCCGATTCGGATATAAATGATCTCTTTATGAATAGTTTCAATAAGTTATAAAGGGCCATCGCAACGCCAACCGCAGAGCACCATGACACTCCTTCACCTGTTCATCATCGCTGTTATTCAGGGCATTACCGAATTTTTGCCCATTTCCTCATCGGGTCACCTGATTCTCTTGCCGAATCTTACGGGGATGCAGGACCAGGGTCAGGTTATCGATGTGGCCGTCCATGTCGGGACATTGGCCGCTGTGGTTCTGTATTTCTGGGCGGATGTCCGGGTGGGCCTGGCCGGAATTCCGCGGATACTGACGGGCCGGATCGACACGCCCGGGGCCAAGCTGGCCTTTTTGCTGATGATCGCCACCATCCCCGTGATCCTGTTCGGGCTGGCGCTGAAGCTGACCGGATTGGATGATCTGATGCGCGGGATCGAGGTGATCGGCTGGACCATGCTTCTGTTCGGCTTGTTGCTGTATTGGGTCGATCAAAAGGGCCCGACTGACCGGTCCGAGGCCGACTGGAACACCTGGGACGCGCTGATCATGGGGCTGTGGCAGGCGGTGGCGCTGATCCCCGGCACGTCACGCTCAGGCATCACGATCACAGCCGCGCGGCAGCTGGGGTATAACCGGCATGACGCCGCCAAACTGGCGATGCTGATGTCGATCCCAACGATCTTTGCCAGTGGCGCCTTGCTGTCGGTCGAGGTGATCGCCGAGGCGGATACTGCACTGGCACTTGATGGGGCCATCGCCGCAGGGTTTGCCTTTGTGGCGGCGTTGCTGGCGCTAAGCCTGATGATGCGGCTGTTGCGCTCGGTCAGTTTCACGCCTTACGTCATCTACCGCGTGATCCTGGGACTTATCCTGCTGACCATCGCCTATACGTAAAAGGGCGCGCCACCGGCACGCCCTTTGAATTCGTCTGCAACTGCTTAGCCGTGGCGCAAATTCTTGGCCGAATCCTTGATCGCCGCATACTGCCCCGACGGGCGGAAGCGCCACAGGTATTCGGGCAGAACCGCCTCCATCGAGGTGGGCTTGATCCCCAGATCGGCCAGGCCTTTGGCACCCTCGGAGACCACATTGTCCACGGCCAGCGATTTAACCTGATCCTTGGTCAGCGCACTTTTGATCAGCCCGCCGGTCAGCTTCTGGCCCAGATCAAAGAAGAACGCCATGATGTTGCCGACAAAGAACGGCAGGTTCACGATCAGCTTGCGGCGCTGAATCACGGTCAGCATGTCGCTCAGCAGCTCGCGGAAGGTTTTTACCTCGGTGCCACCCAGCTCATAGACGCCAGCAGGCGCAGCGCCGGTCGCACCCATCACAGCCGCTTGGGCCACATCATCGACATAGACCGGCTGGAATTTGGTGCCCGCGCCGACGACCGGCAGAACCGGGCCGAACATGCCGGCAAAGCGGTTAAAGAACTGGTCCTCGGTCCCGAAAATGATCGAAGGCCGCAGGATCACGGCGCCGGGGAAGTGTTCCAGAACGGCAGCCTCGCCCGCGGCTTTGGTCTGCGAATATTCGCTTTCCGCGTCGGCATCTGCACCGATGGCCGAGATATGCACCAGGTTGCCGACACCATTTTCGGCAGCGATCCGAGCAATACGGCCAGCGCCTTCGGCCTGAACAGCATCAAAGGTGTTCTTGCCCTGCTGGTTCAGAATACCAACGCAGTTCACCACCGCATCTGCGCCATTCATCACCGTAGCCACGCTGGCATCATCACGGATGTTGCAAAACACGGGCTCGACCTGACCGGGAACACCGTAAGGTTTCACATGCATCGCTTCGTTGGGATGGCGCACGGCCACGCGAACACGCCAGCCATCCTTGGCCAGACGCCGAGCGATGTAGCGGCCGACGAATCCTGCGCCGCCATAAATGGTCACGAGTTTCGACATAAGTAGCTCCGGCTTGAAAATTCTCTTCTGTTCCTACCGCTGCGGGGGGTTTTCCACAAGAAGATATGGCGTCGCAGAAAAAAGTTGAAAAACCTCGTTGACACCACCCGACCCCACCTATAAATCGCCCCTCACGACACCTGCCCAGGTGGCGGAATTGGTAGACGCGCTAGCTTCAGGTGCTAGTGTCCGTATGGACGTGGAGGTTCGAGTCCTCTCCTGGGCACCATTCCCTCCACAGAGGGAATGAGATGACTAACTACCTATACCAAAATGATATTCCGGCTGATCTGGACCTTGGTCCGGTTGTGGCGATTGATTGCGAAACTATGGGCTTGAACCCTCATCGGGATCGTTTGTGCGTGATTCAGATGTCCAGCGGAGACGGAAATGCGCATCTGGTTCAGGTCGCAAAAGGCCAGACCCAAGCGCCGAATCTGTGTGCAATGCTTGAGAATCCAGAGGTTCTGAAGCTGTTCCATTTCGGGCGGTTCGACATCGCCGCGATGTACAACGCCTTTGGCGCGCTGACAGCGCCGGTGTATTGCACCAAGATCGCCAGCAAGCTGGTGCGCACATACACGGATCGGCACGGGCTGAAAAATCTGCTGCAAGAATTGCTGAGCACCGATATTTCGAAACAACAGCAAAGCAGCGACTGGGGCGCCCACAAGCTGACCAAGGCACAGTTGGACTACGCAGCCTCGGACGTCTTGTATCTACACGAGCTAAAGGCCGAGCTGGACCGTATGTTGGAACGCGAAGGTCGCGCCGAGTTCGCGCAGGCGTGTTTTGACTTCTTGCCGACGCGCGCCAAACTGGACCTTGCTGGCTGGCCCGAGGTCGACATTTTCTCGCACTAGGGCCCAGCGACACCACGCTCAGGAGGCGCTGGCGAATGGCGATACACAACTCGTTCTACTCGCGACTGATACGCGGGCTGAAGATCATCCTGCCATTGGCGGCGCTGGTCCTGCTGTCGACGGTTTTCCTGCTGTCACGCGGACGGGATACGGCGAACTCGATTCCCTATGCGCGCATCGACCTGCAAGAACGCATCAAGGAAGGTGTGGTCAATCGTCCGCATTTTTCCGGAGCAACGAAAAACGGCGACTTGATTACCTTTGTCGCCGAGACCGCCAAACCTGACCCGGATGACAATGCCCGCGCCGTGGCAAACAACCTGGCCGCCCGGATTGATCTGGTATCCGGTACACGAATCACATTCGCCGCCGACACGGCCTTGTTGGATTCTGAACTGGGAAACGCCCATTTGACCGGAGGTGTTATCGTCAGCAGCTCGACCGGATATAACATCAAGACCGAAAGCCTGCGCACGTCGTTGCAAGAGATCGCGGCCGAAACCGACGGTCCCGTATCGGGCACTGGTCCGGGGGGTGATATTGACGCTGGAAAAATGATCCTTACGTCAGATAGCGAAACAGGCGACGCCCATTTGCTTTTCACAAACCGGGCAAAGCTGGTATACCAGCCGCAGAATTAGGAACGTTCAGATGTTTATGCTGCGTCACATTGTTTTTTGTTTGCCTTTGATTGCCACGCCTCTTTGGGCCGAAGATGTTGCCTTTGGTTCTGGCCGCGACACCGCAGATCAGCCCGTTCAGGTCGAGGCCGACAGCCTGTCGGTGAACCAGAAAGACGGGAAAGCGACCTTCCTTGGGAATGTCGCGATCTCGCAAGGTGAAATGCTGCTGTCCGCCGACAAGGTTTTCGTCACTTACAACGAGGATGGCGAGGGCATCAAAAGCCTACAAGCCAGCGGCGGGGTGACTTTGGTCAATGGCCCCGACGCAGCCGAAGCCCAGCACGCCGACTATGACATCGACAAGGCCACGGTTGTGTTGACCGGCGGCGTGCTGATGACCCAGGGAACCAACGTGATCTCGGGCGAAAAGGTCACGATCAACCTGGATACCGGCACCGCGCAGGTCGGCGGACGCGTCCGCACGACCCTGGAAACCAAGGAATAACCATGACGCAGCCTGAATTGAACGTGACCGAGGGCAGCTCGGGCCTGCGCGTCACGCATCTGCGCAAAAGCTATAAAAAGCGCGTGGTGATCCGGGATTTCAGCATGGAGCTGAATCGGGGCGAGGTTGTCGCCCTGCTGGGTCCGAATGGGTGCGGGAAATCGACCACATTCTATTCGATTGCCGGGCTGGTCTACCCCGAGGGGGGGCAGGTCACGATTGACGGTCGCGATGTCACCGGCCTGCCGATGTATCGTCGCGCCAAGCTGGGGATCGGCTATCTGCCGCAGGAAATGTCCATTTTCCGCGGTCTGAATGTCGAGGATAACATCACCGCGATTTTGGATATATCCGAGAAGAATTGCCACAAACGCCGCGAGCGTTTGGAAGAGTTACTAAGCGAATTCTCCATCGAACACCTGCGCCGCGCCCCTGCTTTGGCCCTGTCGGGCGGGGAACGACGCCGCGTCGAAATCGCCCGTTGTTTGGCCGCAAACCCCAAGTATCTGCTGCTGGACGAACCCTTTGCTGGCGTTGATCCGATCAGCGTGGGCGACATCCGCCATCTGGTCGCCGATCTGAAAAAACGCGGCATCGGCGTGCTGATCACCGATCACAACGTGCGGGAAACATTGGAAATCGTCGATCGAGCCTACATCCTGCATGACGGCAAGGTGTTGATGTCGGGTACGCCCTCGGATGTTGTGGAAAACGAAAACGTCCGGCGTGTCTACCTTGGGGATAACTTCCGTATTTCGTAAGAATCCTGCGGTTTTCCGCCGAATGCTTCGCAAATATTTTCCCAAGTCCAATTGACACGGACCCTGATCCTGACCTCAAATGGGATCATGACATTTCTGGATTTTGCACCGCTGATGCTTCTGGTCTTCTTGCCAAGACCTGCGCGCGGCCAAGCCCAGGAAATGTCGATTACCAGCATTTGGGCATAAAATAACCGGCCGCAGAACGTGCGCCGGACAGCCCCGATGTGTCGAATAAAAGAGGAGACAGGATGCGCTATCAAATCAGTGGAAAGCAGATCGATATCGGTGAAGCACTGCAAACCCATGTCAAAGACGGGCTTGGGGCCGCCGTCCAGAAATATGCGGAACGTCCGACGGACGCGAACGTGATTTTCTCGAAATCCGCGAATGAATTTGTCTGCGAAGCCACTGTGCACCTATCCACCGGGCTGACCGCTCAGGCCAAGGCCCATGCGCATGAAATCTATGCCGCGTTCGAAAGCTGCTGCGAAAAAATGGAGAAGCAGCTGCGCCGCTATAAACGTCGCCTGAAGGACCACCATCGCGATCGGGCCGAGCCGGTTGAACTTGCCGGGGCTTCGTCCTATATCCTCGCCTCGGAAGGCACCGAAGGGGATTCGGAGCCGGAAAGCCTACAGCCCATTATCGTGGCCGAGATGGAAACCAAGATCCCATCCCTGTCCGTTGGTGAGGCCGTGATGCAAATGGAATTGGCAGGCGCTCCGGTTTTGATATTCCGCAACGAGACAAAGGATGGGTTGAACGTCGTCTATCGTCGCGATGATGGTAACATCGGATGGATCGACCCAGCGCAATGATGTGATCGGGGACAAAACCCCGAAATCGGAGAACCGTACCGAGCATGGAACTGTCTAACCTCCTCAAGCCTGAGGCCGTAAGAGTCATTTCTTCGGCGTCCAGTAAGAAACGCCTGCTGCAAGAGCTTGGGGGTCTTGCGTTCTCTGCCTACGGTCTTAGCGCGCCCGCCACTGTCGAGGCGCTGCTGGAACGCGAAAGCCTTGGCCCCACTGGTGTGGGCCAAGGTGTTGCTCTGCCGCATGCGCGGATGCCTGACCTTGAGTCAGTGCAGGGCGCCTTTGTTCTGTTGGAAAAACCGGTGGATTTTGACTCGGTTGACCGGCAACCCGTGGACATTGTGTTTGCTCTGTTCGCCCCAGAAGAAGCAGGGGTCGAGCACCTGAAAGCCCTGGCGCTGGTGTCGCGCACCCTGCGAGAGCCGTCCTTGTGCGCAAAACTGCGCGCCAATACGGATGCGGCGACTCTGTATACCATCCTGACCGAGAATCACTCGGTTCAGGCGGCCTGATCGCCCCAATCCCCAAACCCGAAATTCAGATAGTCCCGCTTATAGATGGCACGGACCTTTTGTTCGATCTCGGCATCATAGATGTCTGACAGCGGGATCGGTATGTCCGGCTGCGCGGGCTGATAGGGTGCGTCCTTCCCAACCATCTGCCCCAACAGCGGCAGCATTTTCGCCAGCTCGTCCTCGCGCAACACGAAATCAGGGGACGCCACTGCCGTAAAACCCTTGAGCACTTCAACCTGGCTGGCCCAGTTCGGATCCAACCGAATACTGGTTTGCCCGGTCAGATTGTCGCCCACAAAGTTCAGGAACACCATGAACGCGGCCCGATGCGCGGGGATGTCGTAATCCTGCGGCACCCCGGATTTGGGAAGCGGTAGTTTATAGATCTGACGCAGGGATTTGCGAATGCGGGCAAAGTTCCCCGGCCCATCGTTCAGAATACGTTGGCAAAAGGCATGATGCGCCCGCGCGACCGGATGGCGCAGCACGGTAAAGCTGCGCTGGCCCGGATGTGCCTGCCGCCATTTCCGCAGCGTTCTTTGTGAAAAACCTGTCTGCACCGCCGCCAGATCCGCCCCATCCAGATCCGCCAGCCATTGCACCACCTGTGCCTCGGGGCCGCTGGGGACAGGCAAATAGATCAACGCCGATGACGGCGCAGCCACATATCCGGGGACAGCCGCACCGCGACGGGGCTCGAAATTTGGTGTCCGGGTCAGGTTGAAGCGATCCAGCCCCTCGAGGCTGGTTTCCATGTCTTCAAAGTTTTCGACCTTGGCGGACAGAGGCTGCGGATTCTGCTTCTTCAGCTTGGAATCCAGCGCTTCGAGCTGATGATCGACACCCAACCAGCGCGCCAGACCGTTGATCACCTCCAGGTTTTGCAGATCTTCGTAATCCACGTAAAACCCGGTCTGTCCCGACACCTGCAGGGCATTCAACACCTTGATCTGGAACTGTTGCAGCGCCGAAAGATGCTGTTCGAACTCGGCCGAGGAAAAAACAGCCGAGCCATCCTTGCGCCGCTTCATATTTGTCAGCTTCCACTGCCCGGTGGACTGCGCGATTTTCCAGCTGACATAGCTTTCAGCTGGATTGCGGGTCAGGATGATCTTGGCGCATCGCGGATCGCTAAGCAGGCGATCAATCACGCGCGGATCGTGGTCGTGGAAGTACCGAAATCCGCCCAAAACACCCTGTTGATCACGGATCGTCTGCACCAACAGGTCGGGGTCCGCCTCGCGTTGGGCACGAGTCACGCCCAGGATATCGTCGCTGTTGGGATAGCCGATAAAGGCCGGGTTGAAGGCCTCGCCATGGCAGGTGATGCCGTCAAAGGCATTCAGGTTCAATTCCAGAAAATTCGAGCCCGTGCGCATTTCGGCCAGAACAACGAAGTAATCAAAATTTCCACTCATGGGGCCTCAGCGAACTAAATAGGGCTTACGTTTTTGCGGGTTGGGGCGAGTCAGGTCCTGTTCGACCGGGAAATCACCCATCAAATAGGGATGCATCCCCTGATTTTTTAGGTTTTGCAGGAATTGCCCGAATCCGTCCAGATCCGCCATGCGCGGCGCCTCGGTCAGGCGGGTCAGACGTTTCAGGCCGATCTCATCGACGATGCTTTGCAAGGCTTCCATCGGCGCGTCGATGAATTCGGCCATGGTCCAGATGCGAATCCGCGCCTTGGTATAGGGCGAGCGTAAAACGTTCAGGAATTCGGCCTCGGCCTTTTGCAGATGCGCGGCCTCTTTGCGTAGTTCGGAGAAATCGCGGTTCGAGTTGAACAAAGGCACGGCCCAGGCCCCCGAAATCACCGAGATCTGGGCATTCGGGTCCTTCGCGATGAACCAGCTGATGCTCTGATTGTCGCTGGGACCGTATTGGAAACACTGCCGCTCTCCTCGGGTGTTCCAGATCAGGTTGCGCAAAAAGCCTTCGGTGTCGTTGTCCCGGATCGCCGCGCTGTCGGACAAGGCACCGTTCATTGTTGTCTGCCCTTCAGCGAACTGCGCGCGGTCAGGTGCATATAAATGACCATGGACCCGTGCCTCGGTGGCTTTGGCCAGCCAGGGATCAAAGTCTTCGAACAGGTCCGAGAACCCCTGGAATACCGAATATTTACCTGAGGTCACGCCATTTTCCCAACCTTCGCGCGGGAAGCGGCTTTGCATGACCAAGCCCGAACGACCGCGCGTCCGCCTGTCCACCGCCTTAGAGAAAATCCGATCGATCTTGCTTGGCTGCGGTTCGGCCATTTGGCCGCTGCCCGGCCCATCGCTTAGAAAGGCACGATACAGACGATCCGCATGGGGCCAGATTTTACGCGCGACAAAACAGTCCGAGCGACGCAGCAATTGTAGGTGATCATCATAAAAAATATGCGGCTTGCCCTGAAAATCGAACTTGGACAGGGTCAAAGACCGGCTTTCGATATTGGTGGAGTACAGCCGCGCCAGCGTTTGAAAATAGCTTTCATCCGGAATCCAGACCTTTTCGAAATAGCGGTCATAATCGGGGCGATCCGGGTCCTCCAGAATGGCGGACAGCGTCTGCCGTGTCAGGCACCACCATTGGCTGCCCATATGCGGGACAATCCCGTTGGGAATGCGACGCTTTACGCCCAGGCGGCGCTGCAGGCGGACATAGCCATCAAACAGCGCGCGCCTCTTTTTCCACGAGAACGGAAACCGCAGGGTAAAACGTTCATGATCCAGCCCGCCCACGGTCCAGGGAACATCGGCGGTGGTGGCGCTTTCGATAAAGTCCGTCTTGGGGCGCGCATCCAGGTACTCGATCAGGTCCGCCACGGGGCGCAGAGGCAGGCACGAGCCCGAGGTCAGATACACATGGCGGACACCTGGATAGCGCCCCAGGATCAGACCCGCCGCCGATTGCGAGGCCGCAACGATCCCCCAAGTGCCCCATTCGCAGGTGTGGCGCGGGCTGAAACTGACATCGGGCAGGTCCCTGAGCGATTTGACAAAGCGATTATACGTCCGCCGTCCCACCTTGGCATCGACATGGATCACCACCGGACAGCCAGCTGCCGCCCAATGACGCGCTACCTGTTCGGCCCGGCCCAGCGCATTGTGAACCAACATGACGATACCCAGCGTGCTCATGCCCAGTTTCCTTTGGACATGAGGCCAAGAATCTCCAGCTGGCGCCAGTTGATGTATTTCTCGGACCAGCGGCACCACAGATCAGGGTTGGCGCGCAGACGTTCGGCATAGGCCTTGTATTCCACGCTTCCGGCGTAGTGTTGACCGCGATCCAGCTCTTCCTCGGCCTTGGTCGCGAACGTGTCCAGGAACTTGGTATGGAGCAACATCCCACTGGCCATTTCCCCGCCCCATTCCTCGTAGACTTTGTTCAAGCCGCGCGGCAGCAGCATATGGGTCGAGCTGATATAGGCGTATTTGCGGTTCCATTTCACCAACGGAATCTTGTTCAGCGCTGGGGCCTTGAACGGATCGTCGGCGAAGAACATGCGCTGACGCGGTCCGCCCTGAATCCACAGATTTCCAAAATAGTCGTTCTTTTTAAAGCTGTAGTTGCCCGAGTCAAACCACGAGGCAATTTCCAACGGATTCTGCCCCTCGGCGTAGGGTTGCTTGTCGATCCGACCCTTAGGGTACATATCCAGCAACATCGCTGAAAACTGCCGGATCGAGGAATTGTCCAGCCAGTCGGTCAGCGCGCGGATTGGGCGGGTATCGCAGAACGGATAGATAAAGAACTCGTCCGGGTCGACCACCAGCACCCAATGACCATGCGCGTATGTGCGTTTCAGGTGGTTCATCCAATCGACGCCGAACGTCGCGCGTTTATAGCTGGATTCGGTATACCAGACGGACACATCGGGCATGTCATGCAGGTATTTCGCCGTTCCATCCGTCGATCCATTGTCGACGAACAGGAAATGATTGATCCCCATTTTGCGATAGTAATCCAGGAAGTAGGGTAGCCGGATTTTTTCGTTCCGCATCGTGCAGACCAACAGGATATCCCCGCGTCTGATCCGTTGCGTATTGTCCTGGATGGCGCGCAGCTCGCGCGATTTTCGGAGCGATCGGATGATCGCCCGCTTGCGCCGCAACCGCAGCCGATATGAATCCCGCAGGCCCAACTTGCTCTACCTCAAATTCCAGGTCACTGGCACTTCCACAAGGTCGATTGCCGCTAACCGCCTTGTTTTGATCAATATGTCACGAACCCAAAGCGGTGCCAACATATATGGAATCAGTTGCTGGATGGTTTCTGAATTCGGGGGCGTGTTGCTCAATCGGTCCAATTCAAGGCGGGCATCAACCCCAGATCAACCAGCTGCTGCGTCCCTTGGTAAGGCTCCGACCGGGGGCCCCACAGATTGGGCGCCTTGGTCAGGGTGTCGTAATAGCCGCTAAACTCTTGCGGGCGAGAGAAATGCTCGCCGCGCGCCTTTTCAATTGCCGATTTGGAAACAATCTCGGGTAAAAACTTGGTATGGAGCAAAACCCCGGACGGTGCTGACTCTCCGGGGCCATTATATTGCGCGTTCAGCGTTGGCGGCAGCGCGGAATGGGTCGAGTTCACATAGGCAAACCGCCGGTCCCACTTGATCAGGGGCAATTTGTTCAGCGTTGGCGATTTTTCGGGCTGATCCGGAAAAAACACCCGCTCGCGTACACCGCCCTGAACCCACAGATTGCCCAAAGGGGCCTGGCGCACTGCACGATACGGCCCGGGGTCGAACCATGGCAACAGTGCGATCGGGTCCTGTCCCGCACGATAGGCGGACTGATCCAGCGCGCCTTTGGGATAAGGCTCTACCATCAAAGCACCAAACGCGACGCGTCCCTGTTGGCCCAATAACGCGGTCAGGTCTCGTAGATCATGCGAGTCCATGCCGTCATACACCAACAGCTCATCCGCATCCGCCACAAGCGTCCAATGTCCATGGCAATACCGGATTTGCAGCCATGTCAGCCAATCCAGCCCGAACCGCGACGCGCGATAGCTGTGATCGGTCCGCCAAAGCGAGACATCCCCCTGATCGGCCAGAAACTGGGCGCTTCCATCATCACTGTTGTTGTCGACGAACAGAAAATGCGACACACCAAGATCGCGGTAATACTGCAAGAAATACGGGAGCCGGGTGGCCTCGTTCCGCTGCACGGACACAAGCAACAGATCGTCTGGCCGGATGCCAGACGTCCGATCACTCACGCCCTGCAACTGATGGCGCGCCCGAAACGACCGCCATAACAAGCGCCGCCGTTTCAGACGCAGACGGTAGGCCTGCCACGGGGACAAGACAGGCATCGCCAGATCGGGGCCGTTTTGCCTGTCTGATCCCGTCATTTTCCCACAGAAAAGCCCCCAAAGCCTGCGCTATGGGGGCCACCTTGCGGGGGGTTTCCCACAAATTCAAGCGTTTAGATCAGGCGCCTTTCAGCTCTACGCTGGGTGAATAGGCGATAAAAAACGGGTTCGCGTATTCGTCTTTGCCATAGACCAGCGGGCTGTGGTCATCAAAACGTACGACCTTGCCACCCGCGCCATGCAGAACGGCGTGACCGGCGGCGGTGTCCCACTCCATGGTGCGGCCAACGCGGGGATAGATATCCGCCTCGCCGGTAGCGACCAGACAGAACTTCAGCGACGAACCGGCGCTTTTGGAATCGGCCACAGCGTATTTGTTGATGTAGTCATCCGTCGCCTGATCCCGGTGCGATTTCGAGGCCACAACCAGCAGCGCCGAGTTGTCTGCGTCAGAAACCTTGATCTCGGTGGTGGCACCCATCGCGTCCTTGGCGAAATCGCCGGTTTCCTCGACCGAGGACCCATCGGCCAAAGTCAGGAACATGCGATCCTTGGCAGGGGCGTAGACAACGCCACGGGTGGGGACACCGTTTTCGACATAAGCGATGTTCACGGTGAAATCTCCGCGACGGTGAACGAATTCCTTGGTGCCATCCAGTGGGTCAACGATCAGGAAAGTGTCGGCCTTTTCGCTGTGGCTGTCGGCTTGCTCTTCGGTGATCAGGGTCACGCCAGGGAATTCAGCGCGCAGCCCGGCCGAAATCAGGGCGTCAGCCGCTTCGTCGGCCTCGGTGACCGGGCTGTCGTCAGACTTGGATTTCACCTCGAAATCGTCCGAGTTATAGATTTCCATGATCTTGTCGCCTGCTTCCAGGGCTAGGCGGCGCATCACTGTGGTAAGTTTTTCGTAATCCAAGGTCTTGTTCCTATGCAAAATCCGACGGAAATGTCGGCGAGTTGATTGGTTCTGCGGTTACACTTATGATGCTGACGTAACGGGACGGCAAGATTTCCATGCAAAGAATCCTTTGAATTGGCAGGACGGCGCAGAAATGTTCCAATTAAACAGGCGAAGCTCGAGTATTGGGTCGGCAATCACGATTGCCGAGCTAACCTATCATTCGATTGCACGCAGTATCCGCAAAACCCATCGCAACGCCTTTATGTCGATTGCGATGAACATGCTGCAGGTCGTCATTTTCGTGATGACCTTCTATGTGATGTTCTCGGTTTTGGGGCTGCGTAGCACGGCGTTGCGCGGGGATTTTCTGCTGTATCTGATGTCAGGCGTGTTCCTGTACATGACCCAGATTAAGACCATCGGGGCTGTTGTTGGCTCCGAGGGGCCGACCTCGCCGATGATGAAACACGCGCCGATGAACACGGTGATCGCCATCGCCTCGGCTGCGCTGAGCGCGCTGTATATTCAGGTGCTATCGCTGGTGGTGATTCTGTTTGTCTACTATGTGGGGTTCAAGCATTTCACCATCGATCAGCCGGTGAATGCATTTGGCATGATTCTTTTGGCCTGGTTCTCTGGCTTGGGAATCGGCATGGTTTTGTTGGCTGCGAAACCCTGGTTTCCGACGCCGGTGCGGATCATTACCATGGTGTATCAGCGGGCGAATATGATCGCCTCGGGCAAGATGTTCGTCGCCAATACGCTACCGCCTTTCATGCTGAAACTGTTCGATTGGAACCCGCTGTTCCACTGTATCGATCAGTCGCGCGGGTTTGCTTTCATCAACTATGTGCCGCGCAATACCTCGGCGATGTATCCGCTGTATTTCGGGTTGGTGTTTTTGATGATCGGCCTGATGGGCGAATTCTACACCCGCCGCCACAGCAGCGCCAGCTGGGGTGCGCGGCGCTGATCAGGTCACCACGCGGCAAGTCAGATTGATCCGCCCACCCTTGGCCAGCAACGTGCTGGAGCCAGGCCGGATGCGATCAACCCCATGATAAACCAGCCGTGCCGAGCCGCCGATCACGGCTACATCGCCAGATTTTAGCCAGATGCTTTCCGTTTTACCGCCGCGGGTCAGATTGCCGATGCGAAACAACGCATCATCCCCCAGTGAAATCGACAATACGGGCCAGGTGAAATCTGCCTCGTCCCGGTCCTGATGCATCCCCATACGGGCGTTTTCATTGTAGAAATTGATCAGGCAACAATCAGGGTTCCGATCGGGGCTAACCAGCCGCCGCCACAGGTCCAAAACCATATCGGGAATCGCCGGCCATGCGGCGCCATTCGGATGGTGATCCCGATAGCGATAGCCCGACCGGTCCGAATACCAACCAAACCGCCCGGCCGAGGTCATCTGCACGCTCATCGGTTTGCCATAGGGCGTCATGGGGGAAAACAGCGGGGCTTTCCGCGTCACCCGGCGCAGATCAGCGACCAAACCCTGCTGCTGCTCAGGGTCCAAAGCCCCCTGCAGAATCCGCACCCCGCGTATGGAAATTTCCTGCATCCTGCCTCTCATCAACTCAATTCTAACCGCTTTGACGGAAATTCACGCGGAATCACGGATTCCACCGCGTTCAGACGCTTGCAGGGGTCAAAGCCCCTCCTTATATACGCCGAGAAGCGCGGTGAACCACTGTGGAACGCCGCAAAACAGGATCGGGGCTGGATGCCGTAACGGGTCCACGTCTCGTGTCATCGCCTTGAATATGAAGGGATCGAAAACATGGCTAAAGTCATTGGTATTGACCTTGGTACCACCAACAGCTGCGTCGCAATCATGGACGGTTCGCAGCCCAAAGTGATCGAAAACTCCGAGGGTGCGCGCACCACCCCGTCGATCGTTGCTTTCACGGATAACGAGCGCCTGGTCGGCCAGCCTGCGAAACGCCAGGCCGTCACCAACGCCACCAACACCGTTTTCGGTGTGAAACGCCTGATCGGTCGTCGCGCAGATGATCCGTATCTGGCAAAAGACAAGAAAAACATGCCGTTCAACGTCATCGATGGCGGCAACGGCGACGCTTGGGTCGAGGCTCAGGGTGAGAAATACTCCCCCAGCCAGATTTCGGCGTTCATCCTGGGCAAAATGAAAGAAACGGCAGAATCCTACCTGGGTGAAGACGTCACTCAGGCGGTGATCACCGTTCCTGCCTATTTCAACGATGCACAGCGTCAGGCCACCAAAGACGCCGGTAAAATCGCCGGTCTTGAGGTCCTGCGGATCATCAACGAACCGACCGCGGCCGCGCTGGCCTATGGTCTGGACAAAGAAGACACCCACACCATCGCGGTTTATGACCTGGGTGGCGGTACCTTCGACGTGACCATCCTGGAAATCGACGACGGCCTGTTCGAGGTGAAATCGACCAACGGCGACACCTTCCTGGGTGGTGAAGACTTTGACATGCGCATCGTCAACTACCTGGCGGACGAGTTCAAAAAAGAGCACGGCGCCGATCTGACCAAGGACAAGATGGCCCTGCAGCGTCTGAAAGAGGCCGCTGAAAAAGCCAAGATCGAGCTGTCCTCGAGCCAGCAAACCGAGATCAACCAGCCGTTCATCGCGATGGACCCGAACTCGGGCACGCCGCTGCACATGGTGATGAAGCTGACCCGCTCCAAGCTGGAATCGCTGGTGAATGACCTGATCAAAGCCTCGATCAAGCCTTGCCAGGCCGCCCTGAAAGACGCAGGCCTGACCACCGGCGACATCGACGAGGTTGTTCTGGTCGGCGGTATGACCCGTATGCCCAAAGTGATCGCCGAAGTGACCAAGTTCTTCGGTAAAGAGCCCCACAAAGGCGTGAACCCCGACGAAGTGGTCGCCATGGGCGCCGCCATTCAGGCCGGTGTTCTGCAAGGCGACGTCAAAGACGTGGTTCTGCTGGACGTGACCCCGCTGTCGCTGGGCATCGAAACACTGGGTGGCGTGTTCACCCGCCTGATCGACCGCAACACCACGATCCCGACCAAGAAGTCTCAGGTCTTCTCGACCGCCGAAGACAACCAGTCGGCCGTGACCCTGCGCGTGTTCCAGGGCGAGCGCGAAATGGCCGCCGACAACAAGCTGCTGGGCCAGTTCAACCTGGAAGACATCCCGCCGGCACCGCGCGGTTTGCCCCAGATCGAAGTGACCTTTGACATCGACGCCAACGGCATCGTGTCCGTGGCCGCTAAGGACAAAGGCACCGGCAAAGAGCAGTCGATCACCATCCAGGCCTCGGGTGGTCTGTCGGACGACGACATCGAAGCCATGGTCAAGGACGCCGAAGCCAACGCCGAAGCGGACAAAGAGCGCAAGGAACTGGTCGAAGCCCGCAACCAGGCCGAAAGCCTGATCCACTCGACCGAAAAGTCGATGGAAGAGCACAGCGACAAGGTGGACCCGACCACGATCGAAGCGATCGAACTGGCCATCGCCGCGCTGAAGGACGACCTGGAAAAAGACGATGCCTCGGCTGAGAAGATCAAGTCCGGCGTCCAGAACGTGACCGAAGCGGCCATGAAACTGGGCGAGGCGATCTATAAGGCCAGCCAGGACGAACCCGTTGACGAGCCCGCCGCAGCTGACGAAGCAGGTGGCCCGGATGACGACATCGTCGATGCTGACTTCGAAGACCTGGGCGACGACAAGCGTTCGTAAGAATCCGTCGGAACCATATGGGGCCGGTCCTGACCGGGCCGGCCCTTTTCGTTCCTGAAAGGGGAATACCCAATGTCAAAACGTGATTACTACGATGTGCTTGGCGCATCCAAGGGTGCCTCTGCCGACGAACTGAAAAAGGCCTATCGCAAGAAGGCCAAAGAGCTGCACCCAGATCGGAACGCAGACAATCCCAACGCCGAGGCCCAGTTCAAAGAGGTCAACGAGGCCTATGACTGCCTGAAGGACGCCGAGAAAAAGGCCGCCTATGACCGCTATGGTCATGCGGCTTTCGAGGGCGGCATGGGCGGTGGACCGCGCGGCGGGCATCCTGGTGGGCAGGGTGATTTCGGCAGCGCGTTCTCGGACGTGTTCGACGACCTGTTTGGCGACTTTATGGGGGGCCGTGGTGGCGGGGGCGGTCGCAATCGCGCCGCGCGTGGCGCCGACTTGCGCTATAACCTGCGCGTCTCTCTGGAAGAGGCCTATGCCGGCGTTCAGAAAACCATCAACGTCCCCAGCACCGTGGCCTGTGGCGAATGTGATGGCTCGGGTGCCGAGGGCGGGGCCGAACCGACCACCTGCCCAACCTGTTCGGGCATGGGGAAGGTCCGCGCTCAGCAGGGGTTCTTTACCGTGGAACGCACCTGCCCGACATGTTCGGGCATGGGGCAGATCATTCAGAACCCGTGCAAGGCCTGTGGCGGTCATGGTCGCGTGCAAAAAGACCGCGCGCTCAGCGTCAACATCCCTGCCGGCGTTGAAACCGGCACCCGCATCCGCCTGTCTGGCGAAGGCGAGGCCGGGATGCGCGGTGGGCCCTCGGGCGATCTGTACATCTTTATCGATGTCGCTCGGCATGACCTGTTCGAACGCGAGGACGTGAACCTGTTCTGCCGCGTCCCGGTCAGCATGACGACCGCCGCGATGGGGGGCGATATCGAGGTTCCGACCATCGATGGTGGCCGCAGCCGCGTTAAGATCCCGTCAGGCAGTCAATCCGGACGCCAGATGCGCCTGCGTGGCAAGGGCATGCCTGCCCTGCGTGGCGCTGGTACTGGCGACATGTTCATCGAATTGGCCGTGGAAACACCTGTGAACCTTAGCTCGCGTCAAAAGGAACTGCTGCGCGAATTTGAGGAGCTAGGCAAGGATAACAACCCGGAAAGTCACAGCTTTTTCAATAAGGTCAAGGGCTTCTGGGACAGCATGAAAAGCTGAGCTTAGGCTGGCGTTAACCAATCTGTAAGCGAATCGGCGGAGCTTTGACATATGTCTCAGCTCCGCTCTTCTTTTCAGGAAATGCCTGGCTTGTTCTCGTTCGATCCGGCCGAGGATGACGTCGTTGTGCCGTCCAAGGCCAAGCACCCCAGCTATATCCGGGATCACCGCAAACGTCTGCGTGACCGATTTATGCAGGGTGGCGCCGGTGCCCTGCCCGATTACGAGCTGCTGGAACTGGTGCTGTTCCGCGCCATCCCGCGCCGCGATGTGAAGCCCCTGGCGCGCGCCTTGTTGGACAAGTTCGGCGATTTCAACGGTGTTCTGTCGGCCCCAAATGCGCGTTTGCAAGACGTCCATGGCGTGGGCGAGGCCGTGATTTGTGAACTCAAGGTGATCGAAGCTGCGGCGCAACGCCTGTCTCGCGCACGCATTCTGCGCAAACAGGTGATCTCCAGCTGGGATGCGCTGCTGGATTACTGCCACACCACCATGGCGCATCGCGAAACCGAACAATTCCGCATCCTGTTTTTAGACCGAAAGAACGTCCTGATCGCCGACGAAGACCAAGCACGTGGCACGGTCGACCATGTCCCGGTTTACCCGCGCGAGGTGGTGAAACGAACGCTGGAACTGAACGCCTCGGCCTTAATCCTGGTCCACAATCACCCATCCGGGGATCCAACCCCCTCGGACGCGGACATCGCCATGACGGAACAGATCAACCAAGCCTGCCAGACCATGGGGATCACCCTGCACGACCACCTGATCATCGGCCGCTCGCGCGAGCTCAGCTTTAGGTCAGAAGGGTTGTTGTGATTACTGCACCCAAACCTCGACCCTGCGATTGACCTGACGCCCCCATGCGCTGTCATCACAGGCCATCGGCATCGCCTCACCAAAGGCATCAACGTCCAGTTTCAACCGATCAAAGCTCGCTGTTTCGGCAGCGGTCTGAACCGCGGCTCGGGCAACCTCGGCCCGGCGCGCCGCGATGCCAAGATTGGCCGAGGCTGCCCCCTCGCCGTCACTGAAACCAACAAACAACAGCCGACGCCCGTCATATTGCCCAGCCTCGATCGCGTGGGCCAGTTGCGCCACATTGGACTGCGATTGCGCGTCCAGCCGGGCCGAACCCGTTTCAAACCGGAAGGTCGTTGTCAGGCGTTTCATGGGCATCACCACCTGAACCAGGCGTTGCAGATCCTCCAGCGCAACCTCGTCTCCAGCCTGCGCGATGGCATTCGCAAAGCGATTCCCCTGCATGTCGACGGGCACCAGCTCTGGCGCCTGATCGGTATATCCGGCCCTGCGGATCACCAGCTGAGCAGACAAACTGCGGGTAAAAGTCAGAAAATTCCGCGCCAACTTGGGCAAGCGTCGCGCCGGAACATACAAGAAAACCGGCGCCGTCAGCGGGTAATCCTCGGTCTTGACCGAGCTTCGCTCTGCCGGCACCAGAAACCCGCATTTTCCGCTAAGCGGCACCGTCTTCACCCCGCGCGTGCCCGAGTTACTGGCCAATCCCAGACCAAACGGATCCCGCGACACCGCCCGGGTCAGCGTCAGATTGTTCGGATGGCGCTTCGCTTGTGCCGAAACTTTAGCTCCGACCGGGGCCAGCAACTGATCCACCGCCGCCTGGCCCAGGCCTGACTTTTCATCCAGCATATGCACGTTGATCGGAGCGTCAGGCCCGCCAAGTTCTTGCCAGTTCGTGATTTTTCCGGCAACGACCCGCGACAACATCCCGGTTGTGATGCTGGTCAAGGGATTGTCCGTCGCCACGATCGGCACAAAGGCGTCGAGCGCCAGAACACGGCTCCGCCCGGGCGCGTTCAAATTGCCCAGTCCGGCCTCTTGCGCCAGCTTCGCTTCATTTCTGCGTACTTCTCGCTGAGACATGACAATATCGGCCTGATCGGCAAGCAGCTCGGCAAAGCCGTCATCCGTGTTCGTAGACCGGACCGCAAAGACCCCGACCACTTTTTCGGTCTCGCGGTTGGCAAAGATGAACACGCGTTCTGTCGGCGAGGTGTCTTCATACGTAAGCTTCAACCGGGCGCTTTGAGCAAAGGTTTCGATCAGCGCGGGCAGCAACACCCGCCCAACCGAGGCCTCGCCCGAGAGGGTAAGTTCGGCGATATAATCTTCGAGATTCGGACAGCCCGGCCCCTCGCAGCGCACGCTGGACCCATCGACCGTGAGTTCGCCATAGATCGTGTCCAATCGATAATATTCACCGTCAAAACCCAGCAGAACACCGCTGATTTCAACCTTTCCGTCCGGCGAAATCAGGGTGACATCCTGCGCCTTTGCGACAGGTGCGGCAATGAAAACAAAAAGTGCGGTGAAAACCACCGCACGGACCCAGCTCATGGTTACGCATCCTGAATCAACAAATCACTTGGCAGCGACTTTCAGGTCTTCCAGCACGTTTTTCAACACCAGAAAGTCACCAACAGCATCACAATCCGGCATTGTCAGCTGCAGCTCCTGTACCCGGGGAACGCCTGCCTCGGAAATCTGCAGGGATTGCGCCGAGATTTCGCGACCGCACGTGTCAGTGGTCACTTCTGCCTCGATCTCAAGCAGAATGTCGCCAACGCGCGACGTCGTACCAGAGGGGAAGGTATAGACCTGGGCCTGCATTCCTTCGGCAAGATCGGGATCCCCGATCAGGCTTAGAAAGCCGCTTTCGCCATGAATGGTTTTTTCCAGATCGCCAGTCTGTTCATCCCAGATATGGCCGTCCTGACCGAACTGCGCCCCAAATTCGAGCGCATGCAGATGCAGGCTGGCCGCGCCCTGCCATTGCACGACGGCGCGATCGTAGAACCGCAACGACGGCACGGAGACGGTGGTGATCGCGCTGTGATCTTGCCCGAAATCTGCAATAAACACGGCGGTTTCGGACAGCGCGGGCATGGTCAGGAACAGCTCGCCCTGATCATCCGTCATCTCGGAAATCATCAGCCCGTTGTGGTGCAAAGTGACGCGCGTGTCGGGCATACAAGTCGAGCGAATTTCGATATTCACCATGGCGGCGATGGTCGCATCGGCCGTCATTTCGATCGAGCAGCTGAACCCGCCCTGCACGTCAACTGTTTCGGGAACGATGATCTCTTCTTCGGTCACAGCAACGCGCTGAGCCCCGTGCGACGGCATGTTCAGTTCCTGAAAAATATCCGCCGGAATTTCTGGCAGCGGAGAGGCCGTCAGCACAATCTGGCTCAGATCCGCCTGGGCAGCGGTCGCCGGGGGCAGCTCGGCCACGTGCACCGGGGCAGGTTTAACATTGGGGGACACGGTCGGGGCGCTGTTTTCCATGAAATAGCCCGAGCCAAGCGCAACGCCCACGGCGCCGACACTAAGTGCGATACTGGATGCTCGTTTGTTCATGTTTGCCTCCAACCCAAGTTAGGTCAGAGGCAAATTTCGCCCTCAAAAGTGGCGTGTATAAGGCGCAGCAAGGGAACCATTCGGGCCATTTTCGGCCCGAATCAGGTTACGCCAGGCGACCATGGCAGTGCTTGAACTTCTTGCCAGACCCACAGGGGCACAGCTCGTTCCGGCCAGGATTGCCCCAGGTCGAGGGATCGTTTTCATCGAACCCTTCCTTGGCCTCGCCGGTCGGTTCGTCGGGCTGAGCCTGGGGCTGCATGGCCTGCTGTTGCGCCGCCATCTGCGCAACCATCGCCTGCTGTTCCTCTTCGGTCAGCGGACGGATCTGGCCCAGTTTCTGGCTGACATCTTCGCGCAGGCTGTCCAGCATGGATTCGAACAGCTGGAAGGCTTCGTTCTTGTACTCGTTCAGCGGATCACGCTGCGCGTAGCCACGAAAGCCAACAACCGAGCGCAGATGCTCCAGTGTCAGCAGGTGCTCGCGCCATTTCGCGTCAATCGTTTGCAGCAGCAGCTGCTTTTCGATCATCCGCATGTTTTCAGCGCCGAATTTTTCGGTCTTTTCGGCCATCTGAGCGTCGGCGGCCTCGGCCAGACGTTCGATGATTTCCTCGCCGTCCACACCTTCTTCGGCGGCCCACTCGATCACCTTGGTTTCGAGGTTCAGCTTTTCCAGAGCGGCGGCGTACAGACCTTCGACATCCCATTGATCTGCATAGGTTTTCGGCGGCATGTACTGATCCACCAGATCGCCGATCACCTCGTGACGCATGTCGCCGATGATCTCGGACAGGTCGGCGCTTTCCATGATCTCCATACGTTGTTTGAAGATCACTTTGCGCTGCTCGTTCATCACATCGTCGAACTTCAGCAGCTGTTTACGCATGTCAAAGTTACGGCCCTCGACCTTACCCTGCGCGCGTTCCAGCGATTTGTTGACCCAGGGGTGAACGATGGCCTCGCCCTCTTTCATGCCCAGGGTGGACAGCACACGATCCAGCTTTTCCGAGCCGAAAATGCGCATCAGGTCGTCTTCGAGCGACAGGAAGAAGGACGAGCGCCCCGGATCCCCCTGACGGCCAGAACGGCCCCGCAGCTGGTTGTCGATCCGACGGGATTCGTGACGTTCGGTCGCCAGAACGAACAGACCACCGGCATCCTTGACCGCTTGTTCATCGGCTTCGTGCGCGGCTTCGATGGTCTCGCGAATTTCGTCGGGGTTGCCCTCGGGATCGGCGGCGATGGCCTCCATCACCTTGAACTCGACGTTGCCGCCCAATTTGATGTCGGTGCCCCGGCCGGCCATGTTCGTGGCGATGGTCACAGCGCCCAGCTTGCCCGCATCTGCCACAATCTGGGCTTCTTTTTCGTGCTGGCGCGCGTTCAGAACGTTGTGTGGCACACCGCCCTGCGTCAGCATCTGGCTGAGGAATTCGGATTTCTCGATCGAGGTGGTGCCCACAAGGATCGGCTGACCCTTTTCGTGTGCTTCCTTGATGGTTTCGACGATGGCCTCGAATTTTTCTTTGGCGGTGCGATAGACTGCATCGTCTTCGTCCAAACGCGCGATCGGGCGGTTGGTGGGCACTTCGACCACGCCCAGACCATAGATTTCCGCGAATTCGTCGGCCTCGGTGGCGGCGGTCCCGGTCATGCCACCCAGCTTGTCATAGAGCCGGAAGTAGTTCTGGAAGGTCACCTGCGCCAGCGTCACGTTTTCGGGCTGGATCGGGCAGCCCTCTTTGGCCTCGATCGCTTGGTGCAGACCATCGGACAGGCGGCGGCCCGCCATCATACGGCCGGTGAATTCGTCAATCAGCACGATCTGACCATCGCGGACAATGTAGTCCTTGTCCTTGGTGAACAGTTTATGGGCGCGCAGGCCCTGGTTCACATGGTGGACGATGGTCGTGGATTCCGGATCGTACAGCGTTTGGCCTTCGGGCAGCAGATCCATCTGGTGCAAACGTTCCTCGAGGAACTCGTTGCCCTCGTCGGTATAGGTCACGTTGCGGGTTTTTTCGTCCAGCTCGTAGTGATCCTCGGTCAGCTCGGGGATCAGCTTGTCCAAAGCGACGTACAGGTCCGACCGATCCTGCGCAGGGCCCGAGATGATCAGAGGCGTCCGCGCTTCATCGATCAGGATGCTGTCAACCTCGTCCACAATCGCAAAATTGTGGTGCTTTTGGTTGATGTCCGACAGTTCGGATTTCATGTTGTCGCGCAGATAGTCAAAACCCAGCTCGTTATTGGTCGAGTAGGTAACATCGCTGGCGTAGGCTTGTTTCTTTTCGTCCTCGGGCTGCTGGGGATAGACCACGCCAGTGGTCATACCCAGGGCGCCGTAGACCTTGCTCATCCATTCAGCGTCACGTTTGGCCAGGTAATCGTTGACCGTAACGATATGCACGCCCTTGCCACCCAGCGCGTTCAGATAGGCCGGAAAGGTCGCCACAAGGGTTTTACCCTCGCCGGTTTTCATTTCCGAGATATTGCCCTGATGCAGGAAGATCCCGCCCATCAGCTGCGTATCAAAGGCCCGCAGTCCCAGGGCGCGCTTGGCGGCCTCGCGGCAGTTTGCAAAGGCCTCGGGCAGCAGGCTGTCCAGATCTTCGCCATCGGCCAAACGCTTGCGGAATTCCTCGGTCTTTTCGATCAGGCCGTCATCGGTCAGCTTTTCGAACTCGGGCTCCAGGGCGTTGATCTTTTCAACCAACGGGCGCGTCGCCTTGATTTTGCGGTCATTCGGTGTGCCGAAAACCTTTTTGGCGAGAGTTCCGAAACCCAGCATGTTTTTTCCGATCCGGTCATTGACAATATCGTGCGCGGCATCTGCTTGCCCGCCGAAACCACACCGCCTACAACGTGATGGAAATCAAACGTTCCAAATGCCTCAAGGCGATGTAAGGGGCGGCTGGTGCAGTGTCAACGTCAGCGCCCCAAGCGCAGCAAACAAAGGACGAAACTCATGTCAAAACGGCTCACTTTTCTGTCGGGTGCGGTACTTTCGCTGTGTATGGCCCTGCCTGCCGCTGCGAAAGATTTGCCGAGCGCGGACACTGTGATCGCCTCGGTGAACGGCACCGAGATCACCCTGGGCCACATGATCCTAGTGCAGCAGAACCTGCCGCAACAATACCAGACCCTGCCCAGCGACGTTCTGTTCAACGGTATTCTGGACCAAATCATCCAGCAAACCGTTCTGGCCCAAGCCGCCCCCGCCGGGGACTCGCGCTTGGTGCGCCTGTCGCTGGACAATGAGCGTCGCGCCTTGAAAGCCGGTGAGGTGCTGCAAGTCGCCGTCGACGGGGCAATCAACGATGTCACCGTGCAAGAGCTGTTCGATGCCAAATATGCCGACGGCACCGGTGGCACGGAATACAATGCCTCGCATATCCTGGTGGAAACCGAAGAAAAGGCACTGGAGCTGATCGCCCTGCTAGACAGCGGCGCAGATTTCGCCGAGCTGGCCAAGGAACATTCGACTGGCCCCTCTGGCCCCAATGGCGGGCAGCTGGGCTGGTTTGGCGAAGGCATGATGGTGCCTCCGTTTGAAAAGGCCGTGATGGGCATGACGGTCGGGGCGGTCTCGGCCCCGGTGAAAACCCAATTTGGCTGGCATGTGATCAAGCTGAACGAGTCCCGCACCAAGGCCGCCCCAACGCTGGACGAGGTCCGCGCCGAGATCGAATCCGAACTGGAAAGCACCGCAATTGACGCCCGGATTCAAGAACTGACCGACGCCGCCAAGATTGTGAAGGACGGTGCCAATATCGACCCCGCGCTGGTCAAGCGCGCCGATCTGCTGACGGAGTAAACCATGGGAAAAGACCTGCCCGTATCGCCCTTGGCTCCGGCCAGCTTTCCTGAACTGCCCGTGATCGACGGGGTCACGTTCGCCACGGCCATGGCTGGCGTCAAATATGCCGATCGTGACGACGTGATGCTGGCACTGTTGGCCCCCGGGTCTGCGATCGCGGGCACGTTCACACGCTCGGCCACCCGGTCGGCTGCGGTGCTGGATTGCCAGGAAAAAATCGGGCAACCCGCCGATGGCGCCGCTGCGATCATCGTGAATTCGGGCAACGCCAACGCCTTTACCGGCAAGAACGGGATCGAATTGACCCATGCCGTGACCTCGGCCGTTGCTCAGACGCTGGAGATCGAAGAAAACCGGGTGTTCTCGTCCTCGACCGGTGTGATCGGCGAAGCCCTGCCGCATGACCGCATCACCGCCAAGTTGGCCGAGATGCGCGGAACTCTGTCCGCCCAGGCGATCAAGGCCGCCGCTGGCGCCATCATGACCACAGACACCTTCCCGAAAGGGGCCTGCGCAGAGATTGAGATTGACGGAAAGCCAGTAAAAATTGCTGGAATCGCAAAAGGTTCCGGGATGATCGCCCCGGATATGGCAACGATGTTGGTGTATATTTTTACTGACGCCGTTGCCGATCAATCCAAGCTGCAAAAACTGCTGAGCAAGCTGACGGATGTGACCTTCAATTGCATCACCGTGGACAGCGATACCTCGACCTCGGACACTCTGTTGCTGGGGGCCACAGGGGCGTCGGGCGTGAACGTGGATGGCAGTGCCGCGTTTGAAACGGCCCTGCATAAGGTGATGCTGGATCTGGCCCATCAGGTGGTCAAAGACGGCGAGGGTGCCTCGAAATTTGTTGAGGTCCAGGTCACCGGCGCTGCCTCGGACGCGGATGCGCGCACGCACGCCTTGGCCATCGCGAACTCGCCTCTGATCAAGACCGCCATCGCGGGCGAAGACCCAAACTGGGGCCGCGTTGTGATGGCCATCGGCAAATCCGGCGCTGCTGCGGACCGCGACCTGCTCAGCATTCGTTTCGGCGACATTCTGGTCGCTGAAAACGGCTGGGTCGCCGAGGGGTATAACGAGGAGTCCGGGGCATCCTATATGAAACAAGACGAGCTGAAAATCAGCGTCGATCTTGGCCTTGGCAAAGGTGAAACAACGGTGTGGACCTGCGATCTGACGCATGGCTATATCTCGATCAACGCAGATTACCGATCCTGAGGCAGGCATGAAAATCATTCTGGTCTCTGCCGTCGCCTTGATCGACACGGATGGGCGGGTGTTGCTGGCGCAGCGCCCCGAGGGCAAATCCATGGCCGGCCTGTGGGAATTCCCGGGCGGCAAAGTCGAACCGGGTGAAACGCCCGAGCACGCCCTGGTGCGTGAACTCGAGGAAGAGCTGGGCATCAACACCTGGTCCAGCTGCCTGTCCCCGCTCAGCTTTGCCTCGCACAGCTATGATGATTTCCACCTGCTGATGCCACTGTTTGCCTGCCGGAAATGGGAAGGAATCCCCAGCCCGAAAGAAGGCCAGACCCTGAAATGGGTGCATGCGCGGGACATGACGAACTATCCGATGCCCCCCGCCGACATTCCTTTGATTCCCATTCTAAGGGATCTGCTCTGAGTGCATTTGCACAATCATTGGACAAAGGTCGAATTTTTCGAGTCAAATCGGCGAAACGCGCCGGTTTGAAGTAACTCATTCGTATATAATTCGTGTAAAATGAAACTTTATTGTATGTTTTGTTAACTTCCTTTGACTATATTAAGACTATGTCAACATCGTTTTGGGGAGGATTTGACTTGCTGAGAACTATCGTGATTGGAAGCTGTGTTTCCGTTCAAGGTACGTTCGTCCGTGGACTTCCGGATGGGAAGATCCTTGTGCGTGTCGGCGACCGAGAATTTGCCGGCAAGCCTGTTCCAAGTAGGGCAGCGTAACCTATCAAGCAACCAGAAGAAAAAAGGGGATGGTTTCCACCATCCCCTTTTTTCTTTGTCTATCCGATCGCGGATCAGTCGAGCTGGCGCTCGACCTCCTCGCGTTCGAAAATCTCGATCACATCCTGCGGGCGGATGTCGTCGTAGTTTTCAAAGGCCATACCACATTCCTGACCGGACTGGACTTCTTTGACCTCGTCCTTGAAGCGTTTCAGCGTCTTCAGCGTGCCTTCGTGGATCACCACGTTGTCGCGCAGAAGGCGAACACCGGCCGAGCGGCGGGCCACACCTTCGGTGACGATACAACCGGCCACCTTGCCAACACCGGACACCTTGAAGACCTCTTTGATCTCGGCGTAACCGATGAAGTTTTCGCGGATTTCGGCGCTCAGCAGGCCGCTTGCGGCAGCTTTCACGTCGTCCACCAGGTCATAGATCACCGAGTAGTACCGGATCTCAACACCCTTCTGGTTGGCCGAGTTCCGCGCCGAGGCGTTCGCACGGACGTTAAAGCCCATGACCGGCGCACCCGAGGCTTCGGCCAGACCGATATCCGTATCCGTGATCGCACCCACACCATAGTGCAGCACGCGCACGCGGACCTCATCGTTGCCGATTTTTTCCATCGCCTGAACGATGGCCTCGGCCGAGCCCTGCACGTCAGCTTTGACCAGGATCGGCAGCTCGGCGACGTTCTGGTCGTCCTTGGCCTTCTGCATCAGCTGTTCCAGGGTGGTCGCGGCACCGGCAGCGGCGCGTTTTTCCTTGGCGACGCCGATACGGTAATCCGCGATCTCGCGCGCTTGCGCTTCGGTATCGACCACGTTCAGCACGTCACCCGCTTCGGGGGTGCCGTTCAGACCCAGAACCTCGACCGGAACGGACGGACCGGCCTCTTTCACGCGGTCGCCTTTGTCGTCGACCAACGCGCGGACTTTACCCCACTGCTCGCCCACGACGAAGATATCGCCTTGGCGCAGCGTGCCTTTTTGAACCAGAACGGTGGCAACGGGGCCACGACCCACATCCAGCTGAGCCTCGATCACGGCACCTTCGGCGGCGCGGTCGGGGTTGGCTTTCAGTTCCAGAATCTCGGCCTGCAGCGCGATGGCTTCCAGCAGTTCTTCCAGGCCCTGGCCGGTCTTGGCGGACACTTCAACGTCCTGAACCTCACCGGACATGGCTTCGACGACCACTTCGTGTTGCAGCAGCTCGGTGCGGACCTTCATCGGGTCAGCCTCGGGGCGGTCACATTTGTTGATCGCGACGATCATCGGAACGCCAGCGGCCTTGGAGTGGTTAATCGCCTCGATCGTCTGCGGCATGACCGAGTCATCCGCCGCAACAACCAGAACCACGATATCCGTCACCTGAGCCCCGCGCGAACGCATCGAGGTAAAGGCCGCGTGGCCGGGCGTATCCAGGAAGCTCAGCACAGCGCCGGATTCGGTGGTCACCTGATAGGCACCGATGTGCTGGGTGATGCCGCCAGCCTCGCCCGCGGTCACGTTCGCGTTGCGAATCGCATCCAGCAGCGAGGTTTTACCGTGGTCCACGTGACCCATGATGGTGATCACGGGCGGGCGCGACTTCAGATCGTCTTCTTTGTCTTCGACGGTGTCGATCACGTCCTCGACGTCAGCATCCGACACACGCACGATCTTGTGGCCGAACTCTTCGACGATCAGTTCCGCAGTATCCACGTCAATCGATTGGTTCTGCGTGACCATCATGCCCATTTTCATGAGCTCTTTGACCACGTCAGCCACGCGTTCGGCCATACGGTTCGCCAGTTCCGAAACCACGATGGTTTCGGGAACCTGCACGTCGCGTACGATCTTTTCGCGCTCTTGCTGGCCCATGGCTTTCTGGCGCAGACGTTCCTGTTTCCGCTTCATCGCGGCCATGGATTTCTGGCGCCCACCTTCCCCACCGGACAGAGCCTGGTTCAGGGTCAGTTTACCCGAGCGGCGACCATCATCGCGACCTTTGCGGCCACGCTGGTCTTCGCGTTCCTTGCGGGGACGCGCAGGTTGGACCGGAGCCCCCTCTTTGGGCTTGCGGGCCGCGGGTTTCTTGTCATCCGCAGCCGGAGCCGGGGCGCTGGCCGCAGCAGCAGCTTCGGCAGCGGCGCGTTTGGCGGCTTCTTCGGCTTCGCGTTTCTTGCGGGCTTCTTCTTCGGCCTTGGCTTTCAGCGCTTCTTCACGCTCACGTTCTTCGCGCTCTTTGGCCTCGGCCTCGGCGCGCCGGCGTTCGCGGGCTTCCTCGCGGGCTTTTTCTTCGGCTTCGCGCTTGGCGGCCTCTTCGACTTCGCGCGCCTTGGCGGCTTGCAATGCTTTCAGGCGGCGCTCCATTTCCGCATCGGAAATGCCAGCAGGCCGTTTCTTGGGATCACCCAGTGCCGGATTGCCCGAGCCGCCAGACTTGGCCGCACCAGGCTTGGGCACCACAACGCGTTTGCGCTTGGTTTCCACCACGACGTTCTTGGTCCGGCCATGGCTGAAGCTTTGCTTCACATTGCCCGCGCGGGGGCCTCCACCACGGACACCCAAAGTCTTTTTACCGTCGTTCTCGCTCATGTGGCTCTTTATCCTTTCCGGCGGTCGGATCCGCCGTCCGAAGCTCGCAAACCTTTAAGTCTTGCGGCTTCATCTACAACACGTCGCGTCAAACCTCCAGCGCCTAGCGCAACGTGAATTACAGTTTGTCGCCCGAAGGCCTGTCCCAATTCGTCTGCCGTCAGCCATCCAATGAACGACCCGTAATGCGGGGTGCTCAATTTGGACTTGCCGCGACCTGATCCATCAGAGGCCTAAATCAGCACTTCGGCTTCTTCTTTGACCAGCCAATCTTTGACCTTTTCGAACCCGGCCACGGCACTGCCGCCTTTGCGCGCCAGGCTGATCAGGTCGATCACACGCCGAGTCAGCAGCGCTTCGGTCTGATCAATCAGATCGGCGGCGGCTTGCACCTGCTGTTTGGCCGAACGCGAGAACATCTTCTTCGCGATGGCCGTTTCCAGCGCCTTGCGATCGGCCGAAACCCAAATCCCGCGACCGGGCAGTTTCTCAGCCAGGTCCGGCACGACCTGCCCTTCGGGGCCCACGACGAAGCGGATCAGCCCATGTTTGGGCTGAACCTCGCCAGTGGCGATGCATTTGCGTTCGGGACCATCATCCCGATGCTTGGTTTTTCCACCACGCGTCATGCGTTTAGGCCCCTAGGTTTGGGTTCAGTCTTCGGCGCCTTCCTCGGCGTCGATGGCTTCTTCGGTTTCTTCTTCGTCAGCTTCCAGCTCGGCCGGATCGACCCAGCCCAGCGCGATGCGGGCGGTCATGATCAGGCTTTGGGCTTCTTCCAGCGAAACGTCATAGGGTTCCAGCAGACCGTCATCCTTGACGCGCTCGCCCTCGACCGTGGTCCAGCCGCCGGCCAATTCCCAGTCGGCGCAGGTGGCGAAGTCTTCCAGCGTTTTCACGCCATCTTCGGCCAGGGCTGCAATCATCTGGGGTGTCAGGCCGTCAAAGTCAACCAGGCTGTCCTCGACACCCAGTTCGCGTGCGCGTTCCAGCGCGGCGCGGGCTTCGGCCTCCAGCACGTCCCGGGCGCGAGCCTGCAGTTCACCTGCGGTGCCTTCGTCCACGCCGTCGATGTTCAGCAGCTCGTCGATTTCAACATAAGCGACTTCTTCGAGGTTGGTGAAGCCTTCGGCCACCAGCAGCTGGGCAAAGAATTCGTCCACGTCCAGCGCGTTCATGAACAGCTTGGTGCGTTCTTCGAACTCTTTCTGGCGTTTGATGCTGTCCTCGGATTCGGTCATGATGTCGATGTCCAGCGCAGTCAGCTGGCTGGCCAGACGCACGTTCTGACCACGGCGACCGATGGCCAGCGACAGCTGTTCGTCGGGAACCACAACTTCGATCCGCTCGGCATCTTCGTCCAGAACCACCTTGGAAACCTCGGCCGGTTGCAGCGCGTTCACCAGGAAGGTGGGGGTGTCCTCGTTCCACGGGATGATGTCGATTTTCTCGCCCTGCAGCTCGTTCACGACGGCCTGAACGCGGCTGCCGCGCATACCCACACAGGCACCAACCGGGTCGATCGAGCCATCATAGCTGATCACAGCGATCTTCGCGCGCGAGCCGGGATCACGGGCCACAGCTTTGATCTCGATGATGCCATCGTAAATCTCGGGCACTTCCATCTTGAACAGCTCGGCCATGAATTCGGGCGCGGTGCGGCTGAGGAAGATCTGCGGGCCACGGGTTTCGCGGCGCACGTCCTTGATATAGCAGCGAATACGGTCGTTGGGGCGGTAGGCCTCGCGGCCGATCTTTTCGTTGCGGCGCAGGATGGCCTCGCCACGGCCCACATCGACGATCACGTTGCCGTACTCTTCGCGCTTCACGGTGCCGTTGATGATGGTGCCGACGCGGTCTTCGAATTCAGCGAACTGGCGATCACGCTCGGCTTCGCGGACTTTCTGCAGGATCACCTGTTTCGCGGACTGAGCCGCAATCCGGCCCAGTTCAACCGGGGGGATTTCTTCGACATAGGTGTCGCCGACGGCAGGTTCAGACATGTATTGCTTGGCCTGCTCGACGGTCAGCTCGGCCTGGTAGTTTTCCAGCTCTTCATCCTCGACCACGGTGCGGACGCGGGTAAAGGTGGCCTTACCGGTCTTGCGGTCGATGGACACGCGGATGTCCATTTCGCTGCCGTAGCGAGATTTCGCGGCGCGGGCCAGCGACTTTTCCATTGCTTCGACGACCAGACCGGGGTCGATCATCTTTTCGCGGGCGACGGCCTCGGCGGTTTGCAGCAGTTCCAACTGGTTTGCAGAAGTGATTGCCATGGGTTTCAGTCCTCCTGGGAACCGGTATCGGTTTCGATTTCGTCAAAATTGTCTTCGTTCAGAGTGCCCGCCGCCTTGCGCTGGCGCAGCATTTCCTTGATCAGGTCGTCGGTCAGAACCAGCTTGGCATCGGCCAGCCAGTCGAATTTCAGGCCCACGGTGACGGTTTCGCCGTGTTCCTCGATGTTGATCAGAACCTCGTCATCCTCGGTGCCGGCCAGCTCGCCCTTAAAGCGTTTGCGCCCAGCGACCATGTCGGCGGTTTCCAGCTTGGCCTCGTAGCCCTCGAAGGTCTCAAAGTCCTTCATCCGGGTCAGCGGGCGGTCGATGCCGGGGCTGGACACCTCTAGCACATATTGGTCCACCAAGGGGTCTTCGACATCCAGAATGGCGGAAATGGCAGTGCTGATATCGGCGCACTGGTCCACTTCGATCCCGCCTTCGGGGCGTTCGGCCATGATTTGCAGCGTGTTGGTCTTGCCGCCCATCAGGCGCACGCGCACCAGTTCAAAGCCCATGTCCTCGATCACGGGTCCGACAATTTCGGCCATCCGGCGATCAATCGCGGTTTTGGCTATCAGGTCGTTGTTCATACTTCATCCACGCCTTGTTCATTCAGGCACAAAAAAACGGGCCAGCGGCCCGTCGAATTTTCCGATGGAGCGTCAGGACCAAGGCCCCAGCGCACCGCTGTTGAAGCCCATATAGGCCCCTGATCCCGAATCTGCAAGCAAAAGCTGACGTCAGCCGTGGCTGCTGTCTTCGGCGATACGGTCCATGGTGCGGACCAGCTCGGCGCTGATGCCCGGTTCGCTCAGAGCGTGGCCTGCGTGTTTGACCATCCGCAGCTCGGCATTGGGCCAGGCACGGGCCAGTTTCCAGGCGTTTTCCGGCGGGCAGATCATATCATACCGGCCCTGCACGATCACGCCGGGGATATGGGCGATCCTGTCGATTCGATCCAGGATCTGGCCGTCATAATCCAGGAACGCACCGTGGGTGAAATAGTGGTTTTCCAGCCGCGCAAAGGCCCGCGCGTATTCGCCCGGTGCCTCGCCCCCGTGGCCTGACGACTGGATCGAGGCCAGCGCATTTTCCCACTGCGCCCAAGCGCGCGCGTATTTGATCTCGGTCGGGATGTGCCCGCTGAACAGACGCTTGTTATAGGCCGCGATCATGTCGTGCTGTTCACCCTCGGGGATCAGATCAGCAAAGCGCGCCCAGGTTTCGGGCCAGAATTTGCCCGCGCCACCACCATAGAACCAGTCCAGCTCGGCCAGAGTGGCCAGGAACACCCCCCGCAGAATCAGCGCCAGCACCGGTTCGGGATGCGCCTGGGCATAGATCAGCGCCAGGGTCGCCCCCCAGCTGCCGCCAAACACGATCCATTGCGAGATCTCCAACGTTTCACGGATCAGCTCGATGTCCTGCACCAGATGCCAGGTCGTGTTTTCCGAGACCGAGGCATGGGGCCGCGATCGCCCGCACCCGCGCTGATCAAACAGGATGATTCGGTACACATTCGGGTCAAAATAGCGCCGCATCGCCGGGCTGCACCCGCCACCCGGGCCGCCATGGAACACCACCACGGGGATGCCATCGGGGTTTCCCGATTGCTCCAGATAGATCTTGTGCCCGTCGCCAACATCCAGCATCCGCTGATCAAAAGGATCAATCGGCGGGTACAGATATTGAACTGCGCTTTTTTGGCCCGAGAATTTGTCCATAATCATCCTATATAGGGATCTAAGACCAAAAGAGCATATGGAGAGCAGAATGCAAACCGCTCAGACCACCGTTGATCCGTCCGAAGTGGCGAAATTCGAGGCAATGGCCGCCGAATGGTGGGACCCCAAGGGCAAGTTCAAGCCGCTGCACCTGATGAATCCCTGCCGTCTGGATTACATCACCCGCCAGATCGCGGGCGAATTCGGACGGGATCTGACCCAGCCGGAACCGTTCAGGGGTCTGCGCCTGCTGGATATTGGCTGCGGTGGCGGGCTGCTAAGCGAGCCCATGGCGCGTCTGGGCGCTACGGTCATTGGGGCGGATGCGGCGGCCGGGAACATCCCCGTCGCACAGGTTCACGCGGAACAATCGGGGCTGACGATCGATTATCGCAACATCACGGCCGAGGAACTGGCCGCAAACGGTGAACAATTCGACGTGGTCCTGAACATGGAGGTGGTCGAGCATGTCGCCGATCCGCTGGCCTATCTGACCGCCTGTCATGACCTGCTGAAACCGGGCGGGTTGATGCTGTGCTCGACCATCAACCGCAATCCCAAATCCTTTGCCATGGCGATTGTCGGTGCCGAATACGTAATGCGCTGGCTGCCCAAGGGCACGCATGAATGGAACAAGTTCATCACTCCGGACGAGCTGTACTCCCTGATCCAGAATGCGGGCCTGACCCCGGTGGATCGCAAGGGATTCGTGTTCAACCCGATCTCGTGGCAGTGGTCGATTTCTGATCGTGACCTGTCCGTGAACTACGTCACCGCCAGCACCAAGGACCAAGCATGAGCGTTGTCCCCGAAGGTCACTCTCTGTTCATCGTCGATCTGGAATACACCGTCCCGATGGAGCAAATTCAGCCCGTGTTAGAGCCGCATCTGGATTTCGTGCGCGCCGCTTATGATCAGGGTCGGTTCCTGGCGTCGGGCGCCAAGGTGCCGCGCACGGGTGGGGTGATTGTGATGCATGCCGAAAGCCTGCAAGCTGCGCAGGACTATCTGGCCGATGATCCTTTCGTCAGCGCCAAGGTGGCCACTTACAGCTATACGGAATTCCTGCCCAGCAACCTGCATTCGGCTCTGAAATAGAGCCTATTGCTCCTCAAGCCGCAGACGCAGCTCTCGTAGAATTGGTAGGGCAGCGCGCACCTTGGCATCGCCCAGATCGCCCACCAACTCGGAGATCATGGGCGAGATTGCCGCCAACGCCGCATCCCGCGCCTGCCGTCCCGCAGGGCTGATCGCCACCATCTTGCGCCGCGCATCATCCCAATCGGGGCGGATATGGATGTACCCGGCCCATTCCAGTTTCGACAGCGTATTGGTCATCGCCCCGCGCGTAACGTGAAAGCTTTTGGCCAACTGGGCCGGGCTGCGTTCATCCGACATGCCCGCCAGATGGTTCAGCACCGAGAAATGCGAAATTTCCATCCCTTTGGGCAGCACCTTGCTCAGACGGTTGCGCACCAATTGGTCGGCCGTCAGAAGCTCGCTGAACAGGGTGATGGCTAAGGCGTTGGTCGCGTCGTTCATTTGGGTCCGTCAAACTTTCGGTCATGTGTCAGCGCAGGGACACGTGCGCGTGCTTGTGCCACGTCTGACACGTCAATATCAACGAATGTTACGCCGGGTTCCGTACCGGCATCTGCCAGAATCTCGCCCCAAGGCGCAATTACCATGCTGTGCCCATAGGTTTTGCGGATCTTGCCGCGATGGTTCTCGTGGGTGCCGGTCTGCGCCGGGGCAAGCACGAAGCACCCCGTTTCAATGGCACGAGCGCGCAGAAGGACCTCCCAATGAGCGGCGCCAGTCACCGGTGAAAACGCGGCCGGAATTGTCAGGATCTCGGCACCCGCCTGCGCCAGCGCGCGATACAGATAGGCAAATCGCAGGTCATAACAGATGCTTTGCCCCACAGTGCCAAACGGAGTTCTGACCACACTGGCCTGCGTGCCGGGCCGATAACCATCGGATTCGCGATAGGTTTCCTCGGGCGAGACCGCAACATCGAACATGTGGATCTTGTCATATTGCCCGGCGATCTGACCATCCGGGTCGATCATGAACGACCGGTTGGCGAATCGCCCATCCGCATCCCCGGTTTTCAACGCCAAAGAGCCAATCAACAACCACATGCCCAGCGCCTTGGCGTCCTCGCACAGAGCGGCCAGCGTCAGATCATCCTGTTGCAACTGCAAGACCTGCTCCTGCCAGCTGCGACTGGCGGACAGGCAATTCGTGACCTCGGGCGTCAGCGCAAAATCCGCTCCACCAGCGGCGGCCTCGGCCAGATAGGCGCGGGTCACCTCCAGATTGGCGACCGGGTCATCGCTGACGTTCAATTGCAGCAGGGCCAGACGCATCAGGCCAGCAACGCGTCCAGTTTCCCAGCGCCTTCCAGTTCATACAGGTCGTCGCATCCGCCCACATGGGTCTCGCCCACGAAAATCTGAGGCACGGTTCGCCCGCCATTCGCGCGCTGGATCATCTCGGGCTTGCGCTCGGGCGCGGCCCAGACGTCAATCTCGGTGAAGTCCACGCCCTTCTTGGTCAGCAAGCGCTTGGCCGCGTGGCAGAACCCACACATGGGCGAGGTATAAATCTCGACAGGTTTCATTCGGACAGTTCCTTTTGGAATGCTTTGTCCGAAATCTAGGGCGTCATGGCAACGCGCGCCAGTACCAGCGCCGAAACATCGCAGGCGCCTGCCGCCAAACATGCATCCGCAGCGGCTGTTAAAGTGGCACCTGTGGTCATAACATCATCAACCAGCACAATGTTTTTTCCAGCGATCAACGCGCGGCGCGAGGGTGGAATCAGGATCGAGTCCTGCATCTGCGCGAACCTGTCATCGCGGCTCATACCTTGGGTCGAAACGGTTTTGCGGGTGCGATGCAGCAGGTCAGGACAGGTTTCCAACCCCGAAAGGCGCGCCACAGACTGGGCCAGCAAAGCCGCCTGATTGTATCGCCGACTGACCATACGGGTCCAATGCAGCGGGATCGGCGCCAGAATCGCGCCCTCTTGCAGCAGGTCCCGGCCGGCATTCATCATCCATTGCCCAGCGCCGCGCGCGATTTCGTGCCTGTCCCCGTGTTTCAGGGCCAGAATCATTTTTCGTGCGTTTCCATCGTACAGAAACGCTGCGCGCCCCCGCGACCAGGGGCGCGGAGTGGTCAGGCACTCGTCACAAAACTCGACATCGTCTGAGTCACCCATCAACGGCGTGCCGCATCCCTCGCAGGTCAGACCGGTGATAAAGGGCAAATCCCGCCAACACGGACCACATAGGCCAAACTCGCTCTCGACCATTTCGCCACAGCACAGGCAGCGCGGGGGATAGACCAGACGCAAGGCGGTTTGAAACTTTTCCTTTACCCCATTATCAGACCTTTCATGACTGACGCGCCCAAACTGACAGACCCGATCGCCATGACCCGCAATCGTATGCGGGCCCTGCAAGATCCCGCGATGTTCCTGCAAGAAACCGCTGTCGAGGAATTTCAGGATCGCCTCTCTTTGGTTAACAAAACCTTTCAATCACCCGCCATCGTGACCGGTTTTCCCGATTTCTGGGCGCAAGCCTTTCCGGCGGCCAAGATCGTTGCGGATACCGAGGTGCTGGAACTGGACCCCCAGGCGCATGATCTGGTGATTCATGCCATGGCGCTGCATTGGGCGAATGATCCGGTTGGTCAGATGATCCAATGCCACCGTGCGCTGCGCCCCGACGGGTTGTTCCTGGCGGGGATGTTTGGCGGGCAAACCTTGCAAGAACTGCGCGCCTGTCTGGCCGAAGCGGAATCCCAGATCACCGGAGGCCTGTCCCCCCGCGTCGCTCCAATGGCCGAGATTCGCGATCTTGGCGGGCTATTGCAGCGCTCTGGGCTGGCCCTGCCTGTCGCTGACAGCATTCCGCTGACCGTCAGCTATCAAAGCATGTTCCACCTGATGCGCGATCTGCGAGCGATGGGGGAAAACAACGCGCTCGAGACCCGCCTGAGGCGCCCCACCCGGCGGGCGGTCTTCGACAAAGCGGCCGAGATCTATGCTCGGACCTATGGCGACGATCAAGGCCGGATCAACGCCACGTTCGAGCTGATCTTCCTGCTTGGATGGGCCCCGGACGACAGCCAACCGCAACCGCTGCGCCCCGGATCGGCCTCGGCACGGCTGGCGGATGCCCTGGGCACAAAAGAGACCAAATTGTCCGATTGACCTGAGGCCTGAGGCGCTTATGTCCTGTGTCAGCCCGCAAGACAGGATTATTCGCGCCAATGACTGATACCGCCCGCTGCCCGGCTCATGCCCCGGACGACCACCCGAAAATTCCCGCTGAAAAGGTGGGCATTCTGTTCGCCAATCTGGGCACGCCGGATGACACAGATTACTGGTCGATGCGGCGCTATCTGAACGAATTTCTGTCGGATAAACGGGTGATCGACTATCCGTCGTGGAAATGGCAACCACTGTTGCAGCTGATCATCCTGACAAAACGCCCCTTTTCCAGCGGGGCGGCGTATCGGTCGATCTGGAATACGGACAAAAATGAATCCCCGCTGATGACGATCACCAAGGATCAAACAGCCGCCCTGGATGCGGCGCTGAGCGATCTTTATGGCGATCAGGTGATGGTGGATTTCTGTATGCGCTATGGCAATCCGTCGACCCCGTCAAAAGTACGCGAGATGGTCGCCGCGGGCTGCACCAAGATCCTGTTCGTGCCGCTGTATCCGCAATATGCCGGCGCAACCTCGGGCACGGCGAATGACCAGTTTTTTCGCGCTTTGATGGCCGAGAAACGCCAACCCGCCGCCCGCACGATCGAGCCCTATTTCGATAGCCCGGCCTATATCGATGCGCTGGCTCAATCCGTTGAAACGGCCTATGCGCAGCTGGACACGCGCCCCGATATTCTGGTCGTGTCCTATCACGGGATGCCCAAACGCTATTTGATGGAAGGCGATCCTTATCACTGCCAGTGTCAGAAAACCTCTCGTCTGTTGAAAGAGCGGCTCGGCTGGGCCGACACCGATCTGACCACGACCTTTCAATCGGTTTTCGGCCCCGAGGAATGGCTGAAACCTTATACCGTGGACCACGTGGCCGATCTGGCACGCGAAGGGAAAAAGAACATTGCCGTGATCGCCCCCGCCTTTTCCGCCGATTGCATCGAGACCCTGGAAGAGATCAACGAGGAAATCCGCGAAAGCTTTGAACACGCTGGTGGCGAGACCTTTACCTATATTCCCTGTCTGAATGATGATCCGGCGCATATATCGGCGCTGGTTGATGTGGTGAAAACCAACCTGAAAGGCTGGCTGGATTAAGATCCACCAGTCATTTTCCGACAAAGAAAAAAGGCGGTGGAACGAACCACCGCCTTTTTTGATTTTATGACCTAACTAATAGGATTAGTCGGCTGCGATAGCTGCAACAACTGCCAGGATGATCAGCGGAACCAGAACGCCACCGGTGGACGAGCTGGAAGCTTCTTCAACGATAACCGGAGCTTCGATGACAGGCTCTGCCATGTTGCCAGCGAAAGCGGTCGAAGCGGCGGCGGTCAGAGCAGCAGCGAGAACGAGTTTCTTCATAGTATCCTCCAGATATAAGCCCACCGCGCACAAATACACGGCAAGCACCCAAGACTTACCTCGTAGCTTTGTCTAACCAGCAAACTAAGGCAAATGCAATTAGAACTTGGACTTAGTTCCGTGGCGAGAGCCAAAATGTCGTCAAATTAGCAACACCTGCGTGCCCACTTTGGCCAATGCGAACAGTTCGGAAATATGTTCGTTGTATAGGCCAATACACCCATTGGATGAGCGACGCCCAATCTTGCGCGTGTCATGCGTGCCGTGAATCCGATAATAGGTCCAGCTGAGGTACAACGCGTGGGTTCCAAGCGGATTGTTGGGCCCCGGAGGCACATAATCAGGCCATTCGGGGTTGCGTTTCTTCATCGATGGGGTCGGGCGCCAGCTGGGGCCATCGACCTTGCGAGTCACCTTGGTTCGGCCGCGGCGCGTCAAATCGTCCGTCAGCGGCACGCTGGAGGGGTAGAGTTTATAGGTCCCACCATCAGCCGACCAGTAATGCAGCGCCCGCGAATCAATATCGACCAGGATCGCTCCGTTCTTCAGGTCCTCAAAATACGGCTGCCAGTCCAGCGATCGGAAACTGGAAATGTTGCGCCGTACGGCTTGGCTGATGTCGCGCTCGACCTCAACGGTTTCAGCGCGCTGGAAGGCCTCGGCGGCGGATTCATCTGTGCTTTGCGCCAATGCCGGGGTTCCCAAAAGGGCGGTACTACCGGCCAAGAACTCTCTGCGTTTCATGTATTCCACTCCTGTAGGTGTATCCAAACGACGGAACACAACCTCGATCCTTTTGATTTCCTGCATATTATGGCGCAGAAGCCTCAGTCGCAAATCAAACAGGCGTCATCTGGCCGGGTCACGCGGAAGTGGGTTTGAAAGGCAACGCTGTTGCCGTTAGACCGGGTAGGCAAGAAATTGGAAGGTTCTCATGCTGCGACTGTCGGGTTTGTTTCTTATCGCGTCCTTAGGGCTTGCGGCCTGTACCACCACGACCGAGCCCCAACTGGGCCCAGACGGCAAGCCCCTGCCCCGCCTGTATCGCATCACCGAACGCCAAAGCCCGCAGATCCAATTCCGTATGCTGGATTCGATCAATGCGCTGCGCAGTGCCTCGGGGGCTGTGGCGCTGGAAATGGACGCGCAGCTGAACGCCGCCGCTGCCACGCATTCGCGCGATATGTCGGTGCAGAACCGGCCGTGGCATTTCGGTTCTGACGGGTCCTCGCCGCTGGATCGCGTTGTGCGCGTCGGATATCTGGGCCAGTTCCTGGGAGAAAACATCTCGGAAACCTATGAAACCGAGCTGGAAACCCTGAGCGCCTGGATGGAACAAGAAGACACCCGCCGCGTGATCCTGAACCCGAACGCCACAAAAATGGGGTTCAGCTGGTTCCAAGAGGATAACGGCAAAATCTGGTGGACGCTGGTGACCGGCAACTAAGCCTTATTGATAGATCGAGATCGGCGTGCCGTTCTTGACCATCGCATAGACTTGCTCCATCTGCCGGTTTGTCACGGCAATGCAGCCAGCTGTCCAATCCTGCGGCGCATCCTTGTATTTCTTGGGCTTGCCGTGGATGAAAATCTCGCCGCCCGGGTCCTGGCCCAGCGCCGCCGCGCGCGCGACATCATTGGCGTTGGGGTAGGAAATCCCGATCGACAGGTGGAATTCGCTGTTGGGATTGCGCCGGTCGATGATGTAATGCCCCTCGGGCGTTTTGCCGTCACCTTCGACCCGTTTGTGGCCAAGTGGCTCGAACCCAAGACCCACATCATAGGATTTCAGCACCTTGTCGTGGTGCAACAGGTGCATGCGGCGATCTTCTTTGAAGACAACCACGCGTGTGACCTCGGGGCCATGATAGGTTTTAAACTTCGACGAACAGCCCGCCGCCGCGCTTAGGAAAAGTCCCAGAACCAGAAATTTGAGAACCTGCATCATGTCACTGCCCATTTTGCGGGTAGGGATAGCCGATCACGCGCGGCGTGAATAGCTTTGGTTCGCCCCTCACGCGGATGTGAGTGTGAAGCTGCCCACCAATTCAACATGGCTGGACCAGCGGAACTGATCCACGACCTGCACCCAATCCAACCCATAGCCCGCTTCAATCAGTGTTTTCGCATCCCGCGCAAAGGTCACCGGGTTGCAGGACACAAAGGCGATCACAGGAATTCCCGATTGAGCCAGTTCACGTGTCTGCGCCTCGGCCCCGGCGCGCGGCGGATCGATGACAGCGGCCCGGAACGGCGACAGCTCGTCCGGCAACAAGGGACGGCGGAACAGGTCTCGTGCCTGCGAGGTGACTCGTTTCAGACGCGTTGCCTCACGCCAACCCTTGTCCAGGGCCTCGATCATATCTGCAGAGCCTTCAACGGCATGAACCTCGGCGCTTCGGGCGGCAGGCAGGGCAAACGTGCCGCTGCCAGCAAACAAATCGACCACCGGATCACAGCCCTGGATGATTTCAGCCACCGCATCGCGCAGCGCCTGTTCTCCGTCTTTCGTCGCTTGCAGAAACGCCCCGGCAGGCGGCACCACCTGTACACCGTCGAAATCCTGAATTGGGGATTGCCGGGTGGCGACGACCTCGTCCTGCCACGCCAACCGGGCCAAATTGTGTTTCTCTGTCATCCCCGCCAACGCGATCCGCAACTGCCCGTCCAGCGGTTTACCCCCTGTGACCGCCAAATCCAGCCCGGATTCGGACAGAGTGGCCAGAACCGAAAGCTCGCCCTTGCGGCTGCCGCCGATGATGGCCAGATCCTCGGCCACGGCAAAGGCCTGCATCACCCCAGGATCCAACAACTGGCACCCCGGATTGGGAATGATCGTTCCCGAGGCGCGGGCGTGAAACCCCGCCGTTGCGCCTTTTTTCGTGCGTCTGGCGGAAATGCTGGCCCGGCGCCGGGTTTGCGGGCCCGAGGTCAGAATCGGGCGAAACGAGGTCTCGATCCCCTGCGCGTTCAGCGCGTGTCGCACCACATCGGTTTTCCAATCGGCGACAAACTGATCCTGCGCGTGCTGCAACTGACAGCCACCACAGGATTTAAAGTGCCGACACGGTGCAGCAACGCGCTGATCCGAGGGCTGGACGATGCGGATATCGGTCAGTTTCTGCCCGTCCAACTGGCCGGTCACGACCTCGCCGGGCAGGGTCAGGGGCGCAAAAACGGGGCCATCCGCTATGCCATCACCCTGATGGCCCAGGCGTTTGATCGAATATTCAGTCATAGCGTCTGATAGCGCGGGCGCGCCCGCACCAAAAGCCCATTTCCGCTAGCGCCGCGCCAGCAATTGCGCACGTGACAGCGCAAACCCGGATGCGATCCAGTCTGATTCGAGCTCTTTCAGCCGCTTGCCCAGCGCCGGACCCGTCAAATCCGGCATCAAATCACGCCCAGTCAGGGGAAATTGCGCGGCCTCGGCCTGTATCCAAGCAGCCTGATCCATAACGACGGGCGTTTCAAACATTGCAGCGCGCAACACGGCAAGGTCACGCGCTGTCTCGGCCCCGTGACGATAGGCGATCTCGGGCAGCGGGTGCATATCGCCAATCCCATCCCTTAGGATCTTCAGCGTTTTGATTTGCGCATTGGACAGGCGTAGCGCCGTGTCTGCTTGAACCTCGCCCAAAACGGCCAGGCGCCGCAACGAGAACGGGGCGATCCCGGCCTCTTGTTCCAGATGGACAAGAACGGCCAGTTTGTCAGCCTCGGCCCCCGGCAGAATACGCATCAACACGCCCGACGCCTGCATCGCGGCAACCGAAGGCGCGGGATCAGCGGCGGCCAACAACTTGAGCATTTCCGACGTGATCCGTTCAACCGAAAGCCCTGCCAGACCATCAGTATTCGACGCAACGGCGGCCAATCCATCCGCATCCAGGCCCTCGGACGGGTCGCCATACCAGGCATGGAAACGGAAGAACCGCAGGATTCGCAGGTAATCCTCGCGAATGCGTTGCGCGGGGTCCTCGATAAAGCGCACATGGCGGCGTTTCAGGTCCTCGATCCCATCCAGCGGGTCCAAAACCGAGCCATCCGCCCGGGCATACAGCGCATTCATCGTGAAATCTCGGCGCCGCGCGTCATCATGGATGTTATCGGAAAAGGCCACGACGGCACGGCGTCCATCGGTTTCGATATCCCGGCGAAACGTGGTGATTTCATGCGGAATTTGATCCGCGACAACGGTGACAGTGCCGTGCTCAATGCCGGTGGGAATGGCGTGAAACCCGGATTGCTCGGCCAGATCGATCACACGGTCAGGCGCGGCATCCGTGCAGATATCGATATCCGCGACCTCGGCCCCAATCAGCGCGTTGCGCACACATCCGCCCACGAAATAGGCCTTATGACCTGCCTGCTCTAGCATCGCGCAGACCTGTTGCGTCGCCGGGTTGGATATCCAGTCGCCCGTGACCTGCATTCAGCCCATCCGTTCGGCCAAAGCACGCAAAATCCGCGCGGTGGCCCCCCAGATGTAATATGGCCCCCACGGCACGGTGAAATAGTGCCGCATGGACCCGCGCCAGCGGCGTCCCTGGATCGAAAACCGCGCCACTGTCGCGACATGAGACAACGGCACCAGGAACACCTCGTCGACCTCGCCAGGTTCGGGCACGGGATCAAACGCGCCAGTGACGCGCGCCAACACTGGGGTCACGGCAAAGCCGGTGACGGTTTCATGGGCCGGCAAGGTGCCCAAAACTTCGACCACATCGGGGTTCAGGCCCACCTCTTCGCGGGCTTCGCGCAGGGCGGCGGCGATCACATCGGCATCGCCTTCGTCCTGTTTGCCACCCGGAAAGGCAATCTGACCCGGGTGATGTTTCAGATGCGAGGCCCGCTTGGTCAGGATCACGTGCGGCTCTTCTTTGTGCATGATCATGGCCACCAAAACCCCGGCCGAGCGCAGTTTTCGGCCCTCGGGCAGCGTGACCTCGGGATTCAGATCAAAATCTGAGGACGTATCGCCCGACGACCGAAGCGCGGCCAGAACGTGGGCCAGAGGATCAGCCATTCTGAGCCGCCGTTCCGTCGATGCCCAGTGTTTTTGGGTCCAGATCGTAGTGCGCCCCACAGAACTGGCAATCCGCGGTCAGACGGCCCTCGGGGGTGGTCATTTTTTCGATGTCCTTCTGCGAATAGATGGACATGGTCTGGCGCACGCGATCCTCGGAGCAGGTACAGCCAAATCGCACCGGCTGGGCATCAAACACGCGGGGTGCTTCTTCGTGAAACAGGCGGATCAGCAGGTCGGTGGGGGTCACGCTGGGCCCGATCAGCTCCAGCGCCTCGACCGAGCTGAGCAGCACATTCGCGCGGTTCCAGTTGTCGGCCTCGTCGCCATCCACCAGATCGCGGGCGTGCAACAGACCAGCATCCCCGGTCGCCTCTTGGCCTTTGGCAAAGGGCGAGGCTTTGGGCATGTGCTGCAACATCACGCCACCCGCACGCCAGTATTCACCGGTGCCGGGTTCCACCGATTTGCCGAAATTCAGCTCGAACCGGGTGGGGATTTGTTCAGATTGGGCGAAATACGCCTCGGCACAGGCCGACACGGACCCGCCCGCCAGAGGCGTCAGACCCTGATACGGCGCCATGCCTTTGCCCTGATCGATCATGATCGCAAAGTACCCCTTTCCCACCTGATCAAACGGTTTGCCATCGGTCAAACGGTCGGGATCATAGCTGGCATAGGCGCGAATGCGGGCCGGTTCGCCCTCTTCTGTCGGGCCGAAATAATCCGTTGCGATCATCCGCACGGGGCCATCTGATTGCACCTGCAACGACAGCTTCCAACGCAGTTTGATCGTCTGGCCGATCAGCGCGGTCAACAGCGTCATTTCCGCCACCAGCGCCTCGACCTGAGGCGGGTAATCGTGCTGCTCCAGCACTCCGTTCAAAACGCCGTCCAAACGGGCAACGCGGCCGCGAATGTCCGATTTATCCAGTTGGAACGGCAATACGGTGTCGTCCCAGGCAAGCTTATTTCCGATAGTCATGGGGTTTCCTTACAGGCTTGGCCTTGGCATACCGCGTCAATATAGGGGCCGCAAGACAAAGGCCAAGAGCAAGAGGTTCAGCCCATGATCAGACGTTTTGGCCTTCCACCCCAGCCGGGACAGAAATATATCCGCCGACCCGGAGCCTATGTTTTGTTGCCCGATGGTGATGATTTGCTGCTGACGCACCAGGCAGATCCCTGGCCCGAATTCCAGCTGCCCGGTGGCGGCATTGATCCAGGCGAATCGCCGGTGGGGGCGCTGTATCGCGAGGTGCTAGAGGAAACAGGCTGGACCATCGCAGCGCCCCGGCGCGTCGGGGCCTTTCGCCGATTCACCTTTATGCCGGAATACGAGATTTGGGCGGAAAAGATCTGCACCATTTATGTGGCCCGTCCCGTGCGCCAGATCGCCGAGCCCACCGAAGACGGTCACACCGCCCATTGGATGCCGATCGAGACCGCGGCCGATCTGCTGGGCAATTCCGGTGACCGCCATTTCGCCGCGCAACTGCTAAACGGGTGGATCTAAGCCGCCAAACTCCAGCAGGACGGCGGATATATCATCGGGGAAGTCGTCATTGCCCGCATAATCGGACAGTCGCCAGATCAAGGCCTCCATCAACGACGGGCCGCGAACTTGCTGGAGATCCACCAGCATTTCCATCAGCCCCGACTCGTCCAGCAGCGAATCGTCGGGGGCCGGGCATTCCGTCACGCCGTCTGACTGGATGAAAAATCGCTCGCCTGGTTGCAGAGTAAAGCTGGTTTCCTCGAATCCAACACCGTCCAGCAACCCGACCGGCATCCCGCCAGTGCCTACCATGGTGCAAGACCCATCCTGGTGCTGAATAATCGGATGCGGATGGCCGGCCTGAACCATCTTGACCTCGCCACTTTGCATATCGAAATCAGCCAAGAGCATGGTGAAGTAATGCTCGGTCTCCATTTCTTCCAGCACCATGGTGTTCAGGCGTTCAAGCACCTCGGACGGAGGGAGTGGAACATAGCTGCCATCCTCTTGTTTTTGCAGAGCTATATTTTGATCCGGAACCGCCGAGGAGAGATATCCGGCCAGCCGCGCCGTCATTAGCGCCGAACTGATTCCGTGGCCGGATACGTCGATTGCAAACAACCCCACACGCCGCTTGGAAATGGGATACATCCCCACCAGATCCCCACCAACATGACCGCTGGGACGCAACAGCAGGCTGACCTGTGCGGCGCCGAAATCCTTAAAACGGTCCCGCACCAGGGATTGCTGCAATTTCTTGGCTTCGATCAGATCGCTGTCCAGCGCATCATACAGCGATTGTAGTTTGGCCAGCGTCTTCCCGATCAACGAGTTCTTTTCGGTCAGCTCCCGCTCCATTCGCAGGATACGTTCCCCGGCGCTGATGCGCGCGCGCAATTCGGTGGCGTTGACTGGTTTGGTCAGAAAATCATCCGCACCACAATCCAACCCTTTGGCCACGGCCTCTTTTTCTGTTTTCGAGGTGAGCAGGATAAAATACCCATAGCTGTCGCGCGGCATTTTTCGGAACGTCTGACAGAATTCCAACCCGTCCATTCCGGGCATCATCCAATCGCTCAGCACCAGATCCGGCGGCGTGACCTCGCACAGTTCCAGCGCTTCCTCGGCGCTGCCAGCCTCGTGGACATTATATCCCCAGCGCGCCAGAGAGGCGACCAGGATTCGCCGTTGCAGCCGGCTGTCATCGACAACCAGGACATCACGAATGACGGACCCTGTGTCTGGCTGGCTGCTGTTTTCTTTCAGGTCCCTCACCCTGATCTCCGGCGAATAATTCCGATAGTGTTTCGCTGATACAGCATCGAGGTTTAACGACAGGTGAAGCGCCATAATTTCGACCGACCGCTCGATCTAAGAAGTTCTTAAGAAATAAAGCGCACACTGACCGGGCACAGTCAGGAGCATTCAACATGATCGATTGGGACCGGGTCGTGGAACTACGTGAGCAGGTAGGCGCGGAAGATTTTGAAGAGGTCGTTGATCTGTTTCTAGAGGAGGTCATGGAAGTGATCGAAACCCTGCGCACCAACCCTCAGGAAAGCGCGCTGGAAAGCGATTTGCACTTTTTGAAAGGAAGCGCGCTGAACCTCGGTTTCGCAGATTTTTCTGAAAAATGTCATGTCGGAGAGCGACAGGCCGCTATGGGCAATGCCGACCAGGTCGATCTGACCGCAATAATCAGTAGCTTTGATGCCTCGCGTCACCTGTTCAGCGAGGAGCTGCCCGCTCGTTTCGCCGCCTAAATCAGGAACTCAGCAAGCGTTTGATCGTTGGTAATATCGCGATAGATGAACCCCTCCTGGTCCAGCTGGGCGAAAAGCGTATGGAAATTGCTGGCATGAGTGGTTTCGATCCCGATCAGGACCGACCCAAAGTTCCGCGCTGATTTCTTGAGATACTCGAACCGGGCAATGTCGTCATCGGGGCCGAGAATCGCCAGAAAATCCTTCAACGCACCGGGACGTTGTGGAAGACGCAGGATGAAGTATTTCTTTACGCCCGAGTACCGCTGTGCGCGCTCTTTCACCTCGGGCAAACGTTCGAAATCGAAATTCCCGCCCGAGGTGACGCACACCACCGTCTTGCCACGAATTTGATCAGCCACATCCACCAAAGCATCCACCGCCAACGCGCCCGCCGGTTCCAGAACGACTCCCTCGACGTTCAGCATCTCCAAGATCGTGGTACAGATCCTGTCTTCGGGCGCCAGAATCACACTCTCTGGGGTCACGTCCTTGAGCAAAGCAAAGGTGCGCTGCCCAATACAGGCAACCGCCGCGCCATCGACGAACGAATCGACCTTGTCCAAGGTGACCGGCATGCCCGCTTGCAACGCGGCCAGAAAACTGCCCCCTCCCAGAGGCTCGACAAAACTGTACTTTGGTTTTGAACCCAGGAAACGCCGCACGCCCGCAGACAGCCCTCCTCCGCCGACGGGCAATAACACGTGATCAGGGACCTGCCCAAGCTGCGCCAGGATTTCGGCGGCGACAGTCGCCTGACCTTCGATCACGTCATCATCATCAAAAGGCGCCAGGAAATGCGCGCCCTGGTCCCGACAGTAGGCCTGAGCTGCCGACAGCGTGTCGTCAAAATAGTCCCCGATCAGCTGAATTTCGATGTTCTTGCCGCCAAAAATGCGGGTCTTTGCGATCTTTTGCTGAGGCGTCGTGACGGGCATAAAAATTACGCCTTTCACGCCGTATTGCTTGCACATATAGGCAACGCCCTGCGCGTGATTACCGGCGCTGGCACAAACGAACAAACCCTGCTCCGGGTCGCTGGCCCGCACCTTGCGCATCGCGTTCAGCGCGCCGCGGATCTTATAGGACCGCACGGGTGAGAGATCCTCGCGCTTGAGCCAGATGTCCGCGCTGTAACGTTCAGACAAATGGGCATTGCGTTGCAGCGGAGTGGCAGGAAAAACCTGACGCATAGCGTGCTCGGCGGCTTGGACTCGGGTCAAAAAATCGCTCATGCGTTTTCAGTGAAACAGCATGAGGACAAAGGCAAGGGGCAGCGCGAAAATAGACCGTGGTACACAATTCAACCGATGCCCATTCTGAGTATTTGAAGAGCAAAGAAGAGCCGGGCAAGTTTCGCAACCGGGCCGGGAGGCGAGGTTTACGGTGGGCGGAATGTGGCTCTGTCTTGCCCTTGGCCCCAAAACCCGATAAGCGCCCAAGAGTTAGCGAAATAAGGGGAAAACGATGTCCGCGCCCAAGAAAGTCGTCCTGGCCTATTCCGGTGGCCTCGACACCTCGATCATCCTGAAATGGCTGCAAACCGAATATGGCTGCGAGGTGGTGACCTTTACCGCCGATCTGGGCCAAGGCGAAGAGCTGGAGCCAGCCCGCAAAAAGGCCGAGTTGCTGGGGATCAAGCCCGAGAACATCTATATCGAAGACATCCGCGAAGAGTTCGTCAAAGACTTCGTTTTCCCGATGTTCCGTGCCAATGCCGTTTACGAGGGTCTGTACCTGCTGGGCACCTCGATCGCGCGCCCGCTGATCTCGCAGCGTTTGGTTGAGATCGCCGCCGAAACCGGCGCCGATGCCGTGGCCCACGGCGCGACCGGCAAAGGCAACGACCAGGTTCGATTCGAACTGGCCTGCTATGCGCTGAACCCCGATATCAAGGTGATCGCCCCCTGGCGCGAATGGGACTTGACCTCGCGCACGAAACTGATTGATTTCGCCGAGAAAAACCAGATTCCGATTGCCAAGGACAAACGTGGCGAGGCCCCGTTCAGCGTGGACGCGAACCTGCTGCACACCTCCTCGGAAGGCAAGGTTCTGGAAGATCCCGCCGACATGGCGCCCGAATACGTGTACCAGCGGACCAACGATCCTGTCACCGCCCCGGACGAGCCCGAGTTCATCGAGATCACCTTTGAAAAGGGTGACGCGGTTGCGATCAACGGCGAGGCCATGTCGCCCGCCACCATCCTGACCAAGCTGAACGAATACGGCAAAATCCACGGCATCGGCCGTCTGGATTTCGTTGAGAACCGTTTCGTTGGCATGAAGTCGCGCGGCATCTACGAAACCCCGGGCGGCACCATCCTGCTGGAGGCCCACCGCGGCATCGAACAGATCACCCTGGACAGCGGTGCAGGTCATCTGAAGGATTCGATCATGCCCCGCTATGCCGAGCTGATCTATAACGGTTTCTGGTTCTCGCCCGAACGCGAAATGCTGCAAGCCCTGATCGACAAGTCTCAGGAACACGTCACCGGCACCGTCCGTCTACGCCTGTTCAAAGGGGCCGCCTTTACCGTGGCGCGCTGGTCGGATCATTCGCTGTACTCCGAGGCGCACGTGACCTTTGAAGAAGATGCCGGTGCCTATGATCAGACCGATGCGGCAGGTTTCATCCAGCTGAACGCCCTGCGCCTGAAGCTGCTGGCCGCGCGGGATCGTCGCCTCAAGGGCTGATCTGCCCAAGTCAGAACAATGCAAAACGCCCTCTGGTTTCAGGGGGCGTTTTTCGTTGGCGACTTCACACCCCCTCACCCTTGCGTGACATTCCATTGCAGGGGATTGGCGTCGGCCTTGGTCGCGGGTCATGATGGCCGCAGAAGGGGAAAGCTCATGACAGCAACATTCGACACAATCAAACCCATCTTGCTTGGCCTGGCCATCGTGTTTGGCGTGATGCTGGAATGCGACCGCGCGCAGGCGGGACAGACAGAAACGCTGACCGTGGCCGGAGGCTGTTTCTGGTGCGTCGAAAGCGATTTTGAATCCGTCAAAGGCGTGAAGGAAGTGGTTTCGGGCTATACCGGCGGGCAGCTGAAAAACCCCAGCTACAAACAGGTGGTGCGCGGGGGCACCGGCCATTACGAGGCCGTTCAGATCCAGTTCGACCCCTCGGTCGTGACCCGCGCACAGCTGTTGCAGATGTTCTTTCGCTCCGTAGACCCAACGGACGCCGGTGGGCAGTTTTGTGATCGTGGCGACAGCTATCGCACCGCTATTTTCGTCTCTAATTCAGCGGAAAAGGGCCTGGCACAGCAAGCCAAGGCCGAGGCAAGCCAGGCACTGGGACAGAAAATTGTGACCCCCATTCTGGACGAAGGCACGTTCTACAAGGCCGAGGCCTATCATCAGGATTACTATAAGGGTGAAAAGATCGTGTTGACCCGATTTGGCCCGATCAAGCAGTCCAAAGCCTATAAGCGGTATCGTCAGTCGTGTGGCCGGGATGCGCGTGTGCGTCAGCTTTGGGGTGCCAAAGCACCGTTCACCGGTGGTTAACCAAAACTCTGGACCTCGCGCAGGTCGGGGATGACGTCGGCGGTGCCTTTGCGCGTGACCATCAAGGCGGCTGCCCGGGTCGCTAACTCGATGGCCTGCGCTGGGGGCATTCCCCGGTCCAACCCCGCCAGAAAATAGCCGGTGAACGTGTCCCCTGCCCCCGTCGTATCGACCGCAGAAACCGGAAGCGCCGCATAGGTTTGCGGATCATAGCCCTGGGATTTTTCAAACAGAACGCAGCCCTCGGCCCCTCGGGTCACCAACACTGCCGGCACACCCATATCCGGACCCGGAACCAAACCGGTCGCGGCGTGCAGCTGCTCCATCTCGACCGCGTTCAAAACCAACATGTCCAGCATCGGCAAAAGCGCCGTGATAGCAGCCACTGAAAACGGCGCGGCGGCATACACGATCCTGAGCCCCAGTTTCGAGCCTATATCAGCCGCAAAGCGCTGTTTATTGGTCTCGTTCTGCATCAACAGGAAATCACCGGGTTCGGCCTCGGCCAGGGCCAGCCCCACGGCGGATTCGGGAATATCGCGATTTGCCCCAGGGTAGATGACAATGGCGTTCTCGCCACCGTCATCGACATTGATGATGGCATGGCCTGTGGGATGCGGCACCTCGCGGATCCAGCGCGTATCCACACCGTATTCCATCAGACGCTCGACCGCCCAGCGCCCGTCCTTGCCAACCGCGCCGATATGCGCGGCCCGAGCACCGGCGCGCGCAATTGCGACAGACATGTTCGCGCCCTTCCCGCCCAGCCCGCGACTAAGCGCAGATGCCGCAATGGTTTCACCGGGCCCCGGCAAATGCGGCACCCGATAGACATAGTCAGCATTGATGGAGCCAAGATTCCAGACGGTCATTCGGGCTCCTTTGTGATTATCCCACCTTACACGCGGCCAGAATGGCCATGTTCAGGATGTCATTTGCCGTGGCGTTCGTCGAGCAAATCTGGATCGATTGATCAACACCCGACAGGATCGGGCCAATCACCGTGGCGTCTGCCATTTCCTGCATCAGCTTCACGCTGATCGAGGCCGAGTGACGGGCAGGCACAACAAGGATATTCGCCGGTCCGGTCAGGCGTTGGAAGGGATAGGCCTCGGCGGCTTTGGCATTCAGTGCCACGTCGACGGTCATTTCACCTTCGTATTCGAAATCGACACCGCGACGCTCCAGCACTTTGGGGGCCACATGCATTTTCGAGGCCCGCTCTGAAATCGGGTACCCGAAGGTCGAGAAGCTGACAAATGCCACACGCGGGTCCATCCCCAGGTGACGCGCCACCCCGGCGGAACGTTCGGCAATATTGGCCAGATCTTCTTCGTCCGGCCATTCATGCACCAAGGTATCCGAGATCAGCACGATCCGGCCCTTGTGAATGATCGCGGTGACTCCGACTGCGCCGTGTTCTGCATCAGCATCGAAAACGTGGTTGATCAGTTCCAGAACATGCGCCGATTTACGCGTGGCGCCGGTGACAAGGCCGTCACCATGTCCGTGCGCCAGCATCAGCGCGCTGAATACGTGGCGATCCCGCGCGGCCAGGCGATGAATGTCGTGACGGTCATAGCCTTTGCGTTGCAGGCGTTCGTACAGGAAGTCCTTGTAGTTGGGCAAATGGCGGGTGTTGGCGGCGTTCACCACCTCCAGCTCGCGGACGGCGTCGCCCATACCGGCGGCTTCCAGTTTCTCTTTCACGTCGGCCTCGCGACCAACAACCAAAGCCTTCCCCAGGCCGGAGCGTTGATATTGCACGGCGGCACGCAACACCCGAGGATCGTCGCCCTCGGCAAAGATCATGCGAGCCTGCGCGTTCCGGGCACGGGCGTTGATGCCACGCAGAATGCTGGCGGTCGGATCCATCCGGGTTTTCAGCGAAACCTCATAGGCGTCCATGTCGATGATCGGACGGCGCGCGGCCCCTGTTTCCATCCCGGCCTTCGCAACGGCGGGCGGGATCGTATAGATCAGGCGCGGATCAAACGGCGTGGGGATGATGTAGTCCCGGCCAAAGGTCAGCGCCTTGCCATAGGCCATCGCAACCTCGTCGGGCACGTCCTCGCGGGCCAGTTCGGCCAGGGCCTCGGCACAGGCGATCTTCATCTCGTCGTTGATTGCACGGGCGTGAATGTCCAGGGCACCCCGGAACAGGTAAGGGAAGCCCAGAACGTTGTTCACCTGGTTGGGATAGTCCGAACGACCGGTCGCAACGATCGCATCGGGACGCACGGCGTGGGCCTCTTCGGGGGTGATTTCCGGATCGGGGTTCGCCATAGCGAAGATCACCGGATTATCGTTCATGGATTCGACCATCTCGGGCGTCACAGCACCCTTGACCGACACACCCAGGAACACGTCTGCGCCTTTCATGGCTTCTTCTAGCGTGCGCAGATCGGTGTTGGCGGCATGGGCCGATTTCCACTGGTTCATGCCCTCGGTCCGACCCTGATAGATCACGCCTTTGGTGTCGCACATGATGCAGTTGTCATGCTGGGCGCCCATGGCCTTGATCAGTTCCAGACAGGCAATCCCTGCGGCGCCGGCACCGTTCAGAACAATGCGGCAATCCTCGATTTTCTTGCCCGAGATATGCAGCGCGTTGATCAGACCCGCCGCGCAGATCACCGCCGTGCCGTGCTGGTCATCGTGGAAGACCGGGATATCCATCTCTTCCTTCAGCTTTTGCTCGATGATGAAACATTCGGGCGCCTTGATGTCCTCAAGGTTGATGCCGCCAAAGGTGGGGCCCATCAGCTTCACAGCCTTGATGATCTCGTCCGGGTCTTCGGTATCCAGCTCGATATCGATGGAGTTCACGTCGGCGAAACGTTTGAACAGGACGGATTTACCCTCCATCACCGGCTTCGAGGCCAGTGCGCCCAAATTGCCCAGGCCCAGAACCGCAGTACCGTTCGACACCACGGCCACAAGGTTGCCCTTGTTCGTATAGTCATAGGCCGTTTCGGGCACCTCGGCGATTGCTTCACATGGAACAGCCACACCCGGCGAATAGGCCAGCGAAAGGTCGCGCTGCGTGGTCATCGGAACGCTGGGCGAGATGTCGAATTTACCGGGGCGCGGTTCCAGGTGGAAGGCCAGCGCCTCTTCAGGGGTGATGCGGTTTTTGGTCATGATTCATGGGGCCCGTGAATGAGTAAGCCCAAGCGTCTTACAGTGCTAAGCGCCTTGGCTCAACACAAAGACGTTTTCGCCTTTCGCCCCTGCGCGCGGATTTGTAATGTTCCGCGAAACGAATGGGGGACCGACGTGAGCACAGTCACGCCGATGATGGCGCAATATCTGGAGATCAAAGAGGGCTATCCCGACGCCCTGCTGTTCTATCGGATGGGCGATTTTTACGAGATGTTCTTTGACGATGCTGTTGCCGCGTCCGAAGCGCTGGACATCGCGCTAACGAAACGCGGCAAGCATCTGGGCGAGGATATCCCCATGTGCGGCGTCCCGGTTCATGCCGCCGAAAGCTATCTTCTGACGCTGATCCGCAAAGGGTTCCGCGTGGCCGTTGGCGAACAGATGGAAAGCCCGGCAGAGGCCAAGAAGCGCGGGTCAAAATCCGTGGTGAAACGCGACGTGGTGCGGTTGGTCACCCCCGGCACACTGACCGAGGAATCCCTGCTCGAGGCGCGCCGCCACAACTTCCTTTGCGCCTACGCGTCGGTGCGTGATCAATCAGCGCTGGCCTGGGTCGATATCTCGACCGGCGAGTTTCACGTGCAACCGCTGGCGCCCGTACGTCTGGGCCCAGAGCTCGCCCGCCTCATGCCTGCCGAAGTCATTGTATCCGAAGCAGATGAAGCGAATTTAGCCGAAATAGTCTCTGAATCCGGCGCTGCAATCACGGGTCTGGGCCGTGCCAGTTTTGACAGTACATCGTCCGAAAAACGTCTATGCGCGCTGTTTGATGTTGGGTCTTTGGACGCGTTCGGACAGTTTGATCGGGCCGAGGTTTCGGCCATGGGTGCCATCGTCGAGTACCTGGAGATCACGCAAAAAGGCAAACTGCCCCTGCTGCGCCGTCCAGTGCGCGAGGCCGAAGCTCGGGTCGTTCAAATCGACGCCGCGACCCGCCGAAATCTGGAACTGACTCACGCCCTGAACGGCGGGCGCGCCGGGTCTTTGCTGGCCGCGATTGATCGGACGGTAACCGCGGGCGGCGCGCGCCTGTTGGAGCGTCGGCTTTCCAGTCCTTCGCGTGTGTTGGATGTGATCCACGCGCGATTGGACGCGATCGACTTTGCCACAAAAAACCACCAAGCCACCCAGACCCTGCGCGATGCGCTTCGAAAAGTGCCTGACTTGGATCGCGCGCTGTCTCGGCTGGGGTTGGATCGAGGCGGACCCCGCGACCTGGCCGCAATTCGGAACGGGCTGTCCCAGGCATTGCAAATTTCGGACGACTTGCGATCGTCCGATCTGCCTGACTTGCTACGCACCGCAGCTCGGAATTTGACTGGTCACGACGACCTGTTGGACTTGCTGGATCAGGCGCTTGTGGCTGAACCTCCGCTGTTGGCCCGCGACGGTGGGTTTATCGCGCCCGGTTATGATCAAGAGCTGGACGAAACCCGGACCCTGCGTGACGAGGGTCGCAGTGTGATCGCCTCGATGCAGCGCGAGTATTCTGAGCTGACGGGCATCCAGTCATTGAAGATCAAGCACAACAATGTGTTGGGCTATTTCGTCGAAGTCACCGCGACCCACGCCGAAAAAATGCTGTCCGAACCCCTGTCGGATACGTTCAAACACCGGCAGACCACGGCCAACCAAGTGCGCTTTACAACGGTGCCATTGTCCGAGACTGAAACCAAGATTTTGAACGCGGGCGGACGGGCGCTTGAGATCGAAAAGAGGCTCTATTCCAGCCTAAGAAGCGCAATTCTGGATCAAGCTGGCCAGATCAATGCTGTTGCGCGGGCGCTCGCAGAAATGGACTTGGCCACAGCCCTGGCCGATCTGGCGAATGGCGAAAACTGGGTCCGGCCTGTTGTTGATAATTCGAAAGAACTGAAAATCACGGGCGGGCGCCATCCTGTCGTGGAACAGGCCCTGCGCAAACAGGGTCAAAGCCCGTTCATCGCGAATGACTGTACACTGTCGGCCAATGATGGTGCCGCGATCTGGTTGCTGACAGGCCCGAACATGGCCGGTAAATCGACCTTTTTGCGCCAGAACGCATTGATCGCTTTGCTGGCGCAAATGGGCAGTTTTGTCCCTGCAACGCAGGCTCATATCGGTGTTGTCAGTCAGCTGTTCAGCCGCGTCGGGGCCTCGGACGATCTGGCGCGTGGTCGCTCGACCTTTATGGTCGAGATGGTCGAAACCGCCGCGATTTTGAACCAAGCCGATGATCGGGCGCTGGTGATCCTGGATGAAATTGGCCGCGGCACCGCCACCTATGACGGCCTGTCGATTGCTTGGGCCACACTGGAACATCTGCACGACGTAAATAAATCCCGCGCGCTGTTCGCCACGCATTATCACGAGCTGACCTCTCTGGCCGGCAAAATGCCTGGGGTCGAAAACGCCACCGTGGCCGTCAAGGAATATGAAGGCGATGTGATTTTCCTGCACGAGGTACGCAAAGGGGCGGCGGATCGGTCGTATGGTGTGCAGGTCGCCAAGCTGGCCGGGTTGCCAGACAAGGTGGTCGCCCGTGCCCGTGTGGTTCTGGATGCGTTGGAAAAGGGCGAGCGCGAGGGTGGCAAGTCCAAGGCAACTATCGATGATTTGCCGCTGTTTTCGGCTGCTCCGCCGCCGCCTCCGGTGCAGGTGCTGGACTCGGAGGTTGAAAATCGTCTGGACGAGGTCCACCCTGACACGCTGACCCCGCGCGAGGCATTGGATCTGATTTACGAGCTGAAGGCCCTGAAAGACGGCTGATCACCAGCTGCCACTGGCCCCGCCGCCGCTGGAAGACCCGCCCCCGAACGAGCCGCCGCCGGAACTGCTGCTTTCGCTTTTCATCGGGATAGTGAAAACGGCCGAGCTTTCCTCCCCGCAGTGCTGGCAATTCAGCACCACCCGCTTGCGTCCTGTCGAGGTAGTGGTTGCGCTTTGCAGGATGATCGTCGTGCTTTGGACGGTGCGATGCCCGCAGGCGCGACAAACCTGGTAGCGGCTAAACCAGGCCTTGTAGTTCTCGACCGTCACATGATCGCAATCGGGACAATGCCAGATGTCATAGTCGACGCTGCCCAGCTGTTCTTCGGCGATCTGCCCCTCGGATAGATGCGCGTCGTCGGCCTCTTCATTCAGCAACTCCAACCGGGCGCCATCTTTGGGACAATACCTTGGCCGATACCGACGCATCCTGCGAAACAGCATCCCCGCAGCACCAAAAACAGGCACTAATAAGGCATAAATCCAGTTTCCTAGCCAATCGAGACCTCGGCGCGCTGACCCGATGGCGCGCTCGGTTGTGGTCGCATTGAACTCACCTGGCCAGCTGCCGCTGACCTCGTGGATTACATGATCGACGCCATAGTCGATGCCGGTGATATAGTCATCGCGCTTGAACCGGGGCAGGATCACGTCGTCGATCACCTCTTTCATCGGTCCGTTCATCCGGGTTCCATAGCCCGAGCCAACCTCGATCCGCATATGCCGGTCCTGAACAGCGATCAGCATCATCACGCCATCGTTCCGCTGCGCATTGCCGACGCCCCAGTAATTGAACAATCCGGTCGCAAAGGGCTCGATAGGCCCGTCATGACCGTAATCCGTCATTGAATTGATCGTGACCACGGTGAATTCGATCTCGGTTTCGCGCTTCAGCTCTTTCAGGTCATCGCGAATGGCATCCTCATCCGCCTCGGGCAGGATATCGGCGAAATCGTTGACGTAGATTTCGGAATAGTCCGGATAGGTCTGGGCCTCCGCGATTGGCGCACACAGCAAAGTCAGCAGAAAAAGGACAATACGCAAAAGAAAAGCTCCTGTCAGAAACAGGAGCTTTGTAGCATTGATATCAGGCTCTGTTTAGGCCGGAGTCGACGAAACCCCAACCTGCGCCGGGCGCAGCAAGCGGTCGTGCAGCATGAAGCCTTCGGCCGAAACCTGGATAATATCGCCGGCTTTGGTGCCGGGAACTGGGGCCTCGAACATCGCTTCATGCATCTGAGGATCGAATTTTTCCCCAACCTCGGGCGAGATCAGCTCGATCCCGTGCTTTTTGAACACGCTCAGCAATTCGCGCATGGTCAGTTCGACACCTTCCAGAACAGCGCCGAATTGCTCGCGTTGCGTTTCATCAACAGCATCCAGCGCGCGTTTCATGTTGTCGTAAACCGGCAGAACATCGCGGGCCAGTTTCGAGCCGCCATAGTTTTCGGCCTCGCGGCGCTGTTTGTCGGCACGTTTGCGCGCGTTTTCTGCATCGGCCAGGGCGCGCATGAACTTGTCTTTGTAATCATCCCGCTCGGCGCGCAGCTCGTCCAGTTCGACCGCCTCGTCATCCAGCTCTTCGAATTCCTCGGCAAATGCTTCGGCTTCGGCGGTTTCGATATCGTCCAGAAAATCTTCGTTTTTGGGGTCTGCCATGTTCCACCTCTAACTCCGGTCAGACAGCATCCGCCCGACCAGTTGTGCCGTGTAATCTACGATCGGCACGATCCGTCCATAGTTCAGGCGCGTGGGGCCAATCACCCCGACGGCGCCGATAATTTTTCGATCCGCGTTCATATAAGGAGAAACCACCAAAGAGGAACCCGAAAGTGAGAAAAGTTTGTTCTCGGAACCGATAAAAATGCGCACACCCTCGCCCTGCTCGGTCAGTTGCAGGAACTCCTCGATGTCGCGTTTGCGTTCCAGGTCGTCAAAGAGCACGCGGATACGTTCCAGATCCTCTTCGTTCCCGTCTGCGTTCAGCAAATTCGAGCGGCCCCGGACGATCAGACGTTCGTTGTTTTCGCCTTCATTGTCCCAAACGGCCAGCCCACTTTCGACCAGCTGATGGGCCAGGCCATCGATCTCTTGCCGGCGGCTGTCGATTTCCTTGCGGATCTCAGTTTGCAGGTCAGACAGGGTTTTGCCCTCTACCAGCGCATTCAGGAAATTCGCGGCCTCACGCATCGAGGATGGCGTTTGCCCTGGGGGCGGTGTGAACAAGCGGTTTTCCACATGTCCATCCGCGAAAACCATCACCACAAGTGCGCGATCATGGCCCAGCGACACGAATTCCAGATGGCGAATCGGCGCCTCGTGTTTCGGCGTCAGCACGATCGAGGCGCCCTGCGTCACCCCGGACAGCGCCGTAGACACCCGATCCAACAACCCGCCCACGTCCGAGGAATTGCTTTGCAGCGTCTGATCCAACTTGTGCCGATCATCCGTAGCCAGGTCCCCGACCTCGAGGAACCCGTCCACAAACATCCGCAGCCCGCGCTGAGTGGGCACCCGGCCGGCCGAGATATGCGGGCTGTCCAGCAATCCAAGAAATTCCAGGTCCTGCATGACATTGCGGATGGTGGCGGCACTGACCTTCTCGCTCAGGCTGCGTGTCAGGGTCCGGGATCCAACAGGCTCACCATTGGACAGGTATCCCTCGACCACACGACGAAACACCTCGCGCGAGCGATCATTCAGCTCTTCCAGGATGTTTTCGCCGTCTGTCATGCCAAACCCTTTCCTCCTGTCATTAAAGACCCCTGCCCGCAAAGGTCAATCGGGCTTGCGCTTTGGGTGCCCCGGCAGGTATCCCCGGGGCAACAGAGAAGGAATTTACCATGCGCCCATCTGGCCGACAGCTGAACGAAATGCGCCCCGTTTCCATCGAAACCGGCGTCACCAAACACGCAGAGGGATCCTGCATGATCCGCATGGGCGACACCCATGTCCTGTGCACCGCCACGATCGAGGACCGCGTGCCTCCGTTCATCAAGGGCTCGGGCCTGGGCTGGGTGACGGCGGAATACGGTATGCTGCCCCGCTCGACCACCTCGCGGATGCGACGCGAGGCTGCAATGGGCAAGCAAGGCGGAAGAACTGTTGAAATTCAACGGCTTATCGGTCGCTCCTTGCGCGCTGGTGTAGACCGTGTTGCCTTGGGCGAGCGTCAGATCACCGTTGACTGCGATGTGATCCAAGCTGACGGCGGCACCCGCTGCGCCTCGATCACCGGGGGTTGGGTTGCGCTGCGTCTGGCTGTGAACAAGCTGATGAAGGCTGGTGTCGTGAAAACCGACCCGCTGGTCGAACCCGTCGCCGCCGTGTCCTGTGGCATCTACGCCGGTCAGCCCGTGCTGGATCTGGATTACCCCGAGGACAGCGAAGCCGGCGTTGACGGAAACTTTATCATGCTGGAAAGCGGTCGCCTGATCGAAGTGCAAATGTCCGCCGAGGGCGCCACCTATTCGCGCGATCAGATGAACGAGCTGATGGATCTGGCCGACAAGGGCGTTGCCGAATTGGTCGCCGCGCAAATGGCAGCCGTAAATGCGTAAGTTCGACGGCAAAGAGCTGGTCCTGGCCAGCCACAACAAAGGCAAGCTGCGAGAAATCGCAGCTTTGCTGGCGCCGTTCGGGATCTCGGTGTCATCGGCCGCCGATCACGGTCTGGACGAGCCCGAAGAGACCGAGGACACGTTCGCGGGAAACGCCCGGATCAAGGCGCATTACGCCGCTCAGAAAACCGGTCTGCCCGCCTTGTCCGACGATAGCGGAATTTCCGTGGACGGGCTCGACGGTGCGCCCGGTGTCTATACCGCTGACTGGGCCGAAACGCCGAACGGTCGTGACTTCGCCATGGCGATGGAAAAAACCTGGGCCCTTCTGGAAGCGAAAAACGCCCCGACCCCGCGCTGCGCGGCCTTCAATTGCACCCTATGCTTGGCCTGGCCCGATGGTCACGACGAACTGTTCGTTGGCAAAGTCGAAGGACAGGTCACCTGGCCGATGCGCGGCGAAAACGGGTTTGGCTATGATCCGATCTTTGTGCCCAATGGGTTCGACATCACCTTTGGTGAAATGGACCCCGACAAAAAGCACGAAATGAGCCACCGTGCCGATGCCTTCGCCAAACTGGTGGCGGGCTGCTTTGATTGAGGATTGGCAGAACGGCGGCTTTGGAATTTACCTCCACTGGCCGTTCTGCGAGGCCAAGTGCCCCTATTGCGATTTCAACAGCCATGTCGCGCGCGAAATTGACCAATCCCGCTGGCTTAGAGCCTATTTATCCGAAATTGATCGCTACGCCGAAATGTGCGGCGGGCGCCCGCTGACCTCGGTCTTTTTTGGTGGCGGCACACCCAGTTTGATGGATCCCGAGGTCGTGCACAGGATACTGGAGCGCATCCGCGCGAATTGGTCACTGTCCAACAATGTGGAAATCACGCTCGAGGCCAATCCCGGCTCGGTCGAGGCCGGCCGCTTTACGGGATACGCCCAGGCTGGTGTGAACCGTGTATCAATGGGAATTCAGGCTCTGAACAACCGCGATTTGCATCGTTTGGGCCGCATTCACACGGTTGAAGAAGCCCGCGCCGCCTTTGATATCGCGCGCGCGCAGTTCGATCGCGTTAGCTTTGATCTGATCTATGCCCGTCAAGATCAGTCTTTGGAGGATTGGCGCGCCGAGCTGACCGAGGCCCTGTCTATGGCGATTGATCATCTGTCGTTGTACCAGCTAACCATCGAACAAGGCACCGCGTTCGGCGACCGCTACAATCGTGGCGGATTGAAAGGCCTACCCGAGGATGATCTGTCCGCCGATATGTACGAAGCTACGCAGGAAATTTGTGGCAAAGCCGGAATGTTGGCTTACGAGGTTTCGAACCACGCCAAGCCGGGCGCTGAATCGCTGCATAACAGTGTCTATTGGCGCTATGGTGACTATGTCGGCATCGGCCCGGGTGCCCATGGACGGCTGACATTGAGCGGCCAGAAACACGCGACCGAGGCCTATTCCAACCCGACAAAATGGCTGGAGCTCAGCGATGCCGGCCAAACCGAGAAGCACTTCGAAGCCCTGCCCGCGCGAGATCAGGGCAACGAATACCTTCTGATGGGGTTGCGCCTGTCCGAGGGGATCTCGATCGACCGTTTTCGACAAATTTCGGGCCATCGCTTGAACGCTGAAAGACTGCGCTATCTAGAAGAGATCGGCATGATTTCTGTCCATGGCGACAATCTGTCGGTCACATCAGACGGCAGAATGGTGTTGAATGCGGTTATTCGGGAACTTTTGGTGGAGTAGTCATGCGGATTATCTGGGTCATCCTGGGGCTCATTTCGATGGCGATCGGCCTGATCGGCATTGTGCTTCCGCTTGTGCCGACCGTTCCGCTGATGATCCTGGCCGCGTTTTTCTTTGCGAAATCCAGCGAACGCCTGCACAACTGGCTGATCACTCATCCGCAGTTCGGCCCCTCAATTGTTGATTGGCAAGAACACGGCGCCATTCACCCCAAAGGTAAAAAGATCGCGACGGTGTCCATCGCGATCGTTTTCTTGATTTCATTGATTATGGGTTTGCGCCCGATGATCCTGATCATTCAAGGCGTTACCTTGTGCGCAGTCCTGCTGTTTATCTGGACTCGCCCCAATTCATGACGACAACATCCGGCACACTTCGTCCAGCTGCTCTAGATTGTTGTAGCTGATGGTGATTTTGCCGGATTCCTGACCCTCAGAGTGGTCAATCGCGACCTTCATCCCAAGATTTGCAGACAGGTCGCCCTCGAGCGCTCGGGTATCTGCGTCCTTTTCCGGTCGGGCGCTTTTGGCTGGTTTAGAGCCTTTTTGCGCTGGTTCTGGCGTACCTTTTGCCAAACGCTCGGTTTCGCGGACCGAGAGATTTCCGTTGATAACACGGCGGGCCAGCGCGGCCGGATCTTCAGCGGTGATCATCGCACGGGCGTGACCTGCGGACAGCTTGCCTTCGCGAACAAAGTCCTGAACTTCGTCAGGCAAGGTCAGCAGTCGCACCAGGTTCGCGATATAACTGCGGCTTTTTCCAAGAACTTCGGACAGTTTTTCCTGAGTATGGCCGAATTTCTCCATCAGTTGACGATAGCCAGCAGCCTCTTCCACTGCATTCAGGTCTGCCCGCTGGATGTTTTCGATAATGGCGACTTCCAGAACCTCGGTGTCGTCGAAATCCCGCACCAGGACCGGCAGTTCATGCAGCTGCGCCATCTGAGCGGCACGCCAACGACGTTCACCGGCGACAATCTCGTATTCGCCGTCATGTCCGGGCCGATTGCGCACGATCAGAGGCTGGATCACGCCTTTTTCTTTGATCGAGGCGCTGAGTTCGTCCAGCTGCTCGGGGGTAAACGTGCGGCGCGGCTGATCCGGGTTTGGGTGAATCTTCTCGATCGGCACCATCATGTCCGGTCGGCGACTTGCCTCGCCTGTTTCCGTGGGGGTTTCGGCTGGCGTTACATCTGCCATCAAGGCGGACAATCCACGCCCTAAGCCACGGGATTTCGTGCGTTTCTCGCTCATTTTTGCCTCCTGTTATTATTATGCGGCGACGCGGATGTTTTTGGACATCAACTCTCGTGCGAGCTGCCCATAAGCCCTGGCCCCTTTAGAGTTCGGATCATACTCGGTGACTGGCATGGCGTATGACGGTGCCTCGCTGACACGCACATTCCGCGGGATCATCGTGTTGAAAACCAGGTCCCCCAGATTTTCACGCGCGTCATCCTCCACCTGTTGGGACAAATTATTGCGCGCATCATACATGGTCAACACTACGCCCTCGATCCGCAAATTCGGGTTCGCTGTTTGACGTACCTCCCGGATCGTTAGCATTAACTGGGACAAGCCTTCCAACGCAAAGAACTCGGACTGCAACGGCACCAAGACTGAATGGGCCGCGACCATAGCGTTCACTGTCAACAAGTTCAAAGAAGGTGGGCAATCAATCAGTATGTAGTCATACGCAAACGCGTCCATCGCATGCTGTCGCAGTGCATCGTGCAGCAGAAAACTCCGCTTTTCGTTCGAAATCAGCTCGATATCAGCCGAGGACAAATCAACCGTTGCAGGGATGATGTTCAAACCATCCAACTCGGTGGGCTTAATGACATCTTCAAGGGAAACATCATCAAGTAAGAGCTCGTAGGTGGTGTTTTCACGATCCTCCGGTTCGATCCCTAGCCCGGTGGACGCGTTCCCTTGAGGATCAAGGTCAACGATCAAGACTTGGCATCCTTCGTCGACAAGGGCTGCGCCCAAGTTAATCGTGGTTGTGGTTTTTCCCACCCCACCCTTCTGGTTGGCAACTGCGATGATCTTGGGATCAGCCGAACGGGTAGGGTCAGACACGGGAAATACCTCCGATTCTCAGAATGACGGCACCTGATTCCGTTTTACTTGTAGTCCTCTCAACTTCGAAAAACCACGACTTGCGCGCCTCTTGAACCTCTTTTTGCCAGTTCACCCCTTTTGGCAGCAAAGCCACGCCTGTTTTTTGGAGATGGCGCTGTGAAAAACCCAATAGCGTCGTCAAATCAGCAAGAGCACGGGCAGACAGCACGTCCGCATTCGCTGGCTCAGCGCGTTCAATTCGATCGGTTATCACCTTGACCTGAACGTTGGCTTCACGGGCCACGGTACGCAAAAAAACCGACTTGCGGGCATCGGATTCGACAAGCGTGAATCGCACCTCGGGGTTTTTCTCGGCCGCAATGATCGCGCAAACCAACCCCGGGAACCCTCCACCGGTGCCAAGATCGACCCAATGCGTAAATTTCTCTGGTGCAAGCGTATATATTTGCGCGGAATCCACGATGTGCCGAGACCATAGATCGGACAAAGTGGATTTGGATACCAAGTTGATCTTCGGATTCCACTTCTTCAGGAGATCGCCGTAGGTCTCGAGCCGAATCATTGTTTCACGTGAAACATCTAGAGGGAAAGTCTTCACGCTGAACGATTCCGTTTGTCTTGGCGTAATTTCGCAAGCAGTAGCGTCAGCGCAGCCGGAGTCATCCCTTCGACGCGCCCCGCCTGAGCCAGATTGCGCGGCCGCGCCGCGATCAGCTTCTTTTTCAGTTCGTTGGACAGACCGTCCAAATGCTCGTACGAGAACCCGTCAGGTATTATTTGATCTTCGTCCCGCTTCATTGCATCGACATCACGTTGTTGGCGATCAATGTAGTTTGCATAGAGCGCGTCTTTGGAGAGTTGATCCCGAATTTCTGGATCAATCTCCGACAGCGTGGGGTCCAGACCCATCAGCTTTTCAAAGTCGACATCGGGAAACGACAACAACTGAAACACGCTACGCCGCGCTCCGTCTTGATTCACCGACAATCCGATCTGATTGAGTTCGCGAGGCGTGTAAGTCTTTGAGGTCAGTCGCCCCATAGCGCTTTCCATCAAATCCATCTTTTTCTCAAAGACGCGCTGACGAGATTCGGACACGCAGCCAATCTGAATGCCCTTTGGGGTCAGCCGCTGATCAGCATTGTCGGCCCGCAAGGACAGGCGAAACTCGGCGCGCGAGGTGAACATGCGATAAGGCTCGGAAACGCCTCGGGTGATGAGGTCGTCAATCATCACACCGATATAGCTGTCCCGCCGACTAAACAGAACGGGGTCGCGGCCCAGTGCATCCGCCGCTGCATTTAAACCAGCCGCCAGGCCTTGCGCGGCCGCTTCTTCATACCCCGTGGTCCCATTGATCTGACCTGCCAGATAGAGACCCGGGACAGATTTTACCGCCAGCCGATCATCCAGAGCGCGGGGATCAACGTAGTCATATTCAATCGCATAGCCAGGCTGAAGGATGTCGGCTTGCTCTAGCCCGCGGATCGAGCGGACATAGTCATACTGCACTTCTTCGGGCAACGAGGTTGAAATCCCGTTCGGATAAACCGTGTGGTCATCCAGACCTTCGGGTTCAAGGAAAATCTGATGCGAGCTTTTGTCAGCGAATCGCACGATCTTGTCTTCGATCGAGGGGCAATATCGCGGCCCTACCCCTTCGATATGCCCACCATACATGGCCGAACGATCCAGATTTTGGCGGATCACATCATGCGTTTTCTCGTTTGTATGCGTGATACCGCAAGACACCTGACGCACAGATGGCCCCTTGGACAGAAAGGAAAACATCACCGGATCATCATCTCCGGGCTGCTTTTCAAGCAAGTCCCACGCAATCGTTCGTCCATCCAGACGCGGCGGAGTACCCGTCTTCAATCGACCCAAAGGCAGCCCAAAGCTATCAATTTTCTCGGCCAAGCGGATCGAGGGGCGATCCCCCATGCGACCTCCGGGGCGAGAAACGTCGCCGATATGTATCACGCCGCGCAAGAAGGTACCCGTGGTCAGAACGACGTTGCGAGCGTTCAGTTCGCTACCATCTTCAAGAACCACACCCCCGACGCGGTCATGATCCATGATCAGGTCAGTTGCCTCGCCTTCGATCACCGTCAGGCAGGGCTGTGCCTCGATCTCGCGCAACATCGCCTGCCGATACAGTTTTCGGTCGGACTGCGTGCGCGGTCCTTGTACTGCAGGCCCCTTGCGCCAATTCAGCAAACGAAATTGAATACCCGAAACATCCGCGACGCGCCCCATGACACCATCCAGGGCATCAACTTCTCGAACCAGATGTCCTTTACCCAGGCCACCAATCGCCGGATTACAGGACATCACCCCGATCCCGCCACGGGTCAAAGTCACCAAAGCTGTGCGCGCACCCATCCGGGCCGACGCATGCGCGGCATCACAGCCAGCGTGCCCACCGCCAATCACAACAACATCGAAGTCGAATTGTTTCACGTGAAACACTCCTTACTTCCCAAGACAGAAGCTGGCGAAAATCTCGTCCAGCACATTTTCGATATCAACCCGGCCGACCAGAGAATCCAAGGCCCGTACGGCCGTACGCAACTCTTCCGCAGCCAAGTCAGTCATTTCCGAGCCCATACTGACCAGTCGTCGCGCCTCGCCCAGAGACTCCACCGCTCGCAGCATTGCGATCCGATGCCTTTCACGGGTCGCCACACCGATCGAGGCAGCCCGGTCAGACAGGATACGTGTCACGTCCTCTATCAGATTCTGAACGCCCTCACCACTGGCGCCTGAAATCGCGCCGGTCTTGTCGTCCAGCAGATCGGCTTTGGCCTTTAAAACGATATCTTCGGGTTCAGGCGCAAAATCCGGTGTGTCGCCTCCCTCCACCAGGAACACCCGCAGATCAGCCAGGCTTGCCCGCTCTCGCGCACGCGCGATCCCGATTTCCTCGACTTTATCTTCGGTCTGACGCAAACCAGCCGTATCCAGCAAAGTCACGGGTAGCCCACCCAGATCCATACGAACCTCGATTACATCCCGGGTCGTCCCCGCATACTCCGAGGTGATGGCCGCATCGCGACCGGCAAGCGCGTTCAACAACGTGGATTTCCCAACATTAGGCGCACCAACAATCGCGACTTCGAACCCAGTGCGCACCCGTTCGGCAGAACTGACACCAGCGATTTCTGCCTGCAATGAAGCCATGGTCGACGTCATAAGCGCGCTCACCTCGGGCGAAACATCAGTAGGGACTTCTTCGTCGGCAAAGTCTATCGTCGCTTCAAGCAAAGCCGCAGCCCGGATCAGATCGCGTCGCCATTCTTCGGCCCGATTGCCAAGATCCCCGGACAGCACACGCAAGGCCTGACGGCGTTGAGCCTCGGTTTCAGCTTCGATTAGATCCGACAGGCCTTCGACCTGCGCCAAATCCAACCGACCGTTTTCCAAGGCGCGCCGGGTGAATTCGCCTGGATCGGCTTGGCGCAACCCCTCTATTTCTGACAGAACCCTCAAAACCGCCGACACCACTGCCGTGCTGCCATGCAGTTGCAACTCGACGACCGGCTCTCCGGTGAAACTGCGCTCGTCTTCGAACACAAGAACCAAGGCTTCGTCCAGACGAACACCTTCCGCATCCCGCAACAATCGCAAGCCAGCACGCCGAGGCGCCGGCAGATCGCCAGCCAAAGCGGACCCGGCCGCATGCGCCAAAGGACCCGAGACGCGGATCACCGCGACCCCGGCCTTACCATGAGCCGTGGCAAGGGCGAAAATCGTGTCCATCTGTCAGGCCCCCAGAAACCCAGGTCAGGTGTTCATCGAGTCGAAGAATTCCGAATTTGTCTTGGTCTGTTTCAGCTTGGAAATCAGGAACTCGATCGCGTCGGTCGTGCCCATCGGGTTCAGAATGCGACGCAGGACAAAGGTCTTTTGCAGGTCGATCTTATCCACCAGCAGGTCCTCTTTCCGGGTGCCGGATTTCAGGATGTCCATCGCCGGGAAGACGCGTTTATCCGCAACCTTACGATCCAGAACGATCTCGCTGTTACCGGTGCCTTTGAATTCTTCAAAGATCACCTCGTCCATGCGGCTGCCCGTGTCGATCAGAGCCGTGGCGATGATGGTCAGCGATCCGCCCTCTTCCACGTTCCGCGCAGCACCAAAGAAACGCTTGGGGCGTTGCAGAGCGTTTGCGTCTACACCACCGGTCAGAACCTTACCCGAGGACGGCACCACGGTGTTAAAGGCCCTACCAAGTCTTGTGATCGAGTCCAGAAGGATCACAACATCTCGTTTATGTTCGACCAGACGCTTGGCCTTTTCGATCACCATTTCCGACACGGCCACGTGACGCGTTGCAGGTTCATCGAAGGTCGAAGACACGACCTCACCCTTCACAGACCGCTGCATGTCCGTCACCTCTTCGGGGCGTTCGTCGATCAGCAGAACGATCAAGTAGCATTCGGGGTGGTTCGCCTCGATGCTGTGCGCGATGTTTTGCAGCAGCACCGTTTTACCCGTCCGCGGGGGTGCCACGATCAGCGAACGCTGACCTTTACCAATCGGCGCGACCAGGTCGATGATCCGGGCCGAGCGATCCTTGATCGTCGGATCCTCGATCTCCATCTTCAGGCGCTCGTCGGGGTACAGCGGCGTCAGGTTGTCAAACGCGATCTTGTGCTTAGCCTTCTCGGGGCTTTCAAAGTTGATGCCCTCAACCTCGGTCAGCGCGAAATAGCGTTCGCTTTCCTGAGGCGCTTTCATCACGCCTTCGATCGTGTCCCCGGTCCGCAGCGAGTGTTTGCGGATCATGTCAGGCGACACATAGATATCATCTGGACCCGGCAGATAGTTGGCCTCGGGCGAGCGCAGGAAGCCAAAGCCGTCTTGCAGAACTTCCAGCACCCCGTCACCGCCAATGACCGAGCCATCATCGGCCATCTCGCGCAGGATCTGGAACATCATCTCGCCCTTGCGCATGGTCGAGGCGTTTTCGATCTCCAGCTCTTCAGCCATGGACAGCAGGTCCTTGGGGCTCTTGGCTTTGAGTTCAGACAGATTTAAACGTTGTTCGGACATGTAAATAGCACCCTGAACGGCCCCAATGGGCACGCTTCATTTCATATGGATGGAAAATCGCTCCCTCGGACGAGGGGTTGGACACGTAAATAAGGTGTCCCGGGGGTCGAGTCAAATCTTTCACTCTTTCCAAGCTTAAGCCCCCATTATCCAAGCCAATCTAGGCTGGAGGAAGGACGGGGCTTTGGGTCTTGCTCCAATAAATAAATAATAAAGAAAGAAAAGATTGATGATGATTTAGGGATCCATTTTTCCGTGGATTACTTGTTTATCCCCCCTGTTATCATCTGAACGACAAGGCCGCAGGCATCGGCCTTGATTCTGTGAAAAAATGGGATTTATCCTATAAAAAACAGGGTATTACTGAGATCCCAATACGCGAAGAACCCTGTGGATATCCCGTGGGAAATCTGTGCGCGGAAAACTTATCCACCATCAGGGGGTTTTCCTTGTCCTTGTGTGGACAAACTGTGATCTAAGCAGGCGAAAGGCCGCGATTTTTCAACAGCTCAGAAACCTCGGTGACTTGTCCGAAATCCTTCCTTAAGAAGTTCGACAAGTACTCCACGAGGTTATCCACATGGCCATGAACCTGATCCTGGCGTCCGGGTCTGAAATCCGCCGACAACTGCTGACGAACGCGGGTGTTCCCTTCACCGTTCAAAAGGCGCGGATCGATGAAATCATGATCCGCGATTCGCTTGAGGCCGAACAGGCCAAGCCGCGCGACATCGCCGATACGCTTGCCGAGATGAAAGCGCTGAAGGTCAGCGAAAAGAACCCCGGTGCCCTGGTTTTGGGCTGTGATCAGGTGCTGGAGTTCGACGGCCAGATCCTTTCCAAACCTCGAGACATCGAAGAAGCACGTGAACAGCTGCTCTCTTTGCGCGGACAACGGCACATGTTGCTTTCGGCAGCGGTGATCTGCGAAGACGGCAAACCGATCTGGCGCCATATCGGGCAGGTCCGTCTAAGAATGCGCAGTTTCTCGGACGACTACCTTGATGACTATCTGGCACGCAACTGGCCCGGCATCGGTGACAGCGTTGGCGGCTATAAGTTGGAAGAGGAAGGCATCCGCTTGTTTTCCCGCGTGGATGGCGATTACTTTAACGTGCTGGGCCTGCCCCTGTTGGAATTACTGAGTTACCTGACCGTTCGAGGAGACCTACCGGGATGAGTGCGCATAAGATACCGCTGGCGGGAGTGATTGGCTCGCCGATTGGGCATTCGAAATCTCCGCGGCTGCATGGGCATTGGCTTAAAAAATATGGCCTGCCCGGTCACTATATCCCGATGGAGGTCGCGCCCGAGAATCTGGAAACCGTTTTGCGCACCCTGCCCAAGGCGGGTTTCGTCGGGGCGAATATCACCGTTCCTCATAAAGAGGCCGCGCTGGAAATCGCCGATGTCATCACGGATCGTGCCACGCTGATCGGTGCGGCGAACACGCTGATCTTTCGCGAAGATGGCAAGATCCACGCGGACAATACCGATGGCTATGGCTTTATCGAAAACCTGCGGCAGGGCGCGCCGGATTGGGATCCGACCTCGGGTCCGGCGGTGGTACTTGGTGCTGGTGGCGCCTCGCGTGCGATTTTGGCGTCGCTCTTGTCAGCTGGCGTTCCCGAGATATTGCTGACCAACCGCACCAAGATCCGGGCCGAGGCGCTGCAACAGGAGTTTGGTGCTCGGATCACTGTGGTCGATTGGGTGCAGGCAGGAAACGTGATGGAGGACGCTGCGCTGCTGGTAAACACGACCTCTTTGGGCATGACCGGCAGCCCCGAGCTGCGCATTCCCTTGGATGGATTGAACCCCGGCGCTGTTGTCACTGACATTGTTTACGCACCGCTGAAAACGCGTCTGCTGCAGGTTGCCGAGGAAATCGGGTGCCACACTGTCGATGGGTTGGGCATGTTGATCTATCAGGCCGTTCCTGGCTTCGAGCGCTGGTTCGGTCAGCGCCCCGAGGTGGACGACGAAATTCGCAGGATCATGCTGGCATGAGCTTTAAACTTGGTCTTACGGGCTCGATCGGGATGGGCAAGTCGACGACAGCCAAAATTCTGGCCGAGGAAGGCTGCGCGATCTGGGATGCGGATGCCGCGGTGCATCGGCTGTATTCCAACGGTGGCAAGGCAGTTGGGCCTATTCAGAGCCTGTTTTCGGACGCCATTGTCGATGGGGCTGTCTCGCGCGAGCAGCTGAAACAGATCATACAGGCGGACCCAGGCGCGCTGAAACAGATCGAGGCCATCGTGCATCCTTTGGTGGGCGAAGACCGCGCAGATTTCATTGCCAATGCCCAGGCGGATATCCTGGTGTTTGATGTGCCATTGCTGTTTGAAACCGGCGGGAATCAGAATATGGATGCCGTCTTGGTCGTTTCAGCCCCCGAAGAGGTGCAGCGCCAGCGCGTTCTGGCACGCGGAACGATGAACGAGGCTCAATTCCTGACAATCAAGGCCAAGCAAATGCCGGATGCGGAAAAACGCGCTCGGGCAGATTTTGTGGTGATCACGGACACGCTGGATCACGCGCGCGAACAGGTGCAGGATATTCTGGATCAGATCAGAAAGGGCCAGGCCATTGCGTGAGATCGTTCTGGATACGGAAACCACCGGATTCGACCCGTTCAAAGGTGACCGAATTGTCGAGATCGGCTGTGTTGAACTGTACAATCACATGCCCACCGGCAACACGTTTCATGTCTATATCAACCCCGAACGCGGCATGCCGGACGAGGCATTCGGCGTGCACGGTATCGGCCCGGATTTGCTGGACCCACCGCGCGACCCTGCGCCTGGCTCGGGCGAAGTGACGCTGAAGGACAAGCCCGTTTTCGCCAAGGTTGGGCGCGATTTCTATGACTTCATCGGGCAGGATTCCAAGCTGGTGATCCACAATGCCAGTTTTGACATGAAGTTCCTGAATGCCGAGCTCAAATGGATGGGATTGCCCGAAATGCCCATGGAGCGCGCGACCGATACCTTGGGTATGGCGCGGCAGAAATTTCCGGGCTCGCCGGCCACATTGGATGCCTTGTGTCGCCGGTTCGGTATCGACAACTCGAACCGCACGCTGCACGGCGCTTTGCTCGACTCGGAAATCCTGGCCGAGGTCTATCTGGAACTGATCGGTGGTCGTCAGCCTGATTTTGCGCTTGGTGCCACTGTGGCAACCAAGTCCAGCGGCGGTGCGGATACCAGCGATTGGCGCCCTTTTCCGCGCCCGGCCCCCCTGCCCTCGCGGATCACAAACGAAGAAGCCGCCGCCCATCAAGCCTTTGTAGACAAGATGGGCGACGGCGCGTTGTGGACCAAGCTGTCAGAGTGACGGCTTAGGAAACCGGTGCGCTCTGAGCCTGCTGTTCAGCCTGACGACGGGCGATTTCATTGCGGTACAGCGCAACAAAATCGATGGTCTCCAGGTTCAGCGGCGGGAAGCCGCCGTCGCGGGTTACGTCGCTGACAACGCGGCGCAGGAACGGGAACAGCATCCGCGGGCATTCGATCAGCAGGAAGGGATGCATCTGCTCTTCGGGGACACCTTCGATGTTGAACAGGCCAACATAGTCGATTTCCAGCAGGAACAGCTTGTCACCACCCTCTTTTGCGGTCAATTCCACGTTCAGCTTGATCGCGACTTCGAACTGGTTCTCGACCGAGCGCTTTTTCGCATCCAGGTTCACCTGAACGTTGATCGCGGGGACGACCTCGCCACCGGCGCCTTTCTGGGCCAGGATGTTTTCGAACGACAGATCCCGGATGTACTGGTTCAGTACGTTGAATTTAATTTGCGGTGCGGCAGCACCTTCAGCGCCATTCTCGGCCATAGTGATCTCCAAAAATCAATTTCCGGGCTTGTGTAGCAGGATGGAAAACCACCCTCAATGCTTGGTCCAGCCCGACGGACGATAAGTCGTACGGTTTTCGGGGTCGATTTCGTGGAATTCACCGTCAATGGTGTTTGGATCCATTGGCTCGCGGTGCATCGGGCCCGACTGCATCGACCCCATGGTGAAGCTTTGGACTTTCACACGCTTGCGCAAATAGTGGAACACAGCGGAACGTACTGCAGGCACCAGCAGTGCAAACCCCAATGCATCGGTGAAAAACCCCGGCGTCAGCAGCAACACACCCGAGATCAGCACCATCGCCCCATGCGCCAGCGGTTCCGTGGGGTCATCCAGCTCGGAAAAGCTGCGCTGAAGATTGCCGATGGCCAGCCGACCCTGTGCGCGCACCAGCCAGGTGCCCAGAATGGCCGTCAGAACGACGATCCCAAGGGTGGGCCAGGTGCCAATGGCGCCTCCGACCTGAATGAACAGCGCGATCTCGATGATCGGGACTGCGACAAATGCGATTAACAACCACATCGTGGTGATCTCCTTTCGTGCCCGGCGTGGTGGACTTGGCCGCCGGTAGCCCCTACATAAGGTCGAGTATCAACGGTTTAAATGACCCCCTGACCAAGAGGATCTTATGAACTCGCCCATTTTGCAGCTTCTGGTGCTGGCCGGCATCGCGGTTTTCCTTATTCTGCGGCTGAAAAACGTGCTGGGTACGCGCGACGGGTTCGAAAATCCGACCACGCCCCAGCCGATCGAGCGCCCTTCGCGTAAACCCGACCTGTCGGTGATCGAAGGCGGCCCTGATCGTGACATTATCGACCACGTCCCCGAAGGTTCGGACGCAGCGCTGGCGCTGTCGCAGATGAAAAGCCTGGAGCCCAGTTTCAACGTCAGTGAATTCCTTCAGGGTGCACGCGGCGCCTATGAAATGATCCTGATGGGGTTCGAACGCGGCGATCTGGCCGAGATCAAGCCGTTCCTGTCGGACGAGGTGTACGAAACTTTCGCTCAGGTGGTCGAATCACGCCAGGAACAGGGCCTGACCATCGAGGCTGAATTCCTGGGCGTGCGGGAAACCTCTTTGGCGGATGCCGAATTCGTCGATGGCCGTATCGCAGAAATCACCGTGCGTTTCGTGGGCGAGCTGACCTCGGCCGTGCGCGACAATGCCGGCGAAATCATCGAGGGCGATCCCAAAGCGCCCAAGAAGCAACGCGACGTTTGGACTTTCGCCCGCGAAATGGCCTCGGACGATCCGAACTGGCAGCTTGTTGCCACGGGCGGATGATCCGGGCGCTGGCGGCAGCAGCGCTGGGGCTGATCATGGCAGGAACAGCGCAGTCCGAAGAAACCACTTTTCGAATTCTGGATTTCAAGGATTTGGAGGGGTGGGAGCAGGACAATCATGCCGCCGCCTTGCGCACGTTTCTGGAAACCTGTCCTGATCTGGACGAACCTGACTGGGCCTCGCTGTGTGCGGTGGCCCAGAATATCGACAGCCCCCGTGCGTTTTTTGAAATGTTTTTCCGCCCGGTCCTGATTGAGGATGGGCAAAACGCGCTTTTCACCGGCTATTTCGAACCCGAGCTGGATGGGGCCCGCCGCCCTGATGCGCGGTATCGCTATCCTGTATATCGGCTGCCACCCGAGGTGCGAAAGGGGTCTACCTGGCTATCGCGTCGCGACATAGAAACCACCGACGTGATGGCGGGACGTGGTCTGGAAATCGCTTGGGTTGATGACCCGGTCGAGCTGTTTTTCCTTCAAATTCAAGGGTCTGGTCGTATTCGCCTGCCCGACGGCAGCCATATACGTGTTGGGTATGGCGGGGCGAACGGGCATCCGTACCGGTCCATCGGGGTCGAGCTGATCCGGCGCGGGATCTACAAATCTCATCAGGTTTCCGCGCAGGTGATCAAGAACTGGGTGCGCCGCAATCCTGTCGATGGGGCTGAGCTGCTGCGCCACAACCCATCCTATGTGTTTTTCCGAACGGTGAACCGCGTTTCGCCGGAAAAGGGGCCGCTTGGGGCGATAAATCGCTCGATCACGACGATGCGGTCGATCGCGGTTGATCCGGCCTTTACCCCGCTGGGCGCGCCGGTTTGGGTGGAAAAAGACGGGAAAACTCCGCTGCGTCGTTTGATGATCGCGCAAGACACTGGATCGGCGATCAAAGGCGCACAGCGGGCGGATATTTTCTTTGGCACCGGGGATTCCGCTGGACGTGCGGCCGGCAAGCTGAAAGACCCCGGTCGCATGATGGTTTTGCTGCCCATTCAACGCGCCTATGCCCTTTTGCCGGAATCGGAACAATGACCCGCCGCAAATTGACAAATTCCGAGATCGAGCTGTGGCGCATGGTGACCGATACCGCGCAACGCCTGCATCCCGAACGCGCGCCCGGGGACCTGCCAAAACCCAAGCCCAAACCGAAGAAACGCCCAGTCTCGCGTCTGCCGGATTTCACCGTTGGGCAGACTGCGCCGGTGTCTGCCTCGGCGCACAGTTTGCGCCCTGGGTTGAGCGAAGAGCTGCACAACGCGCCTCTGCGGATGGATAAGAAATCCTTTACCAAGATGAAGCGCGGCAAGCTGGTGCCCGAGGACCGGATCGACCTGCACGGGATGACGCTGGATCGCGCACACCCTGCCCTGACCCGGTTCATTCTGGGCGCGCATGCGCGGGGGTTGCGGCTGGTGTTGGTGATCACCGGAAAAGGCAAAACCAAAGAGGATGACGGCCCGATTCCGGTGCGTCGCGGCGTGCTGAAACATAACGTGCCGCAATGGCTGTCGATGCCCCCGCTAAACGCGGCGGTGTTGCAGGTCGCACAGGCCAATATCAAGCACGGCGGCGCCGGGGCCTATTACGTTTACCTGCGCCGACACCGCTAGTTTTGCAGCATCAGCGGCGAGAGGATGATCTTGGTCGCGCTTTGCACGGTGATCGCTGTTCCGGGTAACAGGCCCATGCGGCCTCCGGCATCGCGATCGAAGGTCTGGCTAACCGCCGGGCTGTTGTTCAACAATTGGATCAGCAATGGCGATGTACCCAGTGTGAAATGCCGATCATCCGAGTTCCGGGCGAATTCTGACAGGTCGACCACTGTGACCGGCAAATCGCTGATCTTGGTCGGATCCTCCAACAAGCCCAGCCGGGTTTTGTTCCCGTTGATTTGGCTGGACAGCTGCAAGGCACGGTCTTTTTGCGACACGAAAATCAGGAAGGGATCGGGCAAGCGCGCGAAACGCTGCGCCTGCTGCTTGAAGACCTCGATATCCAGATCGGGCGACACCAGCACGACCCCGCCCAAATGCCGGGCCGCCCAGTTGGGCGAGCCGATCTCGATCTGGCGCAGGGTTTCCATCACCATCATGGCGCCCAGCGAATGCCCAACCAGAATGATGCGATCCGGATTGGCCTGACCGGCAAGGCGCAGCAGTTTTTCCAACCCGTCGCGGGCGAACAAAACACTGTCGCGATCATAGGCATACCCCAGCGGATGCGCGGCGCTGGGCCAGGAGTAATGCACCCCAACCCCGGGCAGATCAAAGTCGTGCATCAGCTGAACCGTGCGAAACACCCCGTCGGCAAAGCTGTTGTTGTAGCCGTGCACATACAGCATCACGTCGCGCTGGCCTTTGGGCTGATCGCGCAGACGATCCCGTAGTGCCGAGACAAACTCAGATCCCGATCCATGGTCTGTCCGCTGGGTCACGGTGAAAAACCTTTGGGGATCGGTGCGTTTGTAGCTGAGCCTGATCTTGCCACCATTGTGAGCGGGCGGAACAGCGACATCCAGATCCAGATAGGCAAGAGATTCGGCTCTATCCCCGCCAAACCAGCCCGAATCCGTCGGCGCGCGCAGGCTTGCGACAAAGGCTTTGTGTTCGGTTCCGATTTGCGCGGCTTCGGGGGCTACAAGCACCCGTGACTTGTCGCTGCACGCGGTGGCAAGCGTCAGAACCAAAAGAAAATGAACAATGAAACGCATGAAAAACGCCGCCCCTTTTGGCGCGACGTTATCCATCTTGTCGGTCAGTGACTAGAGCACATAGCGGCTGACATCGGCGGACTTTGCGAACTCGCCCAGGTTTTCCTGAACAAAGTCGGCATTCACGGTCACCGTCTGCCCGCCGCGATCAGGTGCAGCAAAGGAAAGCTCTTCGAACACCCGCTCCATCACCGTATACAAACGCCGGGCGCCGATGTTTTCGACCGATTTGTTCACCTCGGCGGCGATCTTGGCCAAAGCAGCGATCCCATCCTCGGTAAAGGTGACCTCGACCTCTTCGGTGGCCATAAGTGCGGTGTATTGGCGGGTCAGCGCGTTGTCCGTTTCGGTCAGAATGCGCACGAAATCCTCTTCGGTCAGGGCTTTCAGCTCGACCCGGATGGGTAGGCGCCCCTGCAATTCCGGCAACAGATCCGAGGGTTTGGCGATGTGGAAGGCACCTGAGGCGATGAACAGCACATGATCCGTCTTTACCGGGCCATGTTTGGTGCTGACGGTCGTGCCTTCGATCAAGGGCAGCAGGTCGCGCTGCACACCTTCACGGCTGACATCGGCACCGCGTGCTTCGGAACGGGCACAGACCTTGTCGATTTCGTCCAGAAACACGATGCCGTTTTCTTCGACCGCTTTCACGGCAGCGCGGGTGACGGTTTCATCGTCCAGCAGTTTGTCCGCCTCTTCCGCGATCAATACCTCGTAGCTTTCTGCGACGGTCATCTTCTTACGAACGGTGCGCCCACCGAAGGCTTTGCCGAAAATGTCGCCCAGATTCATCATGCCCATCTGGCTGCCGGGTTGGCCGGGGATATCCATCATCGGCAACGGATTCGAGGCATCGGCCACGTCCAGTTCGATCACGGTGTTGTCCAGCTCGCCGTTTTGCAGCTTTTTGCGGAACATTTCACGGGTGCCTTCGCGCGCGTCAGTGCCCGCAATCACCTCGATCACGCGGTTTTCGGCGGCTTCATAGGCTTTGGTCTTCACGTCCTCGCGCATATGTTCGCGCGTCATCGCGATCGAGCTGTCCACCAGATCACGAATGATCTGTTCTACATCCCGCCCGACATAGCCGACTTCGGTGAATTTCGTCGCTTCGACTTTGATAAAGGGCGCGCGGGCCAGTTTGGCCAAGCGGCGGCTGATCTCGGTTTTACCCACACCGGTGGGGCCGATCATCAGGATATTCTTGGGATACACCTCGTCGCGCAGGTCATCGTCCAGCTGCTTGCGCCGCCAGCGCGACCGCAAGGCCACCGCGACCGAGCGCTTGGCGTCGGCCTGGCCAATGATAAAGCGATCCAACTCGGATACGATTTCACGGGGGGTCAGATCGGTCATTTTGTGATGCTTTCCACAGTCAGGTTGCCATTGGTGTAAACACAGATGTCGGCGGCGATGGCCATGGCTTTGCGGGCGACCTCTTCGGCGGACAGATCGGTGTCCATCATCCCACGTGCGGCGGCCAGCGCATAGTTCCCGCCTGAGCCAATGGCGGTCACGTCATGTTCAGGTTCCAGCACGTCGCCCGCGCCGGTAATGACGAACATATCGGCGCCGTCGGTGACAATCAGCATGGCCTCCAGCTTTTGCAGGTATTTGTCGGTGCGCCAGTCCTTGGCCAGTTCGACCGAGGCGCGCGCCAGTTGACCGGGGGTTGCTTCCAGCTTGGTCTCAAGCCGCTCCAGTAGCGTAAACGCATCCGCGGTCGAGCCAGCGAAACCGGCCACAACATCGAACCCGCCAGGGCTAAGCCGGCGCACCTTGCGCGCAGTGCCCTTGATCACGGTCTGACCCAGCGAAACCTGGCCGTCCCCGGCGATCACGACCTGCCCGGCCTTTTTCACACCAATGATCGTGGTGCCGTGCCATCCGGGGAATTTTTCGTCCGACATAAGCGTCCTCCGTTTGCCTGTTGGCCTATATGGAACCTTAGCCCATGCTGCACAAGAGTAGCGCTTGCTTGCGGCGTCCCGGCTCGCTAGCTTTCGCCCATGAGCGAACCCATGATCCTGCGCCTGTATCTGGAAGGCAAGCTGCTGAAGGCCGCTCAGGCCGGGACACATAATTTCCTGTCTCAGCTGATTTCAGTGACCGAATCCGCCGGGTTCCAGACCGAGCTCTGCCATAGCGAACCGGGGGATCAGGTGGTCAGCGAGGATCGGGAAGGCTATGCCATGTTTCACATGCAAGAGCCGACGACCGAGCAAGGGTTGACCTTTCGCAAGGTCTATCATGGGCCTTTTTGGACCATCGAGAAAACCAACGAGCGCTGGAACTGGCGCGTTGCCAAGCAGCGCTTTGATCCGGACAAAATAGACCCTAAACAGGCCGAAGGCTTCTATTCTCGTTGGCAGCAGCGCATGTTCAAGGGTGCGACCCAGACCGTCAGTAATGATGGTTTTGTCTATGTTCCGCTTCAGGGAGTTCTGGCCGAACGGCGCTCGTTTCAGATGGCCAGCCCGTTCGAGATGCTGATGGCCGTTTTGCACCAGAATCCCAACCGGCGGGTGATAGCCACGCTGCACCCCCGCGAAACCTATACCCGAGAGGAGCGACGGCGACTGCTTCATATGCAGGAGCGGTTCTCGAATTTCAGTGTTCAAACGGGGGGGATGGTGCCCCTGTTGCAACGCTGTGATTACGTCGTGACGCAGAATTCAGCCGTGGCCTTTAACGGGTTCTTTTTTGGCAAGCCCTGCATATTGTTCGCCAAGGTTGATTTCCATCACATCGCGTTGAATGTCGAGGGTTTGGGTGTTGCCAACGCGTTCGAGCAGATTCACGAACACCGCCCAGATTTCGCGCGCTATGTGTACTGGTTTTGGCAGAAAAACTGCATCAATTCCGGACGCTCTCGTGCCGAACGGCAAATCGCCAAGGCCCTGACCCGCGCAGGATGGCCGTTGTGACCCGGGTATTGGTGTTGGGCGGGTATGGGTTGATCGGTTCAGCCTGTATGCGGGAACTGCACCGCGCTGGTATGCAGGTCACGGGTCTTGGTCGGTCTCGCAAACGCGCTTTGCGCTCGGACCCCGCAGCGAAATGGATCATTCAGGACATTCCAAGCCTTTCCGCTGATGAATGGCGCCATTTGCTGGTTGATTTTGATGTGGTGGTGAATGCATCCGGTGCCTTGCAGGACGGAGCGCGCGACAATTTGCACGCGATCCATGTACAAGCGGTCGAGCGGTTGGTGAAAGCGTCGCAAACCGAGGCGGTTCGCATCATCCAGATCTCGGCGGCTGGTGTGTCCGCGACGGCCTCAACCGAATTCTTTCGCAGCAAAGCCCAAGGGGACGCGATCCTTGCCGAGCGCGCTGCGGATTGGGTGATTTTCCGACCGACCCTGGTTTTGTCACCCGAAGCCTATGGTGGCACGGCCCTATTGCGGGCGGCATCCGCGTTGCCGGGACTATTGCCTGTGATCTTGCCCGATGCGCAGGTGCAAACCGTGCATATCGATGATGTCGCGCGCGCGGTGGTCCTTGCGGCGAAGGGGGAGGTGCCCAACAAGACAACAGCCGATCTAAGCGAGCCGAACGCTCAGAGCTTTCCGGTGCTGGTGCAAAAAACGCGCGAATGGCTGGGGCTTGGTCGGGGCGTCGCCGTGCCAGTTCCAGCCGGGTTGCTACGATTGTCAGGATACGCGGCGGATGGGCTTGGGCGGTTGGGGTGGCGCTCTCCTCTCAGAACCACGGCGATCCAGGCCCTAAAGGATGGAATTCGCGGGGATGCCTCCGGCTGGTCTCATGCCTGTCGCCCGTTGGAGCAATCCTTTGCCGACATGCCGGCCACGCGTCAGGAGCGCAGCTTTTCCAGGCTCTATTTTTTGATGCCGCTGGCAATTGGCACGCTCGCGATTTTCTGGGTCATTTCCGGCATAATCGCCTTGTCAGAGCCTAATATGGCCATTGAAATCTTAACGCAGAGAGGCGCCTCAAATTTGCTTGCCACGAGCTCAGTTTGGTCGGGGATCATCGCGGATATCACCTTGGGATTGGCCATAGTCTGGCGATCCAAAACGCGACTGGCGGCGCTGGGGATGATCCTGGTTTCAATCGCCTACCTTGTGGGCGCGGCGTTGATGGCGTCTGACCTTTGGCTGGACCCGCTGGGCCCCATAATCAAGGTCTTTCCCAGCATAGCGCTGGCATTTTTTGTGTGGGTATTGGTCGAGGACGAATGAGCTACGAGTTTTTGTTATTTGTTCACGTAATCGGAGCCACCGTCCTGCTGGGTACGGGGGCCGGCATCGCGTTTTTCATGGTGGTTTCGCATCGGTCCAACGACCCATCCTTGATCGCCCATGTTGCGGGAATCGTGGTTCTGGCCGACACGCTGTTTACCGCCAGCGCTGCGATTTTACAGCCGATCACGGGGGTGATGTTGGCGCTGAAAACCGGATACCCTCTGACCGAAGGTTGGATTGCCTTGTCACTGATCTTGTACGTGATTGTCGGCGTGTTCTGGCTGCCAGTCGTTGGGATGCAGATCAAGATGCGGAACCTGGCGCGGCAAGCGCGGGATACGGGGGCCCCCTTGCCGCAAGCCTATCACCGGCTGTTCAAATGGTGGTTCGCCTTCGGGTTTCCCGCATTTGCGTCCGTGCTGGGGATCGTTTGGCTGATGCTGACCAAGCCCGCGCTGTAAACAAAAAAACCCCGGCGCTGGGCCGGGGTTTTGAATTCGAAGATCTGTTCTGGATCAGATCGAGTTCTTGGATCCACGACTGAAGCGCAGCCTTGGGTGCGGCGCCAGCGCGGTTTGAAACAACCTGACCGTCCTTGAAGATGAACAGCGCGGGGATACCACGCACACCCATGGCCGCAGCGGCGTTGGGGTTCTGGTCAACGTCGACCTTGGCGATTTTCACGGTGTCGCCCAGCTCTTCGGACAGCTCTTCCAGGGCGGGGCCGATCTGTTTACAGGGGCCGCACCATTCTGCCCAGAAATCCACCACAACGGGGACGTCGGAATTTTTGACTTCTGCGTCGAAAGTCGCGTCAGTAACGGCAACAGTGGCCATGTGAATTCTCCTGAATTTTGGTTTGGATCAGAACCTAGGTAGCCTGATCCCCAGCGTCAAGGAGGCTTGTGGTATTCAAAGCCTCAGTCACCAAATCTTGTGGTAGAGGCATCAGCGTCGCGGTTTTGGTCCACAGAATAGCGGTGTCGATCCGCCGCTCGGGGTAAATCCGTGCCAAAACATGAGCATAGGCCCCCATTTGGCGCAGCAAACCGTCGGGCGTTTGCCCGGCCGTCGCGGGCACAACGGCGTTGGATTTAAAATCGACCGCCAACACACGATCTGGTGAAATAATCAGCCGGTCGATCACCCCATGCAGGCGCCGCCCACCCAGTTCGGGCAGATCAGCGGTAACCGGGACCTCGGCCAAGGTGGAATCACTGAACAAAAAGGCCAGATCCGGCGCGCCGATCACTCGGCTGGCCTCGGCCAACAGCTCGGGTGCGTCCGGCGCACCGCCACAGATGTTTTCAGCCATCCGGGGCCAAGCCGCAGGATCCGTGCCCGGCAGATGTTCCAGCATCATATGCAGCCAGGTGCCGCGACGCTGGGCCTCGTCCTTGTCGCGACCCGCCTCGCCAGGCAGGGCCTTGGCGCCGCCCAGATCCGAGGGGCTGAGCGTGCCGAGCGGTTTGATGGGGTCACTGACAGGTGTGGTAAACAGCTTGGGCAATTCGATTTCCAAGGCAGCCTGCCGGGATTCGACCCGTTCGACAGGCCCCGTCCAATCCATATGCTCCAGCCGCAGCCCGTCGCCAGTGGGCTTCGGCGTCGCCACCGCGCCCAGTTGCCAGGCCGCTGCATGAACCTTGTCATACCAGCTGCCATCGCCTTGTTTGTACTCGCCTGCCCCGGCCAGGATCAGCCATTTTTCCGCCCGCGTCATTGCGACATACAAAAGACGATCGCGCTCGTGTTCCTCCTGCGCGGTCTCGGCGGCTTTGGTTTGCGCCAACAGCCCGGGCATGTCGTCAGAGCTGGTCTTCCAAACCGGTGTATCCGCCGCAATCTGCACATCACCCCCCATCGGAGCCCGCTGATTCAGCGTTTCCGGCATGATCACGATGGGGGCCTCTAGCCCCTTGGCGCCATGCACCGTCATGACGCGAATCTGGTCCTCGGCGCTATCCATCTGGCGTTTGATTTCCAGATCATCCGTGACCATCCATTCCAGGAACCCCTTGAGGCTGGGGATCGCGTTGCGTTCAAAGGCAAGCGCCTGAGCGAGAAACGCGTTGATCCCGTCTTCGGCCTCGGTGCCCAGCCGTGCCAGCAGTTTTCGCCGCCCGTCATGCCGGGTTAGGATGCGCTCAATCAGATCATAGGGGCGCAGGAAATCGGTCTGGCCCCGCAGATCGTTCAGAACAGCCATTTCAGCGGGGTATTTGTCGGCCCGTTTGCGCAGGGTTTCCCACAAGAACGGCTCTTTGCGCCCGTGCGCCAGATCAAACAGCTGAGTTTCGCTCCAGCCAAACAGGGGCGATTTCAGCGCGACCGCCAGGCTTAAACTGTCCTCGGGCGTGGACAGAAAGGCCAGCAAGGCGGCCAGATCCTTGACCGCCAATTCCGCACCGACCTTCAGGCGATCTGCCCCAGCGACGGCCAGCTTTCGATCCTTTAGCGCCCGGATCACCTCGGGGAACAGGCCCGAGCGTTTGCGCACCAGAATCAGGAAATCCCCGGGTCGCACCGGCCGCATCCGATATTCGCCGCTATGCCCGATCTCTTCGGGAATGGGGTGTTCAGCGTCAATCAGCGCCTTGATCCCGTCCGCGATATGTTCGCCCAGTTGAATGCGATGGTGTTTCTCGCTTGGACGGTCGACGGGTTCGAACCAGTCTTCTTCGGACTCATCCTTGGTCGGGGCCACGATCGGCCACAGATCCACCCGCCCTGGCATCCGATCCTTAAAGGCGCGGTGCTGCCCTCCGGTGGGAAATCCTAAATCCTCGTGCCCACGGAATGTTTCATCCACCAGATCCAGAATGGCTTTGGACGAGCGAAAGGAATACTGCAATTCCTGCACCGCCAGCGGGTGGTCGGTCTGATCCAGGCGCTGTCCAAATTCCTGCTGCATCCGATCAAATTCGCGCGGATCGGCGCCCTGGAAGGAATAGATCGACTGTTTCTTGTCGCCGACAACGAAAATGGTGCGCTCTTTGTCGGTCCTCGCCCCCTGCCCGCTGGTGAATTCCTGTGCCAGCAGCTCGATCACCTTCCATTGCGCGGGCGAGGTATCCTGCGCCTCGTCCACCAGAATATGGTCGATGCCTCCGTCCAAACGATACAGCACCCAGGCCGCAACAGCCGGGTCCGTCAGCAGGTCACGGGCTCGCAGGATCAGGTCGTCGAAGTCCAGCCAGCTGCGATCGTGCTTTTTCTGTTCATAGGCGGGCAAAAATGCGCTGGCGAAATCATGAAGCGCCGCCGTTTTGCGTGCCGCTGCCAGCGCCAATCGTTTCTCTCGGGCGTCCTCGACCCGCAGCATCAGCGGTTCAATCCGCGTCATCAAATCAGGGTGGTTTTTCTGAACGGCCTTGGTAGGAAAAGAGCCTAACTTGGCGGAAAACGGGCTTTTCGCGCCCTTCCCGGTCAAAAGCACGCTTTCCAGAATCGGCAAGGATTTCAGCGTCAGGTCACCGATCATCATTAACTTGTCGGCGTTCTTGTTGTCTGTTGCCCCACCAGAGCGTAGCGCGGTGATCAGCTGGTTCAGCAGCTCGGCCTCGCCCCCCAGAAACACCAGCTTCAGCAGGGCGGTTTCGTCAAAATCTGAGGGCAGATCGAACAGCGTCAGGCATTCGTCAGGCGTTCGGAACGTGCCAAACTTGGCGCGATGCATCACCAAATCACGGGTCAGCCCGTCAAAATCCCCAGCGGTCACATAGCGGGCAACTCCGGCCAGGCGGTCCGGATCGTTTTCGGCAAGCGTACGCAGCACCTCTTCGCGCAGCAAGGCGGCAGCGCGGTCCTCCATTTCCTTGAACTGAGGGCTCACTTTTGCCTCAAGCGGAAATCTTCGCAGCAGCGCCGAACAAAACGAGTGGATCGTCTGGATTTTCAGCCCGCCCGGCGTTTCAATGGCCCGCGCGAACAAAGTTCGGGCGTTACGCAGCGCGTCATCATCCACCTCGCCATCGGCGCCCAGCTCGTCCAGCTGTTTGCGCAGCGCGTCGTCCGGCAGCATCGCCCAGGCGCCCAGGCGACTGAACAAACGGTTTTGCATCTCGCTGGCGGCGGCCTTGGTATAGGTCAGACACAGAATATGCTGAGGCTGAACATCCCGCAGCAGCAGGCGCGCCACACGGTCCGTCAGAACCCGCGTTTTCCCCGAGCCCGCATTGGCAGACAGCCACGTGGACCAACCCGGACGCGCAGCGGTGACCTGCGCCTGTGTTGCCTCATTCCGCATGGTTCACACGCTCCTTTTCAGGCTCGGTGGTCAGGTCCCATTCGCCAAAGCGCGACAGCGGATCATAGTCGGAAATATCGCGATCCAGGAACATGGCACGGCGCGCGGTAAAGCCAGTTTCAGGCTCTAAATAGGCCGAAATCAACTGTTCGAACCGCGCCCATATGACGGGAACGGGCTCTTCATTCAGCGGGGCGTCTTGCTCTTTTGGGGTTGCGCTGAGGCCGATATAGGTCGCTTTTGCCACGCTCGGCGCACCCATATTTTCAAAGCCACCTTTTTCCAGCATTGCGGCCTCTAGCAGCAATTGTTTGTCAAACGCCTTCTGCTGGGCCTTGGTTGGCGGGTTCGAGGTTTTGTAGTCGAATAGATAGGCTTGCCCGTTCGAATCCAGATCAATCCGGTCGGCCTTGGCGGTCAGGGTAAAGCCCAGATGCGGGATCGAGGCGCTGCCGCTGACCTCCAGCTTGGCGGGCCGCATGGTTTTGCGCCGTGTTTGTTCTTGGGCAACGAACCAATCGGCGACACGATGAACGCGCGCGGCCCAGAGGCTGCGAATTTCGGGCCACGGAACGTTCTGAGCCAGAGTATCAGCAGCGATTTGGGTTAGCCGAGCAGAGGTCAGTTCGCCGTCAACATCGCGAATGAAATGTTCGAACACCTCGTGAACCACGGTGCCGCGCAACAAGGCATCGGGCGCTTTCATCAACGGATCCAACGGGCGCAGCCCCAGAACCCGGCGGGCATACACGGCATAAGGGTCGCGGATCAGGCGCGCGATCTCGGTGACAGACAGTTGACGAGGCCGGGACTCGGCCGGCGGGGCAGGCGAAGGACGCGGCGCGGCGGGAGTTTTCCCTGGTTCTTCCAACTTGCGTGCCATCGCCAGCCAGGTTTGCCCTCGTTCAGTCGCGTCGCGCAGGGCTTGCGGGCCACCTTGATCGGGCAGGCCGCTTAGCAAATTGGTAATCCGGTTCAGCCAGCGCGATTTCACGGTTTCCGCGTCATCAGACCGGATCGAGCGTGTCAGCCACACCTGTGGCGCGGCGATGGCTTGTTGGAAATCATGCGCCGACAGGCCAATGCGCCGTTCGGGCAGTAACAGACCCGCGTTCAGCCGCATGCGTCGGTTCAGCCAAGGGTCGGGAGAGGGCGCCTCGGGCCAGCTGCCCTCGTTCAGTCCGGCCAGGATCAGCAGGTCAGCGCCTTGCACTCGGGCCTCGAGCGTCCCCCAAATCAGGATATTGGGATGCGGTGTGTCGGGGTTTCGCACCTCGCCGCGCGAAAGGATCGCCCCGAACATATCGGCGTAATCATGCGCCGACATGTCCCCTCCGAAGGGCGCCTCGGTCTGGAAATCCGTGACCGTCGCCAGCGCGGCGCGGCCAGCGTCTTCTTTCCATAACTCCGAGGCCTGGGCGGGCGTTGCGCCATCCGCGATCTGTTCGGCCAATGCCAGGTGCCGCGCGATCCAGTCTTCCAAGGACATGGTGTTGGCGGTCTGATCTAAAAAGGTATCAGCGACCCAATTCGCCCAGTCAGCGGCTCCATCTTGCGTTGATTTTGCACCAAACCGCGTCAGCAAGTCCGCATCTGGATAGGGCACGCCCTGTTTGCGGATGAACAGCTCTAGCTCGCGGGTCAATAACAGGTGCATCCCGCGCTGACCCCCTGAATGCGTCAGTGGATGCGACAACAGGGTCAGCAAAGCCTCGGAGGTCAATTTCTGGTGAAACAGAGCCGCAATATGGCGCAAGAACCGACCCGGAGGCGTCAGCTGCAGCGGTGTTCCGGCGCTATCATCGGGCAAGACCCCCCAACGACCCAAAGCGGCCGAAACCTGGCGTGTCAGCATCCGATCCGGTGTGATAAGCGCAGCGGTTATGCCTTCGTCAACAGCCTGGCGCAGTCGCATCGCGATGGCCAGGGCTTCGTCTCGGACCGAGGGCGCCTCGAGCACGGTCACATCCGCCATCGCCTCTGGCAGATTGGTCAATTCGGGTCCTTCGCTCAGCCATCGATCCGTCACGGGCGCAGGGCGCAACGCCAGGGACACCAAGGCCGAGCGCGGCGCGTTGGTGGGTCGGCTATCATCCCAACGCGCGACATCAGAGGGGGTCAGTCCCAGCTCGGTCAGCAGCTTGTGAAACCGAAATTGCGGGTGATCCTCCGAGGTCAGCGGATCGGCGAGATCGGCCCAGGCCTGTCGCGGCATATCGAAATCGAATCCGGGCAGAATGATCGCCCCTTGGGGCAGCTGGCTGATCGCCTTCATCAACAACATCGTGGTGCCGCGCGATCCGGTCGAGCCCGCAATCAACACCGGGTGCTGCGGTGCATTTTCGGCCCAGATTCGAGACAATTCCTGCACAACCATCCGCTGCCGCGTTTCCTTGTCCGGCGCCTCGTGCGCTTGGTCAAAGTAGTGCTGAACGATCTCGAGAAACTGCAGCGAGCGGCCCCAATGCCCGCTTTCATCCGACACATCGAGGGTTCGGATAACCTGAGGATCAACACCCTCGCCATGCATTTCGTCCAGCAAAGCGGCCAGGCTGTCGGCCAAATCATACAGCGAGGATCGCGGGGCAAGATCGGGCTCGCGCTCTAACAGAATCGACACCAACTGCGAGATTTCCAGCCGCCGCCGCAAGGCAGGCACCGCAGGCGGGATATCAGACAGACCCGCGCCCACCGCCAGGTCGGTCACCAGCTGCAATCGAGGCAACAGCCGCGCCGGCCCTGCATCAAACAGGTCCCGCACACGGCGCTTCATCCGCTGTGTGTTCAGGATCAACTGGGTTCGCGCCAGTTGCTCGGGGCGGTGATCCTGCCCGCGCTGTTCTAGTCCGCGCACCAGAGCGGCCGGGAAATCCACCCCCAGAGGAACGCCATACACGCGCGGAGTGTCAGACGGTTCAAACATCAGCGTTGCTTAACATGGTTTCGGCCAGTTCAATGCCTTCGGGCCGGCCAACATCGGCCCATTTGCCGGGATAGCTCAGCCCAAAGGCCCGGCAATTGGCCAGCATTTGATCCCACAACACATTTAAGGAAAAGGCGCGTTCCGGTATGTCGGCCAGCAGATCGGTCTTGATGATCTGAACACCGGTATAGACAAGCCCAGGACCGCGCGACAGGACACCTTTGTTCAGCAGAAAATCACCCTGCCCCCGGTGGCCAACGGCGTTTTCGCGCGGTACGCACATCAAGAGCGCATCCATCCTGGCGGGATCCCAGGCCTCGATCAGCATCGGAACGGGGTTCGGACCCGCCCAGGCCGCATCAGTGTTCATCGTCAGCACCGGCCCGTCGCCCAGCAGCGGCAACGCTGCCTTTAACCCGCCGCCAGTTTCCAGCAACGCTTCGGATTCGTCAGAAAACACCACTGGCCGCCCGGTCAGATATTCTCGGATTTGGTCCGGCAGAAAGTGCAGATTCACTACGATAGGGTCGAAACCCTGGCCTTCGACCAGATGCAATGCATGATCCAGCAAAGGTTTGCCTGCAACCGGGATCATCGGCTTGGGTCGCGTCCTGGTCAGAGCACCCATCCGCGTGCCCAGACCGGCGGCGAAAAGCATCACTGACCTTGGGCGCATCCGGCTTGATCCTTTAGTCGTTGCAGGTTTTCTGGTGTGGGTTCGGGCAAATCCTGGATCAGCGGCGCAACAGGGGTCAGCGCCGGATGAGCCAGCCCGTTTTGCAGATGTCGCCAGACGCGTGGGATCAGATCGACATATGAGGGCTTGGTGTCACGCAGACAAAGTCGGGCAAACACGCCCAGAATCCGCAGGTTCCTCTGTACACCCAAAACCTGATAGGCTGACTGGAATTCCGCTGGATCAGAGCCTGTTTCGCTGACGTAATGCGCGATCATTTGTTGTTCCAGATCGGCGGACACATCCCGACGCGCGTCTTTCAGCAGCGAAACCAGATCATAGGCTGGGTGCCCTGTCATGGCGTCCTGGAAATCCAGCAGTCCGACGCGGGCGACGCCCGCGCGATCCGGCAACCACAGCAGGTTTTCGGCGTGATAGTCCCGCTGGATTAGGACGGTTTGGTCCCCTGCATGGGCGCGCAGAATGGGCAGAAATGCGTCAGTGAACGCCTGCGCGTCAGCCTGACCAGAGATCCCCTTTCTGTACCAATCCCACGCCAAGGCGGCCATTTTTGTCATCACTTCGGCCGAGTATGGGGCCAATGCGGGCGGGCTGACCCGATGCAATTGCACCAGAACATCCGTTGCTGCGGTATAGAGTTGGGGCTCGGTTTCCGGATCGGACTGGGCGACCCGCGCGAATAAACCATCGCCCAGATCTTCGAGCAGCAAGAACCCGTTTTCAGCATCCTGATGCAAAATTTTGGGGGCGCTCAATCCGTTCTCGCTCAGGAATTGCGCGATGCGAACAAAGGGGCGCACGTCCTCGCCCTTTTCCGGCGGCGCATCCATCAATACAACGGAGTCCCCATCGCGGATCAGCCGATCGTACCGCCGGTTCGAGGCATCACCAGCCAGAGAAACAGGCTCGATTCCAGCCCAATCGGTGCCAGAAAGAAACTTTCTGACAAGTGTTGCCCGATCCGTCATAGCAATCCTTTCAGGCGCTCAGTCCATTTTTCGGCCTGCCAACCTGCGGTTACCAGGCGGGTGCTGTCACCCTCGGCCTCGAAACTTAGCAGCAGTGCGTCCGCGGGGGTCAGATCAGACAAGCGGTCAGGCCACTCGACCAGGCAGATCCCTGAGTCAAACGCCTCTTCCAACCCCAGCTCGATGGCTTCGTTTGGGTCCGTCAGGCGATACAGGTCGGCGTGCCAGATCTCGGAGATTGGGGTGTCATAGACCTGAACCAGCGTGAATGTAGGCGAGGGCACGTCCTCGGGCTGTTCCAGCAATGATTGGATCAGACTGCGTGCAAAATGGGTTTTTCCGGCGCCAATCCCGCCCTCAAGCAGAATGACATCGCCCAAGGCCAGCCGCGCCCCCAGCGCTGCGGCAAAGTTGCTGGTTTCCTCTGGGGAGTTGAGCCGTTTTTCGATCACCATGGCGCGAGATTACCTGACCACGCGCCACCCGCAAGCGGCTTCACGCAGGCAGGGCCAGACTACGCGGCAGCGCCTCGCGTAGAGAATCAAAGGTTACCGCGAACTTCCCAGCGGGCATGGGCATAACGGCACAAGAGATTTGCCGCCCATCGGTCATCGTCACAACAAAGGGGTCCGTTTCCCCACTGGTCAAAGACGAAAAATCCGTGCCCGGCAGGCATAAACGCGCCCATTTCCCGATGGCTTGGGCCAGCGTTTCGACCATCAGGCCAACATCGGGATCGCAGTCCCAGAGGTCGCGATAGGCTGCGTTGGCAAAGGTTAGGGTCTGATCGGTCGAAAAAAACGCAACCGCCTGGGGCATGCTGTCCAGCAACGCATGCAGATCGTCCAATTGAGAGCGATAGCGCCGGGTCGAGGAAACCTCAGAGCTGATGTCCTCGAACAGGAACGCAACCGCGCCGTCAGGATGCGGGCGCCCGGTTACACGATAGGTCAGACCATTCGGCAGGCTCCAGGTTTCGTGATATCGACCATCGGTGGCGGCCAGAACCAGCTCGGACATTTCTTCGCGCCAATTGCCGTAATCCTTGGGCTCGGGCATGATCTGCAAATCCCGGAGCTGGTCAAAGAAACTGAACAAAGTCGGCCGCGCGCTAAGAAACTCAGGGCTAAGATGAATCAGATCCGTGAGGGCGGGATTGAACAGCGCCAATTGTCGTTTGCGGTCGAAAATGGCCAGACCGATGGACAGCTGCGCAAAAGTCTTGGTCAGTGTCTGAACAAAGTTCCGCTGCGCGATCTCGGCCCGGACAACTGGGTTTACGTCGATCGCATAATGCATTTGACCCGACGGCGTCGCGGTCGAGGTCACATCAAACCAGATATTGCTGTCGTTTTCTTTCAGCGCCACGGATAGGCGTTGTCGAGGGCTGGTGGTCGCTGACGGTTCGGGTAAGGAAAACAGTTGGGGCAGATCGGTTTCCAGGTCAGTTTCTACATTGCTGGCCAGCTGGAAATAGGCGGGATTGGCCCAGATCATCTGATTCTGCTGATCTGTGCTCCAGATGGGAAAAGGGCTGTTGTCGACGGCCTGTTCAAACAAGCCCATGCGGTTGTCCGAGATCAGCCGCTGATGCAGATCGACCGCGTGCGCGACACCGCCATCAGGGTGCAGAATGGTGATACGCATCATGGTGTTGATGCGTTCTAGCAGCAATTCAGCCTCGTCGCCGGGCACGCAGGAGGGGAAGCTGACAATATCTGTGTCCAGCTCCTCGGGGGTGGATGGAAACTTGGGAAATCGTGGCAACAAAACATGCCGTAGCTGAGCCCAGTCGGTATTGCCAATTCCGTGACCGGTTTCGAACAGCCACTCGCCCCCGCCAGAAATGTTTAGCAGATCCACACCCTGGAAAAGGAAACGGATATCATGATCCGGACTGGCGCCACCGACATCCTTTGTGCGGCGATTGCTTAGGAAATAGAAAACCGCAGCCGAGGCCGCAGAGGCAGAAATGATGGACGTGAACAATATCGCGGACAAGCTAAGCATCCCACCCCCTGACAATACCCTTTCAGGTTGAGGGGCATTTCGTTAACAAATAGTTAACGCGCCGTAGATTCAAATGCTTAGCGGTTGATTTTGACCAATTGGTACGGCGTTTTCTCCGTGGATGGCGTCAATCTTGCTGCGAGGCCAAACAACCTCGACGATAGCACCTATTTTTGGCGCCCCGGGTTTGGCATAGGCGTTGGCATCGCTCCCATTGGCAAAGCTCAGCTCGGCTCCGGATCGTTCCAGCAGGGTCTTCGCAATGAATAACCCCAAGCCCATGCCCTCGTATCCCGGGCGCTGGGCCCTGTCAGACGAATTCTTGCGCCGTCGCATGAAAGGATCGCCGATACGACCAATCAAATGCGAGGGATAGCCCTTGCCGTCATCCATAATGCGTATCGTGACCAAGTCCTCGGACCATTCGCTTTCGATCCAGACGTTTTCACGGGCGAAATCCACTCCATTCTGAACCAGGTTGCGCAGTCCGTGAATGATTTCAGGGCGTCGTAAAATGCTGGGTTGATGGGCCAGGTCAGCGTTTTCGATATCCAGGTCCTGATGGATGGCTTTTCCACGATCCAAATGTGGCTCGGCTGCTTCGCGGATCACCTCGCTTAGTGGGGCCTGGCGCATGTGCAGATCGTCTTTGCCCGCCCGCCCCATCGAGCGCATGATGTCCCGGCATCGATCGGCTTGTTCCTTGATCAGCAAGGCGTCCTCTTGCAGGTCGGGGCGCGCGTCCAGCTCGTCCGCCAGTTCGGCGCTGGTCAGCTTAATCGTGGCCAATGGAGTGCCAAGTTCGTGCGCGGCGGCCGCGACGATCCCGCCGATATCCGTCAGCTTTTGTTCCCGCGACAGGGCCATATACGTTGCCTGCAGAGCGTCTGACATCGAGTGCATCTCGACCGTCACCCGGCGCGAGTAGATCCCCAAAAAGACCACGGCAATCACAATGGCGACCCAATTGCCGAACAGGAAAATCTCGGGGACACGATAGATGAAACCCTGTTCTGTCCGCAGAGGCAGGTGGAATTCTGCAAGCAGAGTCACAACAAATATCGCGGTAATCCCCAAAAAGATGGTCGACCTAAGTGACAAAGCCGAGGCCGAAACGGTCACGGGCCCAAGAATCAGGATCGAGAACGGGTTATGCAGCCCTCCGGTCAGCGCCAGCAGCACGGTCAGCTGCAACAAGTCGAACAGGACCATCAGCAGGTTTTCAGCTTCGGACAGACGCTTGCTTTCGGGAAAGATGAACATCGCCACCAGGTTGCCCACGACCGAGACGCTGACCACCAGAATGCATAGCCCATATTCGATGTTCAGCTTCAGCAGCTGCCCGGCGACGATCAATGCGCTGATCTGTCCTGCAATCGCGACCCAGCGCAACAGGATGATGGTCCGCAGCTTAATCCAGTTCCCGCGCTGATGTCCTTTGAATACCCCAAACTCGGTCTGTGTCATGTGCGCGGCTTCGTCCCGTTGAACTCTGACATTCAGTGTTAAATATGCATGGACAACAGATCAATGACCTTCCTGAAGGAGCCACCCATGTCCCGTAGTCTGATCGCCGGAACCTCTGCCGTTGCCGTTGTCGCCCTGCTGGGCGCTACCTGGTATGTGACCTCGGGGCCCAAGGATGGGGACAAATACGCCCAGTGCCGGGTCGGGGCTGTTGCGGGCGGGTCCTCGCAAATCGGGGGGCCGTTCACCTTGGTGGATGAAACGGGCCAGACCGTGACCGACACACAGCTGATCGATAAGCCCTCGCTTCTGTATTTTGGCTATACCTTCTGCCCCGACGTCTGTCCGCTGGACAATTCCCGCAACGCCGAGGCGATCGAGCTGTTGGAAAATGACGGCACCATCGTCAAACCCGTGTTTATCTCGGTTGATCCAGAACGCGATACGCCCGAGGTTCTGGCCGATTTCACCGACTACCTGCATCCGCGGATGATTGGCCTGACCGGCACGCCTGAACAGGTCAAGGCCGCCAGCATGGCCTATCGCACCTTTTATCAAAAACAAGACCCCGAACCGGGCGACGAAGAATACTATCTGATCGACCACTCGACCTTTAGCTACCTTGTCTTCCCCGAAGAGGGCTTTATCGAGTTTTTCCGTCGCGACATGACGCCCGAGGACATGGCCAGCTCGATCCAGTGCTTTATGGATGCCAGATAAAGATCTGCGAATGTTTGACGCAGGCAACGTGCCGCTATACAAGGATTTTTAACGCATCTTTCAGGGCCGGAGGAGACGAGCATGGCGGAAAATCTTCAGGAAATCGGCGAGGACAATAGCCTGCTGTTGCTGGACGACGACGAGCCCTTTCTGAAGCGATTAGCCAAAGCCATGGAAAAGCGTGGTTTCTCGGTTGAAACGGCTGGCTCTGTGGCCGCTGGCAAGGCCATCGCCACTGCCCGCCCGCCCGCCTATGCCGTCTGTGATTTGCGCCTGGAGGACGGCAACGGACTGGATGTGGTCGAGGTGCTGCGCGAAAAGCGCCCCGATTGCCGGGTTGTGGTTCTGACGGGCTATGGTGCGATCGCCACGGCGGTTGCGGCGGTGAAAATCGGGGCCACGGATTATCTGTCCAAACCGGCGGATGCTGCCGACATCATGAACGCGCTGCTGGCGCAACCTGACGAACTGCCCCCGCCGCCGGAAAACCCGATGAGCGCCGACCGTGTCCGCTGGGAGCATATTCAGCGCGTCTACGAGCTGTGCGATCGCAACGTCAGCGAAACCGCGCGTCGGCTGAACATGCACCGCCGCACTTTGCAACGTATTCTGGCCAAACGCTCGCCCCGCTAGGGGACCTGATCAGCCTGACGGGCGCGCCTATTTGTACAGATCGTACCGTTTTGAGGTTTTGTTCACGATCTGCCCGTCGGCCAGCGCGACATTTGAATCGTGAGCCCAGGTTTCGAAACCGCGCGATTGGTAATAGGCCAGCCCACCAAGATTGTCGCTGCGGATCGTTGCATTGATCCAGCGATACCCCAGGGCCCGCGCGGCCGATTTGGTTGAGTCAAACAACTTGGACCCCGTGCCCAGTCCGGTTTTTCCAACCTGCACGAATGTCGCGATATCCGCAGCCTCGGGCGGAAGCTTGGGGTGGGGTGCAATCCATTGAAATCCCAACACAGTCCCGGCCACGTCCTCGGCGATATGCCAGGCTGATCTGTCAGGCGCTCGCGCCATCTTGGCCAGCATAAAATCCCGCGTAACCGGGTCAGTATAGGCCGTGGTGCCGCCGATTTCGATAATCTGGTTCAGCAGATCCGCCATCGGTCTGGCATCTAATGATCCCGCGCGACGAATGATCATCAAAGCCTCTTTAGCAAGGCTTCGTGCCGCCGGGTGAAATCCTCGCGTACCTCGACCGGCGAACGCAGATGGATATCCAACCCTTTGGTCAATTCGGGATCGGGTTTCCCGAAGAACTTGTCGGCTTCGGCCACGGAAAACCCGGCGATCTGCACAGCCTCCATCCAGGCGCTGACGCGATCGGCGCGTTTGATCTGTTTTTTGACGCTGGCGGGAATCTGCGCCGGCAGACCAAAGCGGATGTGGATCGCGGCGGTCAAGCGATCATCCAAAGCCCCATATCCGGGGCCAACGGCGGCTTTCACCGGGCTGATCATGTCGCCGATCACGTATTCAGGCGCGTCATGCAGCAGCGCCGCCAGCTGCCATTTAATAGGAGCATTCGGGTTCATCCGAGTGAACAACTGCTCGACCAGAATGGAGTGTTCCGCCACAGAATAGGGAAAATCCCCGACCGTCTGCCCGTTCCAGCGCGCCACAAAGGCCAGACCGTGGGCGATATCCTCGATCTCGATATCTATGGGGGTCGGGTCCAGCAGGTCCAATCTGCGACCCGACAGCATGCGCTGCCATGCTCGGGGGGGCTGTGCCATCTCTACCTCGGGGCTTTTCGTCGGTTATAACACCCGGTCTGCCGGGGCAAAGACCCTGTTGGCGTGAACCTTGCGTTTCAGCTCGTATCCCAGATGGCCCAGCTTGGCCTTTATCCAACGCTTATAGCGGAATTCTTCGAGGATAAGGATGGGGCGGCACCGCGCAATCATGTCCATCGCGCCCTCAAGTGCGGCGCGTTCGTGCCCCTCGACATCCAGTTGCAAGATCGAGATTTCGCGACCCTTGGGGACCACGCTGTCCAGCTGGATCGAGGGCACATGTTCGACCCCCGGCCCGTCCTGTACCACGTATCGGCTGTGCCCGCCCAACGGGTTGCCCTGATCGTCTCGGGTTTTGAAAAAGATCTCGCCGTCCGCGTTCGATACTGCGGCATGCGTCAGGGTGACATTCTCCAGCCCGTTCAGAGCAATGGTTTGGCTGGCATGGTGATGCGAGTTTGGGTTGGGCTCGAACGCCCAGATCCGCGCCCCGCTGGCCATTCCGGCGCTAAGGCCCGGCAGAAAATCCCCGAAAAACGTGCCTGCATGGATGATATCCCCCTGTCCCACGTTCTGGCGCATGAACTTGATGGTCTCGGGCTCATATACCTGACCAGATTTGATCAATCGTACGGCGGGCCGGTGATCCAGCCCCTCGGGCACCGAGTAGCGCCCATATTCGTTCTGAGCCTCTAGTTCTTCAACAACACTCATAATCGCGACCAGATTGTGGAATATTCATAGACAATCACTAGACCCAGACTTTGGCAAGAATTTGACCCGAGGCTTGTCATTGTTACATCAACTCAACAGTGATACATGCGCGCTAACAACGCAGGAGCCATACCCCGTGACCGATTACATCGTTAAAGACATCGCTCTGGCCGATTTTGGCCGAAAAGAGCTGGATATTGCTGAAACAGAAATGCCGGGCCTGATGGCGCTGCGCGAAGAATATGGCGATAGCAAACCGCTGGCCGGTGCGCGCATTGTCGGTTCGTTGCACATGACCATCCAGACGGCAGTTCTGATCGAAACGCTGGTGGCGCTGGGCGCAGATGTGCGCTGGGCCTCGTGCAACATCTTTTCGACGCAGGATCATGCGGCGGCAGCGATTGCAGCGGCTGGCGTTCCGGTTTTCGCGATCAAGGGTCAAACCCTTGAAGAACATTGGGATTATCTGGATAAATCCTTCCTTTTCCCCGAAGGTCCGAACATGATCTTGGACGATGGCGGTGACGCGACCCTGTACGTTCTGCTGGGCGCTCGTGCCGAGGCTGGCGAGGATATCCTGCCTGCCCCGTCCTCTGAGGAAGAGGTCGTTATCAAGGCCCAAATCCAGAAGCGCATGCACGAAAGCCCCGGCTGGTTTACCAAGACCCGCGACGCGATCCAGGGCGTGTCCGAGGAAACCACCACTGGCGTGAACCGCCTGTACCAACTGGTGCGCGATGGCCTGCTGCCTTTCCCCGCGATCAACGTGAACGACTCGGTCACCAAGTCGAAATTCGACAACAAATACGGCTGTAAGGAATTGCTGGTCGATGGCATCCGCCGTGCGACCGATACCATGATGGCCGGTAAGGTTGCTGTTGTCTGTGGCTATGGTGATGTGGGCAAAGGCTCGGCCGCGTCGCTGCGTGGCGCCGGTGCCCGCGTAAAAGTCACCGAGATCGACCCGATTTGCGCCCTTCAGGCTGCGATGGACGGGTTCGAGGTGACCACGCTGGAGGATGCCGTATCCGAGGCTGACATTTTCGTCACCACCACCGGCAACAAAGACGTGATCCGCATCGAGCATATGCGCGAGATGAAGGACATGGCCATCGTTGGCAATATCGGCCACTTCGACAACGAAATTCAGGTCGCCAACCTGAAAAACCACAAATGGACCAACATCAAGGACCAGGTGGACATGATCGAGATGCCCAACGGCAACCGCATCATCCTGCTGTCCGAAGGCCGCCTGCTGAACCTCGGGAACGCGACCGGGCATCCGTCCTTCGTGATGTCGGCCAGCTTCACCAACCAGGTACTGGCTCAGATCGAGCTGTTCACCAAAGGTGATGAGTACAAAAACGAGGTCTACATCCTGCCCAAACATCTGGATGAAAAGGTCGCGCGCCTGCATCTGGAACGGATCGGTGTGAAACTATCCTCGTTGACGAAAGACCAAGCGGATTACATCGGCGTCACCCCCGAAGGTCCGTTCAAGCCCGAGCACTACCGCTATTAATTCCGGCAAATATGCGTTGAAATCGCCCGTCACCCCGTGTGGCGGGCGATTTTCGTTCCGGGCTTCCCTTGGGGAAGAGGGGAAATTCCGCCACTCAACCTCAGATATGGCGCCGCAGCAGAGAAATTTCTTGTCCCATAGCGTTTTCAGAGTAGGCTTCGGCTCAACCCTGCTGCTGGGTTACTGAAATAGGGCAAGAAGCCCAAGGATTGGGAGTTTGAAATGGGAAAACGGGACGATCTGATCGCAAAATACGCGGACGACCTGAAAAATAAATGCGGTATGGACCCCGATATGGATCTGCTGACCAAGGTCACCATCGGTTGCGGTCCCGCGATTTACAATGACGATGCCTCGACCGTCGCCGCCACGCAGGAAAGCGAGCTTGAGACCGTCAAAAACAACTACCTGATCAAGAAACTGGGCCTGGCGGATGGCCCCGAGCTGATGGACGCAATCAACTCGGTGATCGAAACCTATGGCCGCTCCGAGCGCAACAAGTACCGCGCCGTGGTCTACTACATGCTGGCCAAGCATTTCGGCAAAGAGTTGATCTACGGCTGATTTCAGCGATATTCGTGCCTGACGCCCGCCCACACCGGCGGGCGTTTTGCATTTAAGCGGTATTCTAAACACTCGGTCGTAGGGTCTGCGGCACTCTTGCGCTATGGTGACAGTAAGCCGAGTCAGGATGGCCGGTCCCAAATTAGTTTCACGTGTGGTGAGTAGGGAGCACGTGGGGAACGGAGGGGCCAGCAACTTGCCGGTCCCTCCGACTATTATTTGAACTTGCCGCGCCGGTCCCGGTGAAACGCAAAGAATTCGGCCCAGGCTTTTGGGCGAACGATCTTGCGCAGCGTTTGCCGTCGATAGTCTGCGCTGTACATCAGCCGGCGCAGGTAATGGCGCACCCAAAACGCGTTGTCCCGGCTTTTGGCTGCCTCGGGGTTGCCAAACGCCGTCAGGGCCCGGGCGCCCCAACTGTTTGTGGTCAGAGCTTGGACACCGCTTAGCCCCTGGGTAAGTTCGGTGAGGTCGGTCAGCCACAGATCACAACTCGCCTGTTTCAGCCGATTCAGAGCCTGTTTTTGTGTCTGATCGGAGAGCGTCTCTAGGTATTGCACGTGATCAGCGATTAGCCGCAGGTTCAAGTTGCCGGTTTCGTGACGCAGCTCCATCCCATGCAGAATATGATGCAAAAACCTGTCCTCGAGACAGGGCAGAAAAATCTGTTCGATCCCGGTCGGGTGGGCGCGGTCAAACATGTCGGCACCCAAGACAGAGCTGACAATCGCCGAGCCCGGCGCGATGTGCAGCTCGACCGTGAACAACCAGTCCGGGGGATTGATCTGAGAAAGATGATGGTGGCCACTGGGCTGGATCAGATGATCATCCGTCGGCAATCCCTTGGCGCTGCGCAACAGTTGCGCAGCTTCTTGCACGCGATCGGCTGGGATCAGAAGATCCAGATCGCTGATATACCGGTGTGACGGCACAGGCTGTATCGGGTTCAGCACATCTGCGGCCCCCTTTAAGGCCAACACGGAAATTCCACGGGGTCGCAGGATCTGAGCGATCTCTCTTAGTTGCGAGACCGCCTGCTGATTGCGCGTGTGATTGGCCCGCTGCATTTCAGCGAAATAGATTCCCAGATCCTGCGGTATCAGCGCGGCCAAAGAGTTCTGGAATTCAAACGCGGTGTGTAGGATCACCTGCCCATAGGACTGGTTGGCGATGGCGGCCAAATGCTCGGGCTCAGAAGCACTTAGATCTGCGTGTAGCCCCTCGTAGGCGGGCTTTCCCAGTGCCACCATGATCAATCCCAGCACAGCCCGATGGGGGGCCGAGGCACACAGGCTTAGGTTTGCGGAGATGACAGCAGTTTCAGACATGCAGGCACAGATTGATCCGACGAAGAGTAATAGAGCGCATAGGCAGGCACATCGTTCAGAAATTTGCATAGAGGTGCAAGATCGCGATTGTGCGAATGTGAGGGGCGGCTGCCAGCCTGAAGAGCCTGAATCAGAGCCTGTTCCGGCGTAATTCGTTCCATTCGGAAAGGCGCATCAGGGCGGAAACTTGGGAAAATGACCGCTTTGATTGGGCGTTTTTCACCGGTATCGATTGCCGATGTGCGATGCAAGGGGATGTAGCGCACTCCCTCACGAGGGCTCAGCGCTGTCAGGCCAAAGCGAGATTGCAATTGGGCTATCTCGGGCAGGTTCCATGATCCTGGTTTGACGCCTGCGGCCGAGGGAAAGCTCATGGCTGAACGACCGTCCCGGTGCAGAGGAATATGATCGTCCCCCATATAGTCGCATCCAGCGGCGACCAAGCCAAAGGTCAGCGTGGATTTTCCCTGCCCGCTGTCTCCACAGATCAGCAGACCATTCCCGTTTTGCGACACGCAGCCTGCGTGAAATACCGCGGCAACCCGCTGGGCGCCACAAACGATTTCGGCCATCTCTCGTAGGATCACAAACCGGGCTGCATCCAAAGAGATACGCCCAGACAAGGCCTGCCCATCCCTGAAAACGGCGAAACCATCCCCGTCGGGCTGCGCTGACAGAGTGGTTCTTGGTTGGTTCAATTGCGGTGTCATATGTCCCAGAATGGTCCAGACCTGCTCAGACAGTATCTTGTGCGGGATGAAGACGTCAGCCGTGCCGCCTCGTCCGCCAATGCGCAATGGCTCTCCGGAAGCAGGAACATACGCAACCGGGTTGGGAAAGGCCGGGGCGTCAGTGGTCAGCAGGCCGGCGTGCTCCCAACTGGCCAAAACGCTGTGAATTGCTTGCACCGCGTCGTCGTGGTCCTCGGGCATCTCGGCGATCTGCTTCGCGATCGCCCCAACGGGCAACCCAGTACGCAGACCATCAAAGATGTGCAGGCCGAATTCGTTCGTCAGCACCACGGCGCCTGTCGCGACCGAACGAAGCGCGATCGAACTGCCAATTCGGCACGAAGAGATCAGATCGCTTAGGGAGCTAGGATTTTTGCTTGGCTTAGTCAGAGCTGATTACCCAGGATTGTTGGTATCTCCGAGATAGTCAGGCTCGGCGTTGTTGTTGAAGCCATTCCAGCCGCCGAAGCCCCCGTTCGAGTTCGCGCTTTGAAAACCAAACCACCAACAAATCCACCAAGGATAATAGTCTGTGCAGACCCACTCGTTGCTGGAAGAGGCCTGAGCCAAGGCCTGGTTCGCGCTTAGCGCAACCACAGTTGCCCCCGTTGCAGCGGCTGAGTATTTGCCAACAGATTTCAGTACGTCACGGCGTGTGACGGGTTTATCTTTGGTTTTGTTTTCCTGCCCGCTCATCTGCATTTCCCTTTGGCCGGAGCCTTTCATACACACATGCGACGAAAATTGACCGAGGTGAAGGGGAATTTATCCGCGTCCGCCACCGCCGCCGCGTCCGCCGCCACCACCGCGTCCGCCGCCAGGTCCACCGTCGCGATCGCACCACCAGGGTGGATTGGGTCGGCTACAGGCGGCTTGGGCTGCGGCATCGTCTGCAGAAAGCGCAACAACGCTGGCACCGCCAAGGGCGGCAGAATATTTTCCTACGGCCGCAAGCGCCTGGCGCCGCGAATAGGACTTGGGCTTGGATTCAGAACTGCTCGTCATGATTTTTCTATCTTGTTTTGCAGCACTCTAGCAGAAAGCAACCGATCTCGCACCCCCTCAATTGATTTGCAGAGGGTGGCGCTGCTTACTCGGCCGGTACGGCCTTCTGAGGGCCAATCAGTCCGCGGCCCTCGATCCAGCGGTCCAGCACCGAATGGGCGGCCTCGGGGTTACGAGTTTGGATAGCGCCGCGCAGATCCCGCAAAACGGTGGCCATCTCAAGTTCAGACAGGCCACGTTCGGGCGAACGCATGATTTTTTCATGCGGGGTGGTGATCATGTCCCGGCTCAGCAGCAGCTCTTCGTGCAGTTTCTCGCCGGGGCGCAGGCCGGTAAAGGTGATTTCAATGTCACCGTTGGGATTCTGCGCGTCTTTGACGGTCATGCCTGCGCCTTCGATCATTTGACGCGCGACATCCCGGATCAGCACGGGCTTGCCCATTTTCAGTACCAGCACCTCGCCCTGGCAATCGAACGAACCTGCCAGCAGGACCAGTCGCACAGCCTCGGAAATGGTCATGAAAAAGCGCGAAACATCCGGGTGCGTGACCGTCACCGGACCGCCCTGGGCAATTTGTTCGCGAAAGAGCGGCACAACAGACCCGCTGGAGCCCAGAACATTGCCAAACCGGACCATCCCGAATTTGGTGCTTTTGTTGCGCGTCGCCAGATCCTGGACAACCATCTCGGCCAGGCGTTTCGAGGCCCCCATAACGCTGGTCGGACGCACGGCTTTGTCAGACGAGATCAACGTAAACTGTTTGACACCCGCCGACATTGCAGCATCCGCCAGCATCTTGGTGCCCAGCACGTTGTTGCGCAGGCCTTCGATCAGGTTGCATTCGACCATCGGCACATGCTTATAGGCCGCCGCGTGCAGGATGGTATCGATGCAATATCGCTCAAGTACATCCTTGGTCAGATCGCTTTCGCAGATTGACCCCAGAACCGGAACAATGGTGACGTCCGAGCGCAAGTCGGACAGCTCGCGCTCGATTTCGAACAACGCCAATTCGGAATGATCCAGCAGTACCAGGACCTCGGGTTTGCAGATCAGCATTTGGCGGCAGATTTCAGAGCCAATCGAGCCGCCAGCCCCAGTGACCAGCACCCGTTTTCCCTGATAGGCGTTGCGAACCTCGGGCAGCTCGTTCTCCAGAATCTCGCAATTCATCAGCCGGGGCAGTTTGACGTGACGGATCGGCGTGGGTGGCCGATTGCCCATCACGAATTCCGAGAAGCTGGGGACGCGCTGAACATCACAACCCAGGCGCCGCAGTTTTTCTTCGATCCGGGCTTGAACGGGACGACTGGCCGAGGGCATGGCCATCAGAACCCGGTCGATCTCTTTGGATTCAACCAGATCGGCAATGCGCTCTGGGGCGAAAACCGGCAATCCGCGCAGGCTGCGGCTTTGCAGCGTTGGATTGTCGTCAACAAAGCACACCGGCTTTAGCGCATTATCCGTGCGTAGCGCATCAACCAGCTGTTGCCCTGTCTGGCCTGCGCCATAGATCAGCACGCGCAGGCGATTTTGGCCCCGTTCGTAGACGCGAATGACGAATTCGCGCAGCACGATCCGCGCAGATACGGCGGTTGTCAGGTAGAGGACGCCAAAGGCCAACGCGAACTGTGCAGGCAGGGGGAGCCCGACGCTTTGGGGCAGCGCCAATGTCATGACCGAGGTCGACACCGCAACCAACGAAGACTGGAGCAACTCTGCCCCACGATAGGCGATCAACCGGGTGTGATTCAGGCCCAACGACATGGTCAAAACGCCCGATAGACCCGCAGCGGATGCCCATGACAAAAGCAGCACCCAGGCGGGCAGCGCTAGTGGCATCGCGGTGTTCAGAATCAACAACGCTCCGACAAATGCAACAGAGACAGAAAGAAGCTCGACCACCTGCAGCAGCAGAGCCTTTTGTTCGCGCGGGGCCTTCAGCAAAAAGCGATACAGGTTCCGCATCGCCTTTTCGTGAAGGTGGCTGACCGAAAAAAGCAGATTTTTCTGGCTTTGCTTTGGCAAATTTGCACCTGGTCGTCTGATACTGCGCCGCAGAACGTAACTGCAGACTGTCTGTAAAAGCCTCGTTACAGTTTCTGATTCATTCAAGTATTTGCACGCGAAAATTGCTGCAAAGCAGAAAGTCGCGGGGAATCCGCCTAAGGAATCACCAAATTGCGGCTGTTCTGGACACAGGAACTTCAGAAGCTTAGACAGGCGCAAAGCAATGAATGCAGGTGTTTCCCCAATGACTCGATCCCTGTTTGGCACTGATGGCGTGCGCGGACTGACCAACACCCACCCAATGACAGCTGAACTGGCGATGCAATTGGGGGCCGCGGCAGGGCGTTATTTCCGCCGTGATCAACAAGAACACCGCGTGGTCATTGGCAAGGACACGCGCTTGTCTGGCTATATGCTGGAAAACGCGCTGACGGCCGGGTTTACTTCGACGGGTATGAATGTGTTTCTGCTGGGGCCGATGCCGACGCCGGCGATTGGGTACCTGACGCGTTCGATGCGGGCGGATGTGGGTGTGATGATCTCGGCCAGCCATAACCCGGCCTATGACAACGGGATCAAGTTCTTTGGCCCGGATGGGTTCAAATTGTCTGATGATGCCGAAATCGAGATCGAGCGCCTGCTGAACGAGGGCGTTACCCTGGCCGCGCCTGAAAACATCGGCCGTGCGAAACGGGTGGACGACGCGCTGGGCCGCTATGTGGAGTACGCAAAAACGACCTTCCCACGCGGGTTGCGTTTGGACGGGCTGCGCGTTGTGCTGGATTGCGCCAACGGGGCCGCCTATAAGGCCGCGCCCAACGTGCTGTGGGAGCTGGGGGCCGAGGTTGTCACCGTCGGCGTCAGCCCCAATGGCCGCAACATCAACGAAGATTGCGGCTCGACCGCGCCCGAGGCCGCCGCGCGCAAAGTCCGAGAAACCCGGGCCAATCTGGGCATCTGTCTGGATGGCGACGCGGACCGGGTGATCATCCTGGATGAAACCGGCGCCGTCGCGGATGGGGATCAGATCATGGGGATGATTGCCTCGATGTGGGCAAAAGAGGGTCAGCTGCAAGGCAACGCACTGGTTGCCACCGTGATGTCGAACCTGGGCCTTGAAAGGTTCCTGAATGATCAGGGCATCGGGCTGGAGCGCACCTCGGTCGGGGATCGTTATGTCGTTGAACGTATGCGCGAAGGTGGTTTCAACCTGGGTGGCGAACAATCCGGCCATATCGTGATGACGGATCACGCCACCACGGGCGACGGTTTGATTGCAGCGCTGCAATTCCTGAAGGCGATGGTGGAAACCGGTAAGAAAGCCAGCGAGCTGACCACTGTATTCCAACCCGTGCCTCAGATCCTGCGCAATGTTCGCTATGCCAAGGGCCGCCAACCGCTGGAGGCCGATTGCGTGCAAAACGCTATCGCCGAGGGTGAAAAGGAGCTGGGTAAGTCCGGCCGTCTGCTGATCCGTAAATCGGGAACAGAACCGTTGATCCGCGTCATGGGCGAGGCCGAAGACGAGGCCCAGCTGGACCGGATCATCGGCTCGATCTGCGATGCGGTGGAAACGGTGGCCTAAAGCAGGGTCAAAACCAGTCCGGCCAGGGTGCTGCCGCCCACGGCATAGCCCCCGTCGATAAAGATCAGCTTTTTCGGGCGACCCGCGAACATATAACAGGTCGTCAGCCAGGGCGCGCCAAAGAACAGCCCGACCGCAAAGCCGCCAATCAGGCCTTGCCCGATCCCGCTGACCCCGATCTGCGTGAACACATAGCGCATCATCGCCGCCATCAGCAGGCAGCTAGCAAAAGCCACGATATAAGGGATGGGATCGCCCTTGTTCACCGGCTGGCCGGCGTCATCGGTCGCTACACCTGCGGCCTGAACCCAGTGTTTTGCCAGCGTCATGTACCAAAGCGCGCCAAACCCATAGGCCGCAATCGCAGCCACCAGAATTCCCAAATAGCTCATGTCCTGCTCCTCATTGGCCGTGGGATTCGTTTGGTCTTAGATTAGGCGGGGACCCCCGCCATTGAACAGATGATTTTCCATTCGCTTTCGGTGACGGGCTGAACGGACAGGCGCGAGTTGCGCACCAGGATCATTTCTTCCAGCTCTGGATGGGCCTTGATCTGGTCCAGCGTCACCGGGGTTTCCACCCCAGTCACCGCTTTGATGTCTACGCATTCCCAGCGCTCGTCGTCGGTGGTGCTGTCGGGGTGGGCCTCGGCGATGACCTCGACAATGCCCACCACGGATTTTTCCTTTTGCGAGTGATAGAAGAAACCGCGATCACCCACGGCCATCTCTCGCATGAAGTTGCGCGCCTGATAGTTGCGCACGCCGTCCCATTCCTCGCCCGCATCGCCCTTGGCGACCTGATTGTCCCAGCTCCAGGTCGAGGGCTCGGATTTGAACAGCCAGTACCGCATCAGCCGATCACCTTGTTCCAGCGAACCAGCTCGACCGAGGCAAACAGCCCGGCCTTGGCATAGGGATCACCCGCGGCCCAGGCCTCGGCGGCGGCCATGTCCTCGACATCCAGAACCACCAACGAGCCGCTCATCTGTTCATCCGCGTCCAGCAGCGGCCCGGCCTGCGCGACAACGCCAGTTTCCTTGATATAGGCCAGATGGGCATCGCGGTTGGCTTTGCGAATATCCAGCGCGCCGGGTTTGTCATGCGCAAAAAGCGAAACAAGCATTTTAGTCTCCGAATTTGGTTTTCAGCACAGTTGCGGCGACGGGGCTGGGCGTCAAGCCTTAGCGCCTTTTTTCCCACCGCCCAGCAGGGCCGGGCTTTTGCGATCCAGCGGCCAGCGCGGTCGCGCGACAAGGGTCATATCGTCGGTGTGGCCAGCCAGAAAACGCTCGGCGCCGGCATAGGCGATCATAGCCGCGTTGTCGGTGCACAAAGCCAGCGGAGGGGCGGTGAAACGAACGCCATTCGTCTCGCATTCAGTCTCTAATGCGCCCCGAATGGCCTTGTTTGCCGCGACCCCGCCCGCGACTGCCAAGGTGGGCTGTGCAGGGGTCAAAGCCACATAATCGACCAAGGCACGGCGGGTTTTTTCAGCCAGAACATCGCAAACAGCCGCCTGGAATCCGGCGCTCAGATCGGATCTGTCCTGACGCGTCAATCCGCCTTTTTCAGCGACCACCTGATCACGTGTGCGCAGCAGCGCCGTCTTCAGCCCGGAAAAGGACATATCGCACCCTGGTCGATCCAGCAGAGGACGCGGAAAACGGAACCTTTTGGGGTCGCCGTTCAGTGCGTCACGCTCGACCGACGGCCCGCCGGGCTGTGGTAGGCCCAGCAATCGGGCGGTCTTGTCAAAGGCCTCGCCAGGGGCGTCGTCGATGGTGCCACCCAGGCGCGTGAATTCCTCGGGGCCCTTCGCAACCAGAAACTGGCAATGTCCGCCCGACACCAACAGCATCAGGTAAGGAAATTCGATCTGGTCGGTCAGGCGCGGCGTCAACGCGTGTCCTGCCAGATGGTTGACTCCGATCAGTGGTTTTCCGGTCCCCGCAGCCAGCCCCTTGGCGCACATCACGCCCGAGATGACGCCCCCGATCAGACCCGGCCCGGCAGTGACGGCGATGGCGTCTATGTTGTTCAACCCTAGCTCGGCCTGAACCAGAGCCTGTTTCACGCAGACATCCAGCTTTTCCGCGTGGGCGCGGGCGGCGATTTCGGGGACAACGCCCCCATAGGCCGCGTGCAGGTCCGTCTGACCATGCACCACAGATGATAGAATTTGTGGCACGCCCTCTGTCACACGCACCACTGCGGCGGCGGTGTCATCACAGCTGCTTTCCAGCCCGAGGATGGTAAGAGTGCGCGTCATGATCCTGTCCGTTGCAACATGAATGGACGGCAGGTAACACCATAGAGCACGCCAAACAATCCCGGTCCCGCCTATGCGTCCTTCGATCCTGCTGACACGGCCACAACACGCGTCTGAACGCTTTGCCGCGCAATTGCGGGACAGGGTCGGCAAGCTGGACGTGCTGATCTCGCCGGTGATGCAGATCGAACCACTGATGCAGACCGTCGAGATCGGGGAGGCCAGGGCGTTGATCTTCAGCTCGGCCAATGCGGTGCCTTTTGGAGTCGCTGGAATGCGCTGTTTCTGCGTAGGTGATGCCACGGCCCGCGCAGCCCAAGCCGCCGGGATGCAAGCCACCAGCGCCGAGGGGGACGCCTCGGATTTGATCCGGCGGATTTTGGCCGATGGCGAGTCTGGCCCATTTCTGCACATTCGCGGAAAACACACCCGCGGCGAAATTGCCCAAAGATTGACCGAAGCCGGCTGTTTGACCCGCGAAGCCATTGCCTATGATCAGGTGGTCCGGCCGTTGTCAGAGCACGCCAAGTCCCTGCTGACAGGTAATTCCCCCGTGTTAGTGCCTGTTTTTTCACCGCGCACCGCAAAAATACTGTCCGACGTACAGGGCCTGGGGCCGAACGTCTGGGGCGTGGCGCTCAGCCCGGTGGTGGCTGAAAATATGAAAAACCTGCCCGCTGAGCGCATCCATACCTGTGCAGCGCCGAACGCCAAGGCCATGCTGGACCTTCTAGAGGGACTGATAGACGCAGCGACCCGACTTGAGGGTTAAACTCTGGGCATTTAGCTTTAGGTTGGTATGTGAATTTTAGTTATCGGATTCGAAAGGAAGGTCCAGGTGTCTGACCCTGAAAACGACAAGAAGAAACCAGAGGACCAGACCGAGGTCATTGAAGACGCGGTAATCATCGAAGAAAGCGACGACGCAGACGAAGCCGAGGCTGAAACGCCCGAAGCAGACTCTGACATCCCGGACGAGGCTCTGACGATCGAGGATCCGGCGGAGGACCCGGATGCGGCCGAAGCCCCCGTTGAAGAAGAAGCAGAGCCCGAAGCGCCTGAGCCAGATACCACCGAAGAACAGCCCGCAATTGCGCCAGAGTCGCCCGCGCCAGAACCCGAAGTGATCCGCAAAGGCGGATTTGTCCCCATGGTGCTGGGCGGGGCGGTTGCTGCGGCCCTTGGGTTTGGGGCCTCGCAAGTGTTGTTCCCGAATGGCCTGAATGGCTCGGATCAGGCGGCGGCGGTCGCCGAGCTGACAGCAACCGTGCAGCAACAGACTGTTCAGATCACCCGCCTGTCGACAGACCTGGACGCGGTGAAATCCGCTCCGGCTGATACCTCGGCCACGGACGAGCTGGCCGGGTTGGTTGATGACGCGAACGGCGCTGTGGCGCAGCTTTCGGATCTGGTGGCGGCCTTGGACGTGCGCCTGACGGAACTGGAAAAACGACCCGCAGAGGGCGGGGCCTCGGCGGCCGCTGTGGCGGCCTATGAACGCGAAGTCGAAGCACTGCGCGAGGCCATGGAGAAGCAAAAAGCCGAGATCGAAGCATTGATCAACGAGGCCGAAGCAGAAAAAGCCAGCGCCGAGATTACGGCGAAACAGGCGATGATCCGCACGGCGGTGTCGCGCATTCAGGTCGCGATGGACACGGGCAAGGGCTTTGCCGAACCTGTCGCCGATTTGCAGGCGGCAGGCGTTTCGGTCCCTTCCATCCTGGTGGAAACAGCCGAAACCGGCATTCCGACACTGGCCAGCCTGACCGACAGCTACCCTGCTGCGGCGCGCAAGGCGCTTGCCGTTGCGCGCAAGGACGAAGGCACCGGTGGCAAGGTCTGGGGTTTCTTGCGCAACCAATTGGGTGTGCGCTCGCTTGAACCCAAAGAAGGCGATGACGCCGACGCGATCCTGTCCCGCGCCGAGGCCGCGCTGGGGGATGGGCGTCTGACCGACGCCATGGCCGAGCTGCAATCCCTGCCCGAACTGGCCCGGGTCGAGCTGACCGACTGGATGACCCAAGCCACCCGCCGCACGGATGCCGTGGCGGCAGCCGAAACTCTCAGCGCCACTGTGGCGTCCAACTAAGGGGGCGATAAAATGTTGTGGTCGCTTATTAAAATCGTTGTGTTCGTCGCCCTGGTCGCTGCTGCCACCTGGGGGGCCGGATATCTGTTGGAACTGGACGGTGGTGTGCGCATCGCCGTGGGCGGGATCGAGCTGAACCTGACGCCGCTGACCGCTGTCATTTCGTTGCTGGTGCTGATCGTGGCGGTTTGGGTGCTGTTGAAACTGGCCTCGCTGACGGTTGCGGTGCTGAAGTTCATCAACGGGGATGAAACTGCTCTGACCCGGTATTTTGATCGCAACCGCGAACGCAAGGGCTACAAAGCGCTGACCGAAGGCATGATGGCCCTGGCCTCGGGCGAGGCACGCCTGGCCATGAACAAGGCCGCCAAGGCCGAGAAGTTCCTGGACAATCCTGAGCTGACCAACCTGCTGACGGCTCAGGCCGCCGAAATGGCCGGGGACCGCAAAAAGGCCGAGGAGACCTATAAAAAGCTGCTGTCCGACGACAGGACCCGTTTTGTTGGGGTGCGTGGGATCATGAAGCAGAAGATCGCGGATGGCGAGGCGGACACGGCGCGACAGTTGGCCGAAAAGGCCATCGCCCTGCGCCCCAAACACGTGGAAACGCAGGACACGCTGCTAAAGCTGCAATCACAGGCACGGGATTGGTCGGGCGCTCGTAAAACACTGAATCTAAAGCTGAAACACGGCTCGTTGCCTCGGGACGTTCACAAGCGCCGCGATGCCGTTCTGGCGCTGTCTCAGGCCAAGGATATTCTGGATGATGGCAATGACATCGACGCCCGCGAGGCCGCGATCGAGGCCAATCGCCTGTCGCCGGATTTGATCCCAGCGGCCTGCTATGCTGCCAACAGCTATGTTGAAAAGGGTAAACCCAAATTGGCCGCGCGCCTGCTGGCCAAGGCTTGGGATGCGCAACCGCATCCTGACCTGGCCACAGCTTTCGCGGCGATCGCACCGGACGAGGATGCCGATGCGCGCCTGAAACGGTTCCATCAGTTGTTCAAACTGCACCCGGATCACCGCGAAACCGCGTTGGTCAAGGCCGAGCTGATGATCGCCGCCGAGGATTTCCCCGGGGCCCGCCGCGCCTTGGGCGATCTGATCGAGGACGAGCCGGATTCGCGAGCACTGACCATCATGGCAGCGGTCGAGCGCGGCGAGGGGGCCTCGGATCAGATTGTCAAAGGCTGGCTGGCACGGGCGCTGAACGCGCCGCGCGGGCCTCAGTGGGTGTGCGGCAACTGCCACAACATCCACAGCGAATGGGTGCCGGTCTGCGAGAACTGCCAGGCCTTCGACACGCTGGAATGGACCTCTCCGCCAGCGACCGAAGTGCACACAGCGACGGGTGTTGCCATGCTGCCTTTGATTGTCGGCGCGCTCGAGGATCACAGCAGTGAACAGGCGGATGAACCTGCCGAGACAGAAGAGGACGTGACCGAGGCGATCGAGCCCGAGGTCATCCCCGATGCCGAAGTGGTCGATCTGCCTCCGGTCACCGACTCACCGGCCGACAACAAGAGCTAAGCCCGCCGGATTGGGGCCGGAACCGACCAGTCGTCAAAGCACGCAGAGTCTGTGAATGGGCAAGCTGATGGGCAGGAAAGGCACATGCGCCTTTCCTGTTTTCCACCAGAATTTGCCCGCATTGAGGGAGGCCTTGTGGCCTCCTTTTTTGGTTGCGATCGCGTTGGGGACGGGGGCGCAAGACTCCAGTCACGACGCCCGGTCCGAGCGTGGAACCCCGTCGCGAACCGAAACTAAACGGATTAAAATCAATAACTTATAAGGTTATTCAAAACGCGCATCGCCATCTATGTCAAATGTGCATGTGATTTTGAACTTCGCTTGGCTGATACTCTTTGAAAATTCCGCTGCTCTAGTAGGAGGCGCCCTTGTGGTGCGGGGTGGCGAGGAAACAGGGAGAGGATATCTTGCGACGACTTGCGGTCTCGCAGCAGGCGATTGTTGCTGTCATTTTCATACTGCTTTTTGCCAGCTTTGCGGTGTTTCTTCCGGGATTCTTTCAGGCGGATAACCTGATCGCGCTGCTGCAAAGCGTGGCGATCTTGGGGATCTTGGGCCTTGGGATGGCCGTAATCGTGATTGGCCGCGGGGTTGATCTGTCGATGATTGCGGCACTGGCGATCCCCACGGCGTTGGTTCTGCAAATGGTTGCGGATGGGCATTCTATCGGGGTTGCGCTGCTGGCGGGGTTCGGACTGTCTGCGGTGTTTGGGGCCGTGAACGGTTGGCTGGTCGCCTATGCCGAGGTGCCGCCGCTTTTCGCGACGCTGGCCACCGGGCTTTTCCTTGCCGGGATGGGGCAGGCGTTCTTCTTTTCGATCGAGGCAGTGCCGTGGCCCGAAGCCATGGCCGGGCTCGAGGTGCTGGGACGCGGACAAATCCTGGGCCTGCCTATGCAGATCTGGTTGCTTGCAGTCGTAGCCCTGTTGGTCTGGGTCTATCTGCGTTGGTTGAAAGCAGGCGTCTATACCTACGCCATGGGTGACAATCCGATGGCCGCGCGACTGGGCGGCGTGCCAGTACGCCCGATGGTGATGGTGCAATATGTGTCTTCGGCCCTGATCGCGACTTTCGCCGGTTTGGTCATGGCGGCCTCGATCGGGTCGATGTCGACGCGAATTTTCAACTCGACCTGGATTTACGACGTGATCCTGGTGGTGGTGCTGGGCGGGATTGGTCTGTCCGGCGGGCGCGGGGGTGTATCCAACGTGCTGATTGGCACGTTGTTGATCGGGACCTTGCTGAACGGCGTGACCATCATGAACGTCAGCTTTCCGGTGCAGAACCTGATCAAAGGTCTGGTTCTGTTGGCCGCAATCATCATCGATTCCCTTCTAAACCCGCGCAACGAGGAAACCGCGCAGCAAGGGGACATCTAAGAAATTCAAAACAGCGCAAAAGCGCAGAGTTCTGGGAGGACAAAATGAACACATTTCTCAAAGCAGCCGTAACGGCAGGCGCAACTTTCCTGGCGGGCGTGTCTGCAGTGCAGGCCCAAACACCGGAAGAGCCCTATCGCGAGGGCTATATCGAGGCGCTGAGCGGGAAAACCGTCGCGTTTCTGCCTGGCGCCATGGCGATGGACCTTGCCATCGGCTGGCTGGACAAACTGAAAACCGAACTGGAACCTCAGGGGGTCGAGGTCATCGTGCGTGACCCCAACTTCAGTGTCCAGGCGGGCGCGCAGGCGCTGACTCAGCTGATCGCGGAAAAGCCAGACGTCATCGTGGTGCATAACCCTGACGTGACCACCTATGCGCGGCTGATCAAACGGGCCGAGGCCCAGGGCATCCTGATCGTGCAGGTCAATATGTCCTCGCTGACTCCGTCGACCGCCTATGTTGGTGTGGACTGGGTTGAAATGGGGGCCATCCAGGCACGTCATGTGGCCGAATCTTGCGGTGGCAAAGGGAAGGTTGCGATCGTGCAGGGTGACCTGACTGCCGCTGCCTCGGCCTATACCATGGAAGGGATTGAATCCGTTCTGGCCGAAAACCCCGGTATCGAAGTCGTGTCCAACCAATCCGCCAGCTGGCAGTCGGACAAGGCCAAGTCGATCACTCAGACCGTTTTGAAACAGCACCCTGACCTTTGCGGTCTGATCGGGTTCTGGGACAACATGGATACCGGCAACGCCGCGGCGATCGAAGAGGCCGGATTGCAGGATCAGATCTATCTGGCGACGTCGGGTGGCGGTGAAACCCGCGCAGCCTGCGATATGGTGCGGTCCGGTGCCTATGATCTGAACGTGGTCTACAACGTGCCGAACCAGGGCGCGAACCTGGCCTCGACCATCAAGTTCCTGCTGTCCGCCGGCATCAAACCCGGTCAGATGAGCGGCCAGATGTACACCACTCTGACCCCTGTGACGGCTGCCAACGCCGATGACGAGGGCGTTTGCTGGACCATCAAGCAATAATCGCGTGACCCCAAGGGCATGGCGCGCACCTTCGCCATGCCCCCAATTTTCCCCGACGATACAAACCACAGGCTTTCTTGTGCTCAAAGACTCTGTCATCCGCTGGCGTTATCGCCTCTGGCCCGATCACGTTGTGGGCGAGGTCCTATCCAAACCCTGGATGGAAACCGCCATTCCCGCGTTGGTTTTCCTGCTGACATTTGTCGCCATGTCCGCCTGGGTTCCTTCATTGTCGAACCCGGCGCAGTTGGCCATCATTGCCCGCGAGGCAGGCGAGACAGGCTTTGTCGTGCTTGGGTTGGCGATCGTCATCATGGCCGGAGGCGTTGATCTTTCGGTCGGGTCGATCTTTGCATTGACCAACTTCGCGGCCCTGCTGTTTATGCAGAAATTCGGCTGGCCAGCGGCTGTGTCTATACCGCTGACGATCCTTGTTGGCATGGGGCTTGGCGCGGTGAACGGAGTTCTGATCGGATATTTGCGACTCAGGGCCTTTTTGACGACGCTAATCACCCTGATTGTATTCCGTGCGATCTATGATCTGCTGGTGGCCGAACACGCGGTTGCGATCGCGATGGGTTTCCCCGAAAGCCCCTTTTGGGACCTGATGGGATACGGGACTTTCGGCGGGCTGCCGGTCAACATCCTGCTGTTCTCGGTGGTCGGAGTCGTGTTGCACGTTTTGCTGACTCGCTTGCGCCCAGGCTGGCATTTGATGGCCATCGGCGGGTCGCGTCGTGCGGCATATAACGCGGGCATCAACGTCCCCTTCACCGTCGCGATGACCTATGTCGCCAGTGGTGGGCTGACGGCTGTTGCCGCGCTGTTCTTTGCCTCGCGTTTGGCCACCACCGGCAGCGACGTAGGTCTGGGCCTCGAGGTCACGGCCCTGACCGCAGCTGTGCTGGGCGGTATCAGCCTTGGTGGTGGTCGTGGCTCGGTCACCAAAGCGGTGCTGGGTCTGGCCATCGTATTGCTGATGACCAACGGCATGACGGCCTCGGGGGCGTCGGGCGGGTCGATCCGCATGGCATTGGCTGCCATCCTGATCGGTGCCGCAGTGTTCGACATCCGCTGGGTCAAGAACCGCCACCGTTTGATTGCCTCGGTCTATGTGTCTCCGGATTATCTGCGCTTGCCGCCACCCCCGTCTTGCGAACCCAAAGACGACAACCCTTGGGCGGTGAACGACAAGCTGCGCGCCGTCGAGGTGATCGGTCTGGGCGATGTCGAAGGCCCCGAGGACGTGATCCTGGACAGCAATGACAACCTGTATTCCGGCTCGCGCCACGGTGATATCGTGCGGTTCCTTGCACCCGATTACACTGAATGGGAGATCTTTGCCCATATCGGTGGCCAACCGCTGGGTATGGCCTTTGATAAGGATGATAACCTGTGTGTCTGCGTCGGTGGCATGGGCTTGTATATGGTCACGCCCGACCGCGAGGTGATCAAGCTGACCGATGAAACCAATCGCTCGCTTTGGTCGGTGAATGACGACAGCCGGTTGCGGCTGGCCGATGACTTGGACATCGCGGATGACGGGCGGATCTACTTCTCCGAGGCGACTCGTCGCTATGAGATGAGCGAATACGCCGTCGACGCGCTGGAAAGCCGCCCCGCAGGTCGTATCATTTGCTACGACCCCAAGACCGGCACCACCAAGACCGAGATCGATCGCCTGCGATTCCCCAACGGAATTTCCATGTGCGATGACGGAGAGAGCTTCTTGTTCGCCCAGACCTCGGCCGCGTCGATCAGCCGGTATTGGTTCAAGGGGGAAAAGAAAGGCACCATCGAGGTGCTGCTGGACAACCTTCCCGGCTATCCGGACAACATCAACCGCGGTTCGGATGGCAATTTCTGGGTGGCTCTTGTGGGGATGCGTGGGCCGGCGCTGGATCTGGCCATGCGCAAACCTGGCTTCCGTCGCCGTATGACCCGCCGCTTGCCATTTGACGAATGGATGTTCCCCAACATCAACAACGGATGTGTGTTCAAGATCGACCTGCAGGGCAACGTGCTGGAATCGCTCTGGGATCCGCAGGGGGTGAACCACCCCATGATCACCTCGATGCGGGAACACAAGGGCTGGCTGTATCTTGGCGGTCTGTCCAACAACCGGATCGGCCGTTTCAAACTGCCCGAAGAGGAAGGCGCACCGGACTATGTCCATTATGACCGCCGGTGGAAGAAAGGCGGTGACGCATGATCAAGGGCGTACGCGAATTCATCGATCGGCGACTGGGCCGTGGCAGCGCTGCCGTGACGGTGCCGGTATTCGATGGGGTGTTGAAACCAAATCACCTGCTGGACGAGGCCGAGGAATGGATGCCCTTGCAGGCGCCGGGCGATCTGGTGGCTCATGACGGTCAGATCTATTTTAGCGATGGCGCCGGTCTATACCGGGCCGAAGCGCAAGGAGAGCGCACCGAAATCCTGCAGACCGATGGGCAGATCACGGCGCTTGCACCGTGGCAGGGCGGATTCGCGCTGGCGGTTGATGGTCGCCGGATCGAAGTGTTTGGCGGAGACCAGAACGGGCAGATCTGGCACGAGGCCGACGGCATCGCCTTTACCGCGATCAATGCGCTTGTTGCACAGGGCGAGGCGCTGATCGCGACGGATGGCAGCCGCGAGCACGACCCGGGGCAATGGCAGCGGGACCTGATGGAGCTGCGCCAGGATGGCCGGGTTCTGAAACTGTCGCCAAGCGGTGTTTCGGTGCTGAGCAAAGGGCTGGGATATGCCTTTGGCCTCGCGTTAAACGATCAAGATATCTGGGCAAGCGAAAGCTGGCGGCATCGCCTGGTGCGGCTGAGCGACGGCCGCCCGGTATTGGAAAACATGCCCGGTTATCCCTCGCGGATATGCCCGGCTGCGGGTGGAGGCTATTGGCTGAGTGTCTTTGCCTGCCGTACGCAGCTGGTGGAATTCGTGCTGCGGGAACGGGACTTTCGCGAAGAGATGATGCGCTCGATCCCGCCCGAGCTGTGGGTCGCCCCCCAAGTGCGTCCGCCCGCATCGTTCCTGGAACCCTTGCAGGGCGGGGCGATCAAACAGATGGGTGTCTTGAAACCCTGGGCACCGCCGCGCAGCTATGGCCTGGTGATCCGCTTGTCGGACAGCGGTCAGCCGGTGTTCTCGTTGCATTCGCGGGTCGACGGGTGCCACCACGGCATCACCGCCGTGGCCGAAACCCCGGACGCGCTGTTCTTTCTTTCGCATGGTGTGAACGCAATTCTGAGACTGCCATCCAGCAGAATTGCCGAGGGGGCACAGGCATGACAATCGAGTCAATCATTGAAATCAAGGGCGCGGTCAAACGCTATGGTGGGGCTGCAGCCATCGACGGGGTGGATTTTGACCTGCGCCCTGGCGAAATCCATTCGTTGCTGGGCGAAAACGGGGCGGGGAAATCGACCCTAACAAAGGCCATTTCGGGCGTTGTGCATCTGGACGAGGGCGAAATCCTGCTGGACGGTGTCCCGCATGCTCCGGCGGGCCCCAAAGAGGCGTTGCACCTGGGCGTGGCGATGGTGTTTCAGGAAACCTCGCTGGTGCCGTCTATGACGGTGGCGCAGAACCTATTTCTGGGTCAGGAAAGCTGGTTCAATCGCCTGCGGGGCATCAACATCGCGGCTCAGCAATTTCTGCAATCATTGAACTTCGATGTCAGCCCCACCGCCAATGTACAGCTGCTGGGGGCTGCAAAGCGGCAGATGGTCGAAATCGCCCGAGCTGTTTTGCACAATGTGCGGGTCATCATCTTTGACGAACCCACCGCGACGCTGACTCCCGAGGAAAAGCAGCACTTTTTCAAACTGGTCCGCGACCTGAAAAAACGTGGCGTGTCCGTGGTGTTCATCTCGCATGCATTGGAAGAGGCGCTGGACATCTCGGACAGGATCACAGTGTTGCGGGATTCCAAGCGCGTGCTGACCGAAGATGCCAGCCAACTGGACAGGGAAACCATCGTCAAGGCGATGATCGGGCGGGACCTGTCTCAGAGCTTTTATGGCCACAAGCGAGGGGATGAAGACGATGTTCGCCTCGAGGGCGCGCGCGTTCTGTCGGTGCAAAACCTGCGCATGGCGGGGGTGGTGCAGAACACCTCGTTCTCGATCTTTGCAGGTCAGGTAACCGGGGTGTTTGGCTTGGTCGGCGCCGGGCGCACAGAAACGTTCAAGATCGTTTCCGGGGCCCTGAAACGCAACTGGCTGCATGGGGGCGAGATCGAGCTGAACGGTCGCAAGGTCCGCTATCGCACGCCTGCCCCCGCAATCCGGGACGGAATTGCCTATGTCACCGAAGACCGAAAGGTCGAAGGCTTCTTTGAAATGATGAGCCCCGCGCGCAACATCCATATCGCTCATCTAGCGCGACGGCGCTGGCGCGATCTGTGGGTCCGGCGTGGTCAGGAAAAGGCGCTTGGCGAGACGTGGTCCAAGGCTCTGAACATCAAAAAGACCTCGCGCGGGGCCAGCGTGATCGAGCTGTCAGGCGGGAACCAGCAGAAAGTGGTGATCGCCAAATCGCTGGTTCAGGAACCGCAGTTGATCATCTTTGACGAACCGACCCGCGGGGTCGATGTCGGTGCCATCGCCGAGATCCATGCGCTGATCGAGAAGCTGGCAGACGAGGGCAACGCGGTTGTTGTGATCTCGTCCTATCTGCCCGAGATTCTGGCGCTGTCCGATCGAATTCTTGTCGCGCGGCAAGGCAAGGTGGTCGAGGAACTTTCCGCCCAGGAGGCCGACGAGAAGCGGATCATGTATGCAGCGATCCACTAGGCTTGGGTCGGGCGGTTGCGGGGTACAGCGTGGGCAACTGCCTGCGCTTTGACGCGCGCTCCTGATCTTGCCAATGCGACCGTCCATCCGGTTCGCACGATCAAAATGGACCTGTTCGCCTTGCGCGTGGTCGATACCTCGTTCGTGCCGGAAATCATATCTGGTAACAGCAACCCGGAAGATCGCCGAAATTTCGGTCCCGCAGATGCGTTCACTGATGGGGATGGTGTTGGCACGTCAGCGTGAAGCGAGAGCGCAACGGTTTTGGCAGGAAATGGTGCCGCATGAGGGACTTGAACCCCCGACCCATCGCTTACGAAGCGATTGCTCTACCAGCTGAGCTAATGCGGCGACGCAGGGACCGTTTAGACATTCCGGCCTTCCCATGCAAGCACGTTTGTCCAAGCGCCGTGCCTGGCACTTGGACACCTGCGCTGGGCCGTTATCCGACGATCAGCTGTTTCATTTGCAGGGCTTCGTGTTCTAGTTCCGTCAGGCGATAGGTGATCACGTCGCCGATTGTCACCATCCCGGCCAGGGCCCCGTTATCCAGGACCGGCATGTGGCGAAACCTGCCTTCGGTCATGCGCTTGAGGACAGACACCAGCGGATCCGAGGGGCTGCAGGTTTCCACGTCCTTGGTCATCACGTCCTTGACCAGCTGTGGCAGCGTCTGACCGGGTGTGTCAGCCAGTTTGCGCACGATGTCGCGCTCGGACAGGATGCCGGCTAGGGCGCCCAACTCGTCGGCCACAACCAGGGCGCCAATTCGTTTGTCGCGTAGGGTTTCAACCGTGCTGTGCAGCGTTGCATCCGGAGAAATCGTATAGACATCCGTGCCCTTGTTTTTCAGCAAATCCCCGACAGACGCCGCCGCTGACTGCATGTTCGTCGACTGGCTTTGGCTTTGAGTTTGGGTCTTGGCCTGATCCTTGCGCATTGGAGCCTGATACGAAGTTGGCATGTCTGCATTTCCTCCCAGAACGAGTTGATATCGGTTATGACCTCCACCATAACGCAATTTCTGAATATGCGGAGAGAAGATTGCCCGACATCACGCTGACACCCCTGATTGCGACCGTGATCTTTGTTCTGGCCTGCCTGTTTGGCTATCAATATAGGCGTGTTTGGAAGGCCGAAGGACCGCGTTGGCAGCTTTGGCTCTACGGGGCGCTGGCCGCAGCGGGCCTGCTGATTTTGGGATTTGTGCCGTTGGCGACCTAAGGCCCGGTTCAGGCGTTTTCGGCCTCTAACTGGGCGCGTTCCAACATCTTTTTCGCGCGCGGACAGGCCAGTCGGTCGCGCAGAGGGCTGTCGGGGTCGATGTCTTTCTTGCACACCACGCATTGATCCGCGTCGCTGATCGCGTTCAGGCCACCGCAGCTGCCCTTGATGGACTTGTTCATCATGATGACGCCCAGGGACATGCCCAGAATAATCAGCAGCAGCAGTCCGAAAGCAAAGAAAAACGTGGCCATGGTGGCAAGTCCTTTTGGGTATTACGACGTCAGCGCGGTGAATTGCGAACTTGCAGTGGGTTTAAACACAAGCTCGGCCGAGTTTGTATCACGTTCAATGAACAGAACAGCAAGATTTTGTGCTTCTGCGATCATAAGTCCTTTTTCGCGGCCCAAAGTCAGCATTGCGGTCGCCCATGCATCCGCCAACATGCCGTTTTCCGCCAGAACCGTGGTCGAGGCGGTCTTGTGCGTGATGGGGCGTCCGGTGACAGGGTCGATAATGTGCGAGAACCGCTTGCCGTCCTGTTCGAAATAGTTCCGATAATCGCCCGAGGACGCCATCCCCAGGTTCGACACTCCGACCACATCGATCAGCCCACCCGACAGGGCGGCGGGTTTCTCGATGCCGATTTGCCAGGGCTGGCCGTTCGGGTTGGTCCCCGAGGCATAAAGGTCGCCGCCGATCTCAACCATGTAATCGGTGATCCCCAGCGTTTCCAACGCCCGCCCCACCTGATCCGCGCCATAGCCCTTGGCGATCGCGGCCAGATACACCTGTGTATCGGGCTGTTTCTTTTGCAGGGTGGTTTCACCAACAATCAAAGTGTCCGCATGACCAGACCGCGCCAGCGCCTGGACGATCTGGGTGTCGGTCGGAAATTGCGTCTGCCCGTCTTTGCCAAATCCCCACAGCTCGATCAGGGGGCCCATCGTGGTGTCGAACCGACCTTCGCTGGCGATGTGCACCTGTTCAGCCGCGTGCATCAAACCCATCAGTTCGGGTGAAAGAGCAACCGGTTTGGTGCTTGTTTGAGCATTGAACCGCGAGATTTCGGACGTGTTGTCCCAGTTGGACATTTGTCGATTGACGGTCTCTAACGCAGCGTCAATTTTCGCCCGTGCCTCGGCATCGTCGACCCGGCGATTCTTGTCGATGGCAACCACATTAAAGGTGGTCCCCATGGTGACGCCCGAGATCCGCAAAACGCGGGAATTGGGTTTACACGCCGCAAGGGCCAGAGACATCAAAAGGAATGATCGGCGAGAGAGTACAGCTGGTTCGGACACAATAGCATTCCCATTCGGGTCAGTATGACTTGGGATAGGCGTTTCGGCCAGTTTCAGGGCATTTTCAACAGGTAAATAGGCAAAAAGTCGACATTTGCACTTTCACAAATGGCCCGTGTATCGCATAAGCCAACAAAATTCCGCCAGAGGTCAGAGACGTTGAAGCGTTTTTCGTTAAGAAAAGGTCTGGATGTCCCAATTCAAGGGGCGCCAAAGGCCGAAATTCAAGCCAAGCCGATTGCCAAGACTGTGGGGATTCTGGGGGACGACTATGTCGGCCTCAAGCCGCGCATTCTGGTCGCCGAAGGAGACCTGGTTGGCGCCGGCTCTCCGGTGATGATCGACAAGGACATGCCCGAAGTTCAGATCGTATCGCCCGTCTCAGGGCAGGTTAAGGCGATCAACCGCGGGGCGCGTCGCAAACTGATCAGTATCGAGATCGAAGTCAAAGAGGGCGCCGCGCCTGTTGATTTCTCGGGCGTTGGGAATGCCGACACCCCCGAGGGCCTGGCCGAACGTCTGTGCGCTGCGGGTTTGTGGACCTCGTTCCGGACGCGTCCGTATTCCAAGGTGCCCGCACCGGATACGCGCCCGACCGCGATTTTCGTCAACGCGATGGAGACCGAGCCGCTGGCCGCCGATCCCGCGCCGATCATCGCCGCCGAGGCCGAGGCGTTCTCGAAAGGCCTGGCAGCCATCGCGACGCTGACCGATGGAGCTACATATCTGTGTCAGGCGGACGGTGCCGACATCCCGGGCGGGGATCTGCCGGGCGTAGAGCCTGCGGCCTTTGCCGGTCCGCACCCCGCGGGCCTGCCCGGCACACATATCCATTTCCTGCACCCGCCCAAGGCGGAACAGCCCGTCTGGACCATCGGGTATCACGACGTGATCGTGATTGGCCGTCTGCTGCTGACCGGCGCGCTGGATACCACGCGCGTGATTTCGCTGGCCGGTCCGGTCTGCAAGGATCCTTGCCTGGTCCAGACCGTTGCCGGGGCCTCGATGGCGGATCTGGCCGCCGATGATCTGCCACAGGATTTGCCGGTGCGCTTGATCTCGGGCTCGGTCCTCAGCGGTCGCATGGGCGAAGGCGCAAACGGGTATCTGGGCCGCTATGCCCGTCAGATCACTTTGATCGAGGAAGATCACAAGCAAATCCCGATGGGTTGGATCCGCCCGATGTTTGCCAAATACGCGGTGCAGCCGGTGCTGGGTTCGGCCCTGTCGCGCGCCAAGTTCCCGCTGACCTCGAACCTCAACGGTGGTCGCCGCGCGATGGTGCCGACCGGCACCTTCGAAACGCTGATGCCGCAGGATTACCTGCCCACGCAATTGCTGCGGGCGCTGCTGGTGATGGACACCGACCAGGCTCAGCTGCTGGGCGCGCTGGAACTGGACGAAGAAGACCTGGGTCTTGTCGGCTTTGCCTGCCCCGCGAAATATGAATATGGCCTCGCCCTGCGCGACTGCCTCACCAAGATCGAGAAAGAGGGGTAAGTCATGGGGCTGCGTAACTTCTTTGATCGGATCGAGCCGCAATTCGAAAAAGGCGGCAAGTACGAGAAATACTTCCCCATCTACGAGATGGTCGAAAGCTTTCTGTACACCCCGAAGACCGTGACCACCGTCGCGCCGCACGCGCGCTCGTATGTGGATATGAAGCGGATCATGACCTACGTCGTGATCGCCACGATCCCCTGTATCCTGATGGCGCTGTATAACACGGGCTATCAGACCAACATGGCTATCGCCGAATTTGGCGCCTCGGGCTGGCGCGCGGCCATCATCGACGGGCTGGGTATCGGCTTTAACGCCGCCAACCCGCTGGCGAATATGCTGCACGGGCTGCTGTATTTCCTGCCGATCTATATCGTGACGCTGGTTGCAGGCGGTATTTTCGAGGTGGTCTTTGCCACGATCCGTAAACACGAGGTAAACGAGGGCTTCCTGGTTTCTTCGATGCTGTACGCGCTGATCGTTCCGGCGACCACGCCCCTGTGGCAGGTTGCACTGGGCATTATCTTTGGCGTCGTGATCGGCAAAGAGGTGTTCGGCGGCACTGGCAAGAACTTCTTGAACCCTGCGCTGACCGGTCGTGCCTTCCTGTACTTTGCCTATCCGGCACAGCTGTCCGGCGACAGCGTTTGGGTACCTGTCGACGGTTTCACCGGCGCTACCGCGCTGGCCGTATCCGCATCGGAAGGGTACCAGGAACTGGCCGCTCGCGGCATGAGCTGGTGGGACAGCTTCTATGGCTTTATCCCCGGTTCGATGGGCGAAACCTCGACCCTGGCCTGCCTGATCGGCCTGGCCTTCCTGTTGGCCACCAAGATCGCCAACTACCGAATGGTCGTGGGCTGCCTGGCCGGGATGATCGGGTTCTCGTTGCTGCTGAACTGGGTCGGTTCTGACACCAATCCGATGTTCGCGATGCCTTGGTACTGGCACCTGGTCGTGGGCGGCTATGCCTTTGGTCTGGTGTTCATGGTGACCGAACCTGTCTCGGGCTCGCACACGAATATGGGGCGCTATTTCTATGGTGCGCTAATCGGGTTCATGGTGGTGATGATCCGCGTTGTGAACCCCGCCTTCCCCGAAGGCATGATGCTGGCGATCCTGTTCGGCAACGTCTTCGCACCCCTGATCGACTATTTCGTCGTTCAGGCCAACATCAAACGCAGGGCAAAGCGACATGGCTGATAACAACCAGACCCCCGCCGAAGCCAAAGGTTTCATCCGCCGTTTCCTGGATGCGCCGCCTGATACCGTGGGTAAGACGATTTTCGTGGCCGTTGCTGTCTGCCTGGTCGCCTCGATCGTCGTGTCCGCAGCTGCCGTGGCCTTGCGCCCGCTGCAGGCTGTGAACGCGCTGAAGGACAAACAGATCAACATTCTGCAGGTCGCGGGCATCTATGATCCCGCACAGGACGTGGTCGAGGCCTTCGCCGCCTTTGAACCTCAAATCCTGGAGCTGGAGACCGGCGTATTCACCGATCAGTTCGACCCGGCCAATTTTGATGACCGCGCTGCTGCGGATGATCCGGCGACCTCGGTTGCGCTCAGCGATGACCCGGCGGGCATTGGCCGTCAGGGCAAGTTTGTCACTGTTTACTTGCTGCGCGACGAGGCCGGCGCCATCGACAAGGTGATCCTGCCGCTGCACGGCTATGGCCTGTGGTCCACGCTCTATGGCTTCATTGCGCTCGAGGAAAACGGCAACGATATCTTCGGGTTGCAGTTCTATGAACACGCCGAAACGCCCGGTCTGGGCGCCGAGGTGGACAACCCGCGTTGGAAAGCCCTGTGGAATGGCAAGAAGCTGGCCGATGAAACCGGCAAGCTGCAAATCAGCGTGACCAAGGCGGTTCCGGCCGCTGGCCCCGAGCATCACATCGATGCACTGGCCGGTGCGACGCTGACCACGGCCGGTGTCCACAACCTGGTGAACTTCTGGATGGGGGAAGCGGGCTATGCCCGGTTCCTTGAGAACCTGAAAGCGGGGAATGTCTAATGGCTCATAAGCGCAGAGAAATGCTGGTCGATCCGCTGGTCGACAACAACCCGATCACGCTACAGGTGCTGGGCATTTGTTCGGCCCTGGCGGTGACCTCGTCCTTGCAGGTTGCCTTTGTGATGGCCATCGCGGTGACGTTGGTGACGGCGTTTTCGTCCATGTTCATCTCGATGATCCGCAGCCAGATCCCCGGCTCGATCCGGATCATCGTGCAGATGGTGATCATCGCCTCGCTGGTGATCCTGGTGGATCAGATGCTCAAGGCATACGCCTTTGAGATTTCGAAAACCCTGTCGGTTTTTGTCGGCCTGATCATCACCAACTGTATCGTCATGGGCCGCGCCGAGGCTTTCGCGATGAAAAACCCGCCCATCGACAGCTTTATCGACGGGGTCGGCAACGGTCTGGGCTATGGCCTGATCCTGATGCTGGTCGGCGTCATTCGCGAGCTGTTCGGCTCGGGGAGCCTGTTTGGTGTGACCATCCTGGAGACGGTCAACAACGGCGGCTGGTACGTGCCCAACGGCTTGCTGCTGCTGCCGCCTTCGGCCTTCTTCATCATCGGTCTGATCATCTGGGCCTTCCGCACATGGAAACCCGGTCAGGTCGAAGATCGTGAATACAAAATTCAAACGGTGGAGGCGCACTGATGGAAGGTCTCATCTCCCTCGCGGTCAAGGCGATCTTTGTCGAAAACCTGGCCCTGTCCTTCTTCTTGGGCATGTGTACGTTCATCGCGGTGTCGAAAAAGATTTCGACGGCGATTGGTCTTGGTATCTCGGTGATGATCGTGCAAGCGATCACCGTGCCGGCCAACAACCTGATCTTGTCCTACCTGTTGGCGCCCGGCGCGCTGGCCTGGGCTGGCTTCCCCGAGGTCGATCTGACCTTCCTGGGTCTGATCTCGTATATCGGGGTGATCGCGGCGCTGGTTCAAATCCTGGAAATGGTTTTGGACAAGTATTTCCCGCCACTTTACAACGCCTTGGGTGTTTTCCTGCCCCTGATTACGGTGAACTGTGCCATCCTGGGTGGCTCGCTGTTCATGGTGGAGCGTGGCTATAACTTCACCGAGGCCGCGACCTATGGCGTTTCGTCTGGCTTTGGCTGGGCGCTGGCCATCACCGCAATGGCGGGTGTGCGGGAAAAGCTGAAATACTCTGACATTCCCGACGGGCTGCAAGGCCTGGGCATCACCTTTATCACCGCAGGTCTGATGGCTCTGGCCTTCATGTCCTTCTCTGGCGTGAAACTCTGAGGATCCAAAGTTATGGAAACATTCGGCCTTGGAATTGTCCTGTTCACCCTGATCGTCCTTGCGCTTGTGACGATCATTCTGGCCGCTCGGTCAAAACTGGTGTCCAGCGGCAACGTGAACATCACCATCAACGGCGAGAAGACCATCTCGGTTCCCGCTGGTGGCAAGCTGCTGCAAACGCTGGCGGAACAACAGCTGTTCGTCCCGTCGGCCTGTGGCGGCGGCGGCACCTGTGCGCAGTGTCGTGTGAAAATCCACTCGGGTGGCGGGTCGATCCTGCCCACCGAAGAAAGCCATATCACCAAGCGTGAAGCGGCTTGCGGTGACCGTCTGTCCTGTCAGGTGGCGGTCAAGCAAGACATGGAAGTCGAAGTCCCCGAAGAAGTCTTCGGCGTTAAGAAATGGGAATGCACCGTTCGTTCCAACGACAACGTCGCGACCTTTATCAAGGCGCTGGTTCTGGAACTGCCCGAGGGCGAGGACGTGAACTTCCGTGCGGGTGGCTACATCCAGATCGAAGCCCCGGCGCACCAGTTGAAATACACCGATTTCGACGTGCAGGAAGAATATCGCGAAGACTGGGACAAATTTAACCTGTGGCAGTACGACTCCACGGTGGCTGAACCGATCGAGCGGGCCTATTCGATGGCCAACTACCCGGACGAAAAAGGCATCATCATGCTGAATGTCCGCGTGGCTTCGCCGCCTCCGGGTTCGACGGGTATTCCTGCCGGTCAGATGTCCTCGTACATCTTCAACCTGAAGCCGGGTGACAAGGTCACCATTTCCGGCCCGTTCGGCGAATTCTTCGCCCGCGAGACCGAAAAGGAAATGGTGTTCATCGGCGGTGGTGCTGGTATGGCGCCCATGCGTTCGCACATCTTTGACCAGCTGAAGCGCCTGAAGAACAAGGATCGCAAGATCACCTTCTGGTACGGTGCGCGTTCCAAGAAAGAGATGTTCTTTGTCGAAGATTTCGACGAGCTGGCCAAGGAATTCCCCAACTTCACCTGGCACGTGGCGCTTTCGGATGCCCTGCCCGAGGATGACTGGGGTGGCTACACCGGCTTTATCCACAACGTGCTGCACGACGAATACCTCAAGGATCACCCGAACCCCGAGGATTGCGAATACTACATGTGTGGCCCGCCCATCATGAACCAGTCGGTGATCAACATGCTCTTGGAAATGGGCGTTGATCGCGAAGATATCATGCTGGATGATTTCGGCGGATAAATTGAAAACCGGTCTGGGCAATCAGGCCGGTTTTTCTTTGGTCCAAACGGTTCGTGGTCGCGTATCCTGAAAAAGGAGGTACGCAAATGACCCGAATTTTCGCGATCCTGGCGGTGATGTTAACCGCCCTGCAAGCCAGTGCTTTGGAACTGGACGCGCCGTTTGAGTCAATCGACGGCGGCACGCTGTCCCTGTCGCAATGGACGGGTCAGCCGGTGCTGGTGGTCAATACAGCGTCTCGGTGCGGCTTTACCAAGCAGTATAGTGGCCTGCAGGCGCTGTATGACACCTATCGCGACCGTGGGCTGATCGTGCTGGCGGTGCCCTCGAACGATTTCCGGCAGGAATTGTCCAGCAATGCCGAGGTCAAAGAGTTTTGCGAGCTGCAATATGGGATCGACATGCCCATGACCGTGATCACGCATGTCCGGGGCCGCGATGCGCATCCGTTTTATCGCTCGTTGAAGGCCGAGGCTGGCTTTGCCCCCAAATGGAACTTTAACAAGGTGCTGATTGGCCCTGATGGCGGCGTGGTCCAGACTTATGGATCAAATACCAACCCCAGCTCGGCTCGAATTCGGCAGGACATCGAAGACCTGCTGAAATAAAAAAAGAAGCGCCAAACTGGCGCTTCTTTCGTTTCATATGTGGCCAAGCCTTAGAAATGGACCGAACGTGCGGTGCCCGGGATTTCCTTGGGCGGGGCAAATTTGGTCAGGTCGATGCCTTCAACGGCGACCTTGTATTCCTCGATGGTCGGGGTGCGGCCCAGGATGGCCGACAGAACCACAACCGGGGTCGAGGCCAGCAGCGATTCACCCTTCTTCTCGGCGCTGTCTTCCACGACGCGGCCCTGGAACAGGCGGGTCGAGGTGGCCAGAACGGTGTCGCCCTTGGCGGCCTTTTCCTGGTTACCCATGCACAGGTTACAGCCGGGACGCTCCAGGTACAGGATGTTCTCGTACTCGGTGCGGGCGGTGCTTTTCGGGGCCAGATCGTCGAACTCGAAGCCCGAGTATTTCTGCAGGATTTCCCAATCACCCTCGGCCTTCATCTCGTCGATGATGTTGTATGTGGGGGCAGCCACGACCAACGGCGCGTTGAACTTGACCTCGCCTTGAACCTTTTCCAGGTTCTTCAGCATCTGAGCGACGATCTTCATGTCGCCCTTGTGCACCATGCACGAGCCCACAAAGCCCAGGTCCACTTTTTTCTCGGCCTTGTAGAACGAGATCGGGCGGATGGTGTCGTGGGTATAGCGCTTGGAGACGTCGGCGTTGTTCACGTCGGGGTCTGCGATCATCGGTTCGTTGATTTCGTCCAGATCGACGACAACTTCGGCAAAGTACTTGGCGCTGTCATCGGGCGACAGGGCGGGCTTGTCACCCGACTGGATTTCGGCGATGCGCTTGTCGGCTTTGTCGATCAGGCCCTGCAGGGTCTGCGCTTCGTTGTCCATGCCTTTGTCGATCATGATCTGGATACGCGATTTGGCCAGCTCCAGCGAGCCGATCAGCGTGTCGTCATTCGAGATACAGATCGAGGCCTTGGCTTTCATCTCGGCCGTCCAGTCGGTGAAGGTGAACGCCTGGTCCGCCAGCAGAGTGCCGATATGCACCTCGATGATGCGGCCCTGGAACACGTTGTCGCCGTGCTGTTTCAGCATCTGCGCCTGGGTGGCGTGCACCACGTCCCGGAAATCCATGTGGTCTTTCATGGTGCCTTTGAAGGTCACCTTGACCAATTCCGGGATCGGCATGGTGGCTTCGCCGGTGGCCAGCGCCAGAGCAACGGTGCCCGAGTCCGCGCCAAACGCGACGCCTTTGGACATACGGGTGTGGCTGTCGCCGCCGATGATGATGTCCCAATCGTCCACGGTGATGTCGTTCAGCACTTTGTGGATCACGTCGGTCATGGCGTGGTATTCACCCTGCGGGTCACGCGCGGTGATCAGGCCGAAGTTGTTCATAAAGCTCATCAGCTTGGGGATGTTGGCCTGAGCCTTCAGATCCCAAACCGACGCGGTGTGACAGCCCGACTGATACCCGGCGTCAACCGACGGCGAGATCACGGTGGCGGCCATGGCCTCCAGCTCTTGGGCGGTCATCGGACCAGTGGTGTCCTGGCTGCCAACCACGTTGACCTGAACACGCACGTCCGAACCGGCGTGCAGAACCGTACCGGGGGTGGTGCCACGTGCATTGCGGTTAAAGATCTTTTCAACCGCGGTCAGACCCTGGCCTTCGATCGCCACCTCTTTCGAGGGCGCATAGGCCGATTTCAGGTCCTGACCCAGGGCTTCAGCAGCGAATGTTTGCAGCTTTTTACCAAAGACCACAGCGTAGGAACCGCCCGCTTTGATGAATTCGACCTTCTGCGGGGTCAGCGCGCCCGAGATGTCGACCAGCTCGGCGCCATCGGCGTCGTACAGCTTCTTGTCTTTGGTGTTGATCGTCAGAACCTTGCCGGTTTCGACCGAGTAGACCTGCTCCAGCACGGGATCGCCGTTTTCGTCCATGACGGTGTTGCCGTCGGCGTCGGTTTTCTTGACCCAGTTTTTAAGGTCCAGACCGATGCCGCCGGTCACGCCCACGGTGGTCAGGAAGATCGGCGAGATACCATTGGTGCCGGCCACAACAGGGGCAATGTTCACGAAGGGAACGTAGGGCGAGGCCTGTTTACCGGTCCACAGCGCGACGTTGTTCACACCCGACATACGCGACGAACCCACACCCATGGTGCCTTTTTCCGCGATCAGCATGACGCGGGCGCCGGGGTTGGCTTTTTGCAGCTCTTGGATTTCAGCCTGAGCTTCGGGGGTGATCATGCATTTGCCGTGCAGTTCACGGTCGGCGCGGCTGTGGGCCTGGTTGCCGGGCGACAACAGGTCGGTCGAGATATCGCCTTCGGCGGCGATATAGGTGACAACTTTGATCTCTTCTTCGACATCGGGCAGCTTGGTGAAGAACTCAGCCTTGGCATAGCTTTCCAGAATGTCCGTGGCGACAGCGTTGCCCGCGCCGTGGGCCTCGGCCAGGCGGTCCATGTCGGCTTCGTACAGGAAGACCTGCGTCTTCAGCACTTCGGCGGCATCAGCGGCCAGCGCGGCGTCATCGCCCAGGGCGATGTCCAGCAGCACCGCGATCGAGGGACCGCCCTTCATGTGCGACAGCAGTTCAAACGCATAGGCCGGGGTGATTTCGGCAACGGTTTCCTGGCCCAGAATGATGGCTTTCAGGAACTGCGCCTTTACACCTGCGGCGCTCGTGGTGCCGGGCAGGGTGTTATAGATGAAAAAGTTCAACGAAGCGTCGCGATGCTCGTTCCCGGTGTCTTTGATCTGGGCGATCAATTCGCTGACCAGGGCACCATCGTCGATGGGCTTGGGGTGCAGACCCTGTTCTTTACGGGTCTCAATCTCGGTAAGGTAATCTGAATACAAGCTCATGATGATTCCGGCGTCTGAGTGTAAGATTAAAGCTTGGAGACCGGGCTTCAGATTCGTCTGGCGAGCCCGGGAAAAGCTGGCTGCATGCCGTGGTATACCAAAAGGGGTCGGGATGCAAGATACAGGATCGTGACATGATGCCCCATTTGTATCTATCGCCCAATTCCTAATGCCACGTGGTGAAGGAATGGTTGTCTATAGAAGCCGTTTCCGCCTGCAATCAAGGCTTTTCTGGTCAACGCGCGCTATGCCGCAAGCCACAGGTCATCCGCTCGAAATTCTGTGGAAAAGAATGGTGCGCAAAAAGTAAGGCCGACCCTAAGGCCGGCCTTACCCCCACGGGATGACAGGAAGATTACTTCCCGTCGGTGTGTTTCTGGATCAATGCCTTGGCCTCGGCCAATAGGGCCGCGCCGTCGATCCCTTTCGCGGTGACATCTTCGACCCAACGGTCATAGACAGGCTGGGCGAAGGCCTTCCACTTCTCGCTGTCTTCGGCCGAAACCGTAATGACCATGTTCCCGGCATCCACGGCCTTTTGACGGGCCGGACCATCCGCGCCGGCCTGTTGCGCACCGGCAAATGCCGAGAACTCGATGCCCGAGTTGGCGTCGAACACGGCCTTGATGTCGTCGGGCAGGCTTTCATAGCGGTCCTTGTTCATCGCCAGCGTGAAGGTCAGCGTGTAAAAGGCAAATCCATCCGCAAATTCGGTGTGGTTATGCACCAGTTCGGGGACTTTCAGGGCGGTCGTGACCTCCCACGGGATCACAGCCCCGTCGATCACGCCTTTGGACAGAGCCTCGGGGATCGCAGTGACCGGCATGCCGATCGGCACAGCGCCAAGATTTTCCAACAGGAACCCGGCCATGCGGCTGGGGATGCGGAACTTCATCCCGGTCATGTCCTGCATCGTGCGTACCGGTTTGTTGGTGTGCAACATGCCGGGGCCATGAACCCAGGCGCCGATCAGGTGGACGCGACGATAATCGGTGTCCTTCATTTCCTTTTCGAACAATTCCCAATAGGCGCGGCTGGTGGCCTCGGCATTGGTCATCAGGAACGGCAGCTCAAACACCTCGGAGCGCGGAAAGCGGCCGGGTGTGAAACCGTTCACGGTCCAGGCCAGATCGACAATGCCGTCTTCGACCTGAGCCATCAGTTCGGGCGGTTTGCCCCCCAGCTGCATCGAGGGGTAATGCTCGATCTTCACCCGGCCCTCCGTGCCGGCCTCGATCCGCTTGATCCACTCGTCCAGCACCAGGCGCGGGACGTTGGCCTGTTGCGGCAGAAATTGATGCAGTTTCAGCGTGATTTCGGCGGCAAAGGCGTTGCTGGCAAACAAGGCCGTTGCAGCGGTCAAGCCCGCAAGCATCGTGCGTCGGATAGTGTTCATTGTTTCCTCCCTGAATGAACATGTGTGGCCCTGCGCGGGGCCAGTGATTAGGCAGTGATTAGGCGGCTTGGTCGTCCGTCATCTGGATCAACGCCTGCCGGTCGATCTTGCCTGTTCCCGTCTTGGGCAGCTCGTCGACATAGTCGAACAGGCGCGGGGCCTTGAACGGCGTCAGAACCGACTTGACGTAGTCGCGCAGATGGTCGGTTTCGTCCGCACCTGCAGATCGGCCCGATTTCAGCGCCACCACGGCGCGCAATGCCATGCGTTTGTCGGCCAGCTCTTGCGCCAGCACCGCGCATTCATGCACGTCGGGGTGTTCGTTCAGGCAACGTTCGACCTCGAGCGGCCAGACCCATTGTCCGGACACCTTGATCAACTCGTCCGCACGGCCCTGGAAATAGTAGTAGCCATCCCGTTCAATGAAGCGGTCGCCTGTATAGATCCACTCGCCACGCATAGTGTCAGCCGTTTTGTCCGGGCGGTTCCAATACTGCGGCGCCGAAGAATGGCCGCGCACGAACATCACACCTTCCTCTCCGGGTTTGGCGGGCTGTCCGTCGGGCGTTTCCAGACGCACCTCATAACCCGGCACGCGGGCTCCGGCGGCTCCCAGACGATGATCATCCAGGCTATTGGACAGGTAGACATGCAACATTTCGGTCGAGCCCAGCCCCTCGGTTGGGCCGTGTCCTGCGAGGGATTTCCACGCGTCATAGACATCTTCGGACAGGATCTCGGCCGCTGACATGGACTGGCGCAAAGACGACAGATCCCGATTTTCCACGTTTTCAGACCGGGCCAACGCGGTATAGAGCGTCGGCAAGCCAAACAGCACGGTCGGTTTGTAGGTCTCGATCGCGTCCAATACCGCATCCGGGCGTGGTTGGCCGGGCAACAGCAGCACGGTCGCCCCCACCGAATAAGGGAAGGTGACCGAGTTCCCGAACCCATAGGCGAAATAGGTTTTCGGCACCGAAAAGGCGATGTCGTCCAGCTGTAGTTTCAGCACATGTTGGCCAAAGGACTGCTGGGTATAGGCCATGTCGTGATGCAGATGGACGATCCCTTTGGGCCGCCCGGTCGAGCCCGAGGAATACATCCAGAAGGCCATGTCCCCGGGTCCGGTATCAGCGCAGTTCAGAACTGCGGATTGCCCAGCCAGGAATTCATGATCTGCAATGCAATCGCCCGAGGTGCCATTCACGGTGATAATGGTCTGAAGATCCGTCCCCGCGATGGTCGCACCGGTGAATACCGGGGCCAGCTCGGCCTCGGTCACGGCGAACCGCGCGCCGGTATCCTGCAAGAAGTAATTCAACACGTCCGGCTTGGTCTGAATATTCAGCAAAACAGGCACGAATCCAGCCCGAACCGCCCCAAAAAACGCGGCCGGATAGCTGGGCGTGTCGTCCAGGAAGAACGCGATCCGCTCGCCCCGTTTCAGCCCCGCCTGGGTAAAGGCATTCCCCCACTTGGCGGCCTCGGCGATCAGCTGGGCATAGGTCAGGCTGCCCTTGGGGCCAATCACGGCCAGCTTGTCAGGATTACGCGTCGCGTTTTGCCACAGGATTTCAGAGCAGTTGGGATGATCTGCTATGTCAAAGCCGATCTCGGCAGACCCCGGTACACCTGCGGGCACGGGGTCAACGATAGGGTCCGGTTGGGCCGCCTTGTACGCATCGTATTGCGCCATGAACTGCGGGGTGATCTGGCGCATCCGCTCCATGTCCACACGGCCGGATCGTGTCAGATAGTTAAAGGCGAAATCCAGCGGTGGCAGGTCCATCTTTTCGCCGAAACTCTCGTACCAAGTGGCCGAGGTATTGGCCGCATCCACGATCTTTTTCGCAACCGGAGGACGCTCGGCCTGATAGGTCTGCAAAGCGGCCTCTACGCTTTCGTTGTCTTTCAACGCATGGACCAGGGCAATGGCATCCTCCATCGCCAGCCGTGTGCCCGACCCGATCGAGAAATGCGCGGTGTGCACTGCATCACCCAGAATGGCGACTTTGGGTGCGATCCAGCTGTCACACCAAAGACGCGGGAATTGCCGCCACATGGATTTGTTGATGACCAGATCGGTGCCTTTCAGCACGTCCTTGAACAGCTCGCCACACAGTTTGGCGCTTTCTTCTTCGCTCATCTGGTCAAAGCCATAGGCCTGATAGACGTCGTCGCTGCATTCCACGATGAAAGTGCTGCGATCAGGCGCATAGCGATAGTGGTGCGCGTTCAGCGGTCCCTTGTCGGTGTTGATAAAGGTCTGAGTCAGCGTATCAAAAGGCACAGTCGCGCCAAACCAGGCGAAGTGGTTGTCGAAATGCTCGATCGTGGGTTTGAAGTGCTGTTCCAGCGATTGACGCGCCAAAGAGTTCAGCCCGTCCGCACCAATCACCAGATCGGCCTCTAGCTCGTCCAGATCATCAATCTGAGTCTCAAACCGGATTGGCACACCCAAGGCACGGGCACGATCCTTGAGGATCTCGATCAGTTCCAGCCGCCCGATGGCGGTAAAGCCCACACCGTCCAGCGTGACCTGTCCTTCTGGCAGGTTCAGGGTCATGTTCTGCCAGCGCTCCATCTGCGGAACGATCAGGTCGTGGGTTTCAGGGTCGTCGGCCTTCAGGAACTCTAGCGCGCGATCGGAAAACACCACGCCAAAGCCAAAGGTCGCGCCTTCGGGGTTTTGCTCGGTCACGCGAACCTGGACGTCCGGCAACAGCCGCCGGATCAGGATCGCCGTGTACAGGCCAGCGGGTCCCCCGCCGAGAATTTCAATGTTGGACAGCTTGGACATGATCCCTCCCGTAATCTGTCGACTTTCATAAAGGGGTAAGATAGAATTACAAATTACGCAATAAGTTTTATAATACGGAAAAATGAAGATGCTGCATACGCTTGCCCATACCGTCACTTTCGGCGACTGCGATCCCGCCGGAATCGTGTTTTATCCCAATAGCTTCCGCTGGATGGATGCCTGTTTTCATGACATGCTGTCCCGGGCCGGAGGTCATGCGAAAATCTGCCAAGAGATCGGATCAGTTGGTTTGGGTCTTGCGGATGCTTCGGCTCAGTTCAAATCCCCCATGAGGGACCGGGACGCCCTGTCGATTCGCCTGATGGACATCGAATGGGGCGCGCGGGCGTTGACGGTGCGCTATGAAACCCGAGTGGGTGATCGGCTGTGCTTTACAGGCACCGAAGTGCGGTGCATTTTCAGGAAAACGGATAAGGGGATAAGCGCCGACAACACGCTGGCGCTGCGATCCCGGCTTGAGGAGCGTTTGAATGGCTGACGAACAAGGCGCCGGACAAGGGATCAAATCGTTGGATTCGGCGCTGAGTGTATTGCTGCATCTCAGCGCATTGAATGGCCCGGCCAGCCTGTCCGAGATTGCCAGGGATTGCGGGATGCCGCCCAGCAAGGTGCATCGCTATCTGGCCTCGTTCATCCATGCTGATCTGGTCCGGCAGGAGGGGCGCTCGGGGCAATATGATCTGGGGCCCGGTGCGCTTCAGCTGGGCCTGTCGGCGTTGGCGCGCCACGATTTCGTGAATGCCGCAGCGGATGGGCTGCCTGATCTGGCAGCGCGGACCGGGGTGACGGCTTTGCTGGCGGTTTGGGGCACTGAAGGCGCGACGATCGTGCGCTGGCAAAGAGGCGAGATTCCCACAGTGACCTCGATGGGATTGGGGACAACGCTGCCTTTGCTGAATTCGGCCACGGGGCGCGCCTTTCTGGCCTGGGCTCCGGACGGTGCGATCAGCATTCAGCGCGAAAAAGAGTTGCGCCGCGCCGCGCGGAACCCCGGAATTCTGGTGGACGTAACGCCGAACAAAACGGCTCTGAACACGTTGGTGGCGCAAATCCGCAAGGACGGGTTCGCCTGTGTCAAAGGGGAGTATATCCCCGGTCTGGTCGCGGTCGCGGCGCCGGTCCTGGATTGGCAAAACGAGGCGCAGGCTGTGATTACACTGGTGGGGACCGATCCGGCGATGGTCAAGCCGGGCTCTGAGGTGGTGCAGGCCCTACACGACTTTTGCGCGCAAAAATCGGTGAAGCGCCAGACCGGCTGACGTCACAAACCTCACATTGAATCAGTATCTTGGCGGGCAAGTTTCATTCAACCGTTGCGAATAACGGCGGGATTTGATTCGTGAAATCGTGGCCAATCTGGATCATTTGGGCCGATTGGGGCGCGATTGGGGCAGAAATGAGGCAGTTAACTTAACCTTTCAACTAATTAATATTATTAAAAATCAGTTAGATAAGTCAAAATACAAGTTTTGCATTGTGACAAAAAGATGGCCAGTATGCTTGTGCTGACCTAAAGTCAGCCCGTCTGCACGTTAAATATGACCACGAAACGGGCGTTCTGCGGTGGGGGCCGCAGATGAGTCCCGTGGAAAGGCAAAAATGAGAATTCCGTCTGCGCGTAGCTGCCTGCGCAGATCGCTGGCTTTGGCATTTTGCCTAAGCGTGGCGATAGCTGGTGTAATGAATCCGAATATGGCCCAGGCCGGGCCGAATGCGATGGTTGTGCGCGTTGTTCACAATGACCGTGGTGGCGTTGTGGGAAATCGCGCTCAAGAGATCGCCAGGATTTAGTCCCGTCATCAGCGGGTCGAGATCCGTGGCAAGGTCTGCCTGTCCTCTTGCACGATGTATCTGGGGGCCGGGGATGTCTGCGTTGATCCCAACACCAAGTTTGGTTTCCACGGGCCCAGCGCGCATGGCAAACCTCTGAAGCCGCATCAGTTCGAGTACTGGTCTTCGGTTATTGCGTCTTATTACCCGGCGCGCTTGCGCGACTGGTACATGACCGAGGGGCGGTATAAATCCGACGGATATTACACCATGTATGGGGCGCAGCTTATTCGTCTGGGCATCGCCCAGTGCTGAGATAATTTATGAACCAAAGGGATTTGCCCGGGGTATTGGCCTAGGTTACTGGGTGTCCGAGGTGCTGGATCCACCGACCAGAGCCCCTACCACGACCGCGCCGCCAACGCCGCCAAGGATCGTGCCCAAACCGCCGATCAGCGGGACAAAGTTGGTCGCCTCGCCCATACCAGCCGCCGAGGGCGGTACGGCCGCGACCCCTTCGCACAACACGCCGATATTACCGTGCCGACGCCATTCCGCGCGCAGAATCTCGAAATCTCCGCACATGCGGCTTTCTTTGGCGATGCGCATCGCCTCTTCTGGGGTGCGGTCCTGTGCGGAGGCCGTGCCTGCCAGCGCCACAATCGCAAAGGTCGTCAGAGTTCTGAAAAACATGCTCGATCTCCGTTATCGTTGCCCAAACATAGCATGATTATCTGCTTGGTTGAATGCATCGCATGAACAAGTGGTTTTTTCGTGGCGTTCAAGTGATTTCCTGCCCGCAGAGACCGAATTGGCGATTGCATTTGAACCCCTGCCTGTGCGATTCTACGTGTACAAACAAAACAGCCTCGGGTTCACCGGGCGTTAATACAGGCAAATCACCAGGATGACTTTTTAACATGCGTCGCGTGCTCATTACCGGTACGGCCGGATTTATCGGGTTTCACTTGGCCAAGCGGTTGCTGAGTGAGGGGTTTCAAGTTCACGGCTACGACGCCGTCACCGATTATTATGATGTCAACCTGAAGAACCGCCGCCACGCGATGCTGCAGGAAAACCCCAATTTCTCGGTCACTATTGCGCGGCTCGAGGATATGGAAACGCTGACGCAGGCCTTTGACGAATTCCAGCCGCAGATTGTGGTGCATCTGGCCGCGCAGGCCGGGGTCCGTCATAGCCTGGAATTCCCGCGTACCTACGTAGACAGCAATATCGTCGGCACGTTCAACGTGATGGAGAATGCTCGCAGGCTGAAGATCGACCATTTGCTGATGGCTTCGACCAGCTCGGTCTATGGGGCGAACGAGGACATGCCGTTCACCGAAACGGAAAAGGCCGATACCCAGCTGACGATCTACTCGGCCTCGAAAAAGGCGACCGAGAGCATGGGGCATTCCTATGCGCATCTTTATGATCTGCCGGTCACGATGTTCCGGTTTTTCAGTGTCTATGGCACCTGGGGACGGCCCGATCTGGCGTTGTTCCTGTTTGTCGACGCGATCCTGGATGGCCGTCCGATCAACATCTTCAACAACGGGGAAATGGCGCGCGATTTCACCTATGTCGATGATCTGGTGCGTGCGATCCAGCTGTTGATGGATGCTGTGCCCGAACGCCCCGAGGACGGGGTTGTGCCCGAGGGTGACAGCCTGAGCCCGGTCGCGCCCTATCGGATCGTCAATATCGGGAACTCGGAACAGATCCGCCTGCTGGATTTCATCGACGAGATCGAAAAATGCCTGGGGCAAAAGGCGATCCGCAACTACATGGGCATGCAAACCGGCGATGTGCCTGCGGCTTGGGCTGATACCAGCCTGCTGCGGCGGCTGACGGGCTATCAGCCCAAGACCGATTACCGTGACGGGATTGCCCGCTTCGTGGAATGGTTCCGGGAGTATTACCAAAAATAACCCACCCAACCGCCAATCAATCAAGAACAACAGGGACACAGGGCGATGACATCAGGCAGCAAGAAAATCGCAGTGATCGGGCTGGGCTATGTGGGTCTGCCGCTGGCCGTGGAATTTGGCAAAAGGCGATCGGTTGTTGGCTTTGATATCAAGCCCGACCGGATCGCCGAATTGCAGGCTGGAAATGACAGCACGCTTGAGGTCAGCGCCGAAGAACTGGCCGAGGCAGGTCAGCTGAGCTTTACCACCGATCCAGCCGATCTGGCCGATTGTCAGATATTTATCGTGACCGTGCCCACGCCGATTGATGCCCATAAACGCCCCAACCTGACACCGCTGATCAAGGCCTCGGAAACGGTGGGGGCGGTGCTGAAAAAGGGCGACATCGTTATTTACGAAAGCACGGTGTATCCCGGCGCCACCGAAGAGGACTGCGTGCCGGTGCTGGAACGGGTCTCGGGGCTGACGTTCAACGAAGATTTCTTCGCAGGCTATTCGCCCGAGCGGATCAATCCGGGCGACAAGCTGCACCGCTTGCCAGATATCCTGAAGGTCACGTCGGGTTCGACCCCTGAAATCGCCGCCGAGATCGATGCGCTCTATGCCCAAGTGGTCACAGCGGGCACCTATATGGCTGAATCCATTCGTGTGGCCGAAGCCGCCAAGGTGATCGAAAACACTCAGCGCGACCTGAACATCGCCCTGGTGAACGAACTGGCGATCATTTTTGGGAAAATGGGGATTGATACCGAGGCCGTGCTGAAGGCCGCCGGCACCAAATGGAATTTTCTGCCCTTCCGTCCCGGTCTGGTGGGCGGGCACTGTATTGGCGTCGATCCCTATTATTTGACCCACAAGGCCGAGGCCGAAGGCTATCACCCCGAGGTCATCCTGGCCGGGCGCCGGATCAACGATGGCATGGGCGCCTATGCTGCGGGTCAGTTGGTGAAATCCATGCTGCGCCAGAAAATCCAGGTGAATGGCGCGCGGGTGCTGGTGATGGGGCTGGCGTTCAAGGAAAATTGCCCCGACCTGCGCAACACCCGAGTGGTTGACCTGATCGCCGAGCTGGAGACCTTCGGTGTGCAGGTGGATGTGCACGACCCTTGGGTCAGTGCCGACGAGGCGCAGGCCGAATACGGTATCGCTCTGAAAGACACGCCCGAGCAAGGCTATGACGGCATTGTTCTGGCCGTCGCGCATAGCCAGTTCCGCGAGATGGGGGCTGATAATATCCGCGCGCTGGGCAGCTCAGACAGCGTGTTCTTTGACCTCAAGAACGTTTTTGAGCTGTCAGACAGCGATCTGAGGCTTTGACCCTGAAAGGCCACAACCGATGACACCCGCAAACTCTCGTGACTCAGGACAAGGCCTCGCGTCCGTCCTGCGTGCGCGTGCCAAGCAGACGGGACTGCTGCGGACAGGATTGGGGACGGCGGCATTGCGCGTGATCGGGTTGGCATTGACGCTGGCCACCTCGGTACTTTTGGCGCGCGTCATGGGCCCCGAGGGTCTGGGAGTCTACACGCTGGCCTTTGCCGCAATAAGCCTGCTGGGGCTGCCGGTTCATATGGGGCTGCCCTCACTGGTCGTGCGGGAAACAGCTCAGTCCAACGCGGTCGCGGATTGGCCGCGCCTGCGGGGGATCTGGTATTGGTCAACGCGGAGGATCCTGCTGGTTTCCGCTGTGATCGGAGCGGTCTCGGCGATCGGGGTTTTCCTTTTTCCGGTGCTGCCCCCGGCTGCCCGGCCGGTGTTCTTGCTTGGAATTCCGCTGATCCCGCTGATTGCTTTGTCGCAAGTACGTTCGGCCGCTCTGAATGGCTTGGGACGTGTCGTCTGGAGCATGCTGCCCGAGATGCTCATCCGTCCTGCCTTGCTGATCCTCTTTGTTGCGGCAGGATACCTGATGTGGAATATCACGCTGTCCCCCAAATGGGTGATGGGGCTGCACCTGACAGCCGCCGCACTGGCCTTTGTTGCCGGGCTGGGGTTGTTGATGCGGGCGCGGCCCGAGGGCGTTCTGGGCGCGCGCGATCGCACGACCGATCCGGCCTGGGCGCGCGCGGTTTGGACGCTGGCGTTGATCGCCGGGGCCCAAAGCATCACTGCAAACGCTGATTTCCTGATGCTTGGATGGTGGCAAACTGCGGAACAGGTCGGGATATACAAGATCGCCAATTCCGGCGCCTCGCTAACAGTGACCGGCCTGGGGATTCTGGCCGTGATCGCCAATCCGCGCATCGCGGCCATGCACAAAGTGGGCGAGCAAAGGCAGTTGGCCCGCCTTGCCGCCTATACCGCAGTTCTGGGGTTCGCGGCCGCTGTTCCGGTCCTGTTGGTGTTTGCGATCTGGGGCGGACCGATCCTGTCGCTGGTGTTTGGCCCAGCGTTTGCGGACGGGTCCACAGCGATGGTCATCCTGACCTTGGGGCAGACACTCAGCGCATTTTTCGGCACCTGTGTCGGGCTGCTAAATATGACGGGGCATGAAAATCACGCGATGCGCGGGATGCTGATCTCGGCGCTGCTGAACGTGGTGTTGAACCTGATACTGATCCCATATTTTGGGATCGAAGGCGCCGCCGCCGCGACCCTGATCTCGACCGTTACCTGGAATGTGTTGTTGTGGTGGTCGGTGCGCCGGTGTCTTGGCTTGGACAGCTCGGTGCTGGGCCTATGGACATGGAGGCAGGTATGACGTCCCAAACCAAGCCCAAGGAGATCGCAAATGCCTGACCTCAAACAGATTTTGCGCCTCTTTAGGACCAGGTTGGCCCGCATCCAGGATCGTCTGCGCGTGGTCTTGGCCCCCGGGGTGCGCTCTGGGGCTGGGGTAAGCGCGGGGCGGGGCGCGGTGCTGTTGGTGACGGATGGCGGGCTGTGCCTGTTGGGGGCGGGAACGCAGATCGCGCGCAATGCGCAGGTCATTGTCAAATTCGGGCAGTTGCGCCTGGGCGAAGACGTGTTCATTGGGTTCGGCAGTGTTGTCACTGCGCGCGAACAGATCAAGATCGGGGCAGGGACCCAGATCGGCGAATATGTCACCATCCGGGATCAGGATCATGTTGTTGGCGCGGATGGTGTCTCGGCCACGGAATTCACCACGGCCCCCATAAAAATTGGCCGCAAGGTCTGGATCGGGGCCAAGGCGACGATCACCAAGGGGGTCACCATCGGCGACGGGGCCGTCATCGCAGCCGGGGCAGTCGTCACGCGCGATGTGCCTGCTGGCGCGAGGGTCGGGGGCGTGCCAGCGCGCGCCTTGAAAGGTTCGGGCACATGAAGGCGCTGCACGTGATCGACAGTCTTGGGCGGGGCGGGGCCGAGCAGGTGTTGCTGACGCTGCTGCCTGCTCTGCGGGATCAGGGCTGCGCGGTCGAGCTTGCGGTGATGCACGCGCCCTATGATCTGCAACCGGAGTTCGAGGCGCTGGGCATCCCGGTGCACCACTTGCCCAAAGCCAGGAAATGGGCGTTGCGCGCGCGCGCCCGGGCATTGGCAGGGCTGGCGGGTCGCATCGGGGCCGATATTGTTCACGCGCATCTGTATTTTCCTGCGGTCACCACGGCCTTGATGCGGGTCCTGCGGCTTGGTCAGGCGCGCAGTTTTGTGAGCTTTCACAACCTCGCCTATGCCGGGGCCAACAAGGCCGGGCTGGGCTTGTGGATCAAGAAGCGGCTGGCCGCTGTGCTCTATCCGCGCGGGATGGATGGCATGTTCGGCGTTTCGGCGGCCGTGGCGCGCCACTATGAACAGGCGCTGGGGCTGCGCACTGTGCAGGTGCTGTATAACCCGATTGCCCTGCCTGAATCTCAGGTCCCGACGGCGCAGCGACATTCCCCGTTTCGGATCGTCGTGCCCGGGCGCCTGGTGCCGGAAAAGGGCCACGCGGATATGATCGCAGCATTGGAGCTGTTGCAAATTCCGGTGGAAACCGTGTTCTGCGGAGGCGGGCCTTTGCAGGCCGACCTGGCGGCCAAGGCCCCCTCTGTTCGGATCACCGGCCCCGTAACCCACAAAGAAATGATGCAGGAAATCGGCGCGGCCGACCTGGTCGTGGTGCCTTCGCGCTTTGAAGGGTTTGGCATGACCGCGCTCGAGTCGATGTCCGTGTCGCGCCCCGTAATTGCCACGACAGCGGGTGGGCTGCCCGAAGTTCTGGGCGACGCGGGTGTTTTGGTGCCGCCGCAGGACCCGCGCGCTTTGGCAACGGCGATCAGCGACCTGCTGGCCAGCGATGAACGGCGCCTGTCCCTTGGTCGGCGGGCCCGACAGCGGGCTGAAACGCAGTTCGCGGCACCGGCAATCGCGGCCCGATTACTGACCTATTACCGCCAAAGTCTGGAGACCCCAAGCCAATGACACGCGCCTTGTATATTACCTATACAGGTCTTCTGGACCCGCTGGGACAAAGCCAGGTTTTGCAATATGTGCTGGGCCTGGCGCCACGTCACAAGATGGTGGTGCTCAGCTATGAAAAACCCGAAAACCTGACCGATACCGCGCGTCTGGCCGAGCTTGAAAATCGCCTGAAAGCCGCCGGAGTCGTTTGGCCTCGCCGGATCTGGCATCGCAAACCGGGCATTCCGGCGACCATCTATGACATCAATCGCGGCATCGCGCAGGCCACTCGGATCGTGCGGGAAAACGATATCCAACTGGTACATTGCCGCAGCTATATCGGTTCGATGATCGGGCTGGCGGTCAAGAAACGCACAGGCGCGCGGCTGATTTTTGACATGCGCGGGTTCTGGCCGGATGAACGGGTCGAGGGCGGGATCTGGCGCGCCGGATCACTGCCTTATCGCTATTTCAAACGGGTCGAACGCAAACTGTTCCAGCAGGCTGATCATGTTGTGTCTCTGACCCGCGCAGGTGTTCGCGAGATCACGCAGATGCCCTATTTGCAGGGGCGCATGCCTCCTGTTTCGGTGATCCCGACCTGCACCAATCTGGATATGTTTCACCCGGTGCCCACGCCTCGGCAGGGGTTTACGCTGGGCTATGTGGGATCGGTTGGCAGTTGGTACATGTTCACCGAGGTCGCGCAGGCAGTCGCCCGATTGTTCGAACTGCGCCCCGATGCGCGGTTTCTGGTCATTAACAAAGGTGGGCATGACCTGATCCGGTCCGAGCTGAATAAGGCCCGGGTTGATCTGTCGCGCGTCGAAATCCGGCAGGTGCCCTTTGATCAGGTGGCCGAGCAGATCGGGCGCATGGATGCGGGGATCTTCTTTATCAAACCTGTTTGGTCCAAACGTGCCTCTTGCCCGACCCGTATGGGCGAGTTCCTGGCCTGTGGCAAACCGTGTCTGGCCAATGCCGGGTGCGGGGACGTCGAAGAGGATTTCGCCCAGACGCAAACCGGGGTGACATTGCCCTCGACCACCAATCTGGGGGTCGACATGTCCGGGCTGGATATGGCCCTGGACCGCTTGATCAGCCTGTCCACCGACCCGCAGATGCAGACCAAATGCCGAACCGCGGCCGAAGAGCGTTTCTCGCTTGGTGGGGCCATCGAAGAATATCACAGCATCTATCAAAGGCTTGCCGAATGACCCCGCGCCCTTTGAAGGTTCTGTTTCTGACGCGCTATCCGGTGCAGGGGGCCTCGTCCCGGTATCGGGTGTTTCAGTACCTGCCCTTTCTGAAAAAGAAAGGCGTGCAGGCGGATGTGCAGAGCCTGATGGACACAGATATGTATGCGCTGTCTACGCAGCGCGGTCGGACCGGGCGCAAAATCTGGGCGACATTTCGGGCGGTTTTGCGCCGTCTATGGGCGTTGCGGAACTGGCGCCAGTACGACCTGATTTACCTGCAACGCGAGCTGCTGCCCTTTGGCCCGCCCATGGTCGAACGCTGGCTGAAACGGCGCGGCGCGGTGCTGATGTTTGACTATGACGATGCGCTGTTTATCCACAAGTCCAGCCGCTATTCGCCGTTGGCCAGCCTGATCCGCTCGCCCGACAAGGTGCGTCAGCTGTTCACCATCGTTGATTGCACCGTTGCGGGGAATAACTGGCTGCGGGATGTTGCACGCGACGCGGGGGGCGTGGCCGAAACTCTGGAGGTTGCCGAGGATACTGCTCGGATCCCCATGCACGCGGAGCATACCAACGATCAACCGGTGACGATTGGCTGGCTGGGATCGCCCTCGACAGTGAAGTACCTGCACTTGATCGCGCCTGTATTGCAGGACATCGCGAAACGGCACCCCGAGACGCAATTTCGCATCATGGGTGGCGGTGATTTCCGGATGGAAGAGGTGCCCTGGCAGCTGTCCGACTGGTCGATGGAGGCCGAGCTGGAGGCTCTGGCGGATTTCGATATCGGCCTGATGCCCCTCCCGCCCGAGGATTGGGCCAAGGGGAAATCGGGGGGCAAGGCGCGCACCTATATGGCCGCTGGCGTGGTGCCGGTTTGCGCCGCAATTGGGTATAACACCGAACTTCTGCGGGATGGTGAGACCGGGTTTTTGTGCAGCACGCCCGAGGATTGGACCCGCGCGCTTGAAACCGCGCTGACAGATGCCGGTTTGCGCCAACGCATCGCAACCGCTGCCCGGGCCGAGGTGGAAACCCGCTTTGATCTGGAAACGACCGCTGGCAAGATGCGCCAACTGTTTGATCGGGTGTTGGAGGACCGCTTATGACCGAACCGTTGCCTCCGGCCATTGTGATGGGGCTTTCGCCCACCGGATTGCACGTGGTTCGCACCCTTGGTCGCGCCGGGGTGAAGGTTATTGGCGTGGCGGACGGGCCGCAGGCGGGGGTGGCCTCGCGCTATTGTCGTCGGGTGATCTATGGCTCGGCGGCCGAAAAGATCGACAAGATATGCGCGGCCTTCCCAGAGGGCGGCGAGAAACCTGTCTTGATCGCAACGTCCGATCAGGATGTGGATCTGATCATGGATAACGCCGACATGCTGTCGCGCCATGTTCGGTTTCAGGCCAGCTATGAAGATGGCGTCGCGCGCGAGATCATGGACAAGGAACGCTTCTATCGGCTGTGCGAAGCGCATGGCGTCGCCTATCCGCGTCTGTGGTCCGGCCCCAAGAAAGAGATCGCGACCCTCGACGATCAGATCAGTTTTCCCTGCCTGATTAAGCCCGCATTGATCCAGCTGCTAAAGGGCCGGATGGGTGGCAAAAAGGGTTGGATCGCCCGAAACAGAGACGAATACAGGGCCAAAGTGTCCAGGATTCCCTCGGATGCGGGAACGCTGTTGGTGCAGGAAATCGTGGAAGGCCCAGAAAGCAACATAACCCTGTGGTGCGGGCATCTGAGCGCGCAAGGCGTGCAGAACGGTTTCACCGCGCGCAAACTGCGCCAATTCCCGCCGGGGTTTGGCTCGGCGTCGCTCGTGCAAAGCCATGACGAACCTGACAGCGCGCAGATCGCCGAAGCCCTGCTGATAGGATTGGGCTTTCGGGGGACCGCCGCCGCCGAGTTCAAACGAGGCCCCGATGGACAGTTGAAAATCATCGAAATCAACGTGCGCCCGTCGCTGTGGTTTTCGATCACAGATCCGGCCGGGCGGCCCACGGTGCTGTCGGCATATCGAGATCTTGCCGGGCTGCCGCCGGTGCCAGAACAGCCCCAGAAACAGGGCGTTCGCTGGCGCTATGCGCTGAAAGACCTGTATTCGCGCCTGTTTTATCTGCTGAAACCGGGCTTCATCCTACCTGGCCCGGACATACAGGTGACGGGCCCCGCGAAAAAACGCACCAGCGCAGTCTTTGCCTGGGACGACCCGATGCCAGCCGTGGCTGAGTTACGCAACTTTGTCGGCAAAGCCTGGACAAGACTCGGCCGGAGGCGCGGATGAGCGGGAGGTTCGTCATATCGCTGGATTTCGAGCTGATGTGGGGCGTGCGCGATCATCGCTCGGTCGCTGACTATGGCGATGCGGTGCTGGGCGCACGCCAAGCCATCCCTCAGATGCTGCAACTGTTCGCGCGCTACGATATTCAGGCGACCTGGGCCACGGTCGGGCTGTTGTTTGCCCGGACCAAAGGTGAAATGCGCCGCTTTGCGCCCGCGATTTTACCGGAATATCAGAACCCACGTCTGTCCCCCTATCCCGCGTTAGACCAGATCGGCGCGGACGAGGATGAGGATCCCCATCACTTTGGCCGCAGCTTGCTGGATCAGATCGCCAGCACCAGGGGGCAGGAAATCGCCACGCATAGCTACGGCCATGTGTATGCCCTTGAGCCCGGGATGACGCCCGAGGCCTGGCGCGCGGATTTGGCTGCGGCCATCGCCATCGCGACCGAGGCCGGGCATTCGCTGCAATCCATCGTGTTTCCTCGCAATCAGATGGGGCCGGACCACGTGGCGATCTGTCAGGATCTTGGTCTGCGGGTGATCCGGGGCAATCCGCCGGGGGCGGTGTATCGGCCGCGTTCGGGCCAAGAGCTGACACCCTGGGTGCGTGGATTGCGGTTCCTTGATGGGGTTGTGCCATTGCTTGGCCCGGTCAGTTTTGCACTGCCCAAAGGCGACGAGATTATGGATGTTCCGGCCTCGCGTTTTCTGCGGCCCTGGAACCGGCGGTTTCCCCTGTATTCGACCTTACATCAGAGACGAATCCAGCGCGAAATGACAAAAGCCGCAAAATCTGGACTCGGCTATCACTTGTGGTGGCACCCTCACAATATGGGCAGAGATACCGCGCAAAACATGACCCAGCTTGAAACGATCCTGCGCCACTTCAAGCGCTTGCGGGACCAGTATGATTTCCAAAGCGTGACCATGGGCGCGTTCGGAGACGCCCCATGAGCACTTACCTGACCATCTTCACGGTTCTCTCGTTGCTGGGCCTGTCGATTCCGGACCGCAGATCACTGGCGACGCTGCTGACGATCAGCCTGTTTCTGGTTTGGTTCATGGGAACGCGCTATATCGTGGGCTGCGATTTCAAGGCCTATTTCCTGCGCTATACCGACACGTTACCCGGCCTCTATGTCTCCGAGATCTTTGTGGAACAAGAACCGGGCTATGCGCTGATGACGGCGATCCTCAAGACCCTGGGCGCGCATTATATGTGGGTGAATATTTGCGCCTCGGCGCTGATGGTGTTGGGATATTTCTATTTCGCGCGGGCGCACCGCAGCCCGATCATGATTCTGGCGCTGCTGTTCCCTGTGATCATCGTGCAGCTGGGCATGTCGGGTATTCGTCAGGGGGTGGCGGTGTCGGCGCTGATGGTGGCCTCGGTGTTTTTCATGCGGGGTCGGGGCTGGATGACCGCGCTGTTCATCATTCTGGGCGCGCAGTTCCACAGCTCGTTGATCATGTTCCTGCCCATGGCCTTCTTGGCTGGGCGTAAAGTCAATATCGGGCAAATCGTGATTGGCGTGCTGCTGCTGACACCAGTGGCCGTGTATCTGCTGAGCGATCGGCTGGACGTTTATGCTGACCGCTATATCGAGCAGAACTACGGGGCCATTACCTCGAGTGGGGCCATCATCCGGTATGGCATGATCATGATCCCGCAGGTGTTTTTCCTGGCCTATCACCGGCGCCTCCGCGATCAGTTCCCCGAGGTCTATGGGTTGCTGAAGCTATTCGTCATCATCTGCTTCAGCCTGATGCCATTGGCCGTGTTTTCATCGATCGCGCTGCATCGGATCAATTTCTACGTGATGCCGTTCAGTATCCTGAGCTTCGTGTACCTGTCCTGGTGCATCTTCCCACGCAACCAGGTTGTGCTGGGCCGGGCGTTGCCGGCGGTCACCTATGGGCTGTATCAGCTGTCATGGTTCCTGACGTCGTCCCATGCCGAGGCCTGCTATAATCCGTATCGCAGTTTTAGTTTTCTGATGCTGACAGGGGCCTGAGATGCGTGTTTTGCTGACCGTCAATGCGGCTTGGAATATCCTGAATTTCCGCAAACCTTTGGTCGATCATTTGCTGGCAGCGGGGCATCACGTCACGGTTCTGGCGCCCGCGGATGGGTCCGAAGAGACCCTGCGCCAGATGGGGTGTGCTTTCGTGCCCCTGCCGATGGATGCCAAGGGGCTGTCTCCGCTGGACGGCGTTCGGCTGGTGCGGGAATTCAAGCGTCATTTTCGCGCGCTGGACCCCGAGCTTGTTCTGAGCTTTACCATTAAAAACAACCTGTTTGGGGCCGTCGCGGCACGGTCGTTGGGCGTGCCGTTCATTCCCAATGTCACCGGGTTGGGCACTGCCTTCCTGTCCGGGCGCGCGCTGCAATTGGTGGCTGAAACGCTGTACCGGTATTGTTTTCGCAACCTGTCGGTTGTGTTTTTTCAAAACGAGGATGATCGCGATCTGTTCCTGTCCCGCAGTTTGGTCCGGGCGGATCAAGCGCGATTGCTGCCGGGCTCGGGGATTGATCTGGCGCGGTTTTCTGTCCGCCCGTTGCCCGGTTTGCAGGACCCGGTATTCCTGATGATTGCGCGGCTGATCCGCGACAAAGGAGTGCTGGAATATGCCGAGGCCGCCGCACGCGTAAAGCAAACTTATCCCGGGGCGCAGTTTCGTATTTTGGGGCCGCAAGGCGCGGAAAACCGCAGCGCCATTCCGCCTGAAATCGTGGCCAGCTGGTCGCCTGACACCGATTTGGACTATGTCGGCGAAACCTCGGATGTGCGGGCGTATATCGAGGATGCAGATTGCATTGTTCTGCCCTCGTATCGCGAAGGGGCTCCGCGCACATTGATCGAGGCGGCCGCCATGGGGCGTGCCGTCATTGCCACCGATGTTCCCGGCTGCCGCGCGGTGGTGCAGGACGGGATCACCGGCTTTCTATGCGCGCTGCAAGACGCGGGCAGCCTGGCGCAGGCCTGCGAGCAATTTATCCAACTTGCGCCGGAACAGAGACGATCTATGGGTCTAGCAGGGCGACAAAAGATGGAGCGGGAGTACGATCAATCCATTGTGGTTCAGGCGTATGAGGCCGCCATACGGGATGTGCGAAATTGATGGACACGCTGTTTTTCGTCGCCTCGAAAGTCGTTGGTTTGGCCCTTCGGGCCGAGACATGGATCGCGCTGTTCTTGCTGTTGGGGTTTTGGGCGCAATACCGGGGTCGCATGTGGACGGGGCGCGTGTTGCTGGGGATGGGATTTTCGCTGTTGGTGGGGCTTGCCGCGTTGCCGATCGGCGATCTGATGCTCCGCCCATTTGAAACGGCTTATCCCGCCAAACCAGATATCACCGACGCAGATGGGATCATCGTATTGGGAGGTGCCGAGCAAGCCGGCCTGGCACATCGCTGGGGATTGCCCATGGTGAACGAGGCTGGCGAGCGTTTCATCGCAGGCGCCGCTTTGGCCCGGGAACATCCCCAAACCAGGCTGGTCTTTTCCGGGGGCAGCGGATCATTGCGGGACCTGGGGCGCAACCATACTTTGCAAGCGGATATGGCCATGGACTTGTTTGTGTCGCTGGGGATCGACCCTGCGCGCATCACGTTAGAGGGCGCCAGCCGCAACACCGCCGAAAACGCCCGGAACTCCAATGCGTTGATCCGGCCTCAGGAGGGTGAAAAATGGGTGCTTGTGACCTCGGCCTTTCATATGAGGCGGGCGGTGCGCAGTTTTCATGCAGCCGGCTGGGATCAGATCATCCCCTATCCGGTGGATTTTCGTGCCCGACGCCTGCGCAATGGGCTGATTTGGGATCTGCCGCGCAATTTACGGCTGTTCAATACGGCCATAAAGGAAACCGTTGGTTTGATTGCATATAATTTGACGGGGCGCTAGGTGCGCTCCATCTTGCCTTTGGACGCAACCGGGGTAGTAAGGACGCAATGGCAGGATTGCGCGGCATATTGGGGATGACACCCAAACCTTCGAAGGCAAAGGGGTTCACACATCCCATTGCCCCGGATCAGCCGTTTCTGGCCATCGGCGATATCCATGGCCGTGCCGATTTGCTGGAACGTCTGGAGCGGATCCTTCTGGCCGAAGCGCCGGGCCTGCCTGCGGTCTTTGTGGGGGACTATGTTGATCGGGGCGAAAACAGCGCGCAAGTGATCGAGCTTTTGATGTCGTCCTCGGAAACGGGGGATCAGCCGGTATTCTGCCTCAAGGGCAATCACGAGGAAATGTGCCTGCGCTTTCTGGACGACCCCGAGCGCTATGGCGAGCGTTGGCTCAGATTTGGCGGGCTGCAAACGCTGGCCAGCTATGGGGTGCAGGTGGGCGGCGCCGATGTCAGCGCATTGAAGCGCGCCCGCGACGATCTGGCCCTGGCTATGGGGGATAAGGTGATCGAATGGATCCGGTCCCGCCCGACCATGTGGCGCAGCGGCAATGTGTGCGTGACCCATGCGGGGGCCGATCCAGCCCGCCCGCTCGAGTCCCAGTCGGTTCGTTCGTTGCTATGGGGCCACAAGGACTTCACCGAGAAATCGCGCTCGGATGGCCAGTGGATCGTATATGGCCACGTGATCACCGACCGCCCCAGCGCCGCGCGCGGTCGCATCGCCGTGGATACCGGCGCTTATGCGACGGGACGGCTGACCGCAGCGCTGATTTCCCATGATTCCGTTCGTTTTCTGACCACTTAATCTGTGCAGGATCGAAAAAACAGTTAAAGAGACCCAACATCTTGTGGCATACAGAATGTGTCTGCCGCTCTATCGGTAAGTTGGGGCAAAACCTGGGATGAAACGCCGGATCGCATACAAATTGTGCGGGATCACTGTATCTTGCATTGGGGCTCTTGCGGCCTCGCCAGCGGTTCCGCAACAGGCGGGCGGCTTTGCAGGCTATTCCGGCTACAACACCTACGGCTATCCTGGTTTGATCGATATGCCCTCGGCCTACAGCCGCCCGGATGCCGAGCTGAGCTTTACCTCCAGCCATTTTCGCAACCAGACGCGCAACACGCTGACCTTTCAGATTTCACCGCGCCTGTCAGGCAGTTTTCGCTATGCGCTGTTGTATGACATTCGCCCCAATCCGACCGGGCCTGTGTCGGATTATCGCTTCGACCGCAGCTTCTCGGTGCACTATCGCCTGGTGGACGAGGATCAGCGCCGGCCAGCCGTGGCTGTTGGGTTGAACGACTTTCTGGGCACCGGGCTGTATTCGTCTGAATATGTGGTTGCCTCGAAGCAGGTGGGGTCTTCGGTGCGGGTGACGGGTGGTATCGGCTGGGGGCGTCTGGCGGGTATCGGCGGTTTCGACAACCCCTTGTCGGTGATTTCGGATCGGTTTGATACGCGACCGGGCCGCGGGAGCGATCGAGGCGGCGTGGTGCGTACCAACAACTGGTTTCGCGGAGATGCCGCCTTGTTTGGGGGTGTGGAATGGCAAGCCACCGAGAAGTTGCGCGTCGTGGCCGAGTACAGCTCGGATGCCTACCCGTCCGAAGATGGTTCAGCGTTTAATCGCAAATCGCCAATGAACTTTGGCCTGTCCTACGCCTTTCGCCCGCATGTCGTGTTTGGCCTGAACTATCTGTATGGGTCCGAGATCGGCGCCACCGTGACCCTGGGTCTGAACCCGCTTACACCCCCTGCTGGCGCTGGGCGGGATAAGGCACCAGCCCCCGTGGTGCCGCGCGCCAACCTGCGCAAGCTGGGCTGGAGCGAAGACATGCTGAACCCCAATGTACAGGCCAGCAAGGTCTTTGCCGCCTTGGAAAACGATGGCATCCGCCTGCATGGCATCGATATCCGCACGCGCGTGGTGACCATCGAGATCGAGAACGAGCGCTATGCCACCACGGCCCAGGCGATCGGACGCACGGCGCGCCATCTGACCGGGATCATGCCGCCGGATGTGGGGGTCTTTGTGATCGTCCCAATGGCCAGCGGTCTGCGCGGCGATGCCGTGACCATCCGGCGCAGCGATCTGGAGACCCTGGAATTTGACAGCGATGGCGCCTGGGCCAGCTATGCCCGCGCACAATTCAACCAGCCTGTGGCCCGCGTGACGCCGATCACCGGGCGCTATCCGTCCTTCCAGTGGGATTTCAAACCCTATTTGTCGCCCAGCTTTTTCGACCCTGATTCACCGGTTCGGGCCGATTTTGGTGTCGAGCTGTCGGCAAAATACGAACCTGCTCCGGGCCTGATATTCAGCGGCGTGTTGCGCAAGAAACTGGCCGGGAACCTGGATACCTCGAACCGACCGTCGACCTCGGTGCTGCCGCATGTGCGCTCGGATTTCAATATCTACGAACGCGAGGGTGATCCGGCTCTGACGGAACTGACGGGGGCCTATTACTTCAAGCCCGGCAAAGAGCTTTATGGCCGTGTCACTGCCGGGTATCTGGAACCCATGTATGCGGGTCTTTCAACCGAGCTTCTCTGGAAGCCGGGTAAGCGCAACTTTGCCCTGGGGGCCGAGCTGAACCACGTCAAGCAGCGGGACTTTGATCAGCGGTTCGGTTTGCGGTCTTACGAGGTCACGACGGGCCACGTTTCGGCCTATTGGGATCTGGGGCGGGGGTATCATGGCCAGATTGACGCGGGTCGCTATCTGGCCGGGGATTGGGGGGCCACCGTGGCGCTGGATCGGGTGTTCAAGAACGGCTGGAAGGTCGGCTTTTTCGCCACGCTGACGGATGTGTCCTTTGATGATTTCGGCGAAGGCTCGTTCGACAAGGGCCTGAAAATCACGGTGCCGCTGAACTGGGTCTCGGGTCAGCCCTCGACCGATCAGTACACCACCGTCATTCGCCCCGTGACCCGCGATGGTGGTGCCCGCGTGAACGTGTCAGGGCGCCTGTATGAAACTGTCCATGGCTTGCAGCGATCCGATATTCGCGACGGCTGGGGGAGGTTCTGGCGATGAGGGTGTTGCTGCTGTTTTTGTTGGCTTTGGCGGCCTGTTCAACGCCCGATCCCGTTCGGGTGGATATAAACCAGTTGGTGACGCGCGCGCAGCTGGACCAGGTGAAGACACCGCTTTTGGCGGCGCGTCTGACTGGCCCCGGGACCTTTGCAACGATGATCCCCGTGGGGGTGAATGGCGATGTGGTGACCTGGCGCTCGGCGGATGACATCACTCTGTCGCTCAGGCAGGGGATGATCGTGGCCACACGCGGGCTGGGTCAGGATTTGATGGCGGCTGATATCGCTGATGCGTTGCAGATGTTGCGCGGCTTCGAAGGGGCGTATACGCGCGTTCACACCTATCTGGACGGCGAATATCAGACGCAGTTTTTGGCCTTTACCTGCCGATCCGAGGGGCAGGTGTCCGAGCGCATCGAGATCGTTGAACACCTGCATCCAACGCGTCGTTTCGAGGAATCATGTTTTGCGCCGGATTTGCGCATAGCGAACACATATTGGGTGGATCCAAACGGAACCATCTGGAAATCAAAACAATGGGTCGGCCCGTCGTTGGGGTATATGGAAACTGAATTGCTGGTGCAGTAAGCTGACCAAAACGGGCGCGCGCTGTCGCGACCCACATGAGGAAAAGAGCATGGTAGCGAAAGGAATAACACGGGCGGTTTTGCTGGGCACGATCCTGGCGACAGGCGCGTGTGGGGTGACGTATCACTCTCCTTCGGTAAAGCAACAGTCCCAGGGCGCCGAGGTGCGGGTCGTGCCGCTTACGGCGCAAAGCGTGCTGGTTGCGAACAGGTCGGCGTATACGCCGCGCAGTTTGCCGGACGTGTTTGCGCGTGTGGCCGGGCCAGGGCAGGCGCGCGGGGTTGGGGCGATGCCCGAACCGCCAGAGGCCCTGAAAAACAACCGCGTTGTGCTGGAAACCCGACTGCCTCCGGCCATCACCCCCGAGCCGTATCGCATTGGTGTCGGCGACGTGGTGCTGTTGGCAACCAAATCTGCGGCCAGCACCGTTGAGCAACTGACCGGCCTACTGGCGGCGCAGAACCAGCGCCAGGGCTATACGGTGCGCGATGACGGGGCGATTGCGATCCCTGACATCGGCACGGTTGGGCTGGCAGGTATGACCCTGGACGAGGCCGAGGCCAAGCTGTTTCAGGTGCTGGTGGAAAACCAGATCGACCCGGCCTTCTCGTTAGAGGTTTCCGAGTTCAACTCGCGTCGTGTGTCGGTGGGCGGCGCCGTGCGCAATCCGGCGATTGTGCCGATCTCTTTGAACCCGCTGAACCTGGCCGAAGCTCTGACCGCCGCTGGGGGACTGACGGTAAAAGATCGCGAATATGCCTCGATCCGGATGTATCGCGATGGCACGTTGTACCAGATTCCGGTCGAGACATTTGTCACCAAGCCGGAGCTGGGGAAAATCCAGTTGCTGGATGGCGACGCTGTCTTTGTGGATACCAGCTATGATCTGGATCGCGCGATGGAGTTCTACACCCAGGCCTTGCGGGCAACCGAGCTGCGCCGGAATGCACGCTACTCGGTCTTGCAAGAGATGCAGATCGAGATGCGAATGCGCCAGGATACCCTGCGCGGACATCGCGAAAACTATCGCGCCCGCCAAGAGCTGGGCGGGGTGAAGCGTGACTATGTCTATCTGACTGGTGAGGTTCGTGAACAAAGCCGCTTCACCATGCCGTTTGATCAGCAGGTGACGCTGGCGGATGTGCTGTACGAACAGGGAGGTTTCAACACCGCGACGGGCAACCCTGCGCAGATCTACGTGCTGCGGGCCTCGGACGTGCCCGAGGAATTCGGCGCCGTGACCGCTTGGCATCTGGATGCGCGCAACGCGATCAACATTACCCTGGCCACCCGGATGGAGATGCGTCCCAACGACATCGTCTTTATCGAAGAACAACCGGTCACCAAATGGGGCCGCGCGGTTCAGCAGATCTTCCCGACCTTGCTGGGAACGGTGAATTCGGCAGCGAACTGAAGCGATTGACCCAAACAAAAAAGGCGGCCATTTGGGGCCGCCTTTTCGTGTTCAACAGAGCTGCTCAGATGTCATAATAGGCATGGCCATAATGGGAATAGGCCCCGTATTTCCCATATTTGCCGCTATAGCCATAGCGCTTCATTCCGGCCGGGTCGATCTGTGACAGAACCAGGCCAGTGACCGTCTGATTGACGATATCGAACTGTTCAAGCCCTTCGGTGACCTGAGCCTTGGTGGTGCTGTCCCAGGCCACGGTGAACACGACCGCGTCAACCGACTGAGCAATCACACGCGCATCCGGCACCACCAGCACCGGCGGCGTATCGATGATGATGAAGTCATAGCTCTGTCGCGCAGTTTCGATGAAATGGTGGAAGGTTTCCGAGCTAAAAACATCCGCTGCGTTCACGTTGGTTTTCTCGCCCATCAACACGTCGGCATTCAGCAAATCATCGTGGATCACGGCCTCGTCCAGGGGCACATTGCCAGACAGAACCGACAGAATTCCGGCATCCCGGACCTTGGTGAAATAGCTGTTAAAGGTGCGCCGGCGAATATCGCCCTCGACCAGCAGAACGCGCTTGCCCAGACCTGACAGGTTGTGCGCCAGCGCGATGGCTTGTGTGGTCTTGCCCTCGGCCGGAATGGACGAGGTCGACATGATCACCTGGGGCGGATTGTCCAGATCAGACAACAGGATCGAGGTTCGCAGGTTCCGCACGGCCTCGGCCGCAGGAGAGGTGGGTTTCTCGACCAGATAGGGGATCAGATCGGCACGTGATTTGATCGGGATGCGCGGAATTTGCCCCAGAACCGGCAGATCCGCGTGTTTGGACAGCTCGTCCGCTGTGCGATAGCCCCGGTGCAGGAACTGGCGCAGCAGAATGACCATCACCCCAAACAGCGCACCGAATACAAACGAGATCGCCAGGATCATAGATTTGCGCGGCTCGATATAGCGCCCGCGATTGGCCTGCGAAATCACGCGGACATCGGCCTTTTGCAGACCGCGCTGAACCGAGATTTCCTTGAGCCGGGTCAGAAAGGTCTCATACAGAATGGTCGTGGATTCAATATCCCGCTCCATCTGCAACAGGGTGGCCAGATCGGCGGTCTGTTCTTCGATCTGAGTTTGCAGGCGCGCATCCGCCTGCTCCAGAGCCGCAACCTGTGACCGCAACCGATCGACATTGGTGCGGGCGCGGGTCATCAACAGGTCCGAGCGAGCAACGTATAGCCGTTCAGCATTTGCGGCCCCGGCGTTCAGGTCTTTCAGAATGCGATCCAGCGTGGGGTCTTGCAACGCGTCGGCCAAAGCCTCCCGATCTCCGGTGGCTTTGATCTTTTCCAACGCGGCATAGGCCTTTTCTCCGGCTGCCAGCGAGGTTCGGGTTTCCTCAAGCCGGTCGCGGTTGTCTTTGGCCTGACGGGTGAGCGCGCCCAAGGCGTCGGCGCTGATCAGATCCGTTTCCGAACGCAGATCCTTTAGCGCATCTTCTTTTTCTTTCAGATCGGATTCCAGCGCCGCCACTCGTTCAGACAGCCAGTTGATGGCTTGTTCGACGGCCTCGAACTTCACGGCGATCTGGTTCTGGATATAGGCCTCGGCCACCGCATTTGCGATCAGTGCGGCCTTGCGGGGGTGTTCGCTGATGGCCGTGATATTGAAGATATAGGTATAGCGCTTGGCCTCGGCGAAAACGTTCCCGCGTACGGCGGCCACGGTGCTGTTGAACACGGCCCGAGAGTTGGTGTTGATATTCTCGGACGAGGACGGCAGCTCGGCACCGATCCAACCGCGGATCGTTTCCTTGATCCCCTCCGCCGATAGAGGACGTACTTCGCGCAGGGTGGGATTGAATTCGGGGTCTTTGGTCAGATCCAGCTTGCGCACAACCTCTTCGATCACGCGACGCGAGGTAATGACCTCGAGCTCGGTGAACATAGCTGAGAACTCGGGCGCGATCGTGGTGACGTTGCTTTCAATATCCGAGACCAGAGACCGCTGGATATTCAGCGCCAGATTTGCGGTTGCCGAGTAGCGGGGCACAGCCACTCGAAAAGCATAAAAACCGCCTATCAGAACGGCGATCGCAACGCATAAAGCGATGAACCATTTGCCCAGCCATAAAGTGCCCAGAAGATGGAGAAGATCCAGGCCCTCATCGTCCTGGTTGCCGGCTGTGCGCCGGGATGGGGCAGTGTGCCCCTTGCTTTCAGCTTGCGCCATGTCGTACTGCCCGCGCCGCCTTTGCGGCGGTCATTCGATTGTGGTGGAGGCCGGCCCTTAGGCGCCGGCACGTCCGAATACGGTCAGAAGAGTACGCCAGAAAACCCAGGCTTCCAACGCAAAACCCGCATGGGTGATGTAATAAAGGTCCGCTTTGACCTTGTTGCGGGTCGCGTCCAGCCCTTCGACATAGCCAATTTCGGTCTGTGCCAGCCCGCTGATGCCAGGACGCACCATGTGGCGCTCGCGATAGCCCTGGATCACGTCCAGATAGGCAACGGCATGGTCATAGTAGTCCGGGCGCGGGCCGATCAGGCTCATATCGCCCTTCAGCACGTTCAGGATTTGCGGAACTTCGTCCAGACGCGTGCTGCGCAAGAAGCCCCCCAGCCGGGTGATACGATCACGTTCCAAAGGATCGTTCGGCCCACGGGTGACGCAAGATGCCTCGGTCATGGTCCGAAACTTGTACGCATTGAAAGGAGAGCAATCCCGACCCATGCGTTGCTGCACAAAGAAAAGCCCGCCGCGGTTCATGGAGGGATTCAGTACGATCAGGCAGACGATCAAGATTGCCAGCACAGGAAGCAGAGCGATGCTCAATGCGATGTCAAAGACACGCTTGGCAAAGCTGAACATAGTCCAGCGCAAAGAAGATGGGAGCGTGACGCTCTTCTTAAGAGAAGGCGCAAAAACGCCGTCTGTTCCAAAATCGTACATGACACCTGCCTCGGTGAATTTTCTGCTCGTTCTAGGCTTATTTTGCCTTTGAGGCGATTTTTCGCCGTCATTGAGGAAAATTGTCTTTAATTTTGGGTGATTTGGGAAGGGCTAATTTGCTCTGCGCCGCAGAAAGTTGTTCAGAAATCACGGTTGAAATATTGCGTTGCTCGCCCTTAGCGAGAAAAAATGCATTTGAAATGCAGGAATAATCCGGAAAATAGACCCAAGCATGTCCAGTAAGTCATTGTATTAGAAGTATAATATCAGAATACTTACGTTGCAATCTTGGCGGAAGTGCAATCCAGAGATTGAAATGGCGATCCGATCTAGAATTGAAAAGAGTCGCAAAATTTTCCCCGTAAACCGAAGCTGGATTTCACGTCAAGCACCTGAAAAAGCGAAAGTTTCCGTAAGGGAACCCTAGTCGTATGCAAACTCTTGTAGCCGCGATTGTGACAGGATTGCGGCGTAGATCTTGGTGGTCCGCTCTCCTTTGACTGACCAGGGGAACAGATCAACCGCATAGGACCGTGCAGCTGCAGCAAGTTCGCCGCTGCGCGCGCGGTCTGTGACCGCCAGCTCCATGGCCTGGCGGAACCCGTCGGCCAGTTCATCAAACGGGGCCATCGGAACGGCATCGCCCCGTGTTCCATGACCCGTCAGGTCGCCAGGTGCACCGTAATCCACGCAAACCAGATGCTGGCCGCTGGCCATGGCCTCGATCACCACGCCTGCGCCCAGCTCGCGGATCGAGGGAAAGACGAACACGTCACAGTCCCGCATCCATTGGGCGACCTCGGTCTGGGTCTTGCGGCCCTCAAGGGTCACGCAATCTTGCAGACCATTTTCGGCGATAAAGGCCTCCATCCGTGGCAATTCAGGGCCGTCCCCAAGGATGTGCAGGTGGTGCTGGCGCAGCAGGTCAGAGCGGGCAAAGGCGTGCAGCGGCAGCTCGGGCAACTTGTAGGGCACCAACCGGCCGGCAAACATGAACCGAACCTTGTCGCCGCCTCGCTGACCCGCAGGCAAGGCCCCCTGATCGTGGAAAATCGTCGGATCAAACCCGATTTCGGGGAACATGACGGTCCGCTCGTCCGGAACGCGGCTTAGATCCGCGCGGGTATGCGAGAACGCCGTCAGCACGCAGGCCGCATCGTCATAGGTGGACCGCGCATAGGGTAGGAATTTGTAGAAATCGCGCAGCTTGCGCAGGCCCTCTTTCTCGCGGCTTTGTTCCTGGGCAAAAGCAGCAGGCCAGGGCAGGGCGCCATTCAGTGGGCCAATCACGAAAGGCACCGGCGATTTGTGGGCGATATAGCTGGGCATGGTCGGCGACATCGGGGTGATCCGATGCACGATGTCGAATTCTCCGGCCAGCAGCTGATCGCGGAACCGCTTCCAGACGGCGCGTTCGAACGCCAGATAGGGAATGTAATTCATGATCATCGAGGTGGACCAGCCCACCTCTTCTCCGCCCCGCAGCAGTTTGCCCAGCTTGAACATCGGGGCGGCGATGGCCTCGTTATCTATATAGACGATGTCCAGATCCGGGTTGGCCTTTTCCACGTTCGGGCGGTTGCGCACATGGGTGGCCACGACGATGTCGCAATGCTTGGCGATTTCCAGAGCATATTTATAGCCCACGATCGGTAGCGAGGGCCACTCGGGGTTAAACTCGTCCGCCAGGATCAGGACGCGCGGTCGCTGGGTTTGGTCGCTCACTGCTCATTCCTTTGTCGCCTGTGCCGGTAAGCTATCGCGTTTTGCCCCCCGCGTGTAGGCGGCAAGCATGTCCGAATAATGGCCTTTTGCGTACAAGCCCGGGGAATTGGCACCTAGTCCTTGATCGAGGGCGTTAGAAAGATGTCGGGATCGTCCTTCATCTTCTCCAGCAGATTTTGCCTGATCTTGTCCATCATAGTCAGCAGCTGGTCGATCTCTGTGGGGGTCAGCCCCTCCATCGAGGCCTCGTTTACGGCATCAGCAGCGTCGCGCAGCAGCTGTTTCTTTTCCTCGGCGGCAGGCAACAGCCAGATCCGGTTGGACCGCCGGTCGCGCGCGTCGGGTTTGCGGACCACCCATTTGGCAGCCTCCAGTCGGTCAATCAGGCCGCTGACGGCCACCGTACCTATCCCCAGATAGCGCGCCAGTTCGACCTGGGTCAGCCCATCCTCGCGCATCAGATAGTTCAGCGCATAGACCTGAGCCGACGTCAAACCATGCGGAGCGACAGATTTATCATACAGCCGGCTGCGCAGCCGGGCGACGTGCTGAAAGATCAGTCCGACACGTTTCTCGATTTTGTCCTGTTCGCTCATAACGATCCGGTCATGGTGAGAGTTAGGCGCTTATCGGCAAAAAATCGGTTTGGATCAATAGGAGGGTGTGGCGCGGCCAAGTCCGCAGCACCGCCGCCCGGTCGCGTGACCAGATTGCGCCCCAATTTCGGCACATTCCGGGCGAACCCGAATCAATTTTCGATGAATGTTGGGGGTGCGAGGTAAACAATATGCCGACAAGCTGCGGATTTGTTTCCAGAATTTCTCAACTTGGAGACGAAAATTAACGATTTTCAGATTTTGCCCGAATTCCTCCTATATGCCGCCACGCTGGCGTCGGGAAGCTGCCGCAATCTTGCCTTATTTGGCCAATTTGTCGCCGATTTGGGGCGAGGCTGACATATTTCGCCGCAATCATGGCGTTCTGTTTCGGGCAGGAATTGGGCGATATGGCGCAATATTGTTTCATCAATCTGCCTGATTTTTCGCTTATCAAGGCACTGTTTCGGATAAATGATACAATATTCGGAATATGACACGATCCGTGCCCCAATTGGGACACGATGCGGCAAGGATAGGGCGCGCGGATCAAAATCCACCGCCTCGCGGCCTTTCTGACGTCATTTTCCGCCTCAATCCCGCCAATTTTGGGATCATGCCGCGGTTGCAAATGCTCTGGTGCGATTGACGCGTAACACCTCAAAACCGTAAAAATGTAATCGAAAGAAGCGAAAACTTCCTTCAATCATCTGCAGACTTGGATGGGGCCCAAGAAAGCAGACGATCGGTACCAAAGCAAAGGTGCCCTACGCGAGATCCGAATGCGCTGCTGCCGCGCTTTTGGAAAATACCAAAGACCAAGTGGCTGTAACCATTGGGGCTTCCCAATGGACTGGGTGGAGTTTGCCGAGAGATCGGCGTTTGCGAGTGAATATAGACCTGGGGAAGGTGAGATCGTGAATATCCGCACTGAAACAGCTTTTGATCTGGCGCAGCCCGTCCAGACCGTATCGAACACCGTTATTGCATCGCCCCGCCCGGCGCGGTCCACAGGCTTTGGTCTGTACCGCTCGCACGGCAAGCGCGCGATGGATATTGCCCTGGTTCTGATCGCCGCCGTGCCTGTCCTGATCGTCACCGTGATCCTGAGCCTGCTGATCATGCTGGATGGCAAATCGCCTTTCTACAGCCAGAACCGCGTGGGCCTGAACGGCCGCGTCTTCCGGATGTGGAAACTGCGCAGCATGGTCGCCAACGCCGACGAGGTGATGGCTGACTATCTGGCTCAGAACCCCGACGCCAAGGCCGAGTGGGACCGTGACCAGAAGCTGAAAAACGACCCGCGTATCACCAAGTTCGGCCGCCTGATCCGCGCCACCTCGCTGGACGAGCTGCCTCAGCTGTTCAACGTGCTGATCGGAGACATGTCGCTGGTAGGTCCGCGCCCGATCATGTGTTCGCAGCGTGTGCTGTATCCTGGTACCGAATACTATGCGATGCGTCCGGGCATCACCGGCTATTGGCAGACCTCGGTGCGCAACGAAAGCAGCTTCCGCCAGCGCGCCAGCTATGACGCCGACTATTTCCAGGACATTTCGCTCGCCACCGATCTGGATGTTGTTCGCCGCACCTTTGGCGTGGTTCTGAAAGCCACCGGCCACTAAGCGCGACTTCCCAAAAGAGCCATGATTTCGCCTTACCAGTCCGCCCAGCGGGCTGGTATTGCTATAACACCATGAGCAGAGCCCATAGCGGGCCCCAACACTGACAGGCCGATGCCCAACGGATTAGCATTTCTGGTGCTGGCGATTTCGCCGCTGATTTGCGTGGTGATCTTTCGATCACTGCCGCCCGGCCGCGCGTTGATTGTCAGCCTGATGGGCGCCTATCTGTTTTTGCCGCCTCAACCGACGGCGTTCGATTTCCCCCTGATCCCGGCGTTGAACAAGGAATCCCTGCCCGCGCTGACGGTACTGATCCTGTGTTTTGCGCTCTACAAGGACGAGATGACCCTGATCCCGCAGTCCAAGCTGGTGCGGGTGATGCTGGCCTTGGTGCTGCTGGGGCCAATGGGCACGACGATCACCAATCTGGAGCCTGTTTTCTTTGGCCGGATCGGCCTGCCGGGGATGAGCCCCAAGGACATGCTGTCTGTTGCGTTCCGTCAAATCCTTGAAATCACGCCGTTTCTGCTGGCCCGAAACTTCCTGGCCACGCGGGCGGGGCATCGCGATCTGTTGATTGCTCTGGTGATCGGGGGCGTGATCTATTCCTTTCCGATGCTGCTCGAGGTGCGCCTGTCCCCGCAGCTGAACATCTGGATCTACGGGTTTTTTCAGCACAGTTTCGAGCAGATGATGCGTCAGGGCGGATTCCGCCCCATCGTCTTTTTGTATCACGGGCTGTGGGCCGCGTTCTTTGTCATGTCCAGCGTGGTTGCTGCCGTGATCCTGTTGCGCGCCGAGGAAGGGCGCACCAAGACCTATGCCATGGTGGCCGGTGTCTATCTGTTTGTGGTGCTGGTGCTGTGCAAATCGCTGGCCTCTTTGATGTATTGCATCTTCCTTGTGCCGGCTGTGCTGCTGGTGCCGCGTCGGCTACAGTTGTTCGCCGCACTGGGCTTTGCCGTTTTGGCCTTGGCGTATCCAACGCTCAAAGGTGCGGGGATGATTCCCGAACAGGCGCTGCTAGAGCAAGCCAGCAAGATCAGCGAAGACCGTGCTGGGTCGCTGAAATACCGGTTCGACAACGAAAATGTGCTGCTGGAACGGGCGATGGAGAAACCCGTCTTTGGCTGGGGCAGCTGGGGGCGCAACCAAATTCTTGATCCTGTGACAGGCGTCAGCGAAACTGTGTCTGATGGATACTGGGTGATCGTGCTGGGCGTGTTCGGCTGGGTTGGTTGGCTGGGCGTGTTCGGGCTGTTGCTGTCGCCGATATTCCTGATGTGGCAAAAACTGCGCGGCTCTGTGCTGGAACATGCCTCGCCCTATGTGATGGGCATGGGGCTGCTGTTGGGGATCAACGTGTTTGATCTGTTGCCCAACGCCACGCTGACCCCGATGACCTGGCTGATTGCCGGGGCGTTGGTGGGTTATGCCGAGCGCGATGACATTTATGTCCGCAAACGGACGCAAAAATTGACGAGTGTGATGTAGCAAAGGGATTGCTTCGGATGAGAATTCTAACCCTGACCATGATGTTTTGTCTGTTGCTGCCAGGATGGGCGCAGGCGCAGAGGGACTCGGTGAAGGTGTTCTTTTTTGGCAATAGCCTGGTCGAGCATGTCAGCGACACGCACGAGACCTCGACCGTGTATTGGCTGGGCTACATCACCAAAGAGGCGCAGAAGGATTTCGCCGCAGACGGTACCTTTGGCTTCTTGCGTGAATATGGCCGCAAGCTGCCACCCAAGGCGCAGTGGTCCATTCCGGGTGTTGATCCGGCCTGGCGCGGGGATTTGGCGCGGTCGGGCTATGACGCTGTGGTTCTGACGCCCACAAACTTCATTCAATACAAACCCGCTGACGAAAAATACGACTGGCAGAACCCGGGGAATATCAGCCCCCTCGACGCCAGCACACAAGTGTTGGATTTCGTACAGGCGCAAAGCCCGAACGCGCGTCTGTTCATCTATGAGGGCTGGGCAGATATGGAAAGCGCGGTGGGCAAATTCCCCCCATCTGCGCGCAAGCTGCGCAAATATCACCGGTTCAATGGCGACGATTATCACGACTGGTACGTGGACTATCTGGCGATGCTGGCCAAGGCCTATCCCGATGCGCCGCCCAAGCTGATCCCCATCGCGAGTGTGCTGTCCAAGGTGTTCGCCATGGACGCGTTGGAAGATCTGAAAGCAACCGATCTCTATACTGATGACGCGCCGCATGGCACACCGACCATGTATTTTCTGGCCGCGATGGTCAGCTATGCCGCGCTGTACGAGGTCGCGCCGCCTGCGGTGATGGTGCTGCCTGCCTCGATCCATCCGCTGATCCGGGCCAATTATGGCCAGATCGCCGCCAAAGTGGCCGAGCTGACCCAGACCGAACGCGCTGCCTTGAACAGCCAGCCCGCGCAACAGGTGCAGAACCCGTCTTTGGCGATGGGGCTGGCCGGGGTGCATGACTGGGGCACGCAGTACCCCTTTCTGGATGTGATGAAGACGGCGCGCCCTTGGTTGGGCCATCTTCAGGGTCAATGGGGCGGGTTCGAGGCCGAACGTCTGGAGGAAGAGCTGTACCTGGACGAAAACGGCTGGCCCATGGAGATCCCCGAGGGGGTGGAGAAGCTGGAAACCTATCTGCTGACCGACCTGCCGACCGATGCGCGGTACTTCACCGGGCGCTATCGACTGACCTACGAGGGGCAGGGGATCCTGCGCATGGGCGGACGCGCGCGCAACCTGCGGTATCGACCCGGCGAGATCGAATTCAGCTTTGAACCGGGCGAGGGGCCGGTGGTTATTTCGCTGCTGAAGACCGACCCAAATGACCACATCCGCAATATCAGCGTGGTGCATCAGGATCACGTCGCGCTGCATGACATGGGCGTTGTGTTTAACCCGCTCTGGACCGAACAGATCCGGGATATGCGGGTCCTTCGCTTTATGGATTGGGGGCGGATCAATGGCTCGCCTCAGGTGGATTGGCGCGATCGCCCGCAACTGGATGATTATACCTATGTACGCCGCGGCGTTCCGATCGAACTGATGGTGAAACTGGCCAATCAAGTGGCCGCCGACCCGTGGTTCTGCATTCCGCACATGGCTGATGACAGCTATGTCGAGGCGTTTGCGACCCTGGTGCGTGATCAGCTGGACCCGCGCCGACGGGTCTATGTGGAATACTCGAACGAGGTGTGGAACTTCTTGTTTCCGCAGGCAAAATTCGCAGCCGAGCAGGCGCGCGCGGCCTGGAGCACCGAGGAAAATGGCGCCTGGATGCAATGGGCCGGGATGCGTGCTGCCCAGACAATGGGAGTCTGGTCGAGCGTGTTCAATGACCCTGATCGTTTGACCCGCGTGATGGGCGTGCACACTGCCTGGCCGGGACTGGAAGACGCGTTTCTCGAGGCTCCGCTGGCCGTCGCGGACGGTCATCCGCGCCCTGCGGACAGTTTTGATGCTTACGCGGTGACGGGGTATTTCGGGCTCGAGGCCGGGATGGATGACATGCCCGAACGGATTTTACGCTGGCACGGGCTGGGGATCGCGACCAGTAAACTGACAGAATTCCTGCGTGACGGCCCGCTGAAAAAACTCACGACCGAGCTGTTCCCCTACCATGCCGAGGTCGCTGGACAACACGGGATGCAATTGCTGATGTATGAAGGCGGAACGCATATCGTGGCGCGCGACAATTGGGTGAATGACGACACACTGACGCGGGTTTTCGCGGCCTATAATTACTCGGATGACATGGGCCACTTGTACCAAGAGCTGCTGAGCGCATGGCGCGACGCCGGGGGCACCTTGTTCAATGCGTTTGTGGATGTGGACAAGCCCTCGAAATGGGGCAGTTGGGGGGCAAAGCGGCATCTGGCGGATAAGAACCCGCGCTGGGAGGCTCTGATGGCCTATAACTCGGCAGCGCCCGCAGATTGGGAACAGCGTCCTGAGGGCGCGTTTGATGGGGGTGTGTTTCGCTCGGGTCAGGATCAGGATGACCGGATCGAGGGCACCGCATGGTCAGATATCCTGATGGGTCGCGGCGGGAATGATCGGCTGATCACCGTTGGCGGAGGCGATTTCGTGATGGGTGGCCCGGGCCGGGATACTGCTGTTCTGCCCGGTCGGTCCAAGGACTATCAACTGGCCTTTTGGGGCGAGACCCTGCTGGTGATTGGCGCCGATTCCGAGGTGGCCTTGCATGGCGTCGAATTGCTGGAATTCACGGGCGAACCTGGGCAGCAGACCGAGCTGTCTTTGCCGAATTAGGCTCTATTCCGGCCAGATTTCCTGTACCAGCGTTTCCGCGCCAACCCGGGAATTGAAGCGCTGGATGATGGTTTGACGCCCTGCCGCGCTTAGCCGGGACAACGTATCGGGGTCGTTTGCCAATGCGGATATCGCATCGGCCATGGCCTCGGGGTTTTGTGGCGGGACAAGAATGCCATCGACGCCGGTCTGGATCAGCTCGGGCACGCCGCCGGCATCCGTCCCGATGGTGGGCACGGCGCAGCTCATGGCCTCCATATAGGCCACGCCCAACGGTTCGGCCCAACTGGCCAGCACGAACAGATGCGCCTGACACAGGCGGCGTTTCACCTCGTCCGCATCAATCGCGCCCAACAGGATGACATCGCCCGTCAGCCCCAAATCCGAGATTTTCCGTTCCAAAACATGTCGATAGCCTGATCCGCCCTCGTCGTCCTCGCCCGCGATCTGCAACTGCACGTCCACCCCGCGATCCCGCAACAGCTTGACCGCGTCCATCAAATCCTGATGGCCTTTGACGAAATGCAGCCGGGCGCAGGTGAAAATCCGCAGCGGCTCATCCGCTGTGGGCGCGGTATAGGGGGTTTCGCGGGTCAGCGCCTGTGCGTCCACACCCATCGGCTGAATGCGGATGCGCGGGGGCAGCTCGGGGCCCATATTGCGCTGCATTTCTGCGTGAATTTTGTGCGTGATGATGGTCGCAAATCGCGCCTTCCGCCATTTGAAGGGCTGAGCGGGGCCGTAATCCTGAAGCGGGCCGTGCAGGGTGACAGAATAGTCCAGCCCGCCCATCCGGTTCGCCAGCGCTGCGATCATCGCCGCGCGACCACAAGAATGCGCGTGAACATGGGTGATGCCACGTGCGGCGCAGGCTTTCAGCAACCGGCGCGCTGCGGGCAGACAGATCAGGGCATCGCGCGCCACCGATGCGCCATCGCGCCGGATATCCGGTAAAAGCTCCCCCAACGGCGCACGGGGCAGCGCCGCCAGCAATTCCGGCACCGAGCGCGTGCCCAAATAGGTTGTCCGCGCCATCGCCTCGTCCGACCAGCTGTGAGAAATCAGCCCAGGCGGAGGCGGCATCGTGGAAAACAGGTGAACCTCGATCCCCATCCGTTCCAGATGCTGGATTTCGCGCCAGAAAAAGATGTGGGTTTGACCCGGAAACTGGGGCACGAGATACGCAAGTTTTCTGGGGCCGGGCACGGGTCACATCTTTCTGATTTGGGCGGTCTTTGATGTACTTAAACCCAGTTCCGGTCCAAATATAAACATAAACCCGCAGTATTTTTCGATTAAAATCCACTCGATCAGGCAGAGGCCCCACGTGATCAGCATCATCATACCCGCCAATAACGAAGAGGCGTTGCTGCCCCGTTGTTTGATGGCGCTTGCCGCTTCGGATCCCGTGGCCGAAGGGGTCGAGCTGATCGTGGCCGCGAACGCCTGTACCGATGGCACGGTGGCCGTGGCGCAGGGTATGACGCAGGGATTCGAGAATCGCGGTTGGTCTGTGCAAGTGCTGGATCTGGCCGAGGGTGGCAAGATGAACGCCATGAATCAAGCAGATGCCGCCGCCAAAGGCGACAAGCGCATCTATCTGGACGCTGACGTGGTGGTGGATCCCGAGCTGCTGTCCGAGCTGTCAGATGTCCTTAGTCGCGCCCAGTCGACCTATGCCAGCGGCAGTGTTCGGATCGCCCAGCCGCGCAGCTGGGTCAGTCGGGCCTATCGCCAAATCTACAAGCGGGTGCCCTTTTTCACGCAGGATGTGCCGGGATGTGGCTTGTTCGCGGTGAATGCCGCTGGACGCGCGCGTTGGGGGGGCTTCCCTGACATTATCTCGGATGACACCTATGTGCGGCTGTGTTTTCCGCCCGACGAGCGCAAGAAAACTCAGGCGGGCTATGACTGGCCGATCGTCGAAGGCTTTGCCAACCTTGTCAAAGTGCGTCGTCGGCAGAACATCGGTGTGGACCAGGTTGCGCAACTGTATCCCGAATTGCGGGCAAATGACACAAAGCCGCAGATGGGAATGCGACGTCTGCTTGGGCTGGCATTCTCTTATCCTTTAGGATTCTGTGTGTATGGGGCTGTGGCCCTGACTGTGAAACTGACCCAGGCACAGGACGATCAGGCATGGAGCCGGGGCAGATGAGCGACACACACGCGCCGATGGCCGGCCGGGGAAATGGTATGATTGCGAAACTGGCAGGTGCCATCAAAGGGGACAGCCTGGAACAAAGGGCGATGCGCAGCTCGATCCTGAATGTGGCCAGCTTTGGCGCCTATCAGGGGCTGCGGCTGCTGTCGAACCTGAATTCTGACTCGCATCCTGTTCCCCGAGGCGTTCGGGATGATGGCGCTGGTTACCGTGTTCATGGTGGGGCTGGCGATGTTCTCGGATATGGGCACCAGCCCGGCGATCCTGCAAAGCAAGCGTGGCGATGACCCCGATTTTCTGAACACAGCCTGGACGCTGCACGTGATCCGGGGCGGTGTGCTGTGGGTGGCGGCCTGTCTTTTGGCCTATCCGGTGTCGCTGCTGTATGAAGAGCCCGCCTTGGCCCTGTACCTGCCTGTTGCCAGTCTGATGCTGGTGCTGAACGGGTTCAATCCCACGAAATTTGAAACGGCGAACAGGCATTTGCGAACCGGCCGGGTGGCCTTGGTCGAGATTCTGACTCAGCTTTTCGGTCTGATCGTCGCCATCATCCTTGCCTGGCAAACGCAATCGGTCTGGGCGCTGGTGATCTCGGGCGTGGTGGGGGCGATGGCGCAGCTGTGGCTGATCCACCGCCTGATCGACGGCCCGCGCAACCAATTCCGGCTTGAACCCGAGGCCGTAAAAGAGCTGTTCCAATTCGGCAAATGGCTGTTCCTGTCCACCCTGTGCGGCTTCATGATCTCGCAAGGGGACAAAGTGATCCTGGGCAAGTACCTCAGCCTGGATCAGTTCGGCGTCTATAATATCGGCTATTTTCTGGCCAGTTTCCCGTTGATGCTGGGTTGGGTGGTGATCCGCCGCGTGGTGATCCCGGTGCACCGCGAAAGCCCCCCCAAGGAATTGCGCGAAAACTTCTTGCGGCTGCGCAAGATGCGATTCTTTGTGACTGCTATGCTGGTGGGGATGCTGCTGACCGTTGGGGCGCTGGGCCCATGGCTGGTGTCGCTGATGTATGACGATCGGTATTTGCAGGCGGGCGCGATTGTGTCAGCGCTGGCAGTGATGCAGATCCCGCAGGTGATCGTGATGACCTATGATCAATCTGCACTGGCCGAGGGAGATTCGCAGAATTTCTTTTTCCTGGTCGCCACGCGCGCCGTGGTGATGACCCTGGCCTTGCTGATCGGATTCGAGATTGCAGGCCTGTTTGGCTCGCTTATGGCCCAAGGGATAGCGTCCCTATCCGTATACCCTGGCGCTGTGTGGCTGGCGCGCAAACAAGGCGCATGGGACCGGCTGCATGATCTGGTATTCTTTGTGGCAAGCGCGGTGGCTGGGGCCTCGGTCTATTGGCTGCATTGGGCGGAAATATCCACGCTTATTCAATAGTTTGTGTCGATTCGGAAACAATCGCACAAAAGTGCCAAAATTGGCCATAAATCCACGGTCCCGCCCTATTCAGACCTTATTTTACTGGCACAAATGGCGTCAGGAATTCGAGTGAGTGGGTTGGATGACAAACGAACAGCAGTCTGGAACGGACATTGCCATCGTCGGAATGGCTGCGCACCTGCCGGGGGCGCAGACCGTTGATCAGTACTGGAAAAACCTGCGCGATGGTGTCGAATCCATTCGCCATCTGACCCGCGATGACCTGATCGAGGCCGGAGAGGCCCCCCACCTGATCGACCGCCCCGATTACGTCCCCGCCGCCGCCGTTTTGGAAGGCTTCAAGGGGTTTGACGCTGATTTTTGGGGCCTGGGTCCGCAGGACGCAGCGATTATGGACCCGCAGCATCGCCAATTCCTCGAGGTTTCGTGGGAGGCGCTGGAAAACGCGGGTCATATGCCTGAAAAGTTCGACGGCCCCATCGGGGTTTTTGCCGGTTGCGGCATGGGCAGCTATTTCTATTTCAACATCTGCTCGAACCCGGATTTGGTGCAGAACGTGGGCATGTTCCTGCTGCGCCACACGGGCAACGACAAGGATTTCATGTCCACGCGCCTGAGCCACATTCTGGACCTCAAGGGCCCTTCGATGAATGTGCAAACGGCGTGTTCGACGTCTCTGGTGGCGACGCATTATGCCTGCCAATCGCTGCTGAACGGCGAATGCGACATGGCGCTGGCCGGAGGCGTCACGATCGAGCTGCCCCATGCCCGCGGTTATCTGTTCAAAGAAGGCGAGATCCTGTCGCCCGACGGGCATTGCCATGCATTCGACCATCGCGCGCAGGGGACCGTGTTCGGCTCGGGCGCGGGCGTCGTGGTGCTGCGCCGGCTGGAGGACGCGATCAAGGATGGCGATCACATCTGGGGCGTCATCAAGTCCTCGGCCGTGAACAACGATGGTGCGGACAAGGCCGGCTATCTGGCGCCCAGCGTCGAAGGCCAGGCCGCCGCGATTGCCGATGCCCATGCGCTGGCCGAGATCCCCGCCGATACGATTGACTACGTGGAATGCCATGGCACCGGCACCTATCTGGGCGACCCGATCGAGGTTGCCGCGCTAACCAGCGCCTTTCGCGAAAGCACGGACGAGGTTGGGTTCTGTCGGATCGGTTCGGTCAAAACCAACATCGGCCATCTGGATACCGCCGCCGGTGTGGCCAGCCTGATCAAGGCCAGCCTGGGGCTGACGCATAAACAGATGCCGCCCTCGTTGGGCTATGAACGGCCAAATCCGGCGATTGATTTCGATGGCTCGCCCTTCCAGGTAAATGATCGCCTGACTGATTGGACCAGTCACAAGGGTCCGCGCCGGGCGGGGGTGAACTCGTTGGGGGTTGGCGGGACGAACGCCCATGTGGTGGTGGAAGAAGCCCCTGAACGCGCCGCCTCGGACGAGGCGGATTTTCCATTTCAGCTGCTAGCGCTGTCTGCCCGGTCGAAAAAGGCGCTGGATGATGGCGGGGCAAAGCTGGCCGAACACCTGCGGGGCCGTACGGACCAGCCGCTGGCCGATGTGGCCTGGACGCTGAAAGAGGGCCGCCGTGCCTTTGACCGTCGGCGCGTGATTGTTGCCGAAACCCACGAAGAAGCCGCCGAGTTGCTGGAACAGAACGACCCGCGCCGGGTGTTTACCCATCAGGTGGTGGGCCAGGACCCCGACGTTGTGTTCATGTTCCCCGGTGGCGGCGCGCAATATGCGGGCATGGCGCGGGACCTGTATGAAACCGAGCCAGTCTTTGCCGATTGGATGGATAAGGGTCTGGAGATCCTGCAACCCAAGCTGGATTATGACATCCGCGCTCTGTGGCTGCCCGAAGAGGGTGCCGAGGACGCCGCGAATGAGGCGCTGAAAAAGCCCTCGGTCCAGTTGCCGCTGATCATGATCACCGAATATGCGCTGGCGCAGTTGTGGATGTCTTGGGGGGTGAAGCCCGCCGCGCTGATCGGGCACTCGATGGGTGAAAACACTGCGGCCTGTCTGGCCGGGGTCATGAGCTTTGAGGATTGTATCGGGCTGGTGCATCTGCGCGGGACGTTGTTCGATACGGTGCCGTCTGGTGGTATGCTGAGCGTGCCAATGGACGCGCAGGAACTGCGCCCCTTGCTGGGCACCGATCTGGATCTTGGGGCCGTGAATGCTCCGGGGCTCAGCGTGGCCAGCGGACCCCAAGAGGCGCTGGACGCACTGGCTGATCAACTGGCGGCGATGGACATTCAGACCCAGCGGATTCCGATCGATATCGCGGCGCATTCGTCGATGTTGGACCCGATCCTTGGGCGCTTTGGCGACTACCTGCGCTCGATCACGCTGAACGCACCGCAGATCCCCTTTGTTTCCAACCGTACGGGAGCGTATATTGCGGATTCCGAGGCAACCGATCCGAGCTATTGGGTGGATCACCTTCGCGGCACGGTACATTTTGCGGACGGTATTCGCACACTCAGCGAACAGCCCGAGCGCGTCTATATCGAGGTTGGGCCCGGCAAGGCCCTGGCCTCGTTGACGGGCCAACATCCGAACGTGCAGGCCAACCAAGTGATCGGCACGCTGCGCCACCCGGACGATCAGATTTTCGACGACAAATACTTCATGGCCATGCTGGGCCGCGTTTGGGCGGTTGGCGTCGATTTCGATTGGCACCAGATCTGGGGTGAAGCGCGTCGCAATCGCGTGCCTCTGCCGACCTATGCGTTCCAGCGCAGCGACTATTTCATCGAGCCGGGCACCGCGCAGCTGGACGAGACCGAGGAATTCCTGATGCGCTCGGACAACCAGGAAAGCTGGGGATACCGCCCGTTCTGGAAGCCCCAATTCGCCGATATTGATCTGGATGTCTCCGAGGAACTGGGCGCCCCCCAAACCTGGTTGATCTTCAAAGATGACACCGGGCTGGCAGATCAGGCGGCGACGCGTCTGCGCGACGGGGGGCATCGTGTGGTCACGGTGGTGCCAGGGGATGGGTTCGCGCAGCTAGATGACGTCAGCTTTGTTGTGTCGCCCGAGCGCGGACGTGACGACTATGATGAGCTGATTCAGGCCCTTGCCGCGCAAGGACTGTTGCCGGATCGGATTGGGCATTTCTGGCTGGTGACAGACAAGGAAAGCTTCCGCCCGGGCAGCAGTTTTTTCCACCGGAATGTCGAACAGGGGTTCTATGCGCTGATGTTCCTGGCGCAGGCGCTCAGCGATGAGGGCGTCGACAACGCGCACCTGACCGTAGTGACCTCGGGCGCGGCGCAGATCAAAGCCGAGCCGCTGCCCTATCCGGAAAAATCCACAGTTATGGGCCCTGCGCGTGTGATCCCGCGCGAATTCCCGGGGATGACCTGCTCTGTTCTGGATATTGAAACCAAACGTAAGCGTATGGATTTGCAGCCCATCCTCGAAGAGCTGCTAGCCAATCCCGCAAATGGCGTTGCTGCCCTGCGCGGACAGAAGCGGTTTGCCCAAATCTATCGCCATGTGGACCTGGCCGAGCAACCGGTTGAAATCACGGGCGGTACGGTCCTGATCACCGGTGGGTTTGGTGGCATTGGCCTGACCATCGCCGCTGAACTGATCGAAAAATTCGACGCGAACATTGTGCTGTTGTCGCGCGGCGGTCTGCCGGATCGCGCAGAGTGGGCCAGTGTGCTGGCCAAGATGGCGCCCAATGCCTCGGTTGTGCGGCGCATCCAGGCGGTTCAAGAGCTTGAGGCGCTGGGGGGCAAGGTGCTGGTGATTGGCGCGGATGTCTCGAACGTTGAAGAGATGAAGGCCGCCAAGGCACAGGCGGAATCCGAGTTTGGCCCGATCACTGGTGTGATTCATGCCGCCGGTGTGATCAGCGATGCGCCGATCCTGGGCAAATCCCTGACTGAAATCGAGGATGTCTTTACCCCAAAAATCCACGGCACGCAGGTGTTGGACGGGTTGTTCCCTGATGGCAGCCTGGACTGGATGGTGCTGTTCTCGTCGTCCTCGACCGTGACAGCGCCCGCCGGACAGGTGGATTACGTGGCCGCGAATGAATATCTGAACGCCTTTGCCAAGGCACGTCAGGGCGGCAAGACCCGTGTTTTGGCGATTGATTGGGGCATCTGGGCGGATGTTGGCATGGCCGCCGAGGCCATGGCTGCGCGCACCGGATCGCAAGAGCCCGCACCCGAGACAGCCATTGAGGGAACGCTTCTGGATTGGTCCAGCTTTGATGCCGCAGGGGATCGCACATTCGGGGCGTCTTATACCCCGCAAGAGCGCTGGGTTCTGGACGATCACCGCACCCGCTCTGGCGAGGCTTTGCTGCCCGGCACCGGATATCTAGAGCTGGCATACGAGGCTTTGCGGGCGCAGGGGGAAACCGGCGCGTTTGAAATCCGGAACCTGACCTTCCTGGCTCCGTTGCAGGTGGATGATCTGGGCCGCTCGGTTCGTGTGACCTTGCCGCGCTCGGATCTGGGCTATGATTTTCTGGTCGAAAGCGCGGGCCCGGATGGCGTGTTCGAAGAAAACGCTCAGGCCGAGCTGTCGCTGCTGCCGATCACTCAGCCCGACCAGTTGGATTTGACGCAGATCGAGGCCCGCTGCCCGCGCGTTCAGGTGTCCTATCAGGGGCATATCCGTTCGCCCCAAGAGGCGCATCTGACCTTTGGCCCGCGTTGGCACGTGCTGCGCCAGACCGCCCTGGGCGAGGGCGAGGGGGTCGCGCATCTGTCGCTTGATCCTGCCTATGGGGGCGACAAATGCGGATTGCATCCCGGGCTTATGGACCTGGCGACCGGCTGGGCGATGGAGCTGATCGAAGGCTATCAGCCGACCCATTTGTGGGTGCCGATGTCCTATGGGTCGGTGCAGGTGTTCCAACCCGTTGCTGACCAGATTGTCAGTCATGTGCGCAACGCCAGCGCGAATAATGCCGACGCGATGACTGCCAGCTTTGATGTGACGATCTGCAAACCAGACGGCACCGTATGTGTCAAGGTCAAAGGCTTCACGATCCGCCAGCTGGACAAGGGGTTCGAGTTCGCGCGCCGCACCACGGAACCGCAGGCCGAACCGGTTGCGCGTCCGCTATCCCCGGCCGAGCTGCGCTTGCAACACAACTTGTCCCAGGGTATCCGTCCGACCGAAGGCGCACAGGCGTTTTTCCGGGCGATGGCCACGGGATTGCCGCAGGTCGTTGTGTCCTCGATGGATCTGGATGGTCTGATTGCCCAAGCCGCCGTAACCGAGACCACCGACGGCCCTGATCAGAAATTCGAACGCCCCGAGCTGGACAGCGAATATGTTGCCCCAGAAGGGGACACCGAAGAGCAACTGGCCGCCATCTGGCAGGACCTGTTGGGTGTCGATCAAATCGGGGCCGAGGACAGCTTCTTTGATCTGGGCGGGCATTCGCTGGTGGCCGTGCGCCTGTTTGCCAAGGTGAAGAAAGCCTTTGGGGTGGACTTCCCGATCTCGGTCCTGTTCGAGGCTCCGACGATCCGCAAATGCGCCGCCATGATCATCGAGGCAGGCGGGATCGTCGAAGGTGAACCGCAAGAAGACGCGCAACCGCAAACGCCCAAGCGCCGCTTCACCCATATCGTCCCGATGCATTCGGGCGAGGGCGGGCCGGAAACGCCGTTCTTCCTGGTGGCTGGCATGTTCGGCAATGTGCTGAACCTGCGTCATCTGGCGCATCTGGTGGGACATGACCGCCCGTTCTACGGCCTGCAAGCACGCGGGTTGTATGGCGAGGACGCGCCGCATAACGATCTGGTTCAGGCCGCGAAGGACTATATCGCCGAGATCCGTCAGGTGCAGCCGCACGGGCCCTATATGGTCGGTGGGTTCTCGGGGGGCGGCATCACCGCCTACGAGATCGCGCAACAGCTGAAGGACGCCGGCGAAGAGGTTCAGGTTCTGGTCATGCTGGACACACCGCTGCCGGTGCGCCGTCCGCTGACCCGTCAGGATCGGATGGCGATTCAGAAACAAGAGCTGAAAGAGGGCGGTCTGGGCTATATCGCCAAATGGGCGATCAACCGCGTGAAATGGGAGTTCGCCAAGCGGCGCGGCATTCAGGCCGAACAGCCGGAAACGGGCCATAGCTTCCATAACGAACAGATCGAGGCCGCGTTCCTGCGCTCGGTCGCCAAGTACCAGGTTCGTCCGTGGGATGGGCCGCTGTGCCTGTTCCGTCCACCCTTGGTCGGCAAATGGGAAGTCGCGCCAGGCCGGTGGGTGAACTCGGAACGCGCCTATGTGCTGGAAGACAACGACTGGACCCAACACGCGCCCAACATCGCCGTGTTCGAGGTGCCGGGGGATCACGATTCAATGGTGCTGGAACCGAATGTGCGCGTTCTGGCCGCCCGTATCCGCGATTGCATCGCCCGGGCCGAACGTTCGGATCCACCTGCACACATCTTTAAGGAGGCTGCGGAATGAGCAAGGTTCTGACGGTTATCCTGAACTACAAGACGCCCGACATGACCATCCGCGCGCTGGAACACGCGGTGGTCGCGATGGACGGATTGGAAGGCGAGATCTCTGTGGTCGACAATGACTCGGGTGATGGCTCGTTCGAACAGATCAGCGCCCATGTCCAGAAACAGGGTTGGCCGCATGTGCGTGTCATCGCCTCGGACCGCAATGGCGGGTTTGGCGCTGGCAATAATGTCGGCATCCGCGCGGGGCTCAGCGACGGAACCAAGCCCGATTACGTCTATGCGCTGAACTCGGATGCGTTTCCTGCGCCCGATGCGATCCGGCTGTTGTTGGAGGCACTGAAGGCGGACCCCAAGCTCTGGGCTGCGGGCAGTTTCATTCATGGCGAGGATGACGCCCCTCACCAAACCCTGTTCCGGTTTCCGTCGATTGCGTCCGAATTCGAAGGTGCCATTCGCTTTGGCCCGGTTTCGCGTCTGCTGCGGGATAAGATCGTGCCGTTGCCTGTGCCCGACACCAATGCCAGCGCTGACTGGATGGCTGGCGCAAGCGTGTTGATGCGCCAGGTGGTGCTGGACAAGATCGGGCTGTTTGACGAGACGTTCTTCCTCTATTTCGAGGAAACCGACCTGTTCTTGCGGGCGCGCCGGGCGGGCTATGGCTCGGTCTATGTGCGCGACAGCCACGTGATGCATATCGGCAGCGTGTCCACCGGGATGAAGGAATGGGCCCGTGTGCCCGACTACTGGTACGACTCGCGCCTGCACTATTTCGTCAAGAACCACGGCGTCGCCTACACTGCCCTGGCCACGGCGGTGCATCTGCTGGGGGGCAGCCTGTACTGGCTGCGCCGCAGTCTTGAGCGCAAGCCGATGAACGTCCCCAAACATTTCCTGCGGATTCTGCTGGCCCATGATCTGAAATCCGCCCTGCGTGCGCTGGGTGGCGCGCGCCCACAAAAACCCAGCCCTGCGGTCCCAGTGGATCGCGATGGCGCCTGAGCACAGTATCGGAGTACTTGTCATGTCCAGTTTTTCCACGCTCCTGATCGGGAATGAATCCCTGGCGATCCAGTGCGGCGACGTATTGTTGTCGCGCGGGCACGCGATCAGTGCGGTTGTCACCCGCAACCCCAGCGTAGCGGCTTGGGCGACGGGCAAGGGCTTGGACGTTATCGAAGCTGGTCAAGGTTTGGCGGACCGGGTCACGTGCGCGTATGACTGGCTGCTGTCGATTGCAAACCTGGACATCATCCCGCGGCCGTTGCTGGATCGGGCGGCCAAAGGCGCGGTGAATTTTCACGATGGGCCTCTGCCGCGATACGCCGGTCTGAACGCGCCGGTCTGGGCGCAGATCAACGGCGAAACGCAGCACGGCATCACTTGGCATCTGATCGAAGGCGGCATTGACGAGGGCGACATCCTGGAACAGGCCCTGTTTGACATCGCCCCCGATGACACCGCGCTGACCTTGAATACCCGCTGTTACGAAGCCGCGATTCAGACCTTTCCTGCCGTGGTTGACCAACTGGCGAGCGGCGCACCGGCGCGCACGGCTCAGGATCTGAGCCAACGCAGCTATTTCGGGCTGAAGGACCGCCCCGCAGCGGCAGCCGTTCTGGATTTCACGCGCCCCTCGGCCCAGCTGATGCGCTTTGTCAAAGCGCTGGACCATGACTTGTTCCGCAATCCGCTGTTCATGCCAAAGGTACAGTTGGGCAATGATGTGATCCTGCTGCGCCATGCTGATTTGGCCGAGGGGCAAGCCGCCCCCGGAACCGTTTTGGCCACCACGCCCGATATGCTGACCGTGGCCACTGCAGATGGCGCGATCAGCCTGAGCGGTCTGACCCTGTTGAAGGGGGCCAAGCTGCCTCAGGCAGGGGCTGTGCTGAACCGTCCCGATCCTGCGCTGACCGAGGCGATGAAACCCGCAGTCGAGGCGGAACTGGCCTATCGCAACGTGCTGGACAGCTATGCACCCGTGCGTCTGGCCTTTACGCCAACACAAGACAGCGGTATCCGTCAGGTTACGCTGACAGCGGGCGGGCATTTGCTGCCCGCGATGGCCCTGATCGCGGCGCGTCTGGCCGGGACGGATACCGCGGATGTGTCTTTGATCCTGGGCCAGGATGGCCCGCATATCACGGGCTGGGCCCCGATCCGCGTTGATCTGCACGCGGATGCCGACCAGCAGATGGAGGCGGTCAACGACCAGATCGCCCGCGCTCAGACCAAAGGGGGTTTCCCCAGCGATGCCTTTGCGCGTCGCCCCGATCTTGCAGATATCGCCGTGCCGGATGTGGCTCTCTCTCACGTCCCTGAACCAGCCCCCGGCGCGGCGATTACCTTGTTCCACGATGGTGCACAGGCGATTCTGTTCGCTGATGCGGTGCGCGTCTCTCAGGAGGCGCTGACCCGCATGGCGGCCCGTCTGGACAAGTTGGCTGGTGGCGTCAGTGGGCCTGTGGCCGCGCTGGACGTCATGCCCGATGCCGAGCGTCAGTTGGTTCTGACCGATTGGAACGCCACGCAGGCCGAGTACGACGATCAGTTGTGCATCCATCAGATGTTCGAACGCCAGGTCGCCAAAACTCCAGATGCCCCCGCGCTGGTGTTCGAGGGCGAAGAGCTGTCCTATGCCGAGCTCAACACCCGCGCCAACCAACTGGCCCATGTGCTGATCGGCAAGGGCGTGAAGCCCGGCACGCTGGTCGGGCTGCATACCGGTCGGTCGGTGCACCTGCTGGTGGGCGCGCTAGGGATCCTGAAGGCGGGCGGGGCCTATGTGCCGCTGGACCCGGCCTTCCCGGCGGATCGCATTGCGCTCTATATCGAAGATTCCGGCTGCCCGCTGATCGTGGCGCAGCAATCGCTGGTGGCGGACCTGCCCAAGGGCGACGCCCAGATCGTTGCGCTGGATAGCGACGCCACCATTCTGACTGCCCCCACGGATAACCCCGATGCGGGCGCGCGGGGCGAGGATCTGGCCTATATGATCTACACCTCGGGTTCGACCGGGCGGCCCAAGGGCGTGATGGTCGAACATCGCAATGTGTCGAACTTTTTCACCGGCATGGACGACCGTATCCCGCATGAGGGCGGCACCTGGCTGGCTGTGACCTCGCTGTCCTTCGACATTTCCGTGCTGGAGCTGTTCTATACCCTCGCACGCGGCTTCAAGCTGGTTGTCAGCAGTGATGAAAACCGGGCGCTTGTGTCCTCGGGGGCGATGAACGTCACCGGTAAGGGGATGGAGTTCAGCCTGTATTACTGGGGCAACGACGATGGTGTGGGCCGTGACAAATACGAGATGTTGTTCGAGGGCGCCAAGTTCGCCGATGAAAACGGGTTCGTTGCTGTCTGGACGCCCGAACGGCATTTCCACGCCTTTGGTGGGCCTTACCCGAACCCGTCCGTGACCGGGGCCGCTGTGGCTGCGCTGACGAAAAATCTGGCCGTGCGCGCGGGCAGCTGTGTCGCGCCGCTGCACCATCCCGCCCGCGTGGCCGAGGAATGGGCGGTGATCGACAACCTGACCAATGGTCGGACCGGGCTGGGCATCGCCTCGGGCTGGCAGCCGCATGATTTTGTGTTGCGCCCCGAAAACCGCCCGCCGAACAACAAAAAGGCCATGCTGGACAGCATCGAGACCCTTCGCAAACTCTGGGCCGGGGACGAGGTGGAATTCCCGCTGGGCAATGGTGAAACCCACGCTGTGGTGACGCAGCCTCGGCCCGTATCCAAGAAGCTGCAGGTCTGGGTGACGACCGCCGGCAACCCCGAAACCTGGATCGAGGCCGGCAAGATTGGTGCCAATGTGCTGACTCACCTGCTGGGTCAGTCGGTGGACGAGGTTGCCGGCAAGATCCGCCTGTACCACGAAGCGCTGCGCGAGGCTGGTCACGATCCGGCTGATTTCAAGGTCACGCTGATGCTGCACACCTTCGTGGCCGAAGACCGCGAAAAAGCGCGTGAAATCGCCCGGGGTCCGATGAAGGACTACCTGGCCTCGGCCGCCGCGCTGATCAAGCAATTCGCCTGGGTTTTCCCCGCGTTCAAACGCCCCGAAGGCGTCAGCAACCCGTTCGAGCTGGACCTTGGCAACCTGTCCGAAGACGAGCTGGACGCCATCCTGGAATTCGCTTTCCTGCGGTATTTCGAGGATTCTGGCCTGTTTGGCACCGTTGACGATTGCCTGAATCGGGTTGAGCAATTGAAGCGGATTGGCGTCGATGAAATCGCCTGTCTGATCGATTATGGCATCGAAAAACAGACCGTTCTGAACGGGCTGCAGCACCTGGCCAAGGTGCGCGAGCAGTCGAACATTCAGGCGGAACTGGAGGCCGACGATTTCTCGATTGCGGCGCAGATCATTCGCCATGACGTGACCCATCTGCAGTGCACCCCCTCGATGGCGCGGATGATCGCGATGAATGACGAGGCGCGCTTTGCCCTTGGGCATGTGAAACACATGATGATCGGAGGTGAGGCGCTGCCGGGGGCCCTGGTCAACGATCTGCGTGAAACCACCAGCGCCACCATCGAAAACATGTACGGCCCGACGGAAACCACGATCTGGTCCACCACGCAAACGGCTGGCATGGGCGAGAAGATCGTGAATGTCGGTACGCCCATCGCCAATACGCGGGTGTATGTTCTGGACGAAGCGATGCAGCCGGTGCCGGTTGGCGCTGCGGGCGAGCTCTATATCGGGGGCGCGGGTGTAACCCGTGGCTATTGGCAACGCGAGGATCTGACGGCCGAGCGTTTCGTGGCCGATCCCTTTGTCGCGGGCAACCGAATGTATCGCACGGGCGATCTGGTGCGCTGGCGCGATGACGGGCGGCTGGACTTTATTGGTCGCGCCGATCACCAGGTGAAAATCCGCGGCTACCGGATCGAGTTGGGCGAGATCGAGGCGCTGATGGATGCAGATCCCGCCATCCGTCAGGCTGTGGTCATCCCGCGCGAGGATACGCCGGGTGCGGTGCGCTTGGTGGGGTATTTCACCGTCTCGGGCGAGGTCTGTCAGATCAAACTGCGCGACCGTCTGGCCGCCGCATTGCCGGATTACATGGTGCCCTCGGCCTTTGTGCAGATGGACAGCTTCCCGCTGACCCCGAACAAGAAGGTCGACCGCAAGGCTCTGCCTGTTCCAACCGAAAGCGCGCAGGCCGAAACGGCTGAATATGTCGCGCCTGAAAACACCGTCGAACAGGATATCGCTGCGATCTGGACGGGTATTCTGGGTGTGCAGAATATCGGATCCAAGGATAACTTCTTTGCGCTTGGCGGGCATTCGTTGCTGGCCGTACAGGCGCACCGGGAAATCCGTCAGAAACTGGGGGCAGACAAGCTGTCGATCACCGATATTTTCCGCTTCCCGGTGCTGTCGGCCTTGTCCGCCAAAGTGATCGAGATGACGGGCGGTGGCGCCGAGACCCCGGCTCCCAAAGCCGATACTGAGGCGGAACAAACCAGCCGCGCCGATGCCATGGCCAAACGCCGCCAGATGCGCGCCCGCCGGATGTCGCGGACCGGATGATGACGCAGGCTCAGGTCATATCGCTGTTCCCTCAGGGGGTCGCGCCCGGGGTCGGGATCACCGATCCTCGCCATCCCGATGGCGCGCTGTACCCCTCCGAGGCCTCGGCCATCGCGCGGGCTGTCCCCAAGCGCCAGGATGAATATCGGGCGGGGCGGTCAGCCGTGCGTCAGGCGATGCGGGCTGTGGGGCTCGCCCCGGTGGCGCTGCCCAGCCGTGCGGATCGTCTGCCGGATTGGCCGCTCGGGCTGGCCGGTTCAATCACCCATTGCGATGACCTTTGCGTGGCCTGTGTGTCGACCAAGGCGCGGGCTATCGGCATTGATGTCGAGCCAGAAACCGATCTGCCCCCCGATTTGTGGGGGTCGATTTTGCTGCCGGACGAGCGCGAAACGGTCCAGAATGCGGCGAATCCGGGCGTTGTTGCCAAGCTGATATTCTCGGCCAAAGAGGCGGCGTATAAGGCGCAATACCCGCTCAGTGAAACGTTGTTTGGGTTTCACGATCTGACTGTCCAGATTACCTCGGACGACGCGTTTCAGGCCGAGTTCCGCACCCAGGCGGGCCCGTTTCAGCCTGGTGATCGCCTGCAGGGGCGCTATTTGTCGAACGGCTCGCACCTCCTGACTGCGGTGGTTCTGACATGAGATACCCACCTGTTTTTGAAGCCCGCAAGGCCACCAAATCAGCGGCCAAAGTGGTCGCGATCGAAATGGACTGTTTCCATGCTCACCCTTTGTTGAGATGGAATTTACAGCTGAATTTGATAGAACGTCTTGAGATTAAGACAATTTTCCAGCGCCTGGTCAGCGCAGTAAGACAAACCCGGCCATCGCCGATAGCGGACAATACACCCGCGGCGCCCGTCAACCTGTGTGAGGAAAACCCATGAGCCAGTCCTTCTCGGTCTCCAACATCTTTGCGGCCCTGTTGCGCAAGTTTTGGATGGTGTTCTGGATCACCACGCTGGGCACCGTCGCGGCCGTGCTGCTGGCGCTTAGCCGTCCGGCGATTTATGAATCCACCGCCGTTATTCAATTCGAACTGGCGCAGGTCGAGGAAAACCTGACCTCGCCCGGTGCCGCGCAGCGAACCACGCCCGTGGAAACCCGGCTGAAGCTGATCGAACAAAAACTGATGTCCCGTGACAGTTTGCTGGAGGTCATCGAGAAGTTCGGCCTGTATGCTGGCGACGCCGAGATGACGGACGCGCAAAAGGTCACGCAGTTGCGGGAATTGGCGCAGATCAGCACGCTGATCGATCCCGAACAGGCCTGGCGCCCGAATGTGCAACCCTCGGGGTTGATCATCTCTGTCCGTCTGGAGGATCCCCAAACTGCCGCCGACGTGGCCAATGAACTGCTGTCGCGCGTGCTGATCGAGGGCAAGTCACGTCGCTCGGGCCGGGCCGAACGGACCCTGGCGTTCTTCGTCGCCGAAGAGGAGCGCGTGACCGGTGAAATCGCTGCGCTCGAAGGCGAGCTGGCCGCCTACAAGACCCGGAATCAGGCGTCCTTGCCGGCCAATCTGGTCAGCCAACGCGATCAACTGGCGCGGTTGAATGACAGCCTGTTGGCGGTCGAACAACAGCTGATTCAGCTGCAAACTCAGCGTGAACGGATCCGCGCCGAGGATCTGGAACGTCAGACCAACCTGCTGCGGCAGCAAAAACTGCTGCTTGAAGAACGTATTCTGATCGTTCAGGCGGCCTTGAACGCCGCCCCCGAGGTCGAACGACAGCTCAGCGCCATGGAGCGCCGACTGGGGCAATTGCAGGACGAGCTGAGCGTGATCACCACCCGGCGCGCGGATGCGGCGATGAACCAGCAGCTTGAAAGCCAGAACCAGGTCGAACGGTTCGAGGTGCTGGAAACTGCGTTGGTGCCGGAATACCCCGTGTCCTCGGGGCGTCGGAAACTGGCTGCGGCTGGGGCGATCGGCTCGTTGATGCTGGCCGTGGGGCTGGCATTGGGGCTGGAATTCATGAATGCCGGTATTCGCACCGCCGCGCAGATGGAAAAAGAGCTGGATATCCGTCCGGTCGTTGTGATCCCCAATCTGGACCGGCAGAAACACCGCCGGCGTCGTCGACTGGTTTGGATCAGCGGCTTGATGGCGCTATTTGCCGCCGCTGCGATGCTGTTGCAGGGGCGGGCTAAAGACATCGGCGAAGTTTTGTCGATCTTCCGCCGGTCTTCGCGTGCTCAATAGCCGTATTCTTGCGTCGGGGCGCTGTCGGCTTTGTTCAGCACCACACCCAGCAGCGGAATGTCATCCCCCAAGCGGCGCATGACCTCGCGGATCTCGGGCGAGGTGGTCTGACCACCGCCTGCCACGATCAGTACACCGTCATACATCTGCCGAAACGCAATCACGTCATCCAGCGCCAAAGCCGGGGGCAAATCGTACAGCACCACGTCGGGGGTCAGATCGTCCTCCATCTCTTCGATGCGCAGATGCGTGGTTTCGCGGGCCAGCAATTCAGCCGCGTAGGGTTCGATCCGGTCGTTCAGCCCGATGGCCAGTTTCTTGCCGATCTTCAGGCCATTCTCGCCAAAGCGATGGAATTGCTGCTCGACCGCGCGATCTCCTCGCAGGAAATCCCCCATGCTGCCCGGGTTCTCGATCCCCAGCAAATCGGCAAGGCTGGGCTTGCGCAAATCCATGTCCAGCAGCACGGTGCGACAGTTTTCATATCGCGACAGAGCAATCGCCAGGTTCATCGCGACAAAGCTTTTGCCGCAATCCTGCGTTGGCGAGGTGATCGCGACGCGGTTCCAACCCTTGTCAGCCAGTGTTTGCACCAAACGCGTCCGCAAGACATCAAACGTAGCATGCGCCGGGTCATGGCGCGTTGCGGTGATGATCAGGTTTTCATCCAACAGGCGCTCGTTCACCGGGATTGTTGGCAAGGCCTCCCAGATGTCCTCGCGCGGGGGCTCGGGATCAGCGCGCATGGCGGTGCGCAGCGCTTGCTCATCCTCGACGGGTTCGGGTTCGGGCGTTTGCCGCGCGATACGCTCCAACACTTGCGAGCGCTCTTCCGTATCCGCTTTCTGACGCCGATTGCGGCGCAATACATAGTCAACCATATGCGTTCGCCCCTACCTTGGGCTTGTCTGGCGCGAATCTGATCAACGACCAGGCCAATTCAACAGATTTGTTGACGCCATGGGAACAAAAGACCTTGGCGAAATTAAGCCAGAACGACGTAAAACCTGCGTCTACAGACCAAACAAATTGGCTTGTTTGATGGCTTTTTCAATGAAGACGGTCTTGTCCGTTTCCGGTTGCCATCCCAGGATCTGCTTGGGTCGGCTGTTGTCGAACTGCGCGTAGTGTGCCCGCGATTTCCAATCTTGCAGGGACGGGCGGCTGAGCCCCTTTTTCCGCAGCACGTATTTCTTGAGCGCGAATTTCACCCCATCGGCGGCGTAGAACGTGGTCAAATCGCCCGAGCTCACGTGGATCCGTGCATCCAACGCATCGTTGATCGCATCGAAATAATCGCGACCGGTCATCATGGGTTCGCCGATCAGGTTGAAGCTTTCGCCAATGGCCGCCTCGGTTTCCATCATGCGGATCAGCCCGTCCGAGATATCATCAGCCAATACAAAGGGCAGAGTGTGCTTGCCATCGCCCCACAGACGCACCGCGCCCGCACCGTGCCAGCGCCCGATCCCCCAGTGTTGCAGCGGCCCGCCCGCGCCAACAACAATGCCGGGGCGCGCGATGGTGACAGGGAGGCCGCGGTTCTCGTACAGCTCGAGCAGGCGACGTTCGCATTCCGCCTTAGAGCGCGCATACATGTTGCGTTCTTCCATCTCGCCAAACTCGGTATCCTCGGTGATCAGCAGGTTGGAATCCGACATGTCATACGACGCGATGGTGCCGGTATAGATCAAGCGTTTCACACCCGCCTCCAGGCAGGCCTCGCCGATGCGCACCGCTGTGCCCACGTCGTTTTTCAGCGCGTCTTCCCAGGTGGTGTCCATCGACTTGGCCAGATTGAAAACGGCGTCGATGCCCTCCATCGCGGCGATCAGCCCGTCCTTATCGGACAGCGAGACAGCCACCGTTTCCACACGGTCGGCAATATCGTCGAAGGGGCCGGTTTTGCCCCGGCTGAGCACCCGCACGTCATAGCCCCGATCGACCAACATGCGCGTCAGGTTGCGCCCAATAAACCCGGTCCCGCCAATGACCATCACGGTCGGGTTGGGCGTGCCCGGGGCGGGTTTGGGATCGGTCGGCAGGTCTGCTTTGTTCAGCGTGTCCTCTAATGCGCGCATCACTGTCAGCGCGGCCTCACCGTCATAGCGCGCCTCTACCGGACGACCCCAGCGGATCGCATCATAAATGGCATCGGTGGTGCCGCGAAAGCTGAGGCCATAGGGGGATTTCTGGTTCAGCGAGGTCAGTTGACGGGTCGCGTTCAACGTGCCTTCGCGCAGGTGCTGCCAGGACAGGCTCAGCTGTTTGATCAGCGGGTTCATCACCAGATCCGAGGTGTTGTCCCGTGCTGTGACCAGCGTATCAGCGGCGTAATCCAGCCGTGCCATCCCGCTGGAACCGCGCACCGTCAGCGAGCGGTCATCATAGGTTTCCACCATCGAGAAGTTGAAATTCACGTCAACCGACCCGGCCCGCGCCAGCACCCGCCAGGATTGATGCCGCACCGCGCCACCGGGCAGGGTGACGGGTTGGTTCAGTTGTACCGACAGAATGTCCAGATCGCCCAGCAGATCGACGGCAAAGGCATAAGGGTGCGCGCCCAGCTCTAGCAGCAGGTTTTGTGGCTCGCGCAGCAGCCACAGGCCATACGGACCCGCCCGCAACGGGCCGAGCGGCAGGGCCCAGTTGACCTCGACCGCGTTGATGCGGCCCAGATCGCCGGCCTTCACCGCAGATTTCAGACGCTGGTATCCCGGCACCCCAAGAAAGTTATGCCCGGCGGCGAACTGCACACCCTTTTCAGCAGCGGCATCGACGATTTCCTGCGTTTCGGCCACCGACAAGGCTACGGGTTTTTCCACGATCACGTGCAGCCCGGCGGCGATACATTCCAGCGCCAGAGGATGGTGCAGGTTGGGTGGCGTCAGGATGTGCACAGCGTCCACGGCCCCGGCCATATCTGCAATCGAGGTATAGGCCGCAACGCCATATCCTTGCGCCATGGCCTCGGCGGCCGAGGCAGACACGTCGCAAATCGCCACCAGCTCGGCGTCTTTGCAAGCCCGGATCGCATCCGCATGCCACGTTGCGATATATCCGGCCCCGATCAGACCAACCTTCTGCACTGCGCCCATTCTGTAAGCTCCGTCACTTATACTCGATAATGTTCATATCCGCGCCAGATGCACGGCGTTTGTAATAGGTCAGTACCCCCAGGAAATTGGGGATCTTCGACAGGCTCAGCAGGACTGACAGCCGTTTTGCCTGCCTGTCCGCCACGCCCTCGCGTTTCAGCCCCGCAACGGTACGGACATAGGACAGCACATAGGCAGCCCCGACCAGCAACACCAGAGCCCAGCAGCAGAACAGCCCGATCAACGCAAGCAAAGGCAGCACTGCGCCAAAAATCCAGACACGTTTGCGCTCGGGTTTGAAATGATCCGGGTGCAGAGCGCCGACCTGGGCGAACCCATGACCCGAACGTACGGCGCGCTGCCACCATTCGCCAAAGCGGGTCATGTTGGCATCGTGATGCGTCATCGTTTCGGGCAGGCGCCACAGGGTTTTGCCGTGTTTGCGCATCCGACAGCAGAACTCATCATCCTCGGCGGCGATCACGATGGGGTTAAAGCCCCCGATGGCGTCGAAATCCGCGCTGCGCACCATCATATCGCCACCGCACGCCGCGATCTCGCCAGCGGGGCGGTGCCATTCGAAATCGGCGATGGCGTTATACAGGCTGCGATCCGGGTGGATTTCATAGCGCCAGCCGGTGACGATGCCCAGCTCGGGGCGCGCATCCAGTTCGGCCGCAGCCAGGGCCAGCCAACCGGGTTCGACCGCGCAATCCCCGTCCACGAATTGGACATAGTCGGGCAGGTCGGGTTTCAGCGCCTCGAACCCGGCATTGCGTGCGCGCGCGGCGGTAAAAGGGATCGAGGTATCCAGCTCCACCACCGTGATCCCCATATCGCGCGCCATCTGTACGCTGTCATCCGACGATCCGGAGTCGACATAGATGATGCGATCTGCCTGACCCTTCAACGAGGTCAGGCAGCGAACCAGACGGTCCCCTTCGTTCCGGCCAATGGCGACAGCGGCAATGGTGCTCATGCGTTGGTCTCCTGTCGTTTGGAGCTGGGCGGTTTGCCATCCACATAGCCCTGGATCAGGGCGCCCAGCCAGGCGGCCTCTTGGCGGATGTCGAATTCATCGACAACCTTGGCGCGCCCGGCCTGACCCATCTGTTCGGCCAGCGCGGGATCGGACAATATATCCTGAATGGCCAGTCGAAGCGCCTGCGCATCACCCGGTGGGACCAACCGGCCCGAGATCCCATCCTGCACCAATTCCGGCACGCCTGCGATTTGCGTGGTCACCACCGGCAGGCTGCTGGCCATGGCCTCCATCAGCACCACGGGCACGCCTTCGGCAAAGCTGGGCAAGACAAGCATGTCCTGCGCTTGCAGCATCTGTGCGACCTCGGATTGCGACTTGTAGCCGACGAAATCAATATGATCGCCCAGGCCCATGTCGGTGGCCATCTGTTCCAGTGCGGTGCGATCAGGCCCGTCGCCGATCACCGTCAGATGAAAATCAGGGAGGTCCTGCACCAGCGCTTGCATGGCGTCAAACAAGACCGGCAGGCCTTTCACAGCGGCCAAGCGTCCGACAAACAGCGCACGGGTGCCGGTACGTTGCGAAGGCGCGCCATAGCGATCCGGCTGCACGCCGCAATGCACGATATGCATCCGGTTCCAATGCTGGGGGTCCGAAAACACCATCCCCTGCGAGCGGCAGAAATCGCTGATACAAGCCACAAACGAGGCCCGCGCGATTTTCTGATCCAGACGCCAGCGGATCGGTTCGAAAAAGATATCCGGCCCATGCATGGTGAAACTGTAGGGGATGCCGCTGAGTTCCTGGCACAGCATTGCGACGGTGCAACTGGCCTTGGCGATGTGGTTGTGCAGATGCTGGACGCCTTGCGCGCGCAGATGCTCGGCCAGAACCACGGCCTCGGCGAAATAGAACAGCTGGTAGAGCGTTGCCTTGATCCCCCCGGGCGAGGTTCGCAGCGCCAGCCGCAGCGCCTTGGCATACCGTTTGGGTGCGCGCAGCAACGCCCGCGCATGGGCGCGCAGTGATCGCATCGGTCGGGCTGCGGCTTGCAGCACGTAAAACGTCTGCGCGGCCTCGGCCCGTTGTTCCTCGCCAACCAGATGTTCCACACCGGTGCGCCGGATCGAGCAGGTTTCAACCGAAAAGCCCTGCGCGCGCAGCTGGGCCACTTCGCGCTGGATGAACGTGTCGGTCGCGCGCGGGTATTCCCCGGTCAGATAGGCGATCTTGGTCATTCGTCTTCCTCGGGGGGGGCGGGCTGAACGGATAAGGCAAAGGCCTGTTCAAACGCAGGCGTCGTGGGTAGGTTCAACCGCGCCTTCAGCCGTGCGTTCGGATAGTGGGCGCTGGCCATACGATAGCGCAGGGTTTCTCGACGAAACAGGCCGGGGCGACCAGGCAGCCAGGACAGCAAACCCGCCAGAATGTCGAACAGGCGCCAATGCAGGGGCACGATTACTTTGGGCCACCCTGTCCGCGCCATCGCGTTTAGAAACCGAATGCGGTCGGGCAGATCGTCATCGACCAGGTTCAGCACTTCGATGGCGCCATCCGGGCCCGAGGGCACAGGTGTTTCAGCGGCCTGCACCAAGGCCTCGGCGGCGTGCGCGATATGGCACAGGGGGATCTCGCCGCCCGGATTCAGCCGCAACACGAAGGGCCCGAAACCGGGGCCGACATGCGCGTTCCACAGCCTGTCCGGCCCGAAGACCGCACCCAGACGCATCAGGCGCAGTTCCAGACCCATTTCCTGAGCGGCGCTGACGCAGATATCTTCTTGCTCTTGCTTGGCGCGGCAATAGGCGTCGCGCTGATCCGGGTTGCGCTCGAGGCTCGAAGTTTCGTCGATCACCGGGGTCTTGGGCAGATCCATCCCGGAATAGACACTGATCGAGCTGACAAGAACCAGCCGGGGTTTGTCCGGGGCTGTGCGGATTGCCTCGGTCAGGTGATGGGTGCCCAGCAGCGTATGTTTTTCCTGGGTCGCGTCGTCCCCGGCCAAGGTGGCGGCGGTGTGGATGACGGCGCTGACGCCCTCCATGTTCAGGGCGGGAATGCAAGAGGGGTCGGACAGATCGGCCTCAACCACCTCGATGCCATCATCGTCAACCCAGCCATCGGGCACGACACCGGCCAGTCGCACCACGGCGACCACGTCATGCCCGGCCTCGCGCGCGGCGGCGACCGTTGCGCGCCCCACATAGCCCGCGGCGCCGGTGATCATCAGGGTCATTTCGCCCATGGCATCGGCTCCATTGGGGGGCATTGAGTTGTCATGACCTGGGCGCCAGACGTGCAGCCGGCGTTCTGGATGGCCAGGGTGACCTCGTTCAGGTGCAGGGCGAAATCAGAGGACAGGCGGCAAGGGCGATCTTCGCGCAGGGCCGCCAGCATCTCGGCCGGTCCCAGAGCAAAATTCATCGAGGCCGCCCCCCAACGCCCGACCTTGGGGTGTGTGGGGCCCTTTAGCTTGATCCGGCGACCCAGAGGGCTGTCCAGCTGACGGCGGCGGATGCGCAGACGGGGATGAAATTTCACCTTGGCGCCGTTATCCCAGGCCTTGTGCAGGGCCAACACACCTTTGTCGCCGATAACGCGGATCTGGTGGTCATGCGGGGCGACAATCGAGCAGGTCAGCCGCGCGACCATGCCGTTTTCAAAGAACAGTGTCGCCACCGACACGTCGGGCGCGGCCTCGGCGACGCCCAGCTTGTCCGGAATGACCGAGGCCGAGGCTGCAGTGACGCTTTGAACCGTGCCGAACATCGCGATCAGCCAGGTCAGGTAATACCCGGCATGTTCCAAGGTGCAGCCGACCTGGAACTCGTCCTCATAGGGCCAGGGCGCGCCGCTTTCGCTGTGCCAATCCCTGACCGGAGCCTGTGGAATGAAACCATCATCCAGCTCGGCATAGATCAGGCGCGGGGGGCCGGCCACCTGATCGCGCACAGCCTTGGCCAATGTCTGCGCGGCCTCGCCCAGAACCGAACAGGGGGCCGAGGCCAACAGCAGCTGTTTCTCGGCGGCCAAGCCATGCAGGGCGCGGGCATGCTCCATATCCAGGGCCAGCGGTTTTTCGGAATAGACGTGGTGACCCGCCTGCAAACAGGCGCGGTTTACCTCGTAATGCGCTGCGGGATTGGTCAGGTTCAGGATCACGCCATCATCAGGGGTTGCCGCAAATACAGCGTCCAGACCATCCAGCGCAGAGACATCCCAGTAATCGCAAAAGGCCTGCAATCTGTCCGCGCGCAGATCATATGCGCCCAGAACCGCGATTCCAGACGCCTGAAGCGAGCGCATATACAGATCAGCCACAAAGCCACAGCCGATAAGGGTTACGCCGCTCATACTGCGCACCCCACTTGCCCGCGTTGCGTTTTGACTGCTCGGTTCATTGTTTCCTTAACCGATGAATTCCTGCCATTTGCTGCATAACAGCATAGGAAAATGTCAACAGTTTGTCCCTGCTAAAGCGGTTTCGCGGTATCAGCCTGTTGCCAATCGTTTCCAAGCGCGTAATCAAGAAACAACCAGCGCAAGCAGGAGAGCCGCGTGGAGTTTAAGATTGATCAGTATCGCCTGTCTGTCGATGTCCCCGATTGGGCGGCGCTTGAACAGCTGGTTGCGGCGCGGTTTGCCGAAAAACAGGGCTTTGCGCTGGCGACTCTGAACCTGGATCACCTGGTGAAACTGCGCACCGATATGGATTTTCGCGCAGCCTATAAGGCGCAGGATTTCGTGGTCGCGGATGGCAACCCGATTGTGTGGATGTCGCGGCTGGCCAAACGGTCGGTGACTTTGTTGCCTGGGTCGGACACGATCGTGCCGCTCTGCCAGTTGGCGGCGAAAATGGATGTCGCTGTGGGGCTGGTGGGCACGACCGACGCCAGCCTGAAGGCCTCGGCAGATGCGCTCGTGGATAAGGTGCCCGGGTTACGCGTCACCACTCGGATCGCGCCGCCCTTTGGGTTTGATCCGCAGGGCGGGCAGGCGGACGATATTTTGCGCCAGCTGGAAAAAGACGGGGTTGGCCTGTGTTTCATCGCGCTGGGCGCCCCCAAGCAAGAACTGTTCGCCGCCCGTGGGCGGGTGACCGCGCCATCGGTTGGTTTTGCCTCGATCGGGGCCGGGTTGGATTTCCTGTCCGGCAGCCAGGTCCGCGCGCCTCAATGGGTGCGCACCCTGCAAATGGAGTGGCTGTGGCGGATGCTGGAGAACCCCGGCCGTATGTTCCTGCGCTACATGCGCTGTTTTGCGATTCTTCCGGGGCATCTGCTGAAATCCCTGGCATTGCGCTGGCGCGGGTGACGTAAGGGTCGGGTTTTCACGATCTTCCGCCGCAAGTGAAAAACCGTATTTTGCAGAGCAGGTTAGCGGAAAACATGGCCATGATTCCGCATTGCGGCGTCATAAAACTTTAAGAAATCTGTCAAAAATCCGTGTCCGCACGGCCGTACCTCGCTCCTTCAGAAGCGGGGTGAGAAATGCTGACCATTCATAATCTGACCAAGTCCTGGGGCACCATTAAGGCCGTGGACAGTGTCACTATCGAGATCGAGCGCCCGATGATGATTGGCATCATTGGGGCCTCTGGTGCGGGCAAATCCACGCTGCTGCGGATGCTGAACCGGCTGGAAACGCAATCCAGCGGAACCATCACCTTCGAGGGTCAAGAGATCACCGCCCTGAAAGGCGCGGACAAACGCCGCTGGCAACGTGACTGCGCGATGATTTTCCAGCAGTTCAACCTGGTGCCGCGGATGGACGTGGTGTCGAACGTGTTGCACGGGACGCTGAACCGGCGCTCGGCGATTTCGTCCATGTTCAACCTGTATCCGCAGGCCGACATCCACCGCGCGATCGATATTCTGGATCGTTTGGGGATCGCCGCCCATGCCGCCAAACGGGCCGAGGCCCTGTCCGGCGGGCAGCAACAGCGCGTCGCCATCGCCCGCGCCATCATGCAAGACCCCAAGATCGTTCTGGCCGATGAACCCATTGCCAGCCTGGACCCGATGAATGCTCAGATTGTTATGGACGATCTGCGCCGCATTCATGACGAGGACGGCCGCATGGTGATCGCCAACCTGCACACTTTGGACACTGCCCGCCGCTATTGCGACCGCGTCATCGGGATGCGCGCCGGCCGGGTGGTGTTTGACGGAACTCCCGCGCAGCTGACCACTGGCGTCGCGCGGGACATCTATGGCGCGGACGGCTCGTTTTCCGAGGCCGCGACCAGCACCAGCATTGAAACGCTGGACCGCCCCAATCGGGCGGAACTGGCCGAAACGGCCTGACCTTCATCCCCATCGGAGAGAGACGATGAAAAAACTGATCGCAGCCGTTCTGGCAACCACCGCCCTGACCGCACCGGCCATGGCAGACGAAATCAAAGAATTCCGCATCGGCATCCTGGGTGGCGAAAACGCCCAAGACCGCCTGAACAGCAACGAATGCCTGCGCGAAAAAACCGAGGCTCTGCTGGGTGTCGAAACCAAACTGTTCGCCCCTGCCGATTACAACGGCGTGATCCAGGGCCTGCTGGGCGGCACCATCGACGCGGCCTGGCTGGGCGCCTCGGGCTATGCCAAAACTTTCCTGTCGGACCCCGAAGCGGTTGAGCCGATCCTGGTTAAGGTGAACCTGGACGGTGGCTATGGCTACTACTCGGTTGGTTTCGCCCGCAAAGACAGCGGCATTAAATCGCTGGACGACATGAAGGGCAAAGTGTTCGGCTTTGGCGACCCGAACTCGACCTCGGGCTTCCTGATCCCCTCGATCGAGATCCCCCAGGCGACCGGCGCGACCATGACCTCGGGTGACTACTTCGGCGAAGTGAAATTCACCGGTGGCCACGAGCAGACCATCGTTGCTGTGAACAACGGTGACGTGGACGGCGGCGTGACCTGGGCCGACGGTCTGGGCGAATGGGAAGACGGCTTCAGCTCGGGCGCGCTGCGCAAAGCTGTGGACGCTGGCCTGGTCGACATGAACGACCTGGTGCAAATCTGGCAGTCCAAGCCCATCCCCGAAGGCCCCTTTGTTGTTCGCAAGGACCTGCCCGAAGACGTGAAAGTCAAATTCACCGGTCTGCTGGCCTCGCTGAAATCCATGGACGAAGAATGCGCTTACGGCGTTCTGCAAGGTGACGCGAAAGGCTTTATGCCGATCACTCACGATGCCTACGAAGTCATCATCGAAGCACGTAAGCTGAAGTCCAACTAAGCTGACGTTTTCGCACAGGCCCCGCAGCAATCGCGGGGCCTGTTGCCATGTCTGAAGGTTTCTCAATGGCTGACATCTCTGCCCACACCCCCGTTTCGCAGGTGCGCGATTCCTACATGGAGCTAACGCGCCGCAAACGCATGTATTCTGGCATCATGCTGGCCATTTTCGTGGCGCTGATGGTGTCGGGCTTTATGTTGGCCGACGACCGCAATGCCGGTGGGTTCTGGTCCGGCTTGCATCGGTTTTTTGACTTTCCAGCCGAGGTGCTGGGCGAAGCCGCCGAAAAACTGACCGAGCTGCCCAGCCACCTGGTGAAGTTCTTCCCGTCCTTGGTGGAAACGATCAACATCGCTGGGGCCTCGACCCTGATCGGAGCGCTGTTCGCGATCGTTCTGTCCCTGCTGTCGACCCGCGGGCTGGCCCGTTGGCCGCGCCTGATCCCGGTGTTCCGTCGCACCATGGACATCACCCGCGCGATGCCCGAGATCGTCATTGCGCTGGTCCTGATCTTTATTCTGGGCGGTGGCCCCGTACCCGCGATGATCGCCATTGCCATCCATACCTCGGGGGCGCTGGGCAAGCTGTTTTCCGAGGTCAACGAAAACGCCAGTCTAAAGCCCGTTGAAGGGCTGCAATCGGTGGGCGCCTCTTGGGTGCAGCGGATGACTCTGGGCGTGATCCCGCAGGTGGCACCGAACTATCTGTCCTATGCGCTGCTGCGGTTTGAAATCAACATCCGAGCCTCGGCCATTCTGGGGTTCGTGGGTGCGGGCGGCATTGGCTATGATCTGAAAAACGCCATGAGCTGGGGCAAGGGCCAGTATGACGAGGCCGCAGCCATTTTCCTGCTGCTGTTTGGCACCATCGTGGTGGTGGATCAGCTGTCCTCGGTTCTGCGGCACCGCCTGACCCACGGCGCCAAGCTGGAGGTGGCCCAATGAGCATGGCCTCGATTGAAACGATGGGCCTGAAAGAGCGGGCCGACACGCTGTTCCTGCGCAAACGACTGATAGCCTTTGGGTTGCCCGCATTGGTGCTGGCCTATCTGGCCTATATTTTCGTTGCCTTCGATATTGCCGGGCTGGCCGAGCGCGCCAACCTGGACAACGGTAAGACGCTGATCCGCGACAGCTATAGCTATAAAACGCATGTCACACGTGACAACAGATCCGGCCAGATGGAATACGCGATCGAGGGCGAGCGCAAGGGCACCTATCCCGACGGCGAGCATCCCGAATGGGTTCAGCCGGGCTCGGATCGGATCACGGTGGACCTGGGCGCTGGCGACGTTGTCGTTCTGTCTGATGCCGGAGTCGAGGTGGCGCTGGCCTCGGGCTATGCGTTCACGGCTCGGCCGGGCCGCAGTGGTGTGAATGCGGATCTGCCCGATGGCGCGCTGCCAGATTTTGTCAGTGCATCTAAGAATTGGCTGGTTGTGAAAAATCCGGGCAGCCGGATCACCATCACCCGCAACCGCACTGAACTGTATCGCTATGCCTTCGGGTGGGAGCTGTTCTTCTTCACGCTCGACAGCGATTATCACGGTCTGGGGCTGGGCGAGGTGGTCAGCCGCGCCATGTCGGGCGAGGCCAGCGCAATCCTAAATGATTTCTGGAACAACAAGATGTGGCGTCATGGTGATGTCGCCTGGGCGCTGTTCGAAACGATCCTGATGGCGTTCCTGGGCACCATGGGGGCGGCCATCGTGGCACTGCCGCTGGCCTTTCTGGCGGCAAAGAACTTTGCACCGCTGATGCTGGTGCGCGGGATTGCGCGCCGTCTGTTTGATTTCTTCCGTGGCGTTGACGCGCTGATCTGGACCATCGTTCTGGCCCGCGCCTTTGGCCCCGGTCCGCTGACGGGCGCGCTGGCGATCCTGATCACGGATACCGGGAGCTTCGGTAAGATGTTCTCGGAAGCATTGGAAAACGTCGAGGCAAAGCAGATCGAGGGCATCCAGTCCACCGGCGCCAAGCCCCTGCAACGCTATCGTTTTGGTGTGATCCCGCAGGTGACGCCGGTGTTGCTGAGCCAAGTGCTGTACTATCTGGAATCGAACACACGCAGCGCCACCATCATCGGGGCCATCACTGGCGGCGGTATCGGCCTGTTGCTGACCCAGGCCATGATCACCCAGAAAGATTGGGAGGAAGTCAGCTATTACATCGTGCTGGTGATCCTGATGGTGATGTTCATGGATTGGGTCTCGGGTATGCTGCGGCGCAAGTTGATCAAGGGCTAACTCATGACCAGGCTGACTGCTGAGAAACCGTTTCTGCACCCGGATGTCGAACTGACCAACACCACGTTCGGGCGCTATTGCGAGGTCGGTAAGGGCAGCCGGATCGGCCACACGCATATGGATGACTATTCCTATTGCGACCGCTATGCCGATATCGCCAACGCCCAGATCGGCAAGTTCGCGAATATCGCCAGCTTTACCCGCATTGGCGCCACGGATCACCCGATGGAGCGCGCCAGCCTGCACCATTTCCTGTACCGCAGCCCGGACTATTTCGAGGGCGAAGCACCGGACGAGGCATTCTTTGCCCATCGCCATTCGCGCAGGGCAACTATCGGGCATGACACCTGGATTGGGCACAATGCTCAGATCAAACCCGAGGTGACAATCGGCCATGGTGCCGTTGTGGCGTCGGGCTCGGTCGTGACCAAGGACGTCCCGCCCTATATGATCGTCGCCGGCATTCCGGCCACACCCCTGCGGGCGCGGTTCACTGAAAACGTGGCCGAACGGATGATGGCTTTGGCCTGGTGGGACTGGGATCATGACCGCCTGCACGCTGCGCTGACGGATTTTCGCAGTCTCAGCGCCGAGGGCTTCCTGGAAAAGTACGAATAACGCGCCACCTACCGCCCGAGGGATTACTCGGCGGCCATGCGTTGCGGTTGTTCGGAAACCATGAACCGACGCGCGACGCCACCGGACAGAAACGACAAGCGCCCCCCGGCGATGGTGGCCTCGATCGCGTGGGTGGCCTTGTTGACCACCACCAGGTCGGCCCGTTTGCCATAGTCGATCACGCCGCGATCCGGCAGGCGCATGATCTGCGCGGGATTGGCCGAAATCAGAGCCCAGGCCCGCGGGAGGGTCAGAATGCCGTCCTCGACCAGACGGAAGGCCGCGCGGGCCAGCGATGGATAGAAATAATCAGACACAAGCGCGCTCACCAGGCGGTCGCGGATCAGCTGAATGGCCGGGACATTGCCGGATTGCGAGCCCCCGCGCACCACGTTGGGGGCACCCATCAGCACAGGGTCACTCATGGCGCGGGCGGCGGCAGCGGGGCCGCGGGCGGTTGGGAACTCGCAGATACGCGCGCCGATCATGGCATAGCTTTCCCGGGTCTCGGCATCCGGATCATCATGCGAGCCGTATTGCACGCCCAATTTGTCAAAGGACTCGGCCAGATGACACAGATGGCGGGGGACTTCGCCACTGCGTCTGCGGGTTTCTTTGACCAACTGCAGGAATTGCTCGGGTGTTTTGTTGGCGCGATGCGCCCATTCGATCAGCTTGGCGGGGGTGGCCTGGGCGATCTCGTCGGCCTCGTCCAGATGGTTGTTGAACACCACATAGTCCAGATCGTGTTTGCGGATCGCTGCCAGCAGCCGATCTCCGCTGTCGATCATATGGGTCTCATAGCGGATCTGGACGCGCAGGTCGGTTAACGCCTGAGCGCGATAGGCAGACAGCGCGTTCAACAGGTTTTCCGCATAGTCAGGGCTGCGAATGCCGCCCTCCCACGACCAGCTTTGCGCCAGCCACGCGGTGGTGACCCCGTTTGCTGCGGCGTCACGATCCGTGTTCAACAACCCGGTCGCCAGAGGAAACGGCGCCGAGGGGCGCGGCGCGATATGACGTTCGAAAGCGTCGCCATGCAGGTCAATGATCCCGGGCAGCACATAGTATCCGGTCAGGTCGACGGTGGGGAACGGACCCTTAGAGATGCGACCGTTTTCGATCACAACTGAACGGTCTTGCATGTCCTGATCGCGCAGGATTGTGGCGCCTGTCAGACGGACAGGGGGAAGGATACGGGTCATGGCTGTGTGCTCTGCCTCGAACGGTTTTCAGCGTTCTAAGGGCTTTGCGTGTCGCGCGTGTGACAATTGGCTTTGTTTTCAGGCCATCCCGACGGTTTGATCGTCCAGAACCAGCGTGATCCGATCCCCTACAAACCAGGTGTGACCGAACTCGACGGGTTGGCCTTGCAGGTCCACGTTGATCCCAACCGTTCGCAGAATTGGCGCGTCTTCGGATATTCCCAACTGAAGCGCCTGGGTCGCTGTGGCGGTTTTGGCGGTCAGCCGGGTCGAGGCGCGGGTATAGTCGGACACGCCCGAGGCCTTCAGCGCCTTGGTCACCGATTTGAAGTGATGCAGGTGATCGCTGAGGTCGGGCAGACGATCCGCCGGAAACACGGACCGGAACAAGGCAACCGGCGTGTCATCAGACAGCGAGAGGCCCTCGTAGACATGTACGGTGGCGCCCAAGGGGATGTGCAGCGCCTCGGCCTCATCCCGATCGCAGGGGCGGTTTTGCAGAGTCAGCACGCGTTTGGTGGGCATACGCCCGGCTTCAGTCAGGTTCTGGTGAAACCTTACGCGTTTTCCGATGCGATAATCGGTGGGCTCGGCCATGACAAACACGCCCGAGCCACGGCGCGCATGGGTCAGCCCTTGATCCGACAGATCCGACAGGGCTCGGCGCACCGTATGACGGTTCACGCCAAATCTGGCGGCCAGCGCGGCCTCGGTCGGGAGCTTGTCTCCGGGGCGGTAGTGCCCCGCGGCGATCTCGTTTGTCAGCGTTGTTGCGATCGCTCGCCAGACAGGAGTCTTGGGCATCTTGTCACCAATAATTCACAAAACCAGACTTGCCGGGCGGGCCGACTCTTGGGTAGTATTTGTCTAGTTGTATAGATAAATAGACAAATTGACAAGGTGTCTAGATGGACCCGAACGAAAAGCGAAAAACCTGGATGAGCCTTCTGGCCAAAGCAGATCCGCAGCTGTTGGCCGAACGGTTCGCGGCCAGCGGGCAAGCACCAGACTATGAATGGCTGCGCGCGCCCGAAGTTGGCGGCGCGATGGTGCGTGGCCGCATGGGCGGCACCGGTGCTCCGTTCAATCTGGGCGAAATGACCGTGACGCGCTGTTCGTTGCGGCTGGCCTCGGGGCAAGTCGGGCATGCCTACGTTCAAGGACGCGACAAAACCAAAGCCACGCAAGCTGCATTGGTTGATGCGCTGATGCAGGGCGAACAGGCCGAGGCAGTTCAGGCCGCGATCCTGACTCCGCTGCAACAGGCGCGCGATCTGGCCCGCGCCACACGCGCGGCCAAGGCCGCCGCGACCAAGGTCGATTTCTTCACCATGGTCCGAGGAGAGGATTGATGCAGGAAACCGCTTTGTCTGGAGGCTTTGCAAAGGCCCCTCAACAATCCGCCCGTGCCTTTCGCGCTGCGATGAATGCCATGGCCCGCCCCGGCGCGATTGAACAGGTTCAGGGCGCGCAGCCCCCTGCGCCGATGTCTGTGGCCACAGGTGTTTTGGCGCTGACCTTGCTGGATGGGGAAACGCCCGTGTATCTGGCTGGGGCTTATGATTGCCCAGCCGTGCGTGACTGGATCACGTTCCACACGGGCGCGCCATTTTCTGGGCGCGAATTCTGTGCCTTCGCCATTGGGGAGTGGGAGGATCTGATGCCATTGGCCGGATATCCGGTTGGCACCTCAGAATACCCTGATCGTAGCGCCACCCTGATCGTCGAGATGTCCTCTTTGATGGCCAAAGGTGCTGCTTTGCGCGGCCCCGGCATTCAGAGCGTGGCCCATCTGAACGTACCGGACGTGCCGGCACTGCAGAGCAACGCGAAACAGTTCCCCCTGGGTTTGGATTTCTTCTTTACCTGCAATGATCTGCTGGCCGCCTTGCCGCGCAGCACCAAGTTGGAGATCGCCTGATGTATGTTGCTGTTAAAGGGGGCGAAAAGGCGATTGATGCCGCGCATGCCTGGCTGGCCGAGGAACGCCGGGGTGATCCCTCGGTGCCAGAACTGACGGTTGCTCAGATTCGCGAGCAAATGTCTTTGGCCGTGAACCGTGTGATGGCCGAGGGGTCCTTGTATGATCCTGATCTGGCGGCGCTTGCGATCAAGCAGGCGCGTGGGGATCTGATCGAGGCGGTGTTCCTTATCCGCGCCTATCGCACGACCCTGCCGCGTTTCGGCGCAAGCGAACCGGTGGACACCGAAAAGATGCTGTGCGCCCGCCGGATCAGCGCCACGTTCAAGGATGCGCCGGGCGGGCAGGTGCTGGGGCCGACCTTCGATTACACGCATCGCTTGCTGGATTTCAAATTGGCCGCAGAGGGTGAACTGACCCAGGCCCCGACGCGCGAGGCCGAGCCGACCGAAGTCCCTCACATCACCGATTTCCTGAATAAGGAAGGGCTGATCCAGACAGAACTGGACAGTGAGGAAACACCGCCCGATCTGACCCGTGCACCGCTGGAGCTGCCAGCCGCGCGGGCGTTGCGCCTGCAATCGCTGACCCGCGGGGACGAGGGATTTATCCTGGGGATGGCCTACTCGACCCAGCGGGGATACGCCCGCAACCATGCCTTTGTGGGCGAGCTGCGGATTGGCACAGTTGACGTGGAGATGGACATCCCCGAGTTGGGCTTTGCTGTAGATATCGGCGAAATCGAACTGACCGAATGCGAGACGGTGAACCAGTTCAAGGGCTCAAAGGTAGAGCCACCTCAATTCACGCGGGGCTATGGGCTGGTGTTCGGTCAGACAGAACGCAAGGCGATCTCGATGGCGTTGGTGGATCGGGCGTTGCGTTGGAAAGAACTGGGCGAGGACAATCAGGGTGCCGCCGCGCAGGACGAGGAATTCGTTCTGTACCACGCCGACAATATTCAGGCGACGGGGTTTCTGGAGCATATCAAACTGCCCCACTACGTCGATTTCCAATCGGAACTGGAACTGGTGCGGAAAATGAGGGCTGAAGCAACCCGCTCAATGAGAGAGGCTGCGGAATGACCTCAGCCCTAATCTTACGCCAAGGGCGAGTTTTCGTCGGACTTGCCGAACAGGGTCCATTCAGGATGGCGACGGCGCAGAACTTTGCCCGCCAGAGCGGCCGAGAAGACGACCAGAAGTGCATTCACAGTCCAAAACATTGCAGTTTTCCTTTCAATCATTCGGATCAGGACTTTCTGACTACTGGGGAAAAGAGGCGAGAACATGATCGTTAAAGACGAAAAATCGGGCCAAATGGCCACAGAAATGCCCGACTATAATTTCGCCTATCTGGACGAACAGACAAAACGGATGATTCGTCGGGCGATTCTGAAGGGCCTGGCCGTTCCGGGCTATCAGGTGCCCTTTGCCAGCCGCGAAATGCCCATGCCCTATGGCTGGGGCACCGGCGGTGTGCAGGTCAGCGCGGCCGTGCTGACGCCCGAGGACACGATGAAGGTGATTGACCAGGGCGCCGATGACACAACCAATGCCGTGTCCATCCGCAAGTTCTTCGAAAAGACCGCAGGCGTGGACACCACCGAGGAAACCACCAAGGCTGACGTCATCCAGACCCGCCACCGTATCCCCGAGGAGCCCCTGCGCGAGGATCAGATCCTTGTCTACCAGGTGCCGATCCCTGAACCGCTGCGGTTCCTGGAACCGCGCGAGACCGAGACGCGTAAGATGCATGCGCTGGAAGAATACGGCCTGATGCATGTGAAACTGTACGAGGATATCTCGCACAACGGGGCGATCTCGACCTCTTATGCCTATCCGGTGCGGGTCGAGGGGCGCTATGTCATGGATCCCTCGCCCATTCCGAAATTCGACAACCCCAAGCTGGAAATGGCCGCCGTGCAACTGTTCGGTGCCGGGCGCGAACAGCGGATCTATGCGCTGCCGCCCTATTCCGAAGTCGTCAGCCTGGATTTCGAGGACCACCCGTTCGAGGCCAGCAAGGCCGATCATGCCTGTGACCTGTGCGGCTGCGAAACCTCGTATCTGGACGAGGTGATCGTGGATGATGCGGGCGGGCGGATGTTCGTGTGCTCTGACACTGATTTTTGTCGGTCGCGCCGTGCGGCGGGCCATGTGGGCGCACAAGGCGCCCCGTTCGAGGAGGCTGCCCAATGACCCCGTTGCTGCAAGTGAATGGCCTGTCCAAATTCTATGGCCAACGGATCGGATGCGCGGACGTGTCCTTTGATCTGTACCCCGGCGAGGTGATGGGGATTGTGGGCGAAAGCGGGTCGGGGAAGTCCACCTTGCTGAACTGCATGGCGGGGCATCTGGAACCGGACAGCGGCGAGGTTCTGTTCAATACGCGCGCGGACGGAATGCGTGATACGGTCACCATGAGCGAACCCGAACGCAGGATGCTGGGCCGCACAGACTGGGCCTTTGTCCATCAACATGCGCGGGATGGGCTGCGGATGGGCGTAAGTGCTGGCGGCAATGTTGGCGAGCGGCTGATGGCCGTGGGCGAGCGCAACTACGGCGATATCCGCACCAAGGCGATCGACTGGCTGGACCGGGTCGAGATCTCGGAAGACCGGGTTGACGACCGACCCAGCGCGTTTTCGGGCGGGATGCAGCAACGGCTGCAGATCGCGCGGAACCTGGTGACCGGTCCGCGGTTGGTCTTCATGGACGAACCGACCGGGGGGCTGGATGTCAGCGTGCAGGCGCGTCTGCTGGACCTGCTGCGCAATCTTGTGCGCCAGATGGGGTTGAGCGCGATTGTGGTGACCCATGACCTGGCCGTGGTGCGCCTGTTGGCGGATCGGCTGATGGTGATGAAATCCGGTCATGTGGTGGAAAGTGGTCTGACCGATCAGGTGCTGGATGATCCCCAGCATGGGTACACGCAGCTGCTGGTCAGCTCGGTTCTGCAGGTATGAGTGGGGCGCTGCCCCACACCCCGGAGTATTTCGGGAGCAAAGAAAGGCGATGGGATGATTGAGATCGAAGGGGTCTGCAAGGACTTTGTGTTGCACAATCAAGGTGCGGCGGTGATCCCGGTGATGGAAGGGGCCTCGTTGTCGGTGGCGCCGGGGGAATGCGTGGCGCTGGTGGGGGCCTCGGGTGCTGGCAAGTCGACCCTGATGCGGATGATCTATGGCAACTACCTGGTGAATTCGGGGGCGATCCGGATTGGTGGGCTTGACGTGGCCCAGGCCGAGCCGCGCGAGATTCTGGCCCTGCGACGGGAAGTGTTGGGCTATGTCAGCCAGTTTCTGCGGGTGGTGCCTCGGGTGGCAACGGTGGATGTCGTGGCCGAACCTTTGCTGAATGTCGGGGTGGCCGAAGAGGTTGCGCGGGCCCGGGCGCGCGAGATGCTGGAACGGTTGAATATTCCGCAGCGGCTGTGGTCGCTGTCGCCTACGACGTTCTCGGGCGGGGAGCAGCAACGCGTGAATATCGCGCGTGGTTTTGCCCATGGGTTTCCGGCGCTGTTGCTGGACGAGCCAACCGCCAGTTTGGATGCGCGCAACCGCGAGGTTGTTCTGGACCTGATTGACGAGGCCAAGGCGCGCGGGGCCGCGATTGTGGGGATTTTCCATGACGAGGCCGCACGGGCGCGGGTGTGTGACCGTCAGGTGGACGTGACCGGGTTTTCCCCGCAGGTGGCAGCATGACACAGGGGCGGTTTATTGCGGTCGTGGGGCCATCTGGTGCGGGTAAGGACACGGTGATGGAAGCGGTTTGTGCCCGTCACTCCGATCTGCGCCGTGTCCGCCGGGTGATCACGCGCAGCCCCGAAGCCGTTGGCGAGGACGCCGAGGGCGTGACGCCCGAGGCCTTCGAGAAGATGGCCGAGATCGGCGCCTTTGTGTTGGATTGGCATGCGCATGGGCTGCGCTATGGCATACCGATAGGCGTTCTTGACGAGTTGAATGCGGGCCGCGATGTGCTGGCAAACCTGTCGCGCGCGGTGTTGCCTGAGCTGTCGAAGACATTTGAACGGCCCAGGATCGTGTTGATCACGGCCTCGTCAGAAGTTTTGGCCAGCCGGATCGGAGCGCGCGGGCGTGAAAGCGCCGAGGATCAGGCCAAGCGCCTGAAACGCGCCGATTTTGCCTTGGCCGATGGTCTGAACCCCATCGTTATTCGCAACGAGGGGACACTGGATCAGGCCGTTGCTGCCTTCGAGGCGGTGTTGATGCCGGAAAGCGCATAGCGGTAAATCAGATGGAACAGGCCGGCTTCATCCTCGCCAACAAGGCACAGCGCGCCAACCGCAAAGGGGCGCGGCAGCAGTGGCGCGATCAGCGGCGACAGGCGGGCGTGGGTCTGTTCGGCCTGGGCACGGGGCATTTTGCCGGTCAGGGTGATGTGAAAGCGAAACTCGTCCATCACATAGGGATACCCCCACAGCGCCAGCAGCTCTTCTTGTCTGGGGGACAGGCGCGCCTTGCGGCGCCGTTCCAGTTCGGCCTGGTTCAAGGGCGCGCGAAAGCCATCCAGATCGCGGACGATGCAGCCCGCCAAGTGGTTCAACGGGGTCGTGTCACCCATGACGGTCAGCGCCAGAAAACCGCCCAAGCGGGTCAGCTCCAGCCCGTCCAGGGTGATCGGAGCCATGCGGCTGCAGATTGCGTCCAACCCGGCGGCAAGATCGTCGAGCGAACGCCCCGGTGCCAGACGAAAGGGCGGCTTTACCGTCCCGTGCAGCCCATATTTGCGCGGCGTGTCGGTCAGCGCGGCAACGTCCAGCCCCTCGATTTTCGGATGCGGCACGTGGGTGCCCGCAACCATGTCCCAGCCCAGCCAATGTGCGCCGAAATCCGCCAAAGGGCCGGGCTCGGGGGCGTAGTAGACAGCGAAACGTTTGAAATTGGTCACGTGGTGGCCTCTGATCTTATTTGTACAGCGGCATGAGGCCGGAAGGTAACACGAGCATGACAAAACAACTGATCCTCGCCAATGCCAATCTGGTGCTGAGCAACGAAGTGGTCCGCGGGGCCGTCACGGTGACCGATGGCGTGATCACTGGTCTGGACCAGGGGTCTCATGTCCCTGCGGGTGCCGAGGATATGGAGGGCGACCTGCTGTGCCCCGGCCTGATCGAGCTGCACACTGATAACCTGGAGCGTCACATCCAACCCCGTCCCAAGGTCGACTGGCCTCATGCCGCCGCGATCGTCGCTCATGACGCCGAATTGGCCAGCGTTGGCATCACCACTGTGTTTGATGCGATGCGCGTGGGCTCGATCCCTTCGGGGAAAGGGCGATATCTGAAATACGCGCGATCCTTGTCGCGCGAGCTGCTGGAACTGCGCGAGGCCGGGGCGCTGAAGATCAGCCACTACCTGCATCTGCGGGCCGAGGTGTGCTCGGAAACGCTTGAGGAAGAAATGTCCGAATTCGGCCCCGAAGACCGCGTGGGCATCGTCAGTCTGATGGATCACACGCCCGGTCAGCGCCAGTTCCGCGACCTGTCCAAGCTGAAGGCCTATGTCATGGGCAAAAACAACATGACCGAGGATGATTTTGTGGATCATGTGGCCAACCTGCGCGACATGCGCGCACGAAATGGCGACCGGCACGAGGCCCTGGCCGTGTCCGAGGCTCGCCGCTATGGCGCGGTGCTGGCCAGCCATGACGACACGACCGAGGATCACGTGAAAACCTCGGCTGAGTATGGGATTCACCTGGCCGAATTCCCCACCACGGTCGAGGCCGCTCGCGCCTGTCATGCTCACGGGATCGCCGTGATGATGGGGGCGCCCAACCTGATCCGCGGAGGCTCGCATTCGGGCAACGTTGCGGCGGGGGAGCTGGCCGATTTGGATCTGCTGGATATTGTGTCCTCGGATTATGTGCCGGCGGCTCTGTTGTCTTCGGCGCTGTTGCTGGGGGATATGTGGGGCAACATGGCGCGCGGGATTGCCACTGTGACCAAGGCTCCGGCTGATGCGGCTGGCCTAAAGGATCGCGGGCGGATCGCGCTGGGTGAACGCGCCGACATGATCCGCGTGGCCCGGATCGGCGGTGCCCCCGTGGTGCGCGGGACCTGGGTGCAGGGCAAACGCGTCGCCTAATTCGTGCAGCATTTTAGTTGTTAGGACGCTGGTAACACTCCGCCTGCTAAGCCTGTTAACGGGTGAGAAAGAGGTGGTGAGATGAGCACGCATTCCAATGCGGCGCCAGTCATCATCAAACGGAAAAAAGTTGTCGCTGGCGACGGGCACCACGGTGGGGCGTGGAAGGTTGCCTATGCGGACTTCGTGACGGCCATGATGGCCTTTTTCCTGCTGATGTGGCTGCTGAACGCAACAACCGAAAAGCAACGCAAAGGTCTGGCGGATTACTTCAGCCCGACCGTGGCCATCAGCCGAGTGTCCGGCGGCGGCGAAGGCATGTTTGGCGGGGAAACGGTGTTTGCGGAACAGACGCTGCCCAAAAACGGTACGGGCGCCTCAAATATGCGGCCCACCGAGGCCCGTCAGGCACGTGGTGAGCTTGGTGAAGATGTCCCAACTGGTTTGGCACAGAAGGATGAATTGGTATTGGAGGATGTCCATGCCGTGCTCAAGGCTCGTGGTGGTGAAAGCATGTTCAGCATCGAGCAGCAGCGCCATATCGTATCGAAAATCTCGGACGAGGGTTTGGTAATCGAACTGTTCGACCTGCCCGCAGCCCCCTTGTTTCAAGAGGGCACAGATCAGCCAACGCTGATGTTGAAATCGCTGGTCGATGTGCTGGGCGAAGTGCTGTTATTTGTCAGCAATGATGTCGCGATCGAGGGGCATACCCGTGCCTACCCTATTGTTTTAAAAGAAAACCCCGTCTGGCCCTTGTCCTGGTCTCGGGCCGACCGCGTGCGGGTGTTGCTGGGGGATGTGGGGCTGCAGCATGACCGGATGCAGCGGGTCACCGGACACGCAGACAAAGAGGTGGCGACGGTGAATCCCACCAGCCAACGCAACAATAGAATCGAGGTCATTCTGCTGCGCAACCCCAACTGATCCCAAGCCAGGTATCCAGGAAAACGCCGCTAATTTTAGCTATTAGCGGGCCATTAAGAGCCGCCCTGTAAGCATGCATGCAACATTTGGTTGATGCAGCAGAAAGGCGTATCCATGACGATTTCCTCTTCACTAAACGCGGGCGTGGCAGGGTTGGCCGCCAATGCCAACCGGCTGGCGACGATTTCTGACAATATCGCGAACTCGTCCACTTATGGTTACAAGAGGATGGAAACGGATTTTCATTCGATGGTGATCGGGTCCGGGCGCGGAGGCAGTTATTCGGCCGGGGGCGTTCGGGTGACGACACAGCGTCTGGTCAGCGAATCCGGGTCTCTGGTGACGACCTCGAACGCGACGGACCTGGCCGTGCGAGGCCGCGGATTCCTGCCCGTGGCCTCCACCTCCGAGATCAACCTCAACAATGGGGACGAGCAGATGCTGCTGACGACCACTGGGTCATTCAGCACAGACAGCAACGGGTATCTGGTGACCCAATCAGGGCTTACGCTGATGGGGTGGCCAGCCTTGGCAAACGGGTCGGTCCCGACTTACCCGCGAGATACCGGTGCCGGGCTTGAACCCGTCCAGGTCAATGTGAATCAGCTGACGGGCGAGCCAACGACCAGCATTTCCCTAGGTGTGAACCTGCCGGCAACCTCGACCCAATCGGACAGCACGGGCGACACGCAGGAACTGTCCATCGAATATTATGACAACCTGGGAATCTCACAAAATATCGAGATCGAGTTTGCGCCAACGGTGCCCACGAGTGGGTCGTCGAACGAATGGACAATGATCTTGCGCGATACCGCACAGTCGAACGCGATCATTGGTGAGTATGTGATGACTTTCGACAGTGGCCGCGCGGCCGGCGGAACCCTGCAATCGGTGACGGCAACCGCAGGCGGGTCGTATGATGCAACCACAGGGTCACTGATCGTGAATGTTGCGGGCGGTCCGCTCGAAATCAACATCGGCACCCCTGGGGATCCGGATGGGCTGACCCAATTGTCCAGCAGTTTTGCGCCGGTTTCCATCGACAAGGATGGGTATCCGGTGGGGAACATGACCTCGGTTGAGATTGACGCCAATGGCTATGTCCATGCCATCTATGACACTGGGATCACGCGCACGATCTACCAGGTGCCTCTGGTGGATATGCCCAATCCTAACGGCCTGGTCGCCCTGGATCAGCAGACCTTTGCCACATCGCCAGACAGCGGCACGTTTTTCCTGTGGGATGCTGGGGATGGCCCAACCGGGGATATCGTGTCCTACGCGCTGGAAGAATCGACCACTGATGTCGCGGGTGAACTGACCGATATGATCCAAACTCAGCGGGCGTATTCGTCCAATGCGAAGGTGATCCAGACCGTAGACGAGATGTTGCAGGAAACGACAAACATCAAACGCTGATCCTCTTCCTAACCTTTGAAAGGAGCTGACATGTCTTTGTCCAGCGCGCTGTCCAATGCATTGTCGGGGCTCACGGCCTCGGCCCGGGGGGCCAGCGTCATTTCTTCGAACCTGTCGAATATTATGACCGAGGGGTATGGTGTTCGTGATCTTTCTCTCTCCGCGCGCAGTGTGGGCAGCGATGGCGGGGTGACTGTGAATGGCGTGATCCGTCGGACGGACAGTGCGCTGATCGGTGAACGCCGGCTAGCGGACGCCGAACAGGCGCAGGCCTCCGTTCAGTCCAGCTATATGGAGCGTGTCGCCAGCCTGGTGGGCGACCCGACCCAGGCCTCGTCCCTGAGCGGTCTTTTGGCCGAATTCGAGGCCGATCTGATCACGGCAGCCAGTCTGCCAGATTCTGAAACTCGGCTGCAATCGGTGCTTCAGTCGGCCAAGGATCTGTCCGATGCATTGAACGAGATGTCCGGCGGATTTCAGGATCTGCGGGCCGAGGCCGATCGTTCACTCGAAAACCGCGTGGAACAGCTGAACACCATGCTGTCGGATATTCAGGAACTGAACCAGGGTATCATCGCCGCCGGCTCGCAAGGGCGTGACACGGCCGGTTTGCTGGATCAAAGGCAGGCCTTGATTGATCAGGTTTCGGAAATGGTGCCGGTCAAAGAAGTGTCCAGGAATATGGGGGCGGTCGCCTTGATGACGCCCGGGGGTGTGATGTTGCTGGATGGTCAGGCCGCTGAAATCGGGTTTGACGCGCGAAATACCGTCACTTCTGAGATGAGCATCGAAAATGGGCTTTTGTCAGGCATCACCGTGAATGGAAATCAAGCCGATCTGGACGGTGGCGAACTGGGCGGTCTCTTGCAGATGCGTGACAACGTCCTGCCCGAGCTCCAAGACCAGCTGGACACCGTTGCCATGGACCTGATCGAGCGTTTTAGCCAAGTCGATTTAAGTCTGCCGACGGGATCGCCCGGGCTGTTTACCGATGCCGGTGGGGCCGCAAATGAAATCAATGGGATAGCTGGGCGAATTACGGTGAATGCCGCGGCTGATCCCGATCAGGGCGGCGCTGTCTGGCGTCTTCGGGACGGCCTCGGAGCAACTCAAACCGGCGAGGCTGGCGATGCGCAACTGCTGCAATCCATGCTGGAGGCCATAGAGCTCAACTCTGCGCCCACAGGTGACAGTCTGGGGTCGCAGGCCCGGGATGCGGTGACTCTGGTTTCGGATTTCATGTCCGCCGCCGCATTGCGCGGTGAGCAGATGGATCGCCAGCTGTCGTTTGCGGCAGCGCACCAATCCGAATTGTCTGAAATGGAGGCGGCCCAGGGTGTCGACTCGGATGCGGAATTGCAAAAACTCTTGTTGGTCGAGCAGGTCTACGCCGCAAATGCCAAGCTTATTCAAGCCGTTGATGAGATGTTGCAACAGTTGATGGAGATTGCGTGATGATCTTTACTTCCCTGGGCGACATGGCCCAACGAATGGCCACGAGTTGGCTGAATTCAGGGTTGCAGACGGAAATGCTGCGACTGACCACCGAGCTGACGACAGGTGAAACCGCGTCTCCGGCCGAGCATCTTTCCTCGGATTTTCGGTACCTGTCTGCTGTCGAGCATCGCAAGGTGACCGCCCAGGCCCATGAAAATGCGGCAAGCGAGGCCTTGGGGTTCGCCTCGGCAATGCAATCAGCGATGGATCGCATTCAAACCAGCGCTCAGACCCTATCGTCGGATTTGCTGACGGCATCTGAGGGGCCGGATGAAGGGCGCCAGGCTGTTGCCACGGCTGCCGAGCAAACTCTGGGTGAGATTGTTTCAGCACTGAACACCTCCTATGCCGGGCGCAGTCTGTTTGCCGGAAATTCTACTGATAGCGCCGCTCTCATTTCCGCTGATGAGCTGTTGCAGACGCTACGAAACGCTGTCGCCGATGAAACCACGGTCGAGGGCCTCACGGCTGCGGTTACGAATTTCTTTGATTCTGCCGATGGATTTCAACAGCAGGCCTATATCGGGTCGGATGATCCGCTCTCGCCGTTTCATTTGGGTGAGCGCGAAAACGTTCAGTTGGATATGCGCGCAGATGCTCAGGAACTGCGAGATATTCTGGCAAGCACGGCGTTGGCAGCCATAAGCGCTGACTATGCCTCGGATTGGCGCCAGGACCTGCAAGAAACCGCAGGGCTGGCCCTGATCGAAAACCAGGATGCCCTAACCTCTTTGCGGGCAGATCTTGGGTTTGCAGAGGCGCGGATCGAAGAGATCGGAGTCGCGATTGCAGCCGAGCGGACCACGCTGGATTTCGCGCGTGAATTGTTGTTGGGCATAGATGAATACGAAACCGCGACACGCCTGGAAAACACACAGTTTCAGATCGAGGCGCTGTATACCGTCACGGCCCGCCTGTCCGGTCTTTCTTTGTTGGGGTATCTGAAATGAAATCTTTCTTTGTTGGTATTTTCATTGCCTGCGCGATGGCTGTTCTACCCGCACACGCCAGCAACGTTCGCCTAAAGGACTTGGTCGAATTTGACGGTGTTCGGGGCAATGACCTGGTCGGATACGGGCTTGTCGTGGGTCTGAACGGCACCGGAGACGGCATCCGAAACGCGCCTTTCACCGAAGAAATCATGTCGAACATTCTGGAACGTTTGGGCGTAAACGTTGCGGGAGAGCAGTTTCGGCCCAAAAACGTGGCCGCAGTATTTGTAACCGGCAGTTTAAACCCCTTTGCGCGCGCGGGCTCGACCATGGATGTGACCGTGTCGGCGATTGGCGATGCAAGCAGCCTGCTGGGTGGCACCTTGATCATGACGCCGCTGAATGCTGCGGACGGGCAGATTTATGCGGTGGCACAAGGCACTGTAATCGCTGGGGGAGTTTCGGCGGAGGGCGCCGCCGCAAGTGTGGTTCAGGGGGTCCCGACATCCGGAGTGATCCCTTCAGGCGCAAGAATTGAGCGCGAGGTCGATTTCGCTTTTGCAGAGCTGAAGGTGGTACGACTGGCTTTGCGTGAACCGGATTTCACCACGGCTGGGCGGATTGAAAAGGCGATCAACCGTGACTTCGGTCGCAAGGTCGCACGGATGGTGGATGCGGGGACTGTCAGATTGGATATTGGCCAAACTCGAATGTCTTCGCCGGCGCACGCTTTGGGGCGCATTGAAAACATCCATATCGAGCCAGAGCGCCGCGCACGCGTTGTTGTGGATCAGCGTTCGGGCACAATCGTTATGGGCGAGGATGTGCGCATTTCTCGGGTTGCAGTTTCTCAGGGCAATCTCACGCTACGCATTCAAGAAACACCGGTCGCGGTCCAGCCCAATCCATTTTCGGAAGGCGAGACTGTGGTGGTGCCTCGGACACGCGCAGAACTAGAAGAGGAAGACGGCCCGCGACTGGCCGAGGTCAACGGGGGCACATCCCTGTCCGAGGTGATTGAGGGGTTGAATGCGCTGGGCGTATCACCTCGGGATATGATTGATATCCTGAAAAGCCTCAAAGCTGCGGGTGCATTGCACGCCGAGTTTGTAGTTCGCTAAAAAGAAGAGGCGGACAATGAAATCCGCCTTTGAACTTGGTCAAAAATATCCATTGACCAAAGCGCTAGCGACTAGCGACCAACCGTCGGCAACCACGAAAAACCCAAGCTTGAAGGGTAGCGCAACAACGGCGGGGGGGACCATCATCATCCCCATCGACATCAATATTGCCGCGACGACCAGATCGATGATGACGAAGGGAAGAAACACCAGGAAACCCACTTGAAACGCCCGAGATATCTCGCTCAACAGAAAACTAGGAACAAGAACAGAGAGCGGGGCGGTGGAGGCATCTCCTTCAATCGAAGCGTCTGGACGTAAATTGCGAACCGCTTCGAACGTTTCTCCATCCAAGCGCGCGGCCATAAAGATACGAAACGGATCCATTGTGCGGACGAAAGCAACCTCGAATTCGGCGTCTCCGCTCAGCATCGGGGACACGCCACTGTTCCATGCCTCGGTGAAAACAGGTTCCATGACGAAATAGGTCAAGAACAATGCCAAACTGACGATCAACATGTTAGGGGGGGATTGTTGAAGGCCGATGGCTTGTCGCAAAATGGATAAAACTGTGACAAAAAACGGAAAACAGGTGATCATAATTGCGATTCCAGGCGCGAGGCTCAGAACCGTAATCAAAATGAACAGCTGAATCGTACGGTTCGTAATCGAGCCATCCTGTCCCAAATCAATTGAAATACCCTGTGCGAGCGCGAAGGTTGGCAGGCAAAGAAAAAGGGCGGCGAAACCGCCGCCAATCACAAGGTTCCTCATTTCAAACTATCCTGAAGCGATGCAATTTCGGTGAGGCGAACTGCCAAAAGGCCTTTTTGCTCGCCTTCAAGCTCTTCAAGCTGGCCGCGTGCGATCAGGCGTTCGCCTACATAGAGCTCGACTGGATCCTCAACACGTTTGTCGAGCGACAATACAGCGTTTTCGGACAGAGACAGCAGATCGCGGATCAAGGGGCGCGCCTTGCCAACCGATATCGTGACCTCGACGGGGACGGACAGAAAGGGGTTTTGGGGATCGTTCAATTCGTCAGCGCTCATGGGTGCCGGTCCTTTCTAAGGTGGATGTCATTGCTTCGAGCGCGTCTTGCACGGACGAGATGACCTGATTGATGTCGACAATGCGCTCTTCGGAACCAACCGATATTCGAAATTCTCCGGGATTTACGGAAGGATCGGCGCTCATTGAGACCGCGAATGACTGGTCGTTTTTCAAGTGCCGCTCAAGCGCAGGCAGGTCGTCTGAGCTGAGCTGCATCTTGATCGTTTCGCCCAAATTCTGCTGCGCCAAAGCGGTTAGCTGCTCGGCCAGAAGGTGAGGCTTCCCGGCTTCGGCAAGCGCCGGCAGCAACGTGTCAGAAATCTGCTGAAAGAGTGGTTTCAACGACGCCAGTAGCTGAGTTTGAGCATCGCGAAAAGTAAAGGACCAATCCTGCATCGTGGTCATGAGTTCTTGGTTGATGCGAAGTCCTTCTTCGGCGTGCGCCTTTGCAAAATCTTCCCATCCAGCCTGATACCCTTGTTCGAAGGCCTCGAGCTGGTGCTCTTCCAGCGTGGCTTCGGTGAATACGGCGTCCGAGCCGGCGCTGTGAAAATTTGCGAAGTCTACCAAGAGATGAGCAATAGTCATCGTGCCTCTTCCTCGTCTTCAAGCCAACTGCGCAGGACTTCGACCGTCTCATCACGGCGTTCGTTGATGAGGTTGCGAAGCCTTTCTACCGCGTCCTCCTGCGATTGCGTGGTTGGCAATTGCCCAGGTTGATTGTCGACGATGGTCAGGGCTGCGGGGGTTTCTTCGCGCTCGTCGATTTCGCCCTCTAATGGTGCCTGGATGTCTTCTAGCAATGGGGGGTCCGGCAATTGAGGCAGAGCACGTTTCGACAGGATCGGCCGGATCACAAACAGCCCCATGATCAATGCAACAACTCCTGCGATGGCCATTTTGATCAGTGACATGACGTCCAGCGGCAGTGTTGAGAACAGGCTTGAGGAGGCCTCGGTTCCCATCGGCGTGACGGGTTTGAACAGCATCGTTTTGATCGTGATCACATCCCCTCTGTCCGCGTTGTAGCCAACCGCAGAGGCAACCAGTTCGCGCAGGGCTTCCAGTTCTTCAGCGTCTCTTAGCTGTAGGTTTGTTTCGCCGGTCGAATCCGGAGTGACGACACCATTCACCAAGACTGCAACGCTGATCCGTTTCACAGCGCCGGGGGCTTTGATGATCTCGCGCTGTGTTTCGGACACGTCATAATTCATCCGCTCGCGAGTTTGACTCGTATTCGCGCTCGAATCGCCGCTCCCGTCTGTCTCGCCATCAGCCAGGTTCGAGGCCACGGTCACCCCGGCAGCGGCGCCATTCTTGGAGTTGTTGGTGTTCTCTTCGGTATCCGAACTCAGCAGCACGCGGCTGCCGGGATCCAACGTCCGCTGACGAATAAATTCGCGCTCGGTGGCGGTTTCCACAGCGACCTCGACGACTGCATTTCCGGGTCCGACGCGAGCCTCCAGCAGGCGGGTCACGCGTTCGCGGAGTCCCTCTGAGCGATCTTCTGTGAACGTGTTCCCGCTGGTGTCATCGGCGCTGATCAGTTTGCCCGAATCGTCAATAATCGCCACATCTGTTGGATCCAGCCCGGCCACCGCAGATGCCACCAGGAACCGCAACGCACGCGCGTGATCCGCCGTGACGCCACCTGCCGCATGCACCGAGACCGAGGCCGAGGGCCGCAGGTCGCGCTGGAAGGGATTCGAATCTGTATTCGCGATATGAACCCGAGCCTTGGTGATGCTGGGATTGGCCAACATGGTCCGGGCCAGTTCGCCTTCTTTGGCGCGCCAGTAGGCGGCATTGAACATCTGCGCCGTGGTGCCAAACCCCGTCAGATTGTCCAACAGCTCATAGCCGTTTGATCCGTTGGCAGGCAATCCCTCGCTGGCCAGGGTCATCCGCAGCGTGTCGCGTTGCCCATCGGCCACGAAGATAGACGAGCCGCGCACTTGATAGTCGATTCCGCGCGCTTCAAGCGCCTGTACGACATCGCCCGCGGCCGAGCTTTCGAGGCCAGCATAGAGCAGCACCATGTTGGGGGATGTCGCGATACGAGACATGGCAAGAACTGCCATGAACATCGCGGCCGTCGCGGCCCCAACCAAGATTCTTTTGCGCATATCCAGCGCATTCCAGACGTGTAAAATCTGTTGCACGAAATTCCTCCGTTGCATTGGCGTTCTGCCTTTGTGCCAATTTCTGCGATCAGGCTTAACAATCGGTTAGTGCCTCTCGGTCTATTCAGGATTTGTTCAAACGAGCGAGGGTTCCGATGACCGCGACGGACACGGTTGAGACCGAAGAGAAAAAAACATCGAAATTGCCGCTGATTATCGGCCTGGTTCTGGCGATCGCCGGTGGTGGGGGCGGGTATGTCGCTGCAAGCATGGGGTTGCTGCCGTTCGTTGGTGGGCAGCATGCCGAATTGGCCGATGGCGCAGGAATGCACGATCAAGTCGCCGATAACCCATTGATATCCGAAGGTTCCTCTCTTTCAAATGCCGCTTTTGTGCCGATTGATCCTCTGCTGATTTCGCTAGGGTCCAACGCGACAGCTCGCCATTTGCGGTTTCGTGGACAGATCGAAACGACCTCTCGCCATGCTGACGAAGTTCAGAAACTGATGCCGCGCATTGTCGACGTTCTGAACAGCTATCTACGCGCGGTCGAGGAACGGGATTTACGAGAACCCTCGGCGTTGATTCGTCTGCGCGCGCAGATGTTGCGGCGCATTCAGATCGTCACAGGCCCCGGGCGGGTAAATGACTTGCTCGTTATGGAATTTGTGCTGAATTAAAGGGAAAAGCGTATGGAATACATTGCCGATATTTTGCTTGTCGCTGGCGCTTTGGGTGCGGGGTTCTATTGCTTTATCCTTGCGCGTCGTCTGAGCCGGTTCAATGACCTTGAAAAAGGGGTAGGCGGAGCAGTCGCCTTGCTCTCTTCGCAGGTCGACGACCTGACCAAGACGCTCAATGATGCCAAACAGGTTGCTGACTCTTCTACGAATTCATTGGATGGGCTGACCGTCCGAGCCGAAGACGTGGCCAAGCGCCTGGAGCTATTGGTCGCCTCAATGCACGACCTTCCCGACCCAGTGCCTCAGACCCCGCCTGAACGCCCGCCCGAGGCCATGTTTGTGCGGCATGTAAAAGGTGAGGTGCAGCAATGAGCAAATCCCGACAGCGTGCACCACGTGTCAGCCGTGGGAGTCTTTCAGTCATTGCCACGTTGTTGATCGGCTCGGCTGCTCTGCGCATTGCCGCCGGAGGTGGTGAGGCATGGGCCAAGGCAGAAGAGCAATTTCAGGCTGCGGCTTTGGCGCAAGAGGCTGAACCTGTCTCGCAACCCGAGATGTGTAAAACCGAAGAAGACTATGCGGACATGCTGAAGGCCTTCGCGCAAAGAGAAAAGCGATTGGATGAGCGCGAGGCCTCGATTGATGCGCGTATGAAAACTCTCACACAGGCAGATCGAGAAATCGCGCTACGCCTTGCCGAGCTGCAAGAGGCTGAGGATGCGCTTAGCCGAACTCTCCAGTTCGCTGATCAGGCGGCCGAAAGGGACATCGACAAGCTGGTCGCGGTCTATGAAACGATGAAGCCAAAGGATGCAGCGGCGCTGTTTGAAGAGATGGAGCCAAATTTTGCCGCTGGCTTCCTGGCGCGTATGCAACCCGAGGCCGCCGCTGGCGTTATGGCGGGCCTCAACCCCGAGGTGGCTTACTCGATCAGCGTCGTTCTGGCGGGACGCAATGTGGGCGTTCCGAAAGAATAGCAGTCTAGAGCCTTTCTTAACCCGACCCTGCAAATCTGCGAATCCCAGCAAGGAGAAAAAGACATGTTTGGTCTGATTGGCATCGTCATAATTTTCGCAATGGTATTTGGCGGCTACCTGGCAGCCGGCGGTAAGCTGGGGATTATTCTGAAGTCGTTGCCCTTCGAGCTGATGATGATTGGTGGTGCGGCCGTGGGTGCATTTCTGATCGGCAACGACATGTCGGTGGTGAAACACACGCTCAAGGATATCGGTAAGGTATTCAAGGGCGCCAAATGGAAGCCCGAGGACTACAAGGATTTGTTGTGTCTTCTCTTCGAACTGATCAGGGTGGCGCGATCCAACCCCGTCGAATTGGACACACATATCGAAACCCCGGAGGAGTCTTCGATTTTCTCTCGGTATCCCAAAATTATGTCGGATACCGAGGCCGTAAACCTGATTTGCGATACGCTGCGTTCGGCGGCAATGAACTATGATGATCCGCATCAAGTTGAAGAAGTGCTGGAAAAACGGATGGAGGCAAACCTGCACCATTCACTGCACTCCAGTCACGCGCTGCAAACTGTTGCCGATGGGCTGCCAGCTCTGGGTATTGTTGCGGCGGTTTTGGGTGTCATCAAAACCATGGCCTCGATCGACCAACCACCAGAGATATTGGGGAAAATGATTGGTGGCGCGCTTGTGGGGACGTTTCTTGGCGTGTTCTTGGCTTATGGGCTCGTGGCACCGTTTGCCTCCAAGGTGAAGGCGGTGGTTGAAGAAGACAGTCATTTCTATCAACTGATCAGAGAGGTGCTTGTTGCCAATCTATTCAAGCATCCAACGAACATGTGTATCGAGGTGGGACGCCAAAATACTCCATCGCATTACCGACCGTCCTTCACGGAACTAGAAGAAGCCTTGAAAGCAGCCAAGCAAGAGGCGGCGTGATGAGGTGGGTTTTTGCATGTTTTTTAATGATGTGTGGTGCGACCGCCTCGGTGGCGGCCACTGTCGTGGTTCGATCTGGCGAACATGATGGGTTTACCCGTGTGGTTCTTCATCTACCCACTGATTTGAGCTGGCAAAGCTCTGAGACGGGCGACGGTGTCCTGCTGGAGTTTGCCGACAAAGTCCCAGAGTTCAATCTGTCCCAGGCATTTACGCGTATCGGGCGGGACCGCATTGCATCCATCACTAGGGCTAATTCCGGAGTAGCTGTGGCATTTGGTTGTGCCTGCACGGCGAAGGTCTACGCCAACGGAAGTCGAATGATTGTCGTGGATGTTTCGCCGGGCAAAAACGTGAAAGCCGAAAAGGAAGCTACCGAAACTCTTCCTGACCCGGCCATGGTATTGGCGCGTTCAAAAAGGCCGCAGCTGCCGACGCAATTGGGCAAGGAGTTGACCTCGAATACGATCACCGAGCCCATCGCAGATCCGGAATTGGCTCGACGCCGATTGATGCAACAGCTTGGACGTGCTGCATCAATGGGTTTGGTCGAACTGACCATTCCGGACGAGCATGTCGATAAAATGGGTCAAGCACTGGAATCAAAAAACGAAACAGGAATGGTGGCGCATCAAGCGGGTCTGGATGCTGTGCCGGTGGTGTCTCCCGAGATCTCAGGGGAGTTGACAAGCGCAAGCGTTTCAGAGCAGGGCGTCGATTGCCCTGACGACCTACATCTGGACACCGGAAGTTGGGTTCAAGGTGAAAACTTTACGACCGGCCTGTATGAGTTGAGATCGCAGCTGGGCGGTGAGATTGTCGAGGTCGAAACGACCATCGCGCTGCAACTGGTTCGTCACTACATAGCATTTGGATTTGGGGCCGAGGCCCGTTCCATTCTTGACTTGGTAGATGAAACGCCAAGCGCTAAGTGGCTGCGCCCCATGGCTGATATCGTGAGCGAAAAAGTTAGTGATTCGACAATGGATTTCTCTCGATTTGCCAGTTGCAAATCAGCGATCGCCATGTGGGCCTTTCTTGCTGCGGACAAAGATACACTGTCCCAGCCAATAGACGCAGGAACAATTTTGCGGGCCTTCAATGATCTGACTGAGCCGCTTCAAGATATTCTGGCACCCAGGCTTGGCTCGGCTCTTCTTGCGCTTGGAGAAGAAGATGCCGCACAGGCGGTTTTGCGTTTGGCACAAAGGAGAACGACACCATCAACAGCGAACTTGGACCATTTGGGCGCTCAAATCCACGAGCGATCAGGCGAGCACGATGAAGCAAAAGAAAAGCTGGTTCGTTCAGTTCAGTCTGATGCTCCGATTTCACCGATTGCGCTTGCTGAGTTGATCGAAAACGAGGTTCGACTGGGTCGTACCGTCGACAAAGGGACGGTGGACTTGCTTGCAAGCTACTATCAACAGTATCGCAGAGATGATATCGCACCGCGCCTGCTGACGGTCCTCATTCTGGCAAATGCTCTGGCGGGTCAGTTCGAAGAAAGCTGGTCTCTTCTGGAGAGCGCACCTGAGGATATCAGGCGGTCTCAAACAGTGCGTAGCGGTTTTGCCAAGGCGTTGGCGGACCATGCGAGCGACCTGGATACGATGCGATATGCAACGATTCTGGCACGGCGGGCGACCAGATTGGAGGCTTCTGCAAACCAAGTGTTGGCGGAACGATTGCTTGCAATTGGATTTCCGGATTTGGCACGGAAATTCCTATCAGTTCCCGAGCAAGGGCCGGCCGAGCATGACCGCAAGCTCTTGTTGGCCAAACTGGCACTAAACCAACACCAGACCGTTGCGGCCAAGGCACATCTTCTTGGACTCGCTGGTCCGGAGGTTGATGCTCTACTTGGGCAAATTTTATCGGCTGACAATGATCGCCAAGAGCCTGGATCATTCAATGAGGTGTCAAGCGGACGTTCTCAAACAAGCCTCGGCGGATCCCGCGCAAGTTTGTCGGCAAGCAAAGCTTTCCGCGAGGAACTGGCAACCAAGTTGAGCGCTGTTTCAGTCACTGGTGAGGGATCCGAGTAGGGGCGCTGTCTCAATCGAGAACGCGTAACCAAATCTCAACCAAGATTCTGTTTTCTGACCTCGGGCCGTCGAAAAACGCCTTCGAAACTACTTGAGGATAACAGCAAGAATGCTGGGTGATACTCTGAAAGCTATACTGGTTCTTGGAACTCTTTTGTTCAATGAGGCCTCTGCAGTGGATGCGCAAGAAGCTCTTTGCGATCAAGCCGCCAAACATGCTGCGCGTCAAACAGGAGTGCCGGCAGAAGTGCTCTATGCCCTCACCCGAACTGAAACCGGGCGCGCAAGAAAGGGCAGACTTCAACCTTGGCCCTGGACGGTCAACATCCAAGGTAAGGGATACTGGTTTGCGACAAAGTCAGAAGCCCTAACCTTCGCGACATTGCATTTCAATTCCGGGGCGCGGAGCTTTGATGTTGGGTGTTTTCAGGTCAATTTCAGATGGCATGGAGAGGCGTTCAACTCCATTGCCGATATGTTCGACCCCAAAATGAACGCCATGTATGCTGCTGGCTTTCTAAGCGAACTGAAACAAGTTAGCCAAGGTTGGGAGGATGCTGCTGGAGCGTATCATTCAAGAACCCCAGAGCTAAAGGCGAAATATCAGGCGCGTTTCGAGGACATATTCGCATCGGTCCAAGGACAGGAAATCACTCCGCCGATGTCACGACCTCTGTCGGGCAACAGGTATCCGTTGCTAAAAAGAAATCAGAGCCCTAGCCGTCTTGGATCACTTTTTGGTGGTGAAACTGGCGAACGAAAGCCGCTCTTCACCTTCGAGGCAAAAAGCTGATGGGATCGTTTAGCAACTTTCTCAAGCCAACTGTGCTTTTGGCTTTGGCCCTTATGACGATCATCGTCATGATGATTTTACCTGTGCCCGCCGTGTTGCTTGATATCGGTCTTGCGGCGTCATTTGCCTTGGCGATTCTGATTTTCACGGTCACTCTTTTCATCGAGCGACCGCTCGACTTTTCCTCTTTCCCAACTGTACTCTTGGCCTCGTTGATGTTGCGTTTGTCGCTGAACGTGTCATCCACGAAACTGATTATCGGCCAGGGGCATACCGGAACCCATGCCGCAGGGAATGTAATCGAAGGGTTCGCCAATTTTGTGATGGGCGGCAGCGTTTTCCTTGGTCTTGTCGTGTTTGGAGTACTGCTGATCGTGAATTTCATGGTCATCACAAAGGGTGCAACGCGAATGGCCGAAGTCGGCGCGCGTTTTGCTTTGGATGGCATGCCCGGCAAGCAGATGGCGATCGATGCCGACATGTCTGCAGGCGCCATAGATCATAACGAGGCGCGCGCGCGCAGAGAGCTTGAGCAGATGGAAACCACGTTCTTTGGCTCCCTCGACGGGGCGTCAAAGTTCGTCAAGGGGGACGCGGTTGCCGGGTTACTGATCACGCTTCTGAATTTGATCATGGGATTAATTATGGGCGTGATCGTCCACAAGATGCCCGTTGGTGCGGCCTTTGAAACCTACGCGATTTTGACGGTGGGTGACGGTCTTGTGACGCAAATCCCGGCTGTGATCATCTCTATCGCGTCCGCGCTTTTGCTGGCGCGAGGCGGTGCGACCGGAGCAACCGATTTGACGCTTCTGCGACAGCTTGGCGGTCATCCTTACGCTTTGTCGACGGTGGCGGTTTTGATGGCTCTGTTTGCGCTTGTGCCAGGGCTGCCGTTTATCCCCTTCATTATCGGTGCGACTCTGTTGGCCTTTGCTGCATATCGCAGGTATCGCGCGCAGTTGGCCGAACGCAGCCAGTCTCATCCCGATAATGAGCTTGAACCTATTCCGCGTGAAAAGCCAATCGCAGATGTACTTGCTCTGGACGATATCCACCTGGAATTTGCACCTGATCTGGTGAATATGGTGCTGGATCCGGGCACCGGACTGGACGTGCGAATTTCCAATATGCGCCAACACGTGGCCAGTTCCTACGGGATGATTTTGCCGGAAATTCGTTTGACCGACGAAGCCATTCTTCCTCGCGGAACCTATGTCATTCGCATCCACGGTGTCGAAGTCGCGCGCGCTGCTCTGCATGCAGAAAAAGTCCTGGCGCTGATCCCCGACCAAGGGCCGGATTTGCCTGCAGGCGAGGATGTTCTGGAACCGGTCTATCATGCGCCAGCAAGGTGGTTGGAAGCAGGTGATCAGGAAACCGCCGCGATGTCTGGCGCAACGATCGTTTCACCGACCGAGGTACTGGCAACACATTTGCTGGAAGAGATCAAAAAGAACTTCGGAAAGTTACTTACCTTCAAAGCGACACGGCGCCTGTTGGATGAGATGGTCAGCCTCTCTGATCCTGTACGGGCTGACGCAAATCGCAAGCTTCTGGACGAGCTGATTCCCGAACGTGTCCCGTTGGAAACTCTGCATCAGGTGTTAAAGGCATTGTTGGAAGAACAAGTTTCGATCCGCAACCTGCCGCTGATCTTAGAAGCCATAGCAGAAGGGCGCGCATTTAGTCCCAACCCAGAGATCATATGCGAGCATGTCCGGCAACGATTGGGCTTCCAATTGGTGTCAGGGTTGAAACGGGAAGATGGGACAATTCCGCTGATTCAACTTGCGCCAGAATGGGAAGAGACGTTTGGTGCCTATCAGCTCGAAGGGGACTTCGGAGCGAACAACATTGCCTTGCCACCGGATCTTTTCAATAAGCTGGCTTCGGGTTTGTCGGCAAAAGTGGCCGAGGCCGCAGAGCGCGGAGTGATACCGGCCTTGGTGACCTCAACCAAGCGACGCCGGTATTTGAAAACGCTTGTTCAGGCCAAGGGAATCTCGACACCGGTTCTATCATTCGAAGAGATTGGGCTCGAAGCGCGCCCATCGCTTGTAGGGATGGTTCAGGCGTGAGCGCTCTCTCAGACGCTCTCAATCTCGGCCAGCAATGGTTTTGGCACGCGTTCCTTGTTTTTTTGCGGGTTGGGGCCGTCGTATCGCTGGCGCCAGGATTTGGCGAGCAATCACTTCCGGTTCGCATAAAATTGGCCGTCGCTCTTGCAGCAACTGTGGTTGTGGCGCCGTTGATACCGGTTTTCGATCAGTCAGCATGGGGTTTCAGCGCGCTACTGAAATTTGTTTCGACCGAGGTGGCGGTGGGCCTGGTGATCGGCGTGGCTCTGCGCCTGTTCATTATGGCGCTGCAAACTGCTGGCTCGATCGTCGCACAATCTACATCGCTCTCACAAATTCTGGGGGCTTCGGCAGAGCCGATGCCCGCGATCGGCCAGGTCCTTATGATCGGAGGGTTGGCCCTGGCCATGGCCAAAGGATTTCACATCCAGATTTTGTCATACCTGTTAGGTAGTTATGACTTATTTCCGCCTGGGCGAATGCCAGTCCCCTCGGTCGTAGCGCAATGGGGAGCCGAGCAAGTTGCGTTCGCTTTCCAGCTGGCTTTTCAACTGGCGGGCCCCTTTGTTTTGATTTCGCTGCTCTACAATTTGGCGCTGGGCGCAATTAACCGCGGGATGCCACAGTTGATGGTCGCATTTGTCGGCGCACCGGCGATCACGGCTGGCGGATTGGTGTTGATGGCGATCCTGGCGCCGCAGATGCTCGGGCTGTGGTTCAATGCTCTTCTCGCCTTCACCGCAGATCCGGTTGGAGCAGCAAGATGAGTGAGAATGACAGTGGTGAGAAGTCCCACGAGCCTTCACAAAGAAAGCTGGACCAGGCGCGAAAGAAGGGTGAGTTTGCCCGATCCAATGATCTGATTACCGCTTCGTCCTATGCGGGTCTCTTGATTACGCTCGTGGCTGTTGGGGCCTATACCGCACTAAATGCTGCCGAAACCTTGTCAATTTTCCTGGCGCAGGCGCATGTGATGTCTGACCTGGTTTTCGCAGCAAGACCCGAGCCGGTCTTGGGCCCTGTGCTGGCCCGTGTTGGGCAATCCATCGCGCCGTGGTTCTTGGTGCCAATTCTGGCCGCGCTCGCCGGAGCATTTGCTCAGCGAGCCTTCGTCTTTGCCCCTTCGAAACTGAAGCCGCGCGTATCCAAAATCTCTCCAGTCGCCAATGCGAAGAATAAATTCGGAGCGCGCGGGCTGTTTGAATTTCTCAAGAGCTTCTCGAAGCTGCTGATATTCACAGTCTCACTTGGATTTTTCTTGCAAACCCAAATCAATGTGCTGGCCGAGTCACTATTGTACAACCCGCAAAGCCAATTGGAGTTGATGGGGCAATTGGCCATGCATTTCGTCCTTATCGTTGTTGTGGTTATGATTGGGATCGGTGGCATTGATTTCTTTTGGCAGCATCACCAGCATCTGCAAAAAAACCGCATGTCGCACAAGGAGTTGAAGGACGAGCACAAAGAGGCAGAGGGCGATCCGTACCTAAAACAAGAACGGCGCGCGCGCGCGCAGAAAGTGGCCGCAAATCAGATGGCGGCCGCCGTGAAAGATGCGGACGTTGTGGTTGTGAACCCAACGCATTATGCGGTTGCGCTCAAGTGGAGCCGCCAGAAAAACCAGGCACCGGTCTGTGTGGCAAAAGGGGTCGACGAGGTCGCTTTGCGCATTCGCGAAGTGGCCGGGGAAAATGGCATTCCCATTCACTCGGATCCGCCGACTGCGCGTACGCTGTATCGCGATGTGGAGATTGGCGATCAAATTCTTGAGGCGCATTTCCAAGCAGTTGCGATTGCCATTCGTTTTTCCGAGGAGATGCGCAACAAGGCGAGGGCGCTACAATGAAAAAAGAGAAACAGCTTGGTCGTCTGGCACAGTTGACACAAATGAACTTCGAGGCGCGTTCATCAGAGATGCAAGCGCTTTCAGCGCGACAGGACAGGCTGCGTGAGCAATTCAAACTATTGGAAAGGCAGCGTCTGAACGCCATGTCCGCGTCTGATGATGACGCTCTGGGGCAACGTTTGACCGGAGTAGATGTATTGTATCAAGTGTGGATTGGCCGTCAGCTTACCTCTGTCAACTCCGAACTGGCCCAGCTGCGGGTTGAACAAGAGGCCCGATTGCGGGAACTCAAGACTGCATTTGGGAAAAAGGAAGCCGTGGCCAAATTGCTGCGCCGTCAAAAAGAGCTCAAGCGTCCTGGCGCGCAAGATTGGTGATCAACACGTCGGTGACGTCGGTTCCAAGCGTCATTTGAGCCACGTTCAGCAGGGACCGTCGCAAAACAGAGATCTTGGAGGCATCCGTAAAGGCGCCATGAAATCCGCCGATGTTGGAGTGATCAAACAGCACCTGCAGGAAGCTATCGCGCAATTTCGGCTCTTTGGCATAAACCTTCTCGGCAGCATTGCCACCAGAGATCTCCAGGCTAAGAGACAGAACAATGATTGCCGACACTTTGTTCTCGTCGATCACCGGGACAATGAACTGGTTGTTGAGCTTCACATAGCTGGTCTGTGCCGAGCCAGAATCATCCATATGCCCGTCTTGCGATGCCTCTGCTTCGACCTGGCTGTCATGATTTTCCGCTTTCTCAGCGGTATTTGGATTGAGAAACACCCAAGCACCGATTCCGGCTGCGGTACCAAGGAGTGGCAGGAGTATGGGGATCAATTTCTTCACGTCGGCGGTGCCTCAGAACGGTAGAATTCGGCTCAGGAGCTGCTGGCCATAGCGCGGTTGCTGCACTTCGGAAATTTGGCCTCTTCCGCCATACGAAATACGGGCGGATGCGATTTTGTCATAGGTGACCTCGTTCTGACGCGAGATGTCCTCGGGCCGGACGTAACCTGAAACCAACAGTTCGCGAAGTTCGAAATTGACACGCACTTCTTGCAGGCCTTCGATTACCATGACCCCATTTGGCAACACGCCGGTTACCGTCGCTGCGACGCGCAGAGTTAGTCGCTCGTTGCGTCGAACAGATCCGTCCCCACTAGACCCGCTGGACGAATTCAGAGAGACCGCTTCGTCCATGCTGGCACCTTCTGGCATAGATTTGTCGATTCTCTGAGGTATTCCAAGCAGATGCGGGACAGACATGGCTTCGGAACCGCTGCGCGACCGGGAGGTCGAATTAGAAATCTCGGCTTGGTCGTCAATCTCGATCACGACGGTCAGGATGTCGCCGCGCTTTACGGCCCGATGGTCCCCCAAGAGCGAGGTTTGCCCTGCGGTCCAAAGCGAAGACCGGTCAACCTTGCGTTGCCGTACAGTCGTCATTGGCAAGCCCGGCGTCAGCATCGCACGTTGTTCATTGCTTTGCTGATTGGGGGTGAACTCGGGAACCTGACCGATTGGCACCTGATCGCCGCAGCCCATAAGAAAAACGCAGCTGGCTACAATATAGTGCTTTTTATTCATAACCTTGTCCTCAATTAACGACGATGCTGCCGTCTGGTTGAACTGTTCCGGAAAGCGTCGATCGCGAGCTTAAGTTCATTACCCGGATGCGCTCGCCAGGGCCCGCACGCGCCAAGGCCCGACCTTCGGATTGTATGATGAGCCCGTTTTTCGAGAACGTCATCAGAACGATCTGGTTCCGTTCCACGACGGCCGGAGCGCTCAGATCGCCCCTGCGTATCGGTCGCCCGGCATAAATTGCTACGCGGGTCTCCAGGCCCACGACCTGTGAAATTTGGCTGGCCGTTCCGGAAATCGCGCCCGTTTTCACCACGACATCTTGCTCCATTACCAGTGTATGCGGGCGCAGAGTCCGTGCGGCGACCACGACGTCCGCAGCAGCAGGGCCAGCCACAAGGAATATGAGGGCGATAACTCTCATCAGCGGACCTGTGTTGTCGCACCAAGCATTTGATCGGCGGCCGAAATAACCTTGGCGTTGAGCTCATATCCGCGCTGCGCCTCAATCAACTCGGTGACCTCGCGGACGGCATCAACCGAGCTGTCTTCCAGGTACCCTTGTCGGAGCGTGCCCAGCCCATCCTGACCAGGGGTGGACAGCAGGGCGGGCCCAGACGCTTCGGTCTCGACAAAAAGATTGCCTCCTGTCGCTTCCAACCCTTTCGGATTGGCGAAGCCGGCCAGCGAAAACTGCCCCAGAAGCTGCGCCTCGGCCGTTTCCGAGAAATAGGCGTAAACCTCGCCGTCTGCATTGATTGAGATCGCGCGCGTATCCGAGGGGATCGTGATGTCGGGCGACACTGGATACCCGTCCGAGGTCACGATCAGGCCGTCTGCCGAACGTTTTAGCCCGCCGTCGCGCGTATAGGCCGTCTGGCCGGATGGTAGCGTGACCTCCAAGAAGCCCTTGCCATCGATCGCAACGTCCAGGTCGCCCTGAGTGGCAGATAGAGAGCCTTGGGAAAGATGGACGGAGACCGCGGCGGGCCTGACTCCCAATCCCAGCTGCACGCCTGTCGGCAGAACCGTGCCATCGGCAGCGTTGATCGAACCCGCTCGTGCAAGTTGCTGATAATGCAGGTCGGCAAACTCGGCGCGGCGTGCATTGTAGCCTGTCGTGGACATGTTCGCGAGGTTGTTCGAAATGGTTTCAACCCGCATTTGTTGGGCGGACATTCCGGTGGCAGCGATTTTTAGGGCGCGCATAAGGACACTCCTGAATTGCGGTTAACTGGTAAAACTTTTCAAGGCGTTGCGAATTCGTTCATCTTCGGATTGCAAGAAGCTCTGACCCATTTCATAGGCGCGCTGCACCTCGATCATGCGCGCAACCTGAGAGATAGGATCAACGTTTGATCCCTCGAGAAAGCCCTGCAGAACACGCCCTTCCTCGGCAGGTTCGACGCCTGCTGTGGCGTGGAACAGGACACCGTCCTCGCGGACCAGAGAGTTCGAATCAACCGGGCGATACAGTCCGATCTGGCCGATCGGTCGCCCGTCCGTCGAGATCGTTCCGTCGGGGGAAATGCTAAGATCCGTGGCATCCGGAGGAACGAAAACAGGGGCGCCACCCGAGTTCAACACGCGCATCCCACTTGGTGTGACAAGATTTCCCTCGGCATCCGGCGAGAAATTTCCAGCGCGTGTTAGGCGTTCGCCAAAAGGTGTGTCGATCAGAAAAATCCATCTCCCTCGATCGCCAGATCGAAGCTGCCACCGGTCTGGGTCAGCGCCCCCTGTATCATAGAAGTCTGGCGCACATTCCCGGCGGCCATGGACAGAGACTCCTCCCCTGCGATCCGCTGGACGCGTTCAGAAAAGATCAGCCCTTCTTGGCGAAACCCCGTCGTCGCGCTGTTGGCAATGTTGTTCGCCACAATCTGCATTTCGCGCATCAGCCCGGATTGTCGGGTCAGCGCAGTGTAACCGGCATTGTCCATAATTAGCCTCCGCTAATGATCGGAATCAGTTTGGTTTGGAACAAGGCGACAAGCGTTTGGGTCATGTAGCCCATCGACACCCAAAACACGGCCACGATGGCCAGCAATTTCGGCACGAAGGTTAGCGTCATTTCCTGAATGGACGTCAGGGCCTGGAACAGGCCGACGATCAACCCCGCCGCCAGTGCCACGGCCAGGATCGGCGCCGAAATCATCACCGCAGCCCATAGCCCCTGTCGCAATGTGTCAAAGAAAACGGCTTCGTCCAGCACTAGACCGGCATCCGCAGGATTTCTTGGTAGGCCTCAACGACTTTGTTGCGGACGGTGACGGCGGTTTCGACAGCCAGTTCGGTCTGCGACAGAGCCTGAACCAAAGCGTGGGGGTCGGCATTGCCACCCATTGCGGCCTGGGCCGTGGCTTCTGCATCTTGCAGGGTTGCGGCGAAGTCCTTGGCAGCATCTTTCAAGGCCTCGCTGGCGCTTCCGGTACCAGGTGTCGGCGCGGTAGCAGGTCTCGCGCTTGCGTAATTCTGAGCAGCAAGAGGGGATCGGATTTCCATTCTGTTTCTCCTTTGTTCTTCCGGATTCTCCGGTGTTAGCGGCGCAGTAGGTCCATCAATGCGGTGGACATCTGTTTGGTCTGTTCGAACATTTTCAGGTTCGCTTCGTAGCTTCGTTGAGCTTCGCGGGCGTCAGCGATTTCGACGATCAGATCCACGTTTGATCCTTGGTAATTCCCGCTGGCATCGGCCAAGGGGTGCGCGGGGTCGTAGATTTGGCGTAGTTCCGATCGGTCCAGTGAGACGGGGCCGGTGGAGACGCGGGTCAGGTCAGAACCGGTGATCTCCTCTGCACGAAAGCTAACGCTTTTACGGCGATAACCCGGTGTATCAGCGTTCGAAATGTTCTCGGACACATGGCGCAGGCGCTTGGCTTGGGCGGTCAAGCCGCTGGCAGACAGGCTAAGAGCTTTGGAAAATTCACTCATATTTGTGCTCCGGCATTAGCGGCCAAGTGTGGTGCGCAATATCGACAAGGATGACTTGTAGATCGCAAGGGCCCGGTTGTGCTGGCGTTGGGAATCCGCAGCCTTAACCATTTCTTGTTCAATCGAGACAGCATTCCCATTTGGCGATTCCGCACCACCGCGAACGACATGAGGCTCCAGATTCAAAACCGTGTTGCGCAGGTTTTCGCGCCCGGAACGGCTTGGCACCTCTGCTTGGGCCATGACTGTTGAAAAGTCTTTTATTTCAAGAGGTTTATACCCTGGCGTATCCGCGTTCGCGATGTTTTGCGCGATGATAGCCTGGCGTTTCCCGGCATGGGTCGCCATGGCATGGGCGGTTTGGAAAATGTCCAGATCTGCAAACATTCGGGGTTCTCCCTTAGCGATTTCAATCAAGACTTAACCCTGATTCCTTTAAAAAGAGTTGTCAGTTAATGAGCGGAGAGAACGATGGCAGTGACGGAACTGGAATGCTTGACGGCGCAGATCGCCTCGGTCTCGGCAACGCGCCGGGTCGGACGCGCGACGGCCGTAAGCGCGGGTATGATCCGGGTACGTGGTTTGGCGCAATTTGCGCAGATGGGGGATCAGTTGATTTTGTCGCGCAAGTCCGGTGCACCTGTTCACGGCGAAGTCGTTCGGCTGGAAGGCCAGGAACTGGTCATGCTGCCCGACGGTAGCTGCGATGGCGTGTCGTTGGGGGACATGGTTTCGCTCTGCCCTCCGGCCAGCGTTGCGCCGTCAGCTGCCTGGATCGGACGCATCATCGATCCGATGGGACGCCCTCTGGATGGCCGGCCGTTGCTCCGCGGGATGGAGACGCGCCCGTTGATTAATCCGCCTCCTGCACCCGCGACCCGTCGTGCGATGGGCGCGCGCCTGGAAACCGGAATGGCTGCGATGAATACGATGTTGCCCTTGGTGCAGGGGCAGCGGATTGGCCTGTTTTCAGGGTCTGGTGTCGGAAAATCCAGCCTTCTGGCGCATCTGGCGCGCAATGTGCCGTCTGAAATCGTGGTGATCGCCCTTATTGGTGAGCGCGGTCGGGAACTGCGTGATTTTGTTGAGAAGACCCTGGGACCCGAAGGCATGAAGCGTTCGGTTGTTGTGGCAGCGACATCGGATCAATCGGCGCTATCACGTCGTCGATGCGCCTGGACAGCGATGACCGTGGCCGAGTATTTCCGCGATCAGGGGCATCAGGTGGTGTTCTTAGCGGATTCGATCACCCGTTTCGCCGAAGCCCATCGCGAGGTGGCTGTTGCGGCGGGTGAGGCGCCGACACTGCGCGGATTTCCCCCCTCGACCGCGCATTTGATCATGTCCTTGTGTGAACGGGCCGGTCCTGGCCAGGACGGTGCGGGTGACATAACCGGCGTGTTCAGCGTTCTGGTCGCGGGATCCGACATGGAAGAACCGATCGCTGACATATTGCGTGGGGTGCTGGATGGACATATCGTTCTGGATCGCGAGATCGCCGAGCGAGGGCGTTATCCGGCGATCAACATGTTGCGGTCTGTTTCACGCAGCTTGCCGTCAGCAGCCAGCGAAGAAGAAAACGCCCTTATTCTTGAGGCGCGGAATTTGCTGGGCACTTATGAAAGATCCGAAATGATGGTCCGATCCGGGCTCTATACACCTGGCAGCGATGAAACACTGGATCGTGCGGTGGCCCTTTGGGAGGATCTGGATGCCTTTGTCGGTCAATCAGATGGTAAAGATATCAAGACCAATTTTGCGCAGCTATCGTTGCTATTGCGCCGCGCAAAGGCCGCAGGGCGCGCGATAGCCCCAGGAGGGGGCTGAAGGCGGGAGGCGTCAGCTTTGCAGTAGCGTCAGCGCGATCGAGGCCGCGCTACTGGTTTGAATCGAGGCGGCCTCGCTGCGCAGAAGGTAGCGCTCGATCAATCCATCCAGCGCCTCTGGATCCGCAAGATCATCCAGGCTGCTTAACCCTAGCTGGCGCTCGCTTTTTTCCATAAAGACAGACAATTGCTGATCCAGATCGATCTGCGAGAAACTTTCTGGCAGGCCCAGCGCGCCTTCCATGACCTCGCGTAGGGGTTCGTTCCCCATTATCTTGAACCAACGCGTACGGTCACTATCGTCGTCGGTTGCCAATTCGGCCAGTTCCCGTTTCGCGTTCAGCGCAAAGCGCATCGTTTCATCCTGGTCCCCAACCGCGATCTCGAACTGACGGTCGCGATACAGATCGATGATGTCGCCGGCAAACGTGGACAGTTTGGAATTCGGAACCCCAAGATCAAACCCGAAGGCCTCGGCCAGATCCTGATAGCGGCTGTCCGACAGCTTGTTTGCCAGGGACGCGGGATCCAGTGTTCCCTCTTCCAGTATTTTTTGAACAAAGAAACTGTTGTTCAGGTCGTCATCCAGGCCAAAGGCCCCAAGCGCCACGCTCAGCAACCTGCGGTCCGAAACCAGGTCTTCTGCTGTTTCAACCTCGTTGATATGGGCTTCGAAATACTCGGTGTCCCGCGTCATCACACCGCTGGCTTCGAAGATCTTGGTCTGTGTTTCAAGACTTCGCTCTAGGAAGCGCCAGCCAACCAAACCAGAGGCAGGTATGATGGGCTGAAAACTCATGATGCACGCGCCGCCAAAAGTCGATCTTCGCGGGGTAGCAGCAGGCGTAGGGTCTTGAGCCCCTGATAGAAACGGTTTTCAATGATGGCTTCTGAGGCGACGGCCAGGATTTGGCGACTGTCGTGATCCGTGAGAATGCGGCTCAGCTCTTCAATTCGGCGAAGCAGTTGCAATCGCGTCTGATCCGGGTCCGAGTCCCCCGACAGAACCAGTTGCGCGGCAAAGCACAAACGCCGTACCGGTGTGGTCGCATCTTCTGGATGGATCGCATCACGCAGGCGCAGGATATTTGCGTTTGGCGTAAGGATCGAGACGCGGCTGCGCCGATCCCCGTTCTCGACGACGGCGCCGTTAATCAGGACCCTTTCTTTTGGGCCAAGTTTCAGAACGAGTCCGCTCATGAGGTACCCTCCGTATGTCTCAGCCCGCGCATGACGGACAGGTTGATTTCGACCAATGCATCGGCGCTCGCCTTGCCTCGCAGTACCTCTCGGCTGTGTTGTTGTGTGAATTCGGCAAGATAGAAAATTCTGGCGCGCAGTTCGGATGGCAAAGGGTTGTCTGGATCCGCAACGTCGGACGCCAAAATTGTCCAAAGGCGGCGGTTGTCGTGCAGAGCCGGGGCGAGCTGTCGAACAGAGCCAGCGGATGCGGCGGATTTCAATTGTCGGGTGATGCGCGCGAAAGCCTCGTATTCAACACCACGAGGCGTACTGACGGGGCCCGCAGACTGCGCATAGGCGCGCCGGGCGGTAAGCAAAGCGTTCACTATAGTGTCCTATCGCTGGAAGTAGAGCATTGGCGGGGGTTGAGGCGGCGTGCCGCCTCAACCATTCAGGATTAGCCGAACAGAGACAGGATCGACTGCGGAGCCTGGTTCGCGATCGACAGCGACTGGATGGCCAGCTGCTGCTGCGTTTGCAGGGCTTGCAGGCGGGCCGAGGTCTCTTCCATGTCGGCATCGACCATAGACCCGATGCCGGATTTCAGCGCATCGGTCAGGTTGGAAACGAAATCCGCTTGGGTTTCGATCCGACCGGCGGACGAACCGAAAGAGGCGGCCGCGTCGATCGAGGTGTCGATCAGGGTCTCAATGGCACCCAAAGCCGAGGACGCGCCACCAGAGGTCGACACATCAATGGCTGCCAGGGCGCCTAGGCCACCAGAGCCAGCGTTCGTGAACTGGCCCGAAACATGCAAACTGTCAGAGCCATCATTGGTGATGGTCAGTCGGCCCGAGTTCGCAATGTTATAGTCAACGGTCACGTTCGCATCCGAGGCTTCGATGGCGGATTTCAGTCCTACTGCGATAACATCCGCCGTAGAGGTTGAGGCAATGTCCTCGGCCGTCACCGTATAGCTGACCTCGACGTCGCCCAGACGCATGGTGATACTGTCACCTGCGGCATAAGCAGCAGTGCCGTGCGGTTCGATTTCAATCACGCCATCGTCATCAGTACCGCCATTGTCATCCAGCGAGAAGCCAAAGCTGTCCTGCCCATCAGCCGAGACACCTTCGGTGTTCGTCGCATCGAACACGGCTTTGGCCGAATACCCACCGGTTGACAGGTTTTGCGCGGTTACGGTGATAGATGAGGCCGTCACGTTGCCTGAACTATCCCGATCCAGCGATGCAAGGACCGAGGTGGATGCGGTCGAGCCGTCCACAAGATTCAGGCCATTGAACTGCGCTGCCGAAACCACCGAACTGATCTGGTTTTTCAGTGCCGTCACATCATCGTTGATCTTGCTGCGATCTACGTTGTCTTCTTGTGCAGCAACGATTTTCTCTTTCATCTGGGTCAACAGATCGGTGATGGTTTCTGATGCCTCCGTCGCGACGGCGACCGTGGATTCGCCCAGCGACAGGCTGTCGGAAATGGCCTGGAAACCGTTCACATCGGATTCCATCACCTTCGAAATTGCCCATACGGCGGAGTTGTCTTTCGCCGAGGCGACCTCTTTACCAGTCGAAATCTGGTTCTGGGTGTCTGCCAGGCTAGAGTTCACTGCTTTCAGGGTTTGCAGCGCCACCATGGCGCCATTGTTGGTCAGAATGCTGGACATAGCATTTCCTCTTGTCTTTGGTCGCGTTTCGCGTCCGGTTGATCATCCCGCCCCCATAGGACGGATCGAGGGTCCTTCAGACCATACAGAACCGGATGTCGGTTCTGTGCCATCCAACTTGGATGCAAGATCACCTTTGGCGTTCAATGACTAAGAGAGTGCTAAGTCCAAAATTTGAATATTCCGAATTTTCATAAACTCGGTGCTAGGCGCGCTTTTCAACCTGGCCATCATGGGCGGTGGGAAATGCGTTCTTCCGCCCGGATTTATCGTAAGTTTCCAGAGATTTTCGCAGTCTTTTCAAAGTGTCCAGCCGGGTCGAGACCCGCTGAATTCCTTCCATCGCGCTGTTCAGCAGCGTGTGATTTCGCGTTAGGCGATCGTGCAGCGCCTGTAGATCCACAGAGTCCGAGGCCTCTTCAAGACGATCAATCAGCTTTTGTTTGCGCTCCAGCAAATCCGGAAGCTTTGTCAATTCACCTTGCAACAGATTCTGGCGTTCTTCCTCCAGCAGGCTGCGCAGTTCTTTTAGAATGGACTTATTGTCCCGCATTCTCTTTCTCCTTCAGGGCTTGAAACAACGATTCTGCCAAACCGATACCACCGGCGCGCACCATCTGTTCGGCCTGGGCGTCGCGCAGGTAAGACGCGAACTGTTCTTCGCCGATGCCGCCGCCGAAGGCTTCGGAGGCTTTGCCAACCCCCGCGGCTTTCAGCATTTCCGACAGAAACGACGCCTCGAGCTGTTGCGCCGCTTCCCGCAAGGCGCGGCTACGCTGAGGCGTTATCTGTGAGAGGGGAGGCAGGTCGGTCACGGGTATCTCCAATTTGAGCAAGTTTTTCCGAGTTTGGCCCTGAACTGGTAAAGATGTGGTAACCACCATTGCGCATTTTCAGAACAACGAAAGAAGTTCGGAGCTGCGTGATGAAATTCGCTCTACCCATGCCATCCCTGGGCACAGCCGCTGGTGCAGAATTGGTGCAAGACCCGGCCATAAACGGGGTCGATTCGTCTTTTGCCGAATTTATCGATGCCCTTTCGGTGCAGGCCGACCAAAGACAATTGGCAACCGCGCGCCCTGACGAAAAGGGCGCCGATTTGGTGGAGGATCAGGTTGATTTTGCGCCCGACACAATGCCGGATAAGGTGCTGACAAATAACGATATTGTAGTAGAGGACGATACGAGTTCCCTGCTGGACGAGAGGGTTTTGGTCACCGGAAAGACCGAAGTTACAGAGCCATCAAACACTCGCACGGTTTCGGGTTCGCAGTCCTCCTTATCGGCGCTTGCGAATGGACTGTCCGTTCCTGTGGGTCCGGGGTTGGCAGAGCTCGGCCAAGCGATGCCTCGCCGGCCCGTTGCGCGCGCCGCCGAAGGAGCGATTGTGCCGAATGCGTCGGTGCCGACGCCGCAGAATCACATTTTGACAGACCCCATGTCCGGCCCCGTCGCCGGGTCTTCTCGGGTCCAAAAAATCAGTCTCGCGGCTGATCTCGCACGAACACAAGCGACTTCATACAGTGCTGGCACTTCAAAGTCCTTGGCCGGCAGTGAACACGCTGAAGGATTACCTAAGGCTGGTTTTCGACCTCAGTCCGAGCCAGTGACGATCCGAGCACCCGCCGCAGTTCAGAACGTTGATGCGGCGGGCGGATCCAGGGCTGCAGCGACGACCATAGCCGATCAGGGAACCACAGGATCTTCGCGCGCACCCCTTTTGACCATGAACGAGGGGACTTGGTCGCGCGTTGAACAACAGTCCCTATCGACCGAAGGGCGCCAGGCAGAGATCGGCAAACTCCGGACTGATATCCCCGCGACAGGGAGCGTTGCGAGTGATCTTCAACCGGCCGTCAGTGGCACCAACTCGGCTGTAGAAGGCCCTTGGGCACAAACAAGCGCTGCTACTGCCGTCAAAACCACGGGGCCGGGCTCTGATACGATGGTCTCGGGGTCGGGGGCCGATCCCAACAGTCTGACGCGCGACGCAATCAGGAATGTCCCCCACAACGCGGACACGGGGGAGGTGCCGAAAACCGAAACGCGCGCGGTGAGCGGGCGCTCTGATACACCAACACAGTATTCTCAGGCTATGACTGCCATTTTCGGGGGGGAAATGGGCACCTCCCCACTGGTAAGCCCCGCCAGTTCACAGAAGGACCAGCCAGTGGCGGTGGTTCAACGTGAAAACACCGAGGTGCCGGTACCACCCTCCCCGCAGACCAACGCGGCGCAGTTGCAGGATTTCACCCAGCCAATCTTGTCGCAAACAACTGAAGGGACCAGCCACATCGAAGGCCTTGCGGCATCATTGCGCGATGAAATCAGCCCCTTGGCGGGCACTACGGCAATCCAAACTGCGGGCGCTGTGGCCCAACCCTCCGAGGCTCGGCCCAGCCCGGTCGCTCAGATTCTGCCTCAACTGGCGGATTTGTCGGTCTCGCGGGGTGACAGGATTGAAATCACACTTTCGCCGGACGAACTTGGCCGTGTGCGGCTGGCCGCGACACAGACCGAAAACGGAGTCGTATTGGTTGTCCAGGCCGAACGACCAGAGACGTTGGATTTGATGCGTCGACATATGCCGGATTTGCTGAATGACCTCAAAGACATGGGATTTGCGGACATCAACTACTCGGATGGACAGCAGCACGAACACACAAGTCCCGACACTGGACAAGCCTCCGCCAAGGACACGGATACACCCGAAACACTGCCTCAACCATCCTGGTCCGCCGAGGGCGGGCTTGACCTGAGGCTCTAATAGGATCGTTACATGACGACAGTTGACGCTACCCAATCCGCATTGGCCTCGAATGCCACGACCACCCAATCCTCGACCGTGCTAAGCTCGGATTTCGAGACGTTTTTAAACATGTTGACGGTTCAAATGCAAAATCAGGATCCGCTCAACCCCATGGATTCCTCTGAATATGCAATGCAGTTGGCGACCTTTTCGGGGCTGGAACAGCAGGTGCAGACAAACGAACTTTTGAACAGCCTGATCTATCTCAGTAGCCAATCGGGTGTTGCCGACCTGGCCAGCTGGATCGGCCTCGAAGGGCGCTCGAACGGCCCGGCTTACTATGACGGGGAATCTGGAATCGATGTTCTGGTATCTCCCGTCAGCTACGCCGACAGCGCACAGCTGGTTGTCTATGACGAAGATGGATCAGAGGTCGATCGAATTGATATCGAGCCAAATGACAGCAGCGTCTCGTGGCGCGGCTCAGGTCTGTCCGAGGGGCTGTATGTTTTTCAGGTTGAAAGCTATGTGGACGGAAATCTGACCGAAACCACAAGCGCCGAGACCTGGGGGCGTATTGGCGAGGCTCGCAATGACAGCGGTGCGGTTGTTCTGGTCCTTGAGGGGGGCGGCGAAGTCTATGCCGATCAGGTCACCGGGGTGCGGGATCCAGCGGGTTGATTGAAGCGCGGCCGGATCTGTTCTAGCGTCGTGCGATCCGAAATGAACCTGGATCCGCCGTGCTCCCTGATCCCAGCCTTATTGCCAAACTTCGCGATGACTTTCCCATAGCTGAACAGCAAGATTGGGTGCCTCTTTGCGGTGGGCAAACCAATCAGCTGTGGCGTGTCGGGGATCTTGTGGTCAAGCGATACTCGTACGATCATGGCAATCCCTTGTTTCCCAACGATCCCGTGCACGAGGTCACCATATTGCGCCATCTTCAGGGGCTAGATGTTGCACAGGATTTGCTGGGGAAGGTTGTTCATGGGAAGCAGACCTTTCTGGTTCTGCGCCATCTTCGTGGGCGCAGTTGGTGCAAGGGCACGGCGAAGGTTGCGCGATTGCTCCGCCGAGTGCACGCAACGCCTCCCCCTGAGGGTTTGCGACAGCTGCCTGGGGGATCGCTGGCTGTGGCGCGCCAGGTCGATACAATTCTGGCCCGTTTGCCGGTTTTGGTACAGAAACGGCTGATCGATTTGCGCCCTGGCACTGGCGTCGTCGCAGCCCATGCCAGCCAGGCCCTGTTGCATGGTGATCCGGTGCCCGGCAACATCATCGTCACGCCCAACGGTCCGCGCCTGATCGATTGGCAATGCCCGGCGATCGGGGATCCGGTCGAGGATCTGGCTTTGTTTTTGTCTCCGTCGATGCAGTTGATTTATCGCGGAGAGCCACTGAATAGATCGGAAATATCAGCCTTTATAAGTGCTTACCAGGATGCGCCGACCCTTCGAAGGCTGCACGCGATGCGGCCCTGGCATCACTGGGCGATGGCGGCCTATTGCACATGGAAGGCCACGCAAGGCTCTGCGATCTATGCCCGTGCTGTAGGGTTAGAGTTGACGGCGCTAAAGCAGTGCTTGAATTGCGATGACGCCGCCGCCACCGATCAGGATGCCAAGCAAAGTCCATAGGACCGGCACCTTGACGGATTTAGCGGGCTGTACGTCCCCTCCGGTGGCCTGACGGATCAGCGCGGCTTCGACCAGACCGGGCAGGCGCGGACCAAATCGATTCAGCACACGCGCCGTTTTGGCCAGATCCCGTGCCACCGCGCGCGGGCCGATGGACTGCGAAATATAGGATTGCACGACGGGTTTTGCGACTTCCCAGATGTTGACCTGCGGGTGCAGTGAGCGGGCGACGCCCTCGACCACGACCATGGTGCGTTGCAGCAGGATCAGTTCGGTCCGGGTTTCCATGCCGAACCGTTCCGTCACTTCGAACAGGTAGTTCAGCAGCCGCCCCATTGAAATATGGGTGGCGTCCATGCCAAAAATCGGCTCGCCGACAGCGCGCAGGGCACGGGCGAATTCGTCGACATCCTGATCGGCCGGGACATAGCCGGCCTCGAAATGAACCTCGGCAACGCGTTGATAATCCCGCTGGATGAACCCGAACAGGATCTCTGCATAAACGCGGCGGGTGTATTCATCGATATGGCCCATGATCCCGAAGTCATAGGCGATGATGTCCCCGTTCGCGGCGACCTTCAGGTTGCCCTGGTGCATGTCCGCGTGGAAAAAACCGTCGCGCAGGGCGTGGTTCAGGAACAGGCCCAAAACGCGTTCTCCCAGGGCGCGGCGATCGTGCCCTGCGGCGTCGATGGCGTCATTGTCGCCCAGTGGCACGCCCTCGGCCCAGGTCATGGTCATCACGCGGCGACCAGACAGATCCCACTTAATTTGCGGCAGTTGAAAGCCCTGGTCCTGCTCGGTATTGGCCTGGAATTCCGAGGCCGAGGCGCTTTCCAGACGCAGGTCCAGTTCGCCCTGAACGACGCCTTCGAAATGCGAGATCACATCGCGCGGGCGCAGACGACGCGAGGCAGGCGACAGGAATTCGATCACGTCGGCAGCAAAGTAGAACGCGTCGATATCGCGCTGAAAGGCGCGCTCGATCCCGGGGCGCAGCACTTTGACGGCGACTTCTTCGCCGCTGTCCTTCAGCTCGGCCTTATGCACTTGCGCAATCGAGGCCGCAGCAACGGGTTCAGAAAACGCGCTGAAAACCTCGTCGACAGGGCGGTCCAGCTCGGTGGCGACGGCGGCTTTGGCCTCATCGATAGAAAACGGCGGCAGCTTGTCTTGTAGCACGCGCAACTGCTGGGCCATCTCGTCGCCCACCACATCGGGGCGGGTCGAAAGCACCTGTCCGAACTTGATATAGGCCGGCCCCAGCGCGGTCAGCGCGCGGGTGGCGGGGGGCATTTCAGGATCGCCCTTGTAGCCCAGCCAGGCAAAGGGCCAGGCCAGCGTGCGGGCCAGAATGCGGACGGGGCGGGGCGCGTCCATCGCGTCCAGTACCACGCCCATGGCCCCCGTGCGCTCCATGGTGGCGCCGGTGCGGATCAGGCGCCAGATGTTATGAGGTCCGCGCATCTTAGACCTTCCAGCCAGAGTGCAGGCAGGCGATGCCCATGGTCAGATTGCGATACTTCGCGTTCTCGAACCCGGCCTGTTTCACCATGCCCAGGAAGGTGTCCTGATCGGGGAATTTGCGGATGGATTCGACCAGATACTGGTACGAGTCCCGATCGTTCGCGATCACCTGCCCCATTTTCGGGATGATGTTGAAGGAATACAGGTCATAGACCTTCTGCATCAGCTCGTTCGGGATCTGGCTGAACTCCAGCACCATCAGGCGGCCACCGGGTTTCAGCACGCGGTAGGCTTCGTTCAGGGCCTCTTGGGGGCGGGTGACGTTCCGAATGCCAAAGCTGATCGTGTAGACGTCAAAGGTATTGTCATCGAACGGCAGGGCCATCGCATCGCCGACGACCCAATCCAGACTGTCGGCCATGCTGTCGGCCTCGGCCCGTTGACGACCAGCGACCAGCATCGGCTCGGTCAGGTCGCAGACAGTGGCATGAGCCTGTCCCGCGCGCTTCAGATAGCGGAAAGAGATATCGCCGGTCCCGCCCGCCACGTCCAGCAGCCGCGTATTGGGCCGCGGCGCCAGCCAATCCATCATCGCGTCTTTCCAGATGCGGTGGATGCCCATGCTCATGGCGTCGTTCATCACGTCGTATTTCGACGCGACCGAACCGAACACCCCTTGGACGCGTCCGGCCTTCTCGTGCTCGGGGACCTCGGTGAAACCGAAATGAGTGGTTTTCTGATCTGTCTGGGTCATGGGCTCTTGCCAGTGCGTTGTTCTGACCCTTCTTATAGGGCGCTGAGGCGGCGCTGCAATGCGCCCAACTGTCTAATAGGAGCAAACATGCCCGAATTGCCTGAGGTCGAAACCGTCCGCCGTGGCCTGGCGCCCTCGATGGAGGGGGCGGTGATCGCGCGCGCGCAGGTGAACCGACCCGATCTGCGCTGGCCGTTTCCTGATCGGATGGCGCAGCGTTTGACCGGGCAGCAGGTATTGCGCCTGCGGCGACGGTCCAAGTACATTCTGGCCGAACTGGGCTCGGGCGAGACCCTGTTGGTGCATCTGGGCATGAGCGGACGGATGACCGTTTCGGGCGATCCCCTTGGGCAGTTCGTGCATGACCACCCTGCAGCTGAAAAACATGACCACGTGGTGCTGTACATGGATAACGGCGCGCGGATCACATTTAACGACCCGCGCCGGTTTGGGGCGATGGACCTGCTGGACACGGCCACAGCGGATCAGCACAAATTGCTGGCCTCGATCGGGCCCGAGCCTTTGGGCAACGATTTCCACCAGGATTATCTGGTGCAAGCCTTCAAGGGCCGCATGACCCCGGTGAAAACGGCCCTGTTGGATCAGAAAATCGTCGCCGGTCTGGGCAACATCTATGTCTGCGAGGCGCTGTTCCGCGCAGGCATAAACCCCAAACGAAAGGCGGGGCAAATCTCGGCGAATCGGGTGGCTAGTTTGGTGCCCATCATCCGCGATGTCCTGTCCGAGGCGATCGAGGCCGGCGGTTCCAGCCTGAAAGATTTCCGTCAGGCCAGCGGCGAGCTGGGCTACTTCCAGCACCGATTTCGCGTTTACGGACAAGAGGGAAACCCCTGTAGTACAGCCGGTTGCCCATCAACTGTGCAGCGGATCACTCAGGCAGGGCGGTCCACTTTTTACTGTCCGACGTGTCAAAGATAGCTTGATCCGGGCGCAGGGATTGGCCATCAATCGGGACTGACCGGAACAATAGGAATTTATCACATGGCCTACGAGACGATCATCGTCGAAGTCGAAGACCACGTCGCCCTGGTAAAACTGAACCGGCCTGACGCCATGAACGCGCTGAACGCGCAGCTGATCACCGAACTGGCCGACGCGATGACCGCCGCGCAACAGAACGACAAGGTGCGCTGCATCGTTCTGACCGGGTCCGAGAAAGCCTTTGCCGCTGGCGCCGACATCAAGATGATGAGCTCGAAAAGCTTCACCGAGGTCTTTACCGAGGATCTGTTCGGCCCCGAGATGGCCGAGATTGGCCGGGTTCGTAAACCCATCATCGCGGCCGTGTCGGGCTATGCGTTGGGCGGCGGGTGCGAACTGGCGATGCTGTGCGATTTCATCATTGCCTCGGATACCGCGAAATTCGGCCAGCCCGAGGTAAACCTGGGCGTGATGGCCGGCATTGGCGGCACCCAGCGCCTGACCCGCGCCATCGGCAAGGCCAAGGCCATGGATATGAACCTGACAGGTCGTTTCATGGACGCCGAAGAGGCCGAGCGCGCTGGCCTGGTCAGCCGCATTGTGCCCGCCAAGAAACTGATCGAGGAATTGCTGGCAGCCGCCGCCAAGATCGCCGAGAAATCGATGATTTCGGTCACGGCCATCAAAGAAGCCGTGGATCGCTCGTTCGAAGTGCCCTTGCAAGAAGGCCTGCTGATCGAACGCCGCCTGTTCCACTCGATGTTCGCGACCGAGGATCAGAAGGAAGGCATGGCCGCCTTCGTGGAAAAACGGACGCCGCAATTCCGCGACAAGTAATTGAATGGCGTGCCGGTTCGGTCCGCGCGTCTTTCGACATTGATGCGCGCCCTTTTAGATTCAGGTTGTAATTTCCGGAATCATCAGTAAAAGGGCGCGATACATGCGCGTGAAGCCCGCTCTGGCTAAAATCGTTCCCGACAGGAAAGCTGTCAGATGGGGGTTGCGCGCACTCGAAATGTAACCCCAATCCAAGGGATGATTTGAAATGGCAAACTCGCCTCAGGCAAAGAAACGCGCCCGTCAAAACGAACGCCGCGCCGAAGTTAACAAAGCCCGTCGTTCGCGTATCCGCACCCAGCTGCGCAAAGTCGAAGAGGCCATTGCCTCGGGCGACCAGGCCGCCGCCAAAGCCGCCCTGCAAGCTGCTCAGCCCGAGCTGATGCGCGGCGTCACCAAAGGCATCTTCCACAAGAACACCGCAGCACGCAAAATGTCGCGCCTGTCCTCGCGTGTGAAGGCCATGGCCTAAGAATTGGCCTCGTTCCGATCCGCATGAATTTCCGAAAGGGCGTCCCGTATGGGGCGCCCTTTTTGGGTCTGGCGTTGTGACATATTCGATGCAGTCCGGGCGCGGTTTCGAGATTCTTTTTCGGATTCTCTGAGTCAAGCCCCGAAGTTCAGTTGCCCCTTCTGCGGACGACTTGCTAGCTTGGCTGTGCGATTCACATCGCCTTGGGGGGACAGGTTTGACAACGCGCCGATCGCTACGCGGTGCACGTCATAAGGATGCTGCTAACGGCCCGTTTTGTAAACTGGGTCTGCTGTGGGGTTCGCGCTACCTATTGCGCCTTGTCCAAAATTGTATGCGCCACACGCGCAACTTGTGGGTGATCGGTCCTTGGGACGACCGATATGTCACTGTTGGCGAGATGGAGCGGCTGGACCGAAAGGGACCCAACAGCCCGCAGACACGTTCTGCGGGAAAAGAGTTCTTTTGTTCAGCAAAGAGGAAACGAGTGGTTCTGCGGTGGGTTGCTTTAGGCCGCATTTTGGGGACGAACACAGGCTGGACTGGAAGAAAATGACGCAAGATCAATGGGGTCAGTTAAAACAAACGCTGCTAGAGACCGTAGGGCAGAACAACTTTAAGAACTGGATTGAACCGCTGGAGCTGGATCTGATCGCCGAGGGCGTGGCGACATTTTCGGCGCCGACCAGTTTCTTGGGGAACTATGTGTCGCAGAATTTCGGCGAACTGATCCTGCATCACATGACCATGGCCGGACAGCCCGTACGCCGTCTGGATTTTCGCGTGAACAGCGACGCACAGCGCCAGGTTGTAAATGCTGCCGCTGCTCCGGTAGAGCCTGCGGCGATTCAGGTCGAAGCGCCTGCGACCGTCCGTGCGACCGAGGATCAATTGCCCAACGCGCCCCTGGATGCGCGCTTTACCTTTGACTCGTTTGTTGTGGGCAAACCCAACGAGCTGGCCCATGCCGCCGCGCGCCGTGTTGCCGAGGGTGGGCCTGTCACCTTCAATCCGCTGTTCCTGTATGGCGGTGTCGGCCTGGGTAAAACCCACCTGATGCACGCCATCGCATGGGAGCTGCAGTCTCAGCGCCCTGATCTGAACGTGGTCTATCTGTCCGCCGAACAATTCATGTACAGGTTCGTTCAGGCGCTGCGCGACCGCAAGATGATGGACTTTAAACAGCTGTTCCGCTCGGTCGATGTGCTGATGGTGGACGATGTGCAGTTCATTGCGGGCAAGGACTCGACACAAGAGGAATTCTTCCACACGTTCAATGCCTTGGTGGATCAGAACAAACAGATCATCATCTCGGCCGATCGCGCGCCGGGTGAAATCAAGGACATGGAAGAGCGGATCAAATCGCGCCTGCAATGTGGCCTGGTTGTCGACCTGCATCCCACGGATTATGAACTGCGTCTGGGCATTCTGCAGTCCAAGGTCGAACAGTACCGCCTGCAATATCCCGACCTGGAAATCGAGGCCGGTGTTCTGGAATTCCTGGCCCACCGGATCAGCACCAACGTCCGTGTTCTGGAAGGCGCGCTGACCCGTCTGTTCGCCTTTGCTTCGCTGGTCGGTCGCCCGATCACCATGGCTCTGACGCAGGATTGTCTGGCCGATGTGTTGCGCGCCTCGGAACGCAAAATCACCGTCGAGGAAATTCAGCGCAAAGTGTCCGAGCATTACAACATCCGCCTGTCCGATATGATCGGCCCCAAACGCGTGCGCACCTATGCCCGTCCGCGTCAGGTGGCGATGTATCTGTGCAAACAGCTGACCTCGCGGTCCTTGCCCGAGATTGGCCGCCGCTTTGGTGGACGCGACCACACCACGGTCATGCATGGTGTGAAACGGATCGAAGAACTGCGTACCAAGGACGGCCAGATCGCCGAAGATCTGGAACTTCTGCGCCGCGCACTCGAGGCTTAGCCCATATTCCGGGCCGTTCACTGGCTGAGCGGCCCCTCGGCCCCTTGACGGGCCAGCGAAACCAGCGGACAAAGCAAGAAAGAGCTTGAGCCGCTTGGGGAAATTGATACCTTGCCCATCCCGGCATCTGGCCGACAGACGATAGGAGCAAGGGTATGAAATTCAGCATTGAACGCGCCGTTCTACTGAAAGCCGTCAGTCAGGCACAATCGGTTGTCGAGCGCCGGAACACCATTCCGATCCTTGCCAATGTCCTGATCGAAGCCGAAGGCGACGCGGTTCAGTTCCGCGCCACCGATCTGGACATCGAGGTGGTCGATAAAGCCGCCGCCATGGTCGAAAAGGCCGGGGCCACCACAGTTTCCGCCGTCACCCTGCACGAGATTGTGCGCAAGCTGCCCGATGGCGCACTTGTCACCCTGTCTGATGATGGCGTCGCAGGGCGTCTGAACGTCGAGGCTGGTCGCTCGCATTTCAATCTGGCCACGCTGCCCAAAGAGGATTTCCCGGTCATGGCGACCTCGGAATATGCCTCGAATTTCAGCGCGCCCGCGCCGGTGCTGCGGCGTCTGTTCGACAAATCGAAATTCGCCATCTCGACCGAAGAAACCCGGTACTACCTGAATGGCGTCTACCTGCATGTCGCCGATTCCGAAGGCGGCAAGGTTCTGCGCGCCGTGGCCACCGATGGTCACCGTCTGGCCCGGATCGACGCGGACCTGCCCGCTGGTGCGGATGGAATGCCCGGTGTGATCGTCCCGCGCAAAACTGTGGGCGAACTGCGCAAGCTGCTGGATGACGACGATATGGAAATCGCCGTGTCCGTCAGCGAAACCAAGATCCGTTTTGCGACCCCCGACATCACCCTGACCTCGAAAGTGATCGATGGGACGTTCCCCGATTACACCCGCGTTATTCCCGTTGGGAACACCCGCAAGATGGAGGTCGAGGCCGGCGAATTCGCCGCCGCTGTGGATCGTGTGGCGACCGTTAGCTCGGAACGTTCGCGCGCGGTGAAAATGTCGCTGCAAGAAGACAAGCTGATCCTGTCCGTCAACGCTCCTGACAGCGGTGCCGCCGAAGAAGAGCTGGCCGTGGCCTATGGCGATGAACGTCTGGAGATCGGGTTCAATGCGAAATATCTGCTGGAGATCGCCAGCCAGGTTGATCGCGAAAATGCCGTGTTCATGTTTAACTCCTCCGGTGATCCGACCTTGATGCGCGAAGGCAATGACACCAGCGCCGTCTATGTCGTGATGCCGATGCGCGTGTGACGTGACGGTGGGCCGGGACGTGTCTGGCCTTTTTCTCTCGGAACTGACGTTGTCACATTTCCGCTCTCATAAGGGAGGGCGGATCGAATGCGACGGCCGTCCGGTGGCCATCCATGGGCCAAATGGTGCGGGAAAAACCAATATACTAGAGGCAGTTAGCCTGTTTTCCCCGGGCCGCGGACTGCGCCGGTCCTCGGCCGAGGACATGACCCGCCGCCCCGAGGCTCTGGGCTGGAAAATCACGGGGATCCTGCACAGTCTTCGCCAGATCCACGAGATCGAGATTTGGTCCGAGAAGGGCGCGGCGCGGCAATTGAGGATCGATGGAAAATCGGCAACGCAGAACGCGCTGGGTGCCATCTGCCGTGTGCTGTGGCTGGTGCCGTCGATGGACCGCTTGTGGATCGAGGGGGCCGAAGGCCGGCGGCGTTTTCTGGATCGCATGACCTTGTCGTTCTACCCAAAACATGCCGATCTGTCGCTGGAGTACGAAAAGGCGATGCGCGAACGCAATCGTTTGCTCAAGGATCAGGTGCGTGACGCCCATTGGTACGCGGCCTTGGAACAACAAATGGCGCGCGCGGGGGCTGGCATTCACCACAATCGCGTGGCGGCGCTGATCCGTCTGCAAGAGGCGCAGCAACAGGCCGAAACCGCCTTTCCTGTGGCGGATCTGGAGCTAACTCTGACCGAAGGAGAGATGCCCGAAACCGAATCCGATCTGCGCGAGGCCCTGGCCGAAAGCCGGTTTCGCGACATGGCCGCTGGGCGCACTCTGATCGGACCGCATCGTGCTGATCTTTATGGAGTTTTCGCGGCCAAGGGCGTTCCGGCCAAAGATTGTTCAACAGGCGAGCAGAAGGCGCTGTTGGTGTCCCTGATCCTGGCAAATGCGCGGGCGCTGACCCAGGATTTCGGAGCTCCGCCGCTGCTTTTGCTGGATGAGGTCTCGGCGCATCTGGATGCGGCTCGGCGGGCCGCTTTGTATAACGAGATTTGCGCCCTGAATGCCCAGGCCTGGATGACCGGAACCGGGCCAGAGCTGTTTCAGGACCTTGGCGATCGCGCACAAAACTTCGAGGTCACCGAAACGGGCGGTCTCTCGGCGATTGCTCCCCTTGCATAGGGCGCCCAAGACCACCCGAAAGAGCCCTCAAATGGTCAATGTGACCTCTATTCGGCTCCGGCCCGGGGTGCTAGGTCTGAGTGTGACGTGATCAAGACAGGTGCTGGCGTGGGTGCAAAGCGAATATTGGTGCTGGGTTCGACAGGCCGGGTGGGGCGGCTGTTGCAACTGGTTTGGGCGCAAAACCCACCCAAAGATGTTGAACTTCTGCTGCAATCTCGGGACGGGTCAGGCATTTGCTGGCAACCCGGTCAGGAGGTTCCGTTTGGGGCCGTGGATGCGGTGATCTCGCTGTGGGGTGTTACGCATGGGGCCGATTTGGAGAGGAACACCGAACTGGCGCTGGCCGCACAAGCTGTGGGGGCGCAATGCGGCGCCGCGCGGGTTCTGCATTGCTCGTCTGTGGCCGTCTACGCGCCCAAGGACGGCGCTTTGCAGGAAAATGACCCGACCGTGCCCACAAACCCCTACGGGCAGGCCAAACTGGCGATGGAGCAAGCGCTGACCCAGGCCGATGGACCCCAAGCCGTGTGTTTGCGCATTGGCTCCGTCGCGGGGGCCGAAAGTCTGGCCGCCAATATGCGCAAAGGCTGGGATGGGGCGGCGGAAACGCTGACGCTGGACCGGTTCCCAGACGGCAAAGGGCCTGCGCGCAGCTATATCGCGCCCTCCGATCTGGCGCGGGCGCTGATGGTTTTGGCGACAGCCAGCACGTTGCCCTCGAGGATCAATGTCGGAGCCACGGAGCCGGTGTTCATGGAGGATCTTTTGAACGCAGCTCAGCACCCGATGCAATGGCGCAAAGCCCCGGAACAGGCCCGACAATATGCGGTGATGGATTGCACACGCCTGGCAGAGTTGGTCGATCTGCCATTGGCTGCATCGATGCCGGATCATATCATCAGGGATTGGATGAAACTGGAGGGCCGGGCATGACCCTTGGAAAACGTCTTTTTGACCTGTGCGTGGCGCTGGTTCTGGTGGTGATCCTGTCGCCGTTGATCCTGCTGTTGACGATCTTGATCCTACTGAGGGAGGGGCGGCCAGTTTTGTATCTGTCCGAGCGCATGAAAGCTTCGGATCAGGGATTCCAACTGTGGAAATTCCGTACCATGACCGTGGTGGCGCAGGATGCCGGTGTCTCAGGAGGGCACAAATCCAGCCGCATCACCCCGACGGGTGCCTTCCTGCGCAAATACCGTTTGGATGAAATTCCGCAGCTGTGGAACGTGTTGCGCGGCGACATCAGCTTTGTTGGTCCGCGGCCTCCGTTGCGTCGGTATGTCGAGCAGTTTCCTGACCTGTACGCCAAGGTTCTGGAGTCACGGCCAGGTATTACCGGTCTGGCGACGCTGGTTTATCACCGCCACGAAGAGAAGCTCTTGGCCGCATGCCGCAACGCAGAAGAAACAGAGGATATTTACCGTCGTCGCTGCGTTCCGCAAAAGGCTCGGCTGGATTTGATCTATCAATCGCGCCGTACGTTTTGCCTGGATGCGTTGTTGATGATCAAGACCGTGTTTCGCCGGGTGACGCTGCATTAACCTGTGGTTGTGTCTGCGGCTTGGAAGATGGTAAGGAATTCCACGCTTGTGGATAACGCGCGATTTTCAGTATAGAATGGTGCAGTATTTCTACGGTGGGCTTTGTTTCTAAAGCAATTTTTTCGTTTTTATTCGGGGTGGAAACGGTGCCAACAATACTTAAAGGCCGCAAATTCGATCTGTATCAGATCGCGACCTCCCTGACGTCTGGGCAGAAACGCGACTTGTTCGTGCTCATTGATGCGCTGCTGATTCTGGCCAGCCTTGGCGTCGCGAGCTTGCTTTTCTCGGTAAAGGTTGAAGGTTTCCATACGGTTAGGAATGGAGTCATCGTTTTCGGCTTTCTGACGGCGCTGGGAATGGCGCTTTCGGTTCTGCTGGGGCTTGCCAATATGAGGTTGAACGCCTTCGAGGTTGGGGGCGTCAAACCGGCAACCATTCTGACCTGCATTTTGGGTGTCGCGGGGGCGATTCTGAACCTGGTGCTTGATTCGCCCTTTCCGATGGCGATGTTCCCCGTGTTCAGCATGGTGTTTCTGATTGGCTTGGTTGCAACCAGAATGGTTATGCGCAGCGCCTTGATGGCGATTTATCGCCGGGCGAAAAACCGGACCCGCGTGATCGTCTATGGGGCGGGGCAGACGGGCCAACAGCTGGCGGCGGCTTTGCGTACGGATGATGCCGTGGTGTTGGTGGCCTTCGTGGACGACAATCCCCGGCTTCAAAGCCTGACCGTCTCCGGGGCGCCGGTCTATGCGCCCAGCCGCCTGAAAGAGCTGATCGCCGAAAAATCCGTGGATCGCGTCGTGCTGGCGATGCCCTCGGTGACGCCGGGCATTCAGGCGCGGATCGCCTTGCGTCTGCGCCAGATGGGATGCGAGGTTCACTCGCTGCCGTCCTTCGCTGAGCTGGTCAAACAAAGTGACCTGGGCAAGCGCAGCACGCCGGTTTCTCTTGAAGATCTGATGGGCCGCAACAAGCTGGAATCCGAAATGCCGGACGTGGCGGACAGCTATCACCAGCGGCAGGTTCTGGTCACCGGGGCAGGAGGTTCGATCGGGTCCGAGCTGTGCCGGCAATTGGTCGCCTGCAAACCTCAGCGTCTTGTGCTGATGGATCACAGCGAACTGGCCCTGTATAGCATTGAAAAAGAGCTCCGGGATCTGGATCTGACGCATCAGATCGAAATCGTGCCGGTGCTCGGGTCTGTGTGCGATCCGGTTTTGTGTGCCTCGATCCTGAGCAAGTACAAAGTTGATGCCGTGCTGCATGCCGCTGCTTACAAGCATGTTCCGATGGTTGAAAAGAACGAGATCGCGGGTCTGCGCAACAACGTGCTGGGGACCAAAACCATCGCTGATGCAGCCTTTAAGGCCGAGGTGGGGCGGTTCATCCTGGTGTCGTCGGACAAGGCCGTACGCCCGACCAATGTGATGGGGGCCTCGAAGCGATTGGCCGAACTGATCGTCCAGGATCTGGCCACACGCGCGCAGAGCACGCGCTTTACCATGGTGCGCTTTGGCAATGTGTTGGGCTCGTCGGGCTCGGTCATTCCCTTGTTCGAGGAACAGATCGCCCGCGGGGGGCCGGTGACGCTGACGCATTCGGATGTCGCGCGCTATTTCATGACCATCTCCGAGGCCGCCCGTCTGGTGCTGCTGGCCGGGTCGTTTGCCCGGGGCGGAGACCTGTTTGTGCTGGATATGGGCGAGCTGGTCCCGATCAAGAAACTGGCCCGCCAGATGATCGAAGGCGCGGGCTATACCGTGATGGACAAGAAAAACCCCGAAGGCGACATTGAAATCGTCGTGACGGGCCTGCGCCCTGGTGAAAAGCTGATCGAAGAGCTGCTGATCTCGCCCGATATGCTGACCACGCCGCACCCGAAAATCCTGCGCGCGCAAGAAACCTATCTGTCCGAGCTGGAAATGGCCAACGCGCTGAAAGACCTGCGCGAAGCGATCGAAACTCTGGATGAACAGGCCGCGCGCGACGTGATCTCGCGTTGGGTCGAGAAAACCCGCGATCCCGAGCGCGAGCCGCTTCAGATCGGCTGACGCAACGCCAAATTGAATGTGACGGATCCGTAACGAAAACCGGGGCTTGCGCGTGACAAGCCCCCTCAGGTTTCGTATATAATCCTCAAAGAAACAGAGGGTGGGGCTCTATGTCCGGGACCGAGCAAACCGCGCAAGACTATGGCGCGGATTCCATTAAAGTTCTCAAAGGCTTGGAGGCTGTGCGCAAACGGCCGGGCATGTATATCGGGGATACCGATGACGGCTCGGGATTGCATCACATGGTCTACGAGGTCGTGGATAACGGCATTGACGAGGCGCTGGCCGGTCATGCTGACTTTGTTCGCGTCGTAATCCACCCGGATTCCAGCATTTCCGTGCGCGACAATGGCCGCGGTATCCCTGTGGATCTGCACGAGGAAGAGGGCGTTTCCGCCGCCGAGGTCATCATGACCCAGCTGCACGCGGGCGGTAAGTTCGACAGCAATTCTTACAAGGTGTCGGGCGGTCTGCATGGCGTGGGCGTGTCCGTTGTGAACGCGCTGTCCGTCTGGCTGGAGCTACGCGTCTGGCGCGACGGCAAGGAACATTACGCCAAGTTCGAACATGGCGAGACCAGCGAACATTTGCGCGTTGTTGGGGACGCCAACGGCGAAAAGGGCACCGAGGTGCGGTTTCTGGCTTCGACCGACACGTTCTCGAACCTGGAATATTCGTTCGAGACGCTGGAAAAACGCCTGCGCGAGCTGGCCTTCCTGAACTCGGGCGTGCGCATCATCCTTGAGGATCTGCGCCCCGCCGAGCCGCTGAAGACCGAGCTATTCTACGAAGGCGGTGTGAAGGAATTCGTCAAATACCTGGACCGCTCGAAAACGCCGCTGATGGAGGCGCCGATTTTTGTGCGCGGTGAAAAGGACGACATCGGGGTCGAGGTCGCGATGTGGTGGAACGACAGCTACCACGAAACGGTGCTGCCCTTTACCAACAACATTCCGCAGCGCGACGGCGGCACGCACCTGGCGGGCTTCCGTGGGGCGCTGACGCGGACGCTGACGCGCTATGCCACCGAATCCGGGATCGCCAAGAAGGAAAAGGTGAACTTTACCGGTGATGATGCGCGCGAGGGCCTGACATGCGTGTTATCCGTGAAGGTGCCGGATCCGAAGTTCAGCTCTCAGACCAAGGACAAGCTGGTCAGTTCTGAGGTCCGCCCGGCTGTCGAAAGCCTGGTCGGCGAAAAACTGTCCGAGTGGTTCGAAGAAAACCCCAACGAGGCCAAGATGATCGTCGGCAAGATCGTCGAGGCCGCCTTGGCGCGCGAAGCCGCCCGCAAGGCCCGCGAACTGACTCGCCGCAAAACCGCGATGGATGTGAATTTCCTGGCTGGCAAGCTGAAGGACTGTTCGGAAAAAGACCCCTCCAAGACCGAAGTCTTCCTGGTCGAGGGTGACAGCGCCGGTGGGTCTGCCCAGACGGGCCGCGACCGCCAAACTCAGGCTATTCTGCCCCTGCGCGGGAAAATCCTGAACGTGGAACGCGCCCGGTTTGACCGGATGCTGTCCTCTCAGGAAATCGGGAACCTCGTGATGGCGTTGGGCACCGGCATTGGCCGGGATGAGTTCAACATCGACAAGCTGCGCTATCATAAGATCGTCATCATGACCGATGCGGACGTGGATGGCGCGCACATCCGGACGTTGCTGCTGACGTTCTTCTTCCGTCAGATGCCCGAGCTGATCGAGGGCGGATACCTCTATATCGCGCAGCCGCCGCTGTATAAGGTCGCGCGCGGCAAATCCGAGGTTTATCTAAAGGACCAGGCCGCGCTGGACGATTACCTGATCGAGCAGGGCACGGCCGATGCGGTGCTACGCCTTGGCTCTGGCATGGAGATTGCGGGCGCTGACCTGAAACGCGTGGTCGAAGAAGCCCGGCAGCTAAAGCGCGTTTTGGATGCCTTCCCCACGCATTATCCGCGCCATATTCTGGAACAGGCTGCCGTTGCAGGTGCCTTTGTGCCCGGCGCTGTTGACGCCGATCTGCAAGGCGTGGCTGATACGGTTGCCGCTCGTCTGGACCTGATCGCGCTGGAATACGAACGCGGCTGGACCGGTCGGATCACGCAGGATCACGGCATTCGCCTGGCGCGTATCCTGCGCGGGGTCGAAGAGGTCCGCACGCTGGACGGGCCGATGCTGCGCTCGGGCGAGGCGCGCAAAACCGGCAGTTTCACCGAAAGCCTGCAAGAGGTGTACGACACCCCGGCCACGCTGGTGCGCAAGGACCGCAGCCAGTTGATTTTGGGGCCGCTGGACCTGCTGAATGCCATCCTGAAAGAGGGTGAAAAGGGCCTGACCCTGCAACGCTATAAAGGTCTGGGCGAAATGAACCCAGATCAGCTGTGGGAAACCACGCTGGACCCCGAAGCGCGGACCCTGCTGCAGGTGCGCATCGACGATCTGGTCGAGGCCGACGACATTTTCACCAAGCTGATGGGCGACGTGGTCGAACCGCGCCGCGACTTCATCCAACAGAATGCGCTAAGCGTCGAGAACCTGGATTTCTAGGCGCTTTCGGACGGGACATTCACCAAGGTGAAGGCCGACAGGACCAGCGGATCCAGGCCCTCGCCCCCGTTTTTGATGTGCGCCGCCAGCTGCGCGCGCATCCGGGGTTCCCAGAAATCATTCAGGTGATCGGCCACGCGCTGAGCCTGGTCCTGACCCGGTTGCGTGGTAAAAAACGTGGCGATCTGGTTGGCCATCATGACCATCTTTTCAGGCGACATCGGTGGCTCCGGTTTCTATGCGGTCTGGGTGAGAATAGAGGTCAAATCCGCCGCCTTTGGCAAAGGCCGCAAGGGTTATCCCGGCAGAGTCCGCCGTGCGCACAGCCAAAGCGGTTGGGGCTGAAACGGCGATCAACACCGGACAGCCGGCAAACGCCGCCTTTTGCACCAGTTCGACAGATAAGCGGCTGGTCATGACGATCGCGCCGCTGGCCGGGGCGATACCCGTGCCCAGCAGATGGCCGATCAGCTTGTCCAACGCATTGTGTCGCCCCACATCTTCGCGCGCGGCGATCAAGCCCAGATCAGGGCTTAGGAACCCTGCGGCGTGAACGGCATGGGTCTGGTCATGCAGCGGCTGACGTGTGCGCAAGGCATCGCTGGCGCTGGCGACAAGATCGCGGGGCAGACGCAGATCTGACCGCAATTGCGGCAGTGTGCGTTCCGCCTGATCCAAGCTGTCGATCCCGCACAGCCCGCACCCAACGGGGCCGGTCATCGCGCGCCGACGTGCCGCCAGCGCCCTAGTGGCGCGATCTTCCAGTAGCATCCGCGCCTCGATGCCCTTTGGATGCGCGACAATCTCAAGGCTTTCGATTTGGGACGGATCGCTGATGATCCCCTCGCCAACCGCAAAGCCCACGGCAAAATCATGCAAATCCGCAGGGGTCGCCATCATCACGGCCTGTGTTTCACCATTGAAAACCAAAGCCACCGGCACTTCTTCGGGTAACGAGCGCGTCACGTGGCGCTGGCCGTCGCGCTGAACGGACAGACCGGGCAGAGAGGTGGAGGCGCCGCTCATTCTGCCGCCTCGATCCGGCGCGCGCGCGCGGCCTGCGCGGCATAGTCTTCTTGCCAGTCAGTTGGCCCGTTCGAGGGGCTGACCTGCACCGCCGTCACCTTGTATTCCGGGCAGTTCGTCGCCCAGTCGCTGAAGTCGGTCGTGACCACATTCGCCTGTGTGTCGGGGTGGTGGAATGTGGTGTACACGACGCCGGGATTGACGCGATCCGTGATCTGCGCGCGCAGCGTGATCTCGCCCGAGCGCGAGGCCAGTTTCACGAAATCCGCGTCCTTGATCCCCCGGTTTTCAGCGTCATGCGGGTGGATTTCCAGCACATCCTGATCGTGCCAGACCACGTTTTCTGTCCGCCGCGTCTGGGCCCCCACATTGTACTGCGACAGCACCCGCCCGGTGGTCAGCAACAGCGGGAAACGGGGCCCGGTGCGTTCGTCCGTGGCCACATATTCGGTGTGGATGAACCGCCCCTTGCCGCGCACGAACCCGTCCACATGCATCAAGGGCGTTCCGTCCGGGTTGGCCTCGTTGCAGGGCCACTGGATGCTGCCCATCTCGTCGATCTTGTCATAGGTGACACCAGCGAAACTGGGGGTGGTGGCCGCAATTTCCGCCATGATTTCAGAGGGGTGAGTATAGCCCCAATCTGCGCCCATGGCGTTGGCCAGCATCTGCGTGACCTCCCAATCCTCGTAGCCATTCAAGGGCGCCATCACCTTGCGCACCATGTTGATGCGGCGCTCGGCGTTGGTGAAGGTGCCGTTCTTTTCCAGGAACGAGGACCCGGGCAGGAACACATGCGCGTAGTTCGCGGTCTCGTTCAGGAACAGGTCATGCACGATCACACAGTCCATCGCGGCCAGACCGGCGGCGACATGCTTGGTATCGGGATCCGATTGCAGGATATCCTCGCCCTGACAATACAGACCCTTGAAGGTTCCATCCACGGCGGCATCCAGCATGTTGGGGATGCGCAGGCCGGGTTCGGGGTCGATCTCAACGCCCCAGGCGTCTTCGAAAATCGCGCGGACCTCGGGCAGCTTTACATGGCGATACCCGGGCAATTCATGTGGGAAAGAGCCCATATCGCACGACCCCTGCACGTTGTTTTGCCCACGCAGCGGGTTCACGCCCACGCCGTCGCGGCCCACATTTCCGGTCAGCATGGCCAGGTTGGCGATACCAATCACGGTGGTCGAGCCCTGGCTGTGTTCCGTCACGCCCAGACCATAGTAAATCGCCCCATTGCCGCCCGTGGCGAACAGACGAGCCGCGCCGCGCAGTTCTTCGGCAGGGACGCCGGTCAGCTCTTCAACGGCTTCGGGGGAATGGCGCGGGTCGCTGGCGAACTCGGCATATTCCCGGAATTCATCCCAGTCACACCGCTCGCGGATGAACGCCTCATCGTACAGGCCTTCGGTCACGATCACATGCGTCAGCGCAGTCACCACGGCCACATTGGTGCCGGGTCGCAGGGCCAGATGATGCTGCGCCTCGATATGGTTCGAGCGCACGATATCCGTGCGCCTTGGGTCCACAACGATCAGCTTGGCCCCAGCGCGCAGACGTTTTTTCAAACGGCTGGCAAACACCGGGTGCCCGTCTGTGGGATTGGCGCCGATGACGATCACAACGTCGGTTTTTTCGACGCTGTCAAAATCCTGCGTACCCGCGCTGGTGCCAAAGGTCTGGCCCAGCCCATAGCCCGTGGGCGAATGGCACACCCGCGCGCAGGTATCGGTGTTGTTGTTGCCAAACACGGCGCGGGTCAGTTTCTGCACCAGGAAGGTTTCCTCGTTCGTGCACCGCGAAGAGGTGATCACCCCGACCGAGCGCCGCCCGTGTTTTTCCTGAATCCCGCGCATCCGGGTGGCCGCGAATTCTAGCGCCTTTTCCCAGCTGACCTCTTGCCAGGGCTGGTCGATGCTGTCGCGGATCATCGGGTTCAGGATGCGTTCCTTGTGGGTGGCATAGCCAAAGGCAAAGCGCCCCTTCACGCAGGAATGGCCCCGGTTCGCCTTGCCCTGTTTATGCGGCACCATGCGGACCAGTTGGTCGCCCTGCATCTCGGCCTTGAACGAACAGCCCACGCCGCAATAGGCGCAGGTGGTTACAACGGACCGGTCCGGCACGCCCATTTCGATCACGGATTTTTCCTGCAAGGTCGCGGTCGGGCAGGCCTGCACGCAGGCCCCGCAGCTGACGCAATCCGAGGACAGGAAATCATCAAACGAGGCACCGGGGCTGACCCGGCTGTCAAATCCACGCCCTTCGATCGTCAGGGCAAAGGTGCCCTGTACCTCTTCGCAGGCGCGCACGCAGCGCGAACAGACGATGCATTTCTGCGGATCATAGGTGAAATACGGGTTGCTTTCGTCCTTGGGGATATAACGTGCGTTCGGGGCGTCCCCGGCGCGGGTTTCAAAGTGGTTGTCCCCCGGCGCATAGCGCACGTCGCGCAGCCCCACGGCCCCGGCCATATCCTGAAGCTCGCAATCGCCATTGGCCGCGCAGGTCAGGCAATCCAGCGGGTGGTCGCTGATATACAGCTCCATCACGCCCTTGCGGATTTTGCGCACCTTCGAGGATTGCGTGCGCACCACCATCCCCGGCGAAACGGGCGTGGTGCAGGACGCAGGTGTGCCGCGCCGCCCTTCGATTTCCACAACGCACAGGCGGCAGGACCCGAAGGCCTCGACACTGTCAGTGGCACAGAGTTTGGGCACGGAAATCCCGGCCTCGGCCGCAGCGCGCATCACCGATGTGCCCTCGGGTACTGTGACCTCGAACCCGTCGATATTCAGCGTGACCGGCGCGCCCTCTTTGGCGGGTGTGCCCATGTCGCGGTCGTCCCAGGGGATGATAAAGTCCTTCATTCTGCCGCCTCCTTGGCCACTGGGAAATCTTCGGGGAAATGCGTCAGCGCCGACATCACCGGATAGGGGGTGAAGCCGCCCAATGCGCACAACGAGCCCTCTTTCATGGTTTCGCACAGGTCTGTCAGCAGCTCGACCGCGCTGGCATCGCCCTGGCCGATCCGGTCAATCGTTTCCATCCCGCGGACCGAGCCGATCCGGCAGGGCGTACATTTCCCGCAGCTTTCGACGGCGCAGAACTCCATCGCGAACCGCGCCATTTTCAGCATGTCCGCGCCTTCGTCGAAGACCACCACCCCCGCGTGGCCGATCAGGGCGCCTTGGCCGTCGAATTCCTCGTATCCAAACGGCGTATCGAATTGCGACACCGGCAGATAGGCCCCCAGCGGCCCGCCCACCTGAACGGCCTTGACCGGAAGACCCGAGGCCGTGCCGCCGCCGATGTCATTCACCAACTCGCCCAAAGGCAGGCCAAAGGCCGTTTCAAAGAGACCGCCATGTTTGATGTTGCCGGCCAGCTGAATGGGCATCGTCCCGCGCGAGCGGCCTAGCCCGAAGCTGGCGTAATGTTCCGCCCCTTTCTCGAAAATCACCGGAACCGTGGCCAGCGACAGCACGTTGTTCACGACCGTTGGTTTGCCCATGAACCCTTCGAGCGCAGGCAGCGGCGGCTTGGCCCGCACAATCCCGCGTTTCCCTTCAAGCGAGTTCAAAAGGCTGGTTTCCTCGCCGCAGACATAGGCCCCGGCACCGACACGAATTTCCATGTCAAAGGCCGGACCCAGGCCCAGCACGCTGTCACCCAAGATGCCATGTACACGGGCGATCCGCACGGCCTCGGTCATGACCTTGATGGCGTCGGGATATTCGCTGCGCAGATAGACAAAGCCCTTGGTGGCCCCGGTGGCCAGCCCGGCGATGACCATGCCCTCGATCAGGCAGAACGGGTCGCCCTCCATGATCATACGGTCGGCAAAGGTGCCGCTGTCGCCCTCGTCGGCGTTGCAGACGATGTATTTCTGATCGGCTTGAGCCTGGCTGACAGTGTCCCATTTGATGCCGGTGGGAAAGCCCGCGCCACCACGACCGCGCAGGCCCGAGGCCTTCATTTCTTCAACCATTTCCGCGCGTTGCATCCCCAGCGCGCGGCGCAAGCCATCCAGACCGCCATGCGCCTGATAGTCGTCCAGCGACAGCGGATCAGTGAGGCCGCAACGGGCAAATGTCAGGCGGGTTTGACGGGCGAAAAAGGGGATCTCTTCGACCAGCCCAAGATCGGGCAGCGTGCCGTCCAGTAACGCCGCTGCGTCCGCAGCAGTCACATTGCCATACCCCACACGCCCCGCGCTGGTTTCAATTTCGACCAGCGGCTCCAGCCAGACCATTCCGCGCGACCCGTTGCGGATGATCTGAACGTCGGCAGAGCGCCTCTTGGCCTCGGTCTTGATCGCTTCGGCCACCTCGTCTGCGCCCACAGCTTTGGCGGCGCTGTCCATGGAAACATAAATCTTCATGCGCCCACCTCCGCCAGAATCGCATCGATTTTCGCAGTATCCACCCGGCCCACGACCCGGTCGTCGACCATGGCCGCGGGCGCGCAGGCGCACAGGCCCAGGCAATAGACGGGCTCGATCGTGACCGCCCCGTTGGCCGAGGTTCCGTGCCATTCGACGCCCAGTTTTTCCAGCGCGTGGTCCGACACGGCGGTGCCCCCAACAGCCTGGCAGGCCTCGGCGCGGCAGATCTTCACGACATGGCGCCCTGCAGGCAGGTCTTTGAAATCATGGTAAAAACTGATCACACCATGTACCTCGGCCCGCCCGATGTTCAGCGCGTCCGCGATCAGTGGGATCGCGCCTTGCGGGATGTGGTCAAAGGCGTGTTGAAGGCTGTGCAAAATGGGCAGCAACGGACCTTCTAGGTGAAGCTGGCTGTTGATCAGCGCGAGGATTGCCTCGTCACTGGGCGTTGGCGTGGTCTGGGTCATTCTAGCCTCGGATGGGTTAAGCCACCTACGGTGCTAGGCCTCTTGTAATGCGATATCAATATCCAATAACGGTTGTATGATTTGAAAAATCTATCAAACCGAGATCCGCTGAGCCACGTGGAACAACGCGGCAATCACGGGGGTTTGAGGCTCTTGATGGGCGGCCAGCAGCCCCACAGCGTGATCCGAGATGCCGCCGATCAGGGGGATCGAGACCAAGGGTTGTCCCGCGGACAAGAAACCGGCCATGTCCGTAGGAAGGATCGTTACCCAATCGCCGCTGACCACGTTGGAGACCAATACCACGGTCGAGTTGCTTTCGATCATCGCGACTGGGGTCAGTCCTGCCTCCATGAAGTTTCGATTGATGATGCGCCGGTTCTGCATCTCGGGGGACAAAAGGCACAGTTTCAAATCCCGCAACTCGCGCCAGGGCAGTGACCTGCGCGTCGCCAATGCATGGGTCTGGTGGCAAATCAGGGTGTAGCTTTCGCGATAGAGCGAGCAAGTTGACATGCGCCCCAGTGGTTCGTTGTCCAGATAGGAAATCCCGGCATCCGCCTCGAGGTCTTCGATCATGTGCAAGACCTCTGCCGAACTGCGGGACATAATCGAAAAGCTGACATTGGGATGGCGCGCGTTGAAGCTGGTCGCAAGGGTCGAGGCCCATGTCAGCGCTGTCGGGATCACAGCCAGGCGGATCTGACCAGACAGGCCGTCGTGGGAAGACCGCATTTCGTCCTTCAACCGGCGGGTTTCGCGTACGATATCGCGCGCCAGCTCTAACGCGCGCAGCCCTTCGGGCGTCATCCCTCCGAACCGCGATCCACGCTGGACCAGCTTGACACCCAACTGTTCTTCGAGCTGCTTGATACCATTTGACAGGGTAGGCTGCGTAAGGCCCAGGCTTTCCGCGGCCCGGCCGAAATGTCGCTCTTTGGCCAAAGCAATCAACATTTCCAGCTTGTGTATCATAATTCTCTCTCAAAACGCTTGGTTTCAATCGAGAATATCAATCAGCTGAGCGTCCGAACAGCCTGATTACACGATAACCGCTTGTCGGGTCTGCTGGCCGACATCGAAAACGCGCTTATAGCGTTCGATTTCTTCGACAGGGCCCATGGCTTTGTTCGGGTTGTCTGACAGCTTCACCGTTGGCTTCTGATCTGCGCTGACGGCTTTGCAAACCATCGAGAACGGGGCCAGCCGATCACCGGATGTCAGCCCTCGGAAGTCGTTGGTCAACAACGTGCCCCAGCCAAAGGACGGGCGACAGCGCCCAATGAATTGGGCCTGTAGCTCTGCGATCTTGGCGACATCCAATCCATCCGAGAAGATCACCATCTTCTCGGTTGGGTCCTCGCCGTGATCTTGCCACCATTGGATGGCGCGTTCAGCCCCCGCGGCCGGATCGCCGCTGTCAATGCGAATGCCTGTCCAGCCGGCCAGCCAATCGGGCGCGCGTTTCAAAAACCCTTCGGTCCCGTAGGTGTCAGGCAGGATTATGCGCAGGTTGCCGTCATGCTCGTCTTGCCAGTCTTCAAGAACACGATAGGGCGCCGCGGTCAGTTGTGCGTCGTTTTCCGCCAGCGCGGCATAAACCATGGGCAGTTCATGGGCATTGGTTCCGATGGCCTCGAGATCGCGGTTCTTGGCAATCAGACAGTTCGAGGTTCCGACAAACGAGTCTTCGAGACCTTCGCACATAGCCTGGACGCACCAATCCTGCCATAGGAAAGAGTGCCGCCGCCGGGTACCGAAATCCGCAATTTTCAGATCTGGGATTTGGCGCAGCGCCTCGACCTTTTGCCAAAGCAACGTCATCGCGCGCGCGTAAAGAACCTGCAACTCGAACTTGGCCATGTCGTGCAAAACCGCACGTCCGCGCAGCTCCATCAACACGGCCAACGCGGGAATTTCCCATAGCATGACTTCGGGCCAGGCGCCTTCAAAGGTCAGCTCGTATTGGCCATCCCTCTTCTCAAGATGATAGTCGGGCAGGCGCAGATTTTCGAACCACTCCATGAAATCGGGGCGGAACATTTGGCGTTTTCCGTAGAAGGTGTTTCCGCGCAACCAGGTGCTTTCTCCGCGGCTAAGTGACAAAGAGCGAATATGATCCAGCTGTTCGCGCAATTCACCTTCATCAATCAGGTCGGCCAACCGAACCGAAGGGGTGCGGTTGATCAGACTGAAGGTGACGCGCGTATCAGGCCGGTTTCGGAAAACAGATTGACACATCAGCAGCTTATAGAAGTCGGTGTCGATCAAAGACCGAACAATCGGGTCGATCTTCCACTTATGGTTCCAAACTCGGGTCGCGATATCCACGGGTGACTTCCTTGTTTCGACACCCTGTTGATACGCGAACCAGAATCCCTGTCCAAGCCTTCATTCTATTGCGCCGGGTGCACCACCCGTGAGAGCGAGTGAAGTAGTTCCGTTTTTCGGACAGGTTTGGTTAAGAACTCGTCCATCCCAGCGTCAAGGCAGGCCTCTCGATCGCTGGCAAAGCCATTTGCGGTGAGCGCCACGATGCGGGGCTGCGGCCCGGCGGCCGCGCGGATGATTTTGGTTGCCGTCAGTCCATCCATACGTGGCATCGACATGTCCATGAAGACGACGTCAGGAGCAATCTGTTCATTCAGGGTGACGGCCTGTTCGCCATCATGCGCAAAATGGAGATGAATATCCAAGCCCTTGAGGAATTTGCGGATGACAAGGCGGTTGGTCTTGTTGTCCTCGGCGACAAGCACGGTCAGATCGGGTGGCAGTTCAGCGGTCGGGCGCTGCTTGGAAGGCAGGTTTTGCCCCGAAAGCGGCTTGATGGGGAGCGAAATGCTGAAACACGACCCCTGTCCCAAGGTCGAGCTGACAGAGATCGTGCCCCCCATGGCTTGGGCAAGCTTTTGTGAAATAGTTAGCCCCAGCCCGGTTCCGCCAAAGCGACGCGTTGTGTCAGTGTCGGCTTGCGCAAAGGAATCAAAGATGGTCTTCAGCCGGTTCTGAGGAATTCCGATCCCCGTATCCCGGACCTGAATAACCAGTTGGTCGTCCTGACCTTGCCGGGCGATACGGGCGTGCACCTCGACCGAGCCGGTTTCCGTAAATTTCACTGCGTTCCCAACGATGTTGAGCAAGATCTGTCTCAGTCGGGAGTCATCAAGATTGATCTGATCGGGCAGGTCTGCGTCATGCACCGATAGGGTCAAACCACGTGAATCGGCCTGGGGTTGCAGCAATTGCACGACGCCGTTCAGGCAAGATTTGGGGTCAAAATCCACCGGGTGCAACTCGATGCGGCGGGCGTCCAACTTGCTGAGGTCCAGAATGTCGTTCAAAATGCTCAACAGTGCCTCGGCCGATCCGCGGATGGTTTCCGCGTAGCTGTGGTACTCTTGTGGCAGGTCCGCCTCGCACAAAAGGTCGGCCATGCCAATGACACCGTTCATCGGTGTGCGCAGCTCATGGCTCATGGTTGCCAGGAAACTGGATTTGGCCCGGGCTCCGGCCTCGGCGGCGGCTTTGGCGCGCGCCAGTTCCTGAGCATGTTGTCTGGCCTGCGTGACATCCCGCTCGATCGAGACCACCATTTCCACCTGATTGTCGTCATCAACGACCGGCACGATTGTCGTTTCGATCCAGATTCTGCGCCCATCCTTTGTGTAGTTCAGGATCTCCGCGCGATGGGGGGTGCCCTGTTGGATGGCCTGTCCGATGCCCCGCGCAACATCCAGGTCGGTTTCCGGACCATTCAACAGATCACCAGGGGTTCTGCCGATGGTTTCGTCGAGTGAGTAACCCGTTGTTTTGCAAAAGGTATCATTGACCCATTGAATGCGACCTTCGGCATCGGACATGATGACACTGTCCAACGCATGGCGCGCCACAAGTGACAGCTTTTTTGCCTCTTTCTGATTTTCGCGAAGATCCGAATAGGCCTTGCTCAGTGCTTCGCTGTGCACCAGCAGCTGGCGGCGATTGTTTAGCTGGCGCCCGAAACCGGCAACGGTATAGCGAATAAACACCATCGCCATGTATCCCATCATTACGCCACCTGCCAAATCATAGAGCAACAGTTTCGGTGGATCGGGCTGATGAAACAGCACATCATACGCAAACAGCCCGATGGCGCAGGAACCATAGACGGCAAGTCGCGCGAAGGTCGCCGAGCGGTGAAAGGGCAATACGATGCCAGCGTTAATCACCGCCCCGGTGAGATAGGCAAGGGCAAAGAACGATCCGCCACTTGCGGGGGCGCTGATCCAGGCCAGGGCCACGCAAACCGAGATCGTCATCGCCTGCAACAGGGCAGTAAATGCGCTCAGCATGGTTGCAAAACGCAGGTTTATCCCTTTGCCAAGATTTCTGTTGATCCAGAACAGGGTCAGGCAGTCGATGGCCTCGCCCAGCAGCGCGATGGCGCAGGCGGTCAGGCCGACTTCTGGCGAGACCAGAGCATACAGAAACACGGTTCCGCTAAGCGTCAGTGCTTGCCGGCTGAGGAACGAGCTGACGCGCCCTTGAGCATAGCGCAACAACAGCCCTTCGGGCGTGTGGCGCGCGTCAAACTCCTCGACTGAAATCGCACTTGGTTCGGGCATGGATCGCTCCGCAGGGAACTGTCCGCCTCAATATGCGTGCGAAAGGGTAAACAACCGGCAAACTAGGCTTCTGTCAGATGAATTCCGGCCTGTTGCATGGCTGTCATCGCAGCGCTTAACGATCCGTCCAGATCAATGGCGCGACACAAATCGGTGCGCAGCTCGACCGAAAACCCCAGCTTGGCTGCATCCAGAGCCGAATAGTTCACACAGAAATCAGTCGCCAACCCAACCAAGAGCAGGTCAGAAATGCCGCGCGTTTGCAAATATCCCATAAGCCCCGTTGGCGTGGTCTGATCGTTCTCGAAAAAGGCTGAATAGCTGTCGATACCGGGGCGAAATCCCTTGCGGATGATCATATCGGCGCGGTCCACATTCAGATCGGGATGAAACGAGGCCCCCTGGCTGCCCTGCACACAATGATCGGGCCACAGAACTTGCGGGCCATAGGGCATTTCCGTCACGCTATAGGGCGCTGCATTGGGATGCTGAGACGCAAACGAGCTGTGATTGGCCGGATGCCAATCCTGGGTCAGCACCACGGCATCTGCGCGGTGCATAAGATCGTTGATCCCGGGGACGATCTGGTCACCTTCGGGAACGGCCAGCGCGCCTCCGGGGCAGAAATCATTCTGGACGTCAATCACGATCAGGGCTTGGGTCATCGCGGGTCTCCTTTGAGTGAAATGGGTAAGGCGCGCGGTGTCAGGCGTCAATCATGTGGCGCTTTGCCCGTCTTGCGAAGGCGCGGGAACAGGCGTAAAGCGCCTTATATGTATACTGTCTGCGCTCTCTATCACTTCACCCCATTCGCTGATCACACTGCTTTGCGTGACCCGTTGTTGACGCTTGCCAAGTCCAAGGGTGTGACCGGCACGCTGCTGCTGGCACACGAAGGTATCAACGGCACCATCGCCGGATCGCGCGAGGGCATCGACGCCATGCTGGCCCATATCCGCGCGCTGCCCGGTTGTGCAGACCTGGAGTGGAAGGAAAGCACCGCCGCCGAGCAACCCTTTGCCCGGATGAAGGTGAAGCTGAAGAAAGAGATTGTGACTCTGGGCCAGCCCGACGTGGACCCGCGCGCCAAGGTGGGGCACTACGTGGCGCCCGAGGATTGGAACGACCTGATCCGCAGCCCCGATGTGGCGTTGATCGACACGCGCAACGATTATGAGGTGGCGATTGGCACGTTCGAGGGCGCCGTGGACCCCGAAACGGCCAGTTTTCGCGAATTCCCCGCCTGGTGGGAGGCCAACAAGGACCGGTTCCACAACAAGCGCATCGCGATGTTCTGCACCGGTGGCATCCGCTGCGAGAAATCCACCAACTATCTGCTGGGACTGGGGATCGAGGATGTCTATCACCTGAAGGGCGGCATTCTGAAATACCTGGAAGAGGTCCCCGCTGAAGACAGCGCCTGGGAAGGGGAGTGTTTCGTTTTTGACGGGCGCGTGTCGGTTGGGCATGGTCTGGAAGAGGGGCCGCATATCCTGTGTCACGCTTGCCGCCGCCCGATCCTGCCCGAGGACACCAAGCGCGCGCAATACGAGGAAGGCGTGAGCTGTCATCACTGCGTTGACGAGACCTCGGACGCGGACAAGGCGCGGTTCCGGGAACGTCAGAAGCAGATCGCGTTGGCCAAGACGCGGGGCGAAACCCATCTGGGTGGTGAGATCGGCGTCTAAGAGGGGGCTCTGCCCCCGGCCTGCGGCCTCCCCCGGAGTATTTTCAGAGCAAAGAAGGCGTTAGTCCTGATCGGATGTTTTGCGGCGCAGGGCCTTGATTTGCCCGCGTTGTTTTTTTGCATCCACGCGGCGGCGTTGGCTGGCCTTGGTGGGTTTTGTGGGGATGCGGCGTTTGGGGCGGTGGGTCGCCTTTTCGATCAATTCGGCCAGGCGTTGGCGGGCGATTTCGCGGTTTCGGGCCTGGCTGCGGGTTTCGTCGCATTGCAGGATCAGCGCGCCTTCTTTGGTCCAGCGGCGTCCGGCCAGTCGTTTGAGGCGCGCCTTGACCGGGTCGGGCAGGGAGGGGGAGCGTGCGGCCTCGAACCGAAGTTCCACGGCCGTGCTGACCTTGTTCACGTTCTGCCCGCCTGGCCCGCTGGCCCGGACGAAATGTTCGGTCAGTTCCCAATCCTGGATGGTGATTTGATCGGTGACGCGGAGCATGTCTGTTCTTAGCCCGTGACGGGGCAAACTGAAAGGGCCGCCCGATGTGGTGCGGCCCTCAGAGATTTAAGGAGGTGGCTCTGGTTAGATGCTCACCAATTCGGAAGTTTTCTGCCCGAGGGCTGCCTCAGGTATCTCCCTTTCGAACTGTCCCTACACCGTTCTCCATGATCCCATTAGACACAAGAGCACCTCCTTTCTGATGTTTCGATACCATCAGACTCGCACAGAAATGCCATATGTCAAAACAAAATCATGTGGTGCGTGCTGTTAGCGACCCCACGATGAAGCGGAACGGCAAAAGTGCCACCAAAGCAAGCGATAGCTTCACCAGCCAGTCGGCGACGCCCAGAGAAACCCAAAGCGGCACGACAGGGCCGGCGCCCAGCAGGGGCAGGGCTTCGTTCGCCCAGGACACGTCGTTGCCCGGTTCCAGCCCGGTCAGGCCGGCGGAAAACGCGATGGTAAAGAAGATCGCGGTGTCCAACGAGCTGCCCACAAGGGTCGAGGCCAGCGGGGCGCGCCACCAGCTGCCTTCGCGCAGGCGATCAAAGACGGCGATATCCACCAGCTGGGCGGTCAGGAAGGCCAGGCCCGAACCAATGGCGATCCGCAGCGTGACGGCGGGATAGGTGTAGCCATCGCCTTGCAGCATGATTTGCGTGCCGATCAGCGAGCAGAGGACTCCGACAACAAAACCGGCCACGACGACCTTGCGCGCGGGGCCAACCCCATAGACGCGGTTCATAACATCGGTCACCAGGAAGGCGATCGGATAGGTAAAGGCGCCCCAGGTCAGCCATTGGCCAAACAGGAACTGAACAAGGATGTTCGAGGCCACAACGACGGCGGCCATGGCAAGAATGCCAGGAATATGGGTGCGGTTCATTATTTTGATCCGTTTTTACATGGTAGCGGCGACATGGTTCCCGACCATCGGGAACGGGCGGCGTTTAGTCCTGATTCCCTTGTTTGGCAAGGGTTTTTGGCAGAACGTATTCGACAATCTCGTTTGGAAGCAGGCTGAGAAAGTTGTCATCTGCGACCATGGTCAGGCGGATTTGGCCTGTTTCATCGCGCCAGACGGCCAGTCCTTCGAGGTTCCCGTGATAGCGCTCGGGTGTTTGCAACAAGATCTGCGGATCAGCCGGTCCCTGCGGCGTGACAGCAAAAGAGCGTACCAGACTGGCAAAGCCGAAGCCTTTGAAATGGCGCTCTAAAACATAGAGCCGGCCGTCCGGCCCAAAGTCAGCCCCCACCGGCAGAAAGCCAGGTTTGCGTGGGTAGTTGGCCCAGCGGGTCCAGGAGTTTTGCTGGTACCGATACAGCGCAAGGCGCCCCCGGCGGGCCCAGCTTCGTTCGGGGATCGCAAAGACGGTGCCGTGGTGGTCTATGGCCAGCGCCTCGAGCCCGCCATTTCCCGGCATTTTGTGAAAATCCGCGTGCCGGGGCAGGGGCAGCGCGCGCATCTGTCCGGGGGCATAAGCGCGCAGGCCATGTATGCCCTCAAAGCTGATGAACACGGTGCCATCCGGGCCAAGCGCAATGCCTTCGGCGTCGTTCGCCCGACCGTTCAGACGCCTGAGATTGCGATCCTGTAGCGAAATGGCAGGGCCCGTCGTGGCGTGCAGATCGTCGTGGTGACGCTCTAGTTGTCCGCGCAAGATACGCCCGCGATCAGAAATCAGAACCATCTGACGCCCGTCCGGGCCCAGCTCCATCCCGGAATATCCGCCCAGTTTCGGTGGGTCGCTGGGCAGCGCGGCCACCCCGACCAAGCGCGCTGGCCCCCAGGGTGCGCGCCCAGGAAACCCACTCACACAACCGAGAACCAGCGCCGCTATTGCGACTGCAAGACCGAGACGCATTGGTTCGGCAAATCTCTCATCGTGAGGTCGCGGCGGGGTTTGCGTTTGGGCGCATTCGGATCCGGCGGTGGCGGGTTCAGGATGTCTTGCACCCATTTTTCAGCGTCCTTGCAGCCGTCACCGGGGGGCGGGGCATCCTGATTGACGCAGTTTGGTGCGCCTTTCGGGCAGTTCAAACGGACATGGAAATGATAGTGATGTCCCCACCACGGCCGGATTTTTCGCAGCCAACTGCGATCGCCCTTTTCGTCATTGCACATCTGCACCTTGGCGCCGGGGAAAACAAAGATCCGGGCAACGCGCGGGTCTTGGGCGGCGGCCTTGAGTATTTCGTGATGGCCGCGCGTCCACTGGTCGTTGACATAGGCTCCGTTCGCGCGACGCATCGAGATCGAAGAGATGTTCTCGCGGTCTGTTCGGGACAAGTTCAGCCGGTCCGCGGGCCGCATCCAGATATCAACATCCATGCCAATCTGGTGGCTGCGATGGCCGGTCAGCATCGGCCCGCCGCGGGGTTGGCTCATGTCGCCGACATACAATCCGCTCCATCCCGGTTGCATAGCCGCCTTGGTCGAAAGCGTTTGGACAAAATCGATCAGCTCAGGATGGCCCCAATTGCGGTTCCGGCTTAGGCGCATCGCCTGCCATGTGGGGCCGGTCTCGGCCAGTTCGACCCCGCCGGCCAGACACCCATTGGCATATCCCCCATAGGGTTCGGCGCGCTGAGGCGAGCCGTGCTCATGCGCGCCAAAAAGCTGCTTGGCCGCGACCCCTTGCATTGCACTGGGAATGGATTGCTTGGTCGAAAGCTGGCGCTCTTGCGTCGGCGCCGCAGAACAGGACGCCAGCAAGAATAGAGCAGCGATCAGGCGGATGTTTCGGACCATGTGGCGCGATCTCCTTCGGGTTTGACCCAGCGTAGCAAGATCAGGCCCAGAAGGAAAAGCAGGATCAGCGGGGAAACGCCTAATTGCTGGCTTTGAGTGACTTGAGTCATCACCCCGATTGATAGTGGCGCGATGAAAGACGTCGCCTTGCCAGCCAGAGCATAGAGTCCAAAAGCTTCGGTCATTTTCTCGGGTTTGGCTTGTCTGACCATCATGGTGCGGCTGGCCGATTGAATCACCCCGCCGGCGGCCCCAATTAGTGCGCCCAGAAAATAGAACGCAATGTCCGGCAGGCTTAAATCCGGTCCAACCGGAATTCCAAATACCGAATTACGAGAGACAAAGACGATACCGATGGCCACGCCCGTAAGCACCAAAATACAAAAAGTGATCACAGGCTTTGGACCGAACTTCACATCCATCCGGCCACCAAGCCAGGCGAAAATTGCACCAGCGATGATGGCCAGAATGCCGAAAATGCCGGTATCGACAACCGTCCAGTTCAGAACGCCAGCGGCATAGATACCGCCAAAGACATACATGCCATTCAGCGCATCCCGATACAGCATGGAGGATCCGAGATAGGCGAACAACGAAGGCGTCTGCGGAAGCTTTTTGACAGTCTTCCAAACCCCGCCCAACGCGCTGGACACGGCTCCTTTTGGCGGGCGCACGGGTTTGGGATCACGAACCCACAAAAAGAACGGAATCATGAACACAGCATACCAGATTGCCGTCAGCGGGCCGACGAACCGTGTTCCCTCGCGCGCTTCTGGGTCCAGACCCAAGGCTGGGGAAAGACCAATAAAGGTTTTCCCGGTGGCAGCGCTTTCGGCAAAGAATAGCAGCATGATGACCAGCGCCAGCAGGCCACCCAGATAGCCGAATGCCCATCCATTCCCCGAGATTTTCCCGATCTGATCCTCAGGACCAAGGTCAGGCAGCATCGAGTTGGTAAAGATCGTCGCAAATTCCATCCCGATCATTCCGATCGCGAACAGGAACAAGGTCAGCGTCAGGTTAAAGCTGTCCGGAGCAGCCCACCACAGGCCAAACGCGCCGACGACATACATAATGGAAAACAGCCAAATCCAACGCAGCCTATTGCCCGACGTATCAGCCATGGCGCCCAGGAATGGCGCCAGTATTGCGATAATTATCCCAGCAGCCCCGATCCCAAATCCCCAAGCGGATTGAGCGGCAGTCCCATCGCCCAAGAGCTCTTTGATGTAAGGCGCGAAAATAAAGGTAATCAGCAGCGTGTTATACGGCTGGCTTGCCCAGTCGAAAAAGAACCAACCCCAGATGCGCTTGTTCATACTGTCCCCGCCCGCTCATATCGTTAACTTTCGTTATGGCAGGCGGAATGTAACGCTGGCAAGTCAAACCCGCCGTCAGTTCGATTTGTCATCTTGCATCGGGGGCCAGGGGCGCAGGGCCTCGGCCTCGATCCACTTGGCAATCCAGTCTGGGGTTTTGACGTCCGGCACCTCGCCCATGATGTCCTGCGCCACCTGATGTGGCGGCACGATACCGTCCTTGCTGGTTACCGCGGTGCGATAGACGATGTGGTTGGCGCATTCCCCGTCCTTTCGCCACATGGACTGTTCGATATAGATGAACTTGTCATCCCAGCACAGCGCACGCGAGCGCATCTGCACCACGTCAAAGACCCGGATCCGGCGGCGATAGCGCACGCAGGCCCCGGCCATGGTCATGCCCCAGCGGTTGCGCTTCATCGCGGCCAGCAAACCGGCGCGCTGGGCCAGGATCATCCGACCCAGATCGTACAGGGTCAGCGTGCGGCCGTTGTTCAGCTCCATCCACAGATCGATGTCCCAGGGCATGCACATATGGTGCGATACATGGGTGCCATCAAAGGGCAAGGCCGGGGCTTTGCGGAACTTGATGAACTCTTTGACGAAGCGCAGAACGGGATACATGGCGGACTCCTTTGGGTTTGCGATGCGCCGCAAATCAGAGAAGGTCAACCCAAACCGCGCGTCAAAGCTTGCCCTTGGTCCACCAAGTGCTTACCTGTGGGGCGATCAACCAAGAGGGCCCCCGCCAATGATGTCTTTGTTTCAAATCCTGATGCTTATTCTGGACGTTGTCTGGTTCTTCATTCTGGCCCATGTGATTATGAGCTGGCTGATCAGCTTTCAGGTGTTGAATCTGGGCCAGCAATTCGTGGCGCAAATCTGGTACGGGCTGAACCGCATTCTTGAACCGCTCTATGGTCCGATCCGCCGTATCCTGCCGCCAATGGGGGGCTTGGACCTGGCGCCGCTGGTTGTTCTGCTGGGCGTTTATGCGTTGCGGATCATTCTGGTCAACAACATCTCGGCCTTCTACTGATCCGGGACTTGTCCCACTATCTATAGTGTGGGAAAACCTCTGTACGAGCAGATATAGCCGCGCAGAGAAAAATGACGCACGCCCACCAGATCCTTCGGGATGTCTTTGGATTCGATAATTTCCGCGATGGTCAGGCCGAGGTGGTCGAGGCCGTGGCCGTCGGCCAGAACGTCCTGGCCATCATGCCAACAGGTGGCGGTAAATCCCTGTGTTTCCAACTGCCTGCGCTGATGCGCGAGGGGATCACCGTGGTGATCTCGCCGCTGATTGCCCTGATGCGGGATCAGGTCCGCGCCCTGCGCGAGGCCGGTGTCGAAGCCGGTGCCCTGACCAGTGGCAATACGCCCGAGGAAACCGATGCCGTTTGGGACGCGATCGAGGCTGGCACCCTGAAGCTGCTGTATATCGCGCCCGAGCGCCTGTCTGCGGGCTCGGCGCTGGGCATGTTGCAGCGGATCAACGTGTCTTTGATCGCTGTGGACGAGGCCCATTGCGTCAGCCAATGGGGGCATGATTTCCGGCCGGATTATCTGCGGATTGGTGAATTACGCCGCTCGCTTGGGGTGCCCTTGGCGGCATTTACCGCCACGGCGGATGCGGAAACCCGCGCTGAAATCGTGTCACGCCTGTTTGATGACCAGCCGCCTCAGACCTTTTTGCGCGGCTTTGATCGCCCCAACATTCATATGGCCTTTGCCGCCAAGAACAGCCCGCGTCAGCAGATCCTGAATTTCGCAGCCGCCCGTAAAGGCCAATCCGGCATCGTTTACTGTGGGACCCGCGCCAAAACCGAGTCCCTGGCCAAGGCCCTGCGCGAGGCTGGCCACGCGGCCTGTCACTATCACGGCGGGATGGATCCCGATGATCGCCGCTATGCCGAAACCCGGTTCCAGCAAGAGGACGGTCTGATCGTTGTGGCCACGGTGGCCTTTGGGATGGGGGTCGACAAGCCTGATATCCGCTGGGTTGCCCATGCCGATTTGCCCAAATCCATCGAGGCTTACTACCAGGAAATCGGGCGTGCGGGGCGCGATGGGGCCCCTGCGGAAACGCTGACATTGTTTGGCCCCGAGGATGTGCGCCTGCGCCGGGCGCAAATTGACGAAGGCCTTGCCCCGCCCGAACGTCGCGCTGCGGACCATGCCCGCCTGAATGCTCTGCTGGGCCTGGCCGAGGCGCTGAAATGCCGCCGCTCAACCTTGCTGTCCTATTTCGGTGAAACGCATGACAGCTGTGGCAATTGCGATTTGTGTGACAGTCCGCCCGATGTGTTTGACGGCACACAACCCGTCCGTATGGCGCTGTCGGCGATTCTGCGCACCGAGGAATGGTATGGCTCGGGGCATTTGATCGACATCCTGCTGGGGAACCTGACGGATCGGGTGCGCGAAAAGGGGCACGATGCCTTGCCCACATTCGGGGTTGGGCGCGAATACGACAAGCGTCAATGGCAGGCGATTTTCCGGCAAATGATGGCGCATGATCTGGTCCGCCCCAACCCGGATCGCCACGGCGCGCTGCATATGACCGAGGCCGCGCGGCCCATCCTGCGGGGCGAGGCCGAGATCGCGTTGCGCAAGGATTCGGTCAGGAACGCGACGCGACACCCCGCGATCAAGGCACTGGTCAGCGACGAGGACGCGCCGCTGCTGTCGGCGTTGAAAGCCAAACGCCGGGCCCTGGCCGAGGCGGCGAATGTTCCCGCCTATGTGATTTTCAACGACCGCACCCTGATCGAAATGGCTGAAAAGCGCCCTCAGGATCTGGATCAAATGGCCCATATCAGCGGCGTTGGCGCGAAGAAACTGGATCGCTATGGCCGCACATTCCTGGAGGTTATTACCGGGGCGGTCCAGGATTTGCATCCGCAGCGAAAGAAGCTCGCAGGCCGCGAGGCCGGCCCTTTGTATGACCGGTTGCTCGAGGTCCAGGCCGATCTGGCTCGGGGCAAGGACGGGCTGGAAAAACCACTGAGCTGTTCTGCATCTTTGCTGGCCAAGGTGGCGCAGATACGGCCCTCGGACACGGGGGCCATGGCGCGATTGTTGGGCGAAAAACGTGCTGATCGCTTTGGGGCGGCCTTTCTGGACGTGTTGCAAGAAGCCGGTTAGAAACGTTCTAAACCAAAAGGAGCCCAAATGCTGATCGTCGTGTCCCCTGCCAAGAAAATGGATATGAGCCCCGTCGATGCCGGGGTGACACAGCCGGTATTTGCAGATCGCGCCGAGGAATTGGCCGAAATCGCGCGGGACCTGAGCGTGGCCGAGTTGCAAAAGCTGATGCATATCAGTGAAAACCTGGCCAAGTTGAACGCCGACCGGTTTCGCGATTTCGGCCAGATGGAGCGCAAACCCGCCGCGCTCGCCTTTGCTGGGGACACCTATGTTGGCTTGGATGCGAGCTCATTGGACGCCGAGGAAATGGAATGGGCGCAGCGTCATTTCCGAATTTTGTCGGGGCTGTATGGTGTGCTGCGCCCATTGGACGAAATTCAGCCCTACCGCTTAGAGATGGGCAGTCGGCTGAAAAACCCGCTTGGGAAAAACCTCTATGAGTATTGGGGCGAAGATGTTGCCAGGGTCTTGGCCGAACAGGCTGAAAAAACTGGTTCGGAGGTGTTGGTGAACTGCGCAAGCCAGGAGTATTTTGGCGCGGTTGATCTGAAAGCCCTGGGGCTGCGAGTGGTGACACCGGTCTTTATGGAAGAGAAACCCAGCGGTCCGAAAATCGTCAGTTTCTTCGCCAAACGGGCGCGTGGTGCGATGGCCAGGTTTATCATCCAACGACGATTGATGGATCCCGAGGCACTGACGGATTTCGACACTGGTGGATATAGATTTCAGCCTGATCTGTCCGAAGAGGACCAGTTGGTGTTCGTGCGCCCGGCTCAAATCGCGGATGCTGCCTGATCCTCTCCGGTAATGGGGGGGCGCGTGCCCTGTGGCTGATATTGAGTCAGCGCGGCATGGATTTCGGGTTTTCGAAGCGGTTTGGTCAGGTAGTGATCCAGCCCGGCCTTGAGAATGTCCTGACTGTCTCCGTCCATCGCGTGAGCCGTCATTGCAATGATCGGCACGTGCGCGCCTGTGGTTTTCTCGATCTTGCGAATGGCGCGCGTTGCCTCTTTGCCGTCCATACCTGGCATCGAGATGTCCATGAAAATGACGTCTGGGTTGATATCTGCAAAAAGCTGCACGGCCTCGCGTCCGTTTTCAGCGAAATGCAGATCAATGTCCGCAGTTTTCAGCATTTTGGTCAGGACCAGCCGGTTGGTGCGATTGTCCTCGGCGGCCAGTACGCGCATTTTCCGCAGGTCGTCTGATTGGACCGGCTGCGTATTCTCTGCTGGATTTGCCGGGTCTTCGCTGCGCGGCCCGCCCTGGTGTTCAGAGGGTTTTTCACCAAGCCGCGCGCCCAGTTCCCGCAGGCGCGCAAACAATTCGCGCCGCGGGGTTGGCTTTGTCATGATGGCCTGAATGTATTTTTTCCCTTTTTCCATTTCGGCATAGGTCGAGTTGGAACTGAACAGGAGAATGGGCACCTGACTGCCGCGCTTGCGGATCTTCTTGGCCAGCGCAATTCCGTCCATGCTGGGCATGTTGTGATCGGTCATGACGACATCAAATCCATCGTCCAGCCGATCGAGGGCCTCTTCGCCCGACGAACAACACACGGTTTCGATCCCCAGAATTTCCATTTGGCGCGCCAGCACTTCTTGATTAACCGATAGATCATCGACGACGAGGACTCGTTTCAGCTGCTGCGGAAGAACCGGTGCGATTTCGGTCATGACCTCGGTCGCGGGCAGCGTGATCCGGAACCCGAAGCTGGAGCCGACATCCTCTTCGGAATCCACCCAAATCTGACCTTTCATCAGGTGAATCAGGCGTTGGGTGATCGCCAGTCCCAGGCCGGTCCCCTCGAATTTGCAATTCTTTTCGTCATCGACCTGATTGAACTCACCGAAAATGTGTTCGACTTTGCTGCTGGGGATGCCGATGCCTGTGTCTTCGACGGTGATATGGATATGCGTGTTCGGAGAATCGCCGGGCTGCAGGCCGACCACGCGCACCAGCACGTGGCCGGTTTCGGTGAACTTGACCGCGTTGCCGACGAGGTTGGTCAAAGCCTGCCGGATACGTCCAGCATCGCCTTCGAACATGGTGGGGAGAAACAGGTCATAGTCGATCAGCAGATCGATGCCCTTGTCCCGCGCCATGGGTTGCAGCAGCATGACGACCTCGTGAATGCAGCGCTCCAGATCGAAGGGTTCCGAGTGCAGAACCAGTTTGTTCGCCTCGATTTTGGAGTAGTCCAGCACATCATTGATGATGACCAGAAGGGCCTCGGCCGAGTTCTTGATGGTGTTGACGAAAAGCTGCTGTTCCTCGGATAGCGAGGTATCCGACAAGAGTTCGGACATACCCACGACCCCATTCATCGGGGTACGGATTTCGTGGCTCATGTTGGCCAGGAAGGCCGATTTCGCCCGCGAGGCGGCCTCGGCCTTTTCGCGCGCGACGGTCAGTTCTTCTTCGTATCGAACGGTGTCGGTGATATCCAGCGCCAGGCTGACGATATCCCCCGCGGGGCCGCGTTGATCCAGAAGTTTGACATAGGTGTCGTTCCACAGCCGCACCACCACCGGAGGAGGCGAGGGCGCGTTCCAGCGTTGCTGCATCATCGCGCGCCAGTTGGCCGGATCGTACTCCCCGATATTCACGATGCCTTCTTCGGTCAGCAGCTGCAGAATTCGGGCATACTGGATGCCCGGAACCAGCTCTTCCAACCCATCAAAGTGGGACAAATAGGCATGGTTCGCGGCGATCATCTGGCTGTCGGAATCGAAAAAGGCAAACCCGTCCTGGATCGTTTCGATCGAATGCCACAGCCGGCGTTCGGCAATTTCAACCTTTTCATGCGCGAGGGTCAGGTCGGATCTGACCTGCTGGTTTTCAGTTCGGAAATTTTCGACCTGGGCCCGCGTTTCGACGATTTCTTCGGACAGGACCCGCGCCTGGCGGCCCAGTTTCTGGTTCGCCGCGTGGAGTTCAGCCTGCTTCAGCTCTAGCAGCCGTTCTGCTGCCAGTCTGGCGCGTCTTTCCTCTGCCAGTTTTTGTGCAAGACTCATCCTCAACCCCGTGCCGCTCAGAATTGCATGGCATGACTTTGGGGAGTGGTCGTGAAAATCCGCTTAATATTCGTGATAGCGATGTGATCGGCCAAGTCTTGATTTTCCGTCGTGCGCCATGCCACGATCCATCCATTGTTGAAGGAGAGAATTGATGCGTCCATTTCTGAGTGCCGTTGTGACGGCCGTATTCGGCATGGCTTCGACCTTGGCTGCGGATGTGATCCCTGACAAACGGTTGATCGTCAGCCGGGATATGGATTTCTATGGCTCGGATGTGGCGCAGCTGTTTGACACGACCTATCAGTCCTGTGTGAACCTGTGCCTGTCGGATGACTCCTGCCAGGCCTTCACCTTCAACAGCAAATCCAACGCCTGTTTCACCAAAAGCGAGATCAGCGAGCGCCAACCATACGAGGGCGCATGGTCGGCGCGGGTCGTGCTGAACAGCACCGATGCCATAGCGCGCGCCGAACGGCTTGGGCCTGATCTGGGGTTTGTCGGCCCCAACGATATGTCGCGCGCAAAATCTCAGGCGCAGCGGATCGGAGGCACCCACCCGTCAGGCGAACACCAACCGCTGGATCTGCTGGCCGCCGCGCGCGAGCGCAGCGCCAACGAGGATTGGCTAAACGCGATGCGCTGGACGGGCGCCGCGTTGTCGCATCTGGATCGCAGCGATCTGTGGGCCGAGTACGCGCGGACAAGTTTGTTGATCAAGACCAGCAGCGGCTCGGACCGACGCAAATATGCGGACCGGGCGCGGTATGCCGCGATCAACGCCTATGTTCGGGCCGAAAACACAGCGCAACAGGTCAGCGCTCTGCAAGTGATGTCTGACGCATTGGAGCGCAGCCGTCGTGGCCGCGACATGATCCACGCCTTGCGACTGGCGCAATCGTTGCAGCCAAACCGCGCGGATATTGGCGAAGCTCTGGACAAGGCGATCGGCAAATACGGGTTCCGGATCACCGAGCACACCGTCGAAAGCGATCTGGCGAACCCGCGCGTTTGCGCAGAGTTTTCTGAACCGCTTGTTGCCGCGGGTGTCGACTATGCGACCTATCTGCGCCTGCCTGCCACTGACATGGCCGTCGAGGCCAGCGGCAATCAGATCTGCGTCACCGGTGTCGATCATGGCAGCCGCTATCGCGTGACCTTCCGCGAAGGTCTTCCCGCCAAAAGCGGCGAAATGCTGATCAAAGATGTGGACCTGAACTTCTATGTTCGGGACCGTTCGCCCCGTGTGAGCTTCCCCGGGCGCGGTTATGTGTTGCCGCGTACCTCGGATGCGGGTCTGCCCATTGAAACCGTCAACCTGACCGAGGTCGATCTGACCCTGCGCCGCATCAGTGACCGCAACCTGTTGCGCGCGATCCAGGACAGCTATTTCGGGCGGCCATTGTCCTATTGGGAAGAACAGGAATTTTCCTCGGAGATTGCCGAGGAAATCTGGACCGGCAAGGGCGAAGTTCAGATGGAACTGAACCGCGACATGACCACCCGGCTGCCGATCGGGGATGTCGTCGCCGAACTGCCCGCTGGCATCTATGCGCTGTCCGCCGCGCAGGCGGGGGCTGATCCCTATGACAGCCCCGGCGCGACGCAATGGTTCGTTCTGTCCGATCTGGGTGTCAGCAGCCTTTCGGGTGTGGACGGGATGCATGTGTTTGTGCGCTCGCTCAGCTCGACCGAGGCAATCGAGGGGGTGAAGGTCTCGCTGCTTTCGAATGCGAACCGGGTGCTGGGGACAATCAATACGGATGCGAATGGATATGCACAGTTTGACGATGGCCTGACCCGGGGCACTGGCGGTGCATCGCCAGCCTTGCTGGTGGTTGAAAAAGGGGAAGAGGACATCGCCTTCTTGTCGCTGAAAGAGCCCGGGTTTGATCTGTCTGACCGGGGGGTCGAAGGCCGCGAGCCCAGCCCGCCGATTGATGTCTTCCTGACCACGGATCGCGGGGCTTATCGCGCCGGAGAGACCGTTTATGCCACCGTCCTGACCCGCGACGGCGTTGCCAAAGCGCTGAATGACCTGCCCGTGACAGCGATCCTGACCCGGCCCGACGGGGTAGAGTATGCGCGCCACTTGTCAGTAGAAGATTCCGCTGGGGGCCATGTGTTTCAAATGCCGCTGGGCCCAACTGTGCCGCGCGGAACGTGGCGATTGGCGATCAAGGCGGATGTGGATGCCGCGCCTCTGACCACCGCCAACTTCCTGGTCGAGGATTTCCTGCCCGAACGCATCGACTTTGACATCGACCTGCCCGATGGCCCGATCAAGCTGGCCTCGGCGCCGGATATGCAGATCACTGCGCGCTATCTGTTTGGGGCTCCGGGTGCGGGTCTGCGCTCTGAGGCGCTGATCAAACTATCGGAAACCGAGACGCTGGAGGGATTCCCCGGCTATCGGTTTGGCCGCTATGACACCCGTTTCAGCCCGCGCACCGACTATGTTGATGGCGGCGAAACCGATGCAGACGGCAAAGCCTCAATCCCGGTCGAGGTCGGTGATCTTGGCGATGCCGATGGCCCGCTGATGGCCCGCATCACCGTGAACATGTACGAAGGGTCGGGCCGTCCGGTTGAACGCGCGCTGACTCGCGTGCTGACCCCGATGAAACCGCTGATCGGGATCAAACCCCTGTTTGACGACGTCCTGCCCGAAGGGGGCGAGGCCGCGCTGAACATCCTGGCGCTGGATCAGAGCCTGGCCGCCACGGAAATGAACGTGCGCTGGACCGTGAACCGGGTCGAGCGTCGCTACCAATGGTATCAGCAATACGGTGAATGGAACTGGGAGCCGATCACCACCCGTAAACGCATCGCGACAGGCGAGGCCCTGCTTGGCGCCCAGCCAACGCAGGTGAGTGCGCCGGTGGAATGGGGCCGCTACGAGCTGGTGGTCGAGAACCTGGATGACCCTTCGATCTCGGCCTCGACCAGTTTTTATGCGGGGTGGTATGCGCCTGCGGATGTCAGCGCCACGCCGGATACCCTGGAACTGTCGCTGGACAGCAGCGGGTATAAATCCGGCGACACGGCCACGCTGAAGATCGTGCCGCGCTATGCTGGCACCGCGTTGGTCACCGTCATGTCCAACCGTGTGATCGCGATGAAAACGGTCGAGGTCACCAAAGGCGAAAACGAAATCCCCCTGGAGGTCACGGATGAATGGGGCGCGGGTGCCTATGTCACGGCCTCGGTCATTCGGCCGATGGATGTGGCTGCCGGGCACAACCCTGCGCGCGCGATGGGCCTGTCCTATGCCAAGATCGATCCAGCCGATAAACAGCTGTCGGTCAGCTTTGACGCCCCGGCCGAGACCGATCCGCGCGGCACGTTGCGTGCCGCCGTTCAGGTGGAAGGCATCAGTGAAGGCGATACCGCCTATGTGACCGTTGCTGCGGTGGACTTGGGTATTCTCAATCTGACCCGCTTCAAGTCACCGAACCCGTCGGCGCATTACTTTGGTCAGCGTCGTCTGGGCGTGGACATCCGCGATGTCTATGGCCGGCTGATCGACGGGATGAACGGCGCCATGGGGCAGGTCCGTTCTGGTGGGGATGCGGGCTCGGGCGGGCGATTCCAATCGCCCCCGCCGACCGAGGAACTGGTCGCCTTTTTCAGTGGCCCCGTTCAGGTTGGTGCGGATGGCCGCGCCGAGGTCGAGTTTGATCTGCCAGCCTTCAATGGCACCGTGCGGCTGATGGCGGTCGCATGGTCGGACACCGCCGTGGGTCAGGCCGAGGCAGACGTTCTGGTGCGTGATCCCGTGGTCGTGACCGCCAGTTTGCCGCGTTTCCTGGCGCCAGGCGATGAAAGCCGCCTGCTGCTGGAAATCGTTCATGCGACCGGACCTGCGGGCCGCATGGGCCTGGACGTGACCGCAACCGGCATGGTGCTGACAGATGGGCCCTCGGGTGTGACGCTGGCCGAGAAAGGCAAAGCTGAGCTGACCCTGCCCATTCGCGCCGAGGATGTCGGCGACCACACTATCCGCGTGGCGTTGACCACCCCGGATGGTCGTCAGCTGCTCAAAGAGCTGACGGTTCCTGTGCGTCGCAACGATCCCGCCGTGTCCAACACGCAGCGATTCGAGCTGGCAGCGGGGCAGACCTTTACTCTGGATGACAACGTCTTTGCCGGGATGCTGCCGGGGACCGGACGGGCGACCTTTACCGCCGGGCCGCTGGCCAAGCTGAACGCGCCTGCGCTGTTGGCGTCGCTGGATCGCTATCCCTATGGCTGCACCGAGCAGGTTACCAGCCGCGCGATGCCGTTGCTGTATCTGTCCTCGGTGGCAGAGGCCATGGGATTGGGGGGAAAATACGACGTCGACAAACGCATCGATCAGGCGATCGAGCGGGTTCTGACCCGTCAGGCCAGCAACGGAGCCTTTGGCCTGTGGCGCGCCCAATCGGGGGATTTCTGGCTGGATGCCTATGTCACCGACTTCCTGTCGCGGGCGCGGACGGCTGGCTATGACGTGCCGGACATTGCCTTCCGACTGGCGATGGACAATCTGCGCAATCGTTTGAACTATGCGTCTGACTTTGATCTGGGTGGCCAGGACATCGCCTATGCGCTGATGGTGTTGGCCCGCGAAGGCGCGGCCTCGATGAGCGATCTGCGCTACTATGCGGATGTCAAAGGCGGCAATTTCGCGACGCCTTTGGCAGCGGCTCAGGTCGGGGCAGCGTTGGCCTCGTATGGGGATCAGACCCGAGCGGACACGATGTTCATCCGCGCGGCAAGCATGATCAAGCCGATGCAGGAAAGCGGCGCGAATGTGTGGCGGGCGGATTATGGCACGCATATGCGCGATGCCGCCGCTGTGCTGACCTTGGCGGTCGAATCCGGCAGTACCGCGGTTGATACGGATGCCTTGGCCGGGCGAATTGGTCGTGTGCAACGCGGCCTGTCCACACAGGAAAGTGTTTGGGCGCTGATGGCGGCCCATGCGATGGTCACGGACCCAGGTGTGTCCGGGCTCGAGATCGACGGCACCCCCGCCACTGGGCCTTTGGTGCGGATGCTGGAGGATCGGGTCGCGATGCAACCGGCCAAGATCCGCAATACGCGCAGCCAACCGGTGCAGATCACGCTGACCACCTCGGGCGTCCCCGAAGTGCCCGAGCCCGCAGGTGGCTATGGCTATGGGATCGAGCGCGCGTTCTTTACCCCCGAAGGTGCCCCCTTGGCGCTGGATCAGGTCGAAACGGGGCAGCGTATCGTTGTCGTTCTGACCGTGACGCCGTTCGAAAAGGGGGGCGCGCGGCTGATGGTGAACGATCCCCTGCCTGCGGGGCTTGAGATCGACAATCCTCGGCTGCTGCGTTCGGGTGACATTCGCGAACTGGATTGGCTCAAGGTAGCTTACGCCGAGAATGTCGAATTCCGCACGGATCGTTTCCTGGCTGCGGTGGATTGGCGGACGGACAAGCCCTTTACCCTGGCCTATGTGGTCCGCGCGATCTCGCCCGGGACGTTCCACCATCCTGCGGCCACAGTCGAGGATATGTACCGCCCGCAATATCATGCGCGCACGGATACGGGCCGCGTGACGGTCGAATGAAACGTCTTGCCCCATTTGCCCTGATCGCAGCCCTGCTGGGCGGGGCAGCGGCGCGGGATGCCGTGGATGATTGGGTTGCGCGGACGCAAATGCCGGTGACGGTGGTTGAACATTCAACCGAGCTGCGCGACCGCAACGGCGACCTTCTGCGCGTCTATACGGTAGCGGATGGTTTGTGGCGTCTTCCGGTCTCGCTGGATCAGGTCGATCCCCAATTCGTCGACATGTTGATCGCCTACGAGGATCGCCGTTTTGCGCGCCATACCGGGGTCGATCCGCTGGCCGCCCTGCGTGCCACCGCGCAGGCTTTGACCAATGGCCGAGTGATCTCGGGCGGTTCGACCCTGACCATGCAGGTTGCGCGATTGCTCGAGGATGGCACGACCGGACGATGGAGCGGCAAGCTGCGGCAAGTCCGTGTGGCCATGGCGCTGGAGCGGCGCCTAAGCAAGCCCGAGATCCTGAGCCTCTATCTGTCCCTGGCGCCCTATGGGGGGAATATCGAGGGCATCCGCGCCGCGTCCCTGGCCTATTTTGGCAAAGAACCCAAGCGTCTGACCACGGCGGAATCCGCGCTGCTGGTGGCCTTGCCCCAGGCGCCCGAGGTCCGTCGTCCCGATCGCCATCATGACAGTGCAACTCGTGCACGGGCGCGCGTTCTGGATCGGATGACCGAGGCTGGGGTCGTCTCGGTCGAAGACCGCGCAGCGGCGTTGATGGACCCGGTGCCGCATCAACGGCGCCCCTTTCCGGCTTTGGCGCCTCATCTTGCAGACGCAACGCGCGCCGCGCAGCCCGACACGCAGCGTTTGTCTCTGACGGTGGATGCCACCGTTCAGGCAAGCCTGGAACAGCTTGCGGTGGACGTGTTGCGCCACCAACGAGACGAGCTGTCCGTCGCGATCCTTGCAGCCGATATCAAAACCGGTGCGATTGTCGCCTCGGTCGGATCACGCGCTTATGCATCGGGCAGAGGGCAGGGCTTCATCGATATGACCCGCGCCCTGCGCTCTCCCGGGTCGACACTGAAGCCTTTGGTCTATGCCATGGCCTTTGATCAGGGTCTGGCCCATCCGGAAACCCTGATTGATGATCGCCCTATTTCCTTTGGCCGCTATGCGCCGCAAAATTTTGACGGGCGGTTCCGCGGAGAACTGAAAATCGCGGATGCGCTGCGGCAATCGCTGAATATCCCGGTGGTGCTTTTGACGGACGAGATCGGGCCGCAACGCCTGATCGGCGCTTTGCGCAGGTCTGGTGCAGCCCCCGTTATCCCAGGGGGCAAGCCGGGCTTGGCGGTCTCTTTGGGCGGTGTCGGCGTCACGCTGCGCGATCTGGTGCAGCTATATGCGGGCCTGGCCAATGGCGGTCAGGCAGTGACATTGCACGCATCGGGGGGGCCCATGCCCGGCCCCCGGATCGTCAGCCGCGCCGCTGCGTGGCAGGTCGGGCACATTCTGTCGGGCATGCGGCCTCCGCCCGGGGCGCCGACGGGGCGGTTGGCCTACAAGACCGGAACCTCGTACGGGCACCGGGATGCCTGGGCCATCGGGTTTGATGGCGCGCATGTGATCGGGGTGTGGATTGGCCGACCAGACGGCACGCCTGTTCCGGGCGCATTTGGCGGAGATATGGCAGCGCCGGTTCTGTTCGACGCCTTTCAGCGGCTCAAGCCAGAGCTAGAGGTCCTGCCCCCGCCACCGCCGGAAACCCTGCTGGTCAGCGCCGCTTTGCTGCCGCAACCTCTGAAACGGTTCCAGGGACGGAACGCGGTTTTCAAGGTCGACAGCGATGCGCCCAAACTGGCGTTCCCACCAAATGGCGCGCGTTTGCCCCTGTCCGAGGCGGGGCTTGTCGTCAAACTGCGCGATGGCGCCCCCCCCTTTACGGTTCTGGCGAACGGCGCGCCCATACTGACGGGAAATCGCGCGCGCGAGGTTGCCTTGCCAGACGTCGGCAAGGGGTTCGTTACCCTGTCGGTGATCGACGCCAAGGGGCGCTCGGATCGGGTGAATATCCGTGTAGAATAGCAAAAGGGGCCAGGTTCGACCCGGCCCCAATTCCTCAGATCTGTGCGTCTGGCCTTACAGGCGCTCAAGAGCAATGGCGATGCCTTGACCGCCACCGATGCACATGGTCACCAAAGCCTTCGAGCCGCCAATCCGCTCCAGCTCGTACAGGGCTTTCACGGTGATGATCGCACCGGTCGCGCCGATCGGGTGGCCCAAGGCAATCGCCCCACCATTGGGGTTCACTTTAGCCGCGTCCAGACCCAGCCCTTTGTTCACCGCCAGCGCCTGAGCGGCGAAGGCTTCGTTCAATTCGATCACGTCGAAATCGCCGATGCTGAGGCCGGTTTTCGCCATCAGGTTTTCCACGGCGGGAACCGGACCGATGCCCATGACCTCGGGGCGCACACCCGCATGGGCATAGCCCAGAATACGTGCTTTGGGTTTCAGGCCAGCCTTCTCGGCCGCCTCGGCGCGGGCCAGAACCAGTGCCGCAGCCCCGTCATTCAGACCCGAGGCATTCCCGGCCGTCACGCTGCCATCCTTTTTGAATGCCGGGCGCAGCTTGGCCAGACCTTCTGGGGTGGTTGCCTTGGGGTGCTCGTCCTTGGCGAATTCGACCATCTGACGCTTGACCTTGACCTCGACCGGCACGATCTGGCTGTCGAAATGGCCCGCTTCAATCGCGGCGGCGGCACGGTTTTGGCTTTCCAGCGCGAAGGCGTCCATCTGTTCGCGCGTCACATCATTTTCCGAAGCAACGTTTTCCGCCGTGATCCCCATATGGCCGGTCCCAAAGGGACAGGTCAGCGCGCCAACCATCATGTCGACGGTGCGAATGTCGCCCATTTTCTGACCCCAGCGCTGATCCGGGATGATATAGGGCGAGCGGCTCATGTTTTCAGCGCCACCGGCAACGGCGAAATCCGCGTCGCCCAACATCAGCGATTGCGTGGCCGAGACGATGGCCTGCGCGCCCGAACCGCACAGACGGTTCACGTTCATCGCCGGGGTGGTGTCGGGGATGCCGGCCTCCATGGCGGCGACGCGCGACAGGTACATGTCGCGGGGCTCGGTGTTGATGACGTGGCCAAAGGCGACATGGCCGATCTGGCCACCTTCAACACCAGAACGGGCCAGGGCCTCTTTGGTGGCAATGGCGCCCAGCTGTATCGGAGCGACCCCCGCCAGCGATCCTCCGAATGTTCCGATTGCGGTGCGTGCGCCATCCAAAATAACGATATCTGTCACGGGCTCTCTCCCTCTGGTGCTGGAAATTTCGCGAAGCCTAGAGGATGCTGCGATGCAACAAAAGCATTTTCCGAGCGTCGCGCCCTTACGTTTTTTGCGTTCAGGGCGCAGACTCAGGGATCTAGCGGCATCCGGCCCATCGCATCCAATGTCCAGACCCGTCCGTTTTCGAATACAGCGGCGGTGATCGGGCGTCCGTATCCAGCACCGCTGTCCAGATTCACACGGTTGCCGCGATGCTCGGCCGCCTGAATGGCCGTATGTCCATGCACGACCAACCAGGGGTGTTGGCGCGGATCGTCCAGAAACTCTTGCCGAATCCACTTCATGTCGTCGCGGGTTTGATTGGCCAACGAGATCCCCGGCCGGATGCCCGCGTGGACGAACAGCAAATCATCAATCAACAGATGGTCGGGCAGGCTTTCCAGATAGGTCAGATGCGCCGAGGGCACCACGGATTTCGCCTCGGCCCAAAGCGCCGGGGCAGGGCGGTCCAGGTCGGTCATTCCATAAGAGGCCAGCGTTGCCAGCCCGCCCAAACGTGGCCCTGTCCAGGGAACGCCTGATTTGATCCGTGCATCCTCCACCGCGCCCGTCCGCAGGAACCCCGCGAACAGATCATCGTGATTGCCGCACAGAACGGTCCAGTTGCGGCCTTCGGCCTGACCGGCCCTTAGGCGTTCGATCACCTGAGCACTGCTGTCACCTCGATCCACCAGGTCGCCCAGAAACACAATACGCGCATCGGGCCCGCCATCGGATTCAATATGGCGCAGTGCAGTTTCCAGCATGTCCAGCTGGCCGTGAATGTCGCCAACCGCGTAGATGGGTGTGTTGCTCATTTCTGCCTCTTTCCCCGAGTCGGCGGCACCCTAGGAGACCCCGGATAGATGGTCCAGCACCCTGAGCCGCAGTTTCTATGACGATATTGGCGCGAAATCGGCTATACATGACCTTATGCATCATGCCGCGCCAGACCCCAGCGACGGCCTGAGCAAAAAACATGTGGGGCAATCCGTCGTTCGGGGGGCTCTCTGTTCGGCGCGAACTGGAACAGGGAGAGAAAAAATGAACGGAATCTCATACTATTTCATGGTGCTTGCCGTGATCTGCGCTGTGTTGGGCATGGCGCTGGGCATTCACATGTCGGCCTCGCACGATCACACCATGGCGCCGGTCCATGCTCATATGAACCTGATCGGATGGGTCTCGATGGCGATATTCGCGGGGTATTATCACGCCGTGGCCAAAGCGCGCCAAGGCTTGCTGCCCCGAATTCACCTGGGGCTTTCGCTGCTTGGGGTAATCGTGATTGTCCCGGGCATCGCGATGGCAATTCTTGAAAAAGGTGAAGGGCTGGCGGCAGCCGGGTCATTTCTGACACTGGCCTCAATGCTGGTTTTCTTGCTGGTCGTAATCCGCGCGGGAAAAGCGTCAGGTTGACCCAAAAAGAAACCCCCGCCCAGACAAGCCGGGCGGGGGCTACTATCTAAAGCCGAAGAGGCTTAGGCGTTGAATTCCAGCGGCTTGATCTGTTTGAACAGACCAGTCGCGGCTAGCGCGTCCAGGGTGGTTTGGTTCAGCGAGTCATCCACGTACAGCAGAGCAATCGCCTCGCCACCGGCGGCGGCGCGACCCAGGGTGAAGTTGGCGATGTTCACGCCGTTCTCGCCCAGGATGCCACCCAGGGTGCCGATGATGCCAGGGACATCTTCGTTGGTGGTGTACAGCATGTGCTCACCAACCTCGGCGTCGATGTTGATGCCTTTGATCTGGATAAAGCGCGGCTTGCCATCCGAGAACACGGTGCCCGCCATCGAACGCTCGCGCTTGTCGGTGACGACGGTCACTTTGACATAGCCTTCGAAGGCGCCGGATTTGTCCTGGTTGGTGGTGCTGATCTGGATGCCACGCTCTTTGGCGACGACCGGAGCCGAGACCATGTTCACGTCGGGGTTCGATTTCTTCATGATCCCCGCCACGACCGAGCAGTTCAGCGCGGGCAGGTTCATTTCGGACACGACACCGTCATACAGGATGTTGATGGCTTTGATCGGCTCGTCGGTCAGCTGACCGATGAAGCTGCCCAGATGGCCTGCCAGATCGACCCAGGGGCCCATGACCTTGGCTTCTTCGGCGGTCATCGAGGGCAGGTTCAGCGCGTTTTCAACGGCGCCGTCCAGCAGATAGTTCGACATCTGCTCGGCAACTTGCAGGGCCACGTTTTCCTGAGCTTCGGTGGTCGAGGCGCCCAGGTGCGGCGTGCAGACAACGTTGGGCAGGTTGAACAGGACGTTTTCCTTGGCGGGTTCTTCCGCGAACACGTCAAAAGCAGCGCCGGCAACGTGGCCGGATTTCAGCAGCTCGGCCAGGGCGTTTTCATCCACCAGGCCACCACGGGCACAGTTGATGATACGCACGCCTTTTTTGGTCTTGGCCAGGTTTTCAGCCGACAGGATGTTGCGGGTGCCATCGGTCAGCGGCACGTGCAAGGTGATGAAGTCGGCGCGGCCCAGCAGGTCGTCCAGCTCGACTTTTTCGACGCCCATCTTGTCGGCCTTTTCTTCGCTCAGGAAGGGGTCGAACGCGATGACCTTCATTTTCAGGCCCTTGGCACGGTCGCAGACGATGCCGCCAATGTTACCCGCGCCGATGACGCCCAGGGTCTTGTTGGTCAGCTCGGTGCCCATGAACTTGGACTTTTCCCATTTGCCGGCGTGGGTGCTGGCCGAGGCTTCGGGGATCTGACGAGCCACGGCGAACATCATTGCGATGGCGTGCTCGGCGGTGGTGATCATGTTGCCGAAGGGGGTGTTCATGACGATCACACCCTTTTTCGAGGACGCTTCTTTGTCGACGTTGTCGGTGCCGATACCAGCGCGGCCAACGACTTTCAGCTTGTCGGCGTGCTCCAGCAGGGTCGGGGTGACCTTGGTGGCCGAGCGGATCGCCAGGCCGTCATACTGACCGATGATTTCGGCCAGTTTTTCTTTGTCCTTGCCCACGTCGGGCAGGAAATCAACGTCTATGCCGCGATCACGGAAGATCTGAACGGCGGTTTCGGACAGTTTGTCAGATACGAGAACTTTGGGGGCCATGGGGGCTCTCCTTCAAAGATGAAATGTCAGGGAAAGGGGCGGGCGCGGGGCCCGCCGCCGTCACTTATTGGGCTGCGATTTCGGCCTCGAAGGCCCATTCCAGCCAGGGCAGCATCGCCTCGATGTCCGAGGTTTCAACCGTGCCGCCGCACCAGATACGCAGGCCTGCGGGGGCGTCGCGATAGGCGCCAATGTCCAGCGCGATGTTTTCTGCTTCCAGACGTTTGGCCACGGCCTTGGCAAAGGCGGCGCCGTCCTGGATGCGGTCATCGGTGAACTTCAGGCAGACCGAGGTGTTCGAGCGCGTGGCGTCATCTTCGGCCAGGTTGGCGATCCACGGCTTGGCGTCGCAGAAATCCCAAACGGCCTGTGCGTTGGCGTTGGCGCGACCCATCAGGCCCTGCAGACCACCAACCGAACGGGCCCAGTCCAGCGCGACCAGGTAATCCTCGACCGCCAGCATCGACGGGGTGTTGATGGTGGCGCCGGTAAAGATGCCCTCGATCAGCTTGCCGCCCTTGGTCAGGCGGAAGATCTTCGGCAGCGGCCATGCGGGGGTGTAGCTTTCCAGACGCTCGACCGCGCGGGGGCTGAGGATCAGGATGCCGTGGGCCGCTTCGCCGCCCAGAACTTTTTGCCAGCTGAAGGTGGTCACATCCAGCTTGTCCCAGGGCAGGTCCATCGCGAAAGCAGCCGAGGTGGCGTCGCAGATGGTCAGACCATCACGGTCGGCGGGGATGAAATCACCGTTGGGAACACGCACGCCCGAGGTGGTGCCGTTCCAGGTGAACACGACATCGTTGTTGAAATCGACGGTGCTCAGGTCAACGATCTGGCCATATTCGGCGGTTTTGACCTCGGCGTCGATTTTCAGCTGCTTCACCACGTCGGTGACCCAGCCCGAGCCAAAGGATTCCCAGGCGACCATTTCCGCCTTGCGTGCGCCCAGCAGCGACCACAGGGCCATTTCCACGGCGCCGGTATCCGACGCGGGCACGATGCCGATCTTATAGTCTGCGGGGATGCCCAGAACCTCGCGGGTGCCTTCGATGGCATCCTTCAGCTTGGCCTTGCCGACAGCGGCACGGTGCGAACGACCCAAAGCGGCGTCCGACAGCAGATCCAGCGAGAATGTGGGGATTTTGGCGCAGGGGCCAGAGGAAAAACGCGGATTAGCCGGCCGCGTTGCCGGTTGTGCAATAGCCATTGATGCTACCCTTCCAGATAAGCGCCTCTCGTTGGGGAGAGGTGTCCCACGGACGGACCTATGGAACCTTCGTTAAAAAAGCAATAGGGAAAGACAAGATCGATAAAATGAGCGCGAATTCGTGTTGTTTGCGGTGTCCTGGCCCGATGCCAGCAGGGCAAGCCCAACCTAATAAATAGGTTCCGGTCAGAATCGATTCTGTTCAGACGCTTGTGTTGCGACCAAAACTTTCGGCCCTCGCAGGACCCTGAGGGCGCCAGCCAGCGGTCGCTCTACCTCGCGACCTCAACGGTTATAAAAAACCCGAAGTGAATTCGGAAATATGGTGATGTTTATCGAAGTATAGTTTTGCTCTGCTTGCTGAAAATCGATGACCACTCTTCCAGCACAGGGGAATTTCAATGATCAGCCAGACCAGACGTCAGTTTCTGAAAACAACAACCGCGTCCACTTTTGCGCTTGCGGCGCCGACGATCCTGCGGGCTGCGGACGGGCCGCTGAAGATCGGGGTCTATGGTGGCTACTTCCAGGATAGCTTTGACGCATTCGTCTACCCGGATTTCACCGCGGCCACCGGTATCGAAGTGGAAAGCATTGCCGTTCCGACGGGCGAGGCGTGGCTTATCCAAATCCAACAGGCGGCACGCGCGCGCCGTGCGCCCTCGGATGTGTCCATGATGGCAACCACTGGTGTGTTGCAGGGCATGAAGTCCAAAGTGTTCGCAACGCTGAACGCAGACGCGATGCCGAACCTTTCGAACCTGTCCGAAGATCTGATGGTTCGGTACGAGGATGGCGGGCTTGCAGCGGCGCCCGCTGTTTCTTGGTACATCACCGTCGTACAGAACACGGATACCTTTGCAGCCCCCATCCAAAGCTGGGCCGAGCTGTGGGATCCCAAATACAAAGATCAGCTGGGCCTGCTGGCGCTGGTGTCGAATTCTTATCTGCTGGAAATCACCGCAGCGACGTTCTTTGGCGGCACGAGCTATCTGACCGATGAAGCATCGATCCAGGAAGTTCTGGCCAAGGTCGCCGAGATCAAACCGAATGTGCGCCTGTGGTATCGTGACGAAGCGCAGTTCGAACAGGCGTTGAAATCCGGCGAAATCCCGATGGGTCAGTATTACCATGACGTTGCCGGCCTGGCCGCCGCTGATGGGTTCCCGGTGCGCTCGAACTTCCCCAAAGAGGGTGGTCTTCTGGACCGTGGGAACTGGGTCGTGCCCGGTGCGTCGGACAAGATCGGCCAGGCGCAAGAGTTCATCAACTACATGGCGCAGCCCGAAATTCAGGCGATGCTGGCGCGCAATCTGGGCACCGCTCCGACCGTCGCGCGCGAACTGACGGACCTGACCGACGAAGAGTTCGGCGCCGTTTCCTCGGACATAACCCCGATCATTCCGCGCTACGACATGCAGGTCGAAAGGCAGGACTATCTGAACCAGATCTGGTCGGAAATGTTGAACAGCTAAGAGACAGGGCCCGTCGCTGACCTGCGGCGGGCCCGCTTTTTGAGGGAATTTGGAATGACCGGTCTTCATCTCGCAGATGTCAGCAAGAATTATGGAACCTTTGCAGCGTTGCAGAAACTGTCGCTGGAGGTGGATCACGGACAATTCGTTTGTCTTTTAGGGCCGTCAGGGTGTGGGAAAACCACACTTTTGCGGATCATCGCAGGCCTGGAAGAGCCCACAACAGGCACTGTGTCCTTGGCCGGAAAGGACATTACCAAAGTCCCCGCCCACAAGCGCGACTTCGGGATGGTGTTTCAATCTTTGGCCCTGTTCCCTCATTTATCCGTTGCTGAAAACGTTGCCTACCCGCTGGCCATCCGGGGCGTCTCAGCTGCGGAACGTCAGAAAAGAGCAGAGGACGCACTAGAGCTTGTGCATCTGCCCGGGCGCGGTACGCGCGCGATTTCGCAACTGTCTGGCGGGCAACGTCAGCGCGTTGCCATCGCCCGTGCGTTGGTGATGGAACCGGCATTGTTCCTGTTGGATGAACCGATGTCAGCGCTGGACGCCAAACTGCGCGAAACCATGCAGATCGAAGTGAAACGGTTGCAACGCCAGTTGGGTGTCACCTCTCTTTTGGTGACACATGACCAACGCGAGGCCATGACCACTGCCGATCTGGTGGTCGTGATGTCCGAAGGCGAGGTGCAGCAGGTTGCGCCGCCGCTCGAGATTTACCGCCAACCCGCCAATGCTTTTGTGGCGGATTTCATTGGTACGACCAATCTGATGCGCGGGGATGCGGCTGATGGGATCTTTACTGGGCCGCGCGGAAAAATCGAAGTGAACGGTCTTCCTGCAGCTGGCCCCGTAACTCTGTCGTTGCGCCCTGAGGACCTGACGCTGAGCGCCTCGCCAAAAGAGGCAAGCCTGCAGGGAAAGGTAAGCTTCGTGCGCGCCCTGGGGGCCACGACCGAGGTAACGCTGGAGGCCGAGGGTGAGACGCCAGACCTGACGGTAAGTCTGCCAGGGCGCGCCCCGTGCCCGGTTGAGGTCGGCCAGACAGCCTATGTCAGTTGCGCCCCCGATGCTGCAGTCGTGCTGAGGTAAGCCATGGCCCAGTCACGCCCCGCAACCCCGCTTGGGTATCTGCCCATCCTGTTGCCCGCTTTCGCGCTGATTGCGTTTTACGTGGTGCCCTTCGGCTCGATGGTCAGCCTGTCGTTCTTCAAGAATGTTGGCGGCGGCTATTACGAAACCACCTTCACCTTGGAAAACTATCAACGGCTCTGGTCTGGCTTCATCTTTGGTGTCCTTGGGACCTCGCTCCAGGTCGCAGGGATCGTGGCCGCGCTCGCCATCGCGATTGGGTTTCCGTTCACCTATCTGTTGGTCAAAAGCTCTCGTCGGGTGCATGTTTTCTGGCTGATCCTGATGTTATCGGTGCTGTCGTTGTCCGAAGCCATCATTGGTTTTGCCTGGTCGACGCTGTTGTCGCGCACGGCCGGGATCGGCACGATGCTGGCGGCCTTGGGCCTTCTGGATGCGCCGCAAAGCTTTGCTCCCAGTTTCGGTGCCGTGATTTCAGGCGTGTTCTACATCGCGCTGCCCTATGCGGTTCTACTGTTCTACCCGATCCTCAGCCGTCTTGACCCCGAAGTGGATCAAGCAGCGCGCACCCTGGGGGCCTCGCCGTTGCGCGCGTTTTTCGGGGTGATCGTGCCGTTACACCGGATTCCGATTGTCGTCACATCGATCATGATTTTCGTCTTCGTCCTGGGGTCCTACCTGATCCCGCAGGTGCTGGGGCGCCCCACGAACTGGACTCTGTCAGTGGTGATCTCGGATCAGGCGCTGTTGCAGGCGAACCTGCCATTCTCGGCGGCCCTGGCGGTGTTTCTGATGACGGTAACCTGCCTGTTGGTGCTGACGGTCTATCTTTTTAACCGCAAAGCGGAGGCATCCTGATGACACGTCTGTTTTTCTGGGCCGTCGGTATCGTGATAGTCGCGCCTTTCATCGTGATAGCCGGAGTGTCGGTGAACGAGCGCCGCTCGCTCAATTTCCCGCCAGAGGGATTTAACCTCGCGTGGTACGCCGAGCTGTTTGTGGATACAGGGTGGCGTTCGGCGCTGCTTACATCCGTGGGTGTGGCCTTCGCTGCGGCGGCGCTGGCTGTCGCGGTGGCTTTGCCCGTCGCTTGGTTCAACTGGCGCTATAAAACCGGATTTGGGCGGGCCGTTGTTGCAGTCGGAGCAATGCCGTTTTTGCTGCCACCAGTGATCACGGCCGTGGGCTTCCTGAGCTTCTTTATCATGATCGGAGCCTATGGATACCTGTGGACTGTGATCGTTGCCCATGCGGTGTTTCTGGTCACTTTGCCTATCATCACACTGTCGCTGGGATTCGAGGATATCGACGAAAGCCTTGTGGATGCCAGCCGCTCGATGGGGGCGGATGAATGGACCCTGACACGCACGCTAGTATTGCCGATGATCCGGCCCTATCTGGTGTCGGGTTTCGCCTTTGTCTTCGTGATCTCGCTGAACGAATATATCATTGCAACGATGACCGTCGGCGCCGTAACCGAAACCCTGCCGATGAAAATTTTCAACACCCTGCGCTATGGCTATACGCCAGTGATGGCTGCGGCCTCTGTTGTTTTTGTCGCTACGACTGTGCTGATCTTTGCCCTGGTGGCTCGGTTCAGTGACCTGCCCAAGCTCATGGGAGCTCGCCAATGACCCCCGCAAAAACGGCCTTGTCCGACGCAATTCTTTCCCCGTTTTGGTTGGATGCTCGCGCACCGGAAACCTGTCCGCATTTGATCGGGCGCCGCGAAACTGATCTGCTGATTGTCGGGGGCGGGTTTACCGGGCTCTGGGTGGCGATCATCGCCAAGCAGCGTGATCCAAACCGCGATGTGGTGTTGATCGAGGCCAGCAAGGTGGCTCTTGGGGCCTCTGGTCGGCCTGGGGGCATCGTTTCCACCTCGGTGATGCACGGCATCGCGAACGCCAAACGTGTGTTCCCCGGCGATATGGACATGCTCGAGACGCTGGGTTTTGAAAATCTGGATGCCTGGCGCGCCACCATCGAAGAGTTCGGGATCGACTGCGACCTGGAATGGAACGGCGAGATGACCGTCGCCGTGCGGCCCGAAGATCTGCCAGAGCTGCGCGAAGAACATGACATGCACCTGCGGCACAATCCCCAGATGGATTTTCTGGACCGCGACGCCGTGCGCGCCGAGGTGGACAGCCCGACCTTTCACGCTGGCATCTGGAATCGAAAACGCACCGGGATCGTGCAGCCTGCCAAACTGGCCTGGGGGCTGAAGAAGGTCGCGCTGAAGCTGGGCGTTGCGATCCATGAATACACGCCCATGGAGCATGTCGAAGATCTGGGTCACAAACTGCGCATCAAAACCCATGACGGGCTGATCGAGGCGCCCAAAGTGATCTTTGCCACCAATGCCTGGTGTGCCGGACATCGCAAAATCAAGAACTACGTGGCTGCCTTTCGCGACCGGGTGATCGCCACCGAACCTCTGAACGCCGAGCAACTGGACCGCATCGGTTGGAAAAACCGGCAGGGCATCTATGACACGCGCAAGCAGCTGAACTATATGCGCCTGACGGCCGACAATCGCATCGTGTATGGCGGGCGCATCGGGTATTACTATGGGGGGCCAACCGACCCGGCCGGGGACCGCAAAATCGACGTCTATGAAAAGCTGGGAGAGTATTTCTTTAATACCTTCCCACAATTGGGGGACGTCAAGTTTTCTCATGCCTGGTCTGGCCCGATTGACCTGACCACCCGCTTTGCCGTGCATTTTCAACCCTATTACGGCGGCAAAGGTGTCTATGCGGGCGGCTATTCCGGTTTTGGCGTCACCGCCTCGCGGTTTGGGGCACGTATGGCGCTTGAGATGATCGATGACACCGGCGTCCCGGAACTTGGGCTCGAGCTTGCCTCCAAGCTGCCGATGCCGATCCCACCTGAACCCTTGCGGTGGCCGGGCGCGAATATCACCATCAAGGCACTGGACGGTGTGGATGAAAAGGGCGGCTGGAGACGCGCCTGGATCAAAATGGTCCACGCTTTGGGGTTCCCGCTATGAGCGCGCTGGAGGATCGGACCGACTGCGTTTTTGTCGGCGGCAGCTTCCGGGCGGGGGCTGGGCCTGTGCGCGAGGCGATCAACCCCGCCAATGAGGACGTGTTCGCCACGTTCCAGATGGCCACGTCCGAGGATGTAGGGCAGGCCTGCGCCCAGGCTGCGGCGTCTTTCAGCAACTGGCGCACCACGCCAGTGGACATCCGCGCAAAGATGCTGCGTGGCTTTGCGGATGGGCTACTGGCGCGCAAAGCTGCGCTGGTCACGCTGCAAATGCGCAACAATGGTAAGCCCAGGCAAGAGGCCGAGTTTGACGTCGAGGACGCGCGCGCCTGCTTTAACTACTACGCTGACCTGATCGAAAGTGGCGCGTTGAATCGCCCCGATCAGATGCTGCCCGAGGGAATGACCGGACGCCAGACGCTGGTGCCCTATGGCCCCGCCGCCTTGATCGTACCGTGGAATTTCCCGCTTGTGACGACCGCCTGGAAACTGGCGCCAGCATTGGCCGCTGGGTGCACGGCGGTTTTGAAACCATCCGAGTTCACGACTCTGGCCGAGCTGGTCTATGGCGACATTGCTCAGGAAATTGGCCTGCCCGAAGGGGTGCTGTCGATTTTGCCAGGTCTTGGTGACATCGGTGCGGCGATGATTGCCGCGCACGAGATCCGAAAGGTTTCCTTCACCGGCTCGACCGAAACCGGCAGCAAGGTTATGGCCGCAGCTGCAACGCGGGTATTGCCGGTGTCCCTCGAACTGGGTGGCAAGGCGCCCATCGTGGTTCTGCAAGATGCCGATATCGCGCAAGCCGCGGAAATTGCGCTGGCCGGTATCCTGTTTAATGCGGGTCAGATGTGCTCGGCCACGGCGCGGCTTATCGTGGCTCAGGCTGTCGCGGACGATCTGATCGCAGAGCTGCGCGCGCGACTTGCGAAACTGCGCGTCGGGGATCCTCTGAGCGCAGAGGTCGATATGGGCCCCGTGACCACATTGCCCCAACGGGACAAAGTGCAAAGCTATCTGCGCGCGGCCCGAACCGAGGGGCTGGATTGCCTCGCAGGTGGCGCGGATGGCCATGGGGCAGGGTATTTCGTCGAACCGACGATCTATGTGGACGTCCCCGAGGATAGCCGGCTTTGGATCGAAGAAATTTTTGGCCCGGTTCTGTGCATTCGCCGCGTATCTTCGGACGAAGAGGCCATCCGGCTGGCCAATGCAACGGAATACGGGTTGGTCGCCACGGTTGTTGGCGGCGAACGGGCGCAGCAAATCGCGGACCGGATCGAGGCGGGCCACATCTGGGTAAACGTGCCTCAAATCATCTTCCCCGAAACCTCTTGGGGCGGGTTCAAGGCCAGCGGCATCGGGCGCGAACTGGGGGACAGCGGCCTGAAGTCTTACTGCGCTGTCAAACACATCACCAGCGGAGGCCTGTGATGGCCGAGATTATTCTCTACAACGCTGCGCTGATCACAATGGACGACTGCACCACCGGCACCGCGATTGCGCTTGGCGGTGGGCGAATCCTGGCCGTCGGAAACGACGCACCCGTCCGCGCCTTGGCCACCGATGAAACGCGGGTGATTGATGCGCAGGGCCGCACGGTGATGCCGGGGCTGAACGAAAGCCATGTGCATATCTTCTCGGGATCGGTTGGGCTGACGCAACTGTCGCTTTTTGAGCAACACGGGTTCGAGCATGTCGCCGGGCTGATCCGCTCCTACGGGAGGGACAACCCGGACCTGCCGATCCTTGTTTGTCTGGGCGCGGACTACACCATTTTTGGCGAGGCGACGCCGACGCGGCACCAGCTGGACGCGATCATGGCGGATCGCCCGCTTGCGCTTATGTCTCCGGATTTTCACACGGTCTGGGCGAATACGATGGCGCTGGAGGCTGCGGGTCTGCTGCACGGCGCGGATTTGCCACCGGGCCACGAGATTGTCATGGGTCGGGACGGTTTGGCCCATGGCGAGCTGCGCGAAGGGGCTGCGTTTGGCCCGATCTTTGATCTGACGCCAACCAAGGGACGGGACCGTTTGGGGCTGACGACAGGGCTTGACCCGGCCGAGTCTCCAAGCCCGGATGACCTGGAAACCGACCGCGAAACGATGTTTCTGGGCCTTCGCCACATGGCCAGCTTTGGCATCACCAGTTTTCAGAACATGGATGGAAACCGCTACACGCTGGAGCGTCTGGCCGAGTTGGAAGCGGAGGGGCGGCTTTTGTGCCGGGGCCGTGTGCCCGGGCGACACGTGGCGGGCGATCTGGACACTGCCGTTGCCTATAGCGTGGCACTGGCGCGGGATTTCAACAGTGACACCCTGAGCGCGGGCGCGATCAAGTTTTTCGCTGATGGCGTCCTGGACAGTCACACTGCCATCATGAGCGAAGACTACGCGGACCGTCCCGGCTGGCGCGGCGAAGCGCTGTATGATCCGGAGGTGTTCAACGATCTGTGCACCCGCGCCGACGCGGCCGGATTGCAAATCGCTGTCCATGCCATCGGCGATGGAGCGTCTGGCATGACACTGGATGCCCTTGCTGCCGCTCGGACGGTCAACGGGGCCCGCGACAGCCGCCATCGGATCGAACATCTGGAGGTCGTGCGCGAAGAGGACTTTGAGCGGCTCAAAACGCTGGACGTCATTCCTTCGATGCAGCCAACGCATCCGCCTGGTCAGTGCGGCCTGCCCATGGAGCCCACCGTGTCACGGATCGGCGAGGCGAACTTTGCGCGCGCCTATGCTTGGCGGCGGATGCGCGACCTTGGCCTGCCGCTGATCCTGTCCACGGATTGGCCGGTCTCTTCGGTGGATCCCTGGGCTTCGATCCACGCGGCGATGACGCGCATGCCCTGGCACAAAAGCCAGCCCGACAACCGCTTGACGCTGCACGAGGCGCTGGAAGGCTATACCACCAATGCCGCCTTTGCCGAGTTCAAGGAAGATCGCAAAGGACGCTTGTGCCAAGGCTATCTGGCTGATGTTATCCTTCTTGACCGCGATCTGACGGAGACAACGCCCGAGGACATCGCGGATGTGAAATGTCTTCTGACCCTGTGCGGTGGAAAGGTCACGCATGACGCTTTGTGAATTGCCCATTGGGCTAAGCCACGCCTTTGATATTTCGGCCGAAATCTCCGCCCCGCTGACCGGCGGGCCGGGTCCCAATGGTCAACGCCGTATCATCGGCATCACCGGAGGAACAGTAAGCGGCCCGCGCTTGACGGGGCGCATCATCCCAGGCGGTGCGGATTATGAATTCATCCGCCCTGATGGCACGTCGCAAGTCGAGGCCCACTATGCCATTCAGGCCGAGGATGGCACCCCGATCTATATCTGCAACAAGGGGCTCTATGTTGCTCCGATCGAGGTTTCGGATCGCCTGGATCGCGGTGAAACGGTCGGTACGGACGAATACTATTTCCGCTGTGCACCCGTTTTTGACGCCCCGCCAGGCCCGCACGCGTGGCTGAATCATCGCCTGTTCATTGCGACCTGTGTGTTCACCACCGTCAGCGTCACCATTCATGTTTGCACGGTGATCTGATGGGCAAGTCGACCACCTCTCCTGCCTCAAAGGACCGCCGCTTTAATTTCGCTGTGGATACGGTCGATATCCGGCTGGTTCGGGTCTTTGTCGCCGTCGTCGAAGCCGGGGGCATGTCCGCCGCGCAGCTGGAGCTGAACCTTGCACTCTCCTCGATCTCCGAGAAAGTGTCCTCGCTTGAAAAGCGCTATGGTTTGAAACTGTGCAGCCGTGGGCGCAGCGGGTTTTCCCTGACCACGGCGGGCCAGCAGTTCTATGACGAGTGTAAGGATCTGCTTTCGGCGCTTGATACCTTTAGTCATCGGGTCGGGACGCTGACCGATACCATGCCCAGAAAGCTGACCATCGGGTTGGTGGATAACATGATATCGGATCCGTCTAGCCCGATCAGCATGGCGTTCGGGCGTTTCGCCTCTGCGGCACCAAGTGTTCATTTGCACCTGATGACGCTGACGCCAAACGAGCTTTTGAACGAACTCATGGCGCGGCGCGTGGACCTGGTGGTCGGAAGCTTTCCCAAAATCGTACTGGGTCTGGACTACATCGACCTCTATACCGAGCAGCAGCAGTTCTACTGTGCCGAGGGGCACCCGCTTTTTGAGGTGCCAGACAAAGAAATCGGTATCGAAACCGTACGCGAACACCGGATCATCGCGCGGTCCTATTGGGCCGAGCGCGATACGCAGATCTTCGCGATTTCTTCGTCTCAGGCGACGGTTTCTGACATGGAGGCCGAGGCTCATCTGATCTTGTCCGGGGCCTATCTGGGCTATTTGCCGACCCATATGGCGGACACGCTGTCATCCCGCGTTCCGCTGCGGTCCTTGCGACCTGACCTCTTTTCCTACCGTGCGCAGTTCCAAATCGCTTTGCGTGAAAACTGGCGCAACCAGAAAGCCCAGCGCGTCATGGTGGGATGTATCCAAGACGCCCTAAAGGAGATGCAACATGAAGGACTATAACCAGCCGCTGGGCGGAAACACGATGCCACGCATGGGCGGACCTGCCACGATGATGCGGCTTCCTTCGCAGCCGACCGCAGATGGCCTGGATGCCTGTTTTGTCGGCATCCCGATGGACATTGGGACCTCCAACCGGTCTGGCACCCGCCTTGGCCCGCGTCAAATCCGGGACGAAAGCCGCATGATCCGCCCCTATAACATGGCCACCGGCGCCGCACCGTTTGACACGTTTCAGGTTGCCGATATCGGGGATGTGCCGATCAACACCTTTGATCTGAAAAAATCCGTCGAGATCATTGCGCAAACCTATCACGAGATCCTGCGCCACGAGGTGGTTCCACTGACGCTGGGCGGCGACCATACTTTGACCTGGCCGATCTTGCGGGCAATGGCGGCCAAGCACGGACCCGTTGCGCTGATCCATGTGGATGCCCATTCCGATACCAATGAAATGATGTTCGGCGAAGAGGCCGCCCATGGCTGTCCGTTCCGGCGCGCCCATGAAGAAGGTCTTCTGCGCGACGACATGGTGTTCCAGATCGGCCTGCGGGGCAGTGGATACAGTCCCGAGGATTTTGATTGGGGGCGTGAAAAGGGCTGGACCGTTATCCCGGCCGAAGATTGCTGGCACAAAAGCCTTGCGCCGGTGATGGACGACATCCGGGCCAAAATCGGCGACGCCCCGGTGTATCTGAGCTATGATATTGACAGTCTGGACCCCGCCTTTGCCCCTGGAACCGGAACTGTCGAAGTGGGCGGGCTGACCACCATTCAGGGGCTCGAGATCATCCGGGGTTGCGCAGGATTGAACCTTGTCGGGGGTGATTTGGTCGAGGTCTCGCCGCCCTATGACACCACTGGAAACACGGCCGTTATTGCTGCGAATTTTTTGTTCGAAATGCTGTGTGCCGTGTCTCAGAAGACGGCCAAAAACGGGCTGTAGCTTGGGTCTCTAGCCGGCCAGGCATGCCTGAAAGCCCTCATCTACACTTCGCAATAAAGGGAGGCGTTTCCGCCTCTCTTTACAGTGACGCAATTAGAGATACCATTTAGGTAGGAACGGTTTTCACTCCGTTCTTGTTGAGCCCCAGGACCTTCGGTCTGACGGGCTGGCGCAGTCTTTCTCCCTAGGGTTTCAGAGCAGTATTCCCACATTTCGTAGGGTATCTTTTGCGCGTTGATTACGGGGTCTCGGCCAACATCCACTTGGCGGCCTTCTCGGCGATCATGAGCGTCGGAGAATTGGTGTTTCCCGAGGTGATTTCTGGCATCACCGAAGCATCGACAACGCGAAGCACCTGAATGCCTTTGAACCGAAGCTGCGGATCCAAAACAGCGCTTGGATCATCCGTGCGGCCCATTTTGATGGTTCCGACAGGATGGAAAATGGTATTGGCGATGTCGCCTGCCAGCTTGGCGAGTTCCTCATCGCTTTGATACTGAAGACCGGGTTTATATTCCTCGGGATCGTACTGGGCCATGGCGCCTTGTCCCATGATCTCACGGACTTGCCGCAGGCTTTGCGCTGCGATCAGGCGATCCTCTTCGGTATCAAGGTAGTTGGGCGAAATCTTCGGTGCGTCTCGAAAATCCGCAGAGCCAATGCGTACATGTCCCCGGCTCGTCGGATTCAGATTGCAGACCGAAACGGTCATCGCAGGGAAATCGTGCAGGTCTTCACCAAAGGCTTCCAGGCTCAGCGGCTGAACATGGTATTCAAGATTGGCGTGAGGACGCGACGGATCCGAGCGCGTGAAGGCGCCAAGCTGACTGGGGGCCATCGACATCGGGCCCGAGCGCTTGAACATATACTCCAGACCAATCTTCATCTTGCCAATCAACGAATTGGCCAGCGAATTCATCGTCTTGGTCCCATTGACTTTGTAGACCGCACGGATTTGCAGATGGTCTTGCAGGTTCTCCCCGACGAAAGGAGCATCCATTACCACGTCGATCCCGTGTTCTCGCAACAGGCCAGCGGGGCCAACGCCCGACAGCTGCAAAATCTGTGGCGAATTGATTGCCCCGGCCGATAGTACAGTTTCACGTCTGGCCGATACACGGCGCGTTTTGCCGTTCTGATGGACCACAGCTCCGATACAGCGCAATGCGCCCGTGCCGTCGTTGGTAAATTCCAGCTTCTCGACCTGCGCTTCGGTCCAGATTGTCAGGTTGCTGCGCGATTTTGCCGGTCTCAGGAAGGCTTTGGAGGTGTTCCAACGCCAGCCCGAGCGTTGGTTCACCTCGAAGTAGCCCACACCCGAATTGTCACCGGTATTGAAGTCTTCGGTCTTCTCGATCCCCGATTGCGTGGCCGCTTCGGCGAAACTGTCGAGCACATCCCAGCGCAGGCGTTGTTTCTCGATCCGCCATTCTCCGCCATGGGCGTGGAAGTCGGACACGCGGGCATTGTTTCCCGTCGCTGGATCGGCGCCATTGTCGAGCTTATAGAAGTCTTCATGCGCCTTGAAATCCTCGAGAGAGTTGTTCCAGTTCCAGGCCTCTTCTCCCGTCAAAGCGGCCCAGTTGTCATAGTCACGCGCCTGACCGCGCATATAAATCATTCCGTTGATCGAGGAGCACCCGCCAAGCGTTTTTCCGCGTGGATAGCGCAAAACGCGACCATTCAAACCCTTGTCGGATTCAGTGTTATACATCCAGTCTGCGCGGGGATTCCCGATGCAATACAAATAGCCGACGGGGATATGAATCCAAGGATAGGTGTCGGGTTTGCCAGCCTCCAGCAGCAATACCCGGTTCTTCGGATCCGCGCTCAGGCGATTGGCCATAAGGCATCCTGCGGAACCGGCGCCAATCACGATGTAATCGAAATCGTGCATATCATTTGCTGGCATATTCATCATCTCCCCTTGATGGTCTGGCGTTGTTTGGGAAACGCATGAAGGCGGATTGCGCCAAAAAAGAAGCGCTATCAGGCGTCAACGCCCCTCCCAAAGCATTGGTTGACGCCGTTGATATGCGGATGAGAGCTTCAAAGCTAATGACATTTTCACCTATCAGATATAAAGGATATTAATATGGAGAGATTCACCAATATCGCCGGCCTTTTGGCGTTCGTCACCGTTGCAAAAGAGGGCAGCGCGTCTGCGGCATCGGGTATTCTCAACCTCACGCAGCCTGCCATTAGCCACCAGCTCAAGCGATTGAGCGACGACATAGGCGTGACGCTTTTCAAGCGCGCTCCGCATGGCCTCGAACTCACTGAAGAGGGTAAAAAACTGCTTGTCAAAGCCGAGCAGGTCATTGACAGCATGAGCGAGTTTCAACGCAGCGCCAGCCACCAGTCCGAGCGTATCCGCGGCACGGTTCGGATCGGAACGATCGTCGACCCTGCCTTCATCCGTCTTGGCCTTCTGCTTGGCAAATTGCGCCGTGACTATCCGGATATCGAAACCCAGATCCATCACGGCATGAGCGGGGAAACACTGCAGCGTCTAAATCGGCGCCAGATCGACTCGGGCTTTTATCTCACCAGCCCACATGATCTCGACAAAGTCGGGCAAGAGCTGGACGATCACGCGCATGTGCGCAAGCTTGCTGACTTTTCTTACCGCGTCATTGGCCCGGCCGGCTGGGATCGACAGATCTCGCAATGTGACTGGCCCACGCTGGCAAAGCTCCCCTGGATTGGCACGCCCGAGCTTTCTGTGCACAACCGCCTCTTGCGACCCATATTCGAATCCCATGGCGTCAAACAAAACGCTGTTGCTCAGGTGGATCAGGAATCATCCATGCTTGAGATGGTGCGCTCTGGCATCGGCCTCAGTTTGAGCCGCGAGTCCATTGCTTTGGAGCAAAAACAATCCACGGGCTTAGCGGTTTGCGAATTTGTCAGTGTGCCCGCATGCCTATGTTTCGTGACACGCGAAAGAGGTGGCCACGACCCCGTTCAAAGGGCCGTCAGCGAGACCATCAAGGCCGTTTGGGACTAGATTTTCGAACCATACCTTGCCCGCAGGCAAAGTTGCCAAGCCGCCCTTGATGCGCCTGTTGAGATCAGGACGTCTCGCCCGTTCATGGGATACATCAATTCGGTAGGGTCAGAACGCTGGTGAGCGTTGCGGTGGCTGCAAGCACCACCAGAATGGGCGCCAGAAGGCCGATAGTTGTGCCGGATGGTGAGAACCAGCGTTGGAGCCTGAATTTCGTCTCAGACGCCTTCACCGGCGGCCGCCGGTTCCGCATCCTTGCCGTGGCAGACGACCCTACCCGTGAGAGCCTGACACCGATCGCCGACACATCCCTGTCCGGCTTGCGGGTCACGCGGGAACTGGACCGGGTCATTTCCGAGCGCGGGATGCCGGGAACAATTGTGTCTGACAACGGCACCGAATTTACCAGTATGGCGGTGCTCAGGTGGGTTCAGGACAACGGGATCGACTGGCCTTACAACGCGCCGGGAAAACCAACCCAAAACGCATTCATCGAAAGCTTCAACGGCAAGCTGCGCCTCTCTCGGCAGATTTGTTTCACAAATCGCCTGCCGGGCAATGGACGAATGCCTCAACGAAACGCACTTTAGCTCACTGGCCGGGGCCCATGAAACGCTGGAAGCAGGGCAAGAGGATGACAATTATCAAAGACTACATTCGGTGTTGGGCAACCTGAGACCGATCGAATTTGCAGAGAAATGAACATCGACAAACTGGCCGCGTAAGGCCATCAAACCAAACCCAAGGACTCTACAAGGTTGGAGGAAACTTGGGGCTCAGGTCAGGTTCTTCAGAGTCTGGTGCCACCTCTCGATCTTGCCCTGGGTCTGGGGGGATAGGGTGCGCTGCGGACATGGTCTATCTGCCGGTCTTTCAACCAATTTGCCAACTCCCCCGAGATGTAACTCGACCCGCTCGCCATTGTGCTCGAACCAATGGCGCCTTCAATGGCTTGTTCGCTGAGCAGGCGCGGCTTGTGCAGGACCGTCGCCTGATCGCAGCCCGAAGCCTGCAGCGCCAGGTCCAGCGTGTCGGTGACATCGCCCGACTTCATCGTCGTGCAAAGCTTCCAGGCGATGATGTAGCGGCTGAAGTCGTCGAGGATGGTGGACAGGTAGAACCAGCCGTCGTGCCGAAGGCACGCCTCCGGCGTGACCGATGACCTTCAGGTAAGTGAAGTCGGTCTGCCACAGCTGGTTTGGCCGGGTCGTCTTGTCCCGGAACTCGTCAGCTGCGGACACAACCACTTAGGCTGGGCTGGTGATCAGGTCATAAGACTTGAGGATGCGATATTCGGAAGACTCGGACATCGAGACCTTTGTCCGCCATTGGTCCGAGGATAATGGTCGAGGATACTTTTCCGTGTCAGCGAACTGCACTGCCAACTCGTGCGGCGCCAGGTCGCTCTCCTTCAGGGCCAGATCCTTGACCTTCTCGCGCACCGCTTCGGGAATACGGTTCCAGACCCAGGATGGCCTGGGGTTGCGATCCTCAAGCGCCTCGGCACCACCCGACAGATACCGATCATACCAACGGTAGAAGGTCGTTCTTGGGATGCCCAGATTGTCAACGTGCGTTTCGTCGGAAGGTGCAACCCTTCGACGAGCCGGACAATCTCCAGCTTCTCGGATGCGGGATATCTCATTCGTCATTCGACCATTGTCCTCGGATCAATGGCGCCCAAAGGTCTCATCCCCCATCCCCGAGCATGCTTTTTTTGAGAAGGCGCAGTTCTAGGGCCTGTTCGGCAACGACCTCTTTCAGGTCCTGGGCCTCACAACCCAGATCCTTGACCTCGGTCGAAGTGGCCGCACGCGCCGTGTCCCCAGCCAGGCGCTTCTTCCCAGCTTCGAGGAACTCCTTCGACCAGCTGTAATACAGGCTCTAGCGCCGCGTTTGTCGTGGCTCGCAACGATGATACCACGTTCGGAATATTGCACAGTCAGTTTCACGAATTGTGGGTGCTGAGAATGGGCACGTACCTCGGAGTTGGAAATGATCCGCGATACACACCTTCGTCAACGTTTGAGACATTCGCATTTCCGGAAGGGTTGACACCCAACATTCCACCTTCTGGCTATGTTGACGATCCGCGCGCTCAGGCAATCGCTACCGCCGCTGCACGCTTAGACGAACTCCGCGAAAACTGGTTGAACCCGCCTGATCTGGTTGAGCGTGTGCCTGAGGTGGTTCCCGGCTTTCCTGATCGCGTCCTTCCCAAAGATGAAGTAGCGGCAAGGGAACTCAAGAAGCGCACCCTGACCAACCTCTACAATGCGCGTCCCGCTTGGCTGGATCACGCCCACCGCGCCTTAGATGAAGCCGTTGCCGAAGCCTATGGCTGGGGTGACGACTGGCGGGCTGGGAAACTGACCGACGACGAAATTCTCGCACGACTGTTTCGGCTGAATCAGGAACGGGCCACGAAGCAAGACAAGTGAGATAGCGTTATGGCGAAACACCGACAGTCTGGGGCCTTCATATGGGCCGACATGTAGGCAGCCGTCCCGTAGACGAGGGATACGTCGCCATTGGGTGGCATGAGGTGGGGGACATCCGCAAAATCGAGAACGGGCGTGATGGTCTGAAAGAAGCGCTCCTGCGTTTGGTTCCCGGCGAAACGGAAGGAGCCGCACCAGTGCATGCAGTTGTTCTCTTTCGCTTCGCCCATGAAATGCAGTCTGGTGACATCGTCGTTTACCCCTCCAAGCATGATCGGATGGTGAACATCGGGCGCTTCACAGGTGGGCCGGAACACATCGAAGATGACCCTGATGAATACCCCAATCGTCGCCCGGTCGAATGGCTGGGTCACTGCCCTCGCAGCGATTTCAGCCAAAGCGCGTTGAACGAGATCGGTTCTGCGGTAACGCTGTTCAAGGTCAAACGCCACAGGGATGAGTTCTTGACCAAGGCAGATCTCTTGGAAGCGCCGGAAAAGGAAGCTGACGGCGAAACTGCCGACGACGAAACCGCGACCATATCGGTATCCCAGCAGGCCGAAGATACGACGGAGGATTTCGTGATCTGCCGCATCATGGCGTCGCTGAGCGGTCACCAGTTTGAGGAACTCGTTGCGCACGTGCTGGAATGTATGGGCTATACCGCACGGGTTACCCAAAAGTCGGGCGATGGAGGCGTTGATGTGATCGCCCACATGGATGCACTGGGCTTCCAACCGCCGATTGTAAAGGTCCAGTGCAAGCGCATGACATCGCAGATCGGAGGTCCTGAGGTGAACCAACTATTGGGAACACTGGGGGAAGGTGAGTACGGGTTGTTCGTATGCCTTGGGTCTTTCAGCCGACAAGCCACCGAACTGGAACGGAACCGCGCCAAGTTGCGGTTGGTAGACGGTGAGGCATTTGTCGAAATGGTGCTCGACAATTACCCCAACCTGTCCCCCCGCTATCGCTCAATCATCCCGTTGAAGAACATCTATGTCCCAGACATCGGTAAGGCCTGAGGGCAAGCCAAGCGTGTCATGGTCAGCAGATTTTTGCCGCACCGAAAGAGCGTCCCCAAACGCCTCTTCAATGTCGGGCCGGTGCATGTTGTAGTGCTTCTTCAACACATCCTCCGTGGTATTCACCGCCTCAGCAATGATGTTGAACGGGATGCCCGCCCTGACCATGTGGGTAATCGCTGTGCGCTTCATCGTGTGGTGCGTGACTGGTTTTGTCACGCCTGCTTCCTTAGCTACTTCGGCGAGACCTTTCTTCAAGCTCTTCACTCGCTTCCCGTTGTAGGTGATGACATAAGGCTGTGACCGGTCGCCGGTGTGCAAAAGATACTTCATCAGTCGTAGATTCTGACCGATTGGGATTTGTGGACGGCGCTTGTTCCCACTGCCTGCGCCAAAGTCAATGTACGCTCCTTTGGCGACCGCACCGGTTTCACGGTCCACAGGGTCGTTTGCGCCTCGAATTTCGCGGTCTTTCGGGCCACCCCTAACACGCTCATTTAGAGGTATCGGCACGCGTTCCAACACTTCAAAGCGGGTCTCGGGAATATATACCTGCTCTCAAGTCAACGAAAGGATGGCTTCTTTCCGCGCACCTGTAGCTAGAGCGATTAATAGAAATCCCGCTAGGTGGTCGCGGTTCCTCTCCCGGTCAGTTTTTGTGCCATTGACGAAGATCGGGCGCGGTTCGCAAGCCGCGATCATTCGCTCCATTTCTTCCTTTGTGAGCCAAACCGTAGTGTCCCGAACAGGCTCCCCCTCGGAAATATAAAAGTCTGGCGGGTAATCGGTGTAGCGGTTCTTCCGGGCGCGCATCAGCGCGGCTCGCAGGACCCGTAGGTCTTTGCAGGCGGTGTTCCGGCTGGTGGTCCCATATTGCCCATCGAAATCCTGATGTGCCTTCCAGCGAGGTTTCTTCATCCGCCATTCAATGTATTTGTCCACGGAATCCTGTACGATCTCATCCCAATGTAGGTCCCCAGATATTCCTTTAGCGGACCCACATTTGCCGCCATGGGGCCGGACGTGGACTCCGCTTTCTCGCGGCAGATGTAGGCAAAATACTGGTCCACGACCCAAGCGACAGTTGGGCGTGCAGGAATTTCAGGGCGAGCAAATTCCTTGGCGAAAGCATCGTGCAGGGCCTCGGCTTCGCGCTCAACTTTGGTCCCGTGGGAATGCCGTCGGGTCTTACGATCATCGTCTTTGTAGATCGTTTCCCAGTAGCCATCCTTTCGCTGCTGAAGGCGCGGCGCGTCAGGGTCAACGGAAGGCGCGTCGGACTGGAAATCATCCAGCTTTTTCTGGGCCTTTTTTTCGTTCTTGGTCTTCGTGGTTTTGCGCCGAGGCTTCCCGGTTTCAGGGTCTGAAAACACGATTTCCCAATAGTCGTCGGGCCTCTGGCGGAGATATGGGACAGTGCTCTTCATAAGAACATCCTCGCGATTCTGCGCAACTCATGCAAGCTTGCACAAGTTGCAGGTTCCAGTTTTCGCGTATGTTCTTGATTTTATTGGTCGGAGTGAGAGGATTCGAACCTCCGGCCCCTGCCTCCCGAAGACAGTGCTCTACCAGGCTGAGCTACACTCCGACTGGCGGGCGTCGTACGCTGTTCCGGTCCTGATGGCAAGCCCTTGGGTCAAGATTTTCGTCGCAAAACAACGGAAATGCGGAATGCCCCGGGTGAGAAGCCGCGTGTCCGGGTGCGCAGCACAGGCGTGTTGTCAGATTGGCCTCCGACCGCTTCACGCAGCACGATATACAGGCCGCTTGCGATAATGATGCTGGCGCCGAGGATGGTGGTGCCATCGATCAGCTCGTCGAACAGGACGTATCCGAAAACAGCGGCCCAGATGATCTGAGAATATTGCATTGGGGCTACCATGGCTGCTTCGGCGCGCACATATGCGGCGACCAGACAGAACGCGGCGATGAAGCCCATGACCGCAACAACCGCCATCCCGGCAAGGTCTTGCAGGGGCATGGGTTTATAGACGAAGGCCAGCATCGCCCCCATCATCACGAATGTGGCCGCCAGGGGGTACAGCATCATGGCCACGCTGCGCTCTTGGGCGCCGATGCGGCGGGCGATGATCGACTGGATGGCATTGAACAGAGCGGCCAGCAGCGCCGCCAGATGCCCCAGGCCCAAAGGTTCAGCCCCGGGGCGCAGCACCACAATCACCCCAACCAGGCCGACCAGAACCGCTAAACCACGGTGAAAGCCCACTTTTTCGCCCAGGATCGGGATGGCCAGCAGGGTGATCAGCAAGGGGCTGGCGAAGAGAATCGCATAGGTCTGCGCCATCGAGAGGACCGAGAACGCATAGAACGCACACAGGCTGACCAACGCCATGGAGACCGATCGCAGCGCCATCCACCAAGGGAAAACCGGGCGCAAATGGCCGGGGGTCTTGTCACTGACCAGCATGATCGTGACCAGCGGAAAGGACATCAAAGAGGTAAAGAACAGCAGTTGCACCGGCGAGTAGGTCCCGCCCAGAACACGCACGACGACGTCGTGCGATGAAAAGATCGCAAAGGACAGCAGGGCCAGCAAGGCGCCTTGGGTGTTTGGCCCGGTCATGTCGGCCTCCGGCTCGGCGTGTTAACGCAAACAGCTTACGCTGATCGCTGCGGTTTCCAAACAAAAAAAGCCCGGCCGAAGCCGGGCTTTCAAGCAACGTTGCAAATGGCTTACAGGCTTGCGTCCAGCGCGCCGACGATGGCGTCGCCCATTTCGCTGGTGCTGATCGGGGTGCCGCCTTCGGGGCCCAGCAGATCACCGGTGCGCGCGCCCTGGGCCAGAACGGTTTCGATCGCGGCCTCCAAGCGGTCGGCCTCGGCGCCTTGGTCGTACGAGTAGCGCAGCGCCATCGCGAAGGACAGGATACAGGCGATCGGGTTGGCCTTGCCCTGACCGGCAATATCGGGGGCCGAGCCGTGCACGGGTTCGTACATCGCCTTGGGGCGACCGTTGGCCATGGGCGCACCCAAGGACGCCGAGGGCAGCATGCCCAGCGAGCCGGTCAGCATCGCGGCCGCATCCGACAGCAGATCGCCGAACAGGTTGTCGGTGACGATCACGTCAAACTGCTTGGGCCAGCGGCACAGCTGCATCGCGCCGGCGTCGGCATACATGTGCGACAGTTCTACATCGGAATATTCGGCCTGGTGCACCTCGGTGACGACGTCGCGCCACAGGATACCCGATTCCATCACGTTGGCCTTCTCCATCGAGCAGACCTTGTTGCCACGCTTGCGGGCCAGTTCAAACGCCGAACGCGCAACGCGGGCGATTTCGCTTTCGGTGTAGCGCTGGGTATTGATGCCCACACGCTCGTTGCCTTCTTCGATGATGCCGCGGGGCTCGCCAAAGTAGATGCCCGAGGTCAGCTCGCGTACGATCATGATGTCCAGACCGGCGACCACGTCCTTTTTCAACGACGAGAAATCGGCCAGTGCGTCAAAGCACTGCGCGGGGCGCAGGTTCGAGTACAGGTCCATTTCCTTGCGCAGACGCAGCAGGCCGCGCTCGGGCTTCACGCTGAAGTCCAGATCGTCGTATTTCGGGCCACCCACGGCGCCCAGCAGAACGGCGTCAACCGACTGGGCCAGTTCCATGGTTTCGTCGGTCAGCGGGGTGCCATGCGCGTCATAGCTGGCGCCACCGACCAGACCCTCTTGGACGTCGATGGTCAGGTCACGCTTGGCGCCGAACCAGTCGATTACCTTGCGCACTTCGGCCATGACTTCGGGGCCGATGCCGTCACCAGGCAAATCAAAAGCGAGGGGTTGGTCATTGTTGCTGTCCTTCGTAGAAATCCGTTGGACTTCGCCTATCGCCTGCAGGCCGAAGGGTCAAGAAACGAAGGGCAAAAGGCCCTTTTCCAGCGCCTCCCAGACCACGGAAACCCGCGGAGTGCGGCGCGTGGCCTGCGGTGCAGCCAGCCAGACCGGCAATGGGGGAATCGGAATGCCAAGGTCCAGGGGCTCTACCTCGGGTGCGCGCTCGATCAGAATCTTCTGGCTAAAGCCTATGCCACAGCCCGCGCGCAGCAGTTGCCAATACGCATTTTGATCGTCACAGCGGACCGCAAACCAATCGCGCGTGGCCGTGATGCCCAACGCCCGCATGCCCTGCAGGATCAGCTCGCTTTGATCATAGCCGATCAGCGTGTGCTGGCTCAGGTCCTCCAGGCAAAGGGGCCGGCCATGGTGATCCAAATAGGCGGTGGCCGCGCACACGCTGATCTGGATATCGCCAAGGTGGCGTGTCACGATATCCAGCTGTTCGGGGCGATACATGCGCACGGCGACATCTGCCTCGCGAAACAGCAGATTTTCGGTGTCATCTGTCGCGATCAGATCAATCTGGATCATCGGATAGTCAGCCCGGAGCTGCGCAATGATCGGCGGCAGCAGGTGCTGCGAGACGATTTCCGAGGCCGTTACCCGCACAGTTCCCCGCAGGTTGCTTTCCCGACCGGCGACGGTCAGTTCAATCTGTTTCATCGCGTCGCGCATCTGACGCGCGGCTGCCAGAATGGCGTGGCCTTCCTCGGTCAGGTCCAAACCACGGGCGTGACGCGTGAACAGCACACTGTCCAGATCTTGCTCCAGCTGTCTGATCTGACGGCCCAGCGTGGGTTGGCTTTGACCCGTCAGGCGCGCGGCTGCCGAAAGCGACCCGCCTTCGGCCACGGACAGGAAGGATTGCATCAGGGACCAATCGGGATGAGGTGTCAAAGCCATTCACAAATGAATACCTATATGACGTTTTTTCGCAATACCCATTCACCAATGCGACGCCTAAGTTCACATCAACGCAACCCAAACCGGAGAGTATCCCATGCCCAACACTGTCCTGATCCTTGGCGCCACTGGCCGTTTTGGCCGCAACACTGCTGATGCTTTTGCCCAAGCGGGCTGGTCCGTGCGCCGCTTTGACCGCAAAACCGATGATCTTGCGAACGCCGCCAATGGTGCGGACGTGATCGTCGCTGGCTGGAACCCACAATATCACCACTGGGCGACGCAAGTGCCCGGCCTGCACGCCCAGATTCGCAAGGCCGCATTGGACAATGACGCCACGGTTATCCTGCCTGGAAATGTCTATGTCTTTGGTCCTCAGGCCCCCAGCCCATGGTCCGAAAACACACCGCATCTGGCGGAAAACCCGTTGGCTCTGATCCGGCGCGACATGGAAGAGTCCTATCGTCGCGAGGGCGTCAAAACCATCCTCCTGCGCGCCGGGGACTATCTGGATACCAAGGCGTCCGGCAACTGGTTCGACCAGATCATCGCCAAGCCTCTGAAAAAGGGACGAATCTCGTTTCCTGGTGCGCCTGACGCGCCCCATGCCTGGGCCTATTTGCCCGATCTGGCCCGTGCTGTGGTGTTGCTGGCCGAAAAACGCCAGGCACTAGCTCGGTTCGAGGACATCCCTTTTCCCGGCTATACGCTCAGCGGAAATCAGATGGCCAAGGCGATCGCTAAATCGATCGGTCGCCCCGTGAGGTTGCGCAAAATGTCGTGGTTGCCGCTGCATCTGGCGCGCCCGTTTATGCCGATGGCGAAACACCTGTTCGAAATGCGATATCTGTGGTCGCTGCCCCATGCGCTGAGCGGCGAGAAATTCGAACAGCAGCTGCCGGATTTCAAAGCAACACCGATACAAGAGGCTCTGGATGTGGCCACCAGGCCCCTCCGCTAGGGCGGTTCGACATCCACCCAGACAAGCCGATGGCGGCTGGCTTTGGCGGCGGGGGCAGACATCTCGACCCCGGCCGCGATGACCTTCAGATCACGCGATGGCAGAACATAATCCACCCGCATCCAGCCCAGACCCAGTTTGCGCCAGTCCACGGTGGGTTCTCTGCGCAACGGGTCTTGTATCCTTGAATGACCCAGCAGCGCGTTGATCGCAGGCTTGCGACCCTCTCCTTTTTGAGGGTCATTGTTGGCATCGCCCAGCAGCACGAAGGGACCGGGCAGGGAGCTAATTCCGTCGGTAATGGCATTCAACTGATGGGCATTGCGCAGGCCATTGCGATCCTCGGGACCATCGAAGACGGGTGGGGTGGCATGAAACCCAACGACGGTCAGGGGCAGTTCGGGCGCGTTAACCTTCAACACCCAGTGCCCGACCGAGGCCAGCCGCAACACCGACGCCCCCGGGCCCCAGACGGCCTGGATTGGCTCTGGGTCTACGAGATCGCTCCACACTTGCCCCGATAAATCCGTGGCCTCGGAGATCGCAAAGCGCGACATCAGCAACAGCCCGCCCTGGCCCGCGAACTGACCATAGCCATGAGCATCCTCAGGGCCATGCTTACGCCTGTCTTGGTTCAGGTCGAACCCGGTGGGGACACCGGTATTCGGAGCGAAGGCAAAGACATGCGAGAATGCATGCCCCTGATCCGCTATCCGTGTTTGCAATGCCTTGGCAGCCTCGAGCGCGTGGTCGTAATCCACGTCCTGCAGCAGAAGCACATCGGGGGCCGCGCGCGCAATCACCCGCGCAATGGCCTGAAGCTGGGGATCGCCTCGCAAAATATCGCGCAACAAAAGCCCCGGCCCGTCGCGCGACAATTCGGTGTTATAAGTGGCCAGACGGATCGGCTCGGCCCAGGCCGGCCAGGCCAGCAGCGCCAGAAGCAGAGCAATCAGACGGCCTGCATATCCTGCTCGGCCTCGGCATAGGCGCGGCGGCGCTTTTCTTCGATCATATCGGCGACGCGGCCGATGGCGATCCCTCTCATGATCATCGAAGCTGGCAACAGGGCCCATGCGGTCATTGTCCAAATCAAGGTCTGCGAATGCGCCAGGGTGACCGGGTCAATCAGGGTCGACGCCAGCTTTACCAAGGCAGGAATCAAGAATGGCAGCACAAATCCTAATGCAATGTTAATGCGCGCATCACGATAGAGCCGCGACAGCGCATCGCCCACCGTGGGGTCAAACATTGGCAGGTTCACCCAGACATTGAAGGCTCCGTTGCGCGCGGGCCAGCCCATAAAACGCACATGGATCAGGAACACGAACATCGTGACCAGCGAGATAAAATAGGACAGCCCCGCCGCGATCCGCACATCTGCGATCAGCTCTTTTGGAGCGTTGATCGGCATCATGAGCACGACCAGCCGGACCGGAGAATAAGGGAAATCAATCGTGTTCCCCAGCAACGTGCCCAAGGCTGTCAGGGCCTGGCTAAGCTCGGACGGGTAAACCTTGCCGCGGGCGATCACGCTGAGAATCAGCACCAGCAGCAGTACCGCGCCAAACCGCAACCGGTTGAAGGGGGGCGCATATCGGAATTCGACCACGCTGGGGAATTCGCTGTTGTATTCAAGGAAGGTCAGGATCGCGACGACCATGGCCAGGATCAGCACCAGCGCCGTCGAGTCATTCATCGTGCCCGGCAAAAACACCGAGGGCGTCGCCACCAGCAACGCCATAAGTAACGCGCGCAAAACTGCGCCTGCAAATCGTTCGATCACTGCTCGATCCCTTCAAACTGGCCGAGCGCGATACGTTGCCGTGCCCTGTGTCCAACTTGATCCCGCCAATTTGGGCGGTATGCCTCATTATTGCCCAAATGTTGCCTTCTTTCATCTGCCGAGACAAGAGATAGTGCAGTAAAAACCAAGGATTACGGCGAAAACGTGGCGGATGTGGTGCGAGAATGCATCAAGCCACTGACAGGGCGCCACCAAACCTGCTCACTATCGCAAGATGTTGTGTTTGCCCTCTAGACAGCCACCAATTGCCTGACCGCTTTTGGCGGATTTTCCACAAAGACATCAGGGTGTTAACCTTTGTGGGCACCTCTCCAAAACACAAAGGCCGCCCCAAACGGAACGGCCTTTGCTTCGCTTTGCGCGGCTGCTTACACCCAGGGGCGTGCGGCAGACATTTCTGCTTCGAAGGTTTTGATCGAGTCGGCCTTCTCCATGGTCAGACCGATGTCATCCAGGCCGTTCAGCAGGCAGTGCTTCTTGAACGCATCCACTTCGAACGAGATCGCAACACCGTCCGAGGTGGTGATCTCTTGCGCTTCCAGATCGACGGTCATGCGGGCGTTGGCCCCCTTTTCCGCGTCGGCCATCAGGATGTCGACCTGTTCTTGCGGCAGGACGATCGGCAGGATGCCGTTCTTGAAGCAGTTGTTAAAGAAGATGTCGGCGAACGAGGTCGACACGATGCACTTGATGCCGAAATCAGCGATCGCCCAGGGGGCGTGCTCGCGCGACGAGCCACAGCCGAAGTTGTCGCCGGCGATCAGGATCTCTGCGTCACGGTATTGCGGTTTGTTCAGCACGAAATCGGGGATTTCAGTGCCGTCGCGGTTATAGCGCATCTCGTCGAACAGGTTCACACCGAAACCGGTGCGCTGAATCGACTTCAGGAACACCTTGGGGATGATCATGTCGGTGTCGATATTCACCAGCGGCATGGGGGCGGCGATGCCCAGCAGTTTTTGATACTTTTCCATTGTGCTGGCTCCTTACATCAGCTCGCGAACGTCGGTCAGCTTGCCGGTCAATGCGGCAGCGGCGGCCATGGCAGGGGACACCAGGTGGGTGCGGCCCTTATACCCCTGACGCCCCTCGAAGTTGCGGTTCGAGGTCGAGGCGCAGCGCTCGTTCTCGGACAGCTGGTCGGGGTTCATCGCCAGGCACATGGAACAGCCCGCAAGGCGCCACTCGAAACCGGCCTCTTTGAAGATATCGGCCAGGCCTTCCTCTTCGGCTTGTGCGCGGACCAGACCCGAGCCAGGCACGATCATGGCACGCATGCCGTCCTTGATCTTTTTGCCTTTGACGACTTCGGCCACGGCGCGCATGTCCTCGATCCGGCCGTTGGTGCAGGACCCGATGAACACGGTGTCGATTTCAATGTCCGACAGTTTCTGACCGGGGGTCAGGCCCATATATTCCAGCGAGCGAGCAGCCGCTTCGACCTTGCCGCCTTCGAAATCCGAGGGGCTGGGCACGACGGCCGAGATCGGCAGAACATCCTCGGGCGAGGTGCCCCAGGTGACGACGGGCTCGATGTCTTCGCCGCGCAGGGTGACGACCTTGTCGAAATGCGCGCCTTCGTCGGTGTAGAGCGTTTTCCAGTATTCCAGAGCCTGCTCGAACAGACCGGCCTTGGGCGCGTGGGGACGGCCCTTGACGTATTCAAAGGTGGTTTCGTCCGGCGCGATCAGGCCAGCGCGCGCGCCGCCTTCGATGGCCATGTTGCAGACGGTCATGCGGCCTTCCATCGACAGATCGCGGATCGCTTCGCCGCAATATTCGATGACATAGCCTGTGCCGCCGCCCGTGCCGGTTTCACCGATCACGGCCAGGGTGATGTCCTTGGCGGTTACACCGGGCTTCAGTTTGCCGGTGATTTCGACCTTCATGTTCTTGGACTTCTTCTGGATCAGCGTCTGGGTGGCCAGAACGTGCTCGACCTCAGAAGTACCAATGCCGTGGGCCAGCGCACCGAATGCGCCGTGGGTCGCGGTGTGGCTGTCGCCGCACACAACGGTCATGCCGGGCAGGGTCCAGCCCTGTTCAGGGCCGACGATGTGCACGATGCCCTGACGGACGTCGGACACGGGGTAGTAGTGCACGCCGAATTCCTTGGCGTTCTTGTCCAGCGCCTCGACCTGGATGCGCAATTCCTCGGTCATCTGGCTGGGGTCTTCGCGGCCCGCGGTGGTGGGCACGTTGTGATCGGGCACAGCGATGGTTTTTTCCGGCGCGTGCACTTTGCGGCCGGCCATACGCAGGCCTTCGAACGCCTGAGGGCTGGTCACTTCGTGCACCAGGTGGCGGTCGATATACAGCAGGCAGGTGCCATCGTCAGCTTCGTGGGCGACGTGGGCATCCCAGATTTTATCATAGAGTGTCTTCGGGGCGGTCATGGTCCTCTCCCGTGGATTGTCTTCAGGTGTGTTCAGGGTGTGACAGGGATGGGCGCGCCTTATAGGCGGGCCAGAACAGTCAGCGTCGCGCCAAAGAACCGCCAGGGCAGGCGCGCGCGGTCATCCATGTCAAAAATCCGTGTCATGCAGGGGCAGATACTCTTTTGTGCAGATTTTATCAAGGGGGGCTTAGCCCCTCGGGGCTTGCCCGTCGGGCCATACGCGTGCCACGATGCCCGTATGGAGGAAACCGAAACCACCCCACCACCCCCCCAGACATCCGAAGAACTGGTCCTGGACCTGGTCGCGGAAGCCGAGAAATTTCTGACCGGGCTACTGCGCCCCTGGAATGCCTATCAGGTTCTGATCATTCTGGGGCTGGTGGTCACCGCCCATTTGCTGACGCGCCTTTTGGCGCCGCGGTTCCAGAACTGGATGCGACATCGCGAAGGCTGGCCGATGTGGCGGATGCGTTTCCTGGTGCTGATCCATCGTCGGATGCGGCTGATCTTTTTTGTGATGACCATATGGCCCACGGTTTGGATCATGCGCGAGCTGACCTGGCCATCGCGATCCTATTTGCTGGGGATTATCGGGCAACTCGCCTTTGCATGGCTTGTAATCGCAATTGCCACACGGCTGATTGCCAACGGCTTCCTCAGGGCCGTGATCCGATATGCCGGTTGGATTTGGGTGACGTTGTCGATCCTGAACCTGACAAGCGAGGCCCAGACTTTGCTGGACGGTCTGGCGCTGCATCTGGGCGAGACCCGGATCTCTGTCTGGTTGATGATCCAGGCCATCGCAGCACTGGCGGTTCTGATGGCAGGCGCACGCTTTGTTTCAACGTCTGCGGCAACAACCATCCGGAAAAACCCGGACATAAGCCCCTCGATGCAGGTGCTGGCCATCAAGTTCTTGCAGGTGCTTCTGTATGGGGTGGCGTTCTTTGCTGGCCTGCGCGCCGTAGGCGTGGATCTGACAGGGTTGGCGGTTCTGTCGGGCGCGATCGGCGTTGGTTTGGGCTTTGGCCTGCAAAAAGTGGTCTCGAACCTAGTGTCGGGCATCATCATCCTGCTGGACAAGTCGATTAAGCCTGGGGACGTGATCTCGTTGGGGGAAACCTTTGGCTGGATCAACTCTCTGGGTGCGCGCTATGTCAGCGTTGTGACGCGGGACGGCAAGGAATACTTGATCCCGAACGAAGACCTGATCACCGGTCAGGTGGTGAACTGGTCGCACTCGAATGAATATGTGCGGCTGGATATCTTTTTTGGCACCGCCTATCACGACGATCCTCACAAGGTGCGCCAGATCGCCATCGATGCGGCCAAGAGCGTGGATCGCGTGCTGAGCTTCAAGCCGCCGGTCTGTCACATCGTGAATTTCGGCAATTCCAGCGTGGACTATATTCTGAGGTTCTGGATCGAGGACCCAACGGGGGGGCTGACCAATATTCGTGGGAATGTCTATCTGGCCCTGTGGGACGCCTTCCAGGCGCATGGCGTATCAATCCCCTTCCCGCAGCGCGAGGTCAAACTGTTACAAGATTGAGCGCGCTGTCGCGCGCGCTGGATATCTCGTCATCGGCCTTTGGCCGCTTCCTCGGGATTGGCGCCTGGGGCGAATGTCTGCCTGAAATTGGGACGAATGCGCCACAGGCACCGGCGAGGTCTTGAACAGTTCGTTGAGATTTTACATATGCGGTGCTAGCCTGAACACGTCCAGCGCCGGGACTTTGGCGGCGCATGATGCAAGGAGGACAATGTCCTGTCTCTTAACTTCAGCGCGGCAGATGCCGCGGATGCGGGGGCTGTCATGACGGCACCTGCGACTGACGCAACCAGCGAAGCGCTGCTTGCACGCATTCTCTCATCTCTTGAAGACGACAAAGCCGAAGACATCGTGCAGATCGATCTGCGCGGGAAAACCTCGATTGGCGATTATATGGTGATCTGCTCGGGGCGGTCCTCGCGTCAGGTTGCTGCAATTTCCGAAAAGCTGGTCGAGCGGGTCAAACATGACTTCGGTCGTGTTTCCAAGGTCGAGGGCAAGGATGCGGGTGACTGGGTTCTGATAGACACTGGCGACGTGATCGTGCATGTCTTCCGCCCGGAAGTGCGCGAGTTCTACCAGATCGAAAAGATGTGGATGCCCGCCGGGGCCACCCCCGCCGACAGCTGATGCGTGTTCATATTTGCGCGGTGGGCCGGCTGCGCGCCGGGCCCGAACGTGCGCTGATTGATGACTACCTGACCAGGTTTGATCGCACGGGTCGGAGTCTTGGCCTCGGCCCTGCGAAGATTCACGAGGTCGAGGACAAGAAAGGTGGCGGCATGCCAGCCGAGGCCACCCAGCTGGAACGTGCAATCCCCAAAGGCGCCGTCATCTGCACCATGGACGAGCGCGGATCACTCCTCAGCTCACCCGAATTCTCACAAAAACTGGCCAAATGGCGCGATGCCGGACGCGCCGATTTGGCCTTTGTGATCGGCGGTGCGGATGGCATTGACCCATCCCTGCGCGCCAAGGCAGATTTCTCGATTTCCTTGGGCAAGATGGTCTGGCCACATATGCTGGCCCGCGCCATGCTGTGCGAACAGCTCTATCGCGCCGCCTCGATCCTGGCCGGCAGCCCCTATCACCGCGCCTGACCTTCACCTTTCTTTGCTCTGCAAATACTCCTGCACACAGCCTGCCAAACGCGCGGCGCTTGCCGGTATACGGGGCATTTCCGCCCAGACCGCCTCATAAGTGGTTTGAGAGGTTCACCCCGACGCGCGAAGCAGGTAGAAGCAGGGCAAATGACCTGGCACCCAGACGGAGCCCCAAAGACATGACTACACCCAAACCCGTTGTTTTGTGCATTCTGGATGGCTGGGGCCTGTCCCCGGAAACCGAACATAACGCCCCCTATCAGGCGCAGACACCCACCTTTGACCGGTTGATGCAGACCTGTCCCAACAACACTCTGATCACCCATGGTCGCGACGTCGGCCTGCCGACAGGGCAGATGGGGAACTCCGAGGTCGGGCACACCAATATTGGTGCGGGCCGCGTGGTGGCGATGGACCTGGGGCAGATCGACTTGGCAATCGAAGAGGGCTCGTTTCAAACCAACGACGCGCTGGTTGCCTTCATCGACCGGATGAAGGCCTCGGGCGGAACGGCGCATCTGATGGGCTTGGTGTCAGATGGCGGTGTACATGGCCACCTGACCCATATCATTGCCGCGATCCAGGCCGTTGCTGCGGCCGGGGTGCCGGTGGTGCTGCATGCGGTGACCGACGGGCGCGATGTGGCGCCCAAATCGGCCTTTACCTATTTCGAAGACCTCACCGCCGCCCTGCCGGAGAACGCCTCGGTCGGCACCGTGACCGGGCGCTATTACGCGATGGATCGCGACAATCGCTGGGAACGCGTGGGCGAGGCCTACGAGGCCATGATCCACGGCAACGGTGGCAAATCGGCCAGCGCCCATGCGGCTGTTGATGCGGCCTATCAGCGGGAAGAAAGCGACGAGTTCATCACCGCAACGGTGATTGGCGACTATGCGGGTGCCAAGGATGGTGACGGGTTCTTCTGCCTGAATTTCCGTGCGGACCGGGCGCGCGAGATTCTGCGGGCCGTGGCCGAGCCTGGCTTTGATGCCTTCGACACCGGCGCGCGCCCGGATTGGGCGGCGCTTCTGGGGATGGTCGAATATTCCGAAGGGCATAACGCCTATATGCAAACCGTGTTCCCGCCGCGTGACATCGTCAACACGCTGGGCGAATGGGTCGCCAAGCAGGGCAAGACTCAGTTCCACCTGGCCGAGACCGAAAAATACCCGCATGTGACCTTCTTTCTGAACGGCGGCAAGGAAGATCCCGAAGAGGGCGAAGACCGCTACATGGCGGCCTCGCCCAAGGTGGCGACCTATGATCTGCAACCTGAAATGAGCGCGGGCGAGGTGACGGATGAATTCGTCAAGGCGATCGAGGCCGGATATGACCTGATCGTCACCAACTATGCCAACCCGGATATGGTTGGCCATACCGGCGATCTGAAGGCCGCGATGGCCGCGTGCGAGGCCGTGGATCAGGGTCTGACCCGCGTGGTTGCCGCCCTGGAAAAGGTCGGCGGCGCGATGATCGTAACAGCCGATCACGGCAACTGCGAAACCATGGTCGATCCGGTGACCGGCGGGCCGCACACTGCGCATACCACCAACCCGGTGCCGGTGATTCTGGTCGGCGGTCCCGAAGGCGCGCAATTGCGCAGCGGAGGCCGTCTGGCCGATCTGGCCCCCAGCCTGCTGGCCCTGATGGGGCTGGAACAACCCGCTGAAATGACCGGGAAAAGCCTGCTGGAATGATCCGGTTCGCGGCAATCCTGGCGCTTTGCCTGTGGCCCCTGACGCTTGGGGCGACGACCGATCCGGCCACGGCGGCGCGGGCGGCGGCAAAAGCCTTGGAAGAGGCCGCAGGTTCATTGGCCAAGGCCAAATCGGCGCGCGACCGGGTCAAGGCTCTGACGGTGACGCTGAAAGCCTACGAAGACGGGCTGGAGGCCATGCGCGACGGGCTGCGTCAGGCCGCCTTGCGCCAGGCCCGGTTGACCCAGGAATTGCAGCTCCGAGAGGCCGAGATCGCTCAGCTGTTGGGCGTGTTGCAAGGCATCAGCGCGGCCCCCGCCCCAGTGGCGATGATCCACCCGGACGGGCCGACAGGCACGGCGCGGGCAGGGATGCTGCTGGCCGATGTGACGCCCGCGCTGAACGCCAAAGCCGCCGAGCTGCGCGCCAAACTGGACGAGGTCCGCACCCTGCGCCTGTTGCAGGAAAGCGCGGCAGACACGCTGCGGCGTGGGCTGGACGGGGTGCAGCGTGCTCGGGCGGAACTGTCTCAGGCGCTGGCTGATCGCACCGACTTGCCCCGGCGTTTCAACGAAGACCCGGTGAAAACCGCAATTCTGATCTCGTCGACGGAAACGCTCGAAGGGTTCGCCAGTGGGCTCTATGACATTGCGGACGACGAGGCCGAAGGCGGTCTGCCCGATATCAGCCACCGCAAGGGTGAACTGCCCCTGCCCGTGCCCGGCCGCATGTTGCTGGACGCCTACGAAGAAGATGCCGCAGGAATCGCCCGCCCCGGTGTTGTGCTGGCCACGCGGCCGCGCGCGCTTGTCACCACGCCCACTGCCGCGACGATCCGATACCTTGGGCCGTTGCTGGATTACGGCAACGTGATGATCCTTGAGCCCCAATCAGGCCTGTTGTTCGTTTTCGCAGGGCTGGAAACCGTCTACGGTGCCGCTGGTCAGGTTCTGCCGGGCGGCAGCCCCGTGGGTCTGATGGGTGGGCAAGAAGCCGAAGCCGGCGCAATTCTGTCACAGACGAGCGATGGGGCTGGAACTGAGGCGACAGAAACGCTCTATATAGAGGTCAGACAGGACAACGTGCCGGTGGATCCCGCCGAGTGGTTCGCAATGAAGAGGAAAAGAAACCCATGAAGAAGTTCGTCATGGCTGCGGTCTGCGGCACGCTGGCAGGTGTTCTGGTGACCACGCAGGTGGCCGGCCCGTTGCTGGCGCAGGAAAGCGCACAAAAGACCAATGTCTACGAACAGCTGGACCTGTTCGGTGATATCTTCGAACGCATTCGCGCTCAGTATGTCGAAGAAGTCGACGAGAAGAAGCTGATCGAGGCCGCAATCAACGGGATGCTGACCTCTTTGGACCCGCACTCCAGCTATCTGCCCCCGCAGGATGCGGCCGACATGCGCATGCAAACCCGCGGTGAATTCGGCGGACTGGGGATCGAGGTCACGCAGGAAGAGGGCTTTGTCCGGGTTGTCACCCCGATGGACGGCACCCCGGCGCAGGCGGCTGGCGTGGAAACCGGCGACTTCATCACCCATGTCGATGGCGAAAGCCTGCTGGGCCTGACGCTGGACGAAGCCGTGGAACTGATGCGTGGCCCCGTCGGCAGCGAGATCATCATCACCGTCGTGCGCGAAGGCGAGCCCGAGCCCTTCGATATCTCGATCATTCGCGACACCATCAAGCTGACCGCTGCACGCGCCCGGATCGAGGGCAGCTCGGTCGTGGTGCGTGTCACCACCTTCAACCAGCAGACCTTCCCCAATGTGCAGGACGGCCTGACCAAAGCGATCGAAGAACTGGGCGGCCTGGATCAGGTCAACGGCATCGTTCTGGACCTGCGCAACAACCCCGGCGGGCTACTGACGCAGGCGATCCAGCTGTCTGATGCCTTCCTGGAAAGCGGCGAGATCGTCTCGACCCGCGGGCGCGACCCGGAACAGGGGGAACGCTTCAACGCGACCCCCGGCGACATGATCGAGGGCAAACCCATCGTGGTGCTGATCAACGGCGGCTCGGCCTCGGCGTCAGAGATTGTGTCCGGCGCATTGCAAGACCATCACCGTGCCATCGTTGTCGGGACCAAAAGCTTCGGCAAAGGCTCGGTCCAAACCGTGATGCCCCTGCGCGGCGATGGCGGTATGCGCCTGACCACCGCGCGGTACTACACGCCGTCGGGGCGCTCGATCCAAAATCTGGGCGTCTCGCCGGATATCGTGGTGGAACAGCCCCGCCGTCGCGTGAACGAAGAGGACAAGTCCGCAACCAACCGCAACTCGCGCTCCGAGGCTGATCTGCGCGGCACCCTGTCCAATGACAGCCTGACCGAAGACGAGATCAAGCAGATCGAAGAAGAACGCGCCAAGGCCGAAGCTGCCGCCCAACTGCGCGAGGACGATTTCCAGCTGGCCTATGCTCTGGATCTGCTCAAGGGCCTGTCGGCCATCGACACGAAAGACTGACCATGACGCCCGAGGAAATCGCCAAACTGCCCTACCGTCAGAACGTGGGCGTGATGCTGATGAATGCAGACGGCCATGTCTTTGTGGGCCAACGCCTGGATAATCCCGGCCCCGCCTGGCAAATGCCTCAGGGCGGAATTGACAAGGGCGAAAGCCCCCGCGACGCTGCCTTGCGTGAACTGGAGGAAGAAACCGGCGTGCCTGCGCGCCTGGTCGACATCGCCGCCGAGACCGAGGACTGGCTACCCTATGATCTGCCCCATGACCTGGTCCCCCGCATCTGGAAAGGCCGCTATCGTGGTCAGGAACAGAAATGGTTCTTGCTGCGCTTTACCGGCACGGATGCGGATGTGAACATCGAGACAGAGCATCCCGAGTTCTCAAAATGGCGCTGGATGGCGCCCTCGGATCTGGTGGACAATATCGTGCCCTTCAAACGCGACGTCTACACGCGGGTGCTGGACGCCTTCGCCGCGTATCTGTGAGACGTCCTTTCGGCTTTTTCTTGGCAAAAATACCCAAATCCTGCGCGTGCGGCAGGCGGTGCGATGTGAGTATTTTCGGAGCAAAGAAAGGCGCGGGGGGATTCGTTTTGAGGGGTGGATCAACTCTGTGCGATTTTCCGCCAAGGGGCTTTCACGACCCGGGTCTTTCGCGTTAATGTAGGCGGGTCGAGACAGTCGGCCCGTCAGTCACAACCAAAACAAATGGCGGCCGATCATTAAATTGAGGCATCTACAGCTTGGAGGCTGGAAGAATGGGATCACCTTTTGTGCGAGGCATCGCTGGCGCCATGTTGGCCCTGGCCGCGACGGGCGTTTGGGCGCAGGAGTCCAGCGAAAATCAGGTTGCGGTGAAGACCGCTTGGAGCGTTTTTGAAGACAAGGACCCCAAGGAATGCTGGGCCGTGTCCGCCCCCAAGGAAACCGTCAACACCAAGGATGGTCGCGTTGTGGCCGTGCGCCGCAGCGATATTTTGTTGATGGCCTTTTATCGCCCGGCGGCGGGTGTGTCGGGGCAGATCACCTTTACGGGTGGCTATCCCTTTGCCTCTGGCGTTCCGGTGACGCTGGAAGTGGACGGCGAAAAATACGCGCTGACAAGCGAGGGCGAATGGGCCTGGTCTGAATCCTCGGATGCGGATGCCAAGATCATCGCGGCCATGAAGCGCGGTAAAGGCGCGGTTTTGACGGCGCGTTCGGCGCGCGGCACCCAAACCAAGGACACGTTTTCGCTGCTGGGCTTTACGGCCGCTTTGGACGAAGCCTCGAAACGCTGCAAGTAATCCCTTGTGAGGACAGACAGGCGGCCCCCGGTTGCGGGGGCTTTGGGCGTTTGAAACATATGTTTTGGCATTTACCGCCGAATCCTGTATGACCCCGGCTCATCCCGAAAAAGGAATAGCGCGATGTCGGCCCAGGCTCCGATCACACAGGACGTAATGACCATTCCCCGCAAGGCCCCCGAGGGCCCGGTGAACCTTGTCGGTCTCACCCGTGATCAGCTGCGCGAGGCGCTGCTGTCCATCGGTACGCCCGAAAAGCAGGTGAAGATGCGGGTGAACCAGATCTGGCAGTGGATCTATCAGTGGGGCGTGCGCGATTTTGATGCGATGACCAACCTGGCCAAGGCGTACCGTGCGCAGCTGGCCGAGAATTTCGTGATCGAAATCCCTGAAATGGTGTCAAAACAGGTCAGCATGGACGGCACCCGCAAATATCTGGTGCGCATTGCTGGCGGGCACGAGGTCGAGGTGGTCTATATCCCCGAAACTGATCGTGGTACGCTGTGTGTCAGACTCGCAGGTGGGCTGTACGCTGACCTGTTCGTTCTGTCATACGGGCACGCAGAAACTGGTGCGGAACCTGACCTCGGGCGAGATTGTCGGCCAGATCATGATGGCGCGCGACGATCTGGGCGAATGGCCTCAGCCTGGCGTGGGCACCGGGGAATCCGGCCCTCGGTTGCTGTCGAACATCGTGCTGATGGGCATGGGCGAGCCGCTGTATAACTTTGACAACGTGCGCGACGCGATGAAGATCGCGATGGATGGCGAGGGGATCAGCCTAAGCCGCCGCCGGATTACGTTGTCGACCAGCGGCGTTGTGCCCGAGATTGCCAAATGCGCCGAGGAAATCGGCTGTTTGCTGGCCGTCAGCTTCCATGCGACCACCGACGAGGTGCGCGATAAGCTGGTGCCAATCAACAAGCGCTGGAACATTAAGGAACTGCTGGACGCCCTGCGCGCCTATCCCAAACTGTCGAACAGCGAACGTATCACCTTTGAATACGTGATGCTGAAGGACGTGAATGACAGCGACGAAGATGCCCGCCGTCTGGTCAAACTGATCAAGGGCATTCCGGCCAAGATCAACCTGATCCCGTTCAACGAATGGCCTGGCTCACCTTATCAGCGGTCTGATTGGTCGCGGATCGAGAAATTTGCCGACATCATCTATAAGGCCGGCTATGCCAGCCCGATCCGCACCCCGCGCGGCGAGGATATCATGGCGGCCTGTGGTCAGCTGAAATCGGCCACCGAACGCGCCCGCAAATCCCGCAAACAGATCGAGGCCGAGGCGGGTCTGGCGCAACAATAACCGCGCACCTCCTGAATTGTTTCGTATTTTCACAGAATTGCCCCAATCCGGGGCATTTTCGGCCTTAGTCCGGCAACAGACTGTTTCCAGTAACAAGTTAAACTGGAGGCAGTCCAATGCAGAAAATCGAAGTCATCACCCCCGACCTGACCAACTCGGTTCTGGAACTGATCCGCGCCGAGCGTGAAAAATCCGTGTCCGTGCGCGAATGGAAATTCCGCCTGAAAGGCTATGGCTACAAGGTCATGGACACCGACCATGGCGAGGTCATCGCAAACCTGCGTCAGCAGGAAATCTGCCCGGTTCCGGCTGAACTGCTGCACTGAGCGGCGTTACCGACCCGGAATCACATCTCGTTTCTGGCCCGCACCGTCCCAGTTGTGCAGGGCCTCGAACGCCTCTTCGGCGGTTTCGACATAGCGGAACAGCGCCAGATCATCCGGGCTGATCGTGCCCGCGTCCGCCAGGGCCTCCCAGTTGATGATCTTTTCCCAGAACGCTTGTCCGAACAGCAGGAAGGGCACGCGTTTCATCCGGCCCGTCTGGATCAAAGTCAGGGATTCAAACATCTCGTCCAGGGTGCCAAACCCGCCCGGAAAGACGCAGATCGCATTGGCCCGCATCAGGAAATGCATCTTGCGGATCGCGAAATAGTGGAAGTTAAAGCACAGGTCCGGCGTTACATATTCGTTCGGGGCCTGTTCATGCGGCAGCACAATGTTCAGCCCGATCGAGATCCCGCCCGCCTGTTCTGCGCCAAGGTTTCCAGCCTCCATCACGCCGGGGCCACCGCCTGTACAGATGATGTTTTCATGGCGGTCTTCTTTCAGCCCTTCCTCGGTGACCAGATAGGCGAATTTGCGCGCTTCTTCGTAGTATTTCGACAGATCGGTCAGTGTTTGGGTGCGCGCCTTATCCTTGTTTTCTGGCGCCGGAACACGAGCCCCACCGAACAGAACCACAGTGCTGTCGACGCCGTATTCTTCCAGCATCAGTTCGGGTTTTAGCAATTCCAGTTGCAGGCGCACAGGGCGCAGTTCGTCCCGACACATAAAGCTCAGGTCGTCAAAGGCCAGCTTATAGGCCGGGGCACGGGTCTGCGGCGTGTCCGGCACCTCGCGCGCGGTTGTGCGGTCGGTATGGGCATCGCGAAACGCGCTGTGACGTTCTGTGGTCATGGCTGGCCTTTCCTGATTTTCACCTTACTATCAATCGTATAGCGTCGACCCTACACTGACCAGCATCAGAGGCAACCATGACCTGGAAAACTGATATCGAAGGCGCGAGGGCGCTGATCGCACCCTATGTGGTGCGCACGCCTGTGCTGACGCATGAGGGGTTGGGGCTGCCCTATCCAGTGGAATTGAAGCTCGAACACATGCAGCATTCCGGCAGTTTTAAAGCGCGTGGCGCGTTCAATACGCTGCTTAGCCAAGAGGTGCCTGGCGCGGGGATTGTGGCAGCTTCGGGGGGAATCACGGGGCGGCCGTGGCCTTTGCGGCGGCGCGCCTTGGGCACCGTGCGCGCATCTATGTTCCTGAAATCGCGGGGCCGGCCAAAATCGCGCTGATCCGGGACCAGGGCGCGGATCTGGTCGTGGTGCCCGGCGCCTATGCCAATGCGCTGGAAAGGGCCAAAGTCTATGAGGCCGAAACCGGCGCGATGCAGATTTACGCCTATGACGCGCCCGGTACGGTGCAGGGACAGGGCACCGTGATGCAGGAGTGGGAAGAGCAGGGATTGCAGGCCGACACGGTGCTGATCGCCGTGGGGGGCGGTGGCCTGATCGGTGGTGCGCTGGCCTGGCTACAGGGGCGTCGCAAGATCGTGGCGGTAGAGCCTGAAAACGCCCCGACACTGAACGCCGCGCTGGTCAAAGGGCCTGACACCGAGGTCGAGGTCTCGGGTATTGCCGCGAACTCGCTGGGGGCGCGCAAGATCGGACAGATATGTTACGGGTTGGCGCAGGAGGTGGGTGTTCAGTCGGTTCTGGTCAGCGACGAGGCCATCGCAAAGGCGCAAAAGGCTCTGTGGCGACAGGCGCGCCAACTGGTCGAACCGGCGGGGGCTACGGCGCTGGCGGCCTTGACCTCGGGGGCCTATCAGCCCGATCCGGGCGAACGAGTGGCGGTTTTGATCTGCGGTGGCAATATCGCCCCTGATCCATTTTCCGACCAAGGTTGACCCTATCTGGGCATTGCCGCATTGCGCGCACTCAGCCGGGGCCTTATAGCCATATCCCAACGTGAATTGGCCTTTGAGGAGACCTCCATGTCGAATGCTCAGCTGGAAACAGCCATCGAAGCCGCGTGGGACGCGCGCGACACCATCACCCCCGCCACCACTGGCGAAACCCGCGACGCCATCGAAGCCACGCTGAACGCGCTGGATTCGGGCAAGCTGCGTGTGGCTGAAAAGCTGGACAACGGCGACTGGCATGTGAACCAGTGGGCGAAAAAGGCCGTGCTGCTGGGATTCCGTATCAAGGACATGGAAATCCAGACCGGTGGCCCGCAGGACGGCACCTGGTGGGACAAGGTCGACAGCAAGTTCAAAGGCTGGGGTGCAGACGAATTTGGCGCCGCGGGTTTCCGCGCGGTACCCAACGCTGTGGTTCGCAAATCCGCCTATATCGCGCCCGGCGTGGTGCTGATGCCGTCCTTCGTGAACCTGGGCGCTTTCGTTGACGAAGGCACCATGGTCGACACCTGGGCCACCGTCGGCAGCTGCGCACAGATCGGGAAAAACGTGCACCTGTCGGGTGGCGTTGGCATCGGCGGCGTGCTGGAGCCCATGCAGGCTGGCCCGACCATCATCGAGGACAACTGCTTTATCGGCGCGCGTTCCGAGGTCGTCGAAGGCTGTATCGTCCGCGAAGGCTCGGTTCTGGGCATGGGCGTCTATATCGGCCAGTCGACCAAGATCGTGGACCGCGAAACCGGCGAAGTCATGTACGGCGAAGTGCCCGCAGGCTCGGTCGTCGTGTCGGGCTCGATGCCCTCGAAGAACGGGGTCAGCCTGTATTGCGCGGTCATCGTGAAACGCGTGGACGCCAAGACCCGCTCGAAAACCTCGATCAACGACCTGCTGCGCGACTGATCGCCAGCCACCTGACCTGTTGCAAAGTCTCACACGTGACTCGATGCGACAGGCGATAAGATTCAAAACACCCTCGCAGTTTTCTGCGAGGGTGTTTTTGCATCAGGGAGGTCGCTGAGCGGATGGAGCCGACCGAATTTGCGACTTCGCCAATGGCTGCATTGAGATAGAAACTCCTTCTGCATTCAAGAGAAAGACAAAAATAAATCAGCACTTCCGTTCATCAGCTTCACTGGTATTTCAGCATCCCTGATCCATATGACCATTTGCGACCTTCACTGCAAAATCCTCTTGGATAGCTGGCTCCATTTTCCATCGCGCCAAAACAACATCCTCACCCTTGATGTTCTTCCCTGCTATAATCTTATAGGAGGTTAGGAAGCCAGAGTATGTGACCCAGCGTGGATCACCGACCTGCGCCATTCCTTCACGTTTTACAAACTTCACGAGACGGATTTTGGCGGATATCTCAACTTCTCTTCTGTCTAGTCGATTAAGGAGTTTTTCTGCGTCGGATGGAGAAAGCTCAATCCCTGCACCCAAGATGGAGCAGTTTGCCATGTTAAATAGGTATCGGTCTGAGTTGTCTAAACCAAATGGAGAGTTGAACGCGGGGTCGCCAAATTGATCGCCAGTGTTTGCAGTGGCTGACATCTCAAATCCGGTGAAAAATTGATCCCAGGGAAATCTCTGGTTTTGGAAATCATACTCACCAAAACGACGTGACCTGGAAAGTGTATATTGATAATCTGGCTCATAATGGCGGGCGGAGAATTTTTCAAGCGCTTTAAAGGCGCGATCTCTATATTGCTTCCTATTGAATTCGTTGATTTTTTCAAACTTGATCTGAAAAGATTTCAGCACTTGTTCCAGGCACCTGCCCCTGCAGTTTTCAAAATAACTGTCGATCATCTGCATGTGTTTCGCAGCAATAGCTTGTTGATCAGTCGTTGCTGAGGCGTGGTTGGTGGAAAAAAACAATCCCCCGACCAATAATGCAACTAAGTGTAGTCTTTTCATATTTTTTCTCCGTTTGGTGGAAGAGCACCACATATTTCACCAAGTTTCAATATTGAGCTAGTTTCTCAAGGTAAACTACGTTGCCCTGCACTCGCGATAGCTGGCATTCGCAGAGGTGACGCGAAATAGTAAGTTGGGCTCAAACCAGACATTCCTGTTGCCACAATGCTGCGGATCACGTCCTTGCTGATGAATGGTCCAGCATCTGGGAGGAGGCCTGCGACTGTGGCGCTCTTTTGCATGTTTCTGACGGCCGGGCTGGACCTTTCTTGGGTTTTTCGGCATGTCAGGGAAAACGCCGCAAGGGGCCAAGATGACCGACAGCAAAGCTAAAAAGCCCAAGAAACCGTCCCGCCAGAAGGTCTATACCCTATTGGTGCAGGTCGGCCGCAAGGATGGGGATGGCCTGCCCAAAGGGGCCACCGGTGCAGCGCTGATGTGCTATGCCAGCGGGATCGATGAGGCCGAGGCCGTGCGCGAAACCGTTGCGATCCTGAAACAAGCCGATTTGGCCCCGCTGGATGTCACCGGCTATGGCACTTTAGACGAACGTCTGGAGCAGGGCCACGACATCAGCGATGACGAACGCGGTCTGATGGCGCGCGCGCTCGAGGAAAACTCGGTCATCGTGGCGCAGATGACCCCGTTTTTCGGGGACGAGAGCGCCTCGGACGCGATCCACTAGGGTTACTGCGGCTCCAGCCCGAACCAGCTTTCGTAGATCTCGTTATACTTGCCGTTCTCGCGCAGGGTCAGCAGCGTGCGGTTGATCTCTTCGATCAGCGGGCTGTCCGTCGGTGCCGCGATGCCATAGTTTTCGCGCAGGAATACCGGGCCGTTCATCTGGGCCTGCCCTTGGGCGCGGGTCTTGACGTAATAGGCCAGAATGGGCGCATCAAAGACGACGGCATCCAGTTCCTTGTTTTCGAAGCTGGCCAGCACCTGATCCAGCCCGGCATATTCGCTGTAATCCAGATCGCGGTTGTCCATGAAGTTGGCCGCGGTCGATCCGGCCACGGTGCCCACGCGGCGGCCATACAGGTCGTTTACCGAATTTACGTTCGACGTGATCGCATCCACCGTCATCACCGAGGTGACGTAGGCCACGAAAACCGACACGAAAAACAACGAGGTAATGACCAGGCCAACCCCCATTAGGCGGCCCAGGGGGGTGCGGGGCACGCGCTCTTCAAAGCCGCCATTGACCACCAGGTTCAGCGCCCACCAAAAGGCCGGGAACATGGCCTGCTTGGCCGGTTGGTCGAAATAGTCCTGATGGCGCCGTTCCAGCCACCACATCAGCATCCCCACCCCCAAAAGCGCGGCAAAGGCCAGGATCACCGACAGCACCAGCTCCTTGTTCACCAGGGCGCGCCACAGGCTGGCCCCATCGCGATCGACATGGGTCATGATCTGCAAACCGGCCGAAAAAATCGGCTGACTGAAATCCATGACCTCTTCGCGCGCGGCGGTGATCGAAATGTTGGCAATGGCCAGATCAACCTCGGAGTTCTTCACCGCGTCCAGCATGCCACTGAAGCTGTCGAAGCGCTCGATCCGGTACTGACGGCCGGTCGAGTTGGCCAGCGCGTCCCACAGATCGATCGAGAATCCCAGATCCGTGCCCGCCAAGGACATGGAAAATGGCGGGCGGGTAACGGTGCCGACAACCAGTTCCTGAGACATGGATTTTGCAGGCCACAAGGCAAGCAAAGTCACCACCGCCAGTACAATGCGCATCATTTAACTTCATCCCCAAGTTAACGGACGGATAAGCCAAAGCGCGGGTTTTCGCAATGATTACGGGACCTAGGCGCCGCGCTGCTGCACGAAAGTCACGGCCTCGAACGGTTTTAGGACCGGGAATACAGGCCTTGCGTGTTCGGGCAGTCGAGACCTTTCGTAACTGGCGAACAGGCTGGTTGCAATTTGATCGGCCTTGCGACGCATCCGCCCCAGATACAGCGAATGCAGGGGGGCACCAGCAGCCAGAATCGGCTCGTTTCGGGGCAAAAGCAGCTGATGCCATGTGACCTGAGCCGGGGACTCGGCATAATAGGCTGAAACACCATTCACCAAATGCTGTGCGGGAACCAAGGCTGCGGGGGCGCCGAACATGAACTCGACATCGGCCCCGGCCACGCACAGGCGCTGATCGGGGGCCACAGTGATATCTCTTTGCAATCCGAAATACGGAGCCCGCAGTCGCACCGGGCGAAATCCCCCTCGGGCGGGCACGCGACAGGCAATATTCGCCAGAACAGGGACTTGCTGACCATCCGACGTGCGGATCAGATCTCCGCGTTTCAGCGTGGAAATCGGGCGATAGCCCTGCGCGGTCAGGATCGGCGTTTCGGGCGCAATACTGGGCATGGGGCCCACCGGCACCGGCTGATCCGACAGCGCGACATAGCTCACATCCCGGTCGATTTCTGAATTGGGCGGCTGGGTAAACATGGATTGCAAATCCCCCAGGCTCAGCGGAATCGGCGCCTCGACGGGTTGCAGGTGGTACAAGCTGTCCCCCAGAGCCCGCACCGACAGCCACCCCCGCCGCGCTGGCCCGTCCCAAAGATAAGCAATGCGCAGCTCGATGCCCCTCGCCGGTCCGGCCGTGATGCAAAGGCGTATGCGAGACTGTATCCCCCTGCGTCACCACCAGCACAACCGAGCCATCCGGCAAGGCTTGCAGGTTCAGACCACGCGCCCAGGGGTGCAGGTGCTGATAGCTAAGCAAGGTCTGAGGCCGGTCGTGGGCTGGTGTGCCGGTTTCCAGCAGCAACGCGCCCCGCGACAGCAAATCGGCAGGGCCAAAGGGTTCTTTTCGCGCTGGGCCAAGTGCCAGGCCCGCCCGATTGAACAGGCGCGTGGTGTGATCTCTCAGGCCGATCCAGCTCATTGATATGGGTCCTGCGGTTGCTCTGGCATGCGCGGTCTGCGCCGCGTGTTTTCTTGCTTGGGTCGATCCATAGCATAGATTCACACCTACGTGAATCCTGCACGGGCGCCCAACACGCCGCAGGGTTTGCGCCTCGGGCCGATCCGGGGTAGCCCTTGGCCATCAAGAACGGAGCGCCCAAATGTCCAACACCTTCACCGCCCCTGTTAACGCGGCCGAGCTGACCTCGGCCCTGATCCGCTGCCCGTCGGTCACCCCCGAAGAAGGCGGCGCGCTGGTGTTGTTGCAAGCAGGGCTGGAGGCCGCAGGCTTCACCTGCACACGGATTGACCGAGGCGGTGTGTCAAATCTGTTTGCCCGCTGGGGCGACAAGGGCGCGGCGCGCACCTTCGGGTTTAACGGCCACACCGACGTGGTGCCCGTAGGCGACGCAGAGGCCTGGACGGTTGATCCCTTTGGCGCCGAAGAAAAAGACGGCCAAATCTGGGGCCGCGGGGCGACCGACATGAAATCGGGTGTTGCCGCCTTTGTGGCCGCCGCGGTGGACATGGTCGCGCAGACTCCGCCAGACGGAGCGATCATCATCACCATCACCGGCGACGAGGAGGGCGACGCGCTGGACGGCACCACCGCGATCCTCGATTGGATGGACGCCGAGGGCGAACAAATGTCTGTCTGTCTGGTGGGCGAACCCACATGCCCCAATGAAATGGGCGAGATGATGAAGATCGGCCGACGTGGGTCCATGACCGCATTCATCACCGTCACGGGCCAGCAGGGCCACGCGGCCTATCCCCATCGCGCCAACAACCCGATCCCGGCCCTGGCGCGGCTGGTGGATCGGCTGGCCAGTCACGAGTTGGACACTGGAACCGATCACTTTGACGCCTCGACCCTGGCCGTTGTGACCTTTGACACTGGCAATCCGGCCACCAATGTGATCCCGGCGCAGTGCAAGGCCACGGTCAATATCCGCTTCAATGACGCGCACAGCAGTGCCAGCCTGTCCGAATGGCTGCAATCCGAGGCCGACGCCATCGCCGCCGAATTCGGTGTGCAGATCGACATGCCGATCAAGGTCTCGGGCGAAAGCTTTGTCACGCCTCCGGGGGCGCTGTCGGATCTGGTTGCAGCAGCCGTGAGCGCCGAAACCGGGATGCAGCCCGAGCTGTCCACCTCGGGCGGGACCTCGGACGCGCGCTTTGTGCAGCATCATTGCCCTGTGGTGGAGTTCGGTCTGGTCGGCAAGACCATGCACCAGGTGGACGAGCGCGTGGAGATCGGCCAGATTCACCAGCTCAAGCAAATCTACGCACGGATTCTGGCTGACTATTTCGCATGAGCTGGCGCATCGAGCAGACCCAGGACCTGACCCATGTGCACGCGTTGCGCCGGACCGTGTTCATCCAGGAACAGGGCGTTCCAGAACACGAGGAATGGGATGATCTGGATGGTCAGGCGGTGCATCTGTTGGCTTGGGTTGCGGACCGGCCTGTCGGAACGGCACGGCTGTTGGTCGAGGGTCAGATCGGCCGTATTGGCCGCATCTGCGTGCTGACGCAGGCGCGCGGCACGGGGTTGGGCGCGGCGCTGGTGCAGGAGGCGCTGGATCGGCTGCTGGCAGACCGCAACATTCGCGCCATCCGTCTGGGCGCACAAATTCACGCCACGGGGTTTTATGAAAAGCTGGGCTTTCGCGTGTGCGGGCCAGAATATGACGACGCCGGCATTCCGCATCATGAAATGGAGCTGATCCCATGAGGCGCACGCTGGTCATCATGCTGAAGGAACCGCGCGCCGGACGGGTGAAAACCCGGCTGGGGCAGGATATCGGCATGGTTGGCGCCGCGTGGTGGTTCCGTCATCAGGTGGCGCGCCTGCTGCGCCGGATCGAGGATCCTCGCTGGCAAGTGGTGCTGGCCGTGGCCCCGGATCGCGCCGTGACTGGCCGCGCTTGGCCCGCCCGGTTTCAGAAGGTGCCCCAAGGGCCGGGAAACCTGGGCGATCGAATGGCACGGCAGCTGCGCGATATGCCCCCCGGACCGGTCTGCGTTATCGGAGGCGACATTCCCGGGGTAACTCGTGCACATGTCGCGCGCGCCTTTGCGGCCCTTGGCTCGCATGAGGCTGTGTTCGGACCGGCCCCGGATGGGGGGTATTGGCTGGTCGGGCTGAAGCGCGCGCGTGCCTTGTCTGCCGGGGTGTTCGCGGGGGTTCGGTGGTCCACAGAACACGCGCTGTCGGACTCGATTGCCAGTATGTCGGGGCTAAGTGTGGCCCTGGTGGACGAATTGCAGGACGTGGACCGCGCGCAGGATTTGTGAGCGGTGGGGGCTCTGCCCCCGGCCTGCGGCCTCCCCCGGAGTATTTGGCGAGCAAAGAAAGGCGTTTTCGTCATGACGACAATTCCTGGCTGTGATAGGCCGGAAGGATGAGCAAGCTGCCCTCGAAATCCGAGATTCTGGATTGGATCACGGAGAACCCGACCCTCACCTCGAAACGCGATATTGCCAAGGCCTTTGGTATCAAGGGGGCTGCGCGGATTGATCTGAAGCGGATCCTGAAAGAGCTGGAGGCCGAGGGCCATCTGGAGAAGCGCAAGAAGACCTATCGCGATCCGGATCGGTTGCCGCCTGTAAGTGTGCTGAAGATCCAAGAGATCAGTCCTGACGGGGATCTGTTTGCCAAGCCGATGGAATGGCAGGGCGACGGGGTGGAGCCGCTGGTGCTGGTTGTGCCGCGCGCCAGTGATCCGGCGCTGGGGGTTGGCGACAGGGTTCTGGCGCGGGTGCAGGAGGTGCGCGGTGAGGAGTTCCACTATACGGCGCGACTGATCCGACGGATTGGCCATAACCCGCGCAAAGTGTTGGGGGTGTTTCGCAAGGGGTCGGAAGGCGGACGTATCCTGCCGATCGATAAGGGTGACGGCAAGGAATGGCTGGTGCCCGAGGGGGCAGCAGGTGGTGCCAAAGATGGCGAGCTGGTCGAGGCCGAGCAAAGCGGCCCGAAGGGGCGGATGGGCCTGCCACGTGCCCGGATCGTGAACCGTTTGGGGGACCCGACAGCGCCCAGGGCCGTGTCGTTGATCGCGATCCATCAGCATGGGATTCCCGATGATTTCCCCGACGCGGTGATCGCGGATGCGGATGCTCAGAAACCTGCCGGCTTGGCCGGGCGCGAGGACATGCGGGACATGCCCTTGGTCACGATTGATCCGGCGGATGCGCGCGATCACGATGACGCTTGTTGGGCGCACGAGGATGACGACCCCAAGAACGAGGGCGGATATGTCATTTGGGTCGCCATCGCGGATGTGGCGCATTACGTATCGCCGGGGTCTGCGCTGGATCGCGAGGCCAAGAAACGTGGCAACTCCAGCTATTTCCCGGATCGCGTGGTGCCGATGCTGCCGGATCGGCTGTCGGGCGATCTGTGCTCGTTGCACGAAGGGGTGCCGCGTGCCTGTGTGGCCGTGCGGATGCAGATCAATGCGCAGGGTGAAAAGATCGGGCACCGGTTTGTGCGCGGGCTGATGCGCTCGGTCGCGTCGCTGAATTATCAAGAGGTCCAAGAGGCCCGCGACGGCGCGCCCAACGACAAATGCGGCCCGCTGATGGAGGACGTGATCGATCCGCTCTATCAGGCCTATGACCTGCTGGTGCGGGCGCGCAAGAACCGGCAGCCGCTGGATTTGGACCTGCCCGAACGCAAGGTGATCCTGTCGGACGAGGGCAAGGTTTTGTCGGTCAATTTCCGCGACCGGCTGGATGCGCATAAGCTAATCGAAGAGTTCATGATCCTGGCCAATGTGGCCGCGGCCGAGACCTTGATCGCCAAGAAATCGCCGCTGCTGTTCCGTGTCCACGAAGAGCCCAGCCCCGAGAAGCTGGAGGCGTTGCGCGAAACGGCCAGCTCGGCCGGGTTGCCGCTGGCCAAGGGGCAGGTCTTGCAGACCCGTCATCTGAATGCGCTGTTGAACGCGGCCGAGGGCACGGACCATGACGAGCTGATCAACATGTCTACGCTTAGGGCGATGACGCAGGCCTATTACAGCCCGGTGAATTTTGGGCATTTCGGGCTGGCGTTGCGGAACTACGCGCATTTCACCTCGCCCATCCGGCGCTATTCGGATCTGATCGTGCACCGGGGGCTGATTTCCTCGCATGGGTGGGGCAAGGACGGGCTGACGCCCGAGGATATCGAGCGGCTGGAAAGCACCGCGACTCATATCAGCGACACGGAACGCCGCTCGATGATGGCCGAGCGGGACACAACCGATCGCTATCTGGCCGCTTTCTTGTCTGAACGGGTGGGCAACGAATTCACCGGTCGCATCAGCGGTGTGGCCAAGTTCGGCGTCTTTGTGCGGATGGACGATACGGGGGCGGATGGTCTGATCCCCGTGCGGTCGCTGGGACGCGAATATTTTCACTATGACCGTGAAAGCAACACGCTGATGGGCTCGGACACCGGGTTGATTATCGGGGTGGGGCAGCGCGTCACGGTAAAACTGCTCGAGGCCCTGCCCGTTACGGGTGGCATCGCGCTGGAGCTGATCAGCCTGGACGGCAAAGACATGCCGCGCGGGCCCACCGGATTCCGGGGACGGGGCAAACCCCCGCGCCGCAAACTGGCGAAGGCCAAGCGCAAATCCAGCAAGGTCAAACGCAAGGTTGAACGCAAGCGGCGTGGCTGAATCACGCCGACGCGCGCGCTCGATCGGCGGGGCGGCGCATCTTTGGATTTGTACGCTTTCCCGAAACGGCTATTCGCGCTAGAATTTAGCCCAAGGTCAATAAAACAAAGAGGCCGGGCAATGACATTCAAGGCAATCATGGCGGGCGTGGTTCTGCTGTCGCTGGGGGGGCAATCCGCCCTGGCCAATCCTGTGCGCAAATCCCTGCGACCCGTGATGCGGCCGGGCGTGGCGATTCAGGTGGATGTGGACGTGCCGGCAACCTCTTTGCGCCCGCAAGCGCGGCCAGACAGCGTGGCCAAAGAGCCTCGGATTTCGACCGCCAATCTGGGCTTTCAGCGTTGGATCAAAACCTTTCGCCCACGCGCCCGCAAGGCCGGGATCACGGATCGTACGATGGACCGCGCCTTTCGCGGGGTGAAATACAACACGGATGTGATCCAACGCGACCGCAACCAATCGGAATTCACCAAAACCCTGTGGGAATATCTGGACAGCGCGGCCTCGGATACCCGCGTGTCGAACGGGAAAAAGGCGCTGCGCGAACATGGCCGCGTGCTGCGCCAGATCGAGGCCCAATATGGCGTCGACAAAGAGGTCGTGGCCGCCGTCTGGGGGCTGGAAAGCGCCTATGGAACCTATCGCGGCAAGACCGATATCATCGAGGCGCTGGCCACGCTGGCCTATGACGGGCGGCGCGGGCGCTTCTTCGAGGCACAGCTAATCGCAGCCCTGAAAATCCTGCAATCCGGTGACGTGGCCCCGCGCAACATGACCGGGTCTTGGGCCGGGGCGATGGGGCACACGCAGTTCATCCCCACGTCGTATCTGTCCTTTGCGGTGGATTTCACCGGGGATGGTAAGCGCGATATCTGGAGCGACAATCCAGCGGATGCGCTGGCCTCGACCGCGGCGTATCTGGATCGCCACGGCTGGGTGGACGGCCAGCCTTGGGGGGTCGAGGTCAAGCTGCCCAGCCGGTTCAACTATGCGCTGGCCAATCGCAAGATCAAGAAAATGCCCAGCGAATGGGCGCGTTTGGGTGTCACCGATATGAAAGGCCGGGCGGTGCGCGATTATGGGCAGGCCTCGTTGCTGTTGCCTGCTGGTTCGCAAGGGGCGGCGTTCCTGATCTTCAAGAACTTCTCGGTGATCGAGCGCTATAACACCGCGGATGCTTATGTGATCGGGGTCGGACACCTGTCGGACCGTCTGAAGGGTGGCCCGAAAATTCAGGCGAAATGGCCACGTGGCGACCGGGCGCTGACCTTCAAGGAGCGCAAGGAGCTACAAAAACGCCTGACCGCCAAGGGGTTCAGCACCCAAGGTGTGGACGGCAAGATCGGCCCGCTGACCATTGACGCGGTGCGCGGCTATCAGCGCGCGCAGGGGCTGACGCCTGACGGATATCCGTCGTTGCGTCTGTTGCAGAAACTGCGCCGGTAAAGGCTTGCCTTGGGGCCCGCGCGGCCCTAGTTTTCCCATGTTCTCAGGGCGGGGCGGAATTCCCCACCGGCGGTAAGGGGCACGCGCCTCAAGCCCGCGAGCGCCCCGGTCACGCCGGGGGTCAGCAGATCTGGTGCGACTCCAGAGCCGACGGTCATAGTCCGGATGGAAGAGAACGACGGGAAGGAGCGGTCACGCCGCGCCCTTTTCTTGTCGTTTTGACGCTCTGGGTGACGTGTCGGACAAGGAAAGGAGACCCAGATGACACACACCCGCTATGCCTTTATCAAGGCGAACTGGCATTCAGACATTGTGGATAAGGCGCTGGAGGGATTCTGCGAAATGATCCCCGCCGATCAGGTGGACGTTTACGACGTCCCCGGTGCGTTCGAGATGCCCCTGCTGGCGCGCGATTTGGCGGCCTCGGGGCGGTATGGGGCCGTTGCAGCGGCCGCGCTGGTCGTGGATGGCGGCATCTATCGGCATGATTTCGTGGCTCAGGCCGTGGTGGACGGGTTGATGCGCGCCGGGTTGGACACGGGTGTGCCCGTGCTGTCGGTCAGCCTGACACCGCACCAGTTTCAGGACACGCCGCACCACAACGCGATCTACGCTGCGCATTTCGTGGAGAAGGGTCGCGAGGCCGCGCAGGCCGCACTGACCATCGGGCGCACCCGGGCCGCCTTGGCTGCGTAAACAGATTGCCCCCGTCCGATCATCGGGCGGGGGCATCTGGATCACATCTCCATCGCTTCGGCGACTTCGACGGTGCCACCGCCGCCTTCCAGAATCGGGCAGCCTTGGGCGATCTTCACCGCCGCGTCCATGTCCGCCGCATTCACCAGCGTGTAGCCGGACACGGGGTTTGCGCCGCCGTTATCCTCGACCCCGCCCGCGGTCACGGTTTTCGACGGACCGGCCGGGTTGCCACCATCGACCATATCCTCGCCGATACTGCCCATCCAGGCTTGCCAAGCGGCCATAACACGCTCGCCTTCTTCTTGGGTCTCGGGACGGCCACCGCCGTGATAAATGAACATAAATTTGGGCATTTCCTTACTCCTTCGCGATGAAAATTCAGCCAAGCAGGGCATCCAGCTTGCGCAAGCTGCTGCTCCAGCCTTTGTCGTGGTTGGCGGCGATCTCGTCGTCACCCAATTCGCGGTGATCCAGCACCAGACGCGAGCCGCTTTCCGTACCGCTGATGGTAAAGGTCACGTGGCTTTCGGCGCCGCGATTGTCCTCGGGGTCGTGCCAGGCCCATGTGAACCCGACCGAGCGCGGCGGGTCATAGCTGGTCACCTGGCCGGACACTTTGTATCGCTCTCCTTCGGCGTTCACCATGACCGAGTGCCAGGGCCCCAGTTTCGACAGATCCAGCGCGTGTTCGGGGCAATGCATCCCCTCGGGGCCCCACCATTGCAGCAGGTCAGCCTGTTGGGTCACAGCGGCAAACAGACGGTCCGGAGAGACCGGAAAATCGCGGGTCAATTGCAGGTCAGCCATCTTTGGTTTTGTCCTCTTGGGATAGAAAGTCGTGCAGGCGGTCCAAGCTGGATTCCCAGAATTTCTGGTGCTGGATCGTCCAATCTGAAATCGCGCGCAGGGCTTCGGGGCGCACGGAATACAGCCGCCGCGTGCCATCAACGCGTTGCTTAATCAGCCCGGCCTCTCGCAACACCTTTAGGTGGCGCGACATGGCCGGACCCGAGATATCAGCAATGCCCCCCAGCGCTCCGGCAGGTTGTTCGCCGTTTTGCATCAGCTGTTCAACGACAGCCAGCCGGGTGTCATCTGACAATGCGGAAAAGGTTTGAGTCAGCGTGTTCATGACTTAAATATTAACAGATTCGCTATTTAACGCAAATGTTAATTAATGCGCCCCGTGTCGATCAGCACCTCGCCCTCAATCTCCATTGCGAATCCCAAGGGCAAGCCAGACACCCCGATGACCGAGCGCGCGTGTCGACCGACCTCGGGACCGAATACTTGGATAATCAGATCGCTAAATCCATTCAGAACAAGATGTTGCTCGGAATATCCGGGGGCTGAAGTCACCATGCCAAACACCCGCACCCAGCCGGTGATCCGGGACAGCTCTCCGATTTCGGCCTTGATATTGGCCAGCACGGAAAGCGCCACATCGCGCGCGGCGTCATACCCCTGATCGGTGGTCAGATCGGTGCCGACAACGCCATAAGGCCCGGCGATACTGCCGTCAGGCGCGCTTTTGGGATGGCCGGAAAACACCGCCCTGTCCCCACGCACATTCACGAAAGCAAAGGGCAGTTGCAGCGTCGGCGGCAGTTGCGATGGCGCGGGCAAGGTCAGCCCCAGCGCGGCGATATTTTCTTCGGGTGTAGGCATTCGATCCCCCCAAGTGACCTGTGTCATTGGGATCAGCCTACACCAAAGTCAGCATTCAGGCGGCGAATTCGTCCTTGGCATAGCCCTGAACGTACAAAAGCGCGCTCAGATCTCCGTGATTGATCCGCACGTCACACTCGGCCGCGACCGAGGGTTTGGCGTGCAGCGCGACACCCGTGCCCGCGCGGCCCAGCATCCCCAGATCATTGGCCCCGTCACCCACAGCGATCACGTCGGATTCCGAGATGCCCAGCTTGGCGGTGATCTTTTCCAGCTGATCAACCTTGGCCTGGCGGCCCAGAATGGGGCGCTGAACATCGCCGGACAGCTGGCCACCCTCGACCAGCAGTGTGTTGGCGTGGTTTTCGTCAAAGCCCAATTCGCCCGCGACCTTGGCCGTAAACGCAGTGAACCCACCCGAGACCAGCGCCGCGTAGCCCCCATTCGCGCGCATCGTTGCGACCAGAGCCTTGCCGCCAGGCATGAAGGTGATGCGCTCGGCCAGAACCTTGTCGATGATCGCCTCGGGCAGGCCCTTCAGCAGCCCCACGCGTTCGGTCAGCGCGCCTTCGAAATCCAGCTCGCCATTCATTGCGCGGGCGGTGATGTCTTTGACGCGTTCACCCACACCGGCCTCGTCGGCCAGCTCGTCGATGCATTCCTGCTGGATCATGGTGCTGTCCATATCGGCCAGCAGCATCTTTTTCTTGCGGCCTTCGGCGGGCTGGATCACCAGATCCACGCCCATGCCTTGCAGATCCGCCCAGACGTCCCATTGATTGTCGGGCAGAGTGGACAAAGGAAACTCGGCCGCCTCGCCCATGGCCAGCCATTGCACGTCGCCGCCACCCCAGGCGTTGCGCAGCGAATCCAGCAGCGCGGCGTCCAGAGTTTGGGCCGTAGGAGCAGTCAAAAGAGTGGCGACATACATAGCGAAAGTTCCGATCGTGGTTATTCTGGGTCGCGCTATAGCCGCATTCTGTCTGTTGTGAAAGCACGAGCGCGTGATCTTCGCCGATCGTGGCAATCTCAGGATGTCGTCAAAATCAGGAAACGTTGGACAGCCTGATCGGTTCTGGCCCGGATAAAATCTAGGTCCGGCTCGGGCAGGGCGCCAATGACACGGCGGGCCTGAAGATCCCCCACAAGCAGAGCAATGAAGGTTTCTGCTGCGTCCGAGGTATCGTCAAATTGCGCGCCCAGTGGCTCGGACGCCATCAGGTCCGCCAGCAGGGGCATCACCGCGTCCCGACCATGCTGCGCGATTGTCTTGCCCAGATCGCCCGAGCCATCCGCCGCAGCGGCGCGGTTTAGCGCAATGGCCCCGTCAGACAGGATGCCCCGAAGCAGCGCGACCCCAAAGGTCGATAGTTTTTGTTCGAGCGTTTGGGTCTCGTCAATGGATGTCGTTAGGGTCTCAAAACCCGCTGCGGCATTGCGTTTTACCATCTGCGCAAACAAGCCCAGCTTGTCCCCATACCAGCGATACAGCGTTTCATTTGACGCTTTGGCTTTCTTCGCGACCTCCAGCACCGAGGCACCAGCATAGCCGCGCTCGAGCAGCACGGCATAGGCGGCGGCCTCGATCTGCCGTCGGCGATCTGCCCGGCGATCTTCTTTCAAAATTTTCTCCTGTTGTGACTAGACATGAACCGTAATCACCATTACGTCTTTGTGCAAGCGTAAACATAATTACGGATTTTGACATGACCCAATACCTGAAAGTGAACGGCGTGACGCACGTTTTGGACCTGATCCACGAAGACACCCCGCTTGTGTTTGTTTTGCGCGAAGCGCTTGGGCTGACGGGCACGAAATATTCCTGCCTTCAAGGTCTGTGCGGCGCGTGCACGATTCACCTGGACGGCAGCCCCGCTCGGGCGTGCCAACTGACGGTTCAGGATGCGCAGGGGGCCGAGATTACAACGATTGAAGGGCTGTCCGAGGATGGCTCTCACCCGGTGCAACAAGCCTGGGTCGAAGGGCAGGTCGCCCAGTGCGGATGGTGTCAGCCCGGGCAGATCATGCAGGCCGCGGGTTTCTTGAACGAGGTAGATCAGCCAAACGCCCAGGACATTCGCGAGGCGATGGATGCCAATATCTGCCGGTGCGGATCGGGGCCACGCATTCTGGCTGCGGTGGCCCGCGCGGCCGAACTGAAAGCGGAGGCGAACCAATGAGCAAACGTCTGAAACTGTCGCGTCGAGGTTTTCTGGTGTTGGCCGGGGCCTCGGCTGTCGCTGTTGGGGCGGGGTCCACGGCCTATGCTCTGCGGGATGATACGCCTGCCACGGGGCACCTGGTCAATGCGTTTGCGGCCATCACGCCCAGCGGTGATATCGAATTCGTCTGCCCGGGCGAGGACCTGGGGCAGGGGGCTCCGGTCGCGCTTGCGATGATTCTGGCCGAAGAGATCGGCGCGGATCTCAGCCGTGTCCGTATTCTGCCCGCCCCTCGCGATGCGGCCCGCTTTGGCAATCCGGATTTCGCCGGACGTATGGTCACGGCCAATTCAAAAACGACTCTGGGGTATTGGCCTTTGTTGCGGCTGGCCGGGGCCGAGATGCGACGCGCGCTGATTGCCACGGCGGCGGGGGCTAAGGGATGGCGCGTTGCCGAATGCCGGGCTGAAAACCACAGCGTCCTGCACATCCCGTCAAACACCCGGCTTTCGTTCAGCGAGGTGATTTCGGCCGGGGATCTCAAGGTGCCGGGCGCCGCGCAGGGAGATCTGAAACCCGCCGAAGAGTTCACCCTTTTGGGCAACAGCCCTCAGCGGCCCGATGCCATCAATATCGTCACCGGGCGCAAAGCGTTCGGGACCGACGTTCGTCAATCTGGCACGCTGGTCGCTGTCGTTAAACGCAGCGCGCGGCTTGGGGATGTGGTGGCCACATTTGACGAAGCAGCGGCACGTGCGGTCCCTGGGGTTGCGCATCTTCATCTGCTTGGGGATCAAAGCGCGGTGGCTGTGGTCGCGTCTGACACCTGGTCGGCCATCAAGGGCGCCGAGGCCCTGAAGATCTCGTGGACGTCGACCGATGCCTTCGACAGCACAACCGAGCGGCAAACACTTACCGCGGCGCTGGACGATCCCGCAGCCGATCCCGTGGCGCTGCGTGGCCAGCCTCAGCGTTCGGACTCTGCGCAGGCCTCGCTGTTTTATGCACCGGCCCTGACCCATGTGCTGCCCGAGCCGCTGAACGCAACGGTCGAGGGGCAATCCCTTGGGCTTGGGGCCCGCATCACCAGTGCAACGCAATCTCTGGATCTGGATATGCGCTATGGCGCCAAGACCTGGAAAACCGCGCCCTTCATGATCGAGACGCGCTCGACCCCATCCGGAGGATCTTATGGCCGCCGCGTTCTGAACGATGCTGTGCGCGATGCCGCCGAGATTGCCAAAGCGGTCGGTCAGCCGGTACAAGTGATCCGGACGCAACTGGACGAAATGCAACGTGGACAGGTTCGTCCGGCGGCGGTGCAACGTCTTTCCGGGCGCATAGATGCAGAAGGAAAACTGGCCGAATGGCGACACGAGATCGTTTCGGACGGAACGCTGTCGACCCATCTGCCCTCGTCGTTGAAAGGGGAATTCGGAACCGAGGACAACACCGCCACGGATGGGGTCTATCACCCCTATACCTGCACCGATCAGTCGGTCAGCTGGACGCGGGTTGCCTCGGCACCCTCTCCGGGTTTTTTGCGCGGAGTTTCGGCCAGCTACACCGTTCGTGCCATAGAAACGATGATCGAGCGGCTGGCCCGTCAGGCCGGGCATGATCCCTTGGAATGGCGGATCAAAAACGTCCAGGATGCGCGTCTGCGCGCCGTATTGCGCCGAGTGCGAGAGATTTCGGGATGGGGTGACCCAGATCGTGCGCTTGGACTTGGTGCCATGATTTTTCGCGGGGCCAGAGTTGCGAGCGTTGCCGAGATACACAATACCGAGGTGGCCCATATTTGGATCGCCGTCGACGTGGGGCAGGTCGTCCACCGCAAACAGCTGCTGGCGCAGGTCCAGGGGGGTGCGGTCTGGGGGCTGTCGCAGGCCTTGTACGAGGGCATGACCTATCGCGATGGGGCTGCGGGTATCGAGTCTCTGGCCGACTACCCGATGATTTCCAACGGAAACCTGCCGCCGATCGATATTGATCTTGTGCAAACCCCGGGGTTGCCGCCCGCTGGTGCTGGCGAGGTCGGTGTCCCAAGTGTCATTGCCGCCATTTGCAACGCAGCCGAGGCCGCATCGGGTAGGATGTTCAATGACTTGCCCTTGCTTCTCGAAGAGTTGAGGAAATGACATGCGAGCGCATGAAACGCTCCAGTGCCGATGGTGTCATTGTGCTGTGGCGAGGGCAAATTATTGGAATTGATGAGATCCGGCACCACGCTGCGCTATGACGCGGATGGCGATGGTGCGGGAGCTGCGGTTGATGTGGCCGTGTTCAAGGGGGCCCCGATCTTGACGGCGGGAAGTATCTTCATCACCTGACAGAATGTACCGCCTTCTCGATGGGCTGATGGCTCGGGTGTGCCCGAGCCATCAACCTTGGGGATCATTGAAATCCGCGTTGCCAGATCAGAAGATCTCAATATCATCCGCTGCGACGGTTGCATTCTGATCAAAGGTGGCCAGCAGCTCCTGTGCACCTGCGCCCGAGCCGTCAGCGTCGAACCACAACTGCCCTGATGCCTGATCGAAGATGAACCTGTCGCTTGCATCCAGTGCTGCGGTACCGGCCACGAAATCGGCTGCGTCCAGTACACCCGCCGTCACCCCGCCGCCCAGCACCGAGGCCTTGAACTTCAGCGTGTCGTCGTCGCCATTCACTTCGAAATCGATGATCCGGTCCACGTTGTTTGCGCCGATCGCCCGGTCGAACACGAAGGTGTCATCGCCTGCCTGGCCCTTCAGAACATCATTGCCTTCACGCCCCACAATGGTGTTGGCAAAAGGCGTGCCCACGATCGTATTGTCCAGCCCGTTGCCGATACCGTTCAGATTGGCCGGGGCGCCTGATTGCGTGAAAACGTTCTGCATATAGAGCTTCTCGACATGGGCATCCAGCGCGTAAGACCGGTAGGCGCGCACTGCATCAACACCCTCGCCAGCGGATTCGACGATGTTGTCGCCGGGCGAGCGGATGACATACAGGTCATCCCCCAGACCGCCGATCAGCGTGTCAACGTTCTTGCCGCCGTCCAGAATGTTGTCAGAGTCGTTGCCTTCGATCCGGTTCATCAACCCGTTGCCCGCGCCAACGCGCGCCGTGCCGGTCAACTCAAGATCTTCGATATGTTTGCGCCCCATCCGGAAATCGACCGAGCTGATCACCGTGTCATGCCCAGACCACTTGCGGCTTTCAGCCACCCGGTCGCCGACGCTGTCGACATAGAACCGATCTGACCCATGACCACCAATCATCAGATCGTCGCCCTCGCCACCAGACAGCGTATCATCTCCCGACCAGCCGTTCAGCGTGTCATCTCCGCCGCGCCCTTCCAGCCGGTTGGCTGCTGCACTGCCAAACAGGGTGTCGTCATCCTCGCGGCTGCCACGAACATCTTCGATGTTCATCAGCGTATGCTGGAAGGCATTCCCACGCCAAACCCCCGTGGCCAACCCGGCCAGCAGGTCAACATTGACAGCGGTCACGCCGGACCGATCATAGCGCACCAAGTCCTGACCGCCGAGACCATCAGCATAGTCATTGCCAGCTCGCAGAATGAAACGATCATCAAATGCCGATCCGATCAGCGTGTCATCATAATTTCCCGAACGCAGTTCAATTCGGGTATTCCCGCCAACGCCCGAGATTGTTTCGGTGTTTCCATAACCATCATTGGTTACCGTGCCAGTTCCAAGGTTAACGACTACACCTTGGTTCCCGTACGCGAAGTCAAGCCGCACAATACCGTTGATGCTGGGATCAATCGTAAAGGAATCAGTCCCATCTCCGCCATTAACCCCGATCCATCCATTCGGCGCATTCGTGATATCGAATGAGTCCCCGTAACCTGTTCCAGCAATACCAAGACCTGTCGCTTGCAGCGCTTGGCTTACGGAAAGCAAAGTGGTCATGCCAGACTGGCCTTTGTCAATGCTGCCCGTGCCATTGCCCGTGCTGCCATCAATGACGACATCTATGCCGTTCGGAAGGTCACCATGTTCGAGGTGGGCAAACCCGTTGTGCATGTCCGAGAAATCCACGATGTCAATGCCAGCGCCAGGTTGGATAAAATCCCAGTTGTCGTTGTCACCAGGGTTCAGCGTGTCGTTGCCGTCGCCACCTAGCAAGGAATCTGAACCGTCTCCGCCAAGTAGCCAGTCATTGCCGCCATAGCCAACAATGGAATCATGGCCGCCATAGCCCATAATAAAATCGCGTTCCTGGGTCCCATACAAATCGTTGTGGGAAAAACTGTCGTCGTTGGGGAAGCTTGGGTCAGAGACGACATCCAGATCCACATTGTCGAACTCTTGTCCATCAATGTTAAACACAGCCGTGTCGACATCGGGATCAAATGCGCCGAGGTCCCCAACCACAGAAAGAAGCGGGACCGTAGAACCGTCGCGGCTGATCGCAATATCGGTAATCCCCAGGCTGGTCATTTGATCCAGCGGGAAGCCGCTGTCGTCATATACCAAATTGGCCCATATATTTTGACCGACGACGTACTCGAAAGCATAGAAATCTACGTCGGATACGCTGCTGAGCGATCCCTCAACAAACCCGGACTGCGGGATTGCCTGCGCCTGTTGCCATGTATCGCCCGCATCGCCCTGTTCGGCAAAGGTTGTCGATGGCCAATCCCAGTTTTGCAGGACCAACCGGTAGTTCCCAGAATCGCCATAAAGAGATTCAACCGAAACGTAATATGTTTCGTTGGCAACTAGGCTACTGTCATAGAAGTAGGCATAGCCATTATAGGTTGAGTAATAGCTCGAAGCGCCGCTTGTGACCTCGGTGCCGCTGCTATCGTAGATTCGGATAGTGGCATCATTCAGCTGCCCTGCCTGAATGTCGTACAGCTCAAAATATATCTCGGCCAGATCGCCAAGATCATTAATCAGATCGCCGCCAAGAGTCAGTTCGAGACCGCCGAGTGTCAGGATCAGTTCATCATCAGCTAGTGAAAGATCGAACAGAGTTTGCCCATACTGGGACAGGCTGAGTTCCGACAAGCTATATCCGCTGAGCGTCGCAATCAGTGCGGTTCTCTCGGCGGCGCTTAGTGTGGAGGGATCCATCAATGAGGTCAGCGCATCGGTGATATCAAAGAAGTCCGCAAACGAGTCAGGCAAGGCGCCTACGGCATTGATAGTGGTTGAGCCCGACGTGATGGTCCAGCCCGTCGCATTGAAATCGATAGCCAGTATCTCGGTATTGAAATACTGGGCAGAAAGCCGAGTGAACGCACCCGTCGCGATGCCGTCACGGACGGCCTGTTCCAATTGCGCGTAGGTACTAACCGGCGACAGCCCGCTTCCGGCAAGCGTTAGCGTATAGTTGGCGTTGGTGAGCCGGATCTCGTTGGCGGTCAGAAGACTTGCCGTCCAATTTGCCTCTGGTAGTGCAAATAGCCCATCAAGTGCAACTTCATGTGCCAATGAGAGGTTTCCAAGAGAACTTGTATCAACAACACCGTTAAAAGCTTTCAGTTCAGAAATGCTACCGTTAATAGTATACTGCAACGCAACCCCCAGTAATTTGAGCACACAAAATTTCACCCAATATGTCCCACGTAACCCGCATTATCAACCGTGTAAAATGGGTCGGCATCTTCGTCGCGGGTAATATTGGCCCCGTTCTGGCCGAAGACGGCTTCGGTTTCGTTGTCGGGTATGAAACTGCACCAGCAGCCTTTACCGAAACCGCACTGCGGGACAGTTTTACTGCGTTTTTCGGAACGCCCCCGACACCAGCACAAGTCGACTTGTTCAGGCTGAATCTGGGCGTGTCTCGAGGGGAAATGCCGCCGGGTGGGGTCGGAATGGCCTTTGGTGCGACCTACCGGCAATCCATTGGCAATGCGACTGCGACTTACAAGCTGCAGCTTTCCAAGGGAAGCCGTTCCTTCTCGATGCCGAACGGATTTGGCATCTTCGCGGATCCGGCTAGCGTCAGAATGCGCTACACGACGTTGTCAGCCTCTCAGGATGTGGCCTGGCCTGTCTTGAGCCTGGGGATCAATAGGGAGCTTGGTCTTGAGCTAGGCTGGGGTGTGGATGCGACACGAACCAGTTTGCGAACGCGCTCGGCGCTTTTGGATGTATCTAGCACGAGTGAAAACACCGAGCCTTTTTTTCGCGCTGGTGCCGTGTTCACCTTGAACAAGGCCGATGCACAATCAAAGACTAGGGTCAGAATGACAAGCTACGGCAAGGCACTGACGACAATTACCCTAGCTCAGGAATTCGCGTTCTAAGCTCGAAGTGCTAGTCGGCATCTCCAACGCAATCCAGTACCGCTGTGCCGTGCTTTGGGCGATGGCTTGAAACGCGCGCTGGATTGTTTCAGCTGACCACAACTGGATGAACAGTTGATCACCATCATCTGCAACCAGGAGCAAGCGTATCAATGACTCCTATTCTTTCGAAGTCAGTCGAGTTGGTCGTTGCTTTTGTTACACTATAACATTAAAGTTTGGGTTCTCCCTGTTCGAGGACCAACCAATGATCGATATGCGCGTGCCTGTAACCTTGCTCACCGGCTTTCTTGGGGCAGGTAAGACGACCTTGTTGAACGCGATTCTGGCCGAGTCAGACACAGCGCGCGTCGCGGTAATCGTGAATGAATATGGCGAGGCCGGGCTGGACCACGATTTGATCGAATCCATTGATCAAGAAGAAGTTGTCCTGATGCGTTCGGGCTGTTTGTGTTGCTCGGTACGCGGAGATCTGTCCCAGACCATTTCTGATTTGATTACCCGCCGAGAAAACGAGGAAATCTCGTTTGACCGTATTGTGATCGAGACAACCGGCCTGGCCGAGCCAGGGCCGATTTTGCAAACGTTGCTGGTGGATCGCTTTCTGGCGCGCATGACGCGGATGGACGGCGTCGTGACCGTAGCCGATTGTGTGAATGGGTCCGCGACGCTGGATGCACAATTCGAGGCCGTGTCACAGGCCGCGATGGCCGATCTGATCGTGCTGAGCAAGGCGGATCTGGTGACGGCTGCGGAGCTTGACCGTTTCCAAGAGCGTCTGCGCAGCATCAACCCGACGGCTCAGATTGTGCAGGCGGATCACGGTCAGGGCGTTTCGCAGAAAATCTGGGGGCTCAGCGGATTGCGCCACGAGGCGGCGCCGGTGGATGTTCTGGCCTGGACGACCGGGACCACTGCACAACCCGATCCTCTGGCCGGGCTGTCCGGTATGCCAACCGCAGCAGCGCCGCTGCCAGCGGTATCACCGCATGATGCGCGGATTGAATCCGTATCGATCGAACTGGACGAGCCCCTGGCGGACGAGGCCTTTGACCGCTGGTTGGACACGCTGATCGCGATGCGTGGCCCCGACATCCTGCGCGTCAAAGGGATCGTTTTCCTACAAGGGCTTGAAATGCCCATGGTTTTTCACGGGGTTCAGCATGTTTTTGACCAACCCCGCCCGGTAAAGGACTGGCCCAAAGGAGACACCAGATCGCGGATCGTGGTGATCGCGCGGGATATCTCTCGGCCCGCCCTACAACGCAGTTTCGATATGTTGCGTGCGCGAATTAAGCCCCGTGCAGGCACCAACCAAGAGGACTCCAACCGATGAGCGATACGCGCCTTCCTGTGACTGTTCTGTCTGGTTTTCTCGGAGCGGGCAAGACGACTTTGCTGAACCGTGTGTTGAACAATCGCGATGGCCGCCGCGTCGCGGTGATCGTGAATGATATGTCCGAGGTGAACATTGACGCCGATCTGGTGCGAGAAGGCACCGAGCTGTCCAGATCCGAGGAAAAGCTGGTCGAGATGTCCAATGGCTGCATTTGCTGCACCTTGCGGGACGATTTGCTGAAAGAGGTACGCCACCTGTCGCAGGAAGGTCGGTTTGACTATCTGCTGATCGAATCCACGGGGATCTCGGAACCTCTGCCTGTTGCGGCCACGTTTGATTTCCGTGATGAAATGGGGGAAAGCCTGTCCGATGTGGCCCGCCTGGACACGATGGTGACGGTGGTGGATGCCGTGAACCTGACGGCGGATTTCTCGAGCCACGATTTTCTGACGGATCGCGGAGAATCCCTAGGCGAAGAGGATGATCGCAGCCTGGTCAGCCTGCTGACCGAGCAGATCGAGTTCGCCGATGTGGTGATCCTGAACAAGGTCGCTGATGCGGGGCCATTGCGGACAGACACAGCGCGCAAGATCATCCGCGCCCTGAACGGCGATGCAAAGATCATCGAAACCAACCAGTCTGACGTGCCTGCGGACGCCATTCTGGACACAGGCCTGTTTGATTTTGACACCGCGCACGAGCACCCGATGTGGGCCAAAGAACTGTATGGGTTCGCCAATCACACCCCCGAGGACGAGGAATACGGGATCACCTCGTTTGCCTATCACGCCCGCGCGCCATTCGATCCGCTAAAGCTGTTTGATGTTCTGAACGGAGATCTGCCCGGCGTGATCCGCGCTAAGGGGCATTTCTGGGTGGCCACGCGCCCGGATTGGGCGGTCGAATTCAGCCTTGCCGGGGCCTTATCCTCGGTGACGCCCCTGGGGCGTTGGTGGGCCTCGATCCCCGAGGAACGCCTGCCGACCCATCCTCAGGCGCAGGCCGAGATTGCCCGCAACTGGGTAGAACCCTGGGGCGATCGACGCCAGGAAATCGTCTTTATCGGGGTCGGGCTGGACCAGGATTCCATTCAGGCCAGGCTGAATGACGCCTTGCTGGATGTCGCGGAGTTCACTCCGGACCGGTGGGCCGATTTGCCAGACCCCCTGCCTCAGTGGAGAGCGCGCCAATGATCGAAGCCCTGCTAAGCGACATCATGCCGGGGGTTCACGAGGTCGAGACACCTGAGGCGTTGAGCGCCTTGCATCAACCGGGGTGCGCAGCTGCGATTTGGCAGCGCCATCCGTTGACGGGATTTCAGGCCTGGCTGAATGCGCTCAGCCCGGATCAACTGCCCCGCGCCCGCGTGATCTTGCGTCCGCAAGACGTGCGCGCGGCCGTTACGCAGATTTGCCAGACCAACGGCACCCCTGAGGGCCCCGAAAGGGCACGTCTGATCGATGATATCGCTGCGCTGGCGGATATTTTCTCTGGCTTGACCCGCGCGCGGTTCCTGCGGCTGCGTTTGGATGTCGTGACCACGAATGCCTGCCGAAAGTTTCATGTGGATGCGATCACCGCGCGTCTGGTCTGCACCTATCGCGGGACGGGCACTCAATATGGGCACCGTGAAGGGACGGCCGATCCGACCCGTATTCATACGCTGACGACAGGGGCGCCGATCCTGATGCGCGGCACGCTTTGGCCCGAACAGCCTGCCTCGGGATTTGTGCATCGCTCGCCCCCGATCGAGGGCACGGGCGAAACCCGTCTGGTTTTGGTGTTGGACCCCATCGACGATCCTGACGACGCCATCTAAACGCAGCCTGGTTTTGCCCCTGTGACGGTTGGTAATTGTCGCCCGATTGCGCGTAGGTGTTGATTTATTCTCTGGACTGCACGCACTCTGAAGCCGTGGTGGCAAGGGTCAGAGGAGTCGCTTGCGGCCACGCTGGTTAGGGAACCGTCAGCCCTGCGGGAGGGGAGTAAGTCATGAGCGATTTCATTTTTAACACCACGGCCTCGGTGCGCCAGATCCAGGGCGGTGCCGCGCAGATCGGCCAGTTGGTCAACGAGCTGCCCGGAGTCGAGCCCGGCGCGTCCGTCCTGTTTGTGACCGATCCGGGGATCATGGGGTTGGGTTTGGCCGATGGGGCGCTGGCTTCGCTCAAGGCCCAGGGCTTTGCCGTGACGCTGTTTGATGGAATCGAGCCCGACCCCAAGGCCAGCACTGTCGAAAAAGCGACCCAAATCGCCAAAGAGGCCGGTGTGGGCTGTGTCATCGGGTTCGGTGGGGGCTCGTCGATGGATGTGGCCAAGGTGGTGGCCTTGTGCCTTGGCTCGGATCAGGAATTGGAGCAAATGTATGGCGTGGCGCAGGCCCGGGGGGTGCGCAAACCGCTGATTTTGGTTCCGACCACTGCCGGGACCGGATCCGAGGTCACACCGATTTCGATTCTGACCACAGGCACGGCGGAAAAAAAGGGGATCAGCTCGGCTTTGATCTTGCCGGATATTGCGCTTCTGGATTGTGAATTGACGCTGGGCCTGCCGCCTGCCGTGACTGCCGCAACCGGCGTGGATGCAATGGTGCACGCGATCGAGGCCTATACCTCGAAATCGGCGAACAACAATCCGCTTAGCCGCATGTTGGCGGTGCAGGCGCTGCAACTGCTGTCGACCAATATCCGCGAGGCGGTGTTCAACGGCACAAATCGACAGGCACGGGCGAATATGCTGTTGGGATCAATGCTGGCCGGGCAGGCCTTTGCCAATTCACCCGTCGCGGCGGTGCATGCGTTGGCCTACCCGGTTGGATCGTTGTTCAAGGTCCCGCATGGTTTGTCGAACGCCTTGGTTCTGGCCCAGGTAATGCGGTTCAACGCCCCCGTGGCGGGCGCGCAATATGCCCAGCTTGCGCCGCATATCTTCTCCGATATCGATATGGCGCGCGACAGTCAGGCGATCTGTGCAGAACTGATCGACAGGCTGGCTGTATTGAACACGGATCTGGGGCTAGAGCCCGGCCTGCGCGGCGTGGGAATCACGGCCCAGGATATCCCGAAACTGGCCAGTGACGCGATGAACCAGACCCGGCTGTTGGTGAACAACCCGCGTGATCTGAACGAACAGGACGCGCGCGCGATCTACGAGGCGGCCCTATAGGATCGAGCGCACCGAAGAGTGTTCCTGCTGGAGCCACCCCGGCCCCTGTGCTATCGGAAGGCATCGAAGCAGGAGTCGTGGCATGAAAATCGCGCATCGTCATATTGGACCGGATCACCCGCCATTGGTCATCGCCGAAATCGGCATCAACCATGGGGGCTCGTTGGAAACCGCTAAGGAAATGGTCCGTCTGGCCGCAGCCTCGGGCTGTGAAATGATCAAGCACCAAACTCATATCGTCGAAGACGAAATGACTGATGAGGCCAAGCAGATTTTCCCGCCCAACGCGGATGTTTCGATCTGGGACGTGATGAAGCAATGTGCCTTGTCGCTGGAGGATGAGGCCGAGCTGAAGCGCTATTCCGAGGAACTGGGCCTGATCTGGATTTCCACGCCCTTCAGCCGTGCTGCCGCTGATTTCCTGGAAACGCTGGACGTGCCCGCCTACAAGATCGGTTCGGGCGAGGCAGACAATCTGCCCCTGATCCGCCACATCGCGCGCAAGGGCAAACCGGTGATCCTGTCCACCGGGATGCAGACCATCGAAACCATGCGTGCCAGTGTGCAGATATTGGAAGACGCAGGCGTGGACTATGCGCTGCTGGAATGCACAAACCTGTACCCATCGCCGGCCGAGATTGTCTCGCTGAGGGGTGTCACCGAGCTGAAACAGGCCTTTCCCAATGCGGTTGTGGGCTTCTCGGATCACTCGATCGGGCCGGAAATGGCGCTGGCCTCGGTCGCGCTGGGCGCTTGCATTCTGGAACGTCACTATACCGACACGCGCTATCGCAAGGGGCCGGATATTTCCTGTTCGATGGACCCGTCCGAGCTGCGCCACCTGATCGACCGCGCGCGCGAAATCTGGATTGCCGCCAACAACGATAAAAAACGCACCGGCCCCGAGGAAGACGTATACCGGTTCGCCCGTGCCTCGGTTGTTGCGGATGCCGATCTGCCCGCCGGTCACGTCATTACCGAGGCCGACATCTGGGCCCGCCGCCCCGGTTCCGGCGCGATCCCTGGCTATGATTTCGACAGGGTCGTGGGTAAAACCCTGAAGGTCGCCGTGACGCGAAACCAACAGCTGACTTGGGATGATCTGTCCGAATGATCCCTGCATGGAAGCTTCGCCGGGAATGGGCGCGTTTCAAGCAGCAGCTGGCGGCCATCCCCGAGCATTTCACGGAACCTGCCGCACGTCGCCGCCACGACCAGGCCTTCGCTGCAGGGTTTCCCCGTCATGACGGAGCGATCCAGGAACAGGGCAAGGTGGCCATTTTCCTGGTGTTTCAACCCGACGGGATCAGCTACAGCACCTTGCTGACCTGTGATCAATTGCGGAACGCTGGCTACACGCCCTTCGTCGTGTCCAATGCCCCTCTGTCAGATGACGATAAGGCGCGGCTGCATCCCCATGTTTGGCGGATTCTGGAGCGGCCGAATTTCGGCTATGATATGGGGGGGTATCGCGACGGAATCCGGCAGCTGATCGAGTGGGAGATTTCGCCCGAACGGCTGCTGATCGTTAACGACAGCATCTGGTTCCCGACCTTGGAACAGGACGGTCTGATCGCTGCGCTGGAGGCAGTAGATGCCGACCTGAGCGGCACAATCCTGCGCGAACGCGGGCAAGAGCGTTTCCTGGAAAGCTACCTGTTCCACATCCCCCGGCACCTTTTCGAATCCGCCGAGTTTAGGACGTTCTGGGACGAATTCCAGATCACCTCGAACAAGTACAAGGTTATCCGGCGGGGCGAGCGTGGTTTCAGCGCGGCTATGCGAGCGGCGGGCAAGACCGTACGCGGCCTGTTCCCGGTGCCGGATTTCTTAGAAAAACTGGCCGCTCAGGACACGGAATTCCTTCGCAAGACCATCGCGTATACCGCCCACAACTACGAAGAATATGAGGCCGCGCGTCAGGCTCTGCTGGCCAACCCGGATGCCGAAGATTGGCGGCAACAGGCGTTGGATCACGTGGCACAATCCCTGCCCCGCGAAAACATTTACAGCGCCTTTCCCTTTGCGATGGTGCATCTGAATCGTTATCCGATTCTGAAGAAATCCAACGACCGGGTCGCGATCCTGTGGCGTCGGGCCTACCTGTCCGCAGTGCGCAACGGTGACATCCCGCAGCCTCCGGCGCCAATCTGGGCAGAATTGCAAGCCAAATGCAGCGTGGATCAGTCGACCTAGGGTCGCGGCGCCCTGCAGGGACGATTGTGCAGCCCCAAACGTTGTGAGATAAAGCAGGGGTTTAACACGGGCGGCCCAACTTGACCAAGTCGTGATCCGCCACCCCGATAAGAGGCCTGAATGACCCGTAAACTTCTGTTTGTTACAGGCACCCGCGCCGATTTCGGGAAAATTGAACCGCTGGCCATTGCTGCGCGGGATGCGGGCTATGATATCGCGTTTTTCGTGACCGGCATGCATATGATGCAGCGCTATGGCCTGACCAAGGTCGAGGTGCACCGGGTCGAAGGCGCCACCGTTCATGAATTCCAGAACCAGCGCGCGGGTGATCCGCAGGACATGGTGCTGGCCAAGACGGTGATGGGATTTTCCGACTATCTGACCGAGGCGCAGCCCGATCTGGTCGTGGTCCATGGGGACCGGGTCGAGGCGCTGGCGGCCGCGCTGGTTTGCGCCACCAACTATGTGCGCTGCGCCCATGTCGAAGGCGGCGAGGTCAGCGGTACGATTGACGAGATTTTCCGCCACTGCAACACCAAGCTGGCCTATTGCCATCTGGTCAGCTCGGATCAGGCGGCGCGGCGCGTGATGGCGCTGGGCGAACCGGCCGAGGCGATCCACGCAATAGGCTCGCCCGAGCTGGATTTCCATGGCCGATCCTCGGGTGTGACCATCGACGAGGTGCGCGCGCATTACGATATCCCCTATGACGACTATGGCGTTTGCACCTTCCATCCCGTGACCTCCGAGGCCACAACGATGGGCCAGCAGGCCGCGGATTTGTTCGGCGCGATGGAGGCCTCGGGGCGTAATTTCGTGGTCATCCTGCCCAACAACGATCCCGGTGCGACAGACATCCTGAAGGTGATCGAGGCCCTGCCCAAGGAACGGTTCCGCTTGATTCCCTCGATGCGGTTCGCGCATTTTTCCGAGCTGATGAAACATGCCTCGGCGATTGTTGGCAATTCCTCGGCCGGGGTGCGCGAGGCGCCGTTCCTGGGCATCCCGTCGCTGGATATCGGCACCCGTCAGGCCCGGCGCAGCGATGCGACATCCGTGACCTCGGCGCAGGCGGCGGACGGCGACTCGATCCTTGGGTTTTTGTCTGACGAATGGGGCAAGCGGCACGAGGCCCATACAGGTTTCGGCGCGGGCAACACCGCCGGGCGATTTGTCGAACTGTTGAACGACCCGTCTTTCTGGAATCGTTCGCTGCAAAAAGAATTCCAGGACATTGGCTGACCCCAAAGAGCATAGCACGCGCGGCTTTGGCCTGTATCTGTTGCTGACCGGGCTTTTATGTCCCTTCGTCCCGGCGTTGCTGCGTCATCGCCTGAAAAAGGGCAAAGAGCTGCCCGATCGCTGGCAGGAAAAACTGGGCAAAGCGACCGTGGCGCGCCCGCAAGGTCCCCTGATCTGGATGCATGCGGTGGGGTTGGGCGAGGCTTTGGCCCTGCGCGCGTTGATCGTCGCCCTGAAATCTGCGCGGCCCGATCTGAATATTCTGGTCACCAGCTCTACGCGCAGTTCGGCCGAGGCATTGGCCAAGAACGGGTTGTCCGGGGCGCTGCATCAGTTCCTGCCTCTGGATTGCCCACGCGCCCGTCGTCGGTTTCTGGGCCATTGGGCGCCCGATCTGGCCGTTTGGTCGGAACAGGATATCTGGCCGGGGCTGGTTCATGCGGTCTCGAGGCGGGGCATTCCTCAGATCTGGATCAACGCGCGGATGAATGCCGACGCCCACGCACGGCGTCGCAAAATGCCACGACTGTATCGGGCGACCTATGCCCGGTTCGCTCGGATCTCGGCGCAAGACCCACAAACCGCTGACTTCATTTCAGAATTTGGGGCCAAGCCCGAGGTCGGCGGATCGCTGAAGCCCGCGGCCTCGCCGTTGGTCGACAAACCGCAAGAGCGCGCCACGCTGCAAGAGACCCTAGCAGATCGGCCCGTGTGGTTGGCAGCGTCCTCGCATCCCGAGGACGAGCAAATTGCGCTGGATGCGTACCGGAATCTCGATGCGCCGGGCCTTTTGATCATCGCACCGCGCTATCCCCATCGCGGGCCCGAGATCGAAACCACGGTCGCAGCCATGGGGCTGGATATCCGACGCCGATCCAACGGCGAGCACCCCGATGGCTTGACCGAAGTCTACATCGCCGACACCACCGGAGAGATGGGCCTGTGGTATCGATTGGCGCATATCGCGCTGATCGGGGGCAGTTTTAGCGACATTCAGGGGCACAATCCCTGGGAGGCCGCCGCGCTGGATTGCGCTGTACTGCACGGCCCGAAAACGGCGAACTTCCGCGCGGATTATGAACGACTGGACGCTGCTCAGGCGGCCAGATGCGTGGCGTCGCCGACCGAGCTTGTGGCCGCACTCGAAGACGAAAAGGTGCAGAAACAAACGGCGCGCGCCAGCGCTCTTGTCCAGGAAGGCCGCGCGCTGATAGAGCAGCTGGCAACTCAAATTCTGTCCGATCTGGACGCTGGCAGCGGAACCGCCAAATGACCTCTTTCCCTAGCTTTCGGATGCGCCTGTTCCTGCTGTTTTGGGGGCTGTTCTGGGTCGTCGCGTTGCCGGTGATCTTGCTCTATATCCGGCTGCGCGCGCGCAAGGATGCGACCTATGGCGTGGACCTGCGCCAACGGTTCGGACTGCATCCCCAGCGGCTGCGCGATACGGTTTGGATACACACGGTCTCGATCGGGGAATTCCGGTCGGCCGTGCCGCTGATCCGCGCGTTTCTGGACCAGGGCGAGACACTGGTGATCACCCATTTCACCCCGGCCGGTCGGCGCGATATTCACAAGGTTTTGGGCCCTGAAATCGCCCAAGGTCGGATCGTGCCGGTTTGGGTGCCCTTCGAATATGACCTGTCATTTCGGTTGTTTTTCAGGGCGTTCCGTCCCCGTTTTGGGCTGGTGATGGAGGTCGAATTCTGGCCCCGTATGATCGCCAGTGCGCGCAAACACGGGGTGCCGCTGTTCCTGTGCAACGGGCAGTATCCGTCAAAAAGCTATGATCGGGATAAGGATCGGCTGCGCGGCCAGCTGGTGCGCGGGTTTGCCGGGGTGATGATCAAGAACGACGTGCAGGCGGATCGGTTCCGCGCCCTTGGCGTGCCGGACGAAGCGATCCGTATGACCGGAGAGATGCGCTTTGATCAGCCGATTGCACCGGCGTTGCTGACCGCCGCTGACGCGCTGCGTGACCAGTGGCCCGGCAGCCGCCCTGCCTTCACCATTGCCAGCGCGGTCGAGGGCGAGGATGACCTGTATCTGGACGCCATCGCACGGATGCGGGACCAAGCTTCGCGGGACGGTCAGCCGATGCCTCGGGTCGTCTATGTGCCGCGCGCGCCGGAACGGTTTGACGAGGTCGTGCAGATGATCGAGGCGCGCGGTTGGACGGTTGCGCGCCGGTCCGATGTGCTGAACGCGGATCTGATCGGGCAGGTGCCCGAGGACGCGGATCTTCTGCTGGGCGACAGTCTGGGCGAGATGTATTTTTACCTGGCGCTGACCGATCGCGCCGTGGTGGGTGGGGGCTTTACCCCCAAGGGCGCGCATAATGTGATCGAGCCGCTGGCGCTGCTAAAACCCGTATTCGTCGGGCCGGAAATCTGGACGATCGAATACCCCGCGCTGGATGCGATCAGCGCCGGAGTACTGACCCAATGCGCAGACGCGGATGACTTGGCACAGGCTTTGGCGCCGTCAGCGCCCGCGCCTACGGATGCGCAAATGACCGCGTTTTTTGAAACCCATTCAGGCGGGGTGGCCCGCACGTTGCAGGCCCTTCCGGGCCTGCTGGACTATGCGCGGGCGCAGGGGATTACGCAGGGGATTACCAGGCGCTAAACCCGCCATCTACGTTAACCAGCTGTCCGGTCATATAGCCCGATTGCGCGCTGGCCAGGAACAACATCACATCCGCGATCTCGTCCGGTTGAGCCATGCGGCCGGCCATGATCAGCTCGCCCACACGGCGCTGGAACTCGTCGGAATGGCCGTTGAACACTGCGCCCGGCGCGATGGTGTTCACGGTGGCCTTGCGATCCGCCCAATAGCCCGCCAGCCAGACGGTCAGGCCGTGGATGCCTGCCTTGGACACGCCATAGGCCGAGAAATTCTTGAACGGCATCCCGTCATAGATCGGGTGATGCGCGCCGTTCAGCGCATACATGGACGCCACGTTGATCAGCGAGCAGGGGTATTTGCCCACTATATCGCGATCCATCTGGCGCGCGATCATGAAGGCTCCGGTCAGGTTGGTGCGCATGGTGCGTTCAAAATCCGCGACCGAGGTGTCGGCGAAATCAGGAAACGGTTTGCCCGCGCCCATCAGCATTTCGCCGGTGATGGCGGCGTTGTTCAGCACCACGTTGGGCTCCCATCCGTCTGCCAGAACGCGTTTAAAGATCTCTTCGATCTGTTCTTCGCTGCCCACGTCCAGATCATAAAAGCGGAAGTTTTCATTGCCCGTATGGGTTTCCTTCAGCGCGTCCGCCCGATGGCCGGGCAGGTCGGTCGAGATCACCCGCGCGCCTTCGTCAAGCATCCGGCGGACGTAGGTTGACCCCAGAACCCCGCCCGAGCCGGTGATGAAAATGGTGCGGTCTTTCAACTGGTCAGTCATGGTGGATCTCTCTGTCTTTCATCAGGAATTCAACGATGCGGAAATCAAGCGGCGTGTCGATATCGGCGCAGCGCTCGGGCGGCATCACGTAGGGGATCACGCGACCCTCGTACAGGGCGTCGGCGCGGCGCAGATACTCGGGCGCCACCACGTAGGTCGAGGCCGCATGTTCATAAACTTTGGGCGCCTGCTGTCGGGCAACAACCCCGCCGGGCAGGGGTTTTGAGACCTGCAAAGCGCCCGTCTCGTCCGGTTCAACAAGGTTAAAGTACGGGTTTTTGTGCGCGTCACAGCAGGACATCACCATGTCGGGCTGCTGCTCGAAATACAGGTCCAGCGCGTTGTCGATATCCACCATCAGCCGCAGCGGCGAGGTGCAATCAAGGTCCAGAAACGCGGTCACAGGCTCGCCCAGAAGCTCCTGCGAGACCTCCAGCGCGTGCTGCCAGACCTGCCATTTCCCGGCAGTGTCACTGGCCAGATGCGCGGGGCGCAGGCCCATTTTCAGCGCGCCCTTGGCGATGGCGTGCTCATAGATTTCCTCGTCATCCGTGGACACAACCACGGCATCCACGCGCGGATGCGTCAGCAGCTGGTCCAGCGACCAGTCGATCAGGGGTTTGCCGCAAATCTCGCGGAAGTTTTTGCGCGGAACGCCCTTGCTGCCCTTGCGGGCGCCGATATGGCCCAGGATCATGTCATGTCCTTTTCGATGGTGCCGCAGAACTGGCGGTCGGCCCAGGCGTTCGCGATCATCTCGCAGCTGGGGCGCGCCAGGTCCAGGCGGGGAATGTTGGGGTTGTCCGAGGGCGGTTCGCGCCCATCGATCAGCGCCATGAAATCGCCCATGGCGCCCAGGAACATGGCGTTGCGGTCAAATTCGACCTGGGTGATTTCTGGCTCGGCGTCAGGCAGGCGACGTGTGATGGTGCCAGTCAGCAGGTCGCATTCGGTGATGGCACCTTGGCCACGCAGACGGATCACGCGGGAAAACACCGGCGCCAGGTAATCCATCGCGACCGAGCCTGTCTGCCCCGGGCCGACCAGAGCGATCTGAGTGGCCATGTCCACGCCGGGAAAATCCGCGTGGCCCAAGCTTTCGACCGTTTTCAGCGCAGTCTCAGGGAACAGGGTATGGGCCAGGTCCAGCTCGTGGCACAGGTCCAGCAAAACGCCGCCCCCGTCGGGCAGGGCGGCATAGCTGTCGCCGAAAGACCAGTTCGCGCGCCATTGGGTCACGTCATGGCCGATCTCGAAATCGAAACGGAACACCTCATCGCGGGCCACGATATCCTGCAACAGGCGCAGCAGCGGGTGATAGCGCATCATGAACCCCGCAATCGAGCGATCTGCAACAGGCGCGGCGGCAGCATAGAAATCGGCCAGCCCTTGCCGCGTGTAGGCCACGGGTTTTTCTACATAGACCGGCAGGCCATTTGCAGCACAAGCCAGCATCAGCGGTTGGCGCAATTGTGTGGCGGTGGCGATCACGGCCCCCTCAGCATCGGTCGCGGCAATCCGAGACAGAACGCCCTCCAGTCCCAGTTCACGCAGCGACAGGCGTTCGGCAATGCCGCCCAGCTCTTCGATATTCCCGGCGTGGCGGGTTCCAATCGAGCCCGTGCCGATCACCAGAATCCGTTGCTTGGTCATGTCAGCCTTTCTTTCGCGCTTTGCGACCCTTGCGCGCCGCATAGGCCGTGTCAAACTCTGCTTGCAGCGCCTGGGCATCATAGTGATCGCGTAGCCAGGTTTCGAAATCCCCGCCATGGCGCTCATACGCGTCCAGCACCGCGTCCAATACCCCCGAGCGGGTGGATTTGAAATGGATGAAGCGGCGCGACATCATCTTGCGCGCTTCGGACAGCGGCTTGCCCTCGATCACCAACAAGTAGATGGCCGAGGCCAGGCTGGTCCGGTCCGCCCCTGATTTACAATGCATGAAGAAGGGGCGCTCTACGGTTCGGAAGGCCTCGATCATCTTCAGCAAGGCGTCTTGGCTAGGTGCGTTGCGCGCGCCCATGCCGGGGACGTCGATCAGCTGAATCCCCAGAGTGTTGCAGATGTCCCGCTCGATCACATAATGCGGTTTGGTGCTGTGCCCGCGAAAATTGATGACGGTTCGAATGCCGCGCTGGTGCAAACGATGCCAGCCCTTAAGCGTCGGTTGGTTGCCACGCCACACGCCGGGCGCGATCTGGAACAGATTGGTCCAGATATGGCGCAGGACTTCGTGATCGACCCAGCGCATATAAAAACGGGCCAGATCAGCGCCTTCGGGCGTATCGGGGATGTTTTCGAACGCGGCCCGTAATGCGGGATCCTTGCGAAAATACCATTTGAAGAAGCGCATAGAGGGGTCCTGATCACCGGGCTTGCCCCCAGATACTCGTTTCTTCACCGGCATTGAAGGCTGTTTTATCCTGATGTCCTGTCTCGCCATTCCTTGTGGGCTATGGCACCATGCCACAAACAGAACGAGGCGACGTATGACAGACCTGTCCCGCATCATCGATCAGGCCCGTGGCCAAAACCCCGCCGATCTGGTTCTGAAAGGGGCCAAAGTGCTGGATGTGGTCACCGGAGAGCTGCTGGAGGGCGACGTTGCCATATGCGAAGGCACCATTGTGGGCATCTGTGGTTCCTATCAGGGCACGCGCGAAATTGATGTGTCTGGCCAGATTCTTGTGCCAGGCTTCATCGACACGCATCTGCATATCGAAAGCTCGCTGGTGACGCCGTTTGAGTTTGACCGATGTGTATTGCCACGCGGGGTGACCACGGCGATTTGCGATCCGCACGAGATCGCCAATGTGATCGGTCTGGACGGTATCCGCTATTTCCAAGAGGCCGCGACGCGGTGCCTGATGGATGTCCGGGTGCAGTTGTCGTCCTGTGTGCCCTCCACGGATATGGAAACCGCCGGGGCGCGCATTGATGCCGAGGATCTGGCTAGCGTGATGGGGCATCCCACTGGAATCGGCCTGGCCGAGTTCATGAACTTCCCCGGCGTGCTGTTTCAGGACCCCGGCGTGATGACCAAGCTAGAGCTGTTTCGTGGTCAGCATATCGATGGTCATTGCCCGCAATTGTCGGGCAACGATCTGAACGCCTATATCGCGGCTGGAATCCGCACCGAACACGAGGCGACAACAGCCGCGGAAGCACTGGAAAAACTGCGCAAAGGGATGCGGGTGTTGATCCGCGAGGGCTCGGTGTCCAAGGACCTGCACGCGCTGGCGCCGATCATCACAGAGCGAAACTCGGCCTATATCTGCTTGTGCACGGATGACCGGAACCCGCTGGATATCGCCGAATATGGCCATTTGGACTATATGATCCGCACCGCTATCGAACTGGGCGCGCCGCCCTTGGCGGTTTATCGCGCCGCCAGCTTGTCGGCGGCCGAGGCGTTCGGCCTGAAGGATCGCGGCCAGATCGCGCCGGGCAAGCGGGCTGATATCGTCGCCATCACCGATCTGAACAAATGTGACGCGCAGATGGTGCTGTGTGGCGGGGTCGAGGTCACAGATGAGGCCTTTGCCGCGCGGGATTTGATTGAACCGGTCGGGCGGCACTCGGTTCAGGCACCGACCGTGGCGGCAGACAATTTCCGCACCGCTGGCAACCGCGAAGACACGGATGTGATCGGCATCATTGAGGGCAAGATCATCACCGAACACCTGCACGAGGTGATCCCCATTCGGGATGGTGACAAACGGCCTGATCCCAGCCGCGACCTGATCAAGATCGCGGTGATCGAGCGGCACGGCAAGAACGGCAACATCGCCACCGGATTCGTGCGCGGCTTTGGCCTGCAACACGGCGCCATCGCCGGGACAGTCTGCCATGACCACCACAATATCGCGGTGGTGGGGGCCGATTACGATGATATGGCGCTGGCCGCGAACCGTTTGGGGCAGATCGAGGGTGGATTCGTCGTGGTCCGTGACGGCGCGATTCTGGCCGAGCTGCCGCTGCCCGTGGCCGGGTTGATAAGCCTGGAACCTTATGAAACCGTCCGCGACCAGCTGGTCGATCTGCGCGCCGCCGCGCAATCGCTGGGCGTCACCTTGGAAGAGCCCTTCCTTCAGCTGGCATTCTTGGCACTTCCGGTGATTCCTGCGCTGAAAATCACGGATCGCGGTCTGGTTGACGTGAACAAGTTCGAGATCATCTCGTGACCCTGCGGCATTTCTTTTTTCTGCATAGCAAAACCTAATTCCACAAGTTGACGCCCTCCAAGCAACGAATTAGTTTGCTTGCGAAGGAGGAGACGCCCGCAGTGGAGACGGCCATATCCTCTTTGTTCAAAGTCAGAACGGAAAGAGAAAAATGGCTACGAAAATCCCTGTAAACGACCTCATCTCGATCGAGCGCAACGGTGATATTGCGCTTATTTGCATCGACAATCCTCCGGTGAATGCCACCGCGCAGCCCGTGCGCCAAGGGCTGCAAGACGCGATTGAACAGTTGAACGCCGAAGGCACCGCCAAGGCGATTGCGATCTATGCCACGGGACGGACCTTTGTCGCGGGCGCTGATATCCGTGAATTCGGCAAGCCGCCGCAGCTGCCTCATCTGCCCGACGTCTACAATGTGGTTGAAGACAGCGACATTCCGGTCGTCGCGATCATGCACGGCACCGCTCTGGGTGGCGGGCTGGAATTGGGCCTGGCCGCCCATGCGCGTGTCGGTGTCGAAGGTCTGCGCGTCGGCCTGCCCGAGATCAACCTGGGCCTGCTCCCTGGCGCTGGTGGCACGCAACGTGTGCCGCGTTTGGCGGGCATCCCGATGGCGCTGGATATGTCCCTGTCTGGCCGTATGGTCAGCGGAAAAGAAGCGCTGGAAAAGGGCCTGATTGATCGGCTAGAGCCCGGTGATCCGCGCGATCTGGCCTTGGCCGCCGCGCAGGAAATCATTGATGGCAAACTGGTCGCGCGTCCGACCTGTTCGTTGGACACCCCCAAGGATGACAAGACGCTGGATGATACCGCCGCGATGCTGAAGGCCAAACAGGCGCATCTGTTCTCGCCGCACAAGATTGTCGAGGCCGTGCGCGCCTCGTATCTGCCCCGCACCGAGGGGCTGAAGATCGAACGTCAGGCCTTCTGGGATTCGATGCAGACACCGCAACGCGCGGGTATGATCCATGCGTTCTTTGGCGAGCGCGCCGTGTCAGGCATCCCCGAGGCCAAGGGCGACACACGCGAGATCAACAAGATCGGCGTGATCGGCGGCGGCACCATGGGCTCGGGCATCGCGACCTCCTGCCTGATGGCCGGCATCCCCGTGCGTCTGATCGAGGTTGCCCAGGACGGTCTGGACCGCGGCGTCGCCACCATCACCAAGAACCTTGAGGGCGGTGTAAAACGCGGCAAGCTGAGCGAAGCCAAAAAGGACGCGGCGCTGGCCAACCTGCAGCCCTCGCTGGCTATGGAGGACCTGGCCGATGTTGATCTGGTGATTGAGGCCGTGTTCGAAAACATGGACGTCAAAAAGGACATCTTCGGCAAGCTGAACACCATCTGCAAAGAGGGCGCGATTCTGGCCTCGAACACGTCTTATCTGAACGTGAACGATATTGCCGACTGCACCGACCGACCCCAGGATGTGCTGGGGCTGCACTTCTTTAGCCCGGCCCATGTCATGCGTTTGCTGGAAATCGTCCAGGGCGCCAAGACCGCGCCGGACGTTCTGGCCACCGGCTTTGCGCTGGCGAAGCGTTTGAAAAAAGTGGGTGTTCTGGCGCAGGTCTGCGATGGGTTCATCGGCAACCGTATCCTGGCGCATTACCTGAAAACCGCATCCTATCTGGTGCTGGATGGCGCCAGCCCGCAGCAGGTGGATGACGCGCTCGAAGATTTCGGCTTTGCCATGGGGCCCAATAAAGTGGGCGATCTGGCCGGTCTGGATATCGGATGGGCGAACCGCAAGCGCAACGCAGCCACGCGCAATCCTGCGGATCGCTATGGCGGTGACGTGGCCGACCGGATCTGTGAAAATGGCTGGTTCGGGCGCAAGACCGGGCAGGGGTTCTATATCTACGGCAATGGCGCCCCCATTCCGAACCCCGAGGTTGCCAAGATCATTGACGATGTGCGTGCCGAAAAAGGCATCACGCCGCAAGCCTTCACCGACCAGGATATTGTCGACCGCTACATGACGGCGATGATCGTCGAGGCAACCCGCGTTGTCGAGGAGGGCATCGCGAAACGACCGCTGGACGTCGATATGGTGTTCGTCTTTGGCTATGGCTTCCCGCGTCATCGCGGTGGACCGCTGCACTATGCGGATACTGTCGGAGCCGCGACCTTGGTCGCGCGTATCCAGGACTATGCCAAAGAGGACGACCGGTATTGGCAGGTGCCCGCCTTGCTGCAGAAGATGGCAGATGACGGGTCCAGCTTTGCGGATTTGAACAGGTAGGGAGGGAAACACATGGACCTGAGCTTTTCAGCGGAGGACATCGCATTCCGCGATGAAGTCCGGGCGTATCTGGCGGAAAATCTGCCGAAACATATCTCGGATGCTGTGCGCGAGGGCGGTGAGCTGACCAAGGAACTGCTGGAGGAATGGCACGCCATTCTGAACAAGCGCGGTTGGTTGGCAACGATCTGGCCCAAGGAATTCGGTGGCCCCGGCTGGAGCCCGGTCCAGAAACATATCTTCGAAGAGGAATGCTGTCGCGCCTATGCACCGCGCATCGTTCCTTTTGGCCTGTCGATGCTTGGGCCCGTGCTGCAAAAGTTCGGGTCCAAAGAGCAACAGGATCACTATCTGCCGCGCATTCTGGACGGAACCGATTGGTGGTGTCAGGGCTATTCGGAACCGGGCGCGGGCTCGGATCTGGCCAGCCTGAAAACCCGTGCGGTACGCGACGGCGACGACTGGGTGATCAACGGCCAGAAAACCTGGACCACGCTGGGCCAGCACGCCGACTGGATCTTCTGCCTGTGTCGCACCGATCCGGACGCGAAACAGCAAGAGGGCATCTCGTTCATTCTGGTGGATATGAACACCCCCGGCATCGAGGTGCGCCCGATCAAGCTGATCGAAGGTGGTCACGAGGTGAATGAGGTGTTTTTCACCGACGTGCGCGTGCCCTATGGCAACCTGGTCGGACAGGAAAACAAGGGCTGGACCATCGCCAAGTACCTGCTGACCCATGAACGCACCGGGATCGCCGGTGTCGGGTTTTCCATGCAGGCATTGGAAGAGGTCAAGGCACTGGCGCGTAAGACGCAGCGCAACGGCAAACCGCTGATCGAGGACCCTCTGTTCGCTGCCCGCATCGCGCAGGCAGAAATTGACCTGGAGGCGATGAAAATCACCAACTTGCGGATGCTGTTCAAGGCACAGCAACAGGGGGCGCCGGGGCCGGAAACCTCGATCCTCAAGATCAAGGGCACGGTGATCCATCAAGAACTGAAGGACCTGGCACGGCGCGCGTTGGGACCAGCGGCGGCGCCCTTCCCGGGCCATATCACGGATGGCAACCTGATGTTTGGCCCAGCGGATACCGCTCACAATGCGGCGCGGTATTTCAACAACCGCAAGACCTCGATTTTCGGTGGATCAAACGAGATTCAGCGCAACATCCTGACCAAGACCATGCTGGAGCTGTGAGATGGACTTTAACCTGACCGAAGACCGCCAGATGCTGGCGGACACGCTGAACCGTTTCCTGGCCGATCAGTACCCTGTCGAACACCGCAATACGGTGGCGTATGCAGAACCTTTCCACGACCCCGCCAAATGGGAGGAGATGGCCGAATTGGGCACCCTGTTCGCTCTGGCTCCGGAATTTGCGGGTGGCATGGGCGGCACCGGTTTTGACATCTCGGTGGTGTTCGAGGCGCTGGGCCGTCAGATCACACCCGAGCCGATCCTTGGCGCCTGCATGGCCGCGCATCTGCTGGACGCCGCCGACGCCGATGCCGAGGCCTTGTTGTCCGGCGGAACGAAATACGCGGTCGCCATCACAGAATTGGACGCGGCATACGAGCTGGATCAAATCACCTGCACAGCGACCGAAACAGGCGGGGCCTACACCCTGTCTGGGCGTAAAAGTACCGTCTATGGTGGGCAAGTCGCGGATGTGTTCCTGGTGGCGGCCAAGTTGAACGGGGCTCTGGCCGTGTTCCAGGTCGCTGCGGCTGATGCGAACGTCACCGGGTATGGCTTGATGGATGGCGCGGGCGCGGCCGAGCTGTTGCTGGACGACACGCCCGCCACCCTGTTGATTGCCGATGCCACCGACGCGCTGGAAGACGCCGTAAACGCCGGGGTTGTCGCCCTGTGCGCCGAGGCCGTCGGGGCCATGGATGTGACCCATGCGACCACCGTCGATTACCTAAAACAGCGCAAGCAGTTTGGGATCCCGATCGGCAAGTTCCAGGTGCTGCAACATCGCGCCGTGGACATGCTGACCGAGATCGAGCAGGCGCGCTCGATCACCATCAAGGCGGCGGCGGAACTGGGTGGTGACGATGCCTCGCGCTATGCGTCGATGGCGAAAAACCTGATCGGTCGCGCGGCGCGTCTGGTCGCCGAAGAGGCGATCCAGATGCATGGCGGCATCGCGATGACCTGGGAATACCCGATCTCGCACTATGCGAAACGGTTGATCATGCTGGATGCGCAGCTGGGCGATACGGACTATCACCTTAGCCGGGTCATGGCGGGCAATCAGGCTGCCTAAGTCATTAGAAACAAAAAGAACCCCCGGCAGATTGGACGCTGCCGGGGGTTTTCTTTTTGCCGCTGGGCCGGGTCTAGATCTTTACGATCTGCTTGCCGAAATTCCCGCCTTTCAGCATGTTCATAAAGGCCGCCGGCGCATTTTCCAGCCCTTCGGCGACGTCCTCGATATACTTGATCTTGCCTTGCGCAACCAGCGGGCCAGCGCTGGCCAGAAACTCGGGTAGGCGGTTGAAATGGTCCGAGATGATGAAGCCGTGCACATGCAGGCGGTTGACCAGAATCGTGCGCCACATCTTGGGCAGATTGTCCTTGGCGCCCGTCATATCCCCGCCCAAAGCCCCCGCGTTATACCACGCAATCATGCCGCACAGCGGGATGCGCCCGCCGACATTCATCAGGGGTAAAACGGACTCGAGCACCTTGCCAGCGACGTTTTCAAAGTAGATGTCCACGCCATCGGGGCAGGCCTCAGCCAGGGCGGCGCGCAGCTCTTTGGCGGTGGCATAGTCGCGGTGATCCAGGCATTCGTCGAAACCGAATTCCTCTTTGGCCAGGGCGCATTTCTTTGCACCACCGGCGATGCCCACGACCCGCAGGCCCAGATGCTTGGCCATCTGTCCGACCATCGAACCAACGGGGCCCGTTGCCGCGGCCACGACCAGGGTTTCACCGGCTTGTGGGCGGCCATATTCCATCAGTCCGAACCATCCGGTAAAGCCCGGCATCCCCAGCACGCCAAGGGCGGTGGTTGACGGAACCGACGGGTCGATCTTGTTCAACTGATTGCCGGGCAGACAGCCATGCGAGGCCCAGCCGAACATACCAAACACAGTATCCCCCGCTGCGAATTTCGGATGGTTCGAGGCAATCACCTCGCCTACTGCGCCACCTTCCATCGTGTGGTTCAGCTCTACCGGGGCGGCATAGGATTTCGCGTCATCCATACGCCCCCGCATGTACGGATCCAGCGACATATGCGTCACGCGGACCAGAACCTCGCCGTCGCCCGGAACCGGCATCGGGGTCTCTTCGTAACGAAAATCCGCGTCGACTGGTTCGCCTTTGGGGCGGCGCGCCAGCGCGATGCGATGCATTGTTTCACCCATTGTTTCCTCCCGTTTATTCAATCCGTGTCTCGTTTCGCACCCGGAAGACCCCGGTGCCCGAGGCAATACGTGTGCCCAGATCATCCGTGACCAGCCCTGAGGTGAAATAGGTCTTGGCCCCGCCGCCCGTCTTGCGGCCCTCGCAGATCAGCCGCGTCCCCTTGGCCTGACCTTCGTAATTGACGTTCAACGACAGGGTCATCGCTAGTTTCTTGGCGTCACGATCCCCGGTGAAACAGCCCGAAAACCCCATCGCCGTGTCCAGAATGGTGGCATACACGCCCCCATGCGGGATGCCATAGCGGTTCATCAAATGAGGGTACATCGGCAGTTCGACCCGCGCGAAATCCGCACGCCAGTCGGTGATTTCAAACCCCAGATGGCGTTGCAGCGCATAGGGGTCCTCTAGGATCGCGGGATCAAAAGGCGTGTCCGTCATATTTGTCCCTCAGACCGAGCGAGCCGCATCCAGCCCGTGTTTCGCGAAGATCTCGACATAGGGGCCCATGGCCATGCCCCGTTCAGGATTCGAGGCATTCCCATCCAGCGCCCGCTTGTAGACGCCCTGGATGATCCCCGCCATGCGGAAGAAAGTGAAGGCCAGATAGAACCCGAATTTGTCCACGCCCGGCAGATCGCGGCGGGCGCAATAGGCGTCGATGAATTCGGCATCGCTCATCAGACCATGCGCATCGCGATCCACGCCGGCCAGACCGCGCCCATCCCCGCCCGGAGGCATCATCCATTGCATGATCACCGCGGCCAGATCGGCGTATGGGTGCCCGGTGGTGGACAGTTCCCAATCCAGCACGGCGGCGACCTCGGGGCGGTCCTTGTGGAACAACATGTTGTCGATGCGATAATCACCATGCACCAGCGTGCGCTGCCCGTCATCGGCGGGGATGTTGGTGTCTAGCCAGGTGATCAACTCTTCTACTGCGGGGATCTGATCGGTTTCCGAGGCGCGATACTGCTTGGTCCAGCGGTCGATCTGACGGCGATAGTAATTGCCCTCGGGGCCGTAATCCGACAACCCGGCGTTGGCCAGATCCACGTTATGAATCGCGGCCAGAACCTTGTTCATCGCGTCCTGAATTGGGCGGCGATCGTTGCGAGGCAGCTCGTCTAGCCGAGGATCGTCAAAATGGCGCCCGACAACTTCGTCCATGATATAGAAGGTCGAACCGATAACGCTGTCATCCTCGCACAACAAATGCATCCGCGCGACCGGCACGTCCGAGCCCTGCAGCGCGCTTTGCACCCGGAATTCACGATCCACCGCATGGGCGGATTTCAACAGCACTCCGGGCGGCTTGCGGCGCAAAACATACGCTTGCGTAGGGGTGGTCAGACGAAAGGTCGGATTTGACTGCCCGACGTTGAATTTCTCGGCCGTCAAAGGCCCGGCAAAGCCCGGCAAGTGATCCGCCAGATAGGCGGCAACGGCATCGGTATCCAGTTTGGTCGGGTCGTCAGTCGTCATGGCTTCCTCAACTATAGGTCAAGAGCGGATCAGCATTGTCCGCCGTGATATGCGGGGTCTCGTTGAACCCATGCAGAAAGAAATTGCGCGGCGTAAAGATAAAGCGGTTCACGGCGCAGTTCTTCATCTGCAATTGCAGTTGGATTTGTTGATCCGAAGGCGCGTTCAGCGTGGCTGCGATCATCTGCCCGATCGCCCCGCCCGAGCTGACTGCAATCACCTTTTCGGCGCCGCTGGCGGCGATGGACTGGCGGGCGGCCTCGACCCGGCCAGTGAAGTCAGCCCAGGTTTCCGGCGGGGTCTCGATCTCGTCGCGTTGCCAGGCCAGCACGGTGTCGCGCAGGGTGCGGAAATGCGATTTGCGTTCTGAATGCATGTTCTCAGGGGCGTCGCGATTGGCATAGTGCGCATCCAGCAAGCCACTGAAATCAAACTCGTTTAACCCGGGCAGAATGGTCGCCTGTTCCGGGTCGCGGCCCATGCCTTTGAGGATACCCTCCAGCGTTTCTCGGTGCCGCCGCTGCGCCCCGATGAACAGCGCATCTGGGTTGACGCCCTGGCGCGCCAAGGCCTTGCCCAGCTCGAACGACTGATCGTGCCCAAGGTCGGACAGAACATCGTAGTTGGCCGCCCCGAACGAGGCTTGGGCATGGCGGATGAGGTACAATTCGGGCATTTGAAATCCTTTAAGACAGAGGTTGGGGCCGCGCCTACTTTAGGGCCCCAACCGCCGGGGTTCAAAGCACTTCGAACAGGCCGGCCGCGCCCATGCCGCCGCCCACACACATGGTGCAGACCACGTATTTTGCGCCGCGGCGTTTGCCCTCGATCAGCGCGTGGCCAACCATTCGGGCGCCGGACATGCCATAGGGGTGCCCAACCGAGATCGCGCCACCATTGACGTTCAGGATTTCCTCGGGGATGCCCAGCACACGGGCCGAGTGCAGGACCTGACAGGCGAAGGCTTCGTTCAGCTCCCACAGGCCGATGTCATCCATCTTCAGACCGTGCGCTTCCAGCAATTTGGGGACCGCATAGATCGGGCCGATTCCCATTTCATCAGGCTCCAGACCCGCAGCCATCACGCCCACATAGCGGCCCAGCGGTTGCAGGCCACGCTGCTCGGCCACCTTGGCCTCCATGATGACCGAGGCCGAGGCCCCGTCGGACAGTTGACTGGCATTCCCGGCGGTGATGAATTTGCCTTCCGCCACCGCCTGGCCGTCCTTGAACACCGGCGCCAGCGATTGCAGATTTTCCAGCGTGGTGCCGGGGCGGTTGCCCTCGTCCTTGGTCAGCGTCACCTCTTTAAAGGACACCTCTTTGGTTTCCTTGTCCATCACGCCCATGGTGCTGGTCAGCGGTACGATCTCGTCATCGAACTTGCCCGCCTCTTGCGCTGCCGCCGTGCGCTGCTGCGATTGCAGGGCATAGGCGTCCTGATCCTCGCGGCTGACGTTATAGCGGTCGGCGACGATCTCGGCGGTTTCCAGCATGGACATGTACAAAGACGGCTTGTTCTTCTTGGTCCATGGGTCGGCCATCCAATCGGTGCGCATCTGCTGGTTCTGCACCAGAGAGATGGACTCGACGCCGCCGCCGATACAGATGTCCATGCCGTCATGCACAACCTGCTTGGCCGCCGTCGCGATGGCCATCATGCCGCTGGCACATTGGCGGTCCATCGACATGCCGCCGACTGTCACCGGCAGGCCCGCGCGGATCACGGCCTGACGCCCGATATTGCCCCCGGTCGAGCCCTGTTGCAGCGCCGCGCCGATCACGCAATCGCTGATTTCGGACCCGTCCAGCCCTGCGCGGCTGACGGCGTTGCTGACGGCATGGCCGATCAGCTCTTGTGCCGAGGTGTTGTTGAAAGCGCCGCGATAGGCCTTGCCAATTGGGGTGCGGGCGGTGGAAACGATGACTGCGTCACGCATGGGTCAGTCCTTTTTCTGTATGTCTATGCCGCGTATTTCTGCGGCCATGGCGATATATTTTTCGGTTTGCGAGAAGGCGCCCTCCATCGGAGTTTGGCCGTCTGCGCTGCGGATGGTGTCCAGGTTGGCCAGCACGCCCTCGGGGGACAGATCATCGCCCTGCAGGGCCACGCCGCGGGTTTCGTAGACCTTGGTTTCCGCGAAACAGCCGCCGCCAGCGCCCAGGATCATGCGGCTGGGGGCATCTTCACTGACCAAAGCCAGCAGGCCGGGGGTGATGGTTTCGGGCTTCAACAGGTCCTTGACCTCGGCCGGGAACAGCTCTTCGGTCATGCGCGTGGTGGCGGTGGGGGCCAGCATATTGGTGCGCACGTTTTTGCGGCTGCCCTCGTGGTGCAGCACGTTCATCAACCCCAGCATCGAGGCTTTGGCCGCGCCATAGTTCGCCTGTCCGAAGTTGCCATACAGCCCCGAGGACGAGGTGGTCAGGACGATCCGGCCATACTCGCGTTCGATCATATGGCGCCACAGCGCATGGGTGCAGTTGGCCGTGCCCATCAGGTGCACGTCCACGACCTTCTGGAAATCGTCCAGCGTCATCTTGGCGAAGGTCTTGTCACGCAGGATGCCCGCGTTGTTGACCAGAATGTCCACGTGGCCGTATTCGGCGATGGCCTGGTCCACCATGGCCTGAACCTGATCGGCATCGGCCACGTTTGCGCCGTTCGCGATGGCCTTGCCGCCAGCCGCGCGGATTTCCTCGACCACGGCGCGCGCCGCGTCCGAGCCCGACCCACTGCCATCGGTGGCCGCGCCCAGATCGTTGACCACAACCTTGGCCCCGCGCGCGGCCAGACCCAGCGCATGGCTGCGCCCCAGACCTGCGCCTGCTCCGGTTACAATGGCCACGCGGCCGTCAAAACGTACTTCGCTCATTCGCTCTTCTCCATGTATCGGCGTCCCAGCCAGTCAGCGACCAGCGCGGGTTTGTCCTGCCCTTCAATCTCGACCGTGACGGTCATGATTGTTTGTATCTCACCGGGGCGGAGTTCTTCGAATGATTTCAGCACGAAACGCGCCCGTATGCGCGCGCCCGACCGAACCGGAGACACGAACCGCAACCGGTTGAACCCATAGTTTACGCCCATCACCGTGCCCGTGATCGAGGGCATCTGGTAGGCCATCGAAGACAGCATCGACAGGGTCAGGAACCCATGCGCGATGGTGCCGCCGAAGGGCGTTTTTGCGGCGGCCTCGGGGTCGACATGGATGAACTGGTGGTCGTCCGTGCACGCGGCAAAGGTGTCGATCTGATCCTGGGTGATCGTGGTCCAATCCGACACGCCCAGCTCTTGTCCGACCTTGGCGCGGAACGCGTCCAGCGACAGCAATTCAGAGGCGGGAAAGCTCATCTCACAAATCCCCGCCAAACAAAGATCCCGGGGCATGGGCCTGCAACCCACCCGAAAGCGGCAGGATCGCCCCCGAGACATAGGCCCCGCCCTTACCACACAGATATTGCAGCGCGCCGGCGATATCCTCGGGGCAGCCAACGCGGCCCAGAGGAATGCCCTTGGCCGAACGTTTCTGACCCGCTTCGGTACCAATGGCAAAGGCGGTCATGTTCGATACGAACGGCCCCGGAGCGATGGCGTTCACCGTGATCCCTTGCGGGGCCAGATCATTGGACAGAACCCGCGTCATGTGATGCACCGCACCCTTGGATACGGCATAGGAATAGGTCGCAGTGCCCTTGGGAATATCCCCCATGACCGAGCCCACATTCACCACCCGCGCCGGATCCCCGGGGGTGCTGGCCTTCATCATCAGCGGCAGCAAGCTTTGCGTCAGGTGGAACATGCCGGTGACATTCAGGCCCAGCAGTTTGTCCCAGGCCTCGTAAGGATGCTGCCCCAAGGGCGCCCCCCACGTGCGGCCCGCGTTGTTCATCAGGATGTGCAATTTGTCCGTGCGTTTGCTGACTTCTGCGACCAGAGCGGCAATGCCCGCCTCGGTGGCGACATCCCCGCCAAAGCCCTCGGCGCTGCCGTCATAGCCCAGATCGTTCAGCTCGGTTGCGACCGCTTCGCACGCCTCGGCCTTGCGGCTAGCGATCAGAACACGCGCCCCGGCGGCGACCAATCCTTCGGCGGCCATGCGGCCAATGCCGGTGGCCCCGCCCGTGACCAAAGCGGTCTTGCCGCTGAGATCAAACAATTCATTCGGTTTCATTTTGTCTCCCCTCAAAGTCCCGATCAAAACCCGCGCGCGGCCGCGACCTGGGCGGCGTGATAGCCATAGTCGCCCAGCCATTCGGCCCCGACACGCGCACGTTTCATGAAAAACCCGATGTCATATTCGTCGGTCATCCCTATGCCGCCATGCATCTGCACGCCCTCGCTGACGGCCAGTTTGGCGGTCGCCGTGGCGCGGGCTTTGGCCAAGGACACAGCCATGGTCGCCTGATCCGGCGCGTCGTCCAGAACCCGGCCCGCATTGGCGATGGCGCTGGCAGTAACCTCGATTTCGCTCCACAGATGGGCGGCGCGGTGTTGCAGCGCCTGGAACGAGCCAATGGTCCGGCCGAACTGTTTGCGCTCTTTCAGATAGCCGACGGTCATGGCATAGGCCCCGCCTGCGACGCCTGCCAGCTCGGCGGCAAGAGCGGCCTGTCCGGCCTCGATCCCGCTGCGAATTGTGGCCCAGCCATTGTCCAGGTCGCCGATGATGTCATCGCCCGTCACCTCGACATTCACGAAGTCGATCCGCGCGTGATCGCGGCTGTCCACGGTGGCGGTGGCCGAGCGTTCGATGCCCGCGCGCGCCGCGTCAATGTCGAACACGGTCAGGCCGGTGCGCTCACCGACCGAGCCGCCCGTGCGCGCCACAACCAGCAGGCGATCGGCCGTGCCTCCGTCGGCGACAAACGCCTTCGCTCCGGTCAGCCTATACCCGTTTCCGACCTTTTGTGCCGCCAGCGCGCAGGAGGCCGGGTCGAACTTGGCTCCTTCGTCAATTGCCAGGGCATAGGTGGTCTGGCCGCTGCCGATATTGGTTAACGCATGCGTGGCCCGGTCCGTCGCAACATTCCGCAGAGTGGAAGCCGCAACCACAGATGTGGAAATAAAAGGGCTGGCGGACAGCACGGCCCCCATCTCTTCGCTCAGGATTCCGGCCGCGCGATGTCCCATATCCGCGCCGCCCTGTGTTTCGGGGACCAGCACCCCGGTCCACCCCATTTGCGCCATTTCGCGCCACAAGCCTGGGTCATAGGCACGTCCTTTGTCACGGTTCTCGCGCAGGGCGCTGATCGGAGAGGCCTCTTTCAGAAACCCGCGCGCTGAATCACGCAGCAGGGTTTCGTCTTCGGTTTCAAGAAGACTTTGCATATCAGAATTCCTTACTTCGACGGCAGATCGAGAACACGTTTGGCGATAATGTCCAGCATCACTTCGCTGGTGCCGCCTTCGATCGAGTTGGCTTTGGTGCGCAACCATTCGGGGGCCAATTCGCCATGCGCGCCATCCCATTCCACACCTTCGCTGCCAGTTGCGGACATCAAGATCTCGTAGCGGCGTTTGTTCAACTCGGTGCCATAGTATTTCAGCATTGCGCTGGCGTTCCCAACGCCACGCCCGGATTGCGCCTGATCCTTGTAGCGGTCCATGGTCAGGTTGAAGGCCAGATTGTCGACCTCCAGCTGCATGGCCTCGGCGCGGATGACCGGGTCAACCGTATCACCCAGAACCTCGCCGATCGCGCGACCGCCCAGCAGCCCGCCCCCGCCGGCACCAATCATTTCGCGTTCATGCGTCAGCAGGTGTTTGGCCACGTCCCATCCGCGATTTTCTGTCCCGACAATCGAAGAAATCTTTTCCCCATAAGACTTTGGTACTTTGACGTTGTCAAAAAAGGTCTCGCAGAACGGCGACTTGCCCGAGATCAATTGAATGGGTTTGGTGGTGACACCGGGCGAGGTAATGTCGATCAGCATAAAGCTGATGCCTAGGTGTTTGGGGGCCTCGCGATCCGTGCGGACCAGTGCGAAAATCCAGTCGGCCTTATTCGCATACGAGGTCCAGATCTTCTGCCCGTTCACCAGCCAATGATCCCCCATGTCCTCGGCGCGGGTCTGAACATTGGCCAGATCACTGCCGGCACCCGGTTCGGAATATCCCTGACACCAGCGAATTTCGCCGCGTGTGATTTGGGGCAGGAAGTGTTGCTTTTGTTCTTCGGTGCCAAATTCTAGCAACGCCGGCCCCAGCATCCACAACCCAAAGCTTTCCAAGGGAGAGGGAGCCCCAAGGCGCAGCATCTCTTCGCGAAAGGCCTTTTCTTGGGCGCGTGTCAGCCCGGCCCCTCCATAGGCCGTGGGCCAGCGCGGTGCCGTCAGCCCGACGTCACGCGCCCGTTCAAACCACTGTTTCTGATCTTCGCGTTTGAAGGTCCAGTTCTTTCCGCCCCAAACGATCGCGTCCTCGTCCATCGGTCGCCCCAACAGCAACTCTGGGCAGTTTTGGGTGATCCAATTGGCGAACACCTGGTTATCGTCGGCCCCCTCGGCCAAGCCCTTGATCATCTACACCCCTCCCTTTGGCGTATTTCACTATGCAGAATAGAATTTCACAAAATGATTGACAAGCGTACAGGCACCTCGTTTGATCGGCCCCGCGAGGGGGCCTCCATCTGGAATGGTCCTTTCTTTCTAAAGGGAGGAAAACCATAAATCTTGTGAAATCTGCCGCTCTGGCGGCAGCGATTGCCTTTGTTTCAACGGCAGGCGCGTCGGCCGAGACGCTGAAAATTGCTTTTATTGACCCGCTTTCCGGGCCGTTTGGTCCGTCGGGCCAGGCGGGTTTAAACGAATGGAATTACGCTGCGGCACAAGTGAATGCCAAGGGCGGTATCGGTGGCAAAGATGTCGAAATCATTGGCCTGGACAACAAGATCAACCCAAAAGAATCGCTGGTTCAGCTGCAAAAGGCACTGGATCAGGGGGTGCGATTCATCGCTCAAGGGAACGGGTCATCCGTGGCCTCGGCGCTGATCGACGCGATTGCCAAGCACAACAAGCGCAACCCGGGCGAAGAAGTTCTGTTCCTGAACTATGCCGCCGTGGATCCGGCGTTTACCAATGATCGCTGCAACTTCTGGCATTTCCGCTTTGATGCGGATGCGGACATGAAGATGGAGGCCGTGACCGACTGGGTGAAGGCCCAGGACGCGATCAAGAAGGTCTATATCATCGGGCAGGATTATTCTTTCGGTAAGGCCGTGTCGGCCGCAGCCGTCAAAAACCTGACCGAAAAGCGCCCGGATATCGAGATCGTCGGCAACGAGCTGCATCCGCTGGGTAAGGTCAAGGATTTCACCCCCTATGTGCAAAAGATCATCAGCTCGGGTGCTGACGCGGTGATCACTGGCAACTGGGGCGCGGACATGGTGCTGCTGATCAAGGCCGCGATCGATTCCGGCTATGATGGCCCAATCCTGACCTATTATGGCGGGTCCAAAGGCGCCGCGACTGCGATGGGGGCCGCTGCGGTTGGCCAGGTCAAAGCCATCGTCGAGCACAACACGAACCTGCCGATGCCTGATGCTCAGGCCACCTATGTGGATGGGTACGAGGCCGCCTATCCGGACGATAACTATTACTATCACCGCATTCACAACGCGATGAACATGCTGGCGATGGCGGCGGACAAGGCTGGCAGCACCGAGCCCAAGGCCGTGGCCTTTGCGCTGGAGGGCATGACCTATGAAAGCTCGACCGGCACGGTGACCATGCGGGCGGACAATCACCAGATCCTGCAGCCGATGTTCATGTCGACCTTCTCGGACAATGTAGGGCGCGGGGTCGAGAAATTGCCGCTGGGCTGGACGTCGGGCGAGGCAGATCGGATCGAGGCAGATTCGACCGCAACCGACACCACCTGCAAAATGAAGCGCCCGTCCTAAGCGTCTTTGCTGACATTCAGGGTGCCATTTGCGGATGGCACCCACCGATTAAGAGGTTTCCATGGAAACGATCGTATTTTCACTCCTGAACGGGGTGATCTACGGCCTCCTGTTGTTCATGCTGTCCAGTGGTCTGACCCTGATTTTCAGCATGATGGGCGTGCTGAACTTTGCACATGCCAGCTTTTACATGCTGGGGGCCTATTTCGCGTATACAATTTCCGAGGTCAGCAGTTTCTGGCTGGCGCTGGTGTTTGCCCCGATCCTTGTGGGTCTGGTGGGGGCTGCCGTTGAACGCTGGGGGCTGCGCACCGTGCACGTGAATGGCCACGTGGCCGAGCTGCTGTTCACCTTTGGTCTGGCTTATCTGATCGACGAGGTGGTCAAGATCATCTGGGGCCGCAACGCTGTGGATTACCGTATCCCCGAGCTGCTGGATTTCCCCCTGTTCGAACTGTTCGGCGCGCAATACCCGGCGTACCGGATTTTCACCTTGGTCGTGGCGCTGGCGATGCTGGTGGTGCTGTGGTTCATCCTGAACCGCACCCGCGCGGGCCTGATCATTCAGGCGGCGCTGAGCCATCCGCACATGGTGGGCCATCTGGGCCACAACGTGCCGCGCATTTTCATGACCGTGTTCGGTGTGGGCTGTGCATTGGCCGGTCTGGCGGGCGTAATCGGAGGCAACTATCTGGTCACTGATCCGGCGATGGCCGTGCAGATGGGGCCGATCGTGTTCGTGGTCGTCGTCGTTGGCGGGTTGGGCAGCCTGATGGGCGCCTTTCTGGCCGCGATGCTGCTGGGCCTGTTGCAAACCTTTGCTGTGGCGATTGATGCCAACTTTGCCGACCTGTTCGGCTGGCTGGGTCTGTCCGCCACGTCCGAGGTCGGCAGTATCACCATTTCCTCGCTGGCCCCGATGATTCCGTTCCTGATGCTGGTGCTGATCCTGATGGTGCGCCCGCGTGGCCTGTTGGGGGACCGAGAGCTATGAGCGATCAAACCATACAGAACTTTGAAAGCCTGGCACCCTCGGGCGGTCAGAAATTCGCGCAACGCGTGCTGCCCTTTGCCGGGTTGGCGCTGGTCCTGGTGCTGATCCCGATGATGGGGCCGTCGCGCACCATGTATTCGCTGATGAATGCGATGGGCATCAATATCGTTTTCGCGCTCAGCTATAACATGCTGCTGGGGCGCGGGGGGCTGCTGTCCTTTGGGCATGCGGTGTACTTCGGTTTGGGTGGCTACGCGGCCGTCCATGCGATGGGTTGGATCGAGGAGGCCGCCTATGGTGATGGCGGGTTCTGGGCCGGGTATCCGGTGTTCTTCCTGCCCATCATTGGCTTCGCTGGCGGGGCGCTGGCTGGTGCGATCATCGGCTGGCCCTCCTGTCGGCGCGCCGGGACGCCCTTTGCCATGATCTCGCTTGGTGTGGCCGAGCTGATCGCGGCGGCGGGGTTCATGTTCGGGTCGATCTTCGGCGGCGAAGAGGGTATCTCGGGCGATCGGATGAACGGGCCGGAAACCTTTGGTCTGTCGCTGGGGCCGATCAACGAGGTCTACTGGTTCATCGCCTTTTGGACGTTCGTCGGCGCTGTTGGCACCTATGCGTTCACGCGCACTCCGCTGGGCAAGATGTCCGAGGCCACCCGAGACAATCCCGAAAGGGTCGAGTTCGTGGGTTATGACCCGCAGCGCGTGCGCTATCTGGTGTTTATCTTCGCGGGTGGGTTCGCGGGTCTGGCCGGCGGTATGGCCGCGGTCAACTACGAGATCTTTACCCCCGAGGCCCTGTCTTTGGTCCCGTCAGGCATGGTGCTGCTGATGGCCTATATCGGCGGTATCCGGTACTTTGCCGGGCCCATTCTGGGCGCGGTGGTGCTGACCTATATGCAGTCGATGATGTCGGATTATTCCGAGGCCTGGCTGCTGTATCTGGGCATCCTGTTCATGGCCGTGGTGATGTTTGCACCCGGTGGTCTGGCCGGGATCGTCGCCGGATTTTTCAACGGGCTGCGGTCCGCGGATCGCACTGAGCACCTGGGGAAATGGCTGGTCTATGGGCTGGGATGTTTGCTGATGCTGATCGGCGTGATCGTTCTGGTCGAGGTCGGCGTGCATTGGTCCAACGGCTATGGTCATAGCTTTGAACCGTTCGGGCTGCATCTGGCCACTGAATCGGTGCTGACCTGGGGTTTGATCATCCTGCCTATCGTGGCTGGCGCGGGGCTTCTGCGCTTGGCTCATCTTCGCAAAAAGGAGGGCCACGCATGACGCAACCGGCACTTTCTATCACCGATTTGACCAAAAATTTCGGTCCGGCCAAGATCATTCAGGGCGTGTCGCTGGACATCGAACCGGGTGAACGTCACTCGATCATCGGGCCAAACGGGGCGGGGAAATCCACCTTGTTCAACCTGATCTCGGGCGGGTATCACCCGACCTCGGGCAGCGTAAAACTGCGCGGAACTGAAATTGGCGGGCAGAAACCGTACCGCATCAACCGCATGGGCCTGTCGCGCAGTTTTCAGGTGTCGAACATCTTCGCGAACATGACTGTGCGTGAAAATGTTCGCTGCGGGGTGCTGTATTCGATGGGCTATGGCTACAGCTTTTGGCGCAATGTGGGGAATCTGAAGCAGGTGCAACGCAAAACCGCCGAGATCCTGGAATCGGTGGACTTGCTGGACAAGGCAAACCTGCCGGCGGCCCTGCTGCCCTATGCCGATCAACGCACGCTGGAAATCGCGATCACCATCGCGGGCGGGGCGGATGTGATCATGCTGGACGAGCCCACCGCGGGCATGTCGCACTCGGAAACCGAGCGCGCGGTGGCGCTGATCAAACAGGCCACCGAGGGCAAGACCCTGCTGATCGTCGAACATGACATGGGCGTGGTGTTTAACCTGGCCGACCGGATCAGCGTGCTGGTCTACGGCCAGATCATCGCCACCGGCAAACCCGCGGAAATCCGTGGCGATCCCAAGGTGCGCGAAGCGTACTTAGGTGACGAGGCCGATGCCTTGGAACAGGAGGGTGCGGCATGACCCAACCAATGCTGACGGTGAAAGACCTGAACGCCTTTTACGGCAAATCCCACGTTCTGCGCGGGGTCGAAATGGAGATCATGCCCGGCGAGGTGATCGCCTTGCTGGGTCGCAACGGGGTGGGCCGATCTACCACCGCCAAGGCCATCATGGGCGAGGTGCCCCCCAAGGGGGACATCACGTTCAAGGGGCAGATGATCTCGGGGTTGGAAAGCCATAAAATCGCGCGGCTGGGTTTGGGCTATGTACCTGAAAGCCGGGATATTTTCCCTACCATGACCGTGCGCGACAACCTGATCCTGGGGATCAAGAACATGAAATCTCCGGGGCAATACTCGGTCGATGATATGTTGGATATGTTTCCCAATCTGCGCGAACGGGCGGACAATCTGGCGGGCGTTCTGTCGGGCGGGGAAAAGCAGATGCTGACGATGTGCCGGACGCTGATGGGCGACCCGGACCTGATCATCATCGACGAACCAACCGAGGGTCTGGCCCCCAAGATCGTGCACCAGATCGGTGACATGATCGCCGAGATCGCCAAAACCGGCGTCGCAATTTTGCTGGTCGAACAAAAGCTGTCGATCGCGCTGCGGATCGCCAATCGGGTCTATGTGATGGGGCATGGCGAGATCGTCTGGTCTGGCACGCCCGCCGATTTTCGGGACCGCGAGGATGTTCGCAAAGAGTGGCTGGAGGTCTAGAACCTGCCGACCGAAACCAATTGGGGCGCCAGATGAGGCGCCCCTTTTTGGTTACCGCATGTCGGGTAGTACATAGTCCGACAGCTGATTGCGCAGGGTGAGTTTCGAGGTCTTCCCGGTCGCTGTCAGCGGCAGCTCATCCACCCAGATCACGTCGTCGGGCAACTGCCATTTGGCGAAATGCTCGGACATATGGGTGTGGATTTCGTCCAGATCGGGTTTGTCAGCGCCCGCTGCGACAGCAACCAGAATGGGGCGCTCATCCCATTTCGGATGCGGCATCGCGATGGCGGCGCAGGCCGCGATTAACGGGTGAGCCATCGCGACGTTTTCCAGATCAATCGACGAGATCCACTCGCCCCCAGACTTGATCAGGTCCTTGGCGCGATCCTGGATGGACAGGATGCCATCGCTGTCGATGCTGGCGATGTCGCCCGTGCCGAACCAACCGTCAGAGTCCAATGCGGCCTGGGTCGCTTCGGGGTTGTTGAAATAGCCCGACACCACGGTGTTGCCGCGCACAAACAGCTCGCCGACGGCTTTGCCGTCATGTGCCACGCGCTGACCATTGTCATCGACGATTTTCAGTTCAACGCCAAACACGCGACGGCCCTGCAGGGATTTCTTGTCGATCATCTGATCAAAGGGCAGCTCGTCAACCCAGTTGGGCATGACCCCATGGGTGCCGATGGGGCTCATTTCCGTCATGCCCCATGCATGGCCCACGGCAACGCCCAGTTTTTCAAATTTCTCGATCATGGTGCGCGGCGCGGCCGAGCCGCCGACAACCACATCCGAGAATCCCTCGGGTTTGCGACCTTGCTTTTCGATCTCGGCCATCAGGCCCATCCAGACGGTGGGGACGCCCCAGGCGCTGTCGACTTTTTCGCTGTCCATCAGCTTGAACAGGCTTTCTCCATCCAGGTGCTGACCAGGCATGATCAGCGACAGGCCCAGCATGGGCGCGGCATAGGGCAGACCCCAGGCGTTGACATGAAACAGCGGCACAACGGGCAGAACTTTGCCCTCTTTTGGGATCGCGCCGCCCACGGTGCTGGCCAGGATCAAAGCATGCAACACGGTCGAGCGATGGGTATACAGCGCGCCCTTGGGATTGCCCGTGGTCCCCGAGGTATAGCACAGCCCACAGGCGGTGTTTTCGTCGAATTCGGGCCAGTCGAAATGATCTGGTTGGCCGTCCAGCAGCTCTTCGTAACACAGCGCGTTCAGGCTGTTTTCCGGCATATGTGCGCGATCCGTCATCACGACATAGGTCATCTGGGCGGGCAGGTGATCCTTGACCGCTTCGAGGATCGGAACAAAGGTCGTGTCCACGAAAATCATCTTATCGGCGGCATGGTTGACGATATAGATCAGCTGTTCGGCCGAAAGGCGCGGATTGATCGTATGACAGATCGCGCCGATGCCGGAAATCGCATAGTACAGTTCGAAATGCCGGTACCCATTCCAGGCCAGGGTCGCGATTCGATCCCCGAGACTCACGCCGCGATCCTGCAAGGCGTGCGCCAGCTGCGCCACGCGGGGCACGGTTTCGGCATAGGTCTGTCGGTGAATGTCGCCCTCGGTTCGGGCCGAAACGATCTCGGACCCGGCATTTGCGTCCGCTCCGAATGTTAACAGATCGCTGACCAGCAACGGCCGCTGCATCATCATGCCTTGCATGAATTCCTCCCTAAGAAAATCTCCCTGACAAAAAGACTAGCGCGAAGCCGCAGGACAGCCAAAACGAAATTACCTTCCGCGATGCGATTTTCCGGGTTTCTTGGGACTGACGATGCGTCACATCTTTCTGGAAAAAAATTCAATGGGTTAATTGGGAATGTGCCGCACCGTCATACGCTATGACGTCCGGCGCGCAGTTGCCTGCGTGGCGTGCAGCCCGTACTCTGATCTTAGACAAACCGGGGCCGAATTGCGCCGGACGAGAGGGAGAGAAACACCGATGAAGGCCATTGTCAGCCATGAATTCGCGCCGCTGGATGCACTGAAATACGAAGAGATCGCCGACCCCACGCCATCGGGGCGCCAGGTGGTAATCAAAGTCGAAGCCGCCGGTGTGAACTATCCGGACGGATTGGTCGTTCAGGGGTTGTACCAAATGAAACCGCCGCATCCGTTCACCCCCGGGATGGAGGCCGCAGGTGTCGTGGACTCGTTGGGGCCGGACGTCACATCCTTGCAGGTCGGTCAGCGCGTCGCGACGGTGTGCAGCCTTGGCGGGTATGCCGAAAAAGTCATGGTGGACGAGCGCCGCGCCTTCGCAATCGGTGACATGGATGGCGCAGATGCCTGTGCTTTGTTGGTGGCCTATGGCACCTCGCATCACGCGTTGAAACAGCGCGCACAATTGACGGCGGGCGAAACCCTGTGCGTGCTGGGGGCGGCTGGCGCGACAGGAATTGCGGCCGTGCAAATCGGCAAGATCATGGGCGCACGGGTGATTGCCGTGTGCTCGACCGACGAAAAACGCGAGATCGCCAAACAGGCTGGCGCAGACGAGGCGATCGGATATGACGACCTGAAAAATGACCTAAAAGCCCTAACCGATGGCAAAGGTGTCGACGTGGTGTACAACTCGGTCGGGGGGGCTGCGTTTGACGCCTGTTCGCGGTCGATGGCGCGCAACGGGCGCTTGCTGGTGATCGGTTTCGCCAGCGGAGAGATCCCGAAATTCCCTGTAAACCTGTCGCTGGTCAAGGAATATGCTGTGGTCGGCGTGTTCTGGGGCAATTTCACCCAGGCCGAACCGCAGGCCTATGCCGACAACATGAAAGAGCTGATTGGCTGGTACAACTCCGGCAAGATCAAGCCCTTGATCGAGGGGCGGTATCCCCTGTCCGATGCAGCGGACATTCTGAAACGTGTGTTGGGGCGCGGAGCAACCGGCAAGCTGGTTTTGGTACCCTGACCGCAGCCCTTATTCGCAGCCGTTGTGGCGGCGCCACATCTGCGGGTCATGCCCGTCGGGGACGTTGGCACAGGGATCGTCGGCATAGCCGCGCAGCACGTTGTAGCGCTTGATCTGCGCCCGGCTCAGCAGCGCGGGCGTGGACAGGTGCCGTGACAGGTGAACGAACCGCAGGGCGGCGCGGGCCTCGGCCGCCTCGGCGAGCAACTGTTGCAGCGTTTCGTCTGTGATGTCCCCGCTGGCAAAGGCGTCGCTCAGCGCTGCCTCGGCCGCGATGAAACGCTCGCCTGCGGCGATGGCCTCGGCCTGCATCTCTTGGTAGATGGCGGTGATCGCCGCAATCTGATCGCTGGACAGGTCCAGTTCAGTGCTGAGTTCCAGCAAATGTTTGGGGCCGGGGTGGCCGTTCAGCTCGGCGGGCAAGGCCAGCCCCCAGCCACTACCCTGCTGCAATTCTTCGATGTCCTGATCCGAAAGGCCCTTAATCTGACGGGATTGAAGTCCGGCATAGGGCGCATCCTGCGCGCTATGTCCGTGATGCTGGGCAAGCCCGATCGATGGGATGATGGCGGCCAGAAACGCGCCAAAGAAAGCCGCTCGTTTGGTCATGCTGTCCTGCTTATCCGCCCACGCGGGCAATCGTGTTGCACATCTGAACCAGCTTGGGGCCCAGTTCCTCGACCAAGCGTTCCTTGGGCAGGATATAGGCCGGTCCCCCCAGGTTGAAGGCCAGCATCGGCGTGTCCCCGTGCATCGAGCGATAGGGCACCGCGACCGAATTCACATCGGGCTGCCATTGGCCGATATTCACATAGAATCCCTGCGTTTCTATCTGGTGCTCGGCTTCGGCGATTTCCGCTTGAATACGGGGCCAGTCCTCGGGATCGGTGCGGTCGTGGATGCGCTGCTTGATCTGCTCGCGCTCGTGGGTTTCAGTGCCCACGATATAGGCCCGCCCCATAGCCGAACGCGCCAGAGAAATCCGCGACCCGACATTCAGCTGCAACGAGATCATCCCGGCCGAGGCCCGCGCCGCTGCGATATAGGTCATCGTCATGTCATCGCGCCCCCCAAGGGCCACCAGGACACCATCGCCGCATTCATCCGCCAGACGTTGCATATGCGGTTGCACGGTTTCGCGAATGCGCAGCCCCCCAAGACAGGCATAGCCCAGCCCCAGAACCGGAACTCCCATACTGTAGCGTCCGGTGCCCTCTTCATAGACCAGGTAGCCCAGTTTGAGCAGGGTATAGGTCAGTCGCGACACCGTCGAATTTGGCAGCCCCGTCCGTTCCGCCAACTCGCGGTTGCCCAGCCCGCTGGTGTCATCTGGTTTAAAAGCGCGCAGGATCTCCAAACCGCGATGCAGCGAGGTGACGAATTGGCGGTCGTTTTCAAACTCGGTTTCGACAGGGTCGGCCGTGGTCTCAGTCGTTCTTTTTCGCACACCGTTCTCCGTGGCTTAACTCTCATCCGTGGTGTGACGAGAGAGGGTTGTTCGCACCTACTTGATATGGGCGTTTCCGGTCAAGCTGCGCGTTGGTCTAAGGTTGCATCGCCGTTTCTTTGTTCTGAAGGTCGCGCCACAGTACCTTGCCGGATCCGGACTTGGGCAAAGCTTCGACAAATTCAATCACACGCGGGCATTTATAGGCGGCCATTTCGCTGCGACACCATGCGATGATATCGTCGGCGCTGGCCTGGCCACGCGGGACCACCACGGCCTTGACGCTTTCGCCCCGGCGCGGGTCGCTGGTCGAGATCACGCAGGCCTCGGCGATATTGGGGTGTTTCAACATCATCGCCTCGACCTCAGCGGGCCAGACCTTGAAGCCACTGGCATTGATCATGCGCTTGACCCGGTCGACCATGAAGAAATAGCCGTCCTCGTCGTAGTATCCCAGATCGCCGGTGCGCAAAAATGTCTTGCCGTCGCGGTGCAAAAACACCTCATCCGTCGCAGCTGGGTTATTCCAGTAGCCCTTGAATATCTGCGGTCCGGCCATGATGATTTCGCCGGTTTCGTTCGGGCCCAACTCGGTTCCCGTGGTCGGATCAATCACGCGGCTGTCCACGTCAAACATCGGGATGCCCAGGCATTGACGTTTGGGAGCGTCCACAGGATTGGTATGCGTGGCGCCGATGGTTTCGGACATGCCGTAGCCTTCGACATAGTCCAGCCCGGTCATGTCTTTCAGCTTCTTGGCGATGGCCTCGGGCATGGCGGCGCCGCCCCCACCGATGGCGCGCAGGCTGCTTAGGTCGTAGTTGTCGAAGTTCTCGTCATTCGCCAAATCAATCGCCATGGTCGCGATCGAGCGCCAGCGCGTCACGCCATATCTTTCAATCAGATTGGCCGCCACCGTACGGTCCCAACGGGTCATGATCACCATCGTCCCCCCCGAGGCAATGGGCATGTTCATGGCCGTCTGTATGCCGGTGACATGGAAGAACGGCAGGACAGACAGGCTGACATCCTCGGGGTGCATCGGGTTCCAGGTCAGCCCGCCCGTACAGACGGCCTGAAGCGTGAAATGCGTGTGCACACAGCCCTTGGGCGCCCCTGTTGTCCCCGAGGAATAGGGGATCACGGCCAGATCCTCGGATGTAGCTTGCGCTGGGGCGGGGTTTTCCCCGGCTGCAACGGCCTTGGACCAGCGTTCCACATTTGCGCCGCGTATCTGTTCAGGATCCAGCCGGGCCACCGCCTCGGGCAGAGGGATGTCATAGTCTGGATCGGCGAGCTCTTTGTAATTTGCGACCAGGACGGTCCGCAGCACACCGTCCTGGATCAAGGGCAGCGCGTTGTCCAACAGCTCTTGCCCGGCCAGCATCACCGAAGCCCCGGCATCGCGCGCGTAATGCGCCAGTTCGGCGTGTTTGCTCATGGGGTTGACCGGCACCACGGCCGCATCAGCGCGCAAAATCGCATAAAAGCTGATCACCGCCTGAGGGCTGTTCTGCATATACAGCAACACGCGATCGCCCTTCACCACACCCAAGCGGTTTTGCAGATACCCGGCCAGCGCATCGACCTGCGCCAACAGATCGGCAAAAGACAGTTCGCGCCCGTGATATTGGATCGCGGTGCGATCCGGATAAGTCGCGGCGCTGTTGATCAGGTTTTGGCACAGGGTATGGCGTGGAAACTGCACGGTCCGGGGCACGCCTTTGGGCCAGACCTTCAGGTGACGGTCATACATGCGTAAGGTCCATGTGCAGGTATTCAGCCACTGGTATTTCCTCCCGTTTGTGCGGCAGCGTGGCACAAACCTGATGTGGGATCAATATTGTGAAATTAATTTCTGCAAGGCGGGATATCAGGGAGTTCAGCGCGCCCGACAGCGATTCGATTCACGCAAAACACGGTGGATCAGCGCCATCATGCCAAAAAGAGCTGTTCCAGGCGCCAGACCTGCGGGGGCTTGCAAGGGCGTAAATATATGATCGTGATAGCTTCTTTGGCGGGCAGATTGCGTTTCTTGCACCGGTTCCAGATTTATTAAATTCAACTCTGCGCCCAAGCATGTCATATCACGGCCATCGTGTTGCAACCGATAGAACCCGGAAGATTATTATGACCAGTCAGACCCAAGTCATCTCGAGTGACCTCATTCCCACCGAATTGGCCCCGATTATCGAGGCATTGTGCGCCGTGTCCAAAGATGTGGCCAAGATCATCGCAAAGGGCTCGCTGGGGCAGTCCCTGGCGCATCAGGTCGGGGAAAACAGTGACGGTGACGGGCAAAAAGCCCTGGATGTGCTGTCGGACGAGATGTTCGCAGAGGCGCTGAAGTCGACCTCGGTCCGTTGGTATGCCTCGGAAGAACAAGAAGACGCCGTGCTGCTGAACGAGGCCGGGAAGTATGCGCTGGCGATTGACCCGCTGGATGGGTCCTCGAACATTGATGTGAACGTGTCAATCGGGACGATCTTTTCGATCTACGCCACCAAGGACGAGGCCGAGGCAAGCTTCTTGCGCCCGGCCAACGAACAGCTGGCGGGCGGCTACATCGTTTATGGCCCTGCCACGGCGCTGGTTGTGACCTTCGGCAAAGGCACGGTGCAATTCGTGCTGAACCCGGATTCGGGCCTGTTCGAACTTGCCGAAGAAGCAATGCAGATCCCCACGACCTCGAAAGAGTTCGCGATCAACGCGTCGAACTTCCGGCATTGGACCAAACCCGTCAGCGCGTTCATCGATGATTGCATGGCTGGCGTCGATGGCCCGCTGGAGAAGAACTACAACATGCGCTGGGTGGGCTCGTTGGTGGCCGAGACCCACCGCATCCTGACCCGCGGCGGTATCTTTTTGTATCCGCGCGATGGCCGCAAAGGGTACGAAAACGGACGCCTGCGTATGGTTTACGAATGTGCTCCGATGGCCTTTTTGGTTGAACAGGCGCAGGGTGGCGTGACGGATGGCCAAACCCCGATCATGGACCTGGCTGCTGACACGCTGCATGGCCGCGCGCCTTTGGTCTTTGGCAGCTCGGAACTGGTTGACCGCGTGGCTGCCTACCACGATAAGGCAGACGACTGACATCAGCGTTTGACAGGCCGCGCGGGTCCGCCCGCGCGCCATATAATAAAGGGAAACCCCATGTCGTTTGACCGCAGCATCAAGATCGCGCCGTCGATCCTGTCCGCCGATTTTGCGAATTTCGGCCAAGAGATCCAAGCCATCGAGGCCGAGGGCGCGGATTGGGTCCATGTGGACGTGATGGACGGGCATTTCGTGCCAAACCTGACCTTCGGCCCGCCGGCTGTCAAAGCGTTCCGCCCGCATGTGAAAACCTTCATGGATGTGCATCTGATGATCGCGCCGGTGGATCCCTATATCGAGGCCTATGCCGAGGCGGGCGCCGATATGATCACCGCCCATTGGGAGGCCGGCCCCCACCCGCACCGCACCTTGCAGGCGATCAAGGCGACTGGAAAAATGGCGGGAATCTCGCTGAACCCGGGCACGCCAGCCAGCGTGATCTCTGAAGTGCTGGATCTGGTCGACATGGTTCTGGTCATGAGCGTGAACCCCGGTTTCGGCGGCCAGAAGTTCATCCCGTCTTCGGTTGAAAAGGTGCGCCAAATCCGCGAGATGATCGGTGATCGCGAGATCATGATCCAGGTCGATGGGGGCGTGGACCCGGTCACGGTCGGACCGCTGGTGGCGGCTGGCGCGGATTGTTTCGTTGCGGGCTCGGCGGTGTTCAAAGGCGGCTCGGTCGATAATCCGGGCGTCTATGGCGACAACATCCGCGCGATCCGGGCAGCGGCTGAAGCGGCTCGGTAACGGTTTCTGTTCCTTGGTGGTGCCCGGTCAGACATGGCTGGGCTGGCAAAGGTGTGCCAATGGCTTTGGTGGTTTTTGATCTGGACGGAACGCTGGTCGACAGCGCCCCGGATATCCGCGCGGCTGTAAACCGGATGCTGGCGGATCAGGGCCAAGACCCGCTGGACCTGTCCACTATTGTCTCGTTTGTCGGACACGGGCTGCCAAAGCTGGTTGAGCGTGTGATCATGCATCTCGGTCTGGACCGTGCCCGTCAGGATGAACTGACCCGCGCCACGCTGATGCACTACAGCAGCGCTGCCGCCAAGCTGACCCGCCCCTATGACGGCGCAATCGAGGCATTGCAGGCCCTGAAAGACGCGGGGCACATCTTGGCCCTTTGCACCAACAAACCCGAAGCGCCAGCGCGCGCCATCCTGCGGGATCTGGCCTTGGACGGTTTCTTTGACGCGGTGGTCGGAGGCGACAGCTTGGCCGTGAAGAAGCCCGATCCGGAACCGCTGCTGCATCTGGTGCGGGCGTTGGGCGGTGGTCAGGTGGTCTTTGTCGGCGACAGTGAAGTGGACGCGGAAACGGCCGTGCGCGCGGGGGTTCGCTTTGTGTTGTATTCCGAAGGATATCGGAAAGGGGCCATCACGCAGATCCCGCATGCTGAGGTTTTTGATGAGTTTCCCGACTTGCCGGGGGTGGTGGCGGAACTTGTGCGCCCGGTGCCATGAGGCGAGGCCGGGAATGAGTATTTTCAGAGCAAAGAAATGGCTTAGTGCGTCACGCCGGCGAGGCGGCTGAGCAGAACGGCGACGTTCTTGACTTTGAACTTGCGCAGGAGGCGGGCGCGGACGTCCTCGATAGTGCGGGGAGAGAGGCTGAGGACCTTGGCGATTTCTTTGCTGGTATAGCCTCGTGACAGCCACATCAGAACCTCGCGTTCGCGGGGTGTGAGAGTGGGACCTTCGGGATCAGTATCGATCAGGGCAAAGCTGAGGACGATGCGATCGAGCGGGCTGTCTGGTGTCAGGGTGCGGGCGCGGAACCGGCACCAGAATGTGTGCCCGTCGCGGTGGCGCATCAGACGTTCATCGGAATAGGGCATGGATTGGCGCAGGGGTTCCAGCCCGATATCGCGGATCTGGTGGAATTCCTGATCGGTGCCGTAGAGCAGACGAAAGCTCTGGCCGATCAGGTCGGGTTTTTCATACCCGAACATCTGCGCGAACGAGGCATTGCAGGCGCGGATCACGCGCTGTTCGGTCAGGGCGATGCCCATCGGGGCGCTGTCGAAGGCCAGGGTTTCCAGATCGTTCATGATGTCACCGTGTTCATACGGTATTGGCACCGTATGCGGTAGGGATGCATGGTTTTGGGATCAAATGCAAGACTCGGAGGAACCCTGCCTGCATGTCCGTCGACCAGCGCCTGAGTGATGAGATTGATGCCCGCCGCGAGGATTTGATCCAGCTGACGGGGGATTTGATCCGCATTCCGACGCTAAATCCTCCGGGCGAGAATTATCTCGACATATGCGAGTTTCTGGCGGATCGGTTGCGTCCCCAAGGGTTTGAAATTGAACTGGTGCGCGCGCATGGGTCGCCCGGTGACAGCGAGAAATACCCGCGCTGGAACGTCATTGCCCGGCGCGAGGGCAAGCGCGCTGGCGAATGTGTGCATTTCAACAGCCACATTGATGTGGTCGATGTGGGGCTGGGGTGGACGGTTGATCCGTTTGGCGGCGAGTTGATTGACGGCAAAGTATACGGCCGTGGGGCCTGCGATATGAAGGGGGGGCTTGCGGCCAGTATCGTCGCGGTCGAGGCGTTTATCGCTGTGTGTCCCGATTTTGCTGGTGCCATCGAGATCAGCGGCACGGCGGATGAAGAATCCGGTGGGTTCGGTGGTGTTGCCTATCTGGCCGAGAAGGGCTTTTTTTCGCCCCAACGCGTGCAGCATGTGATCATTCCCGAACCCTTGAATAAAGACCGGATTTGTTTGGGGCATCGCGGGGTTTGGTGGGCTGAGATCGAAACCTTCGGCGAGATCGCCCATGGCTCGATGCCGTTTTTGGGGGATTGCGCGGTCCGCCACATGGGCGCCGTGGTCGAGGAAATGGAGGACAGCCTGTTCCCGGCCCTGGCGCAGAAACGCACGGATATGCCTGTGGTGCCCGAAGGGGCCAAGCAATCGACGCTGAACATCAACTCGATCCACGGGGGTCAGGCCGAAGGGGATGCAGATTTTACCGGTCTGCCCAGCCCGTGTGTGCCTGACAGTTGCCGGATGGTGATCGACCGCCGCTTCCTGATCGAAGAAGACATCGATGATGTGCAAGCCGAGGTGATGGAGGTCTTGCGCAAAGTCGAAGCGGATCGCGATACGTTCCGGTATGACATTCGCGAGCTGCACCGCGTGTTGCCGACGATGACCCGGCAGGACGCCCCCATCGTGCAATCGGTGGCGCGGGCAATTTCAAATACAATGGGGACAGACCCACAATACGTTGTCAGCCCCGGAACCTATGACCAGAAGCACATCGACCGGATCGGCAAGCTGCACAACTGCATTGCCTATGGCCCTGGGATTCTGGATCTGGCCCACAAACCGGATGAATATGTCGGCGTGGATGATATGCTCAATTCTGCGAAGGTGATGGGCCGAACCCTGATCGAGCTTTTGGCAAGCCCGGAAGAGGCGGCCTGAACAATTGGGAGAAAGATGATGACTTTTAACGGACTTAAGACCGGCTTTATCAGCGCCCTTGCGCTGGCGGCCAGCGTGGGCGTGGCCCAGGCGAAAACCGATATCGTCGTGGCCATGCAGCTGGAACCACCGCATCTGGACCCGACCTCGGCGGCGGCTGGGGCGATTGACTCGGTCCTGTATTCCAACGTGTTCGAGGGCCTGACCCGCTTCGGCGCGGATGGCTCGGTGAATCCCGGACTGGCCAAAAGCTGGGACATTTCCGAGGACGGAACCGAATATACCTTCCACCTGAACGAAGGCGTGATGTTCCACGACGGCACCACGATGGATGCTGAGGATGTGAAGTTCAGCCTGGACCGCGCCCGCGCCGAGGATAGCGCGAATGCGCAGAAAGCCTTGTTCGCAGGCATCACCGACGTGACCGTGGTGGACCCGATGACGGTCAAGGTGACGCTGGATGGGCCGAACGGTAGCTTCCTGTTCAACATGGCCTGGGGGGACGCGGTGATCGTTGCGCCCGAAAGCATCGAAAACATCAAGACCACCCCAATTGGGACCGGCGCGTTCAAGTTCACCAACTGGGTGCAGGGCGACAAGATCGACCTGACCAAGAACGCCGATTACTGGGGCACGCCCGCGAAACTGGACAAGGTGAGCTTTAAGTTCATCAGCGACCCGACTGCCGCCTTTGCCGCCGTGATGGCCGAGGATGTGCATGCCTTTGTCGGCTTCCCCGCGCCGGAAAACCTGCCTCAGTTCGAGGCTGATTTACGGTTCCAGGTGCTGGTCGGCTCGACCGAAGGCGAAACGATCCTGTCCACCAACAACAAGATGCCGCCGCTGGACAACGTGAAGGTCCGCGCCGCCGTGGCCCATGCGATTGACCGGCAGGCGATCATTGACGGCGCGATGTTCGGCTATGGCACCCCCATCGGCACGCATTTCGCGCCGCACAATCCGGACTATGTCGATCTGACCGGAGGCAGCGCTTATGACCCGGATATGGCCAAGAAACTGCTGGCCGAGGCGGGCTATCCTGACGGGTTTAAGACCACGCTGAAATTGCCGCCGCCGTCCTATGCGCGTCGTGGGGGCGAGATCATCGCGGCTCAACTGCGTGCCGTGGGGATCGAGGCCGAGATCAGCAACCTGGAATGGGCGCAATGGCTGGAGCAAGTGTTCCGCGGCAAGGATTATGGTCTGACCATCGTCAGCCATACCGAGCCCTTCGATATCGGCATCTATGCGCGCCCTGATTACTATTTTCAGTATGACAGCGCGGTGTTCCAGGCGTTGAATACGGCGCTGGCCAAGGAAAGCGACCCGGCACGGCGCTCGGAATTGCTGACGGCGATGCAGAAAAAGATCTCGGGGGATTATGTGAACGGATATCTGTTCCAGCTGGCCTACCCTACCGTGGCCAATGCCAAGGTGATGGGACTGTGGAAAGACGCTCCGACCCAAGCGACCGATCTGACCGGCGTGTATTGGGCCGAGTGATCTGATCCCGGACGTTCGCGCGTGATGTGCGCGCGGACGCCTTCGGCGGGAGGGTATTTTCGCCAAGAAAAAGCAACAGGAGGCGCCTTGCCTTCAAGCTGGGGTGACGGGCTGAATGCTGCGCTATTTCCTGAAAAGACTGGTGTCGCTGGGGCTGAGCCTGGCTGTGGCCTCGGTCGTGATTTTTCTGGCGCTTGAGGTCGTGCCGGGCGATCCGGCGGCCTATATGCTGGGGATCAATGCTCAAGAGGACACGTTGGCGGCACTGCGCGAAGAGCTGGGGCTGAACGGCTCGGTTCTGGAGCGGTATTTTTCCTGGGTTGGCGGGATGCTGACAGGGGATTTTGGGACCTCTTATACCTATCGCACGCCCGTGGCCGAGATGATTGGCGAGCGGTTGTGGATCTCGTTGCCTCTGGCGCTGTATGCGCTGACGCTGAGTACGGTGATCGCCTTTCCGGCAGGGATCTGGGCGGCGTCCAGGCGGGGCTCGGCCGTGGATGTCACTGTAATGGGGGTGACGCAGCTGGGCGTGGCCATCCCGAATTTTTGGTTCGCAATGCTGATGGTGCTGGTCTTTGCCATCAACTTGCGTTGGTTTAGCGCGGGCGGTTTTGTTGGATGGGAAGCCGGGTTTTTCGCGGCGCTGAAGTCGCTGACCCTGCCGGCGGTGGCGCTGGCTTTGCCGCAGGCCAGTATTTTGGCCCGGGTGATGCGATCCAGCCTGTTGGACACGCTGAGCGAGGATTTCATCCGGACGGCCCGCGCCAAGGGGCTCAGCAAACGTCAGGCCTTGTGGCGCCATGCGCTGCGCAATGCGCTGATCCCGGTACTGACCATCATTGGTCTGCAATTCTCGTTTCTCTTGGCTGGGGCCATCATCATCGAGAACGTGTTTTTCCTGCCAGGGCTGGGGCGGTTGGTGTTTCAATCGATCAGCGCGCGCGATCTGATCGTCGTGGAATCTGTGGTGATGCTGCTGGTATTTGCGGTGATCGTGGTGAATTTCGCGGTGGATATGGCCTATGCGCTGGTTGATCCGCGTCTGAGGGGACGGCGCTGATGGGCAATCGCAACCTTTGGATCGGAGCCGTTCTGACGCTGGTTTTCGCCGGGGCCGCTTTGCTGAGCTTTCTGTGGGTTCCCTATGACGTGACCGGCTTGGATATCGCCAACAAGATCAAGCCGCCCAGTGCGGCGCATCCGCTGGGCACGGATCATTTTGGGCGCGATATTCTAAGCATGATCATGGTGGGGGCGCGCACCTCGATCGCGGTGGCCTTGGTCGCTGTTGGGATCGGTATGGGCGTCGGGGTTCCCTTGGGGCTGGCCGCTGCGGCGCGCCGGGGCGGGCTGATGGACGAGCTGATCATGCGAGGCAATGATCTGGTATTCGCGTTCCCCAGCCTGCTGATCGCCATCATGATCACAGCGGTTTTCGGGGCGTCGGCCTTGAATGCGATTATCGCCATCGGGATTTTCAACATCCCCGTGTTCGCGCGGCTGACCCGCTCGGGCGCGCTGAGCCTGTGGACGCGTGACTATGTCATGGCGGCGCGCGTGTCGGGCAAATCGGCTGCGCGGATTTCGGTCGAGCATATTCTGCCCAACGTGTTGAACCTGCTGATCGTGCAGGGGACGATCCAGTTCTCGCTGGGTATTCTGGCCGAGGCTGGGCTCAGCTATGTCGGTCTGGGCGCGCAGCCCCCTACGCCTTCTTGGGGGCGGATGCTGGCGGACAGCCAGACGATGATTTCCTTTGCGCCGCATATGGCCCTGTTCCCTGGTCTGGCGATCCTGCTGACTGTTCTGGGGTTGAACCTGATGGGCGATGGGCTGCGCGATGTGTTCGATCCAAAACTGCGGAGGGCGCGGTCATGAGCCTGTTGCAGATCGACGGATTGAACCTGTCCATCCATGGAACGCCAATCTTGAAAAATGTGGGGCTGTCCGTTGCTCCGGGCCAGATTGTCGGCGTGATCGGAGAGAGCGGATCAGGCAAATCCATGACGGCCTTTGCGGCGTTGCAATTGCTGCCAAACGGTACCGTATGTTCAGGCGATGTTGCGCTGAACAATCGGGATGTTTTGCATATGACCGAGGCCGACTTGTGCCAGATGCGCGGACGGGATGTTGGCATGGTTTTCCAAGAGCCCATGACCGCCTTGAACCCGATAAAGACCATCGGCGATCAGGTGGCCGAAACGATTTTGATCCACGAAGATGTCAGTCGCTCCGAGGCGATGACGCGCGCGGCTCAGGCGCTTCAGCGCGCTGAGTTGCCGCAAGATAAATTCCCGCTGGGCCGCTATCCTCATGAGCTATCCGGCGGGCAACGGCAGCGCGTGGTGATCGCCATGGCAATTGCTTTGCGCCCCAAATTGCTGATCGCGGACGAGCCCACAACCGCGCTGGATGTGACCACGCAGGCGCAGATTCTGACACTGCTGCGCAAGCTGGTGGACGAAGAAGGCATGGGTCTTTTGTTGATCAGCCATGACCTGGCGGTGGTCGGGGATATGGCCGATAAGATCGTGATCATGCGACAGGGTGAGGTGGTGGAATCCGGCCCTGCCGATTGGCTGTTGCGCAACATGCAACATCCCTATTCCAAGGCGTTGCTCGAGGCCTCGACACATCAACCGGATCGCATGGCCGAGGATCAATCCGAGGTGCTTTTGGATGTCCGAAATGTCGTGCGAGACTACACGATTGCGCGCAAAGGCTGGTGGGGAGGTACCCAGACATTCCGTGCCGTGAAGGGCGTCAGTTTTCAGCTTCGAAAAGGGGAAAGCCTGGGGTTGGTCGGTGAATCCGGCTGCGGAAAATCCACGCTGACCCGGGCTATTCTGGGGCTAGAAGAGATTCAGGGTGGTGAAATTATCGCTTTTGATCAGGTGGTTGGGCGAGATTTCCCGAACGCGCTCAGGTCCGGTATCCAGGTTGTTTTTCAGGACCCTTACAGCAGTTTTAATCCCCGCTGGAAGGTCGCACGCCTGGTCGCCGAGCCCTTTCATCTGATGGACCAACGCCCGGATGACTGGCGTGAACGCGTCGCCAAGGTGCTTGAGGATGTGGGGATTGGCGCCGAGGCGATGGACCGCTATATCCACGAATTCAGCGGTGGTCAAAGGCAACGGATCGCCATTGCGCGCGCGCTGATTTTACGCCCGGATATCGTGATCTTGGACGAGGCTGTCAGCGCGTTGGACGTCAGCATCCGCGCCCAGATTCTGGACCTGCTGGCCGCGCTGCAAAAGGACTATCAGCTGTCCTATCTGTTCATCAGTCATGACCTCAGCGTTGTGCGCTCGATCACCGACCGGGTGATGGTGATGCGCGCGGGCGAGATCGTGGAGCAGGGCGACACGGCGCGCGTGTTTGACCATCCGCAGCACGACTATACCAAGCAACTGATTGCCGCCGCGCCGGTTCTGCCGGACGACGTGACGAACGGAGAAAAAGATGAGCGAGCTGAACCTATGGTTTGACCCCACAAAGTGTTTGATCAACGGGGAATGGGTGGCGCCTGCCTCGGGTCAGGTGTTGCCGTTGATGGACCCCTCGACGGGGGCCGAGATCGGGGCCATTGCGCGGGGTGGTGCTGAAGATATCGACGCGGCAATCGATGCGGCGCGGGCAACATTTGAGGGTAAGTGGGGGCGGACACCAGCATCCATACGAGGGCGTATACTATTGCGGTTGCGCGACCTTGTGATGGACCGGGTCGAGGACCTGGCCCGGATCGAAGCCATGGATGTTGGCAAGCCGTTGAAACAGGCGCGCGCCGACGCGATTGCCCTGGCGCGCTATTGTGAATTCTATGGTGGTGCGGCGGACAAACTGCATGGTGAGACCATCCCCTATCTGGACGGCTACACCGTCTACACGCTGCGCGAACCGCATGGGGTGACCGGGCATATCGTGCCATGGAACTATCCGATGCAGATCATTGGTCGTTCGGTTGGGGCGGCGTTGGCGACGGGGAATGCCTGTGTTTTGAAACCGGCGGAAGACGCCTGCCTGACCGCGCTGGCCTTTGCCGATATGGCCAAAGAGGCGGGTCTGCCCGATGGCGTGCTGAACGTCGTTCCGGGGCTCGGGTCCGAGGCGGGGACGGCGCTTAGCGCCTCGTCCAAGGTGGATCATATCAGCTTTACCGGCTCGGTCGCGACGGGGGTGCATGTGCAAATGGCCGCCGCGCCGAATGTGGTGCCGGTGACGTTGGAATTGGGCGGGAAATCACCTCAGGTCGTGTTCGACGACGCGGATATTGATGCGGCGCTGCCGTTTCTGGTGAATGCGGGGATACAGAACGCGGGGCAGACGTGCTCGGCCTCCAGCCGCATTTTGGTGCATCGCTCGGTCCACGATCAGGTCTTGGCGCGGATGGCGGAGCGATACAGTGCGCTGCGAGTCGGGCCCGCGATGTCGGATCTGGATGTCGGGCCGCTGATCTCGGCCAAGCAACAGGGGATTGTCAGCGGGTTTCTGGCGCAGGGTGGTGATCTGGAGACCGCCGCCCAGGGCGTTCTGCAAGACGCGCCCGAGGGTGGGAATTTCGTAGCGCCGACGCTGTTCGCCGGGGTCAAACCCGATCATGTATTGGCGCGGGACGAGATTTTCGGCCCGGTTCAGGTGGTGATCCCGTTTGACGACGAAGACGAGGCCGTCGCCATTGCGAATGGTACCGAATATGGGCTTGTGGCCTCGGTCTGGACGCAAAATGGTGCGCGGCAGATGCGGATGGCCAAGCGTATTCGCACGGGCCAGGTGTTCATCAACAATTACGGCGCGGGCGGCGGGGTTGAACTGCCTTTTGGCGGGATGGGGAAATCCGGCCATGGGCGCGAAAAAGGGTTCGAGGCCATGTATGGATTCACGACGCTGAAAACCGTCGCCGCGCTGCATGGATAAACCATACGTAATGGTATGGAAAAGGAGAAAGACATGAGACTGAAAGGCAAGCGGGCCATCGTCACCGGGGGCGCCAGCGGGTTCGGCGCCGGGATTGCTCGGAAATTCGCGGCCGAGGGCGCGACGGTTATGGTCGCGGATCTGAATGCTGAACTGGCGCGCGAAGTGGCCACGGAAATCGCCGGTATCGCGGCTCAGGTGGACGTCGCCAATGCCGACAGCGTGGGTGCCATGGCGGAGAGGGTGACTTCCGAATGGGGCGGTGTGGACATCATCGTCAACAACGCCGGCGTCACCCATCTGCCCAAACCGATGGAGACCGTGACGGACGAAGAATTCGACCGCGTTTTCAACGTGAATTGCAAAAGCGTTTACCTGATGGCACGCGCGTTCAACCCGATGCTGGTGGAAACCGGGGCCGGGGCGATCCTGAACGTGGCCTCGACAGCGGGGCTGAGCCCGCGGCCAAACCTGAACTGGTACAATGCCTCGAAGGGGTGGATGATCACCGCCACGAAAACCATGGCCGTCGAGCTGGCCCCCAAAGGCGTGCGGGTGAACGCCCTATGCCCGGTGGCGGGGGAAACACCGCTGCTGGCCAGCTTTATGGGGGAGGACACGCCCGAGATGCGAGCCAAGTTCCTGTCGACCATCCCGATTGGGCGCTTTTCCACGCCAGAGGACCTGGGGAACGCAGCGTGCTTTCTGTGCTCGGACGAGGCCAGCATGATCACGGGCGTTGCGATGGAAGTCGATGGCGGTCGGTGCATCTGATCCCGAGGCATCGCCATGAGCCCTGAAATCATCCTGATCGTTGGCGTCGGTTTCCTGTTGGGCGGCATCCTGAAAGGGGCCACAGGGTTCGGCGCCCCGATGATTGCGGTGCCATTGTTGGCGGCGGCGGTGGATGTGCGCTTTGCCGTGGTGGTATTCTCGTTTCCCAATCTGTTGCCGAATGTCTGGCAAACATGGGCTTATCGCAAAACGGTAGTGCCGGTGCCGTTTCTGCTGCGGTTCGTCGGGGCTGGCATGCTGGGGGCAGTGGTCGGTACGGTGACGCTCAGCATCGCGCGGACGGACATCCTGATGCTGTGTGTCGCGGTGGCGGTGTTTCTATATGTCGGATTGCGCCTGACGCGGCCACATTGGCGCCTGGCCTATGACACCGCGCTGAAATGGGCCTGGGCGCCGGGTTTCGTGGCCGGGGTTGCCCAGACAGCATCAGGTCTGTCTGCGCCGATCTCGATCACCTATTTGAACGCGATGCGGTTGGAGCGAACGACCTTCATGCCGACGATCTCGTGTTTCTTTGCGGGCTTGGGGGTGGTGCAGGTGCCGATGTTGGTCTGGATGGGGATGTTGGATGCGCCCAAAGCCTTGCTGTCCGCGGGGGCTTTGCTGCCTCTGATCGCGGGGATGCCGATTGGAGCCTGGTTGGGTCGGCGGTTTTCCCCGCAGGTTTTTGACCGTGTTATCCTATCGGTTCTGACCCTGCTGGCCTTGCGGCTGACATGGCGTGCGCTGACGGGCGGCTAGGGCGCAAGTGTTGAAAACTACGGGTAAATGGGTACGGGTTTGTACTGATTGACAGTAAAACCCCCCTCTCTCTAGCATTGAAACAGATGGCTGAACGCATCTTTCACGATCAGGGAGGATCACCGTGAAACGAACTCTTTTGACAGGCTTGGTGTCTGCGTTTGCGCTGGCTGCGACCGGCGCGATGGCGGATATTAAGATCGCCCATATTTATGGGAAAACCGGCCCGTTCGAGGCCTATGCAAAACAATCCCATGACGGGCTGATGCTGGGGCTGGAATACGCCACCGGCGGCACGATGGAGATCAACGGCGAAAAGATCGTCGTGATTGAGAAAGACACCCAGCTGAAGCCCGACAACGGCAAGGCGCTGCTGGAAGAGGCCTATGGCGATGACGAGGTCGATCTGGCCATCGGTCCGGTCAGCTCGGGCGTGGCGCTGGCGATGCTGCCCGTGGCCGAGGAATACGAAAAGATCCTGATCGTTGAGCCCGCTGTGGCGGACTCGATCACCGGGGCAAACTGGAACCGCTATATCTTCCGCACCTCGCGCAACAGCTCGCAGGATGCTGTGGCGAACGCGATCGCCTTGGCGGGTGAGAACGTAAAGATCGCCACGCTGGCGCAGGATTACGCGTTTGGCCGTGACGGGATCGCCGCGTTCCGCGAGGCGCTGGCAGGTACCGGTGCCGAGCTGGTGCACGAGGAATACGCGCCCACCGACACCACCGATTTCACCGCTGCAGCCGAGCGTATTTTCAACGCGCTGAAGGATGAAGAAGGCGAAAAGAAACTGTTCATGTACTGGGCCGGTGGCGGCAACCCGATGGGGAAAATCCACGCCATGGATCCGGGCCGTTTCGGTATCGAGATTGCGACCGGGGGCAACATCCTGGCCGCGCTGGCCGTCTACAAGATCCTGCCGGGTCTGGAAGGCGCGACCTACTACTACTATGAAAACCCCAAGAACGAGATCAACGACTGGCTGGTGAAAACCCACCAGGAACGTTTCGGCTCGCCGCCCGATTTCTTCACTGCGGGTGGTATGGCCTCGGGGATTGCCGTGGTTGAAGCGATCAAAAAGGCCGGTGGCACCGACACCGAAGACCTGATCGCCGCGATGGAAGGCATGGAATGGGAAACCCCCAAGGGTAAGATGAAGTTCCGCGCCGAAGACCACCAGGCCTTGCAGTCCATGTACCACTTCAAAATCCGCGTCGAGGACGATGTGCCGTGGGCGATCCCGGATCTGGTTCGCGAGCTGACGATCGACGATCTGCCGATCCCGATCCGCAACGGCAAGTGATCTGAGTTTTGAAAACCGGGCGGGGGCAGCATTGGATTGCCCCCGGTCCCCTTTCCCCGATGCGGGGCCTTTCTCTGACAGGATAAGACGATGAGCAGGGTAATTCTGCAAACACACGACCTGACGGTTCGTTTCGGCGGACATGTGGCCGTGGACCACGTAAGCTGTGCCTTCAAAACCGGAGAGCTGACCGCAATCGTCGGTCCTAACGGCGCGGGCAAGACAACCTATTTCAACCTGATTTCGGGCCAGATTCCGGCCTCGGAAGGGACGGTCATCCTGAATGACCGCGACATCACCCGCAACTCGGTATCGCAACGTTGCGATCTGGGGATTGGGCGCGCGTTTCAGCTGACGAACCTGTTTCCCAACCTGAACGTGCTGGAAAACGTGCGGCTGGTGATCCAGTCCAAGGCCAAGCTGGGGTTCAACATGTTCTCGATGGCTTCGAGCCACACTGAGGTGACAGATCGTGCCTTGGCCGTTTTGGAAAAAGTGAAGCTGTTTGATCTGCGGTTTCAGCTGGTCTCGGCGCTGAGCCACGGCAACCAGCGCAAGCTGGAAGTCGCGATGCTGATCGCGCTGGACCCGGCCGTTTACATGTTCGACGAACCCACCGCCGGCATGAGCGTGGATGAAGCCCCCGTCGTGCTGGATCTGATCGCCGAACTGAAGGCCGAAAAGGACCGGACCATCCTATTGGTCGAACACAAGATGGACGTGATCCGCACGCTAGCCGACCGGATCATCGTGCTGCACAACGGGGCGCTGGCCGCAGATGGTGACCCGGCCGAGGTGATGGCCAGCGATGTCGTGCAAGAGGCATACATGGGCAAGGAGCTGGAAGATGTCTGACCCCATCCTCAAACTGGACAACGTCTATACCGACATCGCGCAGTATCATATTCTGCAAGGTGTCGATCTGGAAATCCCGCGCGGACAGGTGACCATGTTGTTGGGCCGCAATGGGGTGGGCAAGACCACCACCTTGCGCACCATCATGGGGCATTGGCGGGCAAAATCGGGTTCGATCCTGTTGGACGGGCAGGACATCGCCGCAATGCCCACACCGGCGATCGCGAAACAGGGCGTCGGCTTTGTGCCTGAAAACATGGGTGTTTTCAGCGATCTGACGGTCGAGGAAAACATGATCCTGGCTGCCTCGTCCGGGCCGATTGACCCGGATCGGCTGGAATGGGTCTTTGCCGCCTTCCCACCGTTGAAAACCTTCTGGAAGGGCCACGCGGGCAATCTGTCTGGCGGGCAAAAACAGATGCTGTCCATCGCACGGGCGATGGTGGAAGAACGCAAGCTTTACCTGATTGACGAACCCACCAAGGGCCTGGCGCCGGCGATTATCTCGACCATGGCGCGCGCGCTGCGGGACCTCAAGGAACAGGGGGCCTCGATCCTGCTGGTCGAACAGAATTTCAGTGTGGCCAAGGCGCTGGGCGACACCTGCGCCGTGATGGATGATGGCCGCGTGATCTGGACCGGTGACATGGCCGAGCTGGCCGGGGACCACGACCTGCAAGAGCGCCTGATGGGCCTGAGCATGGAGGTTCCGCAATGACCTTTTTGACCCAAGGAGCAGACCAATGAGCCTTGCACCTGAACATAAACCCACCATGGCCTCGGCCAGCCTGAGCGAGCGGATCGGCCCCTACATGCCGATGCTGTTGGTACCGCTGGCGATGATCGCGGGATTGTTGGCGATTACCCTGACCGGTGGCGCGACCTCCAGCTGGCTGACCCTGACGGTCAGTGGCCTGGCAATGGGGATGATGATCTTTATCATGGCCAGCGGCATGACCCTGGTGTTTGGCCTGATGGACGTGATCAACTTTGGCCACGGGGTGTTTATCTCGGTCGGGGCTTTTGTCGGCATCAGCGTGTTGTTGCTGTTGGCCGGGATGACGGATGCGCCCAGCCTGCTGGTGAACCTGATCGCGATCCTTCTGGCCATCGTTGCGGCGGCAATTGCCACCGGGGCGCTTGGCTGGGCGTTTGAACGGGTGATCGTCAAACCTGTCTATGGTTTTCACCTGAAACAGATTCTGGTGACCATGGGCGGCCTGATCGTGGTGGAGCAGCTGATAATCGTGCTTTGGGGCCCCGAAGAGATCTTCATCCTGCGCCCGCAATCGTTGCAGGGTGCGATCACCTTTGCCGGGGCTGCGCTGGAAAAATACCGCTTGGTCGCGGTAGGCGTCGGGATCGTGCTGTTCCTGGGGATGCGCTATGTTCTGCGTTCGACCAAGATCGGTCTGATCGTGCGCGCTGGCGTCGAAAACGGCGAGATGGTCGAGGCGCTGGGATACCGGCTGCGGTTGGTGTTTGTCGGCGTGTTCATCGCGGGCTCGGCCCTTGCGGGTTTGGGCGGCGTGATGTGGGGCCTGTATCAAGAACTGATCACCGCGCATATGGGCCAACAGCTGATGATCCTGATTTTCATCGTGGTGATCATCGGCGGGCTGGGCAGCGTCGAGGGCTGCTTCATCGGCGCGCTGCTGGTTGGTCTTTTGCAGAACTACATCGCGTTCCTAGAGCCCAAGGCCGCGCTGATTTCCAATATCGCCCTGATGGTGGCCATTCTGATGTGGCGCCCCCAAGGCATGATCCCGGTTGTGAAGGCGAAGTAAGATGATTGTGAAGCTTCTTTCGGGCGATCTGCCCCGCAGCACTGTTCTGTCCGTGATCCTGGGTGTGATCCTGTTGGTTCTGGCCTTCGCGCCGTTCATTTTTCCGGGCGTACGCTCGGTCGATACGGCGGCGCGGATCTGCGTGTTTATCCTGCTGGTGGCCTCCTATGACCTGATGCTGGGCTATGGCGGGATCGTCAGCTTTGCCCATACCATGTTCTTTGGGATGGGGGCCTATGGTGTCGCGCTGGCCTGTACGCATATGGATCGCGGCTTTGGCGCGCTGATCGTTGGGGCCGGATCGGGGGCCATTCTGGCTGCGTTCGTGGCCTTTCTGATCGGGTTGTTCAGCCTGCGGGTTCGGGCGATCTTTTTTGCGATGATCACGCTGGCCGTTGCGGCGGCCGTTGCGGTACTGGTCAGCCAGCTGTCGAACCTGACGGGCGGCGAGGACGGTCTGACCTATAAAATCCCGCGCGAGCTGACACCGGCCTTCCGCTTTGGCAAGGAAACCTTTGGCGGAGAGATCCTGGGCGTCAAAACCAATGGCAAGCTGCTGAACTACTATGTGGTGTTCTTTGGTTCGTTCCTGTTGTTCCTGGTGTTGCTCAGGATCGTGAACTCGCCCTTTGGTCGGGTGCTGCTGTCGATCCGCGAGAATGATTTCCGCGCCGAGGCCATCGGGTATCGCGTCGTTTACTATCGCACCACGGTGACCTGCATTTCGGCGGCTGTGGCTGCGCTGGCGGGGTCCTTGTATGCGATCTGGCTGCGCTATGTGGGGCCGGACACTGTGCTGAGCTTTGAAATCATGGTGGACATCCTGTTGATGGTGGTGATCGGCGGCATGGCCACGATGTACGGCGCGGTGATCGGAGCGGTGCTGTTCGTGCTGGCGCAGAACTATCTGCAAGACCTGATGGGATCGGTCGCCGCCGCAACCGAGGGCCTCCCCCTGCTGCCTGATCTGCTGAACCCGGATCGCTGGCTGTTGTGGCTGGGCATCCTGTTCATCCTCAGCGTCTATTTCTTCCCCGCTGGGATCGTGGGGCGCCTGCGGATGAGCGGCAAATAGACGGGCCATACGATAATCAAACAACGGGGCGCGATCTGAAACAGGGTTGCGCCCCTTTGGGTTTTCGGAAAAGCTGAACTGCTTTTGGGAGGAGCAGGACATGAACGCCGGGATTTTGCTGCTGTGCGCGGCCTATGTGCTGAGCCAATTTTACAGGTCGTTCCTGGCCGTGCTGACGGTCGCCCTGGAAACCGATGTCGGCACCACGCCCGAGGATTTGGCCAATGCCTCGGGGCTGTGGTTCCTGGCCTTTGCCCTGATGCAAATCCCGGTGGGCTGGGCGCTGGATAAGGTGGGGCCTCGACTGACTTCGGGTGTTTTGCTGCTGATCGGCGGGGCCGGTGGCGCGGCGCTGTTTGGCCTGGCCAGCAGCCCGTCGCATATCTCGATGGCCATGGCGCTGATCGGGATCGGATGTTCGCCGGTGTTGATGGCCAGCTACTACATCTTTGCGCGGGTCTATCCGGCGCGGGTTTTCGCGACTTTGGCAGCCGTGCTGCTGGGCGTGGGCAGCTTGGGCAACCTGTTGGGAGCCCTGCCAATGGCCATCGCGGCCGAGGCCTTTGGCTGGCGGCAAACCCTGCTGGGTCTGGCCGTGGTCAGTGGAATCGTGGCGCTGGGTCTGATCTGGGCCGTGCGCGACCCCGAAAAAGTGGCGCACGAGGAAAAAGGCAGCCTACTGGACCTGCTGAAGATGCCTGCGCTATGGCTGATCTTTCCGCTGATGTTCGTGCAATACGCTCCGGCCGGAGGGCTGCGCGGGCTGTGGATCGGGCCCTATCTGACGGATGTGTTCGGCTATGATGCGACGGCGGTGGGGAATGTCACGCTGTTGATGGGGGTCGCGATGATCCTGGGGACGTTTGCCTATGGTCCGCTGGATCGGGTGCTGGGCACGCGCAAATGGGTTGTCTTGGGCGGCAATGCCATGGCCGCTGTGGCGCTGGGCGTGTTGTGGCTGGTGCCCGCGCACAGCCCGTGGATGCCCATCGCGATGTTTGCCGCCGTGGGATTCTTTGGGTCCAGCTTTCCCCTGATGATGGCGCACGGTCGCAGCTTTATCCCGGCGCATCTGATGGGGCGCGGGGTGACCCTGATGAACCTGTTCGCAATCGGAGGCGTGGGCATATTCCAGGTGATCACTGGCCGCGTGCACCGCAGCGTGTCCGAGGCCGGCGGTCCGCCCGTTGCCCCCTATGACGCCCTGTTCGCCGTTTTCTGCCTGTGCCTGATCGCGGGTCTGGTGTTGTATCTTTTCTGCCAGGATCGAACGGACTAAGCGAAAGCTCTTTAAATAGGCGAAGTCCTGCGGTATGGAGCCTCGTCCTAAACAAAGGAGTCGCTCGAAATGGGCTATAATATTGTCGTCGTCGGCGCCACGGGGAACGTGGGCCGTGAAATGCTGAACATCCTGGCGGAGCGTCAGTTCCCCGTGGAGAAGATTGCCGTTCTGGCCAGCCGTAAATCGCTGGGCACCGAGGTGAGCTTTGGCGACAAGACCCTGACTACCGAGGACCTGTCCACCTTTGATTTCACCGGCTGGGACATGGCGCTGTTCGCCGTGGGCTCGACCGCGACCAAGGAATACGCCCCCAAGGCCGCTGCGGCTGGCTGTGTGGTGATCGATAACTCGTCGCTGTACCGCTACGATCCCGATATCCCGCTGATCGTCCCCGAGGTGAACCCGCAGGCCGTCCATGGCTATGCGAAAAAGAACATCATCGCGAACCCCAACTGCTCGACCGCGCAGATGGTTGTGGCGCTGAAGCCGCTGCATGACCGCGCGAAAATCAAGCGTGTCGTCGTGTCGACCTACCAGTCGGTGTCCGGCTCGGGCAAGGACGCGATTGACGAGCTGTGGGATCAGACCAAGGGCATGTATGTCCCCGGTCAGGAAGTGGACCCCAAGGTTTACACCAAGCAGATCGCCTTTAACGTCATCCCGCATATCGACGTGTTCCTGGACGATGGCTCGACCAAGGAAGAGTGGAAAATGGTCGCCGAGACCAAGAAGATCGTGGATCCCTCGATCAAGGTTACCGCGACCTGCGTGCGCGTGCCCGTGTTCGTTGGCCACTCGGAATCGGTGAACATCGAAACCGAGGATTTCCTGGATGAAGACGAGGCCCGCGATATCCTGCGCGAGGCCCCCGGCATCATGGTGATCGACAAGCGCGAAGACGGTGGATACGTCACCCCCGTTGAATGCGTCGGCGATTACGCGACCTTCATCAGCCGCATCCGTCAGGACAGCACCATTGATAACGGTCTGAACCTGTGGTGCGTCAGCGATAACCTGCGCAAAGGCGCCGCGCTGAATGCTGTTCAGATCGCCGAGCTGCTGGGCCGTGAAGTTCTGAAAAAAGGCTGATCTCAGCCCCCCGGAAATGACGAAGGGCGCCCGATGGGCGCCCTTTTTGTTTGTCCAATGCGGTTCTTAGACCTGCGCGAAGCGGTCTTCCTCGGCGACGTACTGTTCCACAGTGCCTTCGCCGATGTTGTGCCAAACAGCATGCAGCGCCAGCTGGCCGCTGGCCACGGCGTCCTGCACAAAGGGGAAGGTCATCAGGTTCTCGACCGAGGTCAGCGCGGCCTGTTTTTCCAGTGCGGTTTTGCGCGCGTCGTCGCCTTCGACATCCTTCACCTTTTCAAATCCGGGGCGCAGAATGTCGATCCAGCGGCCCACGAACGAGGTTTTCTCCTCCAGGGCGGGGGCATTGCCCATGCACATGTCGTGACAGCCAGCCACACCACCACATTGCGAGTGAGTCATCACCACCACATGCGACACCTTCAACACCGTCACCGCGTATTCAATCGCGGCCGAGGTCCCGTGCTGACCGCCATCTGCCTCGAACGGGGGGACCAGGCTGGCGATGTTGCGATGGATGAAGAACTCGCCCTGATCCGCGCCGAAAATTGCCGTCACATGCACGCGTGAATCGCAGCAGGAAATGACCATGGCCCGGGGGCGCTGGCCCTCGTCCGCCAGGCGACGATACCAGTTCTGGTTTTCAGTGAATGCTGTGGCTTTCCAGCCTTGATAGCGTTGAACCAGATAGGCGGGCAGGGGCTTGGCGTTGTCCATGTCGTCATCCTTGTACAATTCCTAGAATCTGACCACGTTCAATAGCGACTATTTGATCCGTTTTCGACCTATTTCATGGTCGCAGCTCAACCTTTTGAGAACCCTTTTCTTCGCATTCTGCGACATGGCCGTGGGGGCCGGACTATGGGGTGAGACTTTGACCTATCTAACTTACTTGAAACCGGACGAAACGGTCCGGTTGGATGCCAGTGTTCTCGGGGAATTGTATCTGGAGCTGGGCGAAACCGGCGCACAAAACATTGTTGCCCGCGCGATAGAGGACCTGACACAACGATTGACCGATGCAGATCAGATGTATCGCGACGGCGATTTTCTTGCGCTGCGCAAGACCGTGCGCGCAACGGTGGCCGTGGCCGATCAAATCGGGATGCGATCCTTGACCGCACGCGCCCAAGATGTCGTGATCTGCATTGATGCGGGGGATCCGGTTGCGCTGGCGGCTGTTCTGGCGCGATTGATGCGCATAGGTGAACGATCCCTGAACGCCGTGTGGGATTTACAGGGCCTGTCGATCTGACCCCCTTGCAGGCGCTGCACAAGCGATTAGGCTGGGGCCAAATCACCAATGGGGCCCCAGATGACATTGACTTTCGCCAAGGCGAGTGACGCCGCAATCCCAGTTCATGTGCTTCCCTCGGACGAGGTCGAGGCCTGGTTGACGGACCAACCTGAACGCATTCAGGCCTGGGTGAGCGCGCACGGATTTTCCGGAGCCTTGGGGAAATCCCTGATCATTCCGGGCGAGGATGGAGCCCCTTGTGCCGTTTTGGCTGGCTACGGAACCCCCGCAGCGCGCCGGCGCGGCCGGTTCCACTTGGCCGCGATCGCTGCGGGCCTGCCCGAGGGGGCGTATTCTGTGCACGGCCTGCCCCCTGAAGACGCCGAACACGAGGCCCTGGGCTGGTTGCTGGCGGGCTATGCCTTCGGCAAATACCGCGCGCGTGAAGGGGCCAAGGCCCGGCTGGTTGCCCCCGAAGGCGTGGATGCCAACCGGCTGGAAATCATCGCGGCAGGCGAGGCTCTGACACGCGATCTGATCAATACGCCTGCCAATGACATGGGCCCCGAGGCGTTGGAACTGGCTGCCCGCGATCTGGCCGAACCGCACGGCGCGCAGGTCTCGGTGATCGCGGGGGACGAGCTGTTGAAACAGAACTTCCCCATGGTGCATGCCGTCGGGCGTGCCTCGGAGCAGGCGCCGCGCTTGATCGATATAAATTGGGGGGGCACGGGCCCATCTCTGGTGCTGGTCGGCAAAGGCGTGTGCTTTGATACCGGGGGGCTGAACCTCAAACCCGGGGCCTCGATGGGTTTGATGAAAAAGGACATGGGCGGGGCCGCAACGGTGCTGGGCCTGGCGCATATGATCATGGGGCTGGGGCTAAATCTGCGATTGCGCGTGCTGGTGCCTGCGGTGGAAAACAGCGTGTCCGCCAACAGTTTCCGTCCTGGCGACATCCTGCACAGCCGCAAGGGGCTGACCGTGGAAATCAACAATACCGATGCCGAAGGGCGCTTGGTTCTGGCTGATGCGTTGGCTTTGGGGGCCGAAGGAAACCCTGATCTGATGCTCTCGATGGCGACGTTGACCGGGGCGGCGCGCGTGGCCGTGGGGCCGGACCTGTCACCGTTTTTTACCGATGACGAGGACGTGGCCAGCGCCTTGCAAACCGCAGGCGCCAAAGTCGCCGATCCGGTCTGGCGCCTGCCCTTCTGGGACCCCTACGAAACCGACCTGGAGCCCGGGATTGCTGACCTGGACAACGCCCCCAAGGGTGGATTTGGCGGGGCGATCACGGCGGCCCTGTTCCTGCGCCGTTTTGCGGGCGATCAGGTCCGCTATACGCATTTTGATATCTACGGCTGGTCCCCGAGCAGCAAACCCGCGCGGCCCAAAGGCGGCGTGGGCATGGGCGCTCGGGCGTTGCTGGACGCTTTGCCAGATCTGTTGGGGCTGTAACCCATGGATCCGCGCCTGACGCCGGCCAATCCCCGGGTTGCGGCCTCTTATCTTCGGGGGCAGGTCGCGGCCGAGAGCTTTGTCGATGGCACCGAAAAGATGATCGCGGTGCGCTGTGCGGATTTGTTGTCGGCCCCGCATGGGCGACGCGAGCGGCAGTTGCTGCTGGGCGAGCGGGTCACCATGTATGAAGAGCGCGCAGGCTGGGCCTTCGTGCAGGCGGAAAAGGACGGCTATGTCGGCTATCTGCCGTTCGACCAGCTCGAAGAGCGCCGCCCCGCGACCCATTGGGTGATCAACCGTGCTTCGCATCTGTACAACGATCCAGACTTCAAAAGCCACGAACGCATGAGCCTGAGCATGGGGTCTCAGTTTCGGGTGACCGGGGAAACCGGCCGGTTCTATGAAACCCCGCTGGGCTATGTGCCCAAGCCGCATTTGGCCCCGTTGGACCGGATGGCGCGCGACCCGGTTGAGGTGGCCGAACGCTATCTGGGGGTGCCCTATCTGTGGGGCGGGAACTCGATCTGGGGGATTGATTGTTCGGGGCTTGTGCAGGCGGCCTGTATCGCCTGCAACATCCCCTGTCCCGGAGACAGCGATTTGCAAGAGGCCGCGTTGGGGCGCCCGCTGGCGGAGGGGAAAAAGCTGCGCCGGGGGGATTTGCTGTTTTGGAAGGGCCATGTCGCATTGGTGGCCGGGCGGGGGATGCTGTTGCATGCGAATGCCCATCACATGGCCGTCGCATTCGAGCCCGTCGACGAGGCGATCTTAAGGATCGAGGCACAGGGGGATGGCCCCGTCACATCGCGCAGGCGCCTGCCCTTGCGAAAAGCAGCAGGCTAGTTGACCGAACGGATCAGCTTGCGTTCCAGAACGCGCAGAACGGTTTTCAGATCATGGCCGCGTTTCAGGATCTGACCATCCATGCCGAACACAACATACATCCCCTGTTTGTTGCGCAGCTTTGGGTGTTTCTCGATCCGGTACAGCGGCGTTTCAGCGGTGCGCCGGAACACCGAAAATACGGCGATCTCGCGCAGGCAGGAAATCCCGTAATCGCGCCATTCTCCGGCGGCGACCATACGGCCATACAGCCCCATGATGACTCCCATCTCTTTGCGATCAAAGGCAACCTGTTCGGGGATGCCGGGTTTGGGAAAAGGGGTGGGGCCTTGCATATTCATACCATCAGAGTTGCGCTTATCCGGGCCTAAATCAAGCCTGACGGAACCTTTTGCTGAATTCTGGCTGGGCTGGCGGCATGGCTGAGACATCTTGCAGCGCAGAATCAAACCAGGCCTCGGCACTTTGCGTCAGTGCGGCATAGGTGGCCGCGACCTCGGCTCGTGGATCACGCCCCTTCAGCCCGATCGGCAACAGATCGACAGGCGGTTCGGGATGGCGCAGCACAATTCTGCGCCAACGATGAATCAACAGCGTCCGGGCGGCGGCGGCATCAATCGGAGGCAGGCTTTGCCCACGCAAGGCGTCCAAATCAGCGAACAAGGCGGTCAGTGCGATCTGATGGCCGGAGGTCAGTAGGCTGGCGCGCAGGGACGGTGACAGCGCAGACAGATCCCCGACGACCGCGCAAGCGGGCTCCGGGCCGGGCTGGTCGGCCGGGCGCAAAACCACGCCAGGCGCGACCGGCACACCGGGTTGATCCGTGCCGACCGCCAGAACCCATTGCGTAACCGGTGCGCTGCGCGGCGGCGCATAGATCCGGCTGGTTGCGTCGGCAAATTGCGCCAGCCCATCGGCGGTCAGCCGGTAATAGCTGTTGCGCCCTTCACGTTCCGAGGTAACCCAGCCATCGCGCCCCAGACGGGACAAAGCGGTGCGGATCGTGCCCGGCTCGATCCCGATGCGGCCCAGCAGTTTTTGCAGGCGCAGGTTTGCGATCCGTCCGCCACGCAGCTGTACGCTGTCACCGAACACAGTGATAACCAGCGACCACACGCGCAGGCGTCCTTCGTCATGCAGGGCGGTGATCAAGGGGGAAAGTGGATCCATAACCCCTTGATACACCGGGTTATGTCTGGTGGGAAGTGGGGGGCGGCGCGGGCCGCCCCCGTCGTGCCTAACGTTCGTAGGATACCATGGTTAGCAGTTCATACTCGGCAACCTGTTCGTCATCCTGATTGGTCAGGGTGGCGTTCCAGGCCACCTCGCCATACTCGGCGGTGCGCTTGGTTTTGCGCTTGCAGGTCAGGGCAACCTTGATGCTGTCGCCCGCACTGACGGGTTTTTGGAAGGACAGACCATTCAGCCCCGTATTGGCCAGAACCGGGCCTTCGTTCGGTTCCACGAACAAGCCCGCAGCAAAGGACAACAGCAGGTACCCATGCGCCACCCGGCCAGGGAAGAAGGGGTTTCGTTGGGCGGCGTCCTCGTCCATGTGGGCATAGAACGTGTCGCCGGTGAAATGGGCGAAATGCTCGATATCCTCCATCGAAACCGTGCGCGAGCCCGTATGAATCGTCTCGCCAATCTGGATTTCGTTGAACGTCCGCTGGAACGGATGAGTCGGGTTTTCCGACTGCGGGGCACCCTTGATCCAGGTGCCGGTGATGGCGCTGATGATCTCGGGGGTGCCCTGGATTGCGGTGCGTTGCAGATAATGTTTCACACCGCGAATACCGCCCAGTTCCTCGCCACCGCCCGCACGACCGGGGCCACCGTGGACCATATGAGGCATGGGCGCGCCGTGGCCTGTCGCCTCGCGCCCGGTGTCGCGATTGTTGATATACAGACGCCCGTGCCAGGCCGCGCTGGTCAGGGTGATGTCGCGCGCGATTGCCGGATCATGGGTAAAGACCGAGGCCACCAACGACCCTTCGCCGCGGTTCGCCAGCGCGGCCGCATGGGCCGTGTCGCGATAGGGCAGGATGGTGGAAACGGGTCCGAAGGCCTCGACCGCGTGGATGATCTCGGCGCCGTCCGGGTCGTCGCATTGGAACAGGGTCGGTGGGATGAAGGCGGCTTCGCCATCTGCGTCAACGGGCTGGAAGTCAGCCAGATCCCCACAAATTTGCCGCGCTTCGGTGCCGATCTGCGCGGCCTTGGCCAGCACGTCGGATTTCTGCGCCATCGACGCCAGCGCCCCCATGCGAACGCCGTCAGAATCAGGGTGGCCGACGGTGATGGTGGCCAGTTTCGCAGACAGAGCCTCGGCCACCGTGCCCGCCATATGATCGGGCACCAACAGGCGGCGCATTGCGGTACATTTCTGCCCGGCCTTGGTGGTGATTTCGGTCACGGCCTCTTTGATGAACAGCGCGAATTCGGGGCTGTCGGCATCGGCATCCGCGCCCAGAATCGAGGCGTTCAGGCTGTCCTGTTCGGCCAGGAAACGGGTCGAGTTCTGGATCAATGCCGGGGTCGTCCGCAACATCTGCGCGGTGTCGGCCGAGCCGGTGAAGCTGACCACATCCTGCGGGCCCATTTTGTCTAGAAGATCGCCGGTGCGGCCGATGATCAACTGCACGGCACCGTCGGGCAACAAGCCCAATTCGATGATCATGCGGAAACAGGCCTCGGTCAGGTAACAGGTCTGCGTGGCCGGTTTGACGATTGCGGGAACGCCGGCCAGTAACGTTGGGGCAAGTTTTTCCAACATGCCCCAAACCGGGAAGTTGAAGGCGTTGATATGAACGGCGACACCTTGCAACGGGGTTGCAATATGTTGCCCAATGAACGCGCCCGAGCGCCCCAGTTGTTCGACCTCACCATCAGCATAGACCTGCGAATCAGGCAGTTCGCGGCGCCCCTTCGAGGCATAGACGAACAAGGTGCCGATGCCGCCCTCGATATCCACGCCGCCATCACGGCGGGTGGCGCCGGTCAGGCCGTTGATCGCGTACAGCTCTTCCTTGCGCTCGCCAATATACAGGGCCAGTTTTTTCAGAATCTTCGCACGATCATGGAAGGTTAGCGCCCGCAGGGCTGGGCCTCCGACGTTCCGTGCGTGATGCAGCATAGCGTCGGTATCCAGCGATGCACCGCCGGCCAAGGCGATTTCCGTGGCGGTAACGGGGCCGACAATCGGTGTCGCGGCAGCGCCAGGAGCGATCCAGTTTCCGGCGATAAAGCTTTCGGGTTTCAGCATTGGGGTCTCCTTGAAACGGTTGCCCGCATTATGAAGCATTATATTTCCTATTTCAATACTATTGACCGATCGGTCGGTTTTGTGCAAGGTCTGAATCGCGAACAGGAGGGTTTGCCGAAATGACACCGCAACAGCGCGCCGAGCGCAGTGCAGCAGCGATGTGGGCCAAAGACGTGGCCAGCCAGGCGGCGGGGATGACCCTGGCCGAGATCGGGCCGGGCCGCGCCGTGCTGACCATGCCGGTGCGAGAGGATTTTCTGAACGGTCACCGAATTTGTCACGGCGGGTATATCTTTACCTTGGCGGATTCGGCCTTTGCATTCGCTTGTAACAGTTACAACCGGCTCGTGGTGGCCCAGGAAAACTCGATCACGTTTCTGTCGCCGGGCCAACCGGACGAGGTTTTGACTGCCCACGCTCAAGAGGTCGCGCTGACCGGGCGCTCGGGTGTGTATGACGTCACGGTCACTGGCGCGGATGGGCGCAAGGTCGCCCTGTTTCGGGGCCTGTCGCGGCAGATCAAAGGACAGCATTTCATGGAGAACGAAGAATGAGAGACGCGTTTTTGTGCGAAGGATTGCGCACCCCGATTGGCCGATACGGGGGAACGCTCAGCTCGGTTCGTCCCGACGATATGCTGGCGCATGTGATCCGCGAGGTGACCTCGCCTTTTGACGGGTTGCAGGTGGACGAAGTGATCATGGGCAACGCCAATGGCGCAGGCGAAGACAACCGCAACGTCGCCCGCATGTCGGCCCTGTTGGCTGGCTTGGGCGAGGGCGTTCCGGGCACCACGATGAACCGGTTGTGCGGCTCGGGACTGGATGCGATCGGAACGGCCGCGCGTGCCGTGAAATGCGGCGAGGCCGAGGTGATCATCGCAGGTGGCGTGGAATCCATGTCGCGCGCGCCCTTTGTGCAAGGCAAGGCCACCAGCGCCTTTTCCCGCAAGGCCGAGATTTATGACACCACCATCGGTTGGCGTTTTGTGAACAAGCAGATGCACAAGCAATTCGGCACGGATTCCATGCCCGAAACGGCGGAGAACGTGGCCGCTGATTTCGGTATTGCGCGCGCGGATCAGGATGCCTTTGCCCTGCGCTCGCAGGAACGGGCGGCGGCGGCGATTGCCTCGGGGCGTTTGGCGCGCGAGATCACGCCCGTGACCATCCCGCAGCGGCGTGGCGATGACATCGTGTTCGACACGGACGAGCATCCGCGCATGACGTCGCTCGAGAAACTGGCCAGCCTGCCGACCCCGTTCCGCGAGGGCGGCAGCGTGACCGCGGGCAATGCCAGCGGCGTGAATGATGGCGCGGCCGCGCTGATCGTTGCCAGTGGCTCGGCGGTGGAAAAATACGGGCTGACACCCAAGGCGCGGATCGTGTCGATGGCCACCGTGGGCGTGCCGCCCCGGATCATGGGGATCGGTCCGGCCCCGGCCACGCAGGCGTTGTTGGACCGGCATGGGCTGAAAATCAGCGATGTGGATTTTGTTGAGCTGAACGAGGCCTTTGCCTCGCAAGGGCTGGCCACCATGCGCCAGTTGGGTCTGCCTGATGATGCGGATCACGTGAACCCCAATGGCGGTGCGATTGCCTTGGGTCACCCGCTGGGTATGTCGGGCGCGCGTCTGGCGCTGACGGCCTCGATCAACATGGTGGATGCGGGCGCAAATCGCGCGATCTGCACCATGTGCATCGGTGTGGGGCAGGGCATCGCTCTGATGTTGGAGGCCGCGTAACCGGCCCCCAACCACCCATCGGCCTGCGGGCCACAAGAAACGACACAGCTGTGGAGGAATGTGTCATGGAGGATTTGTCGCCAAAACCCGGCGATCTGGAGTCGATCGAAACCGCCTCGCGGGATGAGATCGCCGCGCTGCAAGTGCAGCGGATGAAATGGTCGCTAAAGCACGCCTATGAAAACGTGCCCTTTTACCGGAACAGCTTTGATCAGGCGGGGGTGCATCCCGATGATCTGAACTCGTTGGCGGATCTGGCCAAGTTTCCCTTCACCGTGAAACAGGATTTGCGCGACAACTATCCTTTTGGCCTGTTTGCCGTGCCGCGCGAACAGATCGCGCGGGTGCATGCGTCCTCGGGCACCACGGGGCAGCCGACGGTGGTGGGCTACACCCAGAATGACCTGTCCATGTGGGCCGATGTGGTGGCGCGGTGTATGCGGGCCTCGGGGTTGCGGGCCGGGGATGTTTTGCACAATGCCTATGGCTATGGGTTGTTCACCGGCGGTCTGGGCGTGCATGGCGGGGCCGAACGTGCAGGTCTGACCGTGGTGCCGGTGTCCGGCGGGATGACCCAGCGCCAGGTGCGCCTGATCGAGGATTTCCGCGCCGATGGCATCACTGTCACGCCCTCATATGCGCTGTCCATTCTGGATGAATACGCCAAACAGGGGCTGGACCCGCGCGAAAGCCCGCTGAAGGTCGGCATCTTTGGCGCCGAGCCCTGGACCAACGCCATGCGCCGCGAGATCGAGGAGGCCTTCGACATGCACGCGGTGGATATTTATGGTCTGTCCGAGGTGATCGGCCCCGGTGTCGCCAACGAATGCGTGGAAACCAAGGACGGGCTGCACATCTGGGAGGATCACTTCTATCCCGAGATCATCGACCCGAACACAGGCGAAGTGCTGCCCGATGGTGAGTTGGGCGAGCTGGTCTTTACTTCGCTGACCAAAGAAGGGTTCCCGATCATCCGTTATCGCACCCGCGATCTGACACGGCTGTTGCCGGGCACTGCGCGGACCATGCGCCGGATGGAGAAAATCACCGGTCGCAGCGATGACATGATCATCCTGCGTGGCGTCAATGTCTTCCCCACTCAGATCGAGGAACAGCTGATGGACGTGCCCGCCCTGGCGCCGCATTTCCAGATCGAGCTCAGCCGCCCGGACCGGATGGACGTGATGACCGTGCATGTGGAACTGGCCGAGAGCGCAGGTGACCCCGAGGCTGCCGCGCGCGCCTTGTCGGGTAAAATCAAGTCGAATGTGGGCATCAGTGCCAAGGTCGACGTGGCAAGGGCTGGCCAAGTGGCGCGCTCGGAGGGTAAAGCAGTGCGCATCATCGACAACCGCCCCAAGGAGAGCTGATGGCCCGCGGACTGGCACGCGATCACGACGAAAAACGTGCGGCCCTGCGCAAAGGGGCCGCCGCCTATTTCGCCGCGCATGGGTTCGACCGTGCCAGTATGACCGGGGCGGCCAAATCTTGCGGTGTGTCCAAGGCGCTGATCTATCACTATTGGTCCTCGAAAGAGGATCTGCTGTTCGACATCCTGGACGATCACCTGGGACAGTTATTGGATCAGGTGCAGGCCTCGGAAGGTGAAGGGCTGGGCAAGCTGATTGAGGCTATTTTAACGGCCTATGAAGACGCTGATGCCGAGCACAAGCTGCAGATCGACGCCTTGGAAATCCTGCCCGAGGATAAGAAGGTGCCTTTGATCGCTACGCAGCGCGAACTGGTCGAGATCATGGGCACCTCGGTGTTGCAGGTTCAGCCAACTTTGGCCGACGATGCCGAACGTTTGCGGGCGGCCACAATGACGGTGTTCGCGATCTTGAACTGGTTCTACATGTGGCACCGCCCCGGCAAGGGGATCAGTCGCGCAGAATATGCGGTTCTGGCCACGGATTTCGTCGTCGGTGGATTGCGCGCCTTGTAGGATCACGAAAATCTCACTTGCTTCGCGCGGTCGGCTGGGCTGGGATGCGTGCAAACCCGGTTTGCAGCAGGAGTAACAAGATGAGTTTCAGGACAATCGCCACGGTCGGCACCATTCTGGCCGCCAGTGCAGCTTTGGCCCATAGCGGCGTCAAGGATCCGAACGTTATGGCGCGCATGAAACTGATGGGCGAGGTCAAAGCCAACATGGGCGTTCTGGGTGGAATGGCCAAGGGGAAGATGGCGTTTGATGCAGACAAGGCCGCGATGGCCAAGGCTGGCCTGATTGCAAACGCTCAGGCCATTCCTGCTGCCTTCGAGGTCAAAGTAATGGACCCAAAATCCGAAGCTCTGCCAGCGATTTGGGAGAACTGGGAAGATTTTGCCTCCAAGGCCGGCGCAATGGAAGCAGCAGTGGGCGCGCTTGATGTCAGCTCGGCCGAAGGGATTCAGGGTGGTCTGCGATCAGTCGGTGGTAGCTGCGGCGGATGCCACAAATCTTATCGCATCGACAAATAAGAATGCGAGCCTATGCGCCATTTTGTTGTGGCGCATAGCAAACTCCTCTTCCTATAGTGCGCCTCAGGTACCGCAGGAATTAAGCGGACATATTGGGAGAGTGAAAATATGCGTACAAAGGCGGCTGTCGCGCTGGAAGCGGGCAAACCTCTGGAGATCATGGAAGTGAACCTGGAAGGCCCCAAAGCGGGCGAGGTTCTGGTCGAAATCAAAGCCACGGGCCTGTGTCATACCGACGAATTCACCCGCTCGGGCGCGGATCCCGAGGGGCTGTTCCCCTCAATTCTGGGACATGAAGGCGCGGGTGTTGTGGTGGAATGCGGCGAAGGCGTCACCACGCTGAAACCGGGCGATCATGTGATCCCGCTCTACACGCCGGAATGCCGCGAATGTCATTCGTGCCTGTCGGGCAAAACCAACCTGTGTACGGCCATTCGTGGCACGCAAGGCCAGGGCCTGATGCCCGATGGCACCACGCGGTTCAGCATGCTGGATGGCACGCCGATCTATCACTATATGGGCTGCTCGACCTTCGCCAACCACACCGTGATGCCCGAGATCGCGCTGGCGAAAGTGCGGGACGATGCGCCCTTTGACAAGATTTGCTATATTGGGTGCGGTGTGACCACCGGCATCGGCGCGGTGATCAACACGGCGGGCGTGGAAATCGGCTCGTCTGCGGCAGTGTTTGGCCTGGGGGGCATCGGCCTGAACGTGATCCAGGGCCTGCGCATGGCTGGCGCAGACATGATCATCGGCGTCGATCTGAACGACGACAAGGCCGAGATGGCCAAGAAGTTCGGCATGACCCACTTCGTGAACCCTTCGAAGCTGCCCGAGGGGCAGTCGACCGTCGACGCCATCGTCGAGCTGACCAAGACCGAGAAAGACCAGTTCGGCGGCGTGGATTACTCGTTTGACGCAACCGGTAATGTGCAAGTGATGCGCGATGCGCTGGAATGCTCGCACCGGGGCTGGGGTGTGTCGGTGATCATCGGCGTGGCCCCCGCTGGCGCCGAGATCAGCACCCGTCCGTTCCAGCTGGTCACCGGCCGTGTCTGGAAAGGCACCGCGTTTGGCGGCGCCAAGGGCCGCACAGATGTGCCCAAATTCGTGGATTGGTACATGGATGGCAAAATCGAGATCGACCCGATGATCACGCACAAGCTGACGCTGGAAGAGATCAACCACGGCTTTGATTTGATGCACGAAGGCAAATCAATCCGCGCGGTCGTGGAATACTGAGGCCACTAAGGGCGGGCCGGACAGGCCCGTCCTATTCGGTGCCGTAGCGCGCCAGAAACGTGTCGACCGCCCCCAGGGCCACGCGGTCGGTTTCTTCTTTGCTGAAGCTGTCGGAAATGCCAAACACAGCGCGCGCGAAGATGTCTGCCTTGCACAGCTCGACAAACTGATCTGCGGCCAGTTCCAGGTCTGGAATGCGCAACTCGCCGCGGCCCTGCGCCTCGAGAAGGAACTCGGCAACATGCCTGCGGGCGGCGCGGGGGCCGGATTCATAAAACTTTCGCCCGATTTCAGGAAAGCGATCAGATTCGGCGACACAGACGCGGAAAATCCGCTGAGCAAACCGCGCCGTAAAAATCGCAATCATCTGGCGCGCGGCCAGGGTCAGGACGTCCCGCACCGGCGCTGTCCGGTCGATCATCAGCAACGTGTCCAAGGTCTGGCGATTGCATTCGGCGCTTGCGACCTCCATGAACAGCAATCGTTTGTCCGGGAAGTAACTGTATAGCGTCGCCTTGGACACGCCAGCGGCCCTGGCGATCTCATCGACACTGGCGCCTTCGAAACCATCTTTCATAAAGATCTCCCGGGCCCCGGCGAGGACCTGATCGAACTTGCGGCCGGTTCGAATGATAGGTTTTGTCGCCTGATCCATTGGGGTGTCCTCGGGCTGCGCCTTGGGACTATAAACTGATCAGTTTAGTTTCAGCAAGAGAAGGAAGCGCCCGTTTGAGCCCCAAGCGCGCTATGTCCCCTTGCCCATGGGGGGGCGCTGCGTTAGCCACAGATTGGGAAAGAGGGAGAGTACCATGGACGTGATTTCCGAAAACCGTTGTTTTGGGGGTGTGCAGGGCGTGTACAAACATGCGGCGCATTCCACCGGTTGCGAGATGACCTTTGGTCTGTTCCTACCCGAAGAGGCGCAGGACACGCCGGTGCCGGTTCTGTGGTATCTGTCTGGCCTGACCTGCACCCATGAAAACGCGATGGTCAAAGCGGGGGCACAGGCCTGGGCGGCTGAACAGGGGATCGCGTTGGTCTTTCCGGACACCTCGCCACGCGGTGACGGGGTGGCAGATGATCCGAGCTATGATCTGGGGCAGGGGGCTGGGTTCTATGTGAATGCCACCCAACAGCCCTGGGCGCCGCATTTCCAGATGTGGGACTATGTCGCCGAGGAACTGCCCAAGATCGTCACCGCGAATTTCAACATCGACGAAGGCCGCCAGTCGATCACCGGCCATTCGATGGGCGGACATGGTGCGTTGACCCTAGCGATGGGCCTGCCGGGGCGTTTCCGCTCGGTCTCCGCGTTTTCACCGATTTGCCACCCGACGGCGGGGGATTGGGGGCGCAAGCAACTGGGGGCCTATCTGGGGGATGATGAAGCCCTTTGGGCCAAGCATGACGCGACCCTGATGATGCGCGAGGTCGGGCTGGATATTCCCTTGTTGGTCGATACCGGCAGTGCGGATCAGTTCATTGATCTGTTGATGCCCGAAGCCCTGGCCGAGGCCGTGATGAAACGCCGCCTGCCCGCCGATCTGCGCCTGCAAAAGGGCTATGATCACAGCTATTTCTTTGTTTCCAGCTTCATGGAAGACCACGTGAGTTTCCATGCAGAAGCACTTTATTCGGATTAAGACATGAACCAATACGACCTCATCATCATCGGATCCGGACCTGCCGGGCGCTCGGCCGCTATTCAGGCCGGAAAGCTGAAACGCAAAGTTCTGGTGGTTGATCGCCGCGATCAGCTGGGTGGGGTCTCGGTTCATACGGGCACGATTCCGTCCAAGACGTTGCGCGAAACGGTGCTGAACCTGTCCGGCTGGCGCGAGCGCAGCTTTTACGGGCGCAGCTATCGCGTGAAGGATGATATCGAGGCCCAGGACCTGAAGGCCCGCCTGCACAAGACGCTGGATTACGAGGTCGACAACCTGGAGCACCAGTTCAACCGCAACCACGTGGAAACGCTGAACGGATTTGCCCGCTTTCTTAGCCCGAACGAGATCGAGGTCGCGACCGAGGCCGGCGAAACCACGCGTCTGACGGCAGACAATTTCCTGATCGCCACGGGGACCAAAACCTATCGGCCGGACTATGTGCCGTTCAACGGAAAAACGGTGGTCGACAGTGATGATTTCGTCGAACTGGCCCAGATTCCGCGCAGCCTGATCGTGGTGGGTGCCGGGGTGATCGGGGTGGAATATGCCACCATGTTTTCAGCCTTGGATGTGCGGGTGACGCTGATCGAACCGCGCGATACGTTCCTGGATTTCATCGACAATACGATCATTCACGAATTCACGCATCAGATCCGCGACAATGGCGTAGATTTGCGACTGGGCTCGGCCATCGAAAAGGTCGAGGATGCGGGCTCGCATGTCGAGGTCAGCCTGGCCAACGGGCGTCATGTGCGCGCCGAGATGCTGCTGTTTGCCGCTGGCCGTGTGGGGGCGACGGACAAGCTGAACCTCAAAGCGCTGGGGTTGGAAACCGATCATCGTGGCCGGATCGAGGTGGATCGCAAGACCTATCAAACCGCCGTACCCCACATCTATGCAGCCGGTGATGTGATCGGGCATCCGTCCTTGGCGTCGACCTCTTTGCAGCAAGGCCGCGTGGCCGCCTGTCACGCGCTGGAAACGCCCACTTTGCCCGAAAGCCCTTGGTTTCCTTACGGAATCTACTCGGTGCCCGAGATTTCCACCTGCGGCATGTCCGAGGAAGAACTGCAAGAACGCGGTATCCCCTACGAGGTCGGCGTGGCGCGATTCCGCGAAACCTCGCGCGGGCATATCATGGGGTTGGAACACGGGATGCTGAAAATGCTGCTGAGCCTGAAAACCCGCCGGGTTCTGGGCGTGCAGATCGTGGGCGAAGGCGCGACCGAGCTGATCCACATCGCGCAGGCTGTGCTGAACCTGAAGGGCACGGTGGATTACTTCGTGCAAAATACCTTTAACTATCCGACCCTGGCCGAGGCCTATCGCATCGCCGGGCTGGACGCGTTCAACCGCATGCCCATCCCCGAGGAATACAAGGTTAAAAAGAAGGCCAAGAAGTGACCGTTCTGTATGTGGATGCGGATGCCTGCCCCGTGAAGGCCGAGGCCGAGCGGGTGGCCACGCGCCACAAAATCCCGGTGAAAATGGTCTGCAATGGCGGCATTCGACCCTCGGCCAACCCGCTGGTGGAAACCGTGATTGTCCCCGAGGGGCCGGATATCGCGGACATTTGGATCGCCGAACGCGCGGGGCCTGGCGACGTGGTCATCACCGGCGATATCCCCTTGGCCGCCAAATGCGTCGAGGCAGGCGCTTTGGTCCTGAAACACGATGGCGAGCCGCTGACACAGGCCAATATCGGAAACGCTCTGGCGATGCGCGATTTGATGTACGATCTGCGCGCCGCCGATCCGTTTCGCCAAGGCGGAGGCAAGGGATTTTCCAAGGCGCATCGCTCGCGTTTTCTGGACGCTTTGGAGCGCACATTAAGAAAGGCACAGTCATGATTGAAGCGGTGGTTTGGGACTTGGGGATGGTCTTGATCAACTTCGATCCCGAAGGATTTTATGATCGCGAGATCGGATCCGAGCGGCGCCAACAGCTGTTCGATGCGGTCGACATGCATGCGTATAATGTGCGTGTGGACGCGGGCGAGCCGCTGATCGAAACCTTTCAGGAAGCCGCTGGCGAAACGCCCGAATGGGCGGACGAGATCATGCTTTGGGCGACCCGTTGGATCGACATGGCCAGCCCTTCGATCCCCGGATCGGTGGCGTTGCTGGAACAGCTCAAGGCGCAGGGCACTCGCCTGCTGGCCCTGACGAATTTCGGTGTCGATACGTTTGAAATCGCCAGCGCGCATTACCCGTTTCTGGACCTGTTTGACGAGCTGTATGTTTCCGGCCGGCTGAAGATGATCAAACCCGACGCCGGGATCTATGAGGCGTTGGAAAAGGGGTGCGGATTGCGTCCCCAAGGCCTGCTGTTCACGGATGACCGGCCAGAAAACATCGCGGCCGCGGCGGCACGCGGTTGGCAAACGCACCTGTTTGAAGGACCGCAAGGCTGGGCCGACTGTCTGACCCGCCACGGCGTTCTAACCCAGGGAGCGCACGCATGAGCTTCCCCATCATACCCTTCGAGGAGGGCGAAAAACTCCTGGATTGGATCGGGCTGACCCAAGCGCTGGCCGCGGGTCATGATCTGCCCAAGGCCGAGATCGCGGACAGTTTTCTGTATCGCGGCAAGGACACGCTGCTGAACCGCGCCGCGTGGATTGATGGGATGGGGTTGGCTGTGAAATCGGCCACCGTGTTCCCGGGAAATCCGGCCGCAGGCAAGGGCATGGTGAACGGCGGAGTTTGTCTCTACTCGGATACCGATGGCACGCTCGAGGCTCTGGTGGATTTCCATCTGGTCACCAAGTGGAAAACCGCAGGCGACAGCCTGTTGGCCGCGACCCGACTGGCGCGTCCTGACAGCCGCAAGATCTTGGTTCTGGGCGCTGGGACTGTTGGGCGTTCGTTGGTTCAGGCCTATTCGGCGGCTTTTCCGCAGGCAGAATTTGCAATCTGGAACCGGACGGTTTCCAAAGCAGAGGATTTTGCGGCCCAATTTCCCGGGATGACCGTGGCCGAGGATCTGGCCAGCGCGGTGTCTGCCGCTGATATCATCACCAGCGCCACCATGAGCACTGATCCATTCATTCAGGGCGATTGGCTGCGCCCCGGCCAACACCTTGACCTGATTGGTGCCTACCGGCCTGACATGCGCGAGGCGGATGATACCGCATTGACCCGTGCGCGCGTGTTCGTGGACAGCTTTGATACCACAATCGGCCATATTGGCGAGATCAACATCCCTCTGGAAAACGGCCTGATCACGCGCGAGGACATGGTGGCGGACTACTATGATCTGGGCAAGTTCGTGCGCCAAAGCGACGACGAGATCACCCTGTTCAAAAACGGTGGCGGCGCGCATCTGGACTTGATGACCAGCCGCTACATCCTGGATCGCTGGAACGCGGCCACCTAGGCCGCCGCGGGTGTGCGGCGGCTTTCACGGATGGGCAGGTGGATCAGGGCCGAGAAGGCGCCAACCCCCACACCGACCCACCAGACAGCGGTGTAATCGCCATAGATGTCATACATCCGACCACCCAGCCACACGCCCAGGAAACTGCCCAGTTGGTGGCTGAAAAACACGATCCCATACAGCGTGCCCATGTAGCGCAGCCCATAGATATGCGCGACCAGCCCGCTGGTCAGCGGCACCGTTGCGAGCCACAGCGTTCCCATGGTCACCGAGAAAATCACCACGCTGGCAGGCGTCATCGGCATCATGATAAACACCGCCGCGATCAGCGTGCGCAGGGTATAAATGATCGCCAGCAGGTATTTCTTGGGCATCCGGTCGCCCAGCCACCCAGCAAACAGCGTGCCTGCGATATTGGCCGCTCCGATGATCGACAGCGACACAGCCCCCAGCGCCGAAGTCGTATTGACGCCCAACGCGGCCAGCAGGCTGCCGTCTGCGATGGGGCCGCACATCTCGGTTACGAAGGCGGGGAAATGGGCGGTGACAAAGCTCAACTGGTACCCGCACGAGAAAAACCCAAGGAAAATCATGGTATAGCTGGGGTCTTTGAACGCCTTGATCAGGATCTCGCCCAGGCTTTCCTCCAGCTCGGCCTTGCTGGCGGGCGGGGCGACGCTGCGCATCATCGGCAGGCAGGCCAGAACCAGAATAATCATCGCCGCAAACACCAGGAACACCTCCTGCCAGCTGAGGAAGCCCAGCATCCATTCGGCCAGCGGCGCGCCAACGACCTGACCAGCCGAACCCATTGCCGTGGTGATCGCCAGCGCCATCGACCGGTTCTTGTCCGAAGCCGCGCGCCCGACCACCGCCAAAATCACCCCGAATCCGGTGCCCGCGATGCCAAAGCCCACAAGCACCTCGTAGAACTGATGCGCCAGCGGGGACACGGCAAAGGATGACAGCACCAGCCCCGCCGCATAGATCAGCGCACCCAGGATGATGGCCTTGCGATCCCCCATTTTCTCGGCAATGGCGCCAAAGATGGGCTGCCCGAACCCCCAGGCCAAATTCTGGATCGCAATCGCCAGCGAAAACTCGGCGCGGGGCCAGTTGAATTCGTTGGCGATGGGGATCTGAAACACGCCAAAGCTGGCGCGAATGGCAAAGCTAATCAGAATGATCAGGCTGCCTGCAATCAGAACGGAATTGAACAAGGGCGCGCGCGTTTGCATGGGGGTCTCCTGTCGCAGAGTGCTAATTGAGCGAACATTCAATTCCGGGTCAATCCAAGAATTGTTCGCCAGCGCATCACTTTTCGTGACAACGGAATGCAACCGCGCTATGCGGTGCGCATGACGCGTATTCAGGACATTTATCGCAGCCGTGTTGAGCAAGGCGATCTGCATGCAGACGACGCCCAAGAGGCCGTTCTGCCCGAATTTGAACGTATCCGGGACGAGCTGTCGAAACCCGTGAAAAAGGGCCTGTTCCGCAAGGCACCGCCTCCGCCCAAGGGCCTGTACCTGTGGGGTGGTGTGGGGCGTGGCAAGTCCATGCTGATGGACCTGTTCGTGGAACAACTGGGCGTGCCTGCGCGCCGGGTCCATTTCCATGCCTTTATGCAGGAAATCCACGCGGCCATGCACGAAGCCCGCAAAAACGGGGTCGAAGACGCGCTGGCCCCGGTGGCCAATGATGTGGCGGCCAAGGTCAAGGTCCTGGCTTTTGACGAAATGCAGATCACCGATATCACCGACGCGATGATCGTGGGCCGCTTGTTCGAGATTCTGTTCGCCAAGGGGGTGGTGGTTGTGACCACCTCGAACCGGGTGCCCGATGACCTGTATAAAAACGGTCTGAATCGCCAGCTGTTCCTGCCCTTCATCGAGATTATCAAAGATCAGATGGTGGTGTGGGAGATGATCTCGCCCCGCGATTACCGTCAGGACCGCCTGAAGGGCGCGCCTGTCTATTTCGCGCCGATCAATGACGCCAGTCGCCAGAAAATCCGCGAGGTGTGGGAGCATCTGTCCGGCGGCGACGCTAGCCCGCTGGTGCTGAAGGTCAAAGGTCGTGATGTCGAACTGCCGGCCTTTCGCAATGGGGTGGCGCGGGCCAGTTTCTTTGATCTATGCGGCAAGATGCTGGGGCCGGGGGATTATCTGGCCATTGCCGAGGCGGTCAAAGTTCTGGTGCTGGAGGATGTGCCGCGCCTGGGACGCAGCAATTTCAATGAGGCCAAGCGTTTCGTCACGCTGATCGACGCGCTGTACGAGGCCAAGGTCCGCCTGATTTGTTCTGCCGCGGATGAACCCGAAAGCCTGTATATAGAAGGCGAAGGCGTGTTCGAATTCGAGCGTACTGCCAGTCGCTTGCGTGAAATGCAGGCCGAGGACTGGGCCTCGGACGCTTGATCTGATGGGGCGCGCTGATGCGCGCGCTTGATGTCTCGTCACGGTCCTGCGGACCGTTCCTCGGGACTTGGGGCGCTGCCCCAAACCCCGGGGTATTTGAGCCAAGAAAAAGCACAAGAGGTCGGGAGCGGGGCGCTGTTTCAGGCCATTGAGGCCTGTGCAAAAAAAAGGGGGTCGTTGGACCGACCCCTCTTTTATCCTGCCTGTTTTACCTGTCGTTCCGGACGCAAATGGAGTGCGTCGACGGGTGGTGATACGTCACCAACGAATGCCTTGGGGTGACCTTAAGCGAATCGCTGCGAATCAGTCAACAGGGAGTGATTCGATTTGTTCGAATCACCTCAACTATTCGTGCGCAAAATCGCCCCGGCCAGATACAGTGAACCGCAAATCAGGATACGGGCGTTTGCAGAGTGTTGCGTGATGGTCTGAATCGCAGTGATCACGTCGGGGCTGGACTGTGCGGACATGCCAGCCTGTTCAGCCTGCTGGGCTGTGATCTCTGCGGGTAGGGTGTTGGGCTCGCCCGGGATCGAGACGGCGTGCAACGCCGTGACATGCGGGGCCATGGGGGATAGGTAGCCGCCGATATCCTTGGTGTTCAGCATGCCGCAGATCAAATAGGTGTCTCGTTTGGGCAATGTGGACAGATGGGCGGCCAGGGCTTGACCGGCGGCGGCATTGTGCCCGCCGTCCAGCCACAGCTCGGCATTGGGGGCAGCCTGGACCAAGGGGCCGTTTTTCAGGCGCTGCATACGCGCGGGCCAGTTGGCCTGGGTCATGGCGGCTTCGGCGGCGGTTTCGCCCAGGTTCAGGTGGCGCAGGGCGGCAATAGCAGCACCAGCGTTCTGGATCTGGTGCGCACCTGGCAGGTTGGGCAGGGGCAGATCCAGCAGGCCCGTTTCATCCTGATAGATCAGGCGGCCGCGTTCCTGAAACACATGCCAGTGTTGGCCGTATGCAATCAGGGGGGCGCCCAGACGGGAGGCCTTGTCCTCGATCACCTCCATCGCTTCGTCTTGCTGGGGGCCAACGATGCAGGGGACGCCGCGCTTGAGAATTCCGGCCTTTTCTCCGGCGATCTTGGCCAGCGTGTTGCCCAGAAATTGTTCGTGATCGATCGAGACCGGGGTGATGATCGTCAGCGCAGGCGTGTCGATCACATTGGTGGCGTCCAGACGTCCGCCCAAACCGACTTCGAGCAAGGTGTAGTCGGCAGAGGTGCGGGCAAAGGCCAGCAGGGCGGCGCAGGTTGTGATCTCGAAATAGGTGATGTTTTCACCCTTATTGGCGGCATAGCATTCGTCCAGGACCTCTGTCAGGTGGTCCTCGGAGATCAGATCGCCAGCCAAACGGATGCGTTCGTGAAATCGCGCCAAATGGGGCGAGGTATAGGCGTGGACGGTGTTGCCTGCGGCCTCGAGCCCCGCGCGGATCATCGCCTGGGTCGAGCCTTTGCCATTCGTGCCCGCGATGTGGATCACCGGGGGCAGGCGGTCCTGGGGATCGTCCAGCGCATGCAGCAGGCGCCACATGCGGTCCAGCGTCAGGTCGATGACCTTGGGGTGCAGCGCCATCATCCGGTCCAGGATGACGTCCGAGTTTTGCGTGCTCATTCGTCTGTGGTGGGCTCGGCGTCGACCGGGGCGTCGCTGGCTTGAGGCGCTGGCAGGTCACCTTTGATCGCCGGGGGCAGGTCTTGCAGCATCCGGATGATGGTGACCAGTTCGTCCTTCAGTTCGGTGCGCGGCGTCACGCGGTCCAGCATGCCATGGTCCAGCAGGTATTCGGCACGCTGGAAGCCTTCGGGCAGTTTTTCACGGATGGTCTGTTCGATCACCCGCGGACCTGCGAAACAGATCAAGGCGTTGGGTTCGGCGATCTGCACGTCGCCCAGCATCGCATACGACGCGGTGACGCCGCCCGTGGTGGGGTGGGTCAGCACGACGATATAGGGCAGGCCGGCCTCTTTCAGCATCTGCACGGCAACGGTGGTCCGAGGCATCTGCATCAGGGACAGGATGCCCTCTTGCATACGCGCACCCCCAGCGGCCGAGAACAGGATCAGCGGGCGTTTCAGTTCCACGGCTTTTTCTGCGGCGGCGATGATGGCGTTGCCCACATACATCCCCATGGACCCGCCCATAAAGCTGAAATCCTGGCACGCGGCAACGATCGGTGTGCGGCCCATTTCACCGGCGGCGACCAGCATGGCCTCTTTTTCGCCGGTCTTCTTCTGGGCGGCTTTCATGCGCTCGGGGTATTTTTTCTGGTCGCGGAAAACCAGCGGATCGGCGGTGGGCTCGGGGACGTCGACCTCGGTGAAGACGCCACCATCAAACAGGGCGTGGAACCGGTCACGCGGCGTGATCGCCATGTGGTGCCCGCAGTTGGTGCAGACATTCAGGTTTTCGGACAGCTCGCGGTGAAACAGCATCGTGCCGCATCCATTGCATTTGGTCCAAAGATTCTCGGGCACTTCGCGGCGCGAGAAGATCGAGTTGATGCGCGGACGGACGTAGTTGGTGATCCAGTTCATGCCAGAGGGGCCTCAGTTTGCCGGTGTTGCATCGTCAGATAAGCCGGACCGGGCCGAATTGCAATCAACGTGGCTTGGTCAAAGCGTGCTTGGAGGCATTTTCCTGCCCGGGCAGGGACAAACGCGGTATCGCGTCTCTGTGAGCGCCTGTGGCTTGTCGTTTTCCAACAGCTTGGGTATCCCGGATGGCGAATGGGTATGGAGGCACAAATGAACCGCGCGATCAGAACCGTGCTGGCGCTGCTGGCATGTGCGTCCGTGTTGGCTGGGTGTCAAATCGCTCCGCCCAGTATCTCCACCAGTAACATTCCCCCGCGAACGATGCCTCTGCTTGGGGGGCGGGTCGTTGTTGCGGCGCCGCAGGGGTATTGCATCGATCAGGACAGTCTTCAGGATCATCGCAAAAGTGGCTTCGTGTTGATGGCGGGGTGTGATGGGTTGATGGGCCTGCCCAGCGGCACCATGATCGAGCCCGCAATTCTGACCGTCGCGGCCTTTTTGCCCGATCAGCCCTACAAGGATCCGTTGGACGTGGCCCGTGCTCTGGAGGGGATCGAGGTGCTGGATCAACGCGAGGTCGGCGGCATGACTGTGCTGCATCTGCACGCGCGCGATATCGTGCCCGAACACAGCGCTGCGGAACATTGGCGCGGTGCGATGGTGGTGAATGGGGCGATCCTGACGCTTGCGGTGTACGGCAACGATGCGATCGCCGGCGAGGCCGGGGCCCGGTTGTTGCAGGGTATGGGACAGCAAATCCAGACGGCCAGCCTCGCCAGCGCACAGCTCGCGCCGACGAAACCCCGGAAAAAAACGAAAAATCTGTTCCAGCGCATATTTAATTAAGTGTCTCATGGATATTAGAGTAGGGGCGTTAACCTTGGTGAGATGTCATGCCCGTGTTTAAGCCCCGCCTGTTCAGTGGTCTGGTGCACAGTCGCGTCCTGTCGCGCTGGGCGGAATTGGCGCGTCGTGCGGACAAAACCGGCCTGCGTCGATTGCGGCAGCAACGCACCAAGGCGCGCGAGCTGCGTCAGCATCTGGATACATTGATCCATGTGGCCGACAATCGTCTGGCCTTGCCGCTGATCGGGAACACGGCCTTTCGCAAGCCGCATGGCTCGGATTGGTCCTGGCGACCAGAATTGTGGCGCGGTCCGTTGCCGGTACCGGGGATGAGCTCGGTGCAGGATCGCTCTCAGCTGGGGGCCGAGGTCACGATGTTTCATGACTGCCGGTTTTCCGAACTGACCCTGCGCCAGCTGCGCAGTCACCGCGAATCCGATCTGGCCCCCTACGGGGTGCGGCTGGATGTGTTCAAGTTCGATGGCTCGTTTCTGTCTTTGGTGATCGACCTGCCCTCCGAGGCAGTGCAGGGCCTGACCAAAGACTACCTGATCCGCATGGACACCATCGTAGAGATGGAGAAACCGTTAGAAATCTTTGCCCGGCTGAACATCAAACACGGCCCGAACACCGAACAGTTGGTGCGCGAACTGCCGCTGCACGAAGAAGAGATCATGGTCGAATTTGACCTGGCCTATTCCCGACTGAACGAAAAACGCATCGAACGGGCCTGGATCGATCTGATCTTTGAGGGCCCCGAGATGAACCAGGTGACGATCCGCGACGTGACCTTCAGCCGCCGCCCCCGCGCAGAACTGTAAGAGGACCATCATGAGCGACCTCAAACTGACCAAGACACGCCTGTTCGAAGGTGTATGGGAGGGGTTCCTGACCTCTTCGGGACATGCGCAACCGGATCTGGAGGTGACGCATCTGAACGACCCGGTGCTGGGGCTGGAGCTGACCGAGGACCGCGAAAACGGCCATTGGGTCGTGCGCGTGCCGGTTCCGGTCTCGGCCCTGTCGGACGGGGTGCAGACCTTTCTGATCCGCGACAAGGTGTCGGGCGAGGTGTTAGAGAGCTTCTCGATCCTGGCTGGTGAGGCGCTGGGCGATGACATCCGCGCCGAGGTCAATCTGCTGCGCGAAGAGCTGGATATGCTCAAACGGGCCTTCCGCCGCCATTGCGTGGAATCCATGTAATTTCGTGATTTCCCTTTTGTCTGCTAGACTTACCGCAGAACAGGAGGCGCCCATGATCACGGAAATCGTCACCTTCGACCTGCCGGATGGCATCACCCAGGCCGAATTGCTGGAAAAATACAACGCCACGGTCCCGCGCTGGCGGGCCAATGCTGACCTGATCCGCAAAACCTATCTGTACTGCCCGGACAAGAACCAGGGCGGCGGAATTTACCTGTGGAAAACCAAAGAGGCCGCGCTGCAGGCCCATGACACCGATTGGTGCCAGATGGCCCAGGACATGTATGGCAGTCCGCCCAGCTTTACCTATTACGACACGCTGTTCATCATCGATAACGGCGTGTGACGTCGCGGACCTGACGTCGCGTTTAGGCGTGACAAACCCGCCCGGCTTTGCCCAGATGGGTCAAAGCTGGGAGGCACGCAATGACATATACGCACCTTTTGGCCCCGCTGGATCTGGGGCACACCACGTTGAAGAACCGCGTTCTGATGGGCTCGATGCATACGGGGCTGGAGGAAACAGGCGATTGGCCGCGCGTGGCTGAATTCTATGCTGCGCGGGCGCGTGGAGGTGTGGGGCTGATGGTGACGGGCGGGATTGGCCCGAACCCCGAAGGCTCGGTTGCGTTCGGTGCCTCGATGATGACCACCGAAAAGGACGTGGCCAACCATTCGGTGATCACCAAGGCCGTGCATGACGCGGGCGGTAAAATCGCCATGCAGATCCTGCACGCGGGCCGCTATGCCTATAACCCCAAATGCGTCGCGCCCTCGCCGGTGAAATCGCCGATCTCGCCCTTCCCGCCGACCGAACTGGACGAGGCGGGTATCGAGAAACAGATCGCCGATTTCGTCACCGCGTCCAAGCTGGCGCAACAGGCGGGCTATGACGGGGTCGAGATCATGGGCTCGGAAGGGTACTTCATCAACCAGTTCATCGTGACCCACACCAACAAGCGCACGGATCAATGGGGCGGGTCCTATGAAAACCGCATCCGTCTGCCGATTGAGATTGTCCGCCGTGTGCGCGAGGCCGTGGGGACTGATTTCATCATCATCTATCGCCTGTCGATGATTGATCTGGTGCCCAACGGCTCCACCTTTGACGAGGTCGTGCAACTGGCGCAGGAAATCGAAAAGGCGGGCGCGTCCATCATCAACACTGGCATCGGCTGGCACGAGGCGCGTATTCCCACCATCGCCACCTCGGTTCCGCGCCGCGCCTTTGCCTGGGTGACGCAGAAACTGATGGGGCAGGTGGATATTCCGATCATCACCTCGAACCGGATCAACACGCCCGAGGTCGCCGAAGAGGTGCTGGCCGAGGGCTGCGCCGACATGGTGTCGATGGCGCGCCCGTTTCTGGCTGATCCTGATTTTGTGGCCAAGGCTGAGCGCGGCGAGGGCGATCTGATTGCGCCCTGTATCGGCTGCAACCAAGCCTGTCTGGATCACACATTCGGCGGTAAACTGACCTCGTGCCTGGTGAACCCCTTCGCGTGTCATGAAACCGAATTGCAGGTTGGCGGTGCGGCCAAGGGCACTTTGGCCGTTGTGGGCGCTGGGCCCGCTGGCCTATCCGCCGCCCTGACCGCAGCCGAGCGCGGATTTGACGTCACCCTGATCGACCGCGCCGCCCGGATCGGTGGCCAGTTGAACATGGCGCGCCAGGTCCCCGGCAAAGAGGAATTCCACGGGCTGGTCGATTGGTATGAACGCATGGTCGCCAAATCCGGCATCACTGTGCAGCTGGAAACCGAGGCAACGGTGGACAGCCTGAAAGGCTTTGATCAGGTGATCGTGGCCACCGGCGTGGTGCCGCGCGATCCGGGCATTCCGGGGCAGGACGGGACCAATGTGCTCAGCTATATCGACGTGCTGCGAGACAACGCCCCGGTCGGCGAACGCGTGGCCGTGATCGGCGCGGGTGGCATTGGCTTTGATGTTGCCGAATACCTGGTGACGGGCGACAGCCCCACGTTGGATCTGCCTGAATGGATGAAGGAATGGGGCGTCACCGATCCCGAGGATGTGCGCAGCGGTCTGGCCCCCGAAGGCCCGCAGCCCGAGGCGCCCGTACGGCAGGTCACGCTGATGCAGCGCAAGGCCAAGGCGCTGGGCAAGGGTCTGGGCAAAACCACCGGCTGGATTTACCGCGCCGCACTAAAGATGAAGGGCGTTCAGATGCTGGGCGGTGTGAACTATGAGCGGATTGACGAACAGGGCCTGCATATCTCGTTCGGGGAAGCGCGTGAAAACCCACAGCTGATCGAGGCTGACACGATCGTCCTGTGCGCTGGTCAGCTGTCCGAGCGCAGCCTTGCCGACGCGCTGGAGGCCGAGGGCATCCCCTGTCACGTGATCGGTGGCGCGGATGTCGCCGCCGAGCTGGACGCCAAGCGCGCCATCAATCAAGGCACGCGGCTTGCGGCCAGTTTGTAGGCGTGCCGATGACTTGTCCTGCCCCCTCAGCCCGTCCTAGATGAGGCGGAACGAGGGGATAACATGGTCTTTGTGACGATCTTTCTGGGATTGCTGCCCAGTTTCCTGATGGTGGTGCTGGGCGGGCTGATCCGCAAGCGGCTGTCGGTGAACGCGTGGCAGGGCCTGGACCGGCTGAACTTTGAAATCCTGTTCCCCACGTTGATTTTCGTCGCGGCCTCAAGCCGGCCGATTGCGCTGGGCGATATCCTTCGGGTCGGGCCCGCGGTCTGGGCCATTCTGAGCGTTGCGCTGTGCCTTGGGTTTGCCGCGCGTCGCTTCGGGCCAGACAGTTTTACCGATTTTGCAGGCGCGTGGCAGACGGCATGGCGCTTCAATACGGCGCTGGCCTTTGTTGCGGTCGAAACGCTCAGCGCGCATCCGGTGGGCATCCTGGCCGTCGCCGTGGGCATGGCGATCCCCATGGCCAACCTGTTGGCCGTCACCGCCCTGTCGCGCGGCAGCGGCAATCTGCGCCAGACGCTGATACGAATCGTGACCAACCCTTTTCTGGTGGCCTCGATCTTGGGTGTGATCGTCGGGCTGTCCGGCCTGATCATCCCCGCTCCCCTTATGGCCCCGCTGGAGATGCTGTCGCGTGCGGCGATCCCGGTGGCGCTGATCTCGGTCGGGGCGACGATGAACTGGGGGGCGCTGGCCCGGCTGAACCTGTTCAGCGGCATCCTTGTGTCCACACGGTTGGTGCTGACCCCGGCCATTACCTTTGCAGCCTGCGTGGCACTGGGGGCCGACCCGGTGCTGTCGGCGACATTGGTGATGTTTGCAGCCCTGCCCACGGCCTCGGCGGCGCATGTGCTGGCGGCGGGCTTTGGGGCGGATCGCGAAGTATCGGCCACGCTGGTGGCGCAAACCACACTGTTGTCCGCGGCCACCCTGCCGTTGTGGATCACCCTGGCCGAGCTGTATTTCGCAGCCTGAAACGATTGTTTCCCTGTTTCCCTGCCGCAAACGATCCGTGACAAAACCCCGATATTGTCCGCCTCGCGCCCCAGTGACGCCCCATTTCCCCGCAATACATGACGCTAAGGAAATAGGAATGAAGGAAGGGGATCGAGCATGGACCGCCTGACCGAAATGGAAGCGTTCGCGACAGTTGTCGATCAAGGTGGGTTTACCGACGCCGCCAAGAAGATGGGGATTTCAAAGTCGGCCGTCTCAAAGCATGTTTCAAGTCTTGAGGCCCGTCTGGGCGCCCGTCTGCTGAACCGGACAACCCGCCGCGTGTCCCCCACCGAAATTGGCCTGGCCTACTATGATCGCGCCCGCCGTGTGTTGAATGACGCGGGCGAGGCCGACGCGCTGGTCACCTCGATGCAATCGGCGCCCTCGGGTTTGCTGCGCATCAGTGTGGCCACCGATTTCGGCGTCAATCACCTCAGCCCTGTTTTGGGCGAATTCCTGGCCGAATTCCCTGATATCACCGTCAATATGGTGCTGAACAACCGCTATGTGGAACTGATCAGCGAGGGCTTTGACATGGCCATCCGCATTGGCGAGCTGGAAGACAGCACCCTGCGCGCCCGCAAGCTGACCGAGACCACCAAACGGATGATCGCCAGCCCGGCCTATTTCGAAAAATACGGTCGTCCGCAGAAAATCGACGATCTGAACGAACACAAGCTGCTGCATTATTCCAGCCAATCGGCTGGAAACGTGTGGAAACTGACCGCGCCCTCGGGCGAGAAACGCCAGGTGCGCACCGCCGGCTGGCTAAGCGTCAATGACGGTCAATCCCTGCTGAACGCTGCTAGCTCGGGCCTGGGCATCGCTTATCTGCACAGCTTTTTATATGCCGATGCCATGGCCGAAGGTCTGGTCGAGGATGCGATCCCCGATCTGCCGACCGAAACCCAAGGCATCTATGCGGTTTACCCGCCCGGCCGGTTCACTCAGCCCAAGGTCCGCGCCTTTATTGATTTCCTGGTCCATAAGTTCGCCGAAAAAGGCCCGAACGACTGGTAAGGCACCCAAATTTCCTCCCCCTCGACTGCGCGCCCATCTGGGCGCGCTTTTCTTTTGCGGGTTGAAATATTTCAGAATGATTTTGCAGATACCCCAAGCGGTGAACATGCCGAAGGGAGAGGCTATGACCATTTTGACCGAAGATCAGCAGATGATTCAGGACATGGCGCGCGGGTTCGCGCAGGATGTGTTGGCCCCGGGGGCCGCTGCGCGCGACAAATCCAAGGTGATCGAGCCCGAAATCCTGACGCAGATGGGCGAGCTGGGCTTCCTTGGTATGACCGTTCCCGAGGACATGGGCGGCGTGGGCGCGGACTATGTGTCCTACGCATTGGCGCTGATCGAGGTGGCCGCCGGGGATGGGGCGGTGTCCACGGTGATGAGTGTACACAACGCGCCGTTCAACGCGATCCTGCAACGCTATGGGTCAGAGATGCAGCGCGAAAAGGTGTTGCGCCCGGCCACGACGGGGGCCTTTATCGGCGCCTTTGCCCTGACCGAGCCGCATGCGGGATCGGATGCCTCGGCCATACGTACGCGGGCGCGACGTGACGGGGATGACTATGTGCTGAACGGCGAAAAGGCCTTTATCACCTCTGGTCAGATCGGTGGCTGGGTGATTGCCTTTGCGCGGATGGAAGGCACTGAGGGCAAGTCCGGCATCACCGCGTTTTTGATCCCGACGGATGCGGACGGGTATCGCGTCACCTCGGTCGAGGAAAAGCTGGGGCAGCGGTGTTCGGATACCTGTGCCCTGCGGTTCGAGGAATTGCGTGTACCCGCCGAAATGCGCATTGGCGAGGAAGGCGAGGGCTATCGTATCGCGCTGTCCAGCCTAGAAACTGGTCGGATCGGGATCGCGTCGCAATCGGTGGGCATGGCGCAGGCGGCGCTTGACCATGCGGTGGCGTATGCAAATGACCGTCAGTCCTTTGGCCAGCCGCTGATCCAGCATCAGGCTGTTGGATTCCGGTTGGCCGATGCCCGTACTCAGCTTGAGGCCGCGCGCCAACTGGTGCTGAATGCCGCCCGAATGAAAGATGCAGGCGTGCCCTGTCTGGCCGAGGCCGCGATGGCCAAGCTGTTTGCCTCCGAAGCGGCCGAGAAGATCATCTCGGCCTCGATCCAGACCTTCGGTGGCTACGGCTATATGCAGGATTTCCCGGTCGAGCGGATCTATCGCGACGCCCGCGTTTGCCAGATTTACGAGGGCACTTCGGACATTCAAAAGATGATCATCGCGCGCGGCCTGGCAGGTTAAAGCGCAGGCGCGGTGGCTTGATCCAGCGGCACCAGGTCCACCCGATGCGTGCCGGCCTGACCGCCCGAGGTGCGCAAAACACCTTTCAGCGGGGCGACATCGGCATAGTCGCGCCCGTAGCCCACCACCACGTGATCCGTCCCGACCATCAGGTCGTTGGTCGGGTCATATTCGACCCAGCCGACCTCTTTGCCGCACCAGGCGCGCACCCAGGCATGCATGGCATCGGCGCCCTCCAGACGGGCCTGGCCTTCGGGGGGCAAGGTGCGCAAAAAGCCGCTGACATACCCGGCCGGAATCCCCAGACAGCGCAGGCAAGAAATCATGATGTGGCTGAAATCCTGACACACCCCATGCCGGTTCGCAAAGGCGGTTTCCGCAGGGGTGTCCACGTCTGTAGCCTCGGCATCGAAACGCATTTCGGAATGCAGACGCTGCCCGATTGCACGCACCATTTGCAAGACGGGCATACCCGACGACACCGTTTCCTTGGCGAACATCAGGAAAGGTTCCGCCAATGCGATCCGGGGCGAGGCCACAAGGTAGTGCAGCGGAGAATTCGGGGTCAGATCGGTCGAGTTTTGCAGCTCGCTGCGCAATCCGGCCTGGTTTGGCGACAGGTCCAGCGTCCGGGTCGGCTGCTCTCGTTCGACCCGGGCAGACAGGGCAATTTTCAACGCCGAGATCGGCTGTCGAAACGTGACCTCGGTCACCGCGTTCCCGAAGAAGTCGTTGCGGTCGATGCGCTCGTCCGGGGAGGGGCTGATCTGAATGGTGCCAGCAACCAACCGTTGAACGCCAGGGCGTGAAAGCGGCAGCACCCGGATCACATTTCGCGCATTGTCGGTGCTGTTCTGATAGGCGTTTTCAAGCACCATCGAAAGATCGTAAAGCATGGCGGCCCTCATTTGAAATAGGTTGCGCTCAGGTCGTTCGAAAGTCTGGCAAGATCGTTGGACAGGCGGATCATGCGATCAGGAGTCATTTCAGAGGCGGCGCTAATGGCCAATTCGGTATGCAGCCGCATTGCTTCGCGCGACAGAGGAGACATGCGACCCGGTTCTTCGGTATTCGGTAGATCTTCTAGCAAGTCGCGTAAAGTTTCCAGTTGGAACCTGATCGATCGGGGATTCCGGCGGTCCAATGCCAGCAGGTCAAAAACGCTCTCGACGCAGGGATCGCCCAGATATCGACGCTGATGCGTGATGACGCTGTCGCCGATCTCGATCACGATATCGACGCTGCCCTCGGGGGTGTCCGGCCCGGCAAAGAAGGTCAGCGCACCGGCCATGCCCTGCGCACGTTCCAGAGAGCGCCCGAACTCCAGAAAACGCCACCCGGACGAGCGGTACATATTGTCCTGCACAAGCCCTGCGAACCCTGACAGCATCCGCAGCAACGTGTCCATGGCGCGCACACAATCCTGGCCCGAACGGGTCGATTTGCTGAGCCGCGACAGGGTGCGGCGCAGGTCCCGCAGCGCGATCCAGCCATCGATCGAGAACCGGTCGCGCACCTTTGACGCACAGTTGGTCGCGGCGTCGATCTGTGTGGTCAGGGCCTGGGGGATGCAATCCGCAGGATCGGCGCCAAACCGTTCAAGATAGGTTTCGATCAGGGCAACGCGCGCGTCCTTGTCCGATCCGGTTTCCTCGAGCCGCAGGTGGTAGGCGCGCAACAGGCGGATAGTTGCCTCGGTCCGTTCGACGTAGCGCCCCAGCCAGAACAGGTTGTCGGCCGCGCGGCTGGGCAAAGGGTTCGCAGGGCGGCGCTGCATCGTATTGGCGGGCGCCAGGGTTTGAGTGTCCACGGGGCCGTCCGACACCACCCAAACGTCGGATACCGCACCGCCACGTTGCATGGTCAGGGCGGTGGATTCTCCGCTCAACCCGATGCGTGCATAGCCCCCCGGCATGATCGACCAGCCAGTATCTGTGCGGGCCATGAACACCCGTACTGTCATCGGTCGCGCTTGCAGCTGACCTTCAGAATAGGCCGGTGCGGTCGACAGCGTCACGGCCTCTTGTGCGACCAGGTTTGCACCTTGGCGGTTGATCCAGTCGGGCAGGGGACCCTGACTTGGATCGCGCAACTGCCCGGCCAGCGCCCGGATGCTGCTGGGATCAAATGGCAGGCTGGTGGTCAGCGCGGGGCCAATCGTCATCCGGTCCGCATTGCGGGTGACATAGGCGCGCTCTTCGTCTGATCCGCACCACCATGTTGCGATATTGGGCATCTGCAATGGCGTACCAAAGGCGCTGTCCGCAATGCGCGGAATAAAAGCCATCATGGCGCGTGTTTCCAGCACCCCTGAGCCCAACGCATTGACCATACGCAACCGTCCGGTGCGTGCGGCGTTCACCAGACCGGGCGTGCCGATCTGGCTGGTTTCGTCCAGCTCCAGCGGGTCGGCAAAACGCGCGTCCAAACGGCGCCACAGCAGGCTGACGGGCTTCAACCCATCCACGGTGCGCACCATGGCCTGCCCATCGCTGACGGTCAGGTCCTCGCCCTCCAGCAGCATCAAACCCAGATAGCGCGCGATATAGACATGTTCAAAATAGGTATCGGTGCCGGGGCCAGGGGTCAGGATGGCGGGCGGGTCGCGCCACTTGCCGCCGCGCGCGCCCAACGCGGTTTGGAAATCGCTGAAGAAGCCTGCCAAACGGTGAATATTGGCGCTGGCGAACAGGCCCGGAAACACCCGCGAGGTCGCGCGGCGGTTTTCCAGCGCAAACCCCGCGCCCGAGGGCGCCTGAGTGCGATCCCCCAACACGAACCAGCTGCCATCGGGGTTACGCCCGATTTCAAAGGCCAGGTGATGCAGGAAATGGCCAGATTGCGGCACGATTCCCATCAACGACCGCAGCCATTCGGGGTTTTTGGCCAACAGGCTGGCCGGAAGGTGGCCGTTCTTGACCAGCCATTGATCGCCATAGATATCGGCGACGATCCGTTCCAGGATATCCGCCCGCTGGGTCAGCCCTGCGGCGATCTGGTCCCACTCGGATTGCGGCAGCAGCACGGGAATGTGGCTGAGCGGCCAGTCGCGCTCGTTCGAGGATTGATCCGAGTACCGGCGAAAATAGACCCCCGCATCCCGCAGATACTGGTCGCCTCGGGCGATGCGCTCGTCGATTTCTTCGCGTGTCAGCTGCCGAAGCCGTTGTATCAGCGGCGCCCAGACAGGCCGCATCTGGCCGTTCGCATCAAACAGCTCGTCCGCGGTGCCGTCGGGCACAGCGTAATTTGCCAGAATGTCCGCCTCGGAGGGGATAGCCACCGAGGCTGCGGAGCGGTCGTCCATGGATCAGACACCTGTGGGGCGCCGCAAATCCAGGGTCATGGGGAACTCGGGGTGCGGCGTTTCGATGGGCGGAACGTAGGAACCTGATGTATGCCCGTTTGCCTGGAACCGCGCAAGCCTGCGGGCCTCGGCCTCGTTTCCGTTCACCGGGAAGGTGTCATAGTTGCGCCCGCCCGGATGCGCCACATGATAGACGCAGCCCCCGATCGAGCGGTTCGACCACGTATCATAGATGTCAAACGTCAGCGGCGCATTCACCGGCAGCACGGGATGCAGGGCCTCGGCCGGTTGCCACGCCTTAAAGCGCACGCCGCCCACGAACGTGCCCGATTCCTCGGTTGCGGTCAGGGGCACGTTGCGCCCATTGCAGGTGACGACATAGCGATCAGGGTTGGGCGTGTTCAGCTTGACCTGCAACCGTTCGACCGAGCTGTCGGTATAGCGCACTGTGCCGCCAATCGCGCCGGTTTCTCCCAGCACATGCCAGGGTTCCAGCGCCTGTTTCAGCTCCAGCGTATTGCCCTCATAGGTGACCTCGCCGCAGAAGGGGAAGCGGAACTCGGCCTGGGCCTTGAACCATTCGGGGTTCATGTCAAACCCGTGGTCGCCCAGATCGCGCAACACATCCAGCAGGTCCTGCCACAGGAAATGCGGCAGCATATAGCGGTCATGCAGCACGGTGCCCCAGCGGACAGGTTTGCCCTTGATCGGGGATTTCCACATGCGGGCGATGATGGCGCGGATCAGCAATTGCTGCGCCAAAGACATCTTGGCGTCCGGCGGCATTTCAAAGCCGCGGAATTCAACCAGCCCCAAACGGCCGGTCGGCCCATCGGGCGAGTACAGCTTGTCGATGCAGATCTCGGCCCGGTGCGTGTTGCCGGTCACATCGATCAGCATGTTGCGCAACAGCCGGTCCACCAACCAGGGCGGAGGCGTCATGCCCTCGTCCGGATTGGGGATTTGGGACAGCGCGATTTCCAGTTCATACAGCGTGTCGTGGCGCGCCTCGTCAATGCGCGGGGCCTGGCTGGTCGGCCCGATGAACAGCCCCGAGAACAGGTAGGACAGGCACGGATGCCGCTGCCAGTACAGGATCAGCGAACGCAGCAAATCGGGTCGGCGCAGGAATGGACTGTCAGCGGGGGTCTCGCCGCCCACAACCACGTGGTTGCCGCCGCCGGTGCCGGTGTGGCGGCCATCAATCATGAACTTGTCAGCGCCCAGGCGCGATTGACGGGCCTCTTCATAGATCGCCTGCGTGGTGGCGACGCATTCGTCCCAATTGGCAGCGGGGTGGATGTTCACCTCGATCACACCCGGGTCGGGGGCCACGCGGATCACGTTCAGGCGGCTGTCATGCGGGGGCGCGTAGCCCTCGATATGAACGGGCAGGTTCAACTCGGCCGCGGCGTCTTCGGCGGTGGCCAGAAGCTCCAGATAATCCTCCAGCGACTCGGTGGGCGGCATGAAGACACACAGCCGTCCGTCGCGCGGTTCCACCGCGATGGCGGTTCGGACCTGACCGGATTCGGGGTCGACACCTTGGGCGTTGATCTGCTGGTGTCGATCATCTTGCGCCGAGGTTTCTGCGCGCTGCGTATGCCCGGGCGAGGTTTTGGGCGTCATCCGTTCTTTTTCGGCATCTTCAGCGGCCAAGCGGTCGATGTCGGCCTGAACGGCGCGTTTGCGCTCTTCGTTCTTGGCGTGGAAATCGGGCAGATCCGACACTGGAACGGTAGGGTCCGGCGGATAGGTATAGGGGTATTGCGATGCCGGGATAAAGGGCAGCGTGCCCAACGGCAGACGGAACCCGACAGGGCTGTCGCCGGGGATCAGGAACAGGTGACCGCGCCGGGCCTTCCACACCTCGGACATCCAACGCGAGGGCTGGCTGGCGCTTTGCCAGCGTTGCACCGGCAGGATATAGCCCGCCGGTTCGTCCAACCCGCGGCTGAACACGCGCGCGAAACGGGCGCGTTCCTCGGGGTCCTTCAGTTTCGAGTTTTCGGGCGTCACGTTCGAGGGTAGCTGCGCCTCTTTCAGAATCCATTCGCCCGGGTCCTCGAAGGCAGGCTGCGCGCAATCAGGATCGATCCCCAGTTTCGCGGCGAAGGTCTTCATGAAATCGCCCGCATCCTGGGCGGTGGGGGCCTTGTCGTCACCTTCGCGCGCGATCAGATCGGGGTTTTTCCAGACCGGTTTGCCGTCTTTGCGCCAATAGAGCGAGAACGTCCAGCGCGGCAGGCTTTCGCCCGGATACCATTTGCCCTGACCGTAATGCAGGAACCCACCGGGCGCGAAGCGGTCGCGCAAACGGCGGATCAGATCATCGGCCAGCCCACGTTTTTGCGGCCCCACGGCGGCTGTGTTCCATTCGTCGCTTTCGAAATCATCAATCGACACAAATGTGGGCTCGCCACCCATGGTCAGGCGGGCGTCGCCGTCCTCCAGGCTTTGATCCACCTTCTTGCCCAGCTTCAGCAGGTCGTCCCAGGCGTTGTCGGAAAACGGTTTGGTGATACGTGGGTGTTCGGCCACGCGTTTGACAGTCATGTCGAAGTTGAAATCGACCTCGGCATAGCTGGCCATCCCCGAGATCGGCGCGGCGTTGCGATAATGGGGCGTCGCGGCCAGCGGGATGTGGCTTTCGCCGGCCAACAGGCCGCTGGTCGGGTCCAGGCCGATCCAGCCGGCGCCGGGGACATAGGCCTCGACCCAGGCATGCAGATCGGTGAAATCGTGATCAGTGCCCGAGGGCCCATCCAGCGCCTTCAGATCCGGTTTCAGCTGGATCAGATATCCCGAAACAAACCGCGCGGCGATCCCCATGTGGCGCAGCACCTGCACCAACAGCCAACTGGAATCGCGGCACGAGCCCGAGCCGATCTCCAGCGTTTCATCCGGGGTCTGCACGCCCGGTTCCATGCGGATGGTGTAATCCACCTTGTCCGAGACCATCTGGTTCAGCATCACCAGCTTGTCTACGATCTGCATTTTGTCGCGCGGGATCGTGTCCATGAAGGCGTCGAAATGGTGACCTGTGTGGATGGGTTTCAGATAGATCGACAGGTCCTCGTCGAAATCCAGCGGGTATTCAAACGGCCAGTGTTCCGCACTTTCCTCGACGAAGAAATCGAAGGGGTTATAGACGGACATGTCGGCGGTTAGATCGACCTCGATCTTAAATTCTGTGACGGGTTCAGGGAACACGAACCGCGCCAGCCAGTTGCCATATGGATCCTGCTGGTGGTTCACGAAATGCGGCTCGGGCCCGACCTTCAGCGAATGCGAAATCACCCGCGTGCGCCCATGCGGGGCAGGTCTGAGCCGGATGATCTGCGGGGCCAGGGTGACAGGCCGGTCGTATTTGTAATGGGTGAGGTGATGAATGCTTGCGATAATGGCCATTGGGTGCCCGTCAGTTAGTGCTTGCTCGACTATGAAACAGCCCGCAGGTGGGGTCCGGCGGAAACGCCTTTTTTCTGCGCATCCGCCGGGCTTTCATGAGTGAGTGCTGAAAAATCAGGCGGTCGCGACCAGCCCGCCGATCTCTTCGATCAGGGTGATAACCTCGTCCACGCCCTTGCCGTGCCGCAGTGAGGCAAAGACGAACGGCTTGCCCGCGCGCATCCGGGTGGCGTCGCGCTCCATCACGTCCAGCGAGGCACCGACATAGGGGGCCAGATCGGTTTTGTTGATGATCAGAACGTCGGATTTGGTGATGGCAGGGCCGCCTTTGCGGGGAATTTCCTCGCCCGCGGCCACGTCGATCACATAGAGCGTCAGATCGGCCAGTTCGGGGCTGAACGTGGCGCTCAGGTTGTCGCCGCCCGACTCGATCAGCACGATTTCCACCTCGGGGTGACGCTGGCGCATCTCGTCCACCGCCGCCAGGTTGATCGAGGCATCCTCGCGGATCGCGGTATGCGGACAGCCCCCCGTTTCCACGCCGATGATACGATCCTGCGGCAGGATTTGCAGCCGCATCAGCGCCTCGGCGTCCTCTTGCGTATAGATGTCATTGGTGATCGCACCGATCGAGTATTTCTGCGACAGCGCCTTGCACAGGTTGGCCGTCAGCGTGGTTTTGCCCGCGCCGACGGGGCCACCGATACCGATGCGTAAAGGACCGTGAGGAGAGCTCATGAGCGGAAAAGCCTTGTGTATTGAGTTTCGTGTTTCATCGAGGCGATATCGGCCAGGATGGTGGTGCCGCCCAGATCGTCCAGCGTCAGACCGGCGGCTTGGAGGGTGATGTCCTCGCATAGGGGGGACAGGGACGTGATGATCGCCTGCCCGTCGGTCTGGCCCAGCGGCACCAGCCGGATCGCGGCCGAGGTCAGGTTGGACGCAAAGGCGTGCAGGTACATCGCGCAGGTTTGGGGCAGGGGGATGCCTTGGCGTGCAGCGGCATGGCCCAGGGCGACGGGATAGGTCAGCTTGGGCAATGCCTCGCCCCAGATGGCGGCCGTTGTTCGGCAAAAGGCCGCGCCCTGTTGTTCGGTTTCCAGCAGGCGCTCCGCCGAGGGAGCAAAGGCGCGGGCCAGCGCGTCCACCTCGGCGAGATCTGCACCGCGATAGGCCGCGTGCAGCAAAATCGCATCGTTGCGCCCGGTTCCGTGCCGCAGGATATCGGTCAACCAAGCCTGAAAGCTGGCCGCATCCGTGACCTGCCCGGCCTCGATCGCCCATTCCAACCCGTGACTATAGCTGAACGCCCCCACCGGATAGGCGGGCGACAGCCATTGCGTCAGGGTCAGGATATGCGTGTCAGTGATCATGGGAATGTGTGTGCAGCGTCTTGCCGTGATCATGCGAGTGGGTGCGGCCATGGCCGTAGGCCCCGCCCTCAGGCAAGAAGGGTTCCAGTACCTCGGTCACCGTCGCGCCCAGATGAGACAGCATCGCCATGATCACATGATCGCGCTGGATCAGCAGGCGTGTATCCTCGATCTGACAGGGCGTGTGCCGGTTGCCGATATGCCAGGCCAGTCGGGGCAGGTGTTCGCCGGTGACTTGCAGCAAGTTCTCAGGCGCGGCCAGCACTTTGATATGCGTGCCATCGCTCAGCGTAAATGCATCGCCCTGGTTCAGGTTCTCGGTGTGCTCCAGATCCACCAGAAAGGCAGTGCCATCATCCGCGGCCAACCGTTTGCGGCGCAGGAACCGGTCGTCATAGGACAAAGTGACCGTTTTCACGGCATCCTGAACGTCCTCGGCGCGGGTGATTGTATGGGCAGTGGGCAGAGACATGGTTTTTCCAGAAACGATTTAAGTTTTATTAATCAGATTGCCCGAGCGTCGGTGCAGCACACAAGCCCCGAGGACCGAATGAACGCGATGACCCTGACCCACGAACTTGCCGAAATCCGCGCCCAGATCGCGCGCTTGCAGGACCGCGAGGCCAGATTGCAGGCCTCGTTGCGCGATCACGTTTCGCATGGCGGTGAACGGTCTGGGTGGCCCATTCAAAGGGTCAGTCGGGCGGGCGATCATGGCGAGGTCAGAACATGAAGTAACGCTGCGCCATGGGCAGAACCTCGGCCGGTTCACAGGTCAGCAATTCGCCATCCGCGCGGACCTCGTAGGTTTCGGGATGCACCTCGATTTGCGGGGTGGCGGCGTTCAGTTTCAGATCAGACTTGCCGATGTTGCGGGTGTTCTGCACGGCGACGGTTTGCTTGGCCAGGCCCAGCTTGTCCCCGATACTGTCGGCCTGCGCGGCCTCGGACACAAACACAACGGCTGAATTTTCCACGGACCGCCCATAAGCCCCGAACATCGGGCGCGAATACACCGGCTGCGGTGTCGGGATCGAGGCATTGGGGTCGCCCATCTGCGCGCAGACAATCGTGCCGGCCATCAACACCATTTCAGGCTTCACGCCAAAGAACGCGGGGTTCCATAGCACCAGATCGGCGCGTTTGCCTTCTTCGATCGAGCCGATTTCATGCGCGATCCCATGCGCGATTGCGGGGTTGATGGTATATTTCGCGATGTAGCGGCGAACGCGGAAGTTGTCGTTCTCACCGGTTTCTTCGGCCAGACGCCCGCGCTGTTTCTTCATTTTATCGGCGGTCTGCCAGGTGCGGATCAACACCTCGCCGACGCGACCCATGGCCTGACTGTCCGACGCGATGATGGAAAACGCACCCATGTCATGCAGGATGTCCTCGGCCGCGATGGTTTCGCGGCGAATACGGGATTCGGCAAAGGCCACGTCCTCGGGGATGGATTTGTCCAGGTGGTGACAAACCATCAACATGTCCAGGTGTTCATCCACGGTGTTCACGGTGAAAGGACGCGTGGGGTTGGTGGACGAGGGCAGGACGTGTTCTTCGCCACAAATCTTGATGATGTCGGGGGCATGGCCTCCGCCCGCGCCCTCGGTATGGAAGGCATGGATGGTGCGGCCTTTCATGGCCGCAACGGTGTGTTCGACGAACCCGGATTCGTTCAGCGTGTCGGTGTGGATCATCACCTGCACGTCCATCGCGTCGGCCACGCCCAGACAGCAATCAATCGCGGCGGGGGTCGTCCCCCAATCTTCGTGCAGTTTCAGCGCGCAGGCGCCGCCTTTGATCTGTTCCTCCAGCGCTGCGGGCAGGCTGGCGTTGCCCTTACCCGCAAAGGCCAGGTTCATCGGGAAGGCGTCCGCCGATTGCAGCATCCGCCCGATATGCCACGGACCGGGGGTGCAGGTGGTGGCCAGCGTGCCATGCGCAGGCCCGGTGCCGCCGCCCAGCATGGTGGTCAGGCCCGAGTGCAGCGCGTCCTCGATCTGTTGCGGGCAGATATAGTGGATGTGGCTGTCAAACCCGCCCGCGGTCAGGATCTTGCCCTCGCCCGCGATGGCCTCGGTGCCGGGGCCGACGATGATGTCCACGCCTGGCTGCGTATCGGGGTTGCCCGCCTTGCCGATCTTGTGAATGCGACCGTTTTTCAGTCCCACGTCGGCCTTGTAGATGCCGGTGTGATCAACGATCAGAGCGTTGGTGATCACGGTGTCCACGGCGCCCTCGGCCCGCGTGGTCTGAGCCTGCCCCATCCCGTCGCGGATCACCTTGCCGCCGCCGAATTTGACCTCTTCACCATAAAGAGGCGCGTTGCCCCCCATCCCATTGGCGCGTTCGGCCAGAAGGTCGCGTTCGACCTCGATGATCAGATCGGTATCGGCCAGGCGCAGCTTGTCACCCACGGTGGGGCCATACATGGCGGCATAGTCAGAACGAGAGATTTTGGCGGGCATTGGCGGTCTCCTAGTCGATCCAGAGATTTCGGGTGCGGTGCCAATCCTCGATGGATTGGTCCGGGTATTCGTCAAATGTCAGATCCCCATCCCTGATGTCCGGCGTGACCCAATTGGCCTTGGAGGACAGCATGATGTGACATGACTGCGATGGGGTTGGCAGGTCCGAGTCCACCGAGGAGGCAAACGGGTGAACCAAATCGGGATATGTCGGGTCAAAGTTCCACAACATGGTGCCACAGGATCTGCAGAAACTGCGACGCGCGGGATTGGGCGCACCGTTTTCACGGGCAAAGCCGTATTCCGACAGGTTTTCTTGACCGGTCACGGTCAGGGTGTGGGCCTGTCCCATGATGTTGATGGCATAGCCTGCACCGCCGTCGGTTTTGCGGCACACGCTGCAATAGCACCGCATATAGGGTGTGGGGGTGTTGCTTTGCACGGAATAGCTGACCGCGCCGCAACTGCAAGAGCCTTCGATGGTGACCGGCATTCTTTGCGTTTCCCTGTTCAGGCAGGTGCAGCGCGCGTCACAGCGCGCCCATGACCTTTTGGTTGAAGCCATAGATGGTGCGCCCGCCCGAGATCGGGACCAGCGTCACTTCGCGGCGTTGGCCGGGTTCGAACCGCACGGCGGTACCAGCGGCGATGTCCAGGCGCAGGCCGCGGGCGGCCTCGCGGTCGAACTCCAGCGCGGGGTTGGTTTCATAGAAATGGTAGTGCGAGCCAACCTGCACCGGCCGGTCGCCGGTATTGGCCACCATCAGCGTCACGGGGTCGCTGCCCTCGTTCAGGGTCAGCTCACCTTCGGCGGGGAACAGCTCTCCGGGGATCATTTGCGGCCCCAGGCGATCAGCGCGGCCAAACCGACGGCAACGGAACCGGCCAGCAGCGGCAGCCAGCTGGCGTCATCGGCGTGGGGGTGCAGGTGCATCCCGTCATGGGCCAGCGCAGGTGCGGAGATCAGCGCGGTCAGAGCAGCCGTGATAAGGGCGGTGGTGGTCAGGAATTTCATGGGACGGTCCTTTTAGCGAATGGGGTTGTGGACGGTGACCAGCTTGGTGCCGTCGGGAAAGGTGGCTTCGACCTGCACTTCGTGGATCATCTCGGCGATGCCCTCCATGCATTGATCGCGGGTGATGACCTGCGCGCCGGCCATCATCAGGTCGGCCACGCTGCGCCCGTCGCGTGCGCCTTCGACCACGGCGTCGGTGATCAGGGCGATGGCTTCGGGGTGGTTCAGCTTCACGCCACGGGACAGGCGCTTGCGGGCGACCTCGGCGGCCATGGCGATCAGGAGTTTGTCTTTTTCGCGTGGGGTGAGTTGCATGTCAGATCATCCAGGTTCGGGGTAGGTTGGCGCCGTTCAGATGGGTCAGAACGGGGATCAGGGATTGGCGCAGGACAAAGCTGTCCTCGGCCAGAATACGGGCGAACAGCAGGCCGGGGCGGATCAGGGACACGCCGCCAGAGGGGGGCATCAGATCGCGCATATGGGTCAGGTGGGCCTCGGCCTCGGGGGCGGCAAAAATGACCGAGGCCATGGCCCCGGCACCGTTCAGCATGGCGGCGCCCGGCAGATCGGCCAGGGCATCAGTGTCCAGCCGCAGCGTATCGGCAAAGATCAGGTCGTCGTCGCGGCGAATGCGGATGCGGTCCCGCAGATGGGTGGCATTCAGCGTCTCGCCCATCGCGCTGCGCCCCAAAACCAGCGATTCGACGGCCAGCAGGCGGGACTCGGCCGCCATATCTATGGTCAGGGTCCGGTCCAGCGCGCCGTGGTCGAAAAGGATGGTCTCTTGCGGCAGCCAGTCCAGTCGCGCGTCGGGGGCCACGGTCAGGTGGTTTTCTACGTGGCCGATTTCGCCGGGCTGCGCACGATAGATTCGTTCGGCGGCCTGAGTTGTCAGGCATAGATGCGAGCCGACCCCGGCTTCGGCCTGGAATTTCAGGCGATCCCCGCCGGTTATACCCCCGGCCGTGTTCAGGAAAACTCCGGTCAGGCGATCGCGGCTACCATGCGGGAACAGGGTCTTCAGACAGCCAGAGGTGCGAAAATCCGCGAGAACCGAGCGGCCATCCCGTGCTTTAGAGCAAACCATGGCTTGCCCGACGGCGCGCGGCTGTCGCAGAATGTCCGCCTTGGGTGATATGTCCGCCAAAACTTGGATGGGCCCCTCCGGTTTTCGTGCAAAACGAGTCGCACAGAGAGGCAGCACATGAAAGATGGATGCTCAAAAACCGGGCTAGAGAGAGAATTCTGCGCCCTGGATGTGCAAAAACTAGGCGATCATGATCAATATCGCCCATTTATTGTGCAAATCGGGGGAATGCCAAGATGACTCTGGGTCAGGGATTTGCGGAACGGCGGTCTTCGTGACTTTGCTGTGCCTGCCCAAGGCGCAAAAAGCTGCCAGGGCGTGTGGACGACCGATCAAGACGTGGAAATCAGACGCGGCCGCCACACTACATGCAACAAAAACAATGTTGCGGGGTTCAGGTAAGGTTTCGGCCCGCCTGATGCAAGGTACAACCTGCGTCCCCGCCTCGGAGGATGACCATGAACTTTATCAAAGCCACTCTGGCGGGTGCTCTGTCGCTGAGCCTGACCGCCCCGGCCTTTGCCGCCGAAGACACCATCAAGGTGGGCGTAATGCATTCGCTGTCTGGCTCGCTGGCGATTTCGGAAACCACTCTGAAAGACACCATGCTGATGCTGATCGAAGAGCAAAACGCCAAGGGCGGTGTGCTGGGCAAAATGCTTGAGCCGGTCGTTGTCGACCCCACTGATGACTGGACGCTCTGGCCCGAGAAAACCCGTGAGCTGATCTCGATCGCCGGTGTTGATGTTATTTTTGGTTGCTGGACCTCGTCCAGCCGTAAAGCGGCACTGCCGGTTCTCGAAGAACTGAACGGTCTGCTGTTCTACCCGGTTCAGTACGAAGGTGAAGAGAGCTCGAAAAACGTGTTCTACACCGGTGCTGCCCCGAACCAACAGGCGATCCCCGCCACCGACTACTTCCTGGAAGAGTTGGGTGTCGAGAAATTCGCACTGCTGGGTACCGACTATGTGTACCCGCGTACCACCAACAACATCCTGGAAAGCTATCTGAAGGGTAAGGGCATTGCCGAAGAAGACATCTTCGTCAACTACACCCCCTTTGGTCACAGCGACTGGTCCAAGATCGTTGCTGACGTTGTCGCTCTGGGCGCTGACGGTAAAAAGGTCGGCGTGATCTCGACCATCAACGGCGACGCCAACATCGGCTTCTACAAAGAACTGGCTGCTGCCGAGGTGTCGGCTGACGAAATCCCCGTCGTGGCCTTCTCGGTTGGTGAAGAAGAGCTGTCGGGGCTGGATACCTCGAACCTGGTGGGTCATCTGGCAGCCTGGAACTACTTCCAGTCGGCCGAATCTGACGCCAACGAAGCATGGGTTGCTTCTTGGAAGGAAAAGATGGGCGAAGAGCGCGTCACCAACGACCCGATGGAAGCCCATGTCATCGGCTTCAACATGTGGGTGAAAGCGGTCGAGAAGGCTGGCAGCTCGGAAGTCGACGCTGTGCGTGACGCCATGTATGGCATCGAAGTGCCCAACCTGACCGGTGGCACTGCGAAAATGCTGCCCAACCACCACCTGACCAAGCCGGTTCTGATCGGTGAGATCCTGGAAGACGGTCAGTTCGACATCATCAGCCAGACCTCCGAAGTTCCTGGCGACGCATGGACCGACTTCCTGCCGGAATCGGCTGTCCTGAAGTCTGACTGGCCGGCGCTGGGTTGCGGTATGTACAACACCGAAACCGAAAGCTGCGTTCAGATCAAATCCAACTACTGATCTGATCCTCTGACGATCGAAGAGGGCGAGAACGCCCTCTTCTCCTCCTCCAATCACGACTACACATTCGCGGATCCCCTAGCATGCGGCACCTTCTCTCTCTCTTGCTCGCACTGGTGATGCTTGCCCTGCCTATGCAGGCCACCGCCGGTCCGGTGCAGGACCTTCTGCAAGACTATCGCAGCGTGATCGAAAAAAGCTCGCGCAAGACGATAGGACCCGCGATTGATGCCCTTGCGGGCAGCGGCCTACCCGAAGCTCAGACCGTCCTTGAAACCTGGCAAGCCAAAAACATGTGGCAACGCAAGGCGGACGGTCTGTTCTTCATCGGGGAAAAACTTCCCTCGAAATCCTATCAGTTGACGGATTTCGAAACCGGCGAAATCGTTGGTGAATATCCCAAGAAAGAATTGAAACAGCTGAAGCCCAACAGCGGCATCCGGGCCCTGATCGGCACCGCGCTGGTGCAGTTTCAGCTGTCTGACCCTGATCCCACGCGGCGTTGGGATGCTGTGATCTCGATCGAGCGCGACCCTGCGCCCGAGCATCTGGCTCCGCTGCGTAAGGCGATCAGTAACGAACCCGATCCCGAGCTGAAGGCCAAGAAAACACGGCTGGAGCGCCTGCTGACCATTGCCTTTGACGATGAGATCTCGAACCGGATCGTGGCGATCAATGCCTTTGATACCGATCTGGGCGTGGATGTGCGAGCGACGTTGAACCCGCTGCTGACGACGAAACGCATGGCCTTTGACGGAACGCCTGACGACACGCTGAACGTCGCGGCGGTCCTGGAACCGGGCAGCGACGCTTTGAGCGAAACCGAAGCCTATGACTTGCTGGTCAAGGCCAAGCTGGCCCCTGCCTTGATCGATGCGGGCGAAGTGCGCGATGCGCTGGCTGAAAATATCGTGGACGGTCAGGTCGGCGGAGTACCGGTGGCCGACTTGAACACGGACGAGGCCCGCGCCCGCGCTTATACTGCGTTGGCTGCGGCCGGCACCGTCCCCCCCGCGCCGACGGCCGCAGATGTGCAAGCATCGCTGGCGTCACATAGCTTTGTAGATGTGTATGACGAGCCCGCCAAAGCCGTGACGGATGCAGCAGCAGAGGCGCTGACATCTATCGAGCTGCGCGTCGGTATGAACCAGGCGCTGGATTTGGGGCTGGATGCGCTGTCGCTTGCCTCGATCTATTTCCTGGCTGCGATCGGCCTGGCCATCACCTTTGGCGTGATGGGCGTGATCAACATGGCCCATGGTGAATTCATCATGATGGGTGCCTACACCGGTTACGTGGTCCAGCAGATCATCCCCGATTACACCGTGTCGATCATCGTCGCGATCCCGCTGGCCTTTGCGGTGACCTTTGCCGCCGGTGTCGCGATGGAACGCTTGGTGATCCGCTGGCTGTATAACCGCCCGCTGGAAACCCTGCTGGCGACCTTTGGCATCTCGATCGCGCTGCAACAGATCGCCAAGAACATCTTTGGCACGCAGGCCCGTCCGCTGACCTCGCCCGCGTGGCTGGATGGGGCTTGGGTGATGAACGACGTGGTGTCGATCAGCTATATCCGCATCGCGATTTTCGTGCTGGCGCTGATCTTCCTGGGTGTGTTCCTGTTCATCATGAAGCGCACCCGTCTGGGCCTGGAAACCCGCGCGGTGACGCAAAACCCCCGCATGGCGTCCAGCATGGGCATCAATAAGGATCGCGTGAACATGATGACCTTTGGCCTTGGGTCCGGGATCGCCGGGATCGCGGGCGTGGCCATCGGTCTGTTCGCCAAGGTGACCTCGGATCTGGGCAGCGACTATATCGTTCAAAGCTTCATGACCGTGGTTGTTGGCGGCGTTGGCAACATCTGGGGCACGCTGGCCGGGGCGACGATGATCGGCTTCCTGCAAAAGGGAATCGAGTGGCTGAACCCGTCCAACACCCTGGCGGCGCAGACCTATATGATCGTCTTTATTATCATCTTCATCCAGTTCCGCCCCCGAGGCATCATCGCCCTCAAGGGCCGCGCGGCAGGAGACTGACATGAAAAACACGTTTATCATGCGCAACCCATCGGTTCTGGTCTTTCTGGGCATCCTGGCGGTGTTCACCGTGGCCGTGACTCTGATGTCCGAGGCCACGGGCGCCTCGCTGATCTCGACCTCGTTCGTGAAAACGCTGGGCAAGACCCTGTGCCTGTGCCTGATCGCCATCGCGATGGACCTGGTCTGGGGCTATTGCGGGATCCTGTCGCTGGGCCACTTCGCCTTCTTCGGGCTGGGCGGCTATATGATCGGCATGTGGCTGATGTATGAACGCACCCGCGGCATCGTCGAAAGCTCGATGGCGAACGCAGAAATCCCGCCAACCGCCCAAGAGGTCGTGGACGCCATCGGCACTCAGATTTTCGGCGTGGTCGGCAGCAGCGAATTCCCATTGGTCTGGGCCTTTGCCGACAGTCTGGTGATCCAGCTGGCGCTGGTTGTGATCGTGCCGGGAATCCTGGCGCTGGTCTTTGGCTGGCTGGCCTTCCGCAGCCGCGTCACTGGTGTGTATCTGTCGATCCTGACGCAGGCGATGACATTGGCGCTCGCGTTGTATCTGTTCCAGAACGACAGTGGTCTGCGCGGCAACAATGGCCTCTCGGGCCTGCAAAACCTGCCCGGCCTGGATGACGTGCCGCAGGCGACGGTCTCGATCTGGTTCTTCTGGGTTTCCGCGCTGGCGCTGGGGTTGGGATATTTGCTGGCGGCCTGGGTCGTGTCCGGCAAGTTCGGCAGCGTGATCCGGGGCATCCGGGATGACGAACAGCGCGTGCGGTTCCTGGGCTACTCGGTTGAGGGCTACAAGCTGTTCATCTTTGTGCTGACCGCCATGATCGCGGGTATCGCCGGGGCGCTGTACTACCCGCAGGCTGGCATCATCAACCCGGCCGAGATCGCGCCGATTGCCTCGATCTATCTGGCCGTCTGGGTCGCCATCGGGGGGCGGGGCCGCCTGTATGGTGCCGTGATCGGCGCGGCCGTTGTGTCGCTGGTGTCGACTTGGTTCACCGGAGGGCAGGCGCCATCCGTTCCGCTGGGCTTCTACACGATTGACTGGGTCGATTGGTGGCAGGTTTTGCTGGGTCTCAGCTTTGTGCTGGTGACGCTGTTCGCGCCCAAAGGGATCGGCGGGCTGTTCGATCTGGCCCAAGGCATCGCCGCGCCACGTCGTCACGGCAAACCGTTGGGGCCTGACTCCAGCGCATTGCAAGAAAAGGAGGCGCAGGAATGAGCACGCTTCTCGAGGTTTCCGGCGTTTCCGTCAGCTTTGATGGGTTCAAGGCGATCAACAACCTGTCCTTCCAGATTGGCAATGCCGAGCTGCGCGCCATCATCGGCCCCAACGGGGCGGGGAAAACCACCTTTATGGACATCATCACCGGCAAGACAAAACCCGACGAGGGCCGTGTCATCTGGGGCGAGAAATCCCAATCTTTGCTGAAAATGTCCGAGGCCAAGATCGCCCGCGCTGGCGTGGGCCGCAAATTCCAGCGTCCTACCGTGTTCGAGGATCAAAGCGTTTTCGACAACCTGCTGATGGCACTGAAAAACGAGCGCTCGCCCTGGCAAGTGTTGATGTTCAAACCCAAGTTCAAGGATCTGGGCAAAGTCGAAGAGCTGGCCAGCGAAATCGGCCTGTCCGAAGAGCTGGACCGCAAAGCAGGCGAGCTGTCTCACGGGCAAAAACAGTGGCTGGAAATCGGGATGCTATTGGCGCAGGAACCGCGCCTGTTGCTGGTGGATGAACCCGCCGCCGGGATGACTTTGTCCGAGCGCGAACACACCACGGACATTCTGGTCGAGGCCGCGAAAACCCGCGCCGTGGTCGTGGTGGAACATGACATGGAATTCGTGCGCCGACTGCAATGCAAGGTCACGGTGCTGCATGAAGGCAGCGTGCTGGCCGAAGGCTCGTTGGATCACGTGACACAAAACCAGGACGTCATTGACGTGTATTTGGGGCGCTAAGATGCTGAAAACTGACAACCTGACCCTGCATTATGGCAGCTCGCAAATCCTGAATGGCATCTCGATGGAGGCCGAAGTTGGCAAGGTGACCTGCGTGATGGGCACCAATGGTGTGGGCAAAACCAGCCTGCTGAAGGCCATTTCCGGCACGCATCCGCGCTCGGGTGGGGGGCTCGAGCTGGACGGAGAGCAGATCGGCAAACTGCCCGCCCATGCATTGGCGCGCAAAGGGGTTGGATACGTCCCGCAGGGTCGCGATATTTTCCCATTGCTGACTGTGCGCGAAAACCTGGAAACCGGGTTCGTCTGCCTGCCGCGCTCGGAACACTATATTCCTGACGAGGTGTTCGAACTGTTCCCGATCCTCAAGGACTTCCTGCATCGCCGCGGTGGCGATTTGTCGGGCGGACAGCAGCAACAGCTGGCCATTGCCCGGGCGATGATCACCAAGCCGAAACTGCTGCTTCTGGACGAACCCACCGAGGGCATTCAGCCCAATATCATCCAGCAAATCGGCCGCGTGATCGAATACCTGCGCGATCAGGGGAACATGGCCATCGTGCTGGTCGAACAGTATTTCGAATTCGCCTATGGGCTGGCCGATCAGTTCGTGGTGATGCGCCGAGGAGAGGTCCTGAAACAAGGCTCCAAATCGGAATTGACGCGGGATGAACTGGTGCAGGCGGTCTCGGTCTGAGGGTTCAGAAAAAACCTAAGGAATCTGTGTTTTCGGTCTTGACGCGGGCGCGCGCAATTCGTATTTCGCGTCCACTTTCGGCGGTATAGCTCAGTTGGTTAGAGCAGCGGAATCATAATCCGCGTGTCCGGGGTTCAAGTCCCTGTACCGCCACCACCTCCCCCCTTCAAAATGAATATGCTGCCCGTCGGCAATCGTATACGCGCGTCCAAAAAGAAGGGGCCGCCGGTGGCGACCCCTCGAGTGGGAGACGGCTGGAAAATGAGGAGGCCACCTCCGGGGATTGGGTAGGTATGACGGTGGGCTCAGCCGATCCCGCCGATGCACACGTTCTTGATCTCCAGGAAATCCTCGATCCCGTATTTCGAGCCCTCGCGGCCAAGGCCGGATTGCTTGATGCCACCAAATGGCGCGACCTCGGTCGAGATCAGGCCGGTGTTCACGCCGACCATGCCGCTTTCCAGCGCCTCGGACATGCGCCAGACGCGGCCCAGATCGTTGCTATAGAAATACGAGGCCAGACCGAATTCGCTGTCATTGGCCATGTCGATCACCTCGGCCTCGGTTTCGAACCGCACCAACGCGGCCAGCGGGCCAAAGGTTTCCTCGCGGCAGACCTGCATATCGCGCGTCACGTCGCGCATCACGGTCGGCGCAAAGAACGTGCCGCCCAGGTTCGAGCGCGTCCCGCCCAGCGTCACCGTCGCGCCGTTGTCGACGGCGTTGGTGATATGGGCCTCGACCTTTTCGACGGCGGCCTGGTTGATCATCGGGCCGGTGGTGATGCCATCCTGGAACCCGTTGCCCACAGACAAGTCGCGCACCTTGGTGGCCAGTTTTTCCGCGAAGGCATCATAGATACCGGCCTGCACATAGATCCGGTTCGCGCAGACACAGGTTTGGCCATTATTGCGGAACTTGGCGATCATCGCCCCGTCGACAGCTGCATCCAGATCCGCGTCGTCGAACACGATAAACGGGGCATTGCCGCCCAGTTCCAGGCTGAGCTTCTTAATGGTGCTGGCGCATTGCTCCATCAGGATTTTGCCCACACGAGTTGAGCCGGTGAAGGTGATTTTGCTGACCTTGGGGTTGGCGCACAGTTCCTTGCCCACTCCGGCCGAGTCACTGGAGGGGATCACGTTGAACACCCCCGAAGGAATGCCAGCGCGTTCGGCCAGAACGGCTATGGCCAGCGCCGACAAGGGCGTCAGCTCGGCCGGACGGGCCACAAAGGTACAACCCGCAGCCAGTGCCGGGGCGACTTTGCGCGCGATCATCGCGTTGGGAAAGTTCCAGGGCGTGATCGAGCCGACAACGCCAACAGGTTGCTTCAGTACCATGATCCGCTTGTCGCGCTGGTGGCCGGGGATGGTGTCGCCATAGATGCGTTTTGCCTCTTCAGCGAACCACTCGATAAAGCTGGCGCCATACAGGATCTCGCCGCGCGCTTCGGGCCAGGGTTTGCCCATCTCGGCGGTCAGGATAGTGGCCAGATCATCGGCGTTCTCGACCATCAGATCATGCCAGCGGCGCAGGATAGCCGCGCGTTCCTTGCCGGTGTGGGCCTTCCAGTCGGCCATTGCTTCATAGGCCACGTCGATGGCCTTGGCAGTGTCGGCGGCCGACAAATCGGTGACCTCGGCGATGGCATTGCCAGTGGCCGGGTCATGGACGGTGAATGTCGCGTCGCCTTTGATCCATTCCCCATTCACATAGGCGCGGGTTTCCAACAACGAGGGGTCTTTCAGCGGGACGGGCAGAGCGGAAATCGCGTTCATCTCAGGCCCCTTTCACCGCGTCGATTGACGCTTCGAGGATGTCCAGCGCCTCGGCAAAGATGTCCTCGGGGATGGTCAGCGGCGCCAGGAAACGGATGACGTTGCCGTAGACACCGCAGGTCAGCAAGACCAGCCCACGGGTCAGGGCCTCGGCGCGGATGGCGTTGGCAAAGTCCGGGTTGGGGGCGCTGCCATCGGTGGTGTTGAATTCGGCTGCGATCATGAAGCCAGGGCCACGCACATCGACCATTTCGGGCACATTGGCCGCGATCTGGGTCAGCCGTTGCTTCAGGCGCGAGCCCAGCTCGTTGGCGCGGGCGCACAGGTCTTCTTCTTCGATCACGTCCATCACGGCATGGGCCGCGGCGATGCCCAGCGGGTTGCCGCCATAGGTGCCCCCCAGACCGCCGGGTTGTGCGGCGTCCATGATCTCGGCGCGGCCCGTCACGGCGGCCAGCGGCAGACCGCCCGCCAGCCCCTTGGCCATGGTGGTCATGTCGGGGGCAACGTCATAGCCCTCCATCGCGAACAGAGTGCCGGTGCGGGCGAACCCAGTCTGGATTTCATCGGCGATCAGCAGGATACCATGTTCATCACACAGGGCGCGCAGGGCCCGCATCAGCTCGGGCGGGGCAGGGTAGAAACCACCCTCGCCCTGCACGGGTTCGATGATGATGGCGGCGACGCGGTCCGGGTCCACATCCGCCTTGAACAGCTTTTCGATCCCGGCCAGCGCATCGGCGGTCGAGGTGCCATGCAGATCAATCGGGAAGGGCGCGTGGAACACATCGGGCATCATCGTGCCGAAGTTCTTTTTATAGGGCGCGACCTTGCCGGTCAGGCTCATGCCCATGAAGGTTCGGCCATGGAACGCTCCGCCAAAGGCGATCACAGCCTGGCGCCCGGTGGCAGCGCGCGCGATCTTGATGGCGTTTTCGACGGCCTCGGCGCCGGTGGTCACAAAAACAGTCTTCTTTTCGAAATCGCCGGGGGTCTTGTCGTTCAGACGCTCGGCCAGGCGGATGTAATTTTCATAGGGCAATACCTGGTGGCAGGTATGGGTGAAGGATTCAGCCTGTGTGCGCACGGCCTCCATCACCTTGGGGTGGCAATGGCCCGTGTTCACCACGGCGATGCCTGCGGCAAAATCAATGTAGCGGTTGCCTTCGACGTCCCAGACCTCGGCGTTTTGGGCGCGATCGACGTAAATCTGGGTTTGCATGCCCACCCCTGACGAAATGGCAGCGTCGCGGCGGGTGGCGATTTCCGAATTCAACATAGTCTGTCCTTTCCGAAGAGGGATGAATTTGATCCCGCGAAGTCTACGGCGTTCAATTTTTTCGAAAAGTCTATTACTTGAAAATCGTAAGTAATTGATTTTTAATAGGTGAAGGCGAAAGTGTTTAGGAATATTGAACATGTCAAACACCGATGAGGATGATCTGGAGGTCGGCGCCCGCTTGCGTGCCGTTCGTAAACGTGCCGGGCTGTCCCAACGGGCGCTGGCGAAAAAGGTCGGTGTACCGAATTCCACCATCTCGTTGATCGAGTTGGGCAAGACCAACCCGTCGGTCAGCGCACTGCGGCGGATCTTGGATGGCATCCCAATCGGCATGTCCGAATTCTTTGCGCTCCAGCCCGAGACCGAGGTGAAAGTGTTTTTCAAGGCCGAAGAGCTGACCGAGATCGGCAAGGGGAAAGTCTCTCTGCGCCAGGTCGGAAAGTCTTTGGCCGGGAAGGCCATGATGCTGCTGTACGAGACCTATGACGTCGGCGCCGATACGGGGCGCGCCTTGTACGGGCACGAGGCCGAAGAAGGTGGGGTGGTTATTTCCGGCCGGGTCGAAATCACCGTCGGGGCACAGCGCAAGATCCTTGGGCCGGGCGACGCGTATTACTTTGACAGCCGGATGCCGCACCGGTTTCGACAGGTCGGGCCCGATAAATGCGTTGTGGTCAGCGCCTGCACACCGCCGACATTCTAACGCTGGAAGTTTCCCGAAATGCAATCATTGGGTGTACGCAGGGTCGGCAAAAGCTCACTCGTGCGAGCCATATTTCACGCTATCCAAGTGCAAAGCGGCGCAAAGTTCTGCCCATTTTCTTGCGGAATCATCCCTTTCGGACCATCAAAGCCATCCAGATTTTCGGACAAAATCACCGTGGCCGCCTGGTCCTACAGGCGCGGGCAGTGCCTGCGAGGGGCCTTGGGGAACAGACGGTATGCGTTTCTTGAGATGTGTTTTCGTTAACCATTTGATAAGAATTGAGTTTCCCCGGCAGAGAAAATAGTCAACTCAAGGGTGAAAAACTCAATTTAATTCACCCTTGCCTTAAAATCGCCGAAGTCGAACCGCAATAACAACAACCTCAAAGGGCAAAGAGGGTCGGGTAAGAGTTTGAGTAAGAGGTCCGGGCGGGCTGAGTCTGTCTGGGGAAGGACGTTCGTAATGGTGATTGACACAGGTGCTATGGTAGAATCGGGCAAAGGCGTGCTGGAAACAGCCTCCATCCTGCCGATGAATATTACCCCATTCAATGGTATCTTATTGTTATGCGTCGCCGCGCTGGCCGTGCGGGCCTTTGTGCAACCGCGCCCCTTTGTTGTGGATGGGCAAGCCAAGGGAAAAACCTGCTTGCAGTTTCAACGCCGCTCTTCTGCGAGCGCGCAACTAAACGAAACCGTGCAGGCCTTGGCAAATCCGACGGCGTCCCCAAAGCAAAGCGCCAGCACCGTCGACGAGACAGCCAGCACCAAACCGCCCAAATCGCACAAGCTGTTGCAGGTTGCCTTCACCGCACTGCTGGACGAGGTCTTCGTGTTCTCGCCCGAGGGTCTGAAAATCTCCTTCATGAATGCCAAGGCCGAAGCTCGGGTTGCTGATCTGGGCCTGCCCCAATCGGAATTCGTTTTTCCTGATCTGTTGCCGGCAGAGAACCGACAGGTCGTAATCGAGGCCGCACGGAATTTGCAACATAGTGGCCTGGACTCCATCGTCTTCGAACTGACGCTTGATGGCGCCCTCACCGAACTGACGTTGAAGCTGATACGCGAAAAAGGCGATGACGATTTCTTTATGGCGATCCTGCGCGATATTTCCGGGCGCGATGATCAGGCCAAGGTTCAGTCGGGCTATATTGCAACGCTTAGCCACGAAATGCGCACGCCGCTGACCTCGATCAAAGGCGCCGTGGATCTTGTGGCCTCGGGGCGCCTGGGCGACCTGCCCGCCGGGGCGGTCACCACTTTGAATGTGGCGCAGCGCAACGTTGACAGATTGCTGCGCCTGACCAATGACATTCTGGACCTCGAGAAGATGGACGCCGGGAAAATGCACGTGGATCTAGAGGTGGTCTCGGTCACAGACCTGGTGCAAGAGGCTGCGCTGGAAATCCACGGATATGCGCGTGAATTCGATGTTTCGGTCTTGGTCGATGTTCAGACTGATGCCGGGCATTTCATGGCCGATCGGGCGCGTTTGTTGCAGGTCATGGCCAACCTTTTGTCGAATGCCATCAAATATTCCGAGCCTCACTCCGAGGTCGTGGTCCGTGTCGATGAAAACCACGAGGACATCCGCGTCAGCGTCGCAGACACCGGGCCGGGTATCCCCAGCCACATGCGTGCGGACCTGTTCGAACCCTATCAACAGGGGCCGCAGGTCCAAAGCAAAGTGGCCAGCACCGGCCTGGGCCTGACCATTGCCAAACGGATTGTCGAAGCGCATCGCGGGACAATCGGCGTGGTGTCCGAAGAGGGCGAAGGGTCAAGCTTCTATTTCTCGATCCCCAAATTGAGCGCCTCCGACGAGGTGGCCGCGTGATCCGCCCTGCTTTGTCAACATGGATGTGGCGCAGCGTCTCGTTGCGCTAAGCGTGAGGCGGCGCTAAGTGCGACACAGAAGGGAAGCAGCATGGCCGACTCACCAACCATTCTTCATGTCGAGGACGACGCGGATATTCGCGAGATCACCAAGATTGCTCTTGAAGTCATGGGCGGATTGACAGTGACACAGGTCGGCAGTGGCAGTCAGGCCGTGGCGCAGGCCGCCAGCCTGGCCCCGGATCTGTTCCTGTTGGATATGACCTTGCCCGATATGGATGGGCTGCAGACCATGAACGCGCTGAAGGCGTTGCCAGGTCTGCAGAATGTGCCCGCGATCTTCATGACGGCGCGCGCGCAATATGAAGAGCACGAGATCCTTATTCAGGCAGGTGCAGTGGCCGTCATTCCGAAACCGTTTGACGCGATGACGCTGGCGCAGGACATTCTGGATATTTGGCAAGAGCTACCCTGACAGCAGCAGTGTTGCGCACGGGTTATTGATCGCCGACGATCAGCGCCATCTCTCCGAGCATATCATCGACGGCATCCAGCGTTGGATCAAACAGTGCGTCCATCTGATCAGGCGAGGACATCAGCGTGTTGATGGCGATCTCGGCTGTTATGCACAGTTTTCCCAGCTCAGGGAAGCCCATCGTCGCGGCCAGGCCGGCAGTTTTGTGGGCATAGTGGCGAAACAGCTCAATGGCTTCGACAGGGTTGGCGAACAAGGCCTGCGAGTTGCGCATGGCCTCCATTTCCCGCAGCCGATCAACCAGAGTCGCGGCAAATCGCGGGCGCATTTCGGCCAGTTTGGCCTCGAACAATTCCGCATGCGCGGCTTTGCGGGCCTCTTGGATGGCTTGGGCGTTCATGTGATCACCCCGCCCAGGCGAAGGCTTTGATCAAGTCGCGTTTCCAACCGGAATATTCGTTCGAGTGCACCGCATCCGATGCGGCGCGGCGTGCTTTCTCGACAGCCGTGTCCATCGCTTCAATCGCGGCACGCCCCGAGCGCAGACCCATGCGCTGGCAGGGGCTGACGACGATCTGCACGTCCATTTCGCGCCAGTCGTCATAGACCAGTTCCATCTTGTCGATGGATTGCTGCACGTCCTGACGCAGCTCTTCCGGGTCGATCTGATCGCGGCCATGGCACACGCAGATAAACCCGCCGCGTCCTGCATAGGATACGAAGGATTCCCCATAGGACAGGCTGTCCGAGATGGCCTCGGCAATGTCTGTGACGGTGTAGTAAAATTCCTCGGCCGAGCAGCTATCGTACAGCGCGCGCGCGTTCATGATCTGGAACGAGAAGATGTTGGTGGCGAACATGCCACCGCGGCCCAGTTGCAGCACAAAGTTTTCAAGCGCCATACGGTCGATCACCCCGGCGACATCACGGATCGCAAAGGGGGTATCAAAGTTGAACTTCTGACCCTGGAAATTGCCGTTCAGCAATGACTGGACCATCTCGCCGTTCTGGCGGGCGTCGCGTTGTTTTTCATTCAGGCGCTCGGCGACGCGCATGCGCGTGCTCAGCTCCAGCGGATCGAACGGCTTGGTGACATAGTCCGACGCGCCGGCAGCAAAAGCCTGGTTGATGAACACTTTGTCCGACATCGCGGTGACCATCAGGATCGGCACCTCGGAGTATTCGGGGATGTAACGGATCCAGTCGCACAGTTCGATCCCCGACATCTGCGGCATCTGGATGTCCAGCAGGAAGCAGTCGAACGGTTTTTCGGATGTTTGCACGATTTCCATTGCCTCGGCGGCAGAACCCGCAGTGGTGATGTCGGCATAGCCGGCCTTGGGCAAAGAGCCCTTCAGCAGGTCCAGGACCATCGGATCGTCGTCAACGGCAAGTATCTTCATGGTTCATCATCCAGCGTTTTCGGCCACGTCTGGTGCCGGATTGGCGCAGCTCGGGGCTTTGTCGTCATGGGTAGATTTGACTCAAATTGTGGCGAATTTGGGCAGTGGGGGCGGCATTACAGTGATGTATATCCGGGACATTGGCGCAGAATTGGAAACAACCCCTTAACGAAGGTCCGATTGTATTCGTGCACGCAATAAGGGCGCGATGCTGCTGCCGTTCGCGCCACGATCTCGCCTTATTCATTCCGCGCGAATCGCCTGGGCACGGTCCAGGGATTCACGGCATGGGCAACGGATTCGAGGAGGGCTCGCCCACGGAAATGGCGAAAAATCGCAAAAACCTGAGCGCGTCACGCAAAAACTACTAGCAATATGGTGCATCCCGTGCATAGGATTAGGCACTATAGTGCCAAAAATGGCAATAGGGAGGATTTACATGACACACCGCAGAACAATTCTGGGCGCATTGGGTGGGGCCGCAATGGTTGCCCTGTCCACGGCCTTCTCCGCAGCGCCAGCCCTGGCGCAAGAAGTGACGCTGAAGATGCATCACTTCCTGCCTCAGCAGGCCAACGTGCCCAAGCTGGTTCTGGATGTCTGGGCCGACAAGGTCGAGGCAGCTTCGAACGGCCGTATCAAGGTCGACCGCTTTCCGTCGATGCAATTGGGGGGCAAGCCGCCAGAGCTGATGGACCAGGCGCAGGACGGTATCGCCGACATCGTCTGGACCGTCGTAGGGTACACGCCGGGCCGTTTCCCCTCGACCGAGGTGTTCGAGCTGCCCTTCATGATGACCAACGCCCGCGCGGCCTCACGCGCGTATTGGCAGATGTTTGAAAAGCATATGAAAGACACCGAGTTCCGGGATGTGCACATCCTGGGGGCCTGGGTGCATGGCCCCGGTCTGATCCATACCAACCGGGCGGTGAACGCGCCCGCGGATATGGAAGGGCTGAAAATCCGGGGCGGTTCGCGCTCGGTGAACTCGCTGCTGACCAAGCTGGGAGCAACCCCCGTGGGGATGCCCGTGCCAGCCGTGTCCGAGGGCCTGTCCAAGGGCGTGATCGACGGCACCACTATCCCGTGGGAGGTCACGGCTGCGCTGAAAGTGCCAGAACTGGTGAAGAACCACACCGAATTCTCGGGCTCGGCGCTGTACACGCTGACCTTTGTTCTGGCCATGAACAAGGACAAGTATGACAGCCTGCCGGACGATCTGAAGGCCGTGATTGATGCCAATTCGGGTGAGGAATTCTCTGTCTTCGCTGGTGGCACTCAGGCGGATGCCGATGGTCCTGCGCGTCAAAAGGCGGTGGATCTGGGCAACAACATCATCACGCTGGATGCTGCTGCTACGCAGGAATGGCGCGATCTGGCGCAGCCCATTTATGACGAATGGGTCGCGGATATGGGCAAACGCGGCATCGACGGTCAGGCTCTGATCGACGAAGCGCGGATGCTGATCGATAAGTATACCGAGTAAACTGGTATGCTTCCCGTGGAGGGGTCGCGGCGTTTTGCGCCGCGGCCCCTTTCATTTTGGGCGGAAAGTGGCAATATGATGCACTAAATCGCATAAAAGACTTGCTCGATCTGAAATATATTGCACTATAGAGCATATGAAATGCGAAACCCCGCAGATTTGCGTCTGCTTGGTCAGAGGAGTGCCAAGCGCGGATTGCGGGCGAACAGAAGGTGGCCGTGGCATCTGTCAGTCCCGGTCAAAGGGAGGACCTGATGACGGACTGCAATAACGCAGCGAACTATTTCGTGGATCGACATGTCTCAGAGGGGCGTTCAGACAAGTTGGCCTTTCGCGAGGCCGACGGTCAGCAGCGCGACCTGACCTATGGGGAGCTTGCCAACCAATCTGCGCGCGTTGCGGCGGCCCTTGGTCTGGCCGGGATCAACCGCGAAGAGCGGATCGCGCTATTGGTTCTGGACCAACTGGAAATGCCGGTGATGTTCTGGGGGGCGCTCAAGGCGGGCGTTGTCCCAATCCCGCTGAACACCCTGCTGACGGCCGAAGTCTATGATGTGATCCTGCGCGATAGCCGGGCCAGCGCAGTTGTCGTGTCTGAGGCTCTGTACGAGACATTGGCCCCGGCCCTGGTTGAAAACCCATTCCTGCGCGCTGTGATTGTGGTTGGCGACACGGCCCCGGATGGGGCGATGACCTATGCTCAGTTCCTTGGGGGCGCCGAGCCGATGGACACTGTCGAAACCTCCGAGGATGAGATCGCGTTTTGGCTGTACTCCTCGGGTTCGACCGGGCAGCCAAAGGGTGTGAAGCACGTCCATGGCAGCCTGTGCGCGACCGCCGAAACCTATGGCGATCACGTCTTGGCAATTCAGTCCGATGACGTTGTGTATTCCGTGGCCAAACTGTTCTTTGCCTATGGGCTGGGCAATGCCATGACCTTTCCCATGTCGGCAGGGGCCACAACGATCCTGTTTTCCGGACGTCCAACCCCGGACGCCGCAGCCGAGATTCTAAACGCTCATAAGCCCACGGTTTTCTGCGGTGTCCCAACGCTTTACGCCGCGATGGTGCATTACTGGGAAGGCGGCAAAACCTTGCCAGACACCAAGCTGCGCACCTGTATTTCGGCGGGCGAGGCCCTGCCCGAAGAGATCGGCAAGAAATGGCAAGAGCTTTGGGGCGTCGACATCCTGGATGGCGTTGGCTCTACCGAAATGCTGCATATCTTTCTGTCGAACCGCCAGGGCGATGTGGTCTATGGCTCGTCCGGGGTTCCGGTGCCGGGCTACGAGGTGCGGCTGGTCAATGAAGACGACGAAGAGGTCGCCGATGGCGAGGTTGGCGAACTGCTGGTCAGTGGTCCTTCGGCCGCCGAGGGTTATTGGAATCAGCGCATCAAAAGCCGCGGCACCTTCGAAGGCTTCTGGACTCGCACCGGTGACAAATACGAGCGCACCGCCGAGGGGCGCTATATCTATTGCGGTCGCACCGACGACATGTTCAAGGTTTCGGGCATCTGGGTGTCTCCGTTTGAAATTGAACAGGCGCTGGTGTCCTATCCGGCGGTTCTTGAGGCGGCAGTTGTCGCCAAGCATGACGAGGAAGGCCTGGAAAAACCCAAGGCATTCCTTGTGCTGAAAGAAGGCCATGACGCGGCCGAGCTGGACGGGCTGAAGGATTTCATCAAAGAAAAGATCGGCAAGTGGAAATACCCTCGCTGGGTCGATGTGGTGGAAGATCTGCCCAAGACCGCGACCGGCAAAATTCAACGCTTCAAGCTGCGCGAGGGCGCGTGATGGATTGGTCTGCTGGCAAAGGATTTCTGACCGTCGGGGGCGTTCAGCTGGAATATGCGTGCTGGGGGCCGGCCCCGGATCAGGCTCCGACGATTGTTCTGTTGCACGAAGGTCTGGGCTGCGTCGCGCTGTGGCGGGAGTTTCCGAAGCGCCTGGCCGAAGCCACGAGCCTGGGCGTTCTGGCCTATTCGCGCGCGGGATACGGGCAATCTGACGGCAAGCCGCTGCCTTGGTCGATCGACTATATGACGGACGAGGCTGTGGATGTCCTGCCGCTGGTGCTGGACGCGATTGGGTTTCGCTCGGGTCTGCTGATGGGGCATTCAGATGGTGCGAGCATTGCCAGCATCTATTGCGGCTCGGTCGAGGATGTGCGGGTGCGCGGGTTGGTCGTGATGGCGCCGCATTATTTCACCGAACCCATAGGATTGGCCGCAATCGCCAAGGCGAAAACGGCCTATGACGACGGCGATCTGAAACCTCGGCTGGCCAAGTATCATCGGGACGTCGAAAACGCGTTTCGCGGCTGGAATAACTCGTGGCTGAATCCGAAATTCCAGGCTTGGAATGTGGGCGATGTCACCGATTACCTACGGATTCCTGCGCTTGCTATTCAGGGGCGTCAGGACGAATACGGCACGCTGGCCCAGATTGACGAGATCGCGACGCGGTCCTACGCGCCGGTCGAGGTCTCGGTGATCGAAAACTGTGGGCATTCCCCGCATTTGGATCAGCCGGATCAGGTATTGGCGGCGGTTTCGGAGTTCACGACGCATCTCTGGCGGATCGAGGCGGCCGAGCCCGAAGGGGTTTAAGGCGCATGCTTGTCTTCCCTGATTACGCCTATGTGCCAGGGCGCACGCCTCGTCACCCCGAGGGGATGTTTGATGCGCTGCGCCAGAGCGTTGATCTGGATGCCGCGCCCGACGCTTTGATGGAAACGCCCGCATGGATCGCGGGTCTTTCTTATTTGGAAGAGGGCTTTTTCTGGGAGGCGCATGAGGCGTTGGAGCCCGTTTGGATGGCGCTTCCACTTGGGTCGTCAGAGCGGGAAATGGTGCAGGCCTTAATCCAGTTGGCGAACGCGGGATTGAAGCGCGAGATGGGGCGCCCACAAGCGGTGCTGCGGATTTGCGCCATGGTGCGGGCTCATCTGGGTCGGATCGGTGATGCGCCGGTCATGGGGCAAAACCCGGCCGAGCTGTTGCGCACGGTCGGCGCGCTGGAGAATCAGATTGGGCGGGACCACCCGAAACTGCAAGAAAATGCAAAATATTGCATAAAATGGCGTGACGGATTGGCAAAATAGCGCAAATATCTGCGAAATTGGCTAAGAATTTGTCATTATAAAGCATATCAGGCTTCCCAATGACGCAAAACGGAACTATAGTGCAATACAGCAGGAAGACTTAGGAGACGCGACGATGACCAAAGTGATCGACTTTCAGACGGACCCGTCACAGTACCGCCACTGGAAGGTGGAGTATGACGGCGAGGTCGCAAACCTCTATATGGACGTGGATGAAAACGGGGGGCTGTTTGACGGCTATCAGCTGAAGCTGAACTCGTATGACCTGGGCGTCGATATTGAACTGGCCGACGTGGTGCAGCGCATGCGCTTTGAGCACCCCGAGGTCAAAGTCGTGGTGATGAAGTCGGCCAAGGACAAAGTGTTCTGCGCCGGTGCAAACATCCGCATGCTGGGCGGTGCTGAACACGCGCATAAGGTCAACTTCTGTAAGTTCACCAACGAGACCCGCAACACGTTTGAGGCCGCCGAGGCGGACTCGGGTCAGAAATACGTCGCGGCCGTCAAAGGGTCGTGCGCAGGTGGTGGATACGAATTGGCCCTGGCCTGTAACCACATCATCCTGACTGATGACAGCACCAGCGCCGTGGCGTTGCCCGAGGTGCCGCTGCTGGCAGTTTTGCCCGGCACCGGTGGCCTGACCCGCGTCACGGATAAGCGCAAGGTCCGTCGCGATCTGGCCGATGTTTTTTGCGCCATGGAAGAAGGTGTTCGCGGCAAGCGCGCCAAGGATTGGCGCCTGGTGGACGAAGTCGTTGCCAACTCGAAATTCGACGCGGTGGTCGAAGAGCGCGCCAAGGAATTCGCAGATGCAACGCCGACCAAGGCGGACAAAGGCATCGCCCTGACCCCGATCCAGCGCACCATCACCGAAAATGCGATCAGCTATTCCTTGGTCGAGGTCGAGCTGGACCGCGCAGGCCGCAAAGTGACGATCACGCTGAACGGTCCGGACGGCGATGCGCCTGGCTCGATCGACGATTTGGTCGCAATGGGTGATCAGTCTTACCTGCTGCGCCTGGCGCGCGAGTTTGACGACGCCATCCTGCATCTGCGCAACAACGAAAAAGAGCTGGGCCTGTGGACCATCCGCACCCAGGGCGACCCCGAGGCCGTTCTGGCCAACGAAGCCCTGTTGCTGGACAATTCGGACCACTGGCTGGCCAACGAGATCCTCCAATACTGGAAACGCGTGCTGAAACGGGTCGATGTGACCTCGCGCTCGCTGGTGGCTCTGGTCGAGCATGGCTCGTGCTTCGTGGGTGTTCTGGCCGAGCTGCTGTTCGCCGTGGATCGCACCTATATGATGGAAGACGAGTTCGAAGGCGACAATCGCCCGATGGCCAAGATCGTTCTGTCCGGCAGCAATTTCGGCACCTATCCGATGGGCAACGACCTGAGCCGTCTGGACACCCGTTTCCTGGGGGCGCCCGAGGCTGTCGAATCCCTGAAGGCCAAGATCGGCGAAGACATCGAAGCCGAAGAAGCCGACGAGCTGGGTCTGGTGACCTACATCCTGGACGACATCGACTGGGATGACGAAATCCGCATCTTCATGGAAGAGCGCGCCAGCTTTAGCCCTGATGCAATGACGGGCATGGAGGCCAACCTGCGCTTTGCTGGTCCCGAAACCATGGAAACCCGCATCTTCGGGCGGCTAACTGCTTGGCAAAACTGGATTTTCCAACGCCCGAACGCGGTGGGTGCCGAAGGCGCATTGCAGCGCTACGGCACTGGCGTGCGCGGCGAATACAACATGCAACGAGTGTAATAGGGCGACCTTGTCGTCCCCGAAAGGGAGAGAGAAATGCTTGATCTAATCAATGTCAGCTATGACACGCAGATCCCCAACAACGTGGGGCTGAGCTCGGACAAACGCGTCCTGAAGGCTCTGGAAAAATGGCACCCGGGTTATATCAACTGGTGGAACGACCTGATCCCCCAGCAATTCCAGAAATCGATGGTGTACCTGCGGACCGCTGTTTCGGTGGATCCCAAAGGCTGGGCCAAGTTCGACTATGTGAAGATGCCCGAATACCGCTGGGGCGTTCTGCTGGCCCCCCAAGTCGAAGATCGCCGCATCCCCTGTGGGGAACATGCCGGCGAGCCCGCCTGGCAAGAGGTTCCCGGTGAATACCGCAACCTGATGAAGCGCCTGATCGTCATTCAAGGCGATACCGAGCCGGGCTCGGTCGAGCAGCAGCGTTTCCTGGGTCTGACCGCACCGTCGCTGTACGACATGCGCAACCTGTTCCAGGTTAACGTCGAAGAAGGCCGCCACCTGTGGGCGATGGTCTATCTGCTGCAAAAATACTTCGGCAAGGATGGCCGTGAAGAGGCCGATGACCTGCTGATCCGCTCGTCCGGTTCGGAAGAAGCCCCCCGGATGCTGGGTGCCTTCAACGAGGAAACCCCGGACTGGCTGTCCTTCTTCATGTTCACCTACTTCACTGACCGTGACGGCAAAATGCAGCTGGAATTGCTGGCGCAATCGGGCTTTGATCCGCTGTCGCGCACCTGTCGTTTCATGCTGACCGAAGAAGCTCACCACATGTTCGTTGGGGAAACCGGCGTGGGCCGGACCATCCAGCGCACCTGTGAAGTGATGAACGAAAACGGCATCACCGACCCCTATGACATCGACAAGATCCGCGATCTGGGTGTCATCGACCTGCCGACCATCCAGAAAAAGCTGAACCTGCACTACACGCTGTCGCTGGACCTGTTCGGTCAAGAGGTTTCGACCAACGCGGCGAACGCCTTCAACGCGGGCATCAAAGGCCGCTACATGGAGAACCGCATCGACGATGACCACAAGCTGACCAACGACACCTATCCCGTCTGGGACATGGTCGACGGCAAGCTGGTCCGCCACGAGGTGCCCGCCCTGACCGCGATCAACATGCGCCTGCGGGACGACTATACCCGTGATGCTGCTGGTGGCGTGGGTCGCTGGAACAAGATCATCGAGAAATCCGGGATCGAGTTCGAAATGAAGCTGCCTCATGAAGCGTTCAACCGCAAAATCGGTGTCTTCACCGGTCACAACTTCGACCCCGAGGGTAACCTGGTTTCGGGCGCGGAATATGACAAAGGTCTGCCGGAATGGCTGCCGACCCACGCGGATGGGGACTTTATCCAGTCGCTGATGAAGCCCGTAACCGAGCCGGGCAAATATGCCAGCTGGATCAGCCCGCCCAAGGTTGGAATCAATAACAAGCCAGGAGATTTCGAATACGTTAAACTCCACATGGCGTAATCGAAATAGCGGCCGGGGCGATGCACCCGCCCCGGCCTGCGACCAACCCGTCTGGTTGGTCAATCAAGGGAGGAATTGAAATGGAAGTCGAACGTCAGATCGCAAACGCCCCCAAGACCACAGCCGTCGGGGTTGCCGTATCCGAGATGGGCGGAAACTGTATCGGATGCACCAATTGCCGTGGCCTGTGCCAGGCATTGATCGAGGTCATGAGCTTTCCCGAGGTCGTCCTGAACCGCTCCTGATCCTCCTCCCTCCAACTGCGCGAACTTGGAAACAGCACTATGAACAAGCCGATCAAACAACACCTGATCGACCCGGAGATCTGCATCCGCTGCTACACCTGCGAGATGACCTGCCCGGTCGAAGCCATCGTTCATGACGACAACAACGTCGTCGTCGATGCGGACAAATGCAACTACTGCATGGACTGTATCCCGGTTTGTCCAACGGGCTCGATTGACGAATGGCGCGTGGTGAACGAACCCTACGTGCTGGAAGAGCAATTCGAGTGGATGGAGCTGCCCGAGCAGCAAGAAATCACCCAAAACGAAGCCACCGGTGGCATGGAGGCGCTGGACGAAAGCATGGCCAAGCTGCTGGCCGAGGCCCATGCTGGCGCGGGTGGCAAAGCGACCGCACCCAAATCCGCGGCCAAGCCGACCATCAACATGTACAATCTGTCCAAGCCCATCGTTGCTTCGGTTCAGGGCAACTACCGCCTGACCGAGGACGGATCGGACAGCGATATCCGCCACATCATTCTGAGCTTCGAAGACACCTTTCCGGTGCTCGAAGGCCAAAGCATCGGGATTTTGCCCCCCGGCGAGGATGCCGACGGGAACCCGCACCTGCCGCGCTTGTACTCGGTTTCCAGCCCTCGGGACGGCGAGCGCCCGAATTTCGGCAATGTCTCTTTGACCGTTAAGCGCGAAGAGAACGGCCTGTGCTCGAACTATGTTTGTGACCTAAAGCCGGGCGATAAGGTGAATGTAACCGGCCCCTTCGGCGCGACGTTCTTGTTGCCCGACGACCCGCAGGCCCGGCTGCTGATGATCTGCACCGGTACGGGTTCGGCTCCGATGCGGGCCTTTACTATGCGCCGTCAGCGGACGGTTGGCGCGAAATCCGGGGGCATGACCATGTTCTTTGGCGCGCGCTCGCCCGATAGCCTGCCGTATTTCGGCCCGCTGAACAAAGTGCCCGAGGAACTGCTGAAAACGCATATGGTTTTCAGCCGTCTTGAGGGACAGCCCAAGGAATATGTGCAGGATCGCCTGACCGCCGAAGAAGACGCCGTGGCCGAGATGCTGGCGGACCCGAACACCCATATCTACATCTGCGGTCTGCGCGGGATGGAAGAGGGCGTCGAGAAGGCGTTTACCAACATTGCGGAAAGCATCGGCACCCAGTGGGTTGCCCTGCGCGACACGATGCGCGAAGAAGGCAGATATCACGTCGAGACCTACTGAACATGCCTGACCAACCTCCGCACTTCGTCCACGAGATCCGAGTCACCTGGGGCGATTGCGACCCGGCCAAGATCGCCTATACCGCGCGCCTGCCCTGGTTCGCGCTGGATGCAATCAATGCCTGGTGGGAGTCCCATCTGGGCGGGGATGGCTGGTTCCAGATGGAGCTGGACCGCAACGTTGGTACGCCCTTTGTGCACATGAGTTTGGATTTTTCAGCGCCCGTCACGCCGCGGCATCGGCTGATGTGCCAGGTCGATCCGGTAAAACTGGGCGAAACCTCGATTGCCTTCCGTGTCATCGCGCGTCAGGACGGTGTGGTTTGCTTTACCGGCAAGTTTGTCTGCGTGTTCACGGTTGCCTCGGAATTCCGCAAACAAAAGGCCCCGCCCGAGATCGTGGATATCGTTACGCCGCTACTGGTTGACGCTGCGGCGGGGTAAGCCCTTGCGACTTGTCGAAATAATTTGCACAACGTCACGAAGACACGCTATCGTGTGAATTATAGTGCATAGAGTTTATGCTTTTTGCGCTATTCCGCATAAGGCAAGGGCAATATGGGTGAAATCACGAACTTCCGGGGGGAATCTACCCCCAGCGAATCCCGCTCTTTGGGCGAGGACGAAGTTCGGACCCTGATCACCCGCGTGGGCGAGCGCGTCCGCAAGGCGCGCGAGCGCAAGGGCATTCCGCGCCGGGTTCTGTCTGAAATCTCGGGTGTTTCGCCGCGCTATCTGGCGCAGCTTGAAGCAGGCGAAGGAAATATCTCGATCGGGCTGCTGCAACGGGTCGCGATCGCGCTGGATCATCGCATCGAATGGCTGATGACCGAAGATGACCCCTGGAACTCTGAGGCACTGCATGTGTCCGACTTGTATCGGTCTGCCAATACAGAAACCCGTCAGCAGGTGATGCACCTGTTGCGTCCCGAAAGCGCCCAGGAAATGCGTGCGCAGCGGATCTGTTTGATCGGGCTGCGGGGGGCTGGGAAATCCACGCTGGGCCAGCAGGCCGGTGAGGCCCTGAACATCCCCTTTGTCGAGCTCAACCGCGAGATCGAAGAACAATCCGGCATGCCCGTGAACGAGGTCATGGCGCTGTATGGTCAAGAGGGTTATCGCAAGCTGGAGGCCCAGGCCGTCACCCGCGTGGTGCAGACCCATGATACGATGATTCTGGCGGTCGCCGGGGGCATCGTGGCCGCGCCCGACACCTATACGACCCTGTTGAACCGGTTCCATACGGTTTGGGTCAAGGCCTCGCCCGCCGAGCATATGGAGCGCGTGCAGGCGCAGGGGGATACCCGCCCGATGGCCGGAAATCCCGAGGCCATGAAAGAGCTGAAGGCGATCCTGACCAGTCGCGAGGCTCTGTATGAGAAGGCCCAGGTCAGCCTGGATACAACCGACAAGAGCTTTGAGCAGTCGTTGCAGGAATTGCTGGACCTGATCGAACACCAGAAGTTTCTGGGCTGATCCTGCGGATGCGGGTTCCGCTGGTTTCAGAATTCTCTGCGGATCAGGTTTTGCGCGCGCGCGACTATGCAGCATCGCTTCTTCAGCCCCCGGAACGGGTACTGGCGCCCATTTCGAAGGTTGCCGTTGTCGGCGGGGCAACGGCGGGGCTGGGGCTTGCTCTGGCATTGGCGCGTTCTGGCAGCACAGTTACCTATCTGGAGGATGACGCGGGCAGCCTGGAGCGGGCGCAGTTCTATCTGTCGCGGATGCAGCACGAGGCAGACCAACCTGATCGGCTGGCGCTGTCCCTGGACATGGATGTGGTGGCGGATTGCGAGGCTGTTGTGGACATGACCACCGAGCCCATGCCCGACAAGCACCAACGTCTGAGGCATCTGAGCGCGCGTATGGGACCTGTTGCGCTGCTGCTCAGCAACCTGTCTGGCCCGCATCTAGAGACCCTTGCGGCGCAGGTGGAAGGGCCGGACCGGTTGCTGGGGGCGCAGCTCTTTTTCCCATGGCGCCGGGCAGCATCGCCGAGCTGGCCATACATCCGGCTACGTCGGAAACCGCGATATCGCGCGCGCAGACATTGGTGCGTCAGGTCGGAAAACAGGTGGTGCTGTGCGGCTTGGGGCTCTTTGTTAGCGAACGTTTGCAGATGCGGATGCTCGAGGCCGCTGATACGTTGTTGATGGACGGTGCGACCCCTTGGGAGATTGACGAGGCGCTGGAGGCGTTCGGCTATGAAATGGGTCTCTACGAGGCGCAGGACCTGATCGGAACGGATGTGGCCTATGCCATTCGTCAGCGTATGTCATCGCGACCCGGACGTCGGTTCCTGCCGATTGCAGATCGTGCGGTGCAAGAAGGGCGGCTGGGCAAAAAGGCCAGCGTGGGCTGGTACCGATATCCAGGGGGCGAGGGAAAGGTCATTGATCCCCTGGTCGAGGATCTGTGTCGCGAAGAATCGCATTTTGCCGGCGTCACGCGCCGGACCTTCACCGAGGATGAGCTGCGCGAAATCCTGTTGCTGAGCCTGATAAACGAGTCAGCCTGGGCAGTCGGGCAGGGGTGCGCGACGACCGATATTGATCTGGTGTCCGTGCAGGCTCTGGGGTTCCCGGCAAATCTTGGAGGCGTGTTGTATTACGCAAGGCGGCTGGGGTTTCCCACCATTACAGAGGCGATTGGAGACCTGGCGCAACAGGACGCAGTCACCTGGGCTGCGGCGCCGCTGTTGACAGGGGCTGCGGACCAGAATGTGTCGCCCCGCTAAGGCATTCGGAGGGCGCTGGGGCCATGCGCCATCGATCAATCAAACGAAAGGGGTGAGAAGGAGCATAAAGTTTTACCTCTGACGCTGAGTTTTCCTCTTTAAAACAAAGGGAAAAAAATCGTTGAACAGCCGATTTTGCCTCTTTGGTCAGATAGGTCTGCCTCTCAAATCCTACGCAGTCTTGTTGTGAAAACCCAACAAAAATTGGTTCCGAGAAATGTGGGGGGATCTAATGCAACTCTCAGCGTGAAGCAGACGTTCAGCATCGAGCGCCTAGATAGCAAGTCAGTGGATATAAGTGTGAATTCGCTGCAGCTGCGCCAACGTCGGCTTCAAAGCTACGATGTGTTTCAGCAAGCCCGCTCGTTAGAGTGATCCGCACTGCATCAGCACGGAATTCGTCTGTCCGTTTCACTCCCATGATTCATTCCATTTGCTGCAGAAAATGCTATCAAAAGAGCGGCATCAAATCACGACATGTCCATAGCCGTTCCGGTTTGGCGCCAGGTACGCAATTCTCAAATATCTCTCCGCATCCTGCAGCTTTGAGTACGCCGAACTGCGTTGTGAGCGGGAATAGAACTGCGTCTCCTATGGGTGTTGAAGCAAGGGGCTTTGGCCCATATTTTCAATCATACTGGAGCATTAAGCCTGTTCATCACGTCGAGCGCCACGCCGTCGCTCATCGTAATGTGCTGCATCATCAATTCGCGACTGCGATCTGCTTCTCCACTCGTGATCGCCTCGAAAAGCAGCCGATGATCGGCGTTGGACCGGGCGATCTGATCTTTCAAGTCCAGCCGAACGGCCATGTAGGCGACGAGCCTGCAACCGAGGTTCTGGATCAACTCCAGAAGATAGCGATTACCTGCCGCTTCAGCGATGGCCAAATGGAACTTCAAGTTGCAGTCGTAATAAGGGGTTTTGCGGGTATCGGTCGTTTCACAGGAAACGAGTGCCTTTTCCAGTTTATCGATTTGTGTCTGATTGATCCGTCGTGCAGCCCGGTAGGCTGCTGCACCCTCCGCTTCTGCCAGCGCTTCCGCCAGCTCCAGCATCCCGGCGAGATCGCTTTGCACCACGAAGGCACCGCCGCTTGAACGTCGCTCCACGATGCCCCTTGCCTCTAGGCGAAGGAAGGCTTCGCGCACCGGAGTTCCTGAGGTGTTGAGGCGTTCACGCAGCTCCTGATCGCTGATCTTTTCGCCGGGCATGAGTTGGCGCGATTCGATGCGACGGATGATGTCCTCTTCCACAAGGTCTGCTTGTGCGCCCATTCTTCATGTCCTTTTGGGCACATCACTATCGGCCCATTCTTGGCAATGCAATAATATAAAACAGAGCTCTTGATTTTATAAAATAATTAAGTGAATATTACACGAAGAAATCAGGGAAGGTGTGTCGTGGACAGTAGACTCAATGTATTTGTCGTTGCGCTTACGAAGGTGGCCGGAGTGTTGCTGGCGGTGCTTCTTGTGATGCAGGTCAGCGTAGTCGCGTTGCGCTACGTTTTCTCGTTGGGCGCATCCTGGACGCAGGACGCGATGGTCTATCTCTTCTTCTTCAGCGTGCTGCTACCTGGGCTCGCGGTGCTGCTCTTGAACAAGAGTGTGCGGGTCGACGTCTTTTACGCCAACTGGTCGCGTCGCCGCCGCAACCTGCTCGACCGTATCGCGCTGCTGGCCTTTCTAGCCCCCGCTACGGCCTATGCCGCCTGGGCTTCACTTGGGCCCACGCTGAATTCCTGGTCGGTCTACGAAGCCTCGCCCACGATCGGCGGCTTGCCGGGGTACTTCCTGCTCAAGACCACCCTGACGCTCTTCTTTGTATTGCTGTTTCTACTCGCGCTCTACATGGGTCTGCGCCCGCGCCCTTTCGGCAAGGATGACGTAAAGTGAGCCACGAAATTCTTCTCTTTCTGCTGGTGATCCTGCTTTTCGGTGGCATCCTGAGCGGCGCGCCGATCGCGTTCGTACTCTTCGGCGTGCCCGTGTTGGTGTCCCTGCTGGGGGCTGCGACCGGCGGGTTCGATCTGGCGTTCATCGACGCCTTCCCCTCGCGCACCTTCGGACTGCTGACCAACCCGATATTCCTTTCGGTCCCGCTGTTCGTGGTGATGGGCGGGTTGCTGGAAAAATCGGACATCGCGCGGCGCATGATGCTGACCGCAGGTGCACTCTTCGGTCAGCGGCGTGGCGGGATGGCTTATGCTGTGATCATCGTGGGTGCTCTCTTGGCGGCGTCGACCGGCGTGATCGGGGCGACGATCTTTATGCTGGGTATGATCGCCCTGCCTGCGATGTTGTCGGCCAATTACTCCCCGCGGCTTGCCGCCGGGGTGATCTGTTCGTCGGGATCGTTGGGCCAGATTATCCCGCCGTCGATCCTGCTGATCTTGCTGGCCGACCAAATTTCCAGCGCCTACCAGGCGGGTCGCCGCAGCGCAGGAGACTTCGCGCCCGATCCGGTGTCGGTGGGCGATCTCTTCGCAGGGGCGCTCTTGCCCGGGTTGCTGCTGGTCGCGCTCTATATCGGCTATGTGTTCGTCGTTTCGCGGCTAAGGCCAGAGGATTGCCCACCGGTGAGGGATTTCGGCAAGGGCGAAGGCCAAAAGTTGCAAACCCGCGAAGTGGTGTACGCGCTGGTGCTGCCGTTGACGTTGATACTGTTGGTGCTGGGCTCGATCCTTATGGGAATCGCCACACCGACCGAATTTGCGGCACTCGGTGCGGCTGGAGCGCTGGTGATGGTGGCGCTTGACGGCAAGCAAATGCCCGGCTGGCGACGCACGGTACTGATGGCAGTGCTGCCTGCGGTTTTCTTGCTGGTCGCAGTCAAAAGCATGGGTGGCGCCAATGCGTCGCCAATGCTCATGGCGGTCGGGATCGTCGCGCTGGTCGTATTCCTCGCCGGTCTGCTGCTGGCGCTGGCTCAGGTTGCGGGCATCGGCAAGCTGATGCCGGTGCTGAGCGAGACCGCAGGCATGGTTGCCATGTTGGTACTGATTGTGCTGGGGGCCACGATGCTCTCGCTGGTCTTCCGGGGCTTGGGCGGCGAACACATGGTGACTGAGTTTCTCAACAACCTGCCGGGCGGTATCGTCACTGCGCTCTTTGCGGTGATGGTGGTGATCTTCCTGCTGGGCTTCATCATTGAATATGTCGAGATCATCTTCATCGTTGTGCCAGTGGCTGGTCCGCCGCTCTTTGCCGCGGGAGTCGATCCGGTCTGGTTCGCTGTTCTGATCTCGATGAACCTTCAGATGAGCTTCCTGACGCCTCCCTTCGGCTACGCGCTCTTCTACTTCCGTTCTGTCGCACCGCCGAGCCTGACCACGCGCGAAATCTATCGCTCGATCATCCCCTTCATCCTGATCCAGATGTTCGCGCTGGGTTTGGTGGCCGGGGTGCCCGAAATCGCGACCTGGCTACCCCAGGTCATCTACCGATAACCGACCCATATTTGAAGGAAACATGACATGCACAGACGCAAGTTCCTGAGAAACGGTGCCGCCGCGGCTCCGTTCGCGCTGGCGGCCCCGACAATCGCCCGCGCACAGGCCAAGCACCAGTGGAAGATGGTCACATCGCTCCCCAAGAACTTCCCAGGCGCGGGCACCTCGTCGCTGCGTTGGGCCGAGCGGATCAACAAGCTTTCTGGCGGTGAGCTGGAAATCACCGTCTTTGGAGGTGGCGAACTGGTCCCGCCCTTTGGCACGCAGGAGGCCGTCGAGAACGGCACCGCGCAGGTCTACCACGGCTCGGGGTCCTGGTTCGCAGGCCGCGACCTTGCGCATTCCTTCACCTCGGTAGCGCCCTTCGGCCTTCTGCCCGACGAAATGCACGCCTGGGTCTATTATGGCGGCGGGCAGGAACTGATCAACGAATTCACCCATCCGCGTGGTCTGCAAATTTTCGTGGGCGGCGGGACTGGCGTTCAGACCGCCGGCTGGTTCACCAAGGAGGTAAACTCACTCGAGGACCTTCAGGGCCTGAACTTTCGTATCACCGGTTTCGGTGCGCAGGTACTGTCGGAGATCGGCATGAACGCCGTCTCTGTCCCAGCGGGCGAGATTTTCCCGGCATTGCAATCGGGCACGCTTGACGGTGCGGAATGGGTCGGCCCCTCGTTCGACATGGCCTTCGGCCTGCACAAGGTGGCGAACTACATGTACACTCCGTCGTTTTCGGACAATTACGGGGGCATCGAGTATGGCATCAACCTTGACGCGTGGAACGCGCTTTCCGACGAACTGAAATTGCTTGTTGAAATGGCGAGCGAGGCGGAGGCCAACCGGTTGGTGGCCAACTCTCTCCATTCCAACATGCTGGGTCTGGAAAAGCTGCGTGCTGTCGAAGGTCTGACCATCAGTGAATTCCCCGAAGACGTCTGGGATGCGTTGCGCAAAGCTTCGAAGAAGGTGATGACCGAGGTAATGAACTCCGACGACTTCGTCGGCAAGCTCGCCACTTCCTTTTATGACTACGCCGAGAAAGCCGCGTCCTACAAAACGATCTACGACGTGGCTTATGCCCGCGAGCGTAGTGCCTACTTCAAGTAGGAAGTCATCCACAAATCGAGGTGCCCTGCCGGTGGGCACCTCACCCCTCAAGCAGCGGTAGCCAGTATGAAGACGAAGAAGAAACCGGGGTTTAACGGACCGGAAATCTGTGCCCTCTCGGCCTATGAGGTTGTCGGGCTTTTGCGCAAAGGAGATATCTCGCCACACGAGGCGCTTGCGGCGGCGCGCGCTCGGACTGAAGCAGTGGAACCGGCAGTGAACGCCATGCCGACGCGCTGCTGGGACAGGGCAGAGGCCCATTCGACAGCGCTTGATGACTCGGCCCGCGATCATCCCGGATGGCTGGCCGGCCTGCCTTTGGGGATCAAGGACCTGACCAATGTTTCGGGCGTGCGCACCACTTTCGGTACCAGAGCGCTGGCAGACAACATTCCCGACAAAACCGACCCACTCGTGAAACGTCTGGAGGCACGCGGCGGTCTCGTCGTCGGCAAGACCAACTCGCCCGAGATGGGAGCAGGCGGGAACACCTTCAACGAGGTCTTCGGCAAAACGAGAAACCCCTGGGACACCTCGCTCAACGCAGGCGGCTCGTCGGGCGGAGCAGCGGCATCGCTGGCCACGGGCGAAGTCTGGTTGAGCCACGGTTCGGATCTCGCCGGGTCGATCCGAACGCCGGCCGCCTATTGCGGCGTCGTCGGCCTGCGCCCCAGCCCCGGCATCGTGGGCAGCGGGCCGGACGGCCTCCTGTTCAAGGACCTGGGGGTGCAGGGGCCGATGGCCCGAAGCGTCCTGGACTGCGCGCTCTTTCTCGATGCGATGGCGGGGTTCGATCCGCTCTCGCCGCTGTCCTTTCCCGCGCCCGCTACATCATATCAGGACGCGGTGCATCGCGCCGACGGCAAGCTGCGGATCGCCTTCTCACCAGACCTGAACGGCTTTACCAAGGTCTCGCGTTCGATGGAAAAACATCTCCGCGCGGCGTTGGAGAAAGTCGCAGGCCAGGGTGCCACGGTCGTCGAGGACTGCCCTGAACTTCCAGAGTTGAGCAAGACCTACCGCGACTTGCGCGGCATGTTCTGGGCCGCCCTCGCACGAAAAATTCCCGATGAGGTTACACGCCATTTCAAACCCACGCTGGCAGGCAACATCCGCCAGGGCGAGGCACTCACGCTCGACGACATCCACGCCGCCGAAGCCAACCGGAGCCATATCTTTGAAAACATGTCCGAATTTCTAACCGACTTCGATGTGCTAGCCTGCCCCGTCAACGGCTTGCACCCTGGCCCGGTAGAGGCCGAATACCCCACCATGATCGACGGCTGTGAAACAATGGACTACGTAACTTGGCTCGAGTTCGCCTACCTCTCCCCGGTCACCGGTTTGCCCGCGATCTCGGTTCCGGTGGGTCTCAACGATGACGGAGTTCCCGTCGGGCTACAATTGATCGGCCCGCATCGCGGTGAAGCCAAACTTCTTGCCGCGGCCCGTGCCGTCGAGATGGCCGTGGGCGGCCCGCTGGGGCCGATCGACCCGCGTGTGACGCACAATTCGGACGATTGAACACCACGCCGCGTGATGGTCTCGGGCTAATCCTTCGCTTCGCGGCCGGTGACGCGTGCCGCAACGAGACGCCAGATTAGCCCGCTTGTAAGCACAATCCGCACCGCATCAGCGCGGAATTCATCCGTTCGTTTCGTTCCCATAGTCAGTCTCCTTTGCTGCAGTAAATGCTATCAAAGGAGCGGTATCAAACCGCGACAGGTCCATTCTGGGTCAATATCATGTAGTTCCACCCGATCCAGCAAGGTGCGCACGGAACCGACTTCAGCCTGTCGGATTGACCGAGTGCCCTCACAACATCCACGATAACGCTGTGGTCGGTGTCGATGAAGTAATTGGTCGAATAGCTAAAGAATGCTGGTCCTTTCCTAGCTGCCGTCCACTGGCTCGATGGATCAGAACGAAACGTAAACTTTGGCTCGACAGTGGATGCGGCACCGAATGCAGCATCATCCAAGGCGTCGAGATACTCGCGAACGGCGCGAGGCGCGTCATTCGGGTTACTGGCACTGTGGTCCCAATCTTCTTTAGGCGTGGAGTTTTGCTTGTTGGCGTCAGCCTCAATCAAGCTGGTGTCTGTGGCGAGCCTCTGTCCACTGACCAGACCATCTGCAATGCATCGCGCGACGGTCTTCTCAAACAGATGCACTTCTTTGCACAGACGGCGTTCAGACCTGATGCCGAAACAATATCCCACAAGCAACATGCGGATCAGCAGTTCCGGGTCGATAGATGGACGGCCTGTGTGGCTGTAAAACTCGGCCAGATATTGGCGGATGTCATCCAGATCAACAAACCGATCAATCGAGCGTAGCAGATGGTCTTGCGGGACATGGTCGTCCAGCGAGAACTCACAAAACAGCGCCGCCTGCGCTTCCTACCTCGGTCCCATCATCACCAAACCCCTCACATCCCTGCAAGAATTAAATCAGCGACAGAACCTCAAATTAGTAAGAGTTTTTTTTCCGGAATTCGCCCTTTGCATGCAAAGCCAAGATTTCAATAGATCGACTGAGAATATGCGGTAGATGACACGTTTCGCGCAGCCAGAGGCAACATATCTGACCAAATAGGCGGAACTTAATAGTGATTTACGAGGAAGGTTTGGTGGAGCCTAGCGGGATCGAACCGCTGACCTCCTGCATGCCATGCAGGCGCTCTCCCAGCTGAGCTAAGGCCCCAAACTTCCAGACTGTTTCAGTCTGTGCGCCGCTATCTATGGGATGCCGGGGGCGGGATCAAGCGGAAAATTCCGCCCCGGGAAACTTTTTTATGACGGCTCAGGACTCGTCATCATCGGCTGGGACATCTGCCAGTTCATCCAACGAGACATTGTCGTCATCGTCATCATCCAGCAAGTCGTCATCCAGTTCGACATCAACGTCATCGTCCAGAACTTCGCTGTCCGAATCGGTCTCTGCTTCGCGCATTTTCTTGGTTGCGGCGTCTTCGGCGTCCGCTGCGATCATACGGCTTTTGCCGGTGTCTACTTCCACGACCTCGCCGGTATAGGGGCTGACGATCGGGTTCTTGTTCAGGTCATAGAACCGCTTGCCGGTGGTCGGGCAAACACGTTTTGTGCCCCATTCTTCCTTAGGCATGGGTAATCCCCTTTTAATTCCATTAGTCTTGTCGACGATCCGCGCCAACTGCCATAACAGGACCCGTGTGTCAAAGGCTTTCACAGCCTTTTCGGGATTTCGCGAACAGGAGGCGATATGGGGCATCACGTGCTGGCCGGCAACCCCCCAATTTCGGTTCATTTGAAACGATCGGCGCGGGCGCGCCGGATCTCTTTGCGGGTGTCGGGATTGGACGGGCGTGTTGTGTTGACCCTGCCCAATGGCGTCAACGAGGCCGAGGCGCTGGAGTTTGCCCAAGAAAAGGCCGAGTGGATTCGCGGCCATATCGCCGATCAGCCCGACAGGGTGCGCGTGGGGCATGGGGTATCGCTGCCGGTGGATGGCCAGAATCGCGTGGTTGAGCCCGGGCCTGGGCGTCGGGTGGTGATGCGGGAAAAACAGACTGCTGGTACCCGGCCCCGATGCGCGGGTTCAGGCGCGCTTGCAGGGGTTTTTGAAAGAGCTGGCGCGGGATCGGTTGGCGGCGGCCTCGGATCACTACGCTGCGCTGCTGGGCAAACCGTATCGCGGGATCACGCTGCGTGATACGCGTTCGCGGTGGGGGTCGTGTTCCTCGGCTGGGGGGCTGATGTATTCGTGGCGGCTGATTCTGGCGCCGCCCGAGGTGCTGACCTATGTCGCAGCACACGAAGTCGCGCATCTAGAGCATATGAACCACTCTCGCGCCTTTTGGGACACGGTTCAGCAATTGTACGGCCCCTATCAGACGCCCCGGAATTGGTTGCGGCAAAACGGGGCCGGGTTGCATCGCTATCGCTTTGACGATTGACGTGGATCGGTTTTGTGATCACAAAACCAATATGCAACTCACGCAACGACAAGATCCCTCGCCCCCTGCCCATGACCGTGTGTTTCGCGGTCTGCGCAGCCGCATCATGCATGGCGAGATTGCGCCGGGCCAGTCCCTGACGCTGCGCGGTGTCGGCAAGGAATTCGAGGTCTCGATGACCCCCGCGCGCGAAGCGGTGAACCGTTTGGTCGCCGAGGGGGCGCTGATGATGTCGCCCTCGGGGCGGGTCTCGACCCCGGAACTCAGCAGCGAACGGATCGAGGAGCTGGCGGTGCTGCGTTCCCTGCTCGAGGTCGAACTGGCCAGCCGAGCCCTGCCCCGGGCCCATATGGCGCTGATCGACCGCTTGCAGGCCATCAACAACACCGTCACCGAGATGATCGAGCAACAGGATGCGGTGGGCTATATTCGCACCAATCTGGAATTTCACAGAACGCTGTATCTGCGCGCGCAGGCTCCGGCGATGCTGGCGATGACCGAGACCGTTTGGTTGCAACTGGGGCCGACCATGCGGGCGCTCTATGGGCGTTTGCGGCGCAAAGAGCCGCCGCAATTCCACCGTCTGATAATCGCCGCGCTGAAGGCCGGGGATGAACCTGGCCTGCGCCTGGCTGTACGCTCGGACGTTACGCAGGGTCTGAAAATGCTTGTGACCTGAGGGGCTTAGGCCGCCAGCCCCTTGTCGCCCATTGCCAGGAATTTCTGGCGACGGTCCGAGATCAGCTTGTCCCCGGATTTGTCTTTCAACTCGGCCAGCATCGACGCGATGGCTTTGCCAACCGAGTCGATCGTCGCGGTGCGATCGCGATGCGCGCCGCCTTTGGGTTCGGCAATGACACGGTCGCAGACGCCCAGCTGTTTCAAATCCTGAGCGGTCAGGCGCAGGGCCTCGGCGGCCTCACGCATCTTGTCCGCATCTTTCCATAGGATCGAGGCGCAGCCCTCGGGCGAGATCACCGAATAGACCGAGTGTTCCAGCATCGCGACGCGGTTCGCCGTGGCAAAGGCCACCGCCCCGCCCGAGCCACCTTCGCCAATGATTACGCTCAGCAGCGGCACGCCGATTTGCAGACATTTCTCAGTGCTGCGCGCGATCGCTTCGGACTGGCCGCGCTCTTCGGCGCCCTTGCCGGGATAGGCGCCAGCGGTGTCGATCAGCGTCACGACCGGCAGGCCGAACTTGTCGGCCATTTCCATCAGGCGGATGGCTTTGCGATAGCCTTCGGGGCGGGCCATGCCGAAATTGCGTTCGATCCGCGATTTGGTGTCGTTGCCTTTTTCATGGCCGATCACGACCACCGGCTGGTCGTTGAACCGGGCCAGACCACCCATCACGGCCAGATCGTCGGCAAAGTTCCGATCGCCAGCCAGCGGGGTGTATTCGGTGAACAGGGCCTCGATATAGTCCTGACAATGAGGACGATCAGGGTGACGCGCGACCTGGCATTTGCGCCATGGGGTCAGCCCCTTGTACAGCTCGTCCAGCAGCTCGGCAGCTTTCTTGTCCAAAGCCGCGGCTTCGGCTTCGATGTCCATTTCCTCGTTTTGCCGGGCCATCGCGCGCAGCTCTTCGGCCTTGCCTTCGATTTCGGCCAGCGGGCGTTCAAAGTCGAGGTAGTTGGTCATGCATCGTTCTCCACCGTGATTTGGGGATATATGGCCGCACCGGCGCGCAGATGCAACATAGCAAGACTTGCGACCTGCATTTCTTGCAGGTTGGGTGGGCTGATACGAGATTGGTCGCGGATCGAAAGGATCCCAGACAAGAGGCCCAGATGAGAACCCAGAACTACGAAGACCGAATCCAGCGCGTGCTGCGCTATATCCACGATCACCCGGCCCAGGACCTGTCATTGGACGTGCTGGCGGATGTCGCGGCCATGAGCCGGTTTCACTGGTCCCGCGTCTGGCGTGGTGTCATGGGCGAGACGATCACCGGCACGGTGCGCAGGTTGCGGATGCACATCGCTGCGATGCGCCTGGTGCACGAGGATCGACCGATTGCACAGATCGCAGCGTCGGTCGGGTATCCGGACAAGGCCAGCTTTGCGCGGGCGTTTTCCTCGGAATTTGGCTGTTCGGCCAAAGAGTATCGGCACGCGGGCAAACCGCCCGTGCTTACTCAGCATCAGACAGGAGAACAGACCATGTTCAAAGTTGAAACTACCCAGTTGGCCCCCTTGCGCCTGATGGGCGTTTGGCACAAGGGCCCCTACACGGGCATCTCGAACGCCTTTGAAGCCTTGAACGCGACGATGGCGGCGCGAAACCTGTGGCCGCATGTGCGCGGCATGTATGGGGCGTATTTTGATGACAAAGATTCAGTGCCTGAATCGGATCTGCGCAGTTTTGCCGCCTTTGATGGCGCGCCCGATCTGGATTTGCCCGAGGGGCTGGAACAATTCGACATCCCCGCTTGCCGAGCCGCCGTGCTGCAATTTGATGGTCCCTATAGTGGGCTGCAAGAGGCCTATAACTATCTTTACGGCGTCTGGTTGCCGGACTCGGGCGAAGAACCGGGGCCCTATCCAGCGGTCGAGCACTATCTGAACACCCCTGCCAATGCGGCCCCGGCAGATCTGAAGACGCTGATCTATCTGCCGTTGGCGGCCTAAAGCCGGGCCAGACCTTCCTTGAGCGCCAAAACGGGCGAGGCCAGTACAGGTGCGGGCAGGTCCGACAATAACATCGCGGCCCCGGCCATCGAGGCCTGGGCCAATACGATCGCCCGGATCCCCGCGCGCTGAGAGACAGCGTTTCGGATCTCGGTCGCCACCGCGCGGGCAAAGGCATGGGGACGGCCTTCTTCGAACAGGGGCCAGTGCTGGCCCATGAACAATGGGGCAATCTTATGCGGGTTCCCAGCCTCGTCCATCTCCTGTTGCAGCAGCGCCTGGCTGGGCCGTTCAGTCGATCGCACGCAATAGGCCAGCAGGATATCGCCGAAATGCTCGGCCGCGCGGCGCATCATCGGCCGGTCAATGCGGATCGCGCCCGCTTGCTCGGCGATTTCTCCGAGGGTCGTGCAGGTGCAGATCACGGGCCCCGAGGCGGCTTGAACGGCCTCGCTAATCTCGGCCACCAAATCCTCGGCAATGCCATTCTGGGCGCGATGGAACCAGTCTTCGCGGACGACATGTTGCAGGGGTGTGCCCGGCGTTATCCGGTCGCGCAATCCGTCAAAGGTGGCGCGGTGAACATCGGCGGTATGCAAACACAACAGGGACATTCCCCTACGTTACAGTACGGGCAAAAGAGTCGCCACCAGAAGAAGCGCCATGGACCAGTTGAAAACCATCAAACGTGTGCGATTCGACAGCACGCGTTGCATCTTTTGCCCCAGTACCGTCCAGCTGCCGACACAGGGCAGGTTGATAAGCCCAAAGACCAAAGCCACCAGCCCAACCGCCCAAACAGACCGATCCGGCGCATAGAGCGTGATCGCCGTCAGCGCCATCTGCCACGCCTTGGGATTGACCCACTGGAACAGTGCTGCCTGCAGGAATGTCATGGGTGTCGAGCGCCGTGTTGACGTGTCGGGCATCTCAGAGGTCGCGATCTTCCACGCCAGCCACAGCAGATAGACCACGCTGACATAGGTAAGCACCTGATGCACCACCGGATACCGATCAAACAGCTGCATCAGCCCCAACCCGACAATCACGATCATCACGGTAAAGCCGATCCCCACCCCCAGCATATGTGGGATGGTCCGCTGAAACCCGTAATTCGCCCCCGATGCCATCAGCATCAGATTGTTCGGCCCCGGGGTGATCGAGGACACAAAGGCAAAAGCCGCCAGCGCAGAGAGCAGATCGTAGGTCATGTCAGGATCATATTGCGGATATGATCGCATGAAATTGAATTTTGCTGCGCCATGAGGTAGTTTTCACAATATATGACGAAGAATGATCAAATAACCCAAGATATATTGCGGCATTTGTCCCGCGACGGGCGGATCAGCAATCTGGAGCTCGCGGACCGAGTCGGCCTCTCCCCCTCGGCCTGCCTGCGCCGGGTGCAAGAGCTGGAGCGAACGGGCGTGATCTCGGGCTATCGTGCGGTGCTGAACCCACAGGCCATGGGGGTGGGCTTTGTGGCCTATGTGACGGTCGGCCTCAGCAAGCACACCAAACAGGCCCAGGAAAACTTTGAACGATCCATCGCCCTGGCCCCGGAAGTGCGCGAATGCCACAACATCACCGGCGAGCGCGAATACCTGCTGCGGGTCGAGGCCACAGACCTGGCCGCCTATAAACGGTTCCACACCGACGTTCTGGGAACATTGCCTCAGGTGGCTGCGATCACCTCATTCGTGGTGATGGGATCGCCCAAGGACGAAAGAGCCTGAATTCTATCCCTTTTCGCAGTACTGTCGGGGCCGTGTCACCTTGGTGACGTGGTGCTGCGGCGCCGTCATCCGCATTTGATGAAGGGAACGCAACCCGTGGACAAGAGCTACATGCTGATCAAAGACAAGCGACTGGCCAAAGGATGGTCACAAGAGGACCTGGCCGCCATTTCCGGCCTCTCGACCCGAACCGTGCAACGTATCGAGAAGGGTCATCCCCCCGGCCTTGAAACGCTCAAAAGCCTGGCCGCAGCGTTCGAAACGGATATCGAATCTCTGAACAAGGAACGGGCAATGTCGCAAACCATCGACACCACAACGCGCTCCGACGCCGATCAAAACCGCCGCGCGCTCAGGCTCCACCTGTGGACCTTCGCCATCGTACTGTCCGTGCTCACGGCCCTCAATCTCTTCCTCACACCCGGCGACTGGTGGATCCTGTGGGTCGCAGGCGCCTGGTCCGTGGGCGTCGTCCTGCATATCCTGACCGTGCGCATCATGTACGGCGACTAAGGCGCACAAACCTGCCGCCTTCTTTGCTCTTAAAATACTCAACGGCGCGCGGATGATCCCCGCGCGCCGTTGGTGTTGAAGTGCATTGCCCCAAGGCCATTGCGCCTCAGGCGCCGCCTCAGCTGTTCGCGATCAGCTCGGCCTGGGCCACGATCACCTCGGCCTGCTTGATCGAGGCGATATCGACCAGGCGGCCCTTGTAGACAGTTGCGCCTTCGCCATTCGCCTTGGCCTGCTCCATCGCAGCCAGGATCTCGCGGGCCTCAGTGACGTCCTCGTCGGAGGGGGTGAAGACCTGGTTGGCCAGCGCGATCTGCTTGGGGTGGATCGCCCATTTGCCCACCATGCCCAGCGTGGCCGAGCGTTTGGCCTGCGCGATATACCCCTCGTCATCCGAGAAATCGCCAAACGGGCCGTCCACGGGCAGAACGCCATGGGTGCGGCAGGCGGCGACGATGGCGGCCTGCGCCCAATGCCACGGATCGGACCAATGCTTCACGCCTTCGCGCAGCATATAGTAGTTTTCCTGCGTGCCGCCGATGCCGGTGGTCTGCATCCCCATCGAGGCCGCAAAATCCGCAGCGCCCAGCGACATCGCCACCAGGCGGGGCGAGGCGGCGGCGATTTCTTCAACATGCGCGATGCCCGCGGCCGATTCGATGATCACCTCGAAGTTGATCTTTTTGCTGCGGCCCTTGGCGGTTTCGATCGCGGTGACCAGTGCGTCAACGGCATAGATATCCTCGGCGCAACCAACCTTGGGGATCATGATCTGGTCCAGACGCTCGCCTGCCTGTTCCAGCAGGTCCACGACGTCCTTGTACCAATAGGGCGTATCCAGCGAGTTGATGCGCACCGACAGGGTCTTGTTGCCCCAGTCATGTTCGCTGATGGCCTGGATGATGTTGGCGCGGGCGACGTCCTTGTCGCTGGGGGCGACCGAATCTTCGAGATCCAGGTTGATCACGTCGGCGGCCGAGGCGGCCATTTTCGCAAACAGTTTGGTGTTCGAACCCGGGCCAAACAGCTGGCAGCGGTTCGGGCGGGCAATCGGCGTAGGCTGAAGGCGGAAGCTCATGTGCAGACCTTTCGGGTAAGGAAATTACGAAATTCTGGTGATGAGGGTTATTAAATTGCGCACTCCGCTGCAAGCATATTTTGCACCTGCGGCATTTCTTGCGGGCTGATCACGGGTGCAAGGTCGGATTTCTTGACTCACTGCCATGGGTTAGTGTTGGCTACATGCATTGCAATTAAGGGAGGAAAGGATGCTTCACAGTATTAGGTTGATCAGTGCGACGGTATTTGGCGTAGCGTTCACCGCAGGAATGGCCTTGGCCGAATGCCCGAAAAGGCCTCCGTCCCACAAATGGAATATCCAATCCGGCGATCAGAGAGTGGATGCGGCTTTCTTGTCCGCCAATTTGTCCGGAAAACGTGTAAGATACCGGGGTGATGGAACCGAGCGCTATCATAAGGACGGCAGCTATTCCTATCAGTCTGAGGGGCTGGTGTGGCCCGCGCCAAGCTATAAGTTTTATTCCAACGGCGTACGCTGCATCGACTATCCAACCCCAAGATTTGATCTGTACGTGGTGAACAACAAAAAGCTGGTGCTTGTGAACATGCAGGATTGGCGCGGGATAGGTCGGGTCTTGCGGTGACATCCGTGGAAGAAACCACTCAATAACCCTGGAAATCTCGAAGAATCTTGCATGTGCGGCGGATTTCATGCTGCATTTGCAAACACTTTCTGGTCTGAACGCTGAAGACTCTTGGCAAATAGATAATTGCCGAGAGCCAAGACATGATCCAGACACCGTATCTTCTTTTCCTGGGCGACGCGCCCGATCAATTGGCCGCAAAGGTTGCCCAAGGCATCAAGGATTGGAGGCCGGAATTCGCCGTAGGGCAGTTCCGCATGGAGGGCTGCAAGGCCGACATGGGCCTGACCGACATGACGTTGGAACAGGCCAAGGCCGCTGGCGCGAAGACGCTGGTGATCGGTGTGGCCAACCGGGGCGGCGTGATCAGCCCCGCGTGGAAAAAGGTACTTGTGGCCGCGCTGGAAGAGGGTTTCGATCTGGCCAGCGGCCTGCACAACCTGTTGAAGGACGAAGCCGACCTGGTTGCCGTGGCCCAGGCGTGCGGGCGCGAACTGCATGACGTGCGTGTGCCCGAGGTGGATTACCCAATCGCCAATGGTGTGAAACGCACCGGCAAACGCGTGCTGGCTGTGGGTACCGATTGCTCGGTCGGCAAGATGTACACTGCGCTGTGCCTGGAAAAGGAAATGCGTGCGCGTGGCATGAACGCCGATTTCCGCGCCACCGGCCAGACCGGGATTCTGATCACCGGGGACGGGGTGCCTCTGGATGCGGTGATCGCGGATTTCATGGCGGGCTCGATTGAGTACATCACCCCCGACAATGACGCCGATCACTGGGACATCATCGAAGGGCAGGGCAGTCTGTTTCACGTGTCCTATTCGGGTGTGACCATGGCGTTGATCCATGGCGGACAACCGGATGCCTTGATCGTGTGTCACGAACCGACCCGCGCCCATATGCGCGGCCTGCCCGGATACAGCCTGCCCAGCCTGGAGGCGGTGCGGGATATGGCGCTGAGCCTGGCCAAGGTGGCCAACCCCGGGGCGCAGGTGGTGGGCTATGCGATCAACACCCAGCACATGAGCGAAGATGACGCGTTGGCCTATGTTGCCAAGGTCGAGGCCGACCTGGGCCTGCCCGCGACCGATCCGTTCCGTTTTGGTGCGGGCAAGTTGGTGGACGCGCTGGCCGCGATTTGATTTTCTTGGCGTCGGCCGGGTTTGGCGCGGCAGATGTTGGGCAGTTTGAGTATTTGCAGAGCAAAGAAGGAGAGCGGGCGCGTGAGCATCACGGTTGAGAAAGATGTGTTCCCCCTGGCGCAGGTTTTTACCATCAGCCGTGGCAGTCGGACGGAAGCGCGGGTGTTGACGGTTCGGGTGACGCGCGATGGTGTGACGGGTTGGGGCGAATGCGTGCCCTATGCGCGCTATGGCGAGACCTTGGAATTGGTGACACAGGGCATTCTGGGGCTGCCGAGCGACGTGTCGCGCGCGGGTTTACAGGACTTGCTGCCCGCTGGAGCTGCGCGCAATGCGGTGGATTGTGCGCTGTGGGATCTGGAGGCGAAGAAAGCCGGAAAACGGGTGTGGGAGCTGGCGGGGCTGGTTGCTCCGGGGCCGGAGATTACCGCCTATACGCTGTCATTGGCCGCGCCCGCGGAGATGCGGGCGCAGGCAGAGAAGAATGCGTTCCGACCGTTGTTGAAGATCAAGCTGGGCACGCCTGACGATATGCCTCGGCTTGAGGCCGTGCGCGCCGGGGCGCCCGAGGCCAGGATTATCGTCGACGCCAATGAAGGCTGGAGCGCTGAGGTTTATGCCGATCTGGCGCCGCATTTGGTGCGTTTGGGGGTGGCCTTGGTCGAACAGCCCTTGCCTGCGTCCGAAGATGAGGCGTTGATCGGGATGGATCGTCCGGTGCCGGTTTGTGCCGATGAGAGCTGTCATGACCGCGCCAGCCTGCCCGACCTGAAGGGCAAATACGACGTGGTCAACATCAAGCTGGACAAAACCGGCGGTCTGACCGAGGCGCTGGCCCTGCGTGATCAGGCTCTGCGCGAGGGGTATCAGGTGATGGTGGGGTGCATGGTCGGATCGTCTTTGGCGATGGCTCCGGCGACCTTGGTGGCGCAGGGTGCGATGGTAACAGACCTTGACGGGCCGCTCTTGTTGGCCGAAGACCGGGACAACGCATTGCAATTCGATGCGGCTGGGGTGCATCCGCCCACCGCCGCGCTTTGGGGATAAGGAGACGCCCATGACCCGCACTGTTTACGTGAACGGAGAATACCTGCCGGAAACCGAGGCCAAGATCTCGATCTTTGACCGGGCGTTCCTGATGGCGGATGGCGTTTACGAGGTGACCAGCGTTCTGGGTGGCAAGCTGATTGATTTTGACGGCCATGCCAAACGTCTGGAACGCTCGTTGAACGAGCTGGACATGCCCAAGCCGCCTGAATTCGACGATCTGCTGGAGATCCACCGCAAACTGGTGGCCGAGAATGGTGTCGAAGAGGGTATGGTGTATCTGCAGGTCACGCGCGGTTCGGCTGGTGATCGTGATTTCGCCTTCCCCGATCCCGAGACCACCCGCCCCGGAGTGGTGCTGTTTACCCAGAACAAGCCCGGTCTGGCCGACAACCCCGTGGCCAAGCAGGGCGTCAAGGTGATCTCGATCGAGGATATTCGCTGGGGCCGCCGCGACATCAAAACGGTGCAGCTGCTGTACCCCTCGATGGGGAAAATGATGGCCAAGAAAGCCGGGTGCGATGACGCGTGGCTGGTCGAGGATGGCTTTGTCACCGAAGGCACCAGCAACAACACCTATATCGTCAAGGACGGTAAGATCATCACCCGCAACCTGACGACGGACATCCTGCACGGGATCACCCGCGCGGCCGTTCTGAAGTTCGCCAAAGAGGCGCAGATGGAGGTCGAAGAGCGGCCCTTTACCATCGAAGAAGCCCAGCAGGCGGACGAGGCGTTTTTCACCTCGGCCTCGGCCTTTGTGATGCCGGTTGTGGAAATCGACGGTGTGGCCATTGGTGACGGAAAAGTGGGCAAAGTCGCCCCGCGGTTGCGCGAAATCTATCTGGACGAAAGCCTGAAGGCCGGTATCTAAGGCATTCGCGCGAAAACTTTTGGGCACCGCGTTGCGTAATCCGCGCAGCGCGGTGTTTTCGTGTTAGCCTGCGCGCGACCCCAAAAGCGGAGCGCGCGATGCCCAGCCCAGTTTATGATACGTCTCATCCTGTTCTTGTGACCGGGGCCACCGGGTTTGTCGCCGGCTGGCTGGTCAAAGGGTTGTTGAGCGAGGGTTTCACCGTTCATGCAGCGGTGCGCGACCCGGACAACACCGAAAAGGTGGCGCATCTGACGGCGTTGCCCGGCCAGCTGAAACTGTTCAAGGCGGACTTGCTGGAGCCGGGCAGCTATGCGCAGGCGATGGCCGGGTGTCAGGTAGTGTTCCATACAGCCTCGCCCTTTACCCTGCGGATCAAGGATGCGCAGCGCGATTTGGTGGATCCAGCCGTGAATGGCACCCGCAATGTGTTGGAACAGGCCAATGCCACCGACAGTGTCAAACGAGTGGTTTTGACCAGTTCCTGCGCGGCGATCGTGGGGGATGCGGCGGATTTGGCCGACTATCCGGGCGGCGTGATGACCGAGGCGCAGTGGAACACCACGTCCTCGCTGACGCATCAGCCCTATTCCTTTTCCAAAACTCAGGCCGAGGGCGAGGCGTGGAAAATCGCTGGGGCTCAGGATCGGTGGGATCTGGTGGTGATCAATCCGTCTTTGGTGGTGGGGCCGGGCGTGTCGGCGCATCAAACCTCGGAATCCTTCAACCTGATGCGCCAGATGGGGGACGGAAGCTTCAAATCCGGCTTGCCGCCCTATCAGATTGGTATGGTGGACGTGCGCGATGTGGCTCAGGCGCATCTGTTGGCCGGATTTGTTCCCCAGGCCGAGGGGCGTCATATTGTGTCCGAAGGCAGCTATTCCATGCTGGATGCGGCGGAAATGTTGCGGCCCGAGTTCGGCGAAACGCTCCCCTTACCCACCAAAGAGCTGCCGAAATGGATGCTGTGGCTGGTCGGGCCCTTCATTGACCGAAGCCTGACGCGCAAGTTTATCGCGCGCAGCTTTGGCCACCCATGGCGGGATGACAATTCCAAATCGCGCCAGGCCTTGGGTGTGCAATACCACTCGGTGCCCGAGGCGCTGAATGCGATGATGCGTCAGATGGTCGAGAGCGGCCGGGTCAAACCCTAGGCATCAAACCGAAAGCTCGACGCCGTGAGGCCACCAAAAACGCCCTTTTGATGATAGGTGCGCACAGCGGTGTCATTCTCGGCGGCGCCCAACGCGGCGAACAGGGGCACCAGGTGATCCTCTTTGGCGTGGCAGATGCGCGCGTAGGGGGCCGATTCCCAATCCAGAATGCGCGGCGTGCGCTGGGCGGCGGGCAGGGCCAATGTTTCGGTCAGCCAGGTGTCGAACCCTTCTGACGGGACGCGCAATTCCGGGCCCAACATGCGCAGGTTGTGATAGCTCAGCCCCGAGCCGACGATCAGCACTCCCTGATCCCGCAGGGGCGCCAGGGCGCGGCCCAGTTCGAAATGTTCCGCCGGGTCGTAATGCGAGCGCATCGACACCTGAAACAGAGGCACGTTCGCCTGCGGATACATCACATAGGCGGGCACAAAGGTGCCGTGGTCGAACCCGATTTTGTCGTCCAGTCGCGTGGGCAGACCTGCGTCGCGGATCAGATCTGCGGCCTGCTCGGCGATTTGTGGTGCACCGGGGGCGGGATAGACGATCTCGTAGGTTTCGGGCGGGAAGTTATAGTAGTCGTAAACCATCGGCGGGTGGGCCGAATGCATCACCGCATAGTCCGGGCCCTCCCAGTGTCCCGAGATCATCAGAATCGCCTTGGGTTCAGGATATTCCGAGGGCATCGCGGCCAGGCTGTCGGCCAGAGGTGCCAGATGCTGGTTGCGATCCTCCATCCAGGGCCACGGCCCGCCACCATGCGAAATGAAATAGGTTGGCAAAGTGGTCATGGCGGGCTCCGATCGTAATTAGGCGGTGACACAATATCGAGCACGGCCTCCGGGCGCCATCCCGATTTCCAAACAGCACCTGTGCGTCAACTGCGGGTGGGTTTAGCCCTTGTCGCCGACATTTTCGGCAAAGGCCTTTTTGAACGCCTCTTGCTGATCCGCGCTGGCCTCGGTCTGAAAGCCCTTTTTCCAGTCGTCATAGGGCATGCCGTAGTAAATCTCGCGGGCTTCGTCCTTGGACATCTCGATGCCGCGTTCGTTGGCGGCCTCTTGGTACCAGCGCGACAGGCAGTTGCGGCAGAAACCGGCCAGGTTCATCATATCGATGTTCTGAACGTCTGTGCGTTTTTCCATCAGGTGCGCGCGCAGGGTGCGAAACGCGGCGGCCTCGATTTCAAGGCGGGTTTGGTCGTCGATCTGGGTCATGTCTGCTCCTCCGTTGGGTGCCTAAGATGTGCAGGCGCGGGTGGTGATTTCAAGCGGGACGAGGTCTTATCCGCCACAATCCTCCAGCGCAGCGGTCAGGATCGGGGCCAAGCGTTTGGCCCAGTCGACCTGCTGCTCTTCGGTTTCGATCAGGTCGTTGCGCAGCTCGATCAGGGTGTTCTGACGTTCATAGGCAATCGCGTGGCGCGCAATTGCATCGCCGGGCAGGTGGCCGCCATAGGGTTCGTTTTCGCCGACGCACAGATCGGGCTCTTGCTCCAGCCGCCGGATCAGCGGCACCGAGAACCGCGTGTCCGCCGCATAGAGAATCCCGATCTGCCACGGGCGCGGTTCGCGGCCCTGCAATTGCCGGGTGAAGCTATGAACCGAGACGATCACCGTATCATCCCGCCGCGCCGCCAGCTGCGCCAGCGCGGTGTGATAGGGGCGATAACAGCGGTTCAGGCGCCGGTCCAGCTCGGCCTGATCTGCGTGGCGATTGGCGGGGATGATCGTCCCGTCATACAGGCGCATCAGCAGGGTGGGGTCGTCCTCGCCGCGGTTGGGATCGATCACCAAGCGCGAGAAATTGGACAGGATCGCCGGGGCGTTCAGCTCTTGGGCCAGGGCCCGCGTCACGCCCGCAGCGCCTATATCATAGGCAATGTGGCGGTTCATATCACCTGCCGCCAGTCCCAGCTGGCCGTCATTGACAAAAGGCGGCACGGTATTTGCGGCATGATCGCATGTGATCAGCCAGCGACCGGGCCGATCAGCGCCTAAAATTTCATATGGTTCGTAGGTCATCAAACTTTCACGTCCTTTGCTCACGCTGTAGGGCAAATTGACAGGGAATGGAATTGCCGCTAGTGCCTAGCGCAGCTATAGTTAGCGGTAACATGGAATTTTGCGCTCTTTCGCGCCAAAGCAATACGGATGAGAAAATGAGACGGCATCGCAATGTGAAAATCGTGGCCACCCTGGGCCCGGCTTCGGACGACTATGATATGATCCGCAAGCTGCACGAGGCCGGCGCGGACGTGTTCCGCCTGAACATGAGCCACGGCAGCCATGAAGAAATCGCCGAACGCCACGCGATCATCCGCAAGGTCGAAGAGGACCTGAACAGCCCCATCGGCATCCTGGCCGATTTGCAGGGGCCCAAGCTGCGGGTGGGCGTGTTTGCCAATGGCTCTGAAGAACTGGTGGAAGGCGCCGCGTTCCGTCTGGATCTGGATCCGGCCGAGGGCACCCTTGATCGTGTCTGCCTGCCGCACCCCGAAATCTTTGCAGCGCTGAAGGTTGGCGCGGGCCTGCTGGTGAATGACGGCAAGATCCGGCTGAAAGTAACCGATTGCGGTGCGGACTTTGCGAATTGCGAGGTCGTCACCGGCGGGACCATATCCAACCGCAAAGGTGTGAACGTGCCGGATGTCGTTCTGCCGCTGGCCGCGCTGTCGAAAAAAGACCGGGCCGATCTGGAATTCGTCTGCGATCTGGGTGTGGATTGGCTGGCGCTCAGCTTTGTCCAGCGCCCCGAGGACGTTCAGGAGGCCCGTGAACTGGCCAAAGGCCGGGCCGCGATTCTGTCCAAGATCGAGAAACCGGCCGCTGTCGATTGCTTTGCGGAGATTCTTGAGGTCAGCGACGGTGTCATGGTTGCACGGGGCGATCTGGGTGTTGAATTGCCGGTGGCCGCGGTGCCGCCGATCCAGAAACGCCTGATCCGGGGCTGCCGTGCTGCGGCCAAGCCGGTGATTGTCGCCACCCAGATGTTGGAAAGCATGATCGAATCGCCGATGCCAACCCGGGCTGAGGTCTCGGACGTGGCCAATGCGATCTACGAAGGGGCTGATGCGATCATGCTCAGTGCGGAATCGGCGGCGGGGCAATATCCGCTCGAGGCCGTGGGCACCATGGACAACGTTGCCAAAGAGGTCGAAAGCGATCCGACCTATGTCGCCGTGATCGAGGCCTCGCGCAAAGCCGAGCGCAGCTCGATCGCCGACGGGATCGTGGCCGCCGCGCGCGAGATCGCAGAAACCACCGATATTCAGGCAATCTGTTGCTATACCCAGTCAGGCACCACGGCGTCGCTGACCGCGCGCGAACGTCCACGCGTGCCGATCATCGCGCTGACCTCGGTGCGGGAAACGGCGGGGCGTCTGGCCCTGACCTGGGGCACCAATTGCGTCATGACCGGCGAGGTTGAGCGCTTCAAGCAGGCGGTTGTCAGTGCGGCTCAGGCCGCGACCTCGCAGGGATTTGCCACCGAAGAGCAGCAGATCGTCGTCGTTGCAGGCGTGCCGTTCAACCAGCCAGGCACCACAAACATCCTGCGCGTTGCCCCCTGTGCGGAACGTTTGATTTATGCCTCTGACCCAGAGTAACCTCCGCTAAACATCGGAGGAGACACACATGGACACGGATACACTGTTCGTACTTGGCCTGTTTCTGGCCATCATGGCGATCCCATCAATCGTATCCGCCTGGAGCGACGGTCACGTCCCACGCGTGGCCTCGATCGTGTTGATCCTTGGGGGTGGGCTCATGGTCTGGGCCCACTCGCAACAGGTTGGGGGTTACAGCTTTGATGAAATCCCCAGTCTGATCGTCAAAGTCGTGGGCAAGTTCATCTGATTTTTCGCTTGCCAGCATCCAAAGACGCCAGTATAGGACCCCCCTGTCTGCGCGACCGGCCGAAGAGGCATGCCGAGTTGCGTTCAAACCGTTTGAAAGACAAGGAGACGGAAATGCCCAAGATGAAGACCAAGTCGAGCGCTAAGAAGCGCTTCAAGGTGACAGCAACCGGTAAGGTTCTGGCAGGTCAGGCTGGCAAGCGCCACGGCATGATCAAACGCACCAAGAAATTCATTCGCGACGCACGCGGCAACACCACGCTGTCCGCCCCCGACGCCAAGATCGTCAAGGGCTACATGCCCTACGACCGCTAAGAGGAGATTTAGACAATGTCCCGCGTTAAAGGTGGAACCACGACCCACGCCCGTCACAAGAAAGTCGTCAAGGCCGCAAAAGGCTATTACGGCCGTCGCAAAAACACCTTCAAGGTGGCCCGTCAGGCCGTCGACAAGGCGAACCAGTACGCAACTCGCGACCGTAAGAACCGCAAGCGGAATTTCCGCGCCCTGTGGATCCAGCGGATCAACGCAGCTGTGCGCTCGCATGACGAGGCTCTGACCTACTCGCGCTTCATCAACGGCCTGAACCTGGCCGGTGTCGAAGTCGACCGTAAAGTTCTGGCCGATCTGGCCGTGCACGAGCCCGCCGCTTTTGGTGCCATCGTCGAAAAGGCGAAGGCCGCGCTCGCGTAAACCCAACCTTGGGTGACACATTAAAGAAGCCGCGGACCTTTTGGGGTCTCGCGGCTTCTTGCGTTTTGGGCCTGTGCTGGTAACAGGGTCCCAACGGAATTGGAGGGTCGGATGGACGATCTGAGAGACAAGTATCTGGGCGCGATCTCGGGCGCCGGTGATGAAAACGCGCTAGAGGACATCCGTCTGCAGGCCGTTGGCAAAAAGGGCGAGGTCGCCCTGAAAATGCGCGAGCTGGGCAAGATGACCCCCGAAGAGCGGCAGGTCATGGGCCCCAAGCTGAACGCGCTGAAGGACGAGATCAACAGCGCCCTGGCCGCCAAGAAATCCGCGCTGGCCGATGCCGCGCTGGACGAGCGTCTGAAAACCGAATGGCTGGACGTCACGCTGCCGGTTCGTCCGCAGCGTCAGGGGACCATCCACCCGGTCAGCCAGGTCACCGAGGAAGTCACCGCGATCTTTGCCGACATGGGCTTCAGCGTGGCCGAAGGGCCCCGCGTGGAGACCGATTGGTATAACTTCGACGCGCTGAACATCCCCGGCCACCACCCCGCGCGCGCCGAAATGGACACGTTCTATATGCACCGCGCCGAGGGCGATGACCGTCCCCCTCACGTGCTGCGCACCCATACCAGCCCCGTGCAGATCCGCTCGATGGAGAAACACGGCGCGCCGATCCGCATCATCTGTCCGGGCGGTGTGTATCGCTGCGACTATGACCAGACCCACACGCCCATGTTCCACCAGGTCGAAGGTCTGGCGCTGGACAAGAACATCTCGATGGCGAACCTGAAATGGGTGCTCGAGGAATTCTTCTCGGCCTTTTTCGGCACGGATGTGAAAACCCGCTTCCGCGCCTCGCACTTCCCCTTCACCGAACCCTCGGCCGAGGTCGATATCCAGTGCCGCTGGGACAATGGCTCGGTCAAGGTGGGTGAGGGCGATGACTGGCTCGAGGTTCTGGGCTCGGGCATGGTGCACCCCAAGGTGCTGGCCGCCGGTGGCATCGACCCCGAGGAATACCAGGGCTTTGCCTTCGGTATCGGGATCGACCGTCTGGCCATGCTGAAATACGGCATCCCCGACCTGCGGGCCTTCTTTGACAGCGACCTGCGCTGGCTGCGCCACTACGGCTTTGCCTCGCTGGATCAACCCACCCTGCACGGGGGCCTGTCGCGGTGAAACGGGATTTGGATCGGATTAGAGAGATCTTATTAGCTTGCGAAAGCTCGACAGAAACATCTTTTCCATTCGAGAAGGGCGTATCAAAATCGGATCAGTATCAGCTTAACAAACTAGCTGAAGCCGGTCTGATTACGATTGACGACCCGAGTAATGGCACTTTTAGGCCAAATTCATTTTCTCAACCCGGAGCAGCACGCTTCTTGGCCCCGAAAACCTTCGAGCTGACGTGGTTAGGTCACGACTATCTCGACGCAGTCCGCGACGAAGGAATTTGGCACAAGACGAAGAAAGCAGTGTCTGAAACCGGTGGAAGCGCAACGCTGGAAATCGTGAAAGCCCTCGCTCTCGGCTTCGTAAAAAAGAAAATTGCCCAACACACGGGGATCGAAATATGAAATTCACCCTCTCCTGGCTGAAAGAGCACCTCGAGACCGAGGCCACTCTGGATGAAATCCTCTATGCCCTGACCGATCTGGGCCTTGAGGTCGAAGAGGTCATCGACCCGGCCTCGAAACTGGCCAATTTCACGCTGGCCAAGGTCAAACACGCCGAGCAGCACCCCGATGCCGACCGTCTGCGCGTCTGCAAGGTGGACACGGATGACGGCGAAAAGCAGATCGTCTGCGGCGCGCCCAACGCCCGTGAAGGCATCACCGTGGTGCTGTGTAAACCCGGCGACTACGTCCCCGGTATTGATGTCACGCTGAGCGTCGGCAACATCCGCGGCGTCGAAAGCCACGGCATGATGGCCTCCGAGCGCGAGCTGGAGCTGTCGGACGAACATAACGGCATTATCGAGCTGCCCTCGGGCGAGGTCGGTCAGAAATTCGTGGATTGGCTAGCCGAAAACGACCCGTCCAAGGTGGACCCGGTGATCGACATCGCCATCACCCCGAACCGCCCCGATGCGCTGGGCGTGCGCGGTATTGCGCTGGATCTGGCGGCGCGTGGCCTGGGCGAGATGAAGCCCGCCAAGACGGCCACGATTGAGGGCAGCTTTGCCAGCCCGATCACCGTCACCATTGACGAAGACACCGCCGAAAACGGCTGCGAGGTTTTTGCCGGTCGCTTGATCAAAGGCGTGAAAAACGGCCCCAGCCCGCAATGGCTGCAGGATCGCCTGACGGCAATTGGCCTGCGTCCGATCTCGGCTTTGGTGGATGTGACCAACTTCTTCACCTATGACCGCAACCGCCCGCTGCACGTGTTCGACGCGGACAAGGTCGAGGGCAACCTGCGCGTCCACCGCACTAAGGGCGGCGAGACGATGATGGGTCTGGACGAGAAAGAATACACCTTCGGCGAAGGCCAGGTTGTGATCTCGGATGACAATGGTGTGGAATCCATCGCCGGCGTCATGGGCGGGCTGCATTCGGGCTGTACCGAAGGCACCGTGAACGTGTTCGTCGAGGCCGCCTATTGGGATCGCATCCAGATCGCAATGACCGGCCGCGCGCTGAAAATCAACACCGATGCGCGCTATCGCAACGAGCGCGGGATCGACCCCGAATACAACATGCAGGCGCTGGACGACGCGACCCAGATGATCCTGGATCTGTGTGGTGGCGAGGCCTCGGACGTGGTGGTTGCCGGTGCTGTGCCGGATGTCAGCCGCGCCTATAAACTGGACGCGGCGCGCATTCAGTCGCTGGTGGGCATGGAAATCCCCGAGGCCGAGCAGCGTCAGATCCTGACCAAGCTGGGCTTCCGTCTGGAGGGTAATCAGGCTCACGTGCCCAGCTGGCGCCCCGACGTGATGGGCGAGGCCGATCTGGTCGAAGAGGTCGCGCGTGTCGTGTCGCTGACCAAGCTGCAAAGCCAGCCTTTGCCGCGCATTGACGCGGGCGTGCCCGAAATGATCCTGTCCACCGCGCAAAAACGCGAACAGATCGCCCGCCGGACCTCGGCCGCGCTGGGGTATAATGAATGCGTCACCTACTCGTTCATTGATCAGAAATCGGCGGCGCTGTTTGGCGGTGGCACTGATGAAACCATGCTGGAAAACCCGATCTCTAGCGAGATGAGCCACTTGCGCCCGGCGTTGCTGCCCGGTCTGTTGCAGGCCGCAGCCCGCAACCAGGCGCGCGGTTTCATGGATATGGCCCTGTTCGAGGTTGGCCCTGCCTTCCACGGCGGCGAACCGCGTGAGCAGCACAATCTGGTGACCGGCCTGTTGGTTGGCCGGACCGGGCCCAAGGATGTGCATGGTGCCTCGCGCCCTGTGGATGTGTTCGACGCCAAGGCTGATGCCGAGGCCGTTCTGTCCGCCATCGGCGCCCCCGCCAAGGTGCAGATCCTGCGCGGTGTGCAGGGCTGGTGGCATCCGGGGCGCTCGGGCAAGATCTGTCTGGGGCCGAAAAAGGTGCTGGCGGTCTTTGGCGAGCTGCATCCCAAAGTTCTGGCTGAAATGGGCGTCAAAGGCCCTGCGGTTGCCTTCACGCTCTGGTCCGACGAGGTGCCCCAGCCGAAGAAGAAAACCTCGACCCGACCGGCGATGGAGATCAGCGATCTGCAAGCTGTCGAGCGTGACTTTGCCTTTGTGGTGGATGACACCGTCGAGGCGCTGAACCTGGTGAATGCTGCCGCTGGGGCTGATAAGGCTCTGATCGATGAGGTCCGCGTGTTTGACCAGTTCATCGGTGGCTCGCTGGGCGAGGGTAAGAAGTCCATCGCCATCACCGTGCGCCTTCAGCCGACAGACAAAACGCTGAAAGAAAAAGACATCGAGGCCGTCGCGGCCAAGATTGTCGAGAAGGTCAGCAAAGCCACCGGTGGCGAACTGCGCGGCTGAGCTTGATTTCGTCTTCGGCGAGGATAATCTGAGAAAAGGGGCCGGTCTGGCCCCTTTTTGCTGAGGGAGGTCTGAGATGTTGGTATTGCGCAGGGCCGCGGCCGGGGATGTCAGCGGAATCATGGCCTGTATCAGTGCCGCCTACGCCAAGTATCGCGCCGCAGGGATCGATTTGCCCCCAGTTGCCGATGGCGTGGCCGAGGATGTGCGGGACAATCAGGTTTGGGTCGCGCTCGATGGCGGGAAACTGGCGGGTGTGTTGGTTGCCGTCGCGGGCGCAGATCATTGGCATCTGGCCAATCTCGCGGTTGATCCTGGCTTTGGCGGTCGTGGCGTGGCACGGCGGTTGCTGGCCTGTTTCGAGGACGGTGCGCGCCAGGCAGGCGTGCTGGATTTGGTCTTGACCACCCATATTGCCATGCCCGACAACGTTGCGATCTACGCGCATTTGGGCTGGTCAGAAACCGGGCGCGAGGGCAACAAGGTATTCATGGCACGTCGGTTGGACGCCACAGAGCAGGAGTAGGGACATGACACTGAACGTCTATCTGTCCGGGGAAATTCACACGGATTGGCGCGAGCAAATCATCGAGGGCTCGGCCGGGCTGGAGGTCGCCTTCAGCGCGCCCGTCACGGATCACGACGCCAGTGACGATTGCGGCGTGGCCATTCTGGGCGCCGAGCCGGACAAATTCTGGCATGACCACAAGGGCGCCAAGCTAAACGCCATTCGCACGCGGCGCTTGATCGAACAGGCCGATGTGGTGGTGGTGCGCTTTGGCGAAAAATACAAACAGTGGAATGCGGCCTTTGATGCGGGCTATGCCGCAGCTTTGGGCAAGTCCTTGATCGTGCTGCACGGCCCGGATCATCAGCACGCGCTGAAAGAGGTCGATGCTGCCGCATTGGCCGTTGCACAAGAACCGCGTCAGGTGGTCGAAATCCTGCGATATGTGCTGACAGCGGAGTTGCCGGGCTAAGGTTTGCGCAGCGTCATGCTAGGTGCTTTGCCAATCGTCACGATAGGTTTCGGGCGGGAGGTGGCACATGGAGTATGACTATGTGATCGTCGGGGGCGGATCGGCGGGGTCGGTTCTTGCCGCGCGACTGAGTGAGAATCCTAAGGTCTCGGTTTGCTTGATCGAAGCCGGCGGGGGTGGCAAAGACTTTCTGATCCGCGCGCCTGCCATGGTGGCTGCGATGGTGTCCGGGCGCCCAAAAATCAACAACTGGGCGTTCAAGACGACACCCCAGGCTGGCCTGAATGGGCGCCAGGGGTTTCAGCCGCGTGGAAAAGCATTGGGCGGGTCCAGCGCGATCAACGCGATGCTCTATGTGCGTGGCCACCCCAAGGACTATGACGAATGGGCCGATCTGGGCTGTGACGGATGGGACTGGGAAAGCGTCCTGCCCTATTTCAAGAAAGCTGAACGCAATGCCCGCGGGGGCGATGATCTGCACGGAGAATCGGGCCCGCTGAGCGTGTCGGATCAAAGCGAACCCCGTGCGATCTCGCATGCCTTCGTAGACGCCGCAGAGCAGGTGCAAATCCGTCGGAACGACGATTTCAACGGTCCAAGGCAAGAGGGTGCCGGGCTGTACCAGGTGACACAGTTCTCTGACGGTCCAAACAAAGGGGAAAGATGCTCGGCTGCGGCGGCCTATCTGTTCGGGGTCACGAACCGGCGCAACCTGACGGTTTTGACGCGTGCGCATACCCATCGAGTCCTGATCGAAGATAAACGCGCCATCGGCGTCGAAATTCGCCACAACCGGTTGATCCGAAAAATCAAAGCGCGTCGCGAAGTGATCCTGTCGGCGGGGGCGTTCGGCTCTCCTCAGCTGTTGTTATTGTCTGGAATCGGACCCGAGAACGAGCTGCGGCAGCACGGGATCGAGCCCGTCCATTCCTTGCCGGGGGTTGGGCACAACCTGCAAGACCACCTGGATTATGTGATCTCGTACAAATCTCCGCGCAAGGACGTGATTGGGCTGACGCCTGGCGGGCTGATGAAACTGGCCCAGGCAGGGTTGCGCTGGCGAAAGACCCGTACCGGCCTGTTTGCCACGCCCTTTGCAGAAGGTGGCGCCTTTCTGCGTTCAGATCCTCGGCTGGAACGGCCTGACCTGCAGCTGCATTTTGTAGTGGGGATCGTGGACGATCACATGCGGAAAATTCATCTCAGCCACGGTTTTTCCTGCCATGTCTGTGTGTTGCGGCCTCACTCGCGTGGTCAGGTCGGGCTGGCCTCGGGTGATCCAGCAAAAGCCCCACGGATTGACCCGGCGTTCTTGTCTGACACGCGTGACCTGGAGCTGTTGATGACGGGCGCGCGCCAGATGGAAACACTGCTTTCGGCACCTCCGCTGGCGCCTTGGCGCGGGAAACGGCTGTATCCGGTCGATGGCAGTGACGCCTCGCTCGAGTCCGATATTCGCAACCGGTCGGACACGATTTATCACCCGGTGGGCACCTGTAAGATGGGCACGGATGATATGGCCGTGACTGACGTGCAGGGGCGGGTCCACGGTGTTCAGAGCCTGCGGGTGGTCGATGCCTCGCTGATGCCGCGCTTGGTCGGTGGCAATACGAATGCCCCCACCATCATGATGGCCGAGAAAATCGCGGATGAAATGAGCGCGACCTGACCGATCATTGTCCGAAAGGCCATTCGGCGTCGGGTGCTCAAGGGAAAGAGGGGGCAAAGCCCCCTCAGACCACTCAGCCTTCGCGCGGGGGGATGTTCATCCCTTTTTGCACGGCCGGGCGTGCACGGAAACGTTCCAGATACGCGATGATGTTGGGGCGGCTGTCCCACTCGACCACGTCGCGCGCACCATAGAAATCAAGCGCGCCCAGCCAGCCGCCCAGGGCGATATCGGCGATCGAATACTCGCCGCAGATCCAATCCTGGCCGTCCAGTTGTTTTTCGATCACAGAGAGCAGGCGCTTGGCTTCGTTGATGTAACGTTCGCGCGGGCGGGGGTCTTCGATGTCTTTGCCAGCAAAGGCAAAGAAGAAACCAAGCTGTCCGAACATCGGGCCAACGCCGCCCATCTGGAACATCACCCATTGCAGCACCTCGTAGCGTTTGGCGGTGTCCGTGGGCAGCAGTTTGCCGCTTTTCTCGGCCAGATAGATCAGGATCGCACCGGATTCCCACAGGCCCATCGGTTGCCCGCCAGGGCCATCGGGGTCAACGATCGCGGGGATCTTGTTGTTGGGGTTCAGAGACAGAAATTCGGGCGATTTCACATCCGCATCGCCCAGAGTCACGCGGTGCGCCTCGTAGGGCAGGCCGATTTCTTCCAGCATGATCGACACCTTGATGCCGTTCGGCGTGGGGAAGGAATACAGCTGCAGGACTTCGGGGTTTTCAGCGGGCCAGCGTTTGGTGATCGGAAAATCTTCAGGAAAAGTCATGTCGTGCTCCTCAATTCGGGGTCTGAGGGGGAATTTAGCGGAATTTTCCCTATGCGACAGGGGGCAACTCTGTGGAATATTGCACCATCGGCTGTTGAGAAACGCGCGAACGCGTCTGCGGCTGTCTAAAAGAGGGAAGGGAACCCAATGCTACAGGAATTCAAAACGTTCATCGCCAAGGGCAATGTCATGGACATGGCGGTTGGTATCATCATCGGTGCGGCCTTTACCGCGATCGTGAAATCCATGGTCGCCGATCTGATCAACCCGATCATCGGGCTGTTCACCGGCGGTGTGGATTTTACCAACAACTACGCGATTCTGGGCGGCGACGTGCCCGAAGGCGCCAGCCTCGAGGCCGCGCGCGAGGCCGGGGCCTCGGTCTTTGCCTACGGCAGCTTTGTCATGGCTGTGATCAATTTCCTGATCATCGCCTTTGTCGTGTTCATGCTGGTGCGCAGCGTGAACAAGGTCAAAGAGGCCGCCGAAAAAGAAGAAGAAGCCGCCCCCGAGGCGCCCAAGGGTCCCAGCGAACTGGACGTTCTGCTGGAGATTCGGGACTCTTTGAAAAAGGGCTAATCCCAAAAAAGAACCCGGTTTCAGGGACTGCCTGAGACCGGGCCAAGGGAGGATGCACCAAAGGTGCAGGGATCAAGGTGACACCGCCCTGGGGCAGGCATCACCAAGGGTTCATTTCACCAGCAATTGAGGCGAGACCACATCCAATCCCAGTGCCTTGCCGACCGCAAAATAGGTCAGCTGGCCAGCATGGATGTTCAGCCCGTTCAGCAGGTGCGGATCGTCCGCGCAGGCCTGTTTCCAGCCTTTGTTCGCAAGCGCCATCAGGAACGGCATCGTCGCATTCCCCAACGCGATGGTCGAGGTGCGCGCAACAGCGCCCGGCATGTTGGCCACGCAGTAGTGCATGATGCCGTCCACCTCGAAGATCGGATCCTGGTGAGTGGTGGCTTTCGAGGTTTCAAAACAACCGCCTTGGTCAATGGCGACGTCCACGATGGCGGCGCCTGGCTTCATCGTGGACAGCTGGGCACGGCTGACAAGCTTGGGCGCGGCGGCGCCGGGGATCAGCACTGCGCCGATGACCATGTCTGCAGTGGTGAGCAATTCAGCGGTTGTCCCTTTCGAGGCATAGGCGGTCTTGAATTCGCCCCGAAAGGCATCATCCAGATAGCGCAGCCGGGGCAGGGACATGTCCAACACGCTGACATCTGCACCCATACCGGCGGCCACGCGGGCCGCATGGGTCCCAACGACACCACCGCCGATGACGACCACTTTGGCCGGGCTGACCCCGGGCACGCCACCCATCAGAACGCCCCGCCCGCCGTTGGCCTTTTGCAGGGTCCACGCCCCGACCTGCGGCGCCAGCTTGCCGGCGACCTCGGACATGGGGGCCAACAGGGGCAGGGTGCCATCCGCGGCCGTCACGGTTTCATAGGCAATCGCTGTGCAGCCCGAAGCCAGCAGGTCGTGGGTCTGATCCGGGTCTGGGGCCAGATGCAGATAGGTGAACAACAGCTGACCTTCGCGCAGCATCTTGCGCTCGACAGCCTGGGGTTCCTTGACCTTCACGATCATGTCGGCGGTGCCAAAGATTTCCTCGGCGGTGTCCAGAATGGTCGCGCCCGCCGCTGCGTATGTGCTGTCATCAAACCCGGCGCCCACCCCGGCCCCGGCCTGAATGAACACCTGATGGCCGTTTGCCGTGGCCTCTTGGGCGGCGTAGGGCGTCATGCCCACGCGGAATTCCTGAGGTTTGATCTCTGTTGGGCAACCGATTTTCATATCGGGTCCTCCCTGCCTTAGTTTTAAGCTTGCTGTCAGAATGTCGCAGGTTGAACGCAAGTGCTTTGAAAAGAGGGTCGTAATCCAGGGATATTTTGGGATAATCTGCGGCCAAATGGGAAATGGTTCGAAGGAACGTGCGCGAAAATGTCTTTGGATGATACGGATCGTCGCATCCTCAGGGTGCTGCAAAACAAAGGACGCATGTCCAATGCCGAGTTGAGCGAACAGGTGAACCTGTCGCCTTCGGCCTGTCACCGGCGGGTGCAGCGGCTCGAGCAAGAGGGCTATATCAAGGGCTACGTGGCCATGCTGGATGCCCGCAAGATGAACGTTCCAACGACAGTTTTTGTGGAAATCACTCTTCAGGGGCAGGCGGATGAAACGCTGGAGGCCTTTGAAAAGGCGGTTGCGCGGATCCCGGATGTTCTGGAATGCCATCTGATGGCGGGGACGGCGGACTATATCCTGAAGGTCGTTGCCGAAAACACCGAGGATTTCGCCCGCATTCACCGTCAACACCTGACCCGGCTGCCGGGGGTGGCGCAGATGCAATCCTCGTTCGCCTTGCGCACCGTGTTCAAAACCACGGCGCTGCCGGTCTGACAGTGCTTGCATCCGGTGGTTGAGGCGTGGCATCTCCGCAAACATGGTTAATGTCGCGATCACCTATTTTTCCGGCGCGGGGCACACGCGCAAACTGGCGGACACGATTGCGGTGGCGCTGGGCCAAGAGGATTGCGCCGCGCGTCTGATCGATGTCACCCGGATGGAGCCGCTGGACTGGCAGGCGCTCGAGGCTGCCGATGCGATTCTGTTTGGCGTTCCGACCTACATGGGCGGGCCCGCGGCCGAGTTCAAAGCCTTCATGGATGCCTCCAGCGACATCTGGGAGCGGCAGCTCTGGGCGGACAAACTGGCCGCTGGCTTTACCGTGGCCACTTTTCCGGCAGGGGACAAGCTGAGCACCTTGATGCAGCTGAGCCTGTTTGCCATGCAGCACGGCATGATCTGGGTCGGCCAGGATCAGATCGGGGCGCCCGTCGATCAGACCAAGCCTGGCATCAACCAGACAGGCAGCTGGATGGGCCTGTCCGCGACCACCGTGCGGGACAAGACCCAGTTGGTCAGCGCCGACGATCTGGAAACGGCCCGCCGTTTTGCCGGGCGTCTGGCGCGTGTGGTGCGACGTTGGTCGCTATAGACTGCGCCCAGATTTCCTGCCTAGTCTTCGCCAGACGCGACCCCGAGTTTGAGGAGATCGGAGGCCATCATGTCATACCATCACGCTGACAGGGTTCTGGAAGGGGCTCATTCTTCGCGCGCTGCGGCGACCTCGCGGTTGGCGGCCTCCTGGCGCCGCTCGGCGGTGACTTATGGATTGGACCCGCGCAACAAACGGGCGCCCGAGCGGGTGATGAACTCGGATGTCATTCAGCGCCGCGATGCCATGGGAGAGTTCCTTGAATTGGCGAACCCGCAGCTGGATCAACTGTTCCGGCTGGTCGGGATGGCGGGCTGCTGCGTGTTGCTGACCGATGCCGAAGGCGTGGTTCTGGAAGAACGCTACTCGGACGCGGACAGCGATATTTTTGACAGCTGGGGCCTGTGCAACGGCGCCATCTGGAGCGAACAGGCCGAGGGCACGAACGGAATCGGCACCTGTCTGGCCGAAAAGCGCCAGTTGGTTATTCACCGCGACGAACATTTCCACAGCCGCAACATCGCCATGAGCTGCATGGACGCGCCGATCTATGGCGCCAATGGAGAGGTGATCGCCGCCGTGGACGTGTCCTCGTGCCGCGCCGATCAGACCGAGGGCTATACCCGCCTGATTTCCAACGCCGTCGCCCAGACCGCCCGTCAGATCGAAACCGAGCATTTCCGCGCCGCTTATGCAGGCGCACGATTCATTGATGTCGCGGGCGATCGCCCGGACGAAGCGCGCCTGCTGGCCGTGGATCATGACGATCTGGTCATCGGCGCCACCCGCGCGGCGCGGCGCGATTTGGGGCTGGATGCGGACAGTTTCGCCAATCCGCGCCCCACATCGGACGTTTTGGGGCTGACCTCTGGCGCACCGCGTCACGAAACCGGGCTGGATCGGGCTGAACGCGCTGCCCTGCGCCGTGCCCTTGCCCGCTCGGGTGGGAATGCCAGTGCGGCCGCACGCGAACTGGGGATCGGGCGCGCCACGCTGTATCGCCGGATGAAGCGTCTGGGGCTGGATTAAGCCGCGCTTAAGAACTGTCTCGGGGTGTCTCACTCCTGAGACAGTTCACCCTCACCGACCGCTTTGACGGGGCTGTTTCACACTTCGAATCACGGAAAGCTTCCTCTCATCCGCCGGAAAACCGGCACCTGAGGAGGAGAATTCCAAATGAATGAAATGAGCAATCCCGCAGCCACCAAGTACGCCTCGCCCTTTAAAGAGCGCTACGACAACTTCATCGGCGGCAAGTTCGTTGCCCCTGTCGAAGGCAAGTACCTGGACAACATCACCCCGATCACCGGCCACAAGGTCTGTGAAGTGGCGCGTTCGGGCGCAGCGGATGTAGAGCTGGCGCTGGACGCCGCCCACGCCGCAAAAGACGCCTGGGGCAAAACCTCGGCCGCTGAACGTTCCAACATCCTGCTGAAGATCGCTGACCGCATCGAGGAAAACCTGGACCTGATCGCGACCGCAGAAACCTGGGACAACGGTAAGCCGATCCGTGAAACCACTGCCGCTGATATCCCGCTGTCGGTCGACCATTTCCGTTACTTCGCTGGCGTTCTGCGTGGCCAGGAAGGTAACATGTCCGAGATCGACCACGACACCGTGGCCTATCACTTCCACGAGCCGCTGGGCGTTGTCGGCCAGATCATCCCGTGGAACTTCTCGGTTCTGATGGCCGCCTGGAAATTGGCCCCTGCGCTGGCTGCCGGTAACTGCATCGTGCTGAAACCCGCCGAGCAGACCCCCGCAGCCATCATGGTGCTGATGGAGTGCATCGCCGACCTGCTGCCCGCCGGTGTTCTGAACATCGTCAACGGTTATGGCGCCGAGGTTGGTGCTCCGCTGGCGAAATCGCCCCGTATTGCCAAGATCGCCTTCACCGGTTCGACCGAAACCGGCCGCATGATCATGCAATACGCTACCGAGAACCTGATCCCGGTCACGCTGGAACTGGGCGGCAAATCGCCGAACATCTTCTTCTCGGACGTGATGGCTCAGGACGATGCGTTCCTGGACAAAGCGGTCGAAGGCTTCGTTCTGTTCGCCTTTAACCAGGGCGAGGTCTGCACCTGCCCCAGCCGCGCCCTGATCCAGGAAGACATCTACGAAGAGTTCATCGAGCGCTGCATCGCACGCGTCAAAGCCATCAAACAAGGCGACCCGCGTGAGCTGGAAACCATGGTCGGCGCCCAAGCCAGCCAGCAGCAGCACGACAAAATCATGTCCTACCTGCAAATCGGTGTTGAAGAAGGCGCCGAAGTTCTGGCCGGTGGCGACGCCGCCAAGTTCGAAGGTGACATCGCCGATGGCTTCTATGTTCAGCCCACCATCCTGAAGGGCCACAACAAGATGCGCGTCTTCCAGGAAGAAATCTTTGGCCCGGTCGTCTCGGTGACCACCTTCAAAACCGAAGAAGAAGCCCTGCAAATCGCCAACGACACCATGTACGGCCTGGGCGCCGGCGTCTGGACCCGCGACGGCACCCGTGCCTATCGCTTTGGCCGTGATATCGAAGCTGGTCGTGTCTGGATCAACAACTACCACGCCTACCCGGCCCACGCGGCCTTTGGTGGTTACAAACAGTCGGGCATCGGTCGCGAGACCCACAAGATGATGCTGGACCACTATCAGCAGACCAAGAACATGCTGGTCAGCTACAACCCCAACAAGCTGGGCTTCTTCTAAGTCACAGCCTCCGGGTTTGGGGCGATCTCCAATCCGCCCCGCTCTTCCCCGGCCTGTCCGGCGCTGTCCGCTCCTCCTCTTTCCCGCGGCAGCCCGATCAGGTCGGGGTCTTTTCAAAACCAAAACGCGCGCCGGTCCCCGCCAGCGCGCGTTTTCCATTTTGCGCAGTCTTCTGCTTTTTCTTGGCTCAAATACCCAAATCCCGACAGCGCGTCGAAACGGATCCCCAGAAAAAGACAAACCCCCGGGCCAGGCACGGGGGTCTTCTTTGCATTCAAGCTGTGAGGAGATCCTAGAGCAGACCCTCGCGCTGAGCTTTCTTGCGTGCCAGTTTACGGGCACGGCGGACGGCTTCAGCTTTCTCGCGCGCTTTTTTGACGGACGGTTTCTCGAAATGTTGCTTAAGCTTCATTTCACGGAACACGCCTTCACGCTGCAGCTTTTTCTTCAGGGCACGAAGGGCCTGATCGACGTTGTTGTCGCGAACGCTAACCTGCATGTGGTTTTCACCACCTTTCTAAGTTGAGTTGCAATGAATTGCAGGAGGTGGCCATATAGCAAAGGCCGCCCTATTTGTCTAGGGTGTCCCAAAGCCCGAAAAGGAGCCCGCCATGACCGCCCCGGATCTCAAGGAAACGCTGTTGGATGCGGCGCTGATTCACGTCGCTTTTGATGGGTGGTCTGCCCAGACCTTTGAGTTTGCGGTCGCAGATGCGGGTGTCGATCCGGTGCTGGCACGGGCCATCTGCCCGCGCGGTGCCGTAGATCTGGCCGTGGCCTATCATCAGCGCGGGGATCAGCTGATGATCGAACGATATAAGGCGCTGGACAGCGATCAGATGCGCTATAGCGAAAAGGTGGCCGCTCTGGTGCGCTGCCGGATCGATGCTGCTGACGATAAAGAGGCGGTGCGCCGTGGCTCGACCCTGTTCGCGCTGCCGCAGCACACAGCCGAGGGCGCGCGGCTGATCTGGAACACCTGCGATCTGATCTGGAACACACTGGGTGACAGCTCGGACGATGTGAATTGGTACACCAAACGGGCGACGCTCAGCGGGGTTTATGGCTCGACCGTGTTGTTCTGGCTGGGCGACAATTCGCTGGACCATCAGGCCACCTGGGCGTTTCTGGATCGTCGCATTGACGACGTGATGCGGTTTGAAAAGTTCAAAGCCGGTGTCCGCAAGAACAAGGCGCTTAGCGCGCTTCTGGCCGGCCCCATGGCTGTGCTGTCGCAGGTCAAACCGCCCGCCAGCGCGCGCGCGGACTTGCCCGGCCATATCAACAACGAACCCTGAGGAGAACGCGATGAGCGAGATGATGCGGGCGGTAGAGATCACCGAACCGGGCGGACCGGATGTCCTGAAACTGTGCGAACGCCCTGTGCCCCAGCCCGCCGCCGGGCAGGTGGTGATCAAGGTGGCCTATGCGGGCGTGAACCGCCCCGACGCGCTGCAACGCGCGGGGTCCTACGCGCCGCCGCCCACCGCCAGCGATCTGCCGGGGCTCGAGGCCTCGGGCGAGATCGTGGCGATCGGTGCTGGCGTCAGCGGCAGGTCCGTGGGCGATCAGGTCTGCGCCTTGTTGCCGGGCGGAGGCTATGCCGAATACGTAGCCACCCCCGCCGCGCATTGCCTGCCGGTGCCGCAAGGCATGGGCATGAAAGAAGCCGCCTGCCTGCCTGAAACATACTTTACCGTATGGTCGAACGTATTCCAGCGCGGTGGCCTGAAAGCGGGCGAGCGGTTCCTGATTCATGGCGGTTCCTCGGGGATCGGGACCACCGCGATCCAGTTGGCCCGCGAATTCGGCGCGCGGGTCTTTGTGACGGTTGGCAATCAAGACAAGGCCGCCGCCTGTGCCGCCCTGGGGGCCGAGCGCACGATCATCTATAATGACGAGGATTTCGTCGACGTTTTGCGCGCCGAAGGTGGTGCGAACCTGATCCTGGACATGGTGGGAGGCCTGTACATCCCGCGCAACATCCGTGCGCTGGCTGATGACGGGCGCCTGGTGCAAATTGCGTTCCTGCAAGGTCCCAAGGTTGAATTGAACTTTGCCCAAGTCATGACACGCCGCTTGACGGTCACCGGATCAACTCTGCGCCCGCAAAGCGACCTGGCCAAGGCCAATATCGCCGACAGCCTGCGCGATCAGGTCTGGCCATTGTTGAACGCCGGTAAAATCGGGCCGGTTATGGACAGCGAATTTGATTTGGCAGATGCGGCCAAAGCTCATGCGCGAATGGAAAGCAGTGGGCATATTGGCAAGATCGTTCTGCGGGTTTGACCCGTAATTCCGGGTGGGGGCTCTGTTGGCCTCGGGTATGAGAGCGCTTGTTGCGACCGTATAAGGCGGGAGTTGAAGGCAAAAGTGCTGTTCGCCTGAATGACCTCAGGTGAGTCGCATGTATTGGCCCGGGTTCATTCCTATCCGTTCAGGAATTAACCAATTGGTCACAATCTTGAGTAAATATCACGGCCTCAGGGGCGCATCTGAGGTCGTCTATTCCGCAAATACAGCATAAATTCAATGCGATAGCTTGTAATTGCTAATTGTTCTGGACTAATTGCCTTTGTGCATTTTTGGAAGGGAGCAAGAAAATGGCAGAAGTGAATATGATTGCTGCGGCCGAGTTGGCCGAAATGTCCTTGCCTGATCTGAAGGCATTGCAGAAGAAAGTCAGCAAGGCGATCGAGACGTATCAGGATCGTCAGCGGAAGGCGGCTTTGGCCGAACTGGAAGCGAAAGCCAAGGAATTGGGTTTCAATCTGGCTGAACTGACAGGCCAATCGGCCAAAGGCGCGAAAGTCAAAGGTGTGCCCAAATACGCAGACCCTTCTGACGCCAGCAAAACCTGGACCGGAAAAGGACGTCGTCCCGACTGGTTTATTGCTGCGCTGGACGCGGGAAAAACACCCGAAGATATGGCCGTCTAATTCAGGCGAATTAAGTGGTATTACCGGACGGGTGCAAATACAGCATCCGTCCGTTTGCAATCCTGAACCACGTCGCGCCCGCAAGGCACCGGGTCCAGGGTTTTTGACAGGCATAGACGGGCTTCTTGGATGTGGCCATCGCGACAGGTGATCGTCAGCATGTCGGGTTCCCAGCTTGGGTTTTCCTTCAGAAATGCTTCTTCGATCAGCGACGCTGGCAGCGTGACCGACTTGGTCAGCTTGCGAAAGATCTGAGGGCGATTGACCAGATCAAACGCCTGACGAGACAGCGCGTAATACTGGCTGGCGCTGAGCCCCGAGCATGTTCCGTGTTTCTTCCACTGATACCAGGCCAGGCCCGCACTGCCCATGATGTCCTCCATCTCGCGGGTCATACGTCGGGTGGGGTGCGGCTCGATCGTTGGGCAAAAGGACGGCCAGCCGCGATGATATTGCGGCCACAACCCGTGCAGAACCCAGCCATACGCGTGCCGGTCATCACATTGAGGGGAGTTGCGCGCGTCGCCCTCGAGCACGCACCAATTCGGTGACCAGCTGAGCGCCAACACATAATAATCGAACGCGCCGGCTTTCTCTCCGTCCGCGCGAATGGGGGTGGCGACGCACAGCGCAAAAAGCAGGGCCAAACCGACAAATCTCATTCACTCTTCCCTTCCTTGGCAAAGGCCACTATATAGGCCCCAAGTTCCCCTACAATGGAAACCCGCCTGAACGAGGGCCGCCTGTTTTCAGGCAACGGGGAAGATTTGCGTCAAGGAGAGATGACATGGCCAAACCGATTATGGCGAAAGCAACCGCCGTTTGGCTGATCGACAACACCACGATCAGCTTCAAGCAGATTGCCGATTTTGTCGGGATGCACGAGCTGGAAATCCAGGGCATCGCCGATGGCGACGTGGCCCCCGGCGTCAAAGGCTTTGACCCGGTCGCGAACAACCAGTTGACCGACGAAGAGATCGCCTCGGCTGAAAAGAACCCGCTGCACAAGCTGAAGCTGAAGTTCAACGCCGCCGCTCAGGGTGAAGAAAAGCGCCGTGGCCCGCGCTATACGCCTCTGTCGAAACGTCAGGACCGTCCGAACTCGATCCTGTGGCTGGTGAAGTTCCACCCCGAGCTGACCGATGGCCAGATTGCCAAGCTGGTGGGCACCACCAAGCCGACCATCCAGTCGATCCGCGAGCGGACCCATTGGAACATCGCCAACATGCAGCCGATCGATCCGGTAGCCCTGGGCCTGTGTAAACAATCCGAGCTGGACGCCGCCGTACAGAAGGCTGCTGCCAAGAAAGCCGCCGAGGGCCAGGCCATGTCGGACGACGAGCGCCGCAAACTGCTGTCGACCGAACAAAGCCTGACCATGGAGGCCGAGCCCAAGATCCCGACTGCGATCGAGGGTCTGGAGACCTTCAGCCTGAAGGACGACGAGGAAGAAGAGAAAAAGGACGAAGAGTTCCTGGACGCCGACAGCTTCTTCAACCTGCCCAGCGGCTCGGACGACGAACAGCCCTGATTGGGGACCAATGCATGCGGAAAGGCCCGGGCGGATCGCTCGGGCCTTTTGCGTTGTGCGGGTGGACAGGCTGGCGCAATGGGTATTTTTGCCAAGAAAAAGCTGAATGCGGGGATTATGGGGCGAGGGTAGGCTGTGACTGGCGCGCAACGCGAGAGGAGCTGCGAATTTGATCGAATTTCGATGCTAGGTGGGGAAATCTTCGATTTTTCAGGGCTTTGTCGCAGCTGGGCCTTGGTGCGCTTTGATCAGAAAATAAGTGCCAGAACCCTGGTGTAAATTCTGCGCCGCCTAGTGCAGTTTTTTCTTGATCGGTGAGGGGCTTGGCCCTAAATCCCGCCGTCACAGACGCCAACGCACGCGCCTCTGGCCGGGTCCGGTTTTGGACTTGTGTTTACGTAGCGACGGTAACGTCTCCGTTGGAAGTGAGCGGTCATAGATGGCCGGGTCTATTGGAGATGACCATGAACGCATACGTAACACCCTTTGCGGGCGGTGACGCCATTCGCACATGCGATGGGATCGAAGCCTTTATCCGTTCGATGAATTTTGACCGCCCGACGCTGGTGCTAGAACGCGCGGCCGTGGCGCGTCAGTTTCAAGCGCTCAAGGCGGGTTTGGGCCGCGCGGATATTCACTATGCCGTCAAAGCGAACCCGGCGCGTGAGGTGCTGGAGGTTCTGGTCGCCGAGGGCAGCCATTTCGATGCGGCCTCGCGGGCCGAGATTGAGCTGTGCCTGTCGCTGGGGGCTCAGCCCTCGGGGATTTCCTTTGGCAATACGATCAAGCGGCCCTCGGATATCGCGTTCGCACATCAGGTGGGGATCACCCTGTTTGCCGTGGATGCCGAAGAAGAGCTGGTCAAGATCGCGGAACATGCACCCGGGGCGCAGGTCTATGTCCGATTGTTGGTGGGCTCGACCGAGGCAGATTGGCCGCTGTCGCGCAAATTCGGCTGTGACGGGGATATGGCGTTGCAACTGATGGGCCGTGCGGTGGACCTGGGGTTGGACCCGGTGGGCCTGTCCTTCCATGTTGGCAGCCAGACCAAACGGGCCGAGATGTGGGTGGACACGCTGGATCAGGTTGCCGCAGTTTGGACGCAGGCGCGCGCGCAGGGGTTTGATCTGTCGCTGATCAATATTGGGGGCGGCTTTCCGGCCTTTTATGGCGAGGCGATCGAGCCGCCCTCGATCTACGCCGCCCGCGTGATGGAGATGGTCGAGGCGCGTTTTGACGGTGCTGAAACCGTGATGGCCGAGCCGGGGCGGGGCATGGTGGCCGAGGCTGGGATGATCGCCGCCGAGGTACTGCTGGTGTCGCGCAAATCCGAGGATGACCTGCTGCGCTGGGTCTATCTGGATATCGGCAAATTCTCGGGTCTGGCTGAAACCATGGACGAGGCGATCCGCTACCAGTTCATCACCGATCGCGATCACGAGGAAACCGGGCCTTGCGTTCTGGCCGGTCCCAGCTGTGACAGCGCGGATGTTCTGTATGAAAAGCGTCCGGTTCAGCTGCCTGTGGGATTGCGGGCCGGGGATCGGGTGATCATCCGCAATTGCGGGGCCTATACGTCGACATACGCCTCCGTAGGGTTTAACGGTTTCCCGCCGCTGGACGTGGTGGTGATCTAAAGCGGCTTGCGCGCATTCAGGGCGGCGGTGATCGTGCCGTCGTCCAGGTAATCCAGCTCGCCGCCGATAGGCACGCCTTGCGCCAGCGAGCTGAGCGTGACCAGCCCGTCCAGCTCGTCCGCGATGTAATGGGCCGTGGTCTGGCCGTCGACCGTGGCGTTCAGGGCCAGGATCACCTCGGAGATGTTTTCGGATTTCACGCGGTCCACCAGGCGGGGGATGCGCAATTCCTCGGGGCCGACGGAATCCAGAGCGGAGAGCGTGCCGCCCAGCACGTGATAGCGGCCCTTGAAAACGCCCGAGCGTTCCATTGCCCAGAGGTCGGCCACGTCCTCGACCACGCACAGAACGCCGGTCGCGCGGGCCTCTGAGGCGCAGATATCGCAGATGTCGCCAGTGCCGATATTGCCGCAGTTCAGGCATTCGCGCGCCGTGTCCGCCACGGCTTGCATCTGCGCGGCAAGCGGGGTCAGCAACAGCGCACGTTTGCGGATCAGGTGCAGCACCGCGCGCCGGGCCGAGCGCGGACCAAGCCCGGGGAGCTTGGCCATCGTCTCGATCAGGGCGTCAATGTCGCGGTTGCTGCTCATGCTTTAGAACGGCAGCTTCATATCTGCCGGCAGGCCCAGGCCTTCGGTCAGCTTGGACATTTCGGCCTGCGCCTTGTCGGCCGCCTTGGATTGCGCGTCCTTGATCGCAGCCAGGATCAGATCCTCGACCACCTCTTTTTCGTCGGGTTGGAAGATCGAAGGATCGATGTCCAGCGCCGTCAGTTCGGATTTCAGGGTGCAGGTCGCCTTGACCAGCCCCGCGCCGGATTCGCCGGTCACGGTCATCACGGCCATTTCCTCTTGCAGGGCGGTCATTTTCTCCTGCATTTCCTTGGCGGTTTTCATCATCTTGGCCATGTCGCCAAGGTTGCCTAGACCTTTCAGCATCTGCTGTCTCCTGTGTGTCGGGCGCGGGGTGCGCGGGATGTTCTGGCCTTCATATCGCAGCGCCAAGGCGTGCGGACAAGGGCTGAGCGGATTAATCCTCTTCGAAAGGATCCCATTCGTCTTCGACCTCTTGTAGGGCATCAGCCTGGGCCTCGGCGGCCAGGTCTTCGTGGGTGCGGACCTCGGTGATCTTGGCTTTGGGGAACGCGGCCAGCGCGGCCTGCACCATCGGGTGCTGTGCGGCTTGCTCTTTCAGGGCGATCTCGGCGGCGTGTTCCTTTTCATAGATCGTCTCGGCGCCATCCTCATTGGTGACGATGACGGCCCAGCGGTTGCCGGTCCAGCTTTGCAGTTTCGAGCCCAGACGTTGCGACAAATCCGAAGGTGCGTCGTCCGTCGGTTGGAACGTAATCCGGCCAGGGCTGTAGCTGACCAGACGCAGATACTTGGCGACATGCGCCTGAAGCACCCCATCCCGATTGGCTTTGATTAGTTCATAAACATGATCAAAGGTGGGGAACCGGGCCAAGGCCTGATCCACATCTTGCGCCAAGGCCATGACCGGGCCGCCAGACGGGCCCGAGGGTGCGTGTCCGCCCGAATACGCATCGGTTTGTCCCATGGGCGCAGACGGCGCCGCGCGACCACCACCGGGCGACGGGGGCGGAGGCGGCGTTGCGTCCTTCAGGCGGCGCACCAGGTCTTCGGGCGCGGGCAGATCGGCAACATGGGTCAGACGGATGATCGCCATCTCGGCGGCCATCATGGTGTTGGGGGCGTGGCCGACCTCTTCGAGGGCTTTCAGCAGCATTTGCCACATCCGCGTCAGCACCCGCATGGGCAGACGGCCGGCCATATCCTGTCCCCGCGCGCGTTCGTCGGGGGAAACGGTGGGGTCCTCGGCGGCTTCGGGGGTGATCTGAACGACGGAAATCCAGTGTGTGATCTCGGCCAGGTCGCGCAGCACAGCCATCGGATCGGCCCCATCGGCATATTGCGCGCCTAGCTCGGTCAGGGCACTGGCGGCGTCGCCCTTCATGATCATGTCGAACAGATCCAGCACGCGGCCGCGATCAGCCAGCCCCAGCATCGCGCGCACCTGATCGGCCGAGGTTTCGCCTGCGCCATGGCTGATGGCCTGATCCAAAAGCGAGGTCGCATCCCGGGCCGAGCCTTCGGCCGCGCGGGTGATCAGGGCCAGCGCATCTTCGGCAATCTGGGCGCCCTCGGCACCTGCGATCCGTTTCAGCATGCCGATCATGTCTTCAGGTTCGATCCGGCGCAGGTCAAAACGCTGACAACGGGACAGAACGGTCACGGGAACCTTGCGGATCTCGGTGGTTGCGAAGATGAATTTGACGTGGGCGGGGGGCTCTTCCAGCGTCTTCAGCAGCGCGTTGAACGCGCTGGTGGACAGCATGTGAACCTCGTCGATGATGTAGATCTTGTAGCGGGCCGAGGCCGCGCGATAGTGGACGCTTTCGATGATCTCGCGGATGTCATTCACACCGGTGCGGCTGGCGGCGTCCATCTCCATTACGTCGACGTGGCGGCCCTCCATGATGGCCACGCAATGTTCGCATTCGCCGCAGGGTTCGGTGGTGGGGCCGCCATTTCCGTCCGGCCCGATACAGTTCATGCCCTTGGCGATGATTCGGGCCGTGGTGGTTTTACCGGTGCCGCGAATGCCGGTCATGACAAAGGCCTGGGCGATCCGGTCGGCTTCGAACGCGTTTTTCAGGGTACGCACCATGGCGTCCTGACCAACGAGATCCGCAAAGGTCTCGGGGCGGTATTTCCGCGCCAGAACCTGGTAACCTTTGTCGGGAGTATCGTTCATGCCGGGGCCTTGTGAATCGCGGGTTTTAGGTAACCTAAGCCCGCAGGGGCGGCGCGTCCACCGGAATGCCTGTTGCAATGGCCCGCGCGCGCCGCAGCGCAGATGTTGCGTGTGTTGAAGGCTTCGGCTTGGCACCGTTTTGCCAAGTTCCGTAGGGTCGCTGTGCGAAAATGAGCAACATCTGATACAACAAGAGCCGGGTGGAGTTTCAAGGACCGAGGACAGCATGGCCGAGTTTGTCATTCATGCCTTGCAGTTGGGCGATGGTATTCTGGCCTTGTCGCCCGTGCCGGGGCGGGGCGGGGACTATGGCGCCGATCTGGAGCATCTGCGTGAATGGCAGCCGGCGATGGTGATCTCGATGACGACCGAGGCCGAGATGATCGCCAGTGGTGCGCGTGATCTGGGGCAGGACTTGCGGGATAGTGGCACGCGCTGGGTCCATCTGCCGGTCGAGGATTTCGCAGCCCCCGGCCCAGACGTAAGCGCGCAATGGCCCGAAGTCAGTCTTGCTGCCCGCAGGGCGCTGGAGGGCGGCGGACGGGTGTTGATACACTGCAAAGGGGGCTGTGGGCGCTCGGGCATGGCCGCGTTGCGCTTGATGGTGGACGCAGGAGAGCCGACGGCCGAGGCTTTGGCGCATTTGCGGCGCGTCCGGCCCTGTGCCGTGGAAACGCAGGAGCAGATGGATTGGGCGGTTACTCCCACTCCATCTGAATGAACACGGCCTGGGCGTTGCGCTTGGCCAGCTGATCGAAATTCGCCAGGTAGGAAAATGCGCTTTGATCCACCGTGACGGACGAGATCACGTCGCCTCCGCTGTCGATCAGCTGGCGCATACGGGTGCGTAGGTTTTGCAGATAGTCGCGCGTGTCGGCCTTGGCGGTGGCCAGATCGGTGGCGGGGCCGTGGCCGGGCACCACATGGGTCGGGGTCAGGGCCGCGATCTCGTCAAATGCCTCCAGCCAATTCGCGCTGTCCGACACCTCGATCACCCCCAACAGACGCGAGACATAGACGATATCGCCGGTAAACACGGTCTGAGCGCCGGGGTGCCAAACATAGGAATCACCGGGTGTATGCGCGCCGCCCTGGTGTTGGATCTGCAAGGTCGTGCCGCCGAGGCTAAGGTCATAATATTCATCAAAGGTGATGTCGGCATGGGCGGGCTGGGTCCCCGCCAGGTTCTCGCTGCCGATCAGGGCGTCCAAAACCGATAGCTGCATCGAGGCCCGGTCGCGCTGATCCTCGACCGCGTCGGCCGAGGCAATGACGGTCGCGCCCTGCTGCTTCCAATACCCGTTACCCATCCAGCGGTGATCCTGCCCACCGGTGTTGATCACGTATTTCACGGGTTGGTCGGTGACGGTTCGGATCGTCTGATGCAGCGTTTGCGCCCCCAGAAAACTGCCGCCCGCATCGATCAGGATCGCGCCATCGGGTGTAATCACCAGCCCATGGGTCGAGTTATTCCCAAGGTTCTGCGGATCGCGATTTCCGATCGGTCCCACCAGCGCATAGCTGTCTTGGGTGATCTGCGTCACCGTCATCTGGGCCGTTGCTGTGGTGCTTATGAACAGCAGGATCAGGGTCAAAAGTCGTGTCATCGGCGCCTCCCCTCGCATGGATGAGGCACCGATGATCTGCGACGGACAGGCGCCGCGCAATGAGACGACCTGCCGCTGCGGCAAGGTTTCGCTGACTAGTGTCCGCGGCGCGCGCGCTTGGCCTTCATGGTGGATTTCACCATCTTGCTGAACTTGCGCCCTCGCGCACGGGATTCGGCCACGGATTCTGAATTCCGCTGATCCTCGTCCTTCAGCTTGCGCCACCGCTCCAGCCGGTCTGGATCCAGGTCCCCGGCGTCGATGGCCGCGCGCACGACACACCCCGGTTCAGTCTCGTGCTGGCAGTCCGAGAATTTGCAGGTCAGAGCCAGCTCGGTGATGTCCGCAAACAGGGTGTCGATCCCGTCCGAGGCATCGTGCAACGCCAGTTCCCGCATGCCGGGGGTATCCACCAGCCAGCCGCCTGCATGCATCCGGTACATGGATCGGGCGGTCGTGGTGTGGCGGCCCTTGGCGTCATCGTCGCGGATGTCCCCGACGGCCAGGTCCTGCCCGGTCAAGCCGCGCGCGATGGTCGATTTGCCCACCCCGGACGAGCCGACCAAGGCTACGCTTTGCCCAAGGCCACAATATGGTTCCAACAGGGCGATATCGGCCGGGTCCTTGGCGTTGATGGCCAGCACTTCGGCGTCCGAGTACAGCGCCTTGGCGCGCTCAACATAGATCTCGGCGCTCATGTCTTCGGGTTTGTCAGCCTTGGTGATCACAACGACCGGAGTGATCCCGGCCTCGATCGCGATGGCCAGGTAGCGCTCCAGCCGGGCCTCGTTCATGTCGGCATTGCAGGATGTGGTGATGAACAGCGTGTCGATATTGGCCGCGATCAGCTGTGTGTCCGAGGTCAACCCGGCCGCTTTGCGCGAAATCAGGCTGCGTCGATCCAGACGGCGGATGATCCGCTCGCCATCGGTCAGGGTGAAGTCCCCCACGGCAAAGTCGCTGGCGACATGTTCACCGGTCAGGGACAGTTCGATCCGGGTTTCATCATCACGCAGCGCAATCAGGCTGCGACGGCGCACCTCGGCGATGCGGACGGGGATCAGGGTTTCGAATTCTTCAGTTGTCAATTGGCTGGTGAAAAACTGGGTCCAGCCGAGCGTGTTCAAGGACGATATCATTGGTCTGCCTTCGTAAACGCGAAAAGTACCCTCGCGCCGGATGTGCGGCGAAGGGGAGCGGTTTCGGGCAGTCCTGAAATGGCGCGTGCCTTAGCGCAGTACAGCCCGAAGGGTAACAGTGGCGACAATCATCAAGAACCCTCCTTAGGTGCTGTTTTGTGCCCGATTGGCACACTGCGTTAGGTGAGAGGCTGGACAACGACCCAAGCGGGGCTCGTTACGGCTGCTTCCTTCCGGACCTGACCGGGTTGGCGAGGCGCTCGCCCGCGCCAACCTCTCAGGCGTTGATATAGGGCGACGGAACCGGATTCGCAAGCCAGAGCGTCACCGCGATGTCACAGGTGGAATCGGTACAATTCCCATCCATCCAGCATCTGACCGGTCCGGGTGATGTTCAACGGGAACTCGGGCAGGTACCGGCGCGCGCGGGGCGAAAGCGGAAACAACAGTGACGTCGCTGGCACATGCGCAAACCGCCAGTTCAAAGATACGGGCATGTTTGAAACACCAATCCGCTGGAAATAGTTCCTCAGGATCGTGCGGACCTCTTCTTGCGAGCTCAATACCTCGGTGCCGATGGTCTGACCGGGCACCAACCCGCCCCCGCCCGCGCGATAACTGTTCGTAGCCACCAGAAATTCCTGGTCGTCGCGCACGGGCTGACCGGCATAGGTCAGTTTGCTGATCCGGCGTGCATCAGGGTGGCGCTGCTCTCCTCGGATTGAATAGCGTGCAGGTTGGGTGAGGTCGATTTCATAGTCGACACCAAGGATCATGTCGAAATTGTAGCTGGGAAATCCCTTGGTCAGAGCAAACTGATTGGCCTGTCCTGGCGTGACCTGAAGAAACTTGCCAGCCGACCGCTCTAACCAATCGCGCAGCTCGGTCCCGGTGACGCGCAGTACAGACAGCGTATTGGGGAACAAATACAGATCAGACAGGTTGCGAATTGTCAGCGGGCCGGCCTCGACCTCGGTGAAATATTGCGGTCCGGCAGTCCCACCCGCCCGAAACGGAGCAGCCGCAGCCAACAGGGGAACACCTGTGTTTCCCAGCAGTTCGGCCGCGCGTTCACGTTTGGCCATCGTGACGACACGGGTCGCCAAATCAAAGCCCAGATAGGTGAAATAGGTGTGCAGGGACTGACGAGTCTCGGCGACCGGGGTGCGAATATAGTTCAGGGTGGCCTGGTGGTTGTCATCCAGCAGTTTGCTCAGCTGCGTATCCGCTGCGGTGTCCGGCTGCGCGCTGCGCAGATCACAGGTATGAGAATCGATGTGCCAACCGGTTTGAGGATCGTGCTTCAACACCAGGTCCAGGACCCCAAGCTCGCTGCCCCAATGCCCGGCCATGATCGCAGGTTTCCCGTGTAGCGTGCCCCGTTCAGTGTCCACGCCATGGATGCCAACGAAATCAGAGCTGGGAAACCGCTTGTGCTGATGACCGCACAAGACAACGTCTATCCCGTCCAGCGCGGCTAGCTGCATGCTGGCGTTTTCGCGCGCCGAGACCTCGTTTGGGGCGGCTATGCCAGAATGGCTGAGAGCAATGATGATATCCGCCCCTTCGGCCCGCATTTTGGGAATATAGGCTTGGGCGGTTTCGGCGATATCGCGAATATGGACGCGGTCTTGGAGGTGTCGACGTTCCCAAATGCTAACCTGCGGAGGCACAAATCCGATGAGCCCGATGCGCAGCACATGCGACTGCCCGTCAGCATCAACGACCTGTCGGTCCAGGATCACATAGGGGGTGTACAGCGGGCGGTCCTCTAGCGGGGTCGCCCCAAGCTGCACAACCGCATTGGCCAGAACGAGCGGAAACCGCGATGAGGAAATCACCCGGGTCAGAAAATCCAGTCCGAAGTTGAACTCATGGTTCCCGATCGTACCCGCGTCATACCCCATTGCGTTCATCAACGAGATGGCCGGGTGCAGGGCGTCTCCGTCCGGGTGATTATATGCATAGAGATCGCCCAAGGGTGTCCCTTGCAGGAAATCACCCGTGTCCAGCAACAGCGTATTCTCGGCCTCGCTTCTGGCCTGATGGATCACGGTCGAAAGCGATAGCAATCCAGCGGCGGCGTCGGGCTGATCGGTGAAATAGTCATGCGACGACAGATTCAGGTGCACATCCGTGGTCTGCAGAACCCTGAGATGTGTCTTGTTTCGAAGTGCATCAACTTGATTTGAATGGTGCAACGGCTTGGGCTTTAAAAGAGTTGAGGCTCGCCTAATGGCTGTATGATATTGATGTATGATGCAAGTATATATTGTATTTCGCGATGGCAATTGCGACATAGCGTCATTATTTTCCTATTTTTTCAGCCGCTTGTCCAATCTCGCTGCGATTGCAGGTGAATTCTTGGTTAAGTTCAGGTTTACCTGAGCGCGTGCAAGCAGGAAGGGGAGCAACATGAAGCTGGCGGAAACGGTGACCTTCGGTGGTTCGGGATTGAACCGGGCAGCAGAACTACGCGCTGCGCCGCAAGACTTGGAGGCCGCGAGAACCTCGGCTGAGGCAACCACCATGATCATGTGGCGCGGCAAACCTCTTGCGGTATGGGGGCCGGATCGCAATTCGGACCTGGCGCGGCTGCCGATGGATCACCCGATACTGGCCGAGACCTTTCAGCCTCCACTGTTCCTGGGGCTCGAGGACCAGGGTCCGGTTTTTGCCCATGATATATCCAGCTGGGACCCCGGTGATGTCGATCAGGCGCAGTTGAACAGCTTTCTGGATCGCAGTGAACAGCATCACCCCAGCCTGCCCCAGACCCATCTGTTTTCAGAGCTGCGCGGCATCATGACGCGCCTGAGCCCACGGGACGCCGAGCTGGCCGCAACGGCGCGCGCCTTGTTCAGCTGGCATCGCTCGCACCGGTTTTGCGCGATGTGTGGTGCCGAAAGCGAAATGGCGATGGCTGGCTGGCAGCGTGACTGTCCTAGCTGCGGGGCACATCACTTTCCACGCACAGATCCGGTGGTGATCATGCTGATCACGCATGGCAATGACGTGCTGATGGGGCGCTCGCCCGGATGGCCCGAGGGGATGTATTCGCTCTTGGCCGGGTTCATTGAACCGGGCGAAACGCTGGAGGCCGCAGTCCGGCGCGAAGTCTATGAAGAGGCGGGGATCACCGTCGGTCAGGTTGGATACCTGGCCAGCCAACCCTGGGCCTTTCCGTCTTCGTTAATGTTTGGATGCTACGGGACTGCGATGGATCGCGAGATCACAATTGACCCGAATGAAATCGAAGATGCGCAGTGGTTCAGCCGCGAAGATATCATGTTGGCGTTCTCTGGGCAGCACCCGGTGCTAATGCCTGCGCGAAAAGGGGCCATCGCGCAGTTTCTGTTGCGGAACTGGCTTGCCGACCGGCTGGATTAGAGCGAAACTGCGCCAGGTTGGGGCCTAGATCAGACAAGAACGAGTATAAGAATGGAATTTTCTAGCAAAGTAGATGTCGATGCACCGGCAGAATACGTTTTTGACTGCCTTTCAGATTTCCAGAGCTTCGAAAAGGCAGCCTTGCGCCGGGGTGCGGATGTGCAACGGATCGACAATCTGGAGACCCTGGGGACAGGCGCCGCCTGGGATGTCAGCTTCAGTTTTCGCGACAAGAAAAGAGACGTGAACGTCGAGTTGACCGAACACATTTCGCCCGAAGTCGCCTGCTACACCGCGACGGGGCAAGGGTTCGTCGCGACCATGCGGCTTGAACTTGTGCCCATGTCCAAGAACCGCACGCGCCTGACCAACACAGTGGTGATGGAGCCCAAGACGCTTCCGGCACGTCTGTTGCTGCAATCGGTGAAGCTGGCCAAAGGTCAGGTGACCCGGCGGTTCGACACGATGATGGAAGACTACGGGCGCCAACTGGCTCGGCGGCACGCACAGCTTGCGTGACCGCAGGCTTGGTCAGCGCCGGACGCACCGGAACAGGTGATGACCCTGCCGGTGCATTTGGGTCATCCGCGACGATCATCCGCTGGGTAGACGCCCAGAATTTTGTGGCTGGCAGTGAAATAGTCCAGCTCTTCCAACGCCAATTTGACGTGGGGATCCTCTGGATGCCCCTCGATATCAGCGTAAAACTGCGTTGCGGTGAAGGACCCGCCGACCATATAGCTTTCCAGTTTGGTCATGTTGATCCCGTTGGTCGCGAATCCCCCCATGGCCTTATAGAGCGCCGCCGGGATGTTGCGGACTTCGAACACGAAGGTAGTGATCATCTTACCGTCACCGCGCCGCGCGTGATCGGCGTCGGGGCTCATCAGCAGGAAACGGGTGGTGTTATTGCCCTGATCCTCGATGTGACGGGCCAACACCTCCAGCCCATAGATTTCACCGGCCAGTTCACTGGCCAGCGCGGCCAGCGCGGGATCGCCCAGTTCCGACACTTGCCGAGCCGATCCGGCAGTATCCGCGCCGACTTTACGGTGAATGCCATGTTTACGTAGGAAATCGTGGCACTGACCCAGCAGCACCGTGTGGCTCATGGCCGTGTCGATCTGATCCAGCTTGGTGCCCGGCAGAGCCAGCAGGTTGATGTGAACCCTGACGAAATGCTCTTCAATGATGTGCAGGCCAGAATCGGGCAGCAAAGAGTGCATGTCTGCCACCCGCCCGTAAGTCGAGTTTTCCACGGGCAACATGGCCAGATCGGCCTGGCCATTTTTCACCGCATCAATCGCATCTTCGAAGGTGCGGCAGGGCAGGGCCTCCATATCGGGACGGGCCTGACGGCAAGCCTGGTGCGAATATGCGCCCAGTTCGCCTTGAAACGCGATGCGATTGGTCATTTTTCGTGGTTCCTGTCGTTTTTCTGCCCCGGGGGCGATTGGTCGCGGAAACTACACCTTGCGCAAGACAAGTGGAAGCGGATAGATACGCGCCGACAGACACGTAATAGACGGGCGAACCATGTTTGACACGATGACCCTTACCAAAGTCGGCGGCGCGCTCTGCGGCTCTCTGCTTGTTTTTCTGCTGGGCAACTGGGCGGCTGAGACGCTGTACCACGTCGGCGGTGGCGGACACGGCGACCACGCACAGCAAGCTTATGTAATCGACACCGGCGAAGAAGAGTTGGGCGCAGCCGAAGAAGAAGGCCCCGCCTTCGCTGACCTGCTGGCCGCAGCAGACCTGGAAAAAGGCGCCAAGGTGTTCGGCAAGTGTAAAGCCTGCCACAAGATCGAGCCCGGCGTGAACGCCACCGGCCCCTCGCTGTACGGCGTTGTTGGTCGTTCGGTGGGCACCGAGGCTGGCTATGGCTACTCGGGTAAAATGGCCGCTGTGGCCGAAACCTGGACCGCGGACAACCTGAACGCCTTCCTGGAAAAACCCAAAGCCTTCGCCCCCGGCACCGCGATGTCCTTCTCGGGCCTGAAGAAAGAAAAGGATCGCGCCAACGTGATCGCATATCTGGACAGCCTGGACGATTGATCCTTCGCTGATCTTGCAGATTAGGGCCGCTACCCGCCGGGTGGCGGCCTTTTTGCTGCGCGGGTGGGGCAAGTGCATGATCGCAATCGCACAAATCCCGGTGATTGGGGGAATCGCCGCTTGAACATGGTCGTCACCCCCCAGTAGCTTATATCCAAACAAGACCCCGGCAGAGTGGCTCGACCAGGAGGAAAACGCATTTGAAACCCCAACGGACCCGTGCGCAAACGCGTTCATTTCCCATTGTGGCTTGGATTTCTACACTGGCTGTGACCCTTGGGGCGCTGATGCTGGCCCTGCCTGCGTTGGCCGAGGACGAGAAAATCATTCGCTCTCATGGGTATTCCTATTTCGGGGATCTGACCTATCCGGCGGACTATCCGCATTTCAGCTATGTGAATCCGGATGCGCCGAAGGGCGGCGAAATTGCCCTGTGGGCGCCCGGCACTTTTGATTCGATGAACCCCTACAGCCGCAAGGGCCGTGCGGGTCGCTACAGCTGGATGGTCTATGAAAGCCTGCTGGGCGAGATGCCGGCCTCGGGCGGAGGTGCGCCTGCGGATGTTTACGGCGAAATGTACGGGCTGCTGGCAGAACGTCTGGAATATGACGAGGGTAAGAACTGGGTGATCTTCTATATGCGCCCCGAGGCCCTGTTCTCCGATGGGGTCCCGGTGACGGCGCATGACGTGGTGTTCAGCCACAACCTGCTGTTGGAACAGGGTCTGCCGTCCTATGCGCAGGCTGTGAAGAAACGGGTTCTGTCCTCCGAAGCGCTGGATGATCATACCGTCAAGTTCACCTTTGCCCCCGATATTTCGCGCCGCAGTCTGATTGATCAGGTCGGCAGCGTCCCCGTCTGGCCGCGCCATTGGTACGAAGAAACCGGTGCCCGTCTGGATGAGCCACGTTTGGATGCGGCGTTGGGATCTGGCCCGTATGTGCTGGACAGCTACGAGGTGAACCGGCGAATTGTCTATAAGCGCAACCCGGACTATTGGGGCTGGCACCTGCCGATCAATCAGGGCCGACACAACTTTGATTCGATCAGGATCGAGTATTTCGGCGACGATTCCGCTGCCTTCGAGGCCTTTAAAGCGGGCGAATACACCTTCCGCGCCGAAGGGAACTCGAAACAATGGGCGACCGGATACAATTTCCCGGCCGTTGAAAAGAACTGGGTCAAGCTGGAAACCCTGCCCGATGGCACCCCGCCGACCCCCACAGGGATCGTGTTCAACCTGGGCCGAGAGGTGCTGAAGGACAAACGTGTCCGCGAGGCGATCTCGCTGGGCTATAACTTCGAATGGACAAACCAGTCGCTGCAATTCGGGCTGTTCAAACAGCGCCATTCGTTCGTCCAAGGCTCGCATCTGGAGGCCATGGGCGCCCCCGAAGGGGCCGAGTTGGAGCTGCTGAAATCCTTCGGTGATCTGGCGCCTGCCGATCTGCTGACCGAACCGGCGGTGGTGGCGCATTCGTCCAAGGCCGACCGGCTGAACGACCGCCGCAATCTGCGCAAAGCGATGAAACTTCTGGATGCCGCGGGTTGGCCCGTGGGCAGTGACGGCAAACGTCGCAATGCGGACGGAGAGCTGCTGACCATCAACTTCCCCATTGCCTCCAGCGGGTCGGCCACGCTTGAGGCCGTGGTGGAAACCTTCACCCAGAACCTGCAGGCCATGGGCATCGACGCCAAGTTCGAAAAAATCGACCCCGCTCAATACACCCTGCGCACGCGCGAACGGGACTATGACCTGGTGTTTGACAGCTATCGCACCTTCCTGGACACGGGCACCGGGCTGCGTCAGATGTATGGCTCGTCCGAGGCGGCGTTCAGCCTGTTCAACCCTGCCGGTCTGGCGAGCCCGCTGGTGGATGCGATCATCGACTATTCGTTGAAAACCACCACGGCCCAAGATCGCGACACCGCCCTGATGGCGCTGGACCGTGTGCTGCGATACGAGCGGATCATGATCCCTGTCTGGTACAATGACAGCAGTTGGGTCGCCTATTGGGACCAGTATGAACACCCGGCTGAGCTGCCGACCTATGCCTTGGGCGTGTTGGATTTCTGGTGGTACAACGCTGACAAAGCCGCTGCACTGAAGGCAGCGGGCGCGCTGAGGTAACCGCCGCATGGGCGCCTATATTCTACGACGTCTGCTGCTGATCATTCCGACGTTGGTCGGCATCATGATCATCAATTTTAGCCTTGTGCAATTCGTGCCCGGCGGCCCAATCGAGCAGGTGATTGCTCAGATGCAGGGTCAGGGCGACGTGTTCGAGGGTTTCTCTGGCTCGGGCGAGGATGCGGGCGCCACTACCCCAACCGGGGACGAGCAATATATCGGTGCGCGCGGCCTGCCGCCCGAGTTCATCGAGCAGCTGGAAAAGGAATTCGGCTTTGATAAGCCGCCACTGACGCGGTTCCTGACGATGATGGGCAACTATCTGCGGCTGGATTTCGGCGAAAGCTATTTCCGCTCGATCAGTGTCACCGATCTGGTGATCGAGAAACTGCCCGTGTCGATCACGCTGGGGCTGTGGTCGACGCTGATCGCCTATATGGTCTCGATCCCGCTGGGTATCCGTAAGGCGATGAAGGACGGCAGCCCGTTTGATACCTGGACCAGCGGGCTGATCATCGTGGCCTATGCCATCCCCGGTTTTCTGTTCGCGATCCTGCTGCTGGTGCTGCTTGCAGGCGGGTCGTACTGGCAGATTTTCCCGCTGCGCGGCCTGACCAGTGACAACTTCGATCAGCTGTCATGGCTGGGCAAGATCGGAGACTATTTCTGGCATATCGCGCTGCCGGTCATTGCTTCGACCATTTCGGCCTTTGCGACGCTGACCTTGCTGACGAAGAACTCGTTTCTGGACGAGATCAAGAAACACTACGTCATGACCGCCCGCGCCAAGGGGCTGGCGGAAAATCGCGTGCTGTACGGCCATGTGTTCCGCAACGCGATGCTGATTGTGATCGCCGGTTTCCCGGCCGTGTTCATCGGCGTGTTCTTTGGCGGGTCCCTGATCATCGAAACGATCTTTAGCCTGGACGGGCTGGGCCGATTGGGATTCGAGGCCGCCGTGGCCCGCGATTACCCGGTGATTTTCGGAACGTTGTTCATTTTCGGCCTGATCGGGCTGGTCGTGGGCATCCTGTCGGACCTGATGTACGTGGTCGTCGACCCGCGCATTGATTTCGAACGGAGGGAAGGCTGATGGCTTTGTCCCCCCTGAACCAACGCCGCTGGAACAATTTCAAGCGCAATCGGCGTGCCTTTTGGTCGCTGATTCTGTTCACTGTTCTGTTCGGGATTTCACTGTTTTCCGAGTTTATCGCGAATGACAAACCGATCCTGGTGAAATACCAGGGCGAATACTTTACCCCGATTTTCAAATTCTATCCCGAAACCGCCTTTGGTGGCGATTTCCAGACCGAGGCCGCCTATCGCGATCCCGAGGTCCAGTGCCTGATCAAATCCGGCGGGATGGAGGATTGTTTCGACGACCCAGAAGAGATCATCGAGGCCATTGATCGGGGCAGCCTGCAAGAAAGCTTGGAACATTTCCAGGAAGGCTGGGCCCTCTGGCCGATCATTCCCTATGCCTATGACACCACGGTGGACCGCCCCGGTGCCGCGCCCTTGCCGCCAAATGGCCAGAACTGGCTGGGTACGGATGACACCAAACGCGACGTGGTCGCCCGGGTGCTGTACGGGTTTCGCCTGTCCATCCTGTTCACGCTGATCGTGACCACGCTGGCCTCGGTCGTGGGGGTCATCGCGGGGGCATTGCAGGGCTATTTCGGCGGTTGGCTGGACTTGATCTTCCAACGCGTGATCGAGATTTGGGGCGCGACCCCGTCGCTCTATGTGATCATCATTCTGTTCGCGATTCTGGGCAGGGGATTCTGGTTGCTGGTCTTCATCACGGTGTTGTTTGGATGGACAGCGCTGGTGGGCGTGGTGCGGGCGGAATTCCTGCGCGCGCGGAACCTGGAATACGTCCGCGCCGCCAAGGCGCTTGGCGTCAGCAATGCCACGATCATGTTCCGTCACATGCTGCCCAACGCGATGGTGGCCACGGTGACCATGCTGCCCTTTATCGTGACCGGCACGATTGCGACGCTGGCCAGCCTTGATTTCCTGGGCTTCGGTCTGCCGTCCTCGGCCCCGTCATTGGGCGAGCTGACGCTGCAAGCCAAACAGAACCTGCAAGCGTCGTGGCTGGCCTTTACCGCCTTCACCGTGTTCGCGGTGATGCTGTCGCTGCTGGTGTTCATCTTCGAAGGCGTCCGCGACGCATTTGACCCCAGAAAGACCTTTCAATGAGCCTGCTTAGCGTCAAAGACCTGAAGGTCAGCTTCCGTCAGGATGGCCGCACCAATATGGCCGTCAAAGGCGTCAGTTTCACCGTGGATCGCGGGGAAACCGTGGCTCTTGTGGGCGAGTCCGGCTCGGGCAAATCCGTCACGGCCCTGTCCACCGTCTCCCTGCTGGGCGAGGCCGCGATGGTCGAAGGCTCGGTCACCTATGACGGGCAGGAAATGATCGGCGCCTCGGACAGGGTGCTGCGCAAGGTGCGGGGCAACGACATCAGCTTTATTTTCCAAGAGCCGATGACCAGTCTGAACCCGCTGCACACGATCGAAAAACAGCTGGCCGAAAGCATCGCCCTGCATCAGGGGCTGGCCGGGGATGCGGCGCGCGCGCGCATTCTTGAGCTGCTGGAAAAGGTCGGCATTCGCGACGCCGAAACCCGTCTGGGCGCCTATCCGCACCAGCTGTCCGGCGGGCAGCGGCAGCGCGTGATGATCGCCATGGCGCTGGCCAATAAACCTGACGTGTTGATCGCGGATGAACCCACCACGGCGCTGGACGTGACCATTCAGGCCCAAATTCTGGAGCTGCTGGCCGAGCTGAAATCCAGCGAGGACATGGGCCTTTTGTTCATCACTCATGATCTGGGCATCGTCAAACGCATCGCCGATAAGGTCTGCGTGATGAAGGATGGCGAGATCGTCGAGGCTGGTCCCACAGCCGAGATTTTCGGCAATCCCCAACATCCCTATACGCAAAAACTGCTGTCAGCGCGGGCGGCCGGTCAGCCCGGTCAGGTGCCTGCCAACGCGGCGGAATTGGTCCGCACGGATGCGTTGCGCGTGTGGTTCCCCATTCAGCGCGGGTTCCTCAAGAAAACGGTCGGCCATGTGAAGGCCGTGAACGAGGCTTCGATCAATGTGCGGTCGGGCGAAACACTTGGAATCGTTGGAGAAAGCGGCTCGGGGAAAACCACGCTGGCGCTGGCGATCATGCGTCTGATCGGGTCTGAGGGCGACATTCGTTTCGATGGTCAGGACATCCGGGAATGGTCCACGAAACAGCTGCGCGCCCTGCGCAAGGACATGCAGATCGTGTTTCAGGACCCGTTCGGCAGCCTGTCTCCGCGGATGACCTGCGAGCAGATCATCGCCGAGGGGCTGGGTGTGCATGGCGTTGATCCGGGGCGCAGCCCTCGGGACCTGGTGGCCGAGGTGATGACCGAGGTTGGGCTGGACCCGGCGATGATGCATCGCTATCCGCATGAATTCTCGGGCGGGCAACGCCAGCGGATCGCGATTGCGCGGGCGATGGTGCTGCGGCCTCGGCTGGTGGTGCTGGATGAACCGACCAGCGCGCTGGATATGACCGTTCAGGTGCAGATCGTCGAGCTGCTGCGCGACCTTCAGGCCAAATACGGGCTGGCCTATCTGTTCATCAGCCACGATCTGAACGTTGTGCGCGCCATGAGCCATAAGATGATCGTGATGCGCCATGGTGACGTGATCGAGGCCGGGGACGCGCAGGATATCTTTGCCAATCCGGGCACGGACTATACCAAGGCGCTGCTGGCGGCAGCAGACCTGGAATGAGCGACCGACTGACCGCCCGGTTCTGGGTCGATGCCTATCTGACCCGGTTGCGCCTGTATGACATCCCGGCCTTTGTTGTGGCGCATGGCGATGATCAGGCGGGGGCCGTTTTGGTGAAACTGAACACGCTGGATGGGCAGGCGCGGGTGTTCCAGCGCTCGTTCGACCTGCTCAGCGGGGCGCGCAAGTGGCTCACCCTGTCCGAGGGCGCAGAGCCGGACGTGGATGCCGCCATCACCCGACAGCGCGACTTTGATCCCGATCTGTGGGTGATCGAGGTCGAGGACGGCCAGGGCCGGCATCTTCTGGACGAACCGGGGCTGGAATAACCCCCGCACCCAAGGGATACTGACCCAATGGAGTGGCGAGATCAGGGCATATTGCTGGGCGTGCGTCGGCACGGGGAAAACGCGGCTATCTTGGACGTGTTCACCCCTGAGCGTGGCCGTCATCTGGGCGTGATGCGCGGGGCAACCAGCCGCAAGATCGCACCTATCCTGCAACCCGGCGCCCAGCTGGACCTGCGATGGCGCGCGCGGCTCGAGGATCACATGGGCAGCTTTACCGTCGAACCCGTGCGCAGCCGGTCGGCCATGGCTTTGGCGGACCGGTTGTCATTGGCGGGGCTGAATGCGGTGGCGGCGCTGTTGATATTCCTGCTGCCCGAGCGCGAACAGCATCTGGCGCTGTATCAGCGGACCGAGGCCCTCTTGGATATTCTGGACGAGGTGGACGTCTGGCCGCTGGCCTATCTGAAATGGGAAATGGCCGTGCTCGAAGAGTTGGGCTTTGGTCTGGACCTGCGCAAATGCGCGGTCACCGGCAGCCGCGAAGACCTGGCCTTTGTCTCGCCCAAAACGGGGCGGGCGGTCTCGCGCGAGGGGGCAGGGGAATGGGCGGATCGTCTGTTGCCGTTGCCCGTGTGTATGCTGGGGCAGGGTGGGGCTGCGGATGCTGAGATTGCGGATGGGCTGAAAACGACAGGGTATTTTCTGACCCATCGATTGGCGCCGACATTGGGAAATAAACCCCTGCCCGAGGCGCGTCAGCGTTTCATTGATCTGTTTTTGCGGCGCTTAGCGTAGCGCCAGCACCAGATCGACCAACGATCCCATCGCGCTGGCATTGTCGGCCTGATCGCGGGCGGACAGATCCTCCATCCCGATATCAGCGGCATAGATGATCCGCGCCCATTCGGGATTGGTGATGCCGGTTTCAGACAGCAGGTTTTCCAGGAACCGCAGGCGCTCGCGATCTACCTCGGCCAAACGATCCGCCACCAGAGAATTGGCGCGCGCCCAGGCGCGGATCGCGGCATCCAGTTTCAGCCCGCCCAGCGATTCGGGGCGGTGCGCGGCGACGATCTGGCTCAGCTTGCGCAACTTGGCGGTTGGGGTTGGCTCGGCCTCCATCGCTTGGGGAATGTGGCTGACGGCCTGTTCAGCCCAAAGGTCCAGCATCGCCGCGTGATAGGCGGGGACATCTGCGAAATGCCAATAAAACGAGCCCTTGGTAGTGCCCAATCGGCGCGCCAATGGTTCGGCCTTCAGCGCGTCCGGGCCATCTTCGGCCAGGGCGGTGAAACCGGCAAGCAACCAGTCGGTCTTGGAAAGGCGCGGCTTTTTCTGCGACATGAGTCCCCGATACGCCGAGTCCGCCTATTTCGCAAACGCAGAAAAAGCTTGTGGCGCTTTTGTCGCTGGAGATGTGGGCCTCTTGCCCGATTCCCCGGCGATATGCGGTCTAAAGGTCCAGTTCCAACACCCCATCGGGCTCGGCTGCGCGGGATTGGCACAGGATGATGGCCTGAGCGCGCTGGGCTTTGGACAGAACGAAATCTCGGTGCTCGATCTGGCCGGACAGCACACCGCATTTGCAGACGCCGCAGATGCCATCGCCGCATTTCACGTCCACGGCGATGCCGTTTTCATTCAAAACATCCGCTGCAGTCTTGTCTGCGGGAACGACATATTCGCGTCCGTCCCTAAGCCTGATTCTAAAGGGGTGATTTTCATATTCGGGCTGTTCCGGGGCGCTGAAATACTCCAGATGGCGCGCCTCTTCGGGGAAACCGCCCTGTTCAGCCGCAGCAATTACCGCGTCCATATAGCGATCTGGCCCGCAGGTATAAACATGCCAGCCGGGCGCGTATCCTTGCAGAATTCTGGCCAAATCAGCGCGGGTGTCTTCGTCGCTGAAATGTAGATGCACGTTTTCGGCCCATGGGGTGCTGGCCAGATCCTGCAAATACCCTGCGGTTTTGCGGGACGCGCAGGAATAGTGCAATTCGAACGGCCGCCCCAAGGCGTGCAGACGATGCGCAAAGGCGATCATGGGCGTGATGCCGATGCCGCCGCCCATCAGAAAGGTTTTGGTCGCGGATTCATCCAGCGCAAAATGGTTGATGGGTTTCGAAATGAACACCTTGCGCCCGGGATGAAAGATCCGATGCATCAAGGCCGACCCCCCGCGACCCTGATCCTCGCGCAGAACGCCGATCTGGTATCTGTCGGTCTGCGCGGGGTTGCCGGACATCGAATATTGTCGCAGGAATTCGGGGGAAACCAGAACATCCAGATGAGCGCCCGCGCTCCATTCCGGCAAAGGCGCACCGTCCAGCGTGGCGAATTCGTACTTGGTGACATCCGGGGTCATTTGTTCGGCTTTGGTGACCTCGACCCGGATCACGGGGGCATCCCCGGGCACCGTGTAGCGGTGGATCATGGACATGTCGCCCTGGGCCATGCGCGCACGGTATTCCTTGGCAGAGACCATAGAGTGATAGGCGGCGATCCCGGCCTCGCGATCCATGGGGAAGGGATAGGGCCATGGCGGCGGGGCCAGATCGGCGGGGTACACGGCCAGGGTCTGATCTTCGTAGCGCAATTCCAGATCCGTTTGCAGATCGCGTCGGTTCACCGGGGTTGGGGTCGGGCGATAGGCCCCATCCTCGGCCAGCTCGATGTCCCACCACCACTTTTTCACCGCGTTCAGCCCGCCATTGCCTACGGCGTCATCCAAACGGGCCAGCAACGGGGCCGCGCTGGGAATATGCGATGCGGCCCAGCGAAACGGAGCCTCGGCAAACAGCCCTTCCAGGTTCCAGGGGCAGGTTTTCATGCAGCGCCCGCACATGGCCCCGCCTTGGGTGGTGATGCGGTAGGTGGCGCATTTCTGGCTGTCGGATTTCCAAATCTCATAGCCATTGAACATCAGTTTCGGCCCGGCCGTGATCGCCCCCGAGGGACATTCACGCGCACATTTATTGCAGGCCTCGCAGAACCGTTGCAGGCCAAAATCAATCGGCCGGTCATGGGCCATCGGCATATCCGTGGTGACGACGCCGGATTTCAGGCGCGGGCCCAGAAAAGGGTTCAGGATGACTTCGCCAATGCGGCTGACCTCGCCCAAGCCAGATAGCAGCAGCAGGGGCGGTTGCAGGACCTCTCCGTCCATCACGGTATGGGCCTTGGCGGCATAGCCCAGATTGCGGATGTGTTTGGCCAGCACGCCGCCCAACAACGAAAACCGCAAATAGGCGCGCATGGATTGGGCCACGCTGATCCAATCGTCGCCCGAGGCGCCCTCCATCGTTTCGTAGCCCTGATCGATGATCATGCTGATGGCCTGATCATGGGGCGGATCGATCGGCGCGCCCGTTGCGTCGTGCGAATACCAGGCCCAGTCCGGACAGCGCGACAGACCTACCGCGTCGGCCCCCAGGAAATAGGCTGTGGCCTTGATATTGGCCGCGTTGATGTGCGGATCCGAGGGGCGTAGACCAAGTGGGTTGGCCGCGCCATTCTGGATCGCGGTAAAGGCCCCCAAGACCCGACGCTGCGCCATGCTGGGGGCCGATTTGCGGGCGTAGTGGCCGTTTTTTGCGCCGTTCTGTACGTTCTGGCCCATATCTCCGAATTGCGCTCGCGCGAACATATCGGCCCGTTTGGGCACACGCGCGACGTGGGCCTCGTCGATATAGGTCGTGGGCGTGTTCGTGCGTTTGAGCGTTTCAAACGGATGCGCTCCGTCCATGAAGCGTCGGCGCGCATAGGGATCCTGCGTGCGGCCTGATTTGGCGTGAGGTCCACCCAACCACCATCGCGCCCCAGTCAGCAGTGAACGCGGTTGTTGATCCATCGGGGCCAGGGGCAGGTCCGGCGTCAGGTCCATATCTGTGGTCACAGCGGCCAGCCCGAACCGCGGCCCAAGCCAAGGCGCGCTCAGGTTCTGATTTTCAACGGTTGCCAGCCCAGCCGTCACGGCCAGGGCGTTCAAATGCACATCCGAACTGGCACCGCTGTGGGCCTTCGCGTTCCACCCCAGCAGGCGCAAATAATTTGCCAGGACCATGGCTGTTTCAGAGGCGCGCAAGCAGGCACGATGGGCCTGGGCGTCTGCGATCCAGTCGGTCCCAGCCTCGGAGGGCCAAGGATCGCGCGGATATTCATACAGAAAGACCAGCGCATGGGTGTGACCCTCGATCCCCTTGGGTGGGGCCTGCATCGCCTCACGCAGCTCGGCCATGATCACGTCAATGCCCGAGGCCAGTGTCTTGGTCTGACGCGTGCGCAGTTCTTCGGCCAGGCGATCAATATCGGGATTGCGTCGGGGGTCGCCAAGGATGGCGTCAGCGGACAAGCGACAAATCCCAACCATGCTGGCGTCACTGAAATACCCAAAGGCCTTCAGATGCTGTGCGCGTTCCGTCGGGTCCGCAGGGATGTCGGCGCGCGCTGTGTTCACAAACCCATCGCGAATGGCATCCAGCATGGCCTGATATTCGCCCATCGCGTTGACGATGCTTTCGGGAGTCTGGGAGCGATGAAAACTCAGCGCGTGATCTGCGGGCACAGCAGAGGCATCTGTCCGCGCCTGAAGGCGCGCCAGTTTTTCCAAGGGGTAGGGCCCCATATGGACAGGTCAATTCCTGTCGGAAAACACCTTCAAAGGCATGATTTGTTCCCTCCCTCGCGATCATTCAGCCTACATCGCAATCCGGTTCTGGCAAGCAAGTTGATGAAAAACCGGGCAAACTGGGTTGAGGGGACGCGGAAAAACGGCCTATTAAATTTTACCAGTTGATAAAAAATGAAAGCGTGGAATACTGAACACAATAAGAAAACCAAGCACAGTGGAGGTTGAAATGCGTTCCAACACCCTGACGCCAGGTATCGCCGCAGGGCGATTGGCGCCCGAGGATTATGCCCAGAATTTCGCCGATCTACATCCGGCGCTCACGGATCACGAGGCGTTGGTGGCGGCAGATCGCTGCTATTTTTGCCACGACGCGCCCTGCATGACGGCCTGTCCGACCAGCATCGATATTCCTTTGTTTATTCGTCAGATCGCCACCGGGACCCCGAACGAGGCGGCCAAGACGATCCTGGAACAGAACATCCTTGGGGGGATGTGCGCGCGGGTTTGCCCCACGGAAACTCTGTGCGAAGAGGTCTGTGTTCGCGAAACCGCCGAGGGCAAGCCGGTGCAGATCGGCCTGCTGCAGCGCTATGCGACCGACACTTTGATGCAGACGGGGGCCCATCCGTTTGAACGCGCCGCGTCCTCGGGCAAGCGAGTGGCCGTTGTCGGCGCTGGGCCGGCAGGACTGTCCTGCGCCCACCGCCTGGCGATGCACGGGCACGAGGTCGAGCTGTTCGATCCGCGCCCCAAAGCGGGCGGCCTGAACGAATTCGGCATCGCGGCCTATAAATCCGTGGATGGCTTTGCGGGCAAAGAGGTCGACTGGCTGCTGCAAATCGGGGGCATCACCGTGAACGCGGGCCAAGCCCTGGGCGAGGGCATTTCGCTGGACGCTTTGAAGACCGAGTATGATGCCGTGTTCCTGGCCATCGGATTGGCTGGTGTGAATGCTCTGAGTGTCGATGGTGAGGACAAGGACGGGGTCCTCGATGCGGTCGAATTCATTGCCGATTTGCGCCAGACCTCGGACATGGGCTCGGTGCCGATTGGGCGGGACGTGGTGGTGATCGGTGGCGGGATGACCGCGATTGATGCGGCTGTTCAGGCCAAGTTGCTGGGCGCACTGAACGTCACGCTGGTTTATCGGCGCGGCAAGGATCGTATGAATGCCAGCGAATTCGAACAGGACCTGGCCACCAGCAAGGGCGTGCGGATCATCACCAATGCCTCGCCCAAGGCGGTGATCGGCAACGGCGCGGTGCGCGAGATCGAGTTTGAGTACACCGATGATGATCTGGCCCCAACGGGGGAAACCTTCCGCCTGGCCGCAGATCAGGTGTTCAAGGCGATCGGGCAGACTTTGGGTCGTTCTGACTTGCCGGAGCTGGACGGGCGCAAGATCGCCGTCACTGAAACGGGCCGCACCAGTATGGCAGGCGTCTGGGCCGGGGGTGATTGCGCCTCGGGTGGGGACGATCTGACCGTAACTGCCGTGGCCGAAGGGCGCGACGCCGCTGAAGACATCCACGCCGCGTTGTCGGCGTAAGCACAGGGAGATAAGCGAATGGCCAATCTTTCAAGCGAATTCATCGGGATCAAATCCCCCAACCCGTTCTGGCTGGCCTCGGCCCCGCCCACGGACAAGGAATACAACGTCCGCCGCGCCTTCGAGGCCGGTTGGGGCGGTGTCGTCTGGAAAACTCTGGGGTCCGAGGGGCCGCCGGTGGTCAACGTCAACGGGCCTCGGTACGGGGCGATCTGGGGCGCGGATCGCCGGCTGCTGGGGCTGAACAATATCGAGCTGATCACCGATCGCCCGCTGGAAACCAACCTGCGGGAAATCAAATCGGTCAAACGCGACTATCCTGATCGTGCGCTGATCATCAGCCTGATGGTGCCTTGTGACGAGGACAGCTGGGCCGACATCCTGAAACGGATCGAGGATACCGGCGCTGATGGGGTCGAGCTGAACTTTGGCTGCCCGCATGGGATGGCCGAACGAGGCATGGGCAGTGCCGTGGGACAGGTGCCTGAATACATCGAAATGGTGACGCGTTGGGTCAAGAAACACTCGCGCATGCCCTGCATAGTGAAGTTGACGCCAAACATCGCGGATATCCGTAAACCGGCCGAGGCGGCCAAGCGCGGCGGCGCGGATGCGGTTAGCCTGATCAACACGATCAACTCGATCACCTCGGTCGATCTGGATGATTTCGCGCCCGAACCGACGATTGACGGCAAGGGTACGCATGGGGGCTATTGCGGCCCGGCGGTGAAGCCGATTGCGCTGAACATGGTGGCCGAGATCGCGCGCAATCCTGAAACCCATGGTCTGCCGATCAGTGGTATCGGGGGGGTCACCACTTGGCGCGACGCGGCCGAGTTCATGACCTTAGGCGCGGGCAATGTGCAGGTTTGTACGGCGGCGATGACCTATGGATTTAAGGTCGTGCAAGAGATGATCTCGGGGCTGAGCGACTATATGGATCGCAAGGGCATGACATCGACCAGCGAGTTGGTGGGACGGGCGGTGCCGAATGTGACCGACTGGCAATATCTGAACCTGAACTACGTCACCAAGGCCAAGATCGACGAAGATGCATGCATCAAATGCGGGCGTTGTTATGCGGCTTGCGAGGATACCAGCCACCAGGCGATTGCTATGTCCGAGGACCGTGTGTTCAGTGTGAAGGACGAGGACTGCGTGGCCTGTAACCTGTGCGTCAACGTCTGTCCGATCGAGAATTGCATCACGATGGAACGCGTGGCGCCGGGTCAGATGGATGAGCGCACGGGCGCCAAGGTTCCTGGGGAATACGGCAATTGGTTGGATCATCCCAACAATCCAAGCAACGCTGCTGCGGCTGAGTGATTTGTTAAAAGGTGCGCCTGCGGCGCGCTGGTTTAGGCGAGGATTTTCATTTTGAAAATCCTCGCCCGTTTGGTGCCTGGGGCCAGTGTTGGGTCAGGATTTCGGGCCGAGCAGGTTGCGGAACAGCGTGTCCAGATAGGTTTCGGCGCCCGCGATGATGTCGTCCTCGTCCGGGGTGAGGACGGAGACCTGGGCTTCGAAATCCGCATAGTGCTGGGTTGTGGCCCAGATCGAAAAAATCAGGTGGCGTGGATCGACCTGGTTGATTTTTCCTGCGTCCATCCAGCCTTGAATGACTTGGGCTTTTTCGTCGAACAGAGGTTTCAGGTCAGATTTCAGATGTGGGCCCATGCGAGGGGCGCCTTGAAGGATTTCATTCGCAAACAGGCGGCTTTCGCGCGGGAATTCGCGGCTCATTTGCGCTTTGCGGCGGACATAGGCGCAGATTTCTTCAAGCGGATCGCCCTCTGGGTCCATTTCGTGCAGCGGGTCCAGCCAGGTCTCCATCAGCTTGTTGAGCAGGGTGACGTGGATCGCCTCTTTGCCATCGAAATAATAGAGAATGTTGGGTTTGCTGAGGCCGGCATGGTCGGCGATTTGATCCAAGGTCGCGCCGCGATAGCCGTGGGTGGAAAAAACCTCGAGCGCGGCGTCCAGAATTTCTTGCGATTTCTCAACTGGATGCGGCTGGGTTTCTTGGCTGGTGCGGTCTTTTGGACGGTCATTCAAACCCCGTTTCTTGATGTGATGCAAATTTCATCGGCGATCAGCTTAGACTAACCACATGGGAAAAGTCGCCAAGAGATTTCTTGACATGTGACAGCCCGTTCGCAATCGTGAATTTACCAAATGGTAAAAAAGCAGCAAGAGGGCATCGCTCTCCAGCCAGGTTGGCCCTCTTGTCAGGATACAACAAGACGAGGGAAGACCAATGCCAGCGCCCGGTGAAAACCTGAAGATCAACGGCGACCGTTTGTGGGACAGCCTGATGGAGATGGCCAAGATCGGCCCGGGTGTCGCGGGGGGCAACAATCGCCAGACCGTGACGGACGAAGATGGCGAAGGGCGCACACTGTTCCAGAAATGGTGTCAGGAGGCAGGCTGCGAGATGGGTCTGGACCAGATGGGCAACATGTTCGCGATGCGTCCGGGCACTGACCCCGAGGCCTTGCCGGTCTATGTGGGCAGCCATCTGGACACGCAGCCGACGGGCGGCAAGTATGATGGCGTTCTGGGCGTTCTGTCCGCGCTGGAGCTGATCCGCACGCTGAATGATCTGGGGATCAAGACCAAGCACCCGATTGTTGCCACCAACTGGACCAACGAGGAAGGCACGCGGTTCGCTCCGGCGATGTTGGCCTCGGGGGTGTTTGCCGGGATTCACACGCAGGACTGGGCTTATGACCGAGAGGACGCCGAAGGGCTGAAATTCGGGGATGAACTGGCGCGGATCGGCTGGAAAGGCGAAGAAGAGGTTGGCGCGCGCAAGATGCATGCGTTCTTTGAGCTGCATATCGAACAGGGCCCCATCCTGGAGGCCGAGGGCAAGGATATCGGAGTCGTCACTCATGGGCAGGGGCTCAGCTGGACACAGGTGACGATCACCGGCAAGGACGCGCATACCGGGTCGACCCCGATGCCGATGCGCAAAAACGCCGGGCTGGGCATGGCCAAAGTGCTGGAGCTGGTCGACGAGATCGCCTGGTCGCATGCCCCCCACGCAGTGGGCGCCGCCGGGCATATCGACGTGTTTCCAAACTCGCGCAATGTGATCCCGGGCAAAGTGGTCTTTACCGTTGATTTTCGCTGTCCCGATCTGGCTGTGATCCAGGATATGGAGGCCCGCCTGAAAGCAGGGGCCACGAAAATTTGCGAAGACATGGGGCTGGGCGTAGAGTTTGAAAAGGTGGGTGGATTCGATCCGGTCACCTTTGACGAAGGCTGCGTGACGGCGGTGCGCTCGGCGGCAGAGCGCCTGGGCTATAGCCATCGGGATATTATCTCGGGCGCGGGGCATGACGCCTGCTGGATCAACCAGGTGGCGCCGACTGCGATGGTGATGTGCCCCTGTGTGGACGGGCTTAGCCACAACGAGGCCGAAGAGATTTCGAAGGACTGGGCGACAGCGGGGGCGGATGTGCTGCTGCATGCGGTCGTGGAAACGGCCCAGATCGTGGACTAACCCCCGGAGGGTTCAAAGTGGTGACAAAGGACGACGTCAAGGCCGCGGTTGCAAAAGCGATTGATGGGTTCGCGCCCGCCAATCGCATGGATGTGGCGACGCTTGAGGACTTCAAAAAAGCGGTAGTCGAGCCGCGCCTTGTCACCGTGAACTTCAGTGGCGGGATCACTCAGAAATGCTGGAACGTGACGCGGTCTAACGGGATGTACCGGGTCATTTTCCTGCCCACGGCGGGGTATTTTTCGCTGTGTGTGGAATCCGATTTTGGGCCGTTGGATATCGGGGTCCACGGTGATGCGATTGGGTGTTTCGGGTCCGTCTGACCCGCTGCGCCGACAGTAAAGACAGGGAGTAACGACATGACCAAGGTGATCAAGGGCGGGACCGTTTGCACCGCTGACCGGACATGGAAAGCCGACGTTCTGATCGAGGGCGAAAAGATCAAACAGATCGGCGAGGATCTGAAAGGTGACGAATATATTGATGCCGAAGGCGCCTATGTGATCCCCGGCGGCATCGACCCGCATACGCATCTGGAAATGCCCTTTATGGGGACAACGGCGGCGGAAACCTTTGAATCCGGCACATGGGCGGCGGCCGTGGGCGGCACCACGATGGTGGTGGATTTCTGCCTGCCGGGCGAGGATGGCAGCATCAAGAACGCGATCCACGAATGGCACCGCAAGTCGGCTCCGCAGATTTGCTCGGATGTGGGCTATCACATGGCGATCACCGGCTGGAACGAGCAGGTCTTCAACGAGATGAAAGACGCCGTCGATATGGGCGTGAACTCGTTCAAGCATTTCATGGCTTATAAGGGCGCGCTGATGGTCGAGGATGACGAGATGTTCGCCAGCTTCAAACGCTGTCGCGAGCTGGGCGCGCTGCCGATGGTCCATGCCGAAAACGGGGATCTGGTGGCGGACATGCAAGAGGAAATGCTGGCCAAGGGCATCACCGGCCCCGAAGGCCACGCCTATTCCCGCCCGCCGGAATTCGAAGGCGAGGCCGCCAACCGCGCCATTACCATCGCTGATGCCGCCGGGACGCCGCTCTATATCGTGCATGTCAGCTGTGAGCAGGCGCACGAGGCCATCCGCCGCGCCCGCCAAAACGGCATGCGCGTCTATGGCGAACCGCTGATCCAGTTCCTGACGCTGGACGAAAGCGAGTATTTCAAGGGCGACTGGATGCACTCGGCCCGCCGGGTGATGTCGCCACCCTTCCGCGATAAATCCCACCAGGACAGCCTGTGGGCCGGTCTGCAGGCGGGCAGCTTGCAAGTGGTCGCCACCGACCACGCGGCCTTTACCAGCGAACAGAAACTGATGGGCAAAGACAATTTCTGCCTGATCCCCAACGGCTCGAACGGGCTGGAGGAACGTCTGGCCGTACTGTGGACGCAAGGCGTGGAAACTGGCCGTCTGACCCCGAACGAATTCGTTGCTGCGACCTCGACCAATGTGGCGAAGATCCTGAATATCTATCCGCAAAAAGGCGCGATCGTCGAAGGTGCGGATGCCGATATCGTGGTTTGGGATCCCAAGATCAGCAAGACGATCAGCCAGGCCAACCACCACTCGGTGCTGGATTACAACGTGTTCGAAGGCTTCGATGTCACCGCTCAGGCGCGCTATACCCTGAACCGGGGCGAGGTCATCTGGGCCTGGGGGCAAAACAGCCAGCCGCAACCGGGCCGTGGCCGCTTCATCCCGCGCCCGGCGTTCAATTCGGCCAGTGTTGCCCTGTCCAAGTGGAAGGAGCTGACCAGCCCGAAAATGATCAAGCGAGACCCGATGAATATCCCGGCCGGGATTTAAGCGCATGACGAAGGTAGCACTGATCGTCGGCGGAGGTAGCGGCATGGGCGCAGATGCGGCCCGCCGTTTGCATGCTGACGGGTTCGACGTTGGTATCCTGTCCTCGTCCGGCAAGGGCGAGGCACTGGCCAAGGATCTGGGCGGATTGGGATTCACCGGGTCGAACCTCGTGCCCGAGGATCTGCAGCGCTTCGTCGATCTGGCGATGGATCGCTGGGGCCGCATTGATGTGGTTGTGAACTCGGCCGGGCATGGCCCCAAGGGAGACCTGCTGGAAATCACCGATGACGCATGGCACGAGGGTCTGAATATCTTCTTGATGAACGTGATCCGCATGTCGCGCCTGATCGCACCCATCATGGTGGCGCAAAAGGGCGGGACGATCATCAACATCTCGACCTTCGCAGCGTTTGAACCGCGCCTGACCTTTCCTGTATCCAACGTATTTCGCGCCGGCCTGGGCGCCTATTGCAAGCTGTTCTCGGACCGTTTCGGGGCCGACAACGTGCGCATGAATAACGTGCTGCCGGGTTTCATCGACAGCCTCCCGCAACCCCCCGAACGCACGGCGAATGTTCCGCTGGGCCGCATGGGCACAGTGGACGAAGTCTCGGCCACCATTGCCTTTTTGGCCTCGGACGGCGCCGCCTATATCACCGGGCAAAACATCCGCGTAGACGGAGGAGAAACGAGATCGGTATGACCGAGCAAACCGACCAAACTGTCATTTCGGCGAAAAATCTGAGCCTGACCTTCCAGACCAATGACGGCCCGGTGCACGCGCTGCGCGATGTGTCACTGGACATCCACAAGGGCGATTTCGTCAGCTTCATCGGCCCTTCGGGTTGTGGCAAAACGACGTTTTTGCGCGTGATGGCCGACCTGGAAACCCCGACCGAGGGCTCGATCACCGTGAACGGTGTCAGCCCCGAGGTAGCCCGCAAGGCCCGCGCCTATGGCTATGTGTTCCAGCACGCGGGCCTGTATCCTTGGCGCACGATCGGGGGCAATATCCGCCTGCCGCTGGAGATCATGGGCTATGACAAGGCCGATCAAGACAATCGTGTGAAAAGGGTGCTCGAGCTGGTCGAACTGGCTGGTTTTGAAAAGAAATTCCCCTGGCAGTTGTCGGGCGGCATGCAGCAACGCGCCTCGATCGCGCGGGCGCTGGCCTTTGACGCGGACATCCTGCTGATGGACGAACCCTTTGGTGCGCTGGACGAGATCGTACGCGATCACCTGAACGAACAGTTGTTGCAGCTCTGGTCACGGACCAACAAAACCATCGGGTTTGTCACCCATTCAATCCCCGAGGCGGTCTACCTGTCCACCAAGATCGTTGTCATGTCGCCGCGCCCTGGCCGGATCACCGATGTGATCGAAAGCACACTGCCACGCGAACGAAGGTTGGATATCCGCGATACACCCGAATTCCTGGAAATCGCTCATCGCGTCCGTGATGGCCTGCGCGCAGGACACGCCTATGATGACTGAGTCGATCCGCTTCCCTTCTGAGCCACGAGGGGCGCTTCCAAAAAGTCGCCCCTCGCGATCTCCCCGCGCTTGGGTTAAGGACGCGGGCCCCTTCTTCGCTCACGGCCATCGGCTCTCCAGCCTGTACCGTGAGGGTAGAAGACCACCAATTCCTTTCTTTGCTCTTAAAATACTCAGAAAACTGTGCGTTTGGCACAGTGGAGCAATTGAGTATTTGCGGAGCAAAGAAGCAGGGGGGGCGCTGGTATGAAGCAGGCGTTGCTTCCTGTTATTGTGGTCGTAGCGGCGATCTTGGCGCTTTGGTATGCATCGGCAGTCGTGTTGAACGCGCCTTGGGCCTATGATCAGGCAAAACGGGCCAAGGTCGAACTGTCGTTCAGTGAGCTGGTTGAGGAGACTTGGAGCCAGGATAAACCCAAGCTGCCAGCGCCTCATCAGGTTGGAATCGAGATCTGGAAGACCACGGTTGAGAAGAAAATCACCTCGAAACGGTCGCTGATTTATCATTCGGGGATCACGCTTAGCTCGACCATGCTGGGGTTTGTGTTGGGTACGGTGCTGGGCATCGGGCTGGCCGTGGGGATCGTCTATAACCGGGTGATGGATATGAGCGTGATGCCTTGGGTCATCGCCAGCCAGACTATTCCCATATTGGCGATTGCGCCGATGATCATCGTGGTACTGAACGCGATCGGTATCTCGGGGCTTTTGCCCAAGGCCATTATCTCAATGTATCTGTCGTTTTTCCCGGTCGTGGTGGGCATGGTCAAAGGGTTGCGCAGCCCCGGCGTGATGCAGCTGGATCAGATGAAAACCTGGAGCGCCAGCGGTGGGCAGGAATTCTGGAAGCTGCGGTTGCCAAGTTCGATGCCCTATCTGTTTGCCTCGCTAAAGATCGCGATGGCGGCGTCTTTGGTGGGGGCCATTGTGGGTGAGCTGCCCACGGGTGCTGTGGCCGGATTGGGGGCGCGCCTGTTGGCCGGGTCCTACTATGGGCAGACCATTCAGATCTGGAGCGCGCTGATCATGGCCGCGGCGCTGGCGGCCTGTCTGGTGGCGATCATTGGAGTGATCCAGCGTGTGACGTTGAAGCGGATGGGGATGGCGTGATGGGCTGGATTGTCTTTGGAGTGATCGCCTGGGCCGCCGGTTGGGGGCTGAACATCTGGTTGTCACGCCTTCCCCGCGGCCGGGCCACATCGTTGGCGGTGCCGATCATTTTCGGCGTGACCATCATCCTGATCTGGGAATCGGTGGTGCGTGGTTTCGGCATCTCTCCGGTGCTGTTGCCCGCGCCGAGTGCGATTGCGGTACGCTTTGCGGCCTCGACCGGCATCCTGTGGGAGGACTTCGTTCAGACCGTGCTGAAAGGCGCGCTGAGCGGGTATATCATCGGCTGTAGCGCGGCCTTTGTCATGGCGGTGATCGTGGATCGGTTCCCCTTCCTGCAGCGCGGGCTGTTGCCAGTGGGCAATTTCGTGGCCGCGCTGCCCATCATCGGGATGGCGCCCATTCTGGTGATGTGGTTCGGCTTTGATTGGCAGTCCAAGGCGGCGGTGGTCGTGGTGATGGTGTTTTTCCCGATGCTGGTGAACACGGTCGAGGGGCTGCAGGACACGGACAACATGCAGCGTGATTTGATGCGGACGTATGCGTCTGGCTATTGGACAACGCTGCTGAAGCTGCGCCTGCCGGCTGCGATGCCGTTCATTTTCAACGGGCTGAAAATTGCCACGACCCTGGCGCTGATCGGGGCGATCGTGGCTGAATTCTTCGGGTCTCCGATCAAGGGGATGGGATTTCGGATTTCCACAAGTGTGGGGCAACTGGCGCTGGATCTGGTCTGGGCCGAGATCGTCGTCGCCGCCGTCGTGGGATCCGCATTTTACGGCGGGGTCGCGCTGTTGGAAAAAGCAGTGACCTTTTGGCACCCGTCACAGAGAGGCTGAGCAAACCAAATTAACGAATAATCAAACTAGGAGTGTATGAAATGAAAACCATGGTGAAAACGCTGGGCGTAGCGGCCCTGACTGTTTGGGGCGGGATGGCTCAGGCAGCAGACGAGGTGACGTTGCAGCTGAAATGGGTCACGCAGGCTCAGTTCGCGGGCTATTACGTGGCGCTGGATAAGGGCTTTTACAAAGAGGAAGGCCTGGACGTCACGATCAAACCCGGTGGGCCCGATATCGCGCCAGTTCAGGTTCTGCTTGGGGGCGGAGCGGATGTGATGGTTGACTGGATGCCGTCGGCTCTGGCCGCGCGTGAAAAAGGCGCGCCAATCGTGAATATCGCGCAACCTTTTGCCTCGTCGGGATTGATGCTGACCTGTCTGAAAGAGCACGGGATCTCGTCTCCGGCTGACTTCCCCGGCCATACTTTGGGAACCTGGTTCTTCGGGAACGAAATCCCGCTGTACACCTGGATGGGCAAACTGGGCATTCCGACGGATGGCTCCGAAGGTGGTGTGACGATCCAAAAGATTAACTTCAATGTTGATCCTCTGCTGCAAAAGCAAGTCGAGTGCGCAACCACGATGACCTATAATGAGTATTGGCAAGTGATCGACGCGGGGCTGACGCCAGACGATCTTGTGGTCTTCAAATACGAGGACGAGGGCATTTCGACGCTCGAAGATGGCCTGTACACAACCGAAGAAAAATTGGCCGATCCTGCCGAAGTCGACAAGCTGGCGCGTTTTGTGAAAGCGTCGCTGAAGGGCTGGAAATATGCCGAGGAAAACCCCGATGAGGCGGCCGATATCGTGTTGGAAAATGATGAAAGCGGTGCCCAGACCGAAAAGCACCAACGCCGCATGATGGGTGAAATCGCCAAACTGACCGCGGGTTCAAACGGGGCGCTGGACCCGGCTGCCTACGAACGTACCGTTGGAATTGTGATGGATGGGGGCGTGATCACCCAAGCGCCCGAAGGGGCCTGGACCCACATGATCACGGATAAGGCACTGAACTGATTTCCGCTCTGAATACCTTGGGAAAGGCCGGCCCGGTGGGCTGGCCTTTTCGCGTTATTTGGGGTTGTTTTGGCTGACCTTCTGCAGCAGCGAAACCAGCGTCTCGCGCTCGTCCTGGGTCAGGCCGTGGGTGATTTCATCCTGTACGTTTGCTGCGACCTGTTCGATCTGAGACAGCACTTCGGACCCCGAATCAGTTAACGTCAGCACCCGCGCCCGCCGATCTTTGGGGGAAACGGTGCGCTGAACGAATTTTTTTTCCACCAATCTATCGACCACGCCGCCCATGGTTGCCCTGTCACAGGCCACCCAGGCCGCAACCGAGGCCTGATCGGCCCCCGGGTTCAATTTGATGGCAGACATGGCTGCAAACTGAAATGGTGTAATATCAATGCCTTCACGGGTCATATGTTCATGAAACAACGCGGTGGAAGCTTGGTGAGCACGTCTGATCAAGTGCCCCGGCATATCGTGATATTTGGACATTTTTTCTCTGGTTTTTCAATATAACCGACCATATGGTCAGCTTTATCAGTGTCTAGCGTTGTTTTCAATTCCATGCTACCCGATTGACATGATCCATAACGATATGAATACATATCTAATAAGCAACAACACAAATCCTAGGGAGGAGGAGCCGTGTTGAGTTACTTGGCCATTGATCACATGAAAGCGCAAGCGTCCCTTGGGGCGTTTGAGTCGGGTTGTCGCATTTGAGCCGCGTCCCCCGAATGATCTTCCGTTTCGAATCTTGATGGAGACCCGACGCCTATGCGTTTTCTAGGATATTTCCGCAGCTCGTCCGCCTATCGGTGCCGGATCGCCTTCAACCTGAAAGGGCTGGAGTATGATTTCGAGAGCGTGCATCTGAAGCACGGAGAGCAAAAGTCACCGGAATTCGCGGCTGTGAACCCGCAGAAACTGGTGCCCGCGCTGATCACCGATGAGGGTGATGAACTGACGCAATCCCTGGCCATTATCGAATGGCTGGACGAAACCTATCCTGCGCCCGCGCTTTTGCCTCAGGACCCGATTTTGCGTGCCAAGGTGCGCGCGTTTAGCCAGGTGATCGCCTGCGAGATCCATCCGCTGCAGAATCTGCGTGTGCTGCAGTATCTGCGAAACGACCTGTCGCAGGACGAAGAGGCCGTGAACGCATGGCTGGCCCGCTGGTTGAGCGACGGATTGCAGGCCTGCGAGGACATCCTGGCCAAAAGCAACACCGGTACGCCCTACTGTTTCGGAGAAACACCCAGCCTCGCGGATATCTGCCTGGTGCCGCAGGTGTTCTCGGCCCAGCGTTTCAACGTTGATATTTCGCAGATGCCGAATATCAACAGAATTTACGAACAATGTCAGCTTCTTAGTGCCTTTTCGGACGCGCATCCGAAGAACCAGCCTGATTTTGAAGTTTGACATCTCAGCTGCACGGAGGAAAGTATCGCAGTGATGGGAAGTGCAATGACAGAAGCCTCGCAAGAATGGGTCTATGGCCCGTGGTGCGACTCTGATTTGTGCTCCGCGCCCTGTCCTGATCCGACCTTTGCAGCCAACGAATAACGTGTCCATGTGGGCACGTTTGGGCCGGTTCTCGGCCAAACCTGATCTTAACCACGGGAGGTAAGACCATATGAAACTTTTCACCAAAGCACTGCGCACCGCAGCTGCTGCCGCCATTCTGGCCGGTAGCACCTCGGCAGCCTTCGCTCAGGATGTGACGCTGAAACTGCACCAGTTTCTGCCCGCACAGGCCAACGTACCGCGCCTGATCCTGGACGTCTGGGCTGACAAGGTTGAAGCCGAGTCGGAAGGCCGGATCAAAATCGAGCGCTATCCCTCGATGCAGCTGGGCGGCAAACCCCCTCACCTGATCGGTCAGCTGGAAGACGGTATCGCTGACATCGTCTGGACCGTTGCGGGCTATACCCCTGGCCGTTTCCCGCAAGGCGAAGCGTTCGAGCTGCCCTTCATGATGACCAACGCCGAAGCCGCCAGCCGCGCATATTACGAGTATGCCGAAGCCAACATGCTGGACAAGGAATACGCGCCCTTCAAAGTCATCGGTCTGTGGGTGCACGGCCCGGGTCTGATCCACTCGAAAAAGCCGATCACGTCGCCAGCTGAGCTGAACGGTGTGAAACTGCGCGCCCCGACCCGCGTGACCAACAAGTTCTTCACCGAACTGGGGGCCACCCCCGTTGGTATGCCGGTTCCCGCCGTACCCGAAGCCCTGTCCAAAGGCGTGATCGACGCCACCGTTATTCCGTGGGAAGTCACCGGCGCACTGAAAGTGCCTGAGCTGGTCAGCAACCACACCGAATTCGGTGACGCATCGCTGTACACCACCACCTTCATCTTCGCGATGAACCGTGACAAGTACGAAGCCATGCCCGACGATCTGAAAGCCGTCATCGACGCCAACTCGGGCGCCGACGTTTCGGCCTGGGCCGGTAAGCTGATGCAGGAATCGGACGCTCCGGCACGTGCCAAGGCTGTCGACAACGGCAACACCATCCATACCCTGACCCCCGAGCAGGTTCAGGTCTGGCGTGACGCCGCAGCCAGCCAAGAGGCTGACTGGGTCGCCGAAATGGATAGCAAAGGCTATGACGGTCAGGCTCTGCTGGATCAGGCGAAATCCCTGATTGCCAAACACAGCAACTAAGGGGCACCCTCCTTAATATCATTGGCTGCCACGGCAAGCGAAATCTTGCCGTGGTTCGCCTCACCCTCTCTAGTCAAGGACGAGGACCTTCATGCAACAGTTCATGAACAAACTTGCCCGATACATGGCGATCACCGGCGGGGTCATTCTGACCTTTCTTGTGCTTTTGACCTGTGTGTCGGTGTTGGGCCGGACGTTGAACACTCTGTTCCACTCGGGCTTTGCCCAAGCCATCCTGGGTGACTTTGCGCAGACCATTCTGGACACGGGCGTGGGTCCCGTTCTGGGCGACTTCGAAATCGTCGAAGCCGGTATCGCATTCGCCATCTTCTCATTTATTCCGCTGTGTCAAATCACCGGCGGCCACGCATCGGTGGACATTTTCACCTCGGCCCTGCCAGTGCGTGTGAACCGCTTTATCCAGATGATCGTCGAGATCCTGTTTGCGGTCGTGCTGATCCTGATTGCCTGGCGCTTGTACGAGGGCATGAACTCGAAAATGCGCTACCAGGAAACCACCTTCCTGCTGCAATTCCCGATCTGGTGGGCCTATGCCGCCAGCCTCGTCGCCGGCTGCGTTTCAGCCATTGTCAGCGTCTACGTTGCTGTCGTTCGGATTGCTGAATTCTTCCAGAACAAGACCATCATCCACGCCGGTGGAGGAGCAGAGCATTGACCAATCTTGAAATCGGACTGACGTCCTTTCCCCTGCTGTTGTTGATGATTTTCGTGCGGGTGCCGATTGGCCTTGCGATGTTCCTTGCTGGCCTGATCGGTCTGTACTTCATCAACGGGGGCTGGAACGTCGCCTTCGCCAAGCTGAAGACCGAGACCTATTCGACCTTCTCCAGCTATTCGCTGTCCATCGTGCCGATGTTTATCCTGATGGGTCATTTCGCGACCCTGGGCGGGATGAGCCAAGCGCTGTTTAAGGCGGCTAAATCTTTCCTGGGGCACCGCCGTGGTGGTGTTGCCATGGCGGCCGTTGGGGCGTGTGCGGGCTTTGGCTCGATCTGTGGATCGTCGCTGGCCACCGCCGCCACCATGAGCCAGGTCGCCCTGCCGGAACTGAAACGCTATGGCTATTCGGGTGGTTTCTCGACCGCGACGCTGGCTGCTGGCGGTACGTTGGGCATCCTGATCCCGCCGTCGGTGATCCTGGTGATTTACGCCATCCTGACCGAGCAGAACATCGCCAAGCTGTTCCTGGCCGCGTTCATTCCCGGCATTCTGGCTGCGATCGGCTATATGATCACGATCTCGATCTATGTGCGTATCCACCCGGATGCCGCAGGTGTGCGTCAGCCACAGCCGATGTCCGAGCGTTTCCGCGCGCTGGCGGATGTCTGGCCCGTGCTGATCGTGTTCATCGCTGTTGTCGGCGGTATCTACCTGGGTATCTTCACCCCGACCGAAGGCGCTGCTGTTGGTGCACTGGGCACCGGCCTGATCGCGCTGATCAACGGGGGTCTGACCAAATCGACGATGGTCGAAAGCTTCATCGCCACCGCGCGCGGCACGGCCATGATCTTCTTCATCGTTCTGGGTGCCGGGTTCTATAACGGCTTCCTGGCCCAAAGCCAGGTGCCCCAAGCCCTGTCCGAATGGGTGGTTGGCCTGGGTCTGAGCCCATGGGTGATTCTGACCGTGATCCTGGCGTTGTATCTGGTGTTTGGCTGCGTCATGGATTCGCTGTCGATGATCCTGCTGACCATCCCGATCTTTTTCCCGATCATTTCGAACCTCGAGTTTGGCATGACCAGCGAAGAGGTCGCCATCTGGTTCGGTATCATCGTTCTGATCGTGGTGGAGGTCGGTCTGATCACACCACCGGTGGGGATGAACCTGTTCGTCATCAACTCGATGGATCGCAAGACCCCGATGATCGAAACCTACAAGGCCGTTATGTACTTTGTAGGATCGGACATCGCGCGTGTGATCCTGCTGGTTCTGTTCCCGGGTATCACCCTGTTCCTTGTGCGCCTGCTGCACTGAACGTGGCCTTGATCAGATGAGAAAAATCAACACCCCGGCGTATGGTACGCCGGGGTGTTTTGTTTCAGGTCCAGCCCGACTGTGCACCTGCAGCGAAGGATTTTCTGGACTCTAAGTCCGAATATAGTTATGACGCATAGCTAATAGCGGAGATAACAATGACAAGCACTGAAATCATCAACGTCGAAATGCAAGACAACATCGCCGTCGTGACCATGAACCGTCCCGGCAAACGCAACGCGATGAATGACGAGCTGTTGGCGGCCCTGGACGACTTCTTTTCCAACCCTCCGGCAGAAGCCAAGGTTGTCGTGCTGACCGGCATCGACGGTCACTATTGCTCGGGTCTGGACCTGAGCGAGCACGTCGCCCGTGACGCCGAAGGCACCATGCGCCATTCGCGCAACTGGCACGGCGTGATGGACAAGATCCAGTACTCGGGCCTGCCGGTCGTGTCGGCCATGTTCGGCGCCGTCATCGGTGGTGGCCTGGAACTGGCGACCTCAACTCATGTGCGGATCGCTGAGCCTTCGACCATCTTCCAGCTGCCCGAAGGTCGCCGCGGCATCTATGTTGGTGGTGGGGCCTCGGTGCGCGTTGGTCGCATCCTGGGTGCGGATCGCATGACCGAGATGATGCTGACCGGCCGCAAGTACAACGCGGACGAAGGCCTGGACCTGGGTCTGGCGCATTACTCGGTGGGTGAAGGCGAAGCCCTGGCTCTGGCCATGGAACTGGCGCGCAAGATCGCCAAGAACGCCGGCCTGTCCAACTATGTCATGATCCACGCTCTGGCCCGGATCGAGGACATGTCCAAGCAGGACGGTCTGTTCGCCGAAAGCCTGTGTGCCGCGCTGACCCAAACCAGCTCGGACGCCGAAGAGGGCCTGCGCGCCTTCCTCGAAAAGCGCGCACCCACGTTCCGGTGATCGCTCATGGTTCGTAAGCCCGCAGCAAAATCCGCCAAGAAACCTGAGGCATCGAACGGTCCGCTGGACCGCCACCTGCGCTCGTATACTGGGTATAATGTCAAGCGTGCCTCGAACATCATGCAATCCAACGCGGCGCGGACTCTGGACGAGTTCGGGCTGCGCATCACCACGTTTTCCGCGCTGTGCGTGATCGTGGACAACCCCGATGTCACCCAGTCGCAACTGGCCGCCGCCCTGAACATGGAGCGGTCAAACACCGTGTTGATCATCGACTCGCTGGAGCAGGCCAATCTGATCGGCCGCTTCCGTGTGCCGACGGATCGCCGGTCGTATGCGCTGCGGGCGACATTAGCAGGAATTAAACGGCGCGATGCCGCCTCGCGTGCTTTGACCGAGGCCGAGGAGGATCGGCTGGCTCGTCTGAACCCGGATGAGCGCGCGCAATTGATTGAACTACTGGGCCGTATCGACCCCCTGGATTGAGGAGATCCACCTGATGACCGATCAGTTTACCGTCCCTCAGGACGTGAGCACCGAAACGCGCGAGGACGGCACCCTGGTGCTGCGCTCGGCTTACCCCTTGGGGGATGTGGTCAACACCACCGGTGAATGGCTGCATGAATGGGCCGAAAAGTCCCCGGACGCTGTGTTTATCGCAGAACGTGATGGCGATGGCTGGCGCGAAGTCACCTATAAGGACACGTTGAACATCGTGCGCAATCTGGGCGCCTGGCTGCTGTCCAACGGCTATGACAAGAAAGGCCCGGTCGTTGTGATGTCCGGAAACTCGGTCGATCACGCGATGCTGGCTTTGGCCACGCAGTATATCGGCATGGCCAGCGTGCCCGTGGCCGAGCAATACTCGTTGATCCCCGGTGCCCATGACCGCTTGCTTTATGTGATCGAAAAAGTCCGCCCCGGCCTGCTGTTCGTTGATGACGCCAAACGCTATGGCGATGCCATCGCGATGGAGGCCCTGGCTGACTATGACGTGCTGGCCAGCAGCACCGAAGGTGCACCCCGCGACGTGATCGCAATGGCTGACGCGCTGAAGGGTGGCGATGCAGATGTTGACGCGGCCCATGCTGCGGTGACGCCTGAAACCGTTGCCAAAATCCTGTTCACCTCGGGGTCGACCTCGAACCCCAAGGGTGTTCTGACCACGCATAAAATGATGTGTGTGAACCAGGCTCAGCTTGCAGGGGTCTTCCCCGGTCTGAAGGCCAAGCCGCCGAAGATCCTGGACTGGCTGCCCTGGAACCACGTGTTTGGCGGGTCGCATAACTTCAACATGATGCTGTCCAACGGTGGTTCGATCTATCTGGACGATGGCAAACCGACCGACAAGCTGTTCCCGCGCACGCTGGAAAATCTGAAGATGCACACCGGCACGCTGGGCTTTAACGTCCCCGTCGGGTTTGCCCGTCAGGTCGAAGCGCTGAAAGCTGACGCTGATCTGCGGAAAGACTTCTTCACCGGGTTGGATTTCACTTTCTATGCCGGTGCCTCGCTGCCGCAGGAAACCTGGCAAGCCCTGGAAGAAATGGCCGAAGAAGTCACCGGCAATGTACCCTTGATGGTGTCCAGCTGGGGCATGACCGAAACCGCCCCGGCGACGCTGGTGGTGCATGAAAAGGTCGCGCGCTCGGGCATCATCGGTGTTCCGGTTCCGGGTGCCGAAATCAAGCTGATCCCCGAGGATGATGGCCGCTACGAGCTGCGCTGCAAGGGCCCCAACATCATGACCGGCTATTTCGAGGACCCCGAGAAAACCGCCGAGAGCTTTGATGACGAAGGCTTCCTGATCACGGGTGACGCGGTGAAATTCGTGGACCCCGATGACTATGATCGCGGGCTCAGCTTTGATGGGCGTCTGTCCGAAGATTTCAAACTGACCTCGGGCACCTGGGTGCGTGCAGCGGCGCTGCGTGGCCAGCTGATGTCGGCCCTGGATGGTCTGGTCAGCGACCTGGTGATCACCGGGCAGGACCGTGGCTCGATCGGGGTGCTGTTGTTCCCCGCCGAACCGCAGAACGGCAAACCCGGCGAGATTATCACCGATGCGGAAATGGTCGAAGCCGTTCGCGCCCGTCTGGCCGATCTGGCCAAAGACGCCACCGGCAGCTCGACCCGTGTGGGTGCCGCGCTGATCCTGGCCGAGCCCCCCTCGCTGGCCGATCACGAAGTTACCGCCAAAGGCAACCTGAACGTCCGCAAGGTGCTGGCCCGCCGCGCCGCGCTGGAGGCCCGCATCTATGACGACGCCGACGCCGACGTGATCCGCGTCTGAGCAATAGATTGATGCCGGTGGCAAGACCACGTGCCCCCGGCGTCGCGACTGTGAAAGGACCATAGCAATGGTTGATATTACCAAAGTCCGCGCGCTGGACTTCCACACCCACGCCGAAGAACCCTGCGGCTGTCACGCTGATGATGGCTATGATGATCTGCAAACCACGATGGCCAAGTATTTTGGCGCACCGTGGACCCACCCGCCGACCATCGAACAGACCGCCGCCCACTACCGCGAACAGAACATCGCCGCGGTGATCTTCCCTGTCGATGCCGAGCGCGAGACCGGCTATCGCCGCTATAAGAACGAAGAAGTGGCCGAGCTGGCCGCCGAAAACGATGATGTTCTGATCCCGTTTGCTTCGATCGACCCGTGGAAGGGTAAAATGGCCGCCCGCGAAGCGCGCCGCCTTATCAACGATTTCGGCATCAAAGGCTTCAAGTTCCACCCGACCATGCAGGGCTTCTATCCCAACGACCGCATGGCCTATGAACTGTACGAAGTGATCGCTGAAAACGGTGGTATCGCGCTGTTCCACACGGGCCAGACCGGTGTTGGCTCGGGCATGCGTGGCGGCAACGGCATGCGCCTGAAATACTCGAACCCGATGTATATGGATGATGTGGCGGTGGACTTCCCCGACATGAAAATCATCCTGGCGCACCCCTCGTTCCCCTGGCAGGAAGAGGCGCTTTCGGTCGCGACCCACAAGCCTAACGTTTACATCGATCTGTCCGGCTGGTCGCCTAAGTACTTCCCCGAAATCCTGGTGCGCTACTGCAATGGCCTGCTGAAGAAGAAGGTCCTGTTCGGTTCGGATTGGCCGATGATCACCCCAGACCGCTGGCTGTCCGATTTCGAAAAAATCGCCATCAAGGACCACCTGCGCGAAGACATCATCAAGAACAACGGTGCCCGCTTGCTGGGCCTGATGGACTAAGCTTGTTGACTGTCTGAAATCTCTCACCTTGCCCCGGTTTTCGGGGCAGGGACGCTCCCCTCATGCCCCTCAATGCCCACGGAAAGGTCGCCCCATGAAACCCTTTGCCGCCCCCGTCGATGACATTCTCTTTACGCTGGACCAAGTCGGAGGTGCCGCGTCGCTGGATGAATGGGACGCCGATCTGATGCGCGAAATCACCCAGGCCTTTGCCGCCTTCGCCGAGGGCGAGATCGCCCCTCTGGACGAAATCGGCGACACCCAAGGCTGCAAGTTGGTCGATGGCCGCGTGCTGATGCCCGAAGGCTATAAAGAGCTGTACGCAGCCTATGCCGAACAGGGCTGGCCGTCGCTGACCATCCCCGAAGAATATGATGGCCAGGGTCTGGGCGGTGTCGCCTTGGCCGCCGTGTCCGAGATTTTCTCGGGTGCGAACCACTCGTTGCAGATGGTGACCGGTCTGGTCCCCGGTGCCGTGCGCACCCTGCTGGACTATGGCACCGACGAACAGAAATCGGCCTATATCCCGCGCATGGCCTCGGGCGAGTGGCTGTCGACCATGTGCCTGACTGAACCCGGTGCCGGCTCGGATCTGGGCCGTATCCGCACCCGTGCGGTGCAGGACGGTGATGCCTGGAAAATCAACGGCGAGAAGATCTTTATCTCGGGCGGTGATCAGGACATGACCGACGAGATTTTCCACCTGGTTCTGGCTCGTACCGGCGATTCCGACAGCGGCGTCAAAGGTCTGTCGCTGTTTATCTGTCTGTCGAACCAGCCCGATGGCACCCGCAACCCGATCACCATCACCCGGATCGAAGAAAAGATGGGCCTGCATGCCTCGCCCACGTGCCAGATGGCGTTTGACGATGCCCCGGCCGAGCTGATCGGCAAAGAGGGCGAAGGCCTGAAGGCGATGTTCACCATGATGAACCACGCCCGGATCGACGTGGCGCTGCAAGGCGTCGCCCATGCCACCCGCGCCCATGACATCGCCGCCGCCTATTGCGCCGAGCGGACTCAGGGTCGGGGCGCCGATGGTCAGCCGGTGACGCTGGATTATCACGCGGACATCAAGAACATGCTGGGCGAAATGCGTGCTCTGGCCTTGCTGGGCCGCGCCATCAGCCACGTTGCGATTGTCGAGCTGGAAAAAGAAGAAGACCCGATGCTGGTCGAATTCCTGACCCCGATTGCCAAACACTTCTGCACCGAAAGCGCCTCGCGCGCGGCAGATCTGGGTATCCAATGTCTGGGTGGCTATGGCTATCTGCAAGAATACCGGATCGAGCAGGTCTGGCGCGACGCCCGTATCTGCCGCATCTACGAGGGTGCCAGCGGCATCCACGCGCTGACCCTGGCGACCCGTCTGTTGCAAGGCCGCGCGGCCGAAGCCGCCGATCGCTTTGCCGCCTTCACCGGCGCCAACGCCCCGGCCGAGGCTGTCGCCGAATGGACCAAAGCCCGCGAGGCCATGGCCTCGGCGGCCGATCCTTCGGCCAAGGCGGCTGATTTCATGGCGATCTCGGAATGGTTGCTGGTGCGCGCCCTGGCACCGCGCTTTGACACCCACGAGGCCGCGCCCGAAATCGCAACCTACCTGAAGCGCAGCGAACACATGGGCGCGGTTCTGTCAGCCCGTATCTGCGAAGCCTGATTTCGACGAACCCGAATAGACAAAGGCCACCCTCGGGTGGCCTTTTTCGGCTCTTCAGCTCAACGCAAAGAAGCGTACTGACCTCACCTTTTGACCTAGGTCAAAGTTCTCGTGCAAGACATATGCAATTTCGGGCATTCATCACCGGATTTGCACCGCAGGAAGGGCAACACATGACAGACACGGCGCACACGGGCGAGGGCAACCGGCTGGAACATTACCCGGTCACGTTTTTCGCTACGATCATGGGGATGACCGGGCTGTCTCTGGCGCTGCATGCGGCCGAGCTCAGCTGGGGCGCACCCAGCCTTGCATCGACAGTGATCTACTATGTCGCGCTGGGGATGCTTGTGTTGGTGTCGCTGGGCTATACTCTAAAAGCCATCAAGTACCCGGCGGCCGTTTCGGGCGAATGGCACCACCCGGTGCGCATCGCATTCTTCCCCGCCATTTCGATCTCATTATTGTTGCTTGCGACCGCCAGCCTTAGCCACATACCCGCGATTGCCGAACCGATGTGGCTGGCCGGTATGCTGCTGCAAGGCGGTCTGACGATTGCCGTCGTATCGGCCTGGATCGGCGCGCGCTCTTTCCAAACCGGTCATCTGAACCCAGCCTGGTTTATCCCGGCAGTGGGCAACGTCATCGTACCGCTTGCCGGTGTACAACTGGGATATACCGAGATCAGCTGGTACTTCATGTCCGTCGGGTTGATCTTCTGGGTCGTGCTGATGACTCTGGTCATGAACCGCCTGATCTTCCACGATCCTTTGCCCGGAAAACTGCAACCCACCCTGGTCATCCTGATCGCCCCGCCCGCCGTGGGCATGGTCGCCTGGCTCCGGCTGGTGGGTGATGTGGACAGCCTTGCGCGCATTTTGCTGAACGGAGCCTACCTGTTCACCCTGGTCGTCGCGGTGCAGCTGCCTCGGATCGTCAAACTGCCCTTCGCCATGAGCTTCTGGGCGCTCAGCTTTCCGGTCGCTGCGGTGACGATCGCCAGCCTCCAATACGCCATGAAAACCAACAGCATGGCCCACCAATATATCGGCACCGCCCTGCTGGCCGTTCTGATCGTGATCATCGCCGCACTGTTCCTGCGCACCCTCAGGGCCATGGCCGCCGGCCAGGTCTGCGTCCCGGAATAAGCCTTTCTTTGCTCTTCAAAATACTCGCGCCGCAGGCGCAAAAAAACGGCCCCCATGCAGGGGGCCGTCCCTTATTCTGACGATGCTCAGCTTAGCCCAGCAAGCGGCGGGCGATCACCTGCGCTTGGATTTCAGCAGCGCCCTCAAAGATATTCAGGATGCGGGCGTCGCATAGGATGCGGCTGATCTTGTATTCCAGCGCAAAGCCGTTGCCACCATGGATCTGCAGCCCGTTATCGGCCGAGGCCCAGGCCACGCGGGCGCCCAGCAGCTTGGCCATGCCGGCCTCCAGGTCACAGCGCTTGTCATGGTCTTTCTGCCATGCCGAGTAGTAGGTCAGCTGACGCGCCACCATGATCTCGACCGCCATCATCGCCAGCTTGTCCGACACACGCGGGAAGTTGATCAGCGATTTGCCGAACTGCTTGCGTTCTTCAGCGTATTGGATTGCTACGTCCAGTGCGGATTGGGCCACACCGATGGCGCGCGCTGCGGTCTGGATACGGGCTGCTTCGAAGGTTTTCATCAGCTGTTTAAAGCCCTGACCCTCGACGCCGCCCAGCAGGTTGGTGCCCTTGACGTGGAAATTGTCAAAGCCCAGCTCGTATTCCTTCATACCGCGATAGCCCAGCACCTCGATCTCGCCGCCGGTCATGCCTTCGGTGGGGAAGGGATTTTCGTCGGTGCCGGGGATTTTCTCGGCCAGGAACATGGACAGACCTTTGTGGTCGGTCGTGTTCGGATCGGTCCGCGCCAGCAGGGTCATCACATGAGTCCGCGCAGCGTGGGTGATCCAGGTCTTGTTGCCGGTCACGCGGTAATCATCGCCCTCTTTGACTGCACGCGTGCGCAGGCTGCCCAGGTCGGAACCGGTGTTGGGTTCAGTGAAAACGGCCGTGGGCAGGATTTCCGCGGCGGCCAGTTTGGGCAGCCAGTATTCTTTCTGCGCGTCCGTGCCGCCACCTTCGATCAGTTCGGCCGCGATTTCCGAACGGGTCCCCAGCGAACCCACACCGATATAGCCGCGCGACAGTTCTTCGGACACCACGACCATCGAGGCTTTGGACAGGCCGAACCCGCCGTATTCCTCGGGGATGGTCAGGCCAAAGACGCCCATTTCGGCCAGCTCTTCGATGACTTCCATCGGGATCAGCTCGTCGTTCAGGTGCCATTCATGGGCAAAGGGTTCGACCTTTTCCAAGGCATAGCGACGGAACTGTTCGCGGATCATCTCCAGCTCGTCTTCCAGGCCGGTCGCGCCCACGGTGATGTTTGCCGACTGTTCCTGCATCAGCTCGACCAGGCGTTTGCGCGCAGCGGGCGAGTTCGCCGATTGGGTCAGCGTCATCACGGCCGGTTCCATCAGCGCGCGCATTTCATCCTGTGTCAGGCCCATGTCTTGCAGGCGGATGATTTCGCCTTGGCTCATCGGGATGCCACCGTAGATCTGCCACAGGTATTCCCCAAAGGCGATCTGGTGGATCAGTTGCTCGATCTCGCCAAACTTGCCTTCGCCTTGCAGACGCTCGGCCCAGGCCTGCATCTGGCGCAGCGATTCCACATACGTGGCCAGCCAGGCCAGCCCGTGGGCGGCTGTCTGGTTTTCCTCAAGCAGCTTGCCCGAGATACGGTCGCCGTCCGTCAGCAAAGCGCGCAGTTTGGTCGTCGCTGTGTCCAGCACGGTTTCCGCCGGAGCAATCGACGCTGCGGTCAGCGCCATCAGGTCGGGGAGAATGATCGTTTTCGTCATATCAAGGTCCTGTCCGTCATGAGCCATGATTCACATCCTATCTTTTGTCCGCACCGTCCTAGCTATTTTGCAGGTGCAGCGCAACAAAAATACGTTTGAATATAGACTAATGTTCAAAAGTTGCGCGCAAAAATACTGCGATGCAGCGCTAGTGAACTCTGCTACAGCTTTGTCATGGAATATATTTTAGGTGAATTGACGCTTGCGACCATGGGCCTGTGCCTGATGGTCGCGCTGGTGGCCGGAATTATCAAAGGCATGGTCGGATTTGCCATGCCAATGGTCATGATCTCGGGGCTCAGCAGCATTGTGGGGGCGGAATGGGCCTTGGCGGGGCTGATTTTGCCGACGGTTGCCACGAATTTGTGGCAAGCGCTGAGACAAGGGTGGCGCCATGCCTGGGCGTCGACCAAACGCTTCCGGGTGTTCTTGCTGGTCGGAGGCGTGGCGCTGATCCTAAGCGCGCAGCTGGTCACGATCCTGCCGGCGTCATTACTGTTGCTGCTGATCGGTTGCCCGATCGTACTGTTTGCACTGATTCAGTTGTTCGGGATATCGTTGCGTTTGCCCGAAGGCGGGTCAACACGGGCGGAGGCCGGTGTCGGAGCCTTCGCCGGAATGGTTGGCGGTGTGTCCGGCATCTGGGGGCCTCCGACGGTTATGTATCTGACGGCGATCAACACCCCAAAACAAGACCAGATCCGCATTCAGGGCGTCATCTATGGCTTGGGCGCCGTCGCTCTGTTGGGGGCGCATATCGGGTCGGGGGTTGTCCGGGCCGAAACGGTGCCGTTCTCGCTGGCCTTGTTGCCGCCAGCACTGATCGGGGCGGCGATCGGGTTTCGCATCCAGGACAAAATAGACCAGGCCGCCTTTCGCAAGGCGACCTTGGTGGTTCTCTTGGTGGCAGGAGCCAATCTGATCCGCAAAGGGCTGATCGGGTGAGTGAGGCCCGCAAGTCAGACCCTTTGATCGGCCTCAGGCAGCGGGCTTGTAGTTCGCCACGGCATCAATGAACGAGCGGATCTGGCTTTTCAGACGCTCGTCCGTGATTTTCGAGATGACACTCGCGATACGTGCGGTCTCTTCGTCGATCACGGGGCCGTCATCGTTCTGACCTTCGTCCAAACCGTCAAAGAAATAGGACGGCGGCACATCCAGAATGCGCGAAATTTCGAACAGCTTGCTGGCCGAGATCCGGTTGCGACCCAACTCGTATTTCTGGACTTGCTGAAACGAGATATCCAGACCGTTGGCCACATCTGTTTGAGTGAGCCCACGCAGCACGCGCAGATTTTTCAGTTTTTTACCGACATGTTCGTCTACAGGGTGTGACATTTTCTTATTCCACTATCTATTGTCACATTCTTTTCTATCGAAACGTCCTGTGCGATCAATCTGTTACAAATTACAACTTAAGGTGTGCGTATTTACCCTTGATGGATGATTTATGTACCATACTGTGGCAGGGTGCTGATGAAAGCCCCTGTTTGTGTGGGGATAGGCTTTGCAGGCAGTGAAATACTGTCATAACTTGAATACGTTACCAGTGTGGGAGTGTGGGTAGCATGGGTAAAAATCCCAGTTCAGGATTGTTGTTCGAGCTGCTCAGGTCGTTTGTGACGCTGGCCCATTCGTTGAATCTGTCTCACGCGGTGCGCGAATTAAACTCGACCCGACAGACCGTTCGGCGCCATATTAATACGTTAGAAGAGATTAAAGGCGCGCCTCTGTTCCATGTCGAAGATCGTCAATACCGGCTGAGCGAGGCCGGCCGCCGGTCGTTGCGCGAAGCCGAGGATATCCTGGCCCGTGGCGAGGCCTGGCTGAATGACGAAGCGGGACATATCGAGGGCCTGTTTCATCTGGCCCGGCGCGATGAGGAAACGAATTGGGAATTCTACCTGCAACAACATCCGATCACCTCGGTGTGGTCTGGTCCCTCGGCCTTGCTAAGGCGCGGCATCAAATGCTGGGCCGAGGCGGGCGGCGCACTAGAGGCCGACGCCATGTTGCCCATCCGACCCTATCTGATGGTATTCCGTCGCTTCGAAGAAGACTGGGTCTGTACCGAGGTCGGCAGCAACTCATCCTATGCCACCTGGTACGGCTGGGCCTGGGAACGCAGCGCCGTCGGGCGCAGTGCGCCAGGGTTGCCCGGTGGCAAAGCCTTCGCCCATTTGCTGTCTCAGCCTTTTGAAGAGGTCCGCGCAACCCACGGGTTGCGCTATGATCATGTGCATACGCAAATGGCCCGCGGCGAGGCCGGGCAGATGGAGCCGATCAGTTTCAAGCGTCTTCTGATGGGGGGCACATATGCGGATGGCAGCTTTGCTTTGCTATCCTTGGTGGAACGCACCTACGACCTGCAAATTGCTGGCGTTTCAGACGAAATGATACGTTCCATGCCCGCCGAGGAGGTCATGAACGTGTCAGACCCGGCTTTGCCGCTGGAATAACAAGGAAAAGACATTTCTCTCCTGTTTGGTCATCCTGTTGGGGCACACAACCAAAAGGAGAGATTCGATGACAATTAGTGATGTATTTGACGGTGCTCGGATGCTGACCGAAACAGTTTCGACGCTTCAGTCGAACCAGGTTTTTGTAACGGTCGGGGACGATTTTGACGAATATGCGCGTATTGTAAAAGAGGGCCGTCCCGAGCAGCCGCTTGGCCCGCCCTTTGATCCTGAAAAGCAATTTTTGCCAACTTCTAGAGGCATTTGGGTGGTTGGGCACAACCCGCAAGGCCAGCTGGTCCATACCCAGGCGATGCGCTTGTTGGACCTATGTGATCAAACGTTGGCGCGTTACATGACCTCGCGCTATGGCGAGTTCCCGCCCGGTGGCGTGGGCATTGATATGGACGGATCCTGGTTCCGCGCGGGGCCCGGTGCCAAGCGAATCACAGGGCGCGCGTGCTACCACGGAGAAATGTGGCTAAAGGATGACGCGGCCTATCGGGGACGTGGATTGATTGATCATTTGGCACGTTTCGCGTTTCTGACCGCCTTGTTGCACTGGCAGCCCGACTTCGTATTTGGCTTTATCGTGCGGACCGTCGCGCGGCGCGGTTTGGCCGAGCGCGAGGGCTATATGCATTCGGATCCGTACTGCCTGAGCTGGAAGATTGATGGTCGGAACGAGCCGCTGGATTGCAACATGGTCTGGATGGAAATCGATGATATCCGCCACGTGATGCATGTGCCTCTGGAGCACAAAGTTCCGGTCGCTGCCTGACGTATTGGCCGGGTGGGGCCAAAACGGGGGATGATCGCAAAAGAAACGCCCCGGCGCTTGGGCCGGGGCGTTCTATTCAGTGACGAAGGGGACGCGCCTTAGCCGATTGCGGCGGCTTTTACGTCTTCGTCGATATAGGGCAGGTATTGCTCGAAGTTGTCCGAGAACATCTGAACCAGTTTCGCGGCTTGGGCGTCATAGGCTGCGCCATCGGCCCAGGTCTGACGCGGATCCAGCAGGGTGTCATCCACACCAGCCACCGAAACCGGCACTTCGAAGCCGAAGTTTTCGTCCTTGCGGAACTGAGCGTCGTTCAGCGACCCGTCCAGCGCGGCGGTCAGCAGGGCACGGGTGGCCTTGATGGGCATCCGCGAACCGGTGCCGAAGGCGCCGCCGGTCCAGCCGGTGTTCACCAGCCAGCAGGTCGCACCGTAGGACGCGATCTTTTCGCGCAGCAGGTTGCCGTAGGCCTCGGGACGACGCGGCATGAAGGGCGCGCCAAAGCAGGTCGAGAAGGTCGGGGTGGGTTCAACCACACCGCGCTCGGTGCCCGGCGTCTTGGAGGTGAAGCCGGACAGGAAGTGGTACATCGCCTGCGCCGGGGTCAGACGCGAGATCGGAGGCAGAACGCCATACGCATCACAGGTCAGCAGAATGATGTTTTTCGGATGACCACCCTGGGCTTCGGCCGAGGCGTTGGAAATGTATTCCAGCGGATAGGCGCAGCGCATGTTCTCGGTCAAAGAGCTGTCCTGGAAATCCAGTTCCAGGGTCTCTTCGTCGTAGACCATGTTTTCGATCACGGTGCCGAATTTCGAGGTCGTCGCATAGATCTCGGGCTCGGCTTCGGCGGACAGGTTGATGGTCTTGGCATAGCAGCCGCCTTCGAAGTTGAAGGTGCCACGATCCGACCAGCCGTGCTCGTCATCCCCGATCAGGGTACGCGAGGGGTCTGCCGACAGGGTGGTTTTGCCGGTGCCGGACAGGCCAAAGAAGATGGCGGTGTCGACCGGGTTGCCAATCGCGTGGTTGGCCGAGCAGTGCATCGGCATCACGCCGCTGTCGGGCAGCAGGTAGTTCAGCAGGGTGAAGACAGATTTCTTGTTCTCACCGGCGTATTCGGTGCCGCCGATCAGGATCAGCTTCTTGTCGAAGTTCATCGCGATCACGGTGGAGGAGCGGCAGTTGTGACGCTCGGGGTCCGCCTGGAAGCTGGGGCAGTTGATGACGGTGAAATCCGCAAGGAAGCTGTCCAGCGCAGTGCGTTCGGGGCGGCGCAGCATGTGGCGGATGAACAGGTTGTGCCAGGCCAGTTCGGTCACCATGCGCACGTTGATCGCATAGGCCGGATCGGAACCGCCTACCAGGTCCTGAACGTAGTAATCCTTGCCCTTCATGTGCTCCAGCATGTCGGCATAGAGGTTATCAAAGCCCTCGGGCGACATGGCGGCGTTGTTTTCCCACCAGATGGTGTCCACAACGCTGTCGGTTTTCACGACGTGTTTGTCTTTGGGCGAACGGCCAGTGAATTTGCCGGTGGAGACCAGGAAGGCGCCGCCTTGGCCCAGTTTCCCTTCGCCCTTCTTGAGCGCGGCTTCGATCAGCGCGGGCTCCATAAGATTGTAAAAGACATTGCCCAGCCCTTCGATCCCTTGATCTTCCAGGCGGAATTCCGGGTTTACCCGTCCTAATGTCATAATGCCAAGCTCCTGTAGCCGCGCAATTCGCGGCGTTGTCTTTTCACGCGGTGCGGGCTCCCTCCCGCACTGACCGGGTCGCCCCGATAACGGGCCTCTTAGCATGTCGTATTCATGAATTAACAGGACGGTTTAGCGCAGTTAGCGCAACCAATCGAAGGTTAGCGCAATCACGGCAAAAAATGACCTATACAGGCCGTGCCGCTGGCCCGGGCCGGGCGAAAATTATCAATCCGTTGACGAATGGGCACCACAATAGCGCTGAAAACACAGCTGATTTGCAGATTTGGATTGATTGCCGGTGCCAAACAACGGCATACTGAAAAGAAAAATCTTATAAATGAGCAGTACAAGGAATTCGGAGATGTCTAAAATCGCCCTGGTGGACGATGACAGGAATATCCTGACATCCGTGGCCATGACCCTTGAGGCAGAAGGGTTCGAGGTCGAAACTTACAATGACGGTCAGTCCGCGCTGGACGCATTCAACAAGAAACTTCCCGATATGGCGGTGCTTGATATCAAGATGCCGCGCATGGACGGCATGGATTTGTTGCAGCGCCTGCGCCAGAAAACCTCGATGCCGGTGATCTTTCTCACGTCAAAAGATGACGAGATTGACGAGGTGTTGGGGCTGCGCATGGGCGCGGACGACTATGTGAAAAAGCCGTTCTCGCAGCGCTTGCTGGTCGAACGGATCCGAGCGCTGTTGCGGCGTCAGGATGCGGTGGCTGGCGATATCGTCGGGGACACCGAAGAAACCAAAGTGATGGAACGTGGCGATCTGCGCATGGATCCTTTGCGCCACGCCGTCGCCTGGAAAGGGCAGGACGTGTCGCTGACCGTGACCGAGTTCCTGTTGTTGCAGGCCCTGGCGCAGCGCCCCGGTTTCGTCAAATCGCGCGATCAGTTGATGGACGTGGCTTATGACGATCAGGTCTATGTTGATGACCGGACAATCGACAGCCATATCAAGCGGTTGCGTAAGAAAATGCGCTCGGTCGATAACGAGTTCTCGGCGATCGAGACTCTGTACGGTATCGGCTACAGATATAACGAAGAATAATGGCTCTCGCGGAAGGGATGCATTTGCGGGAAACGGCGCCCAAGCGTGACGGCGAGGTTGTGCTGGGGGATGAATTTGTGGCCCCCGACAGCACCGTTGAAAAGGAAATCCAGGCCCGGCGGGCCCGGCGTGGTTTCCTGACGCTTAATCGGTCGCCGCTGACCCGCAAGATCATCACGTTTAACCTGATTGCGCTGAACGTGTTGGTTGCCGGTGTTTTGCTGTTGAATTCGTCGCGCGACTCGCTTGTAGGCGATCGCGTGAATGCGTTGACCGCACAGGCGGAACTGGTCGCCGACGTGGTCGAGGCGCGATTGCCTGCAGGGGCGACCGCGAACCTGGCCTCGGGCGATGGAATTGATGTTGTCGACACGCTGGGCGGATTGGATTTGCGACAGGGCGTCTCGGTCTATGTCTTTGATCCTTCGGGCGAATTGATCGCTGCGGGGCAGGGGCATGGCGCGTCGCGCAGTCCGGTTGCTGATGACGGAGGATCGACCCTGATCTCGGATGCATTGGCGCGGGTTTGGGACAAGTTCGACGCCTTGTTCAACGGCGCACGGGACACGCATTCGATGCCGGGCGTTGAGCAACTGGTCGGCAACATGGTTGCTCCGACGATTGCATCCGGCACTCAGATTGAAACCGGCCTGCAAACCAATGCGGGCAGCTATTTCGCGGCCTCTACACAGGTGGTGCACAGCGGTCAGGTTTTGGGCGTGGTCGCTTTGACCAGCGCGACGGGTGAGATCGATAAACTGGTCCGAAGTGAACGCGAGCGTATCCTCCAGATGTTCCTGATCGCCACGTTGGTGTCGATCGGTCTTAGCCTGGTGTTGGCCTCGACCATCGCAAACCCCCTGGCCGATCTGGCGACAGCGGCGGAGCTGGGCGGGGCGCGAGACCGGCGCAATACAGCTGCGGGGCGGATACGCATTCCCGACCTGACAGCGCGCCCGGACGAAATCGGGCGCTTGTCCTCGGCGCTGCGCGGTATGGTCTCGGCATTGTATGATCGGATCGACAGCAACGAACAGTTTGCTGCCGACGTTGCCCACGAAATCAAGAACCCGCTGGCCAGTTTGCGCTCGGCGGTGGGGACTTTGCGCGTCGCCCAAAGAGAAGACCAGCGCGAAAAGTTGCTGGATGTCATTGATCATGACGTGCGGCGACTGGACCGGCTGGTCAGCGACATTTCCAACGCCTCGCGTCTGGACAGCGAGTTGGTCAAAGAGGAACAAGAGAACTTTAACCTGCTGAAAATGGTAGGAAATCTTGGCGAATATCTCGGTCAGCAGGCCGAAGAAAAGGGGATCGAGTTCATTATGGACATCCCTGACGGGCCGATCTCGATCCATGGTCTCGAGGCTCGGTTGGCTCAGGTCTTCGTGAATTTGATCACCAACGCGATTAGTTTTTGCGAAGACGGGGATGCTATTCGGGTTTGGGTGCGCCAACGGGACAATCGGGTGTTGGTCGTGGTCGAAGACACCGGCCCAGGCATACCCGAGCAGGCCCTGACGAAAGTGTTCAAGCGGTTCTACTCGGAGCGGCCGGAAAAACAGTTTGGGAACAATTCTGGCCTTGGTTTGGCCATTTCGAAACAGATCATCGAGGCCCATGGGGGCGTGATCTGGGCCGAGAATATCCGCCCGACCGAGGCTGATCCGACCTCGGAACCTCTGGGCGCCCGTTTTGTCGTGGGCCTACCGGTCTGATATGTCCTCGGACCCGATCGTATTGCACGCCAGCGCGGTGGCCCTGAACGGGGCCGCCGTTTGCATATTGGGGCCAAGCGGTGCTGGGAAATCAGGTTTGGCCTTGGAATTGATGGCCTACGGCGCGGATCTGGTCTCGGATGACCGCTGTCGGTTATGGCGGGACGGAGAAGAGCTGTTGGTTGACGCTCCTGACACAATCCGAGGAAGAATTGAGGCCCGATCCCTGGGCATTTTGAACGCATCCGCCGTGGGGTCTGCGCGTGTCGTGCTGTGGGTTGATTTGCACGCCGAAGAAACTCACAGATTGCCAACGCAACGTGAGAAGGTTTGTCTGGGCGTTTCGCGCCCCGTCGTTCACAATGTGCCTGCGCCGCATTTTGCAGCGGCAATTCTTCAATATTTAAAGGCGGGCAGGTACGCTTAGATTCATGCATGACCTGGTTGAAAAGCAGCACCAGAACAAACGGCTTGTTCTGATCACGGGCCCTTCGGGGGCGGGGCGCAGTACGTCAATTCGCACGCTCGAAGATTTGGGATTCGAGGCGATTGACAATCTTCCGCTCAGCATGCTGCCCCGCCTGCTTGAGGGGCCGCCCCTCAGCAGCGACATGGCTCTGGGGCTGGATGTGCGCAATCGTGATTTCTCGGTCAATGCGCTGATCGAAACGATTGATCGCGTGGCGGGCCTGCCCAATGTCAGTCCTGAGGTTCTGTATTTGGATTGTCGCCCCGAAGTCTTGTTGCGAAGGTTTTCAGAAACGCGTCGTCGGCATCCCTTGGCGCCTGCCGAAAACCCCGACCAGGGGATCGAGCGAGAGCTGGATTTGCTGGTGCCCATCAAGGCGCGCGCGGATATCCTGATCGACAGCTCTGAGATGACGCCCCATGATCTGAAAGCCGAGGTCGAGCGCCTGTTCACCGGCGAAACCGGGCGCCACTTGGCGGTTTCGGTGAACTCGTTTTCCTACAAACGCGGATTACCACGGGGCATGGATATGGTGTTCGATTGCCGGTTCCTGCGCAACCCCTACTGGGATGAAACGTTAAGAGGACGGGACGGGCGCGACCAAGGTGTGGTTGGCTACGTGGCCCAGGACGCCCAATTCGATGGGTTCTTTGAGCGTGTTCTTGACCTAACGGAAATGCTTTTGCCGGCCTATCGGGACGAAGGCAAAGCCCATTTCGCGATAGGTTTTGGTTGCACTGGCGGGCAACATCGCTCGGTTGCAATTGCAGAAAAGCTGTCAAAGGCCCTTGCAGACCGGGGATGGCAAGTGTCAACTAGGCACAGAGAAATCGAGCGCAAGGCGAATGCTGCATCGCAGCCTGCCGCAGCTCTGAACGTGACAGCGAAGTAAAGGAAGGCAAGCGTGATCGGTATCGTCATCGTCGCGCATGGGGGGCTGGCCCGGGAATACCTGGCAGCGGTCGAACATGTTGTCGGGACCCAAAATGGAATCCGCGCGATCTCGATCGAGCAAGAACACGATAGGGGCCAGAAACAACGCGAGATCTGCGACGCGGCCGACGCTGTTGACCATGGCGAAGGTGTTGTTGTGGTGACCGACATGTTCGGAGGATCGCCTTCCAATCTGTCCCTCCTGGCCTGCCAACCCGATGGCCGCCGCATTTTGTACGGCGCGAACCTGCCGATGTTGATCAAATTGGCCAAAAGCCGTCATATGACGGTTGCCGATGCCGTGCGGACTGCTACTGAAGCGGGACGCAAATATATTGACAGCCAGAATATCTCCAAAGGTTGATTTCAAATGACCGACACCAACGAGCGCCATCTGCAAATCGTGAATGAAAAGGGGCTGCATGCCCGGGCCTCGGCCAAGCTGGTCGAGGTTGTCGAAGGATTCGACGCGCGCGCCGAGGTATGCCGGGATGGCATGTCTGCCTCGGGCGACAGTATTATGGGTCTTTTGATGTTGGCAGCCTCGAAGGGAACCACTATTGAGGTGCGAACCTCGGGCGCGGATGCCGAAGCTTTGGCGCAAGCCATCGAAACGCTGGTGGCGGACCGGTTCGGGGAAGATATGTAAGCGCCGTTTGGCGCAGCAGAAATGGTGCAGCCAGGTGGAAGACAGGGTGATCGAACAAGAGCAGGAAACGTCCGCCGAGGTTGTGCACACGACCTATGACCGGCGTAGCCTGACCTATGCCAACACCTTCGACAGCCCGTTGACCGCGTTGACGATCAAAACGATCGAGTGGCTGACCGGTAAGCTGACCATCCTGCGCATGATCCGCAAGTTCGAACGTCAGGGGGCTCCACAGGGGCAGGCTTTCTGGCGCGCGGCGCTGGATGTGATGGGCATTCCGTTGCAGACCCCGCAGGATCAGATCGATCGCATTCCGCTGGACGGCCCCGTTGTGGTGGTCGCGAACCACCCGCATGGCATGGTCGACGGGATGATTCTGGCCGAGCTGATCGGGCGCCGTCGGGATGACTATCGTATCCTGACCCGCGCCCTGCTGACCGGGATTGACGAGGTGGCCTCGTCCTATCTGATCCCCGTGCCTTTCCCGCACGAGGACGACGCGCAGCGCAAATTCGTGGAGATGCGTGCGCAGGCTATGGCGATGCTGAAACAGGGTGGGCTGATCACGGTGTTCCCTTCGGGGGTGGTGTCGTCGTCGGAAACCATGTTCGGCCCCGCGATCGAGGCCGAGTGGAACGTCTTTACCGCTCAGATGATCCGCCGGTCGGGCGCGCGGGTTGTGCCGATCTATTTTCCTGGCTCGAATTCGCGCTGGTACCAGATGGCCAACCGGATTTCCGCGACCCTGCGCCAAGGATTGCTGCTGCACGAGATCGTGCACAGCTGCAACAAACCGCAAAAACCCATTGTCGGCGAACCGCTGACGGACGCGCAGATGGAGCGACTGAGCAGCGATCCGCGCGGCTTTATGGCTTGGTTGCGCGAACACACATTATCGTTGAAAAACTGACGCTTAGCGCGTCGGTACTGGCGTTTCCCCGCGGTAGTCATAGAAACCGCGTTGGGTTTTGCGGCCCAGCCAACCGGCTTCGACATATTTCGTCAGCAGCGGGCAGGGGCGGTATTTGGTGTCCGCCAGCCCGTCATGCAGAACGTGCATGATCGCCAGACATGTATCCAATCCGATGAAATCAGCCAGCTCCAGCGGGCCCATCGGGTGGTTCGCGCCCAGCTTCATGGCGCTGTCGATCGAGGCCACGTTGCCCACGCCTTCGTACAGGGTATAGCAGGCCTCGTTGATCATCGGCACCAGGATGCGGTTCACGATAAAGGCCGGAAAATCCGAGGCGCTGGCGGCCGTTTTATCCAGCCGCTCGACGATGGTCAGACAGGCTTGATAAGTTTCCTCATCGGTCGCGATACCACGGATGAGCTCGACCAGCTTCATGACCGGCACCGGGTTCATGAAGTGGAACCCCATAAAGCGTTCGGGCCGATCGGTGCGGCTGGCCAGACGGGTGATCGAGATCGACGAGGTGTTCGTGGTCAGGATCGTTTGCGGCGCCAGATGCGGCAACAGTGTTTCGAAGATCTTGTTTTTGACGTCTTCGCGCTCGGTCGCGGCCTCGATAATCAGATCCTGGGGGCCAAGTTCTGTCAGCTCCATGGTGGTTTTGATGCGGCCCATGGCGTCGGATTTGGCATCCTGGGTGATCAGATTGCGGCTGACCTGACGGTCCATATTCTTGTTGATCAGAGCGACCGCAGCGTCCAGCGCATCCTGGTTGATGTCGTTCAACATGACGTCATATCCGGCCAACGCCATAACATGCGCAATGCCGTTGCCCATCTGGCCCGCGCCGATCACCCCAACCGAATTGACTTCCATACGCCCCGATCCTTTTCTTTGCTCAAGAAAGCATATGCACGGGGTCGCGATTGCCGCAAGGGTATCCGTTGTCGAAAATTCGTTGAGAATTAGAAATTTAGCAGTTTTTCAATGAGTTCCGCCGATTCTCATTCGTGGGTGAAAATATGGTGGGTGAGATGACCTATGAACATGCTGGGGCGGGGGCCCTTGACTATCTTTCTTGTGGCTATGGGCAAACGCGTTTGCAGTTTCGCGGGCCCGAACGATCCCTGGATCAGAAATACGCCGTCTTCATTGGTGGGACCGAAACATATGGCAAATTTGTTGCGCGGCCGTTTCCGTCCCTGACTGAGGACATGACCGGACTGACGACTGTGAACATGGGCGTTGTGAACGCGGGGATCGAGACGTTTCGATCTGATCGAACCGTGCTAGATATTGCGCGCGGGGCCGAGTTTGTCGTGCTGCAGGTGATGGGCCCGGAATATGTGAGCAACCGCTATTACACGGTGCATCCGCGCCGCAATGACCGCTTCATTCGGGCGTCGCATGCCTTGCTCGAGTTGTATCCAGACGTAGATTTTACCGAGTTTCATTTCGTTGGGCACTTGCTGCACCGGCTCCGTCGGCAGTCGGCACAGAAATTTGGCAAAGTGATTGGGGAATGCCGGAGAGAATGGCTTACGTCTTGCGCCAGCCTGCTGCACAGAATCGGGCGCCCGACCTTTGTGTTGTGGTTGCCGCGCCACGCGCAGCCACGCTCGGTTCCGGACGAGTTGATCAATGATCGGCTGCTTGCGCCACTGAGCAAACGATGCGTCGCTGTGGTGCAGGTGCCGCAGGATCAAAGCGCGATGCAGCAGGGGACTTCGGGCATGGTCTTTGGCCAGATGGAAGCCTTTGCAGCGGCGGATTTGCCCAATCCCAGGATGCATACGATCATCGCCGAGGCCTTGTACAAAGCGTTGATCCGGGCCGGATATGACTAGGGCGAGCGGGCGCAGATGGTGAATGTTTGGGCGTATCCAGCAGCGCAAACGGGTCAATTCCGCGCGATTCCCGGCGCTCTGGCTTGTGTTCTTGCCTGCGAGGCATAGCCTGAAAGGGTCGTTACCAGTTTGCGGATAGGAGGCGAATCCAAATGATCCGGGTGTATGAACCTCGCGATAACCACAAAGTAACCGCCTTGATTGAAGAGGCCTATGAACGCAGCGATGAGGCCGATCTTGTGCATTCGTTGCGAAAGGCAAATGACCTGCAATGTGATCTGGTCTGGGACGAGGACGGCGAGATCTTGGGGCACGCCTGCATGGCGCGACATCTGCATCCCGAAGGATGGCAGACGATTACCTCGGTGGCGGTGGATTCGGCTGCGCGCAGTTGTGGTATTGGCAGTGAACTGGTACGCGCCTGTCTCGAGGCCGCCCGCCAAACGGATGCCAGCGCGGTCACCGTTCTGGGGAATGCGCGGTATTATCTGCGCTTTGGGTTTACACGCACCGCTGCTGAAGCCCTGGAGACGCCCTATTCCAAGAAAGACACGCTGATGTACCCCATTCGGATCGAAAATGCGGGAATCATGGCGGAACTTGTCTATCCCCCTGCGTATTCGCGCCTTTAGGGCTAGTGGTTGGGGCAGTTGCTCCTATCTATAGGGCATGCGTTTTTTGATCTTTCTACTGCTGTTTGTGCCATTGCAAGCGCGCGCGGAATGCGTGGTCATGCTGCACGGATTGGCGCGCGGCCCGGGCTCGTTTACCTTGATGGAGGCGGTGTTCCGCGCCCAAGGATATCAGGTGGTGCGACCCGGATACCCGTCCACCTCTGCGCCGATTGATACCCTCTCCAAGGCCACGTTGCCCGATGCGATTGATGCCTGCAAAGGGCAAAGAACCCACTTTGTGACACACTCGATGGGGGGGATTTTGCTGCGTCATTGGCTGACTATGCATAAGATCGAGATGTTGGGCCGGGTGGTGATGTTGGGGCCGCCGAATGGGGGCTCGCAAATCGTGGATACGTTTGGTAAATACGCTCTGTTTGACTGGATCAATGGCCCCGCAGGACAGCAACTGGGGACCAAGGGGCTGCCATCGGACTTACCTCCGGTGTCCTTTTCCTTGGGGGTGATTTCGGGGTCTCAATCCCTAAACCCTTTGTTTTCCAGCGTGATTCGTGGGCCGGATGATGGAAAGGTCTCGGTGGCATCGACCCGGGTCACGGGTATGGCGGATCATATCACCCTGCCCGTGACGCATACTTTCATGATGAACAACGCGGTGGTGATTGCGCAGGCGCTGAAATTCATCGAAAAGGGGGTGTTTGATCACGATATGACATGGGCCCAGGCGATCCGGGCCTTGCCGAGGCCAAAATGACCCTGTCCCTGACTCTGAAGAATGCCGAAGTCCTGCGGCCCGACGGAGTCTCGTTTGACGCGCTGAGCCTACATGACGGGGAGATCGTCGACGGCCCGATCGGGCGCGAAATTGACCTTTGCGGGTTTCGGATTCGGCCCGGGATCATTGATGTGCATGGCGATGGATTTGAGCGCCATCTGGCCCCGCGGCGCGGCGCGATGACCGATTTGTCAGCCGGACTGGCATCGGCCGAGGCGGATCTGGCGGCCAATGGCATCACCACCGCGATGCTGGCGCAGTTCTGGAGTTGGGAGGGCGGCATGCGCGGCCCCGACTTTGCACGTCGGATGCTGGAGGCCTTGGCGGACTATCAAACGCTGGGCACGGATATGCGCGTCCAGTTGCGCTTCGAAACCCATATGCTGGACGACTACCCCCAGATCCTCGAGATCGTGCGCCAGTATCAGATTGGCTTTGTCGTGTTCAACGACCATCTGCCTCATGATGCGTTGAACAAGGGGAAGCGCCCCCCCCCGGTTGACCGGACAAGCGTTGAAGGGTGGGCGTTCCCCCGAGTTGCATCACGCGTTGCTAAAGGCGTTGCATGCCAACGGGGCCTTGGTGCCTGATGCCTTGGCTGAGCTGGCGAACGAGCTGGCCGAACGGGGCGTGATCATGGGCAGTCATGACGACGGCTCGGCCGCAGCTCGCCGCTCAGCCCGTGCGATGGGATTAAGCGTTTCGGAATTTCCAGAAACGCGTGAGGCCGCCGAAGAGGCGGCCCAAGCAGGCGACCCCGTGGTCTTGGGGGCGCCGAATGTGGTGCGGGGAGGCTCGCACTCAGGCAACGTCAGTGCTGCTGCGTTGATCGCCGATGGAATTGGGGATGCGCTGGCTTCGGATTATCACTATCCCGCCCCGTTGCAGGCTGCCCTGACATTGGAGAATTGGGCGCTCGTGTCCGAAGGACCCGCGCGATTGTTGGGGCTAGAGGACCGGGGTCAATTGTTGCCCGGCAAACGGGCTGATCTGGTGGTACTTGACCAGCGTGGGCGCGTTGGCGCCACCATCGCCGCGGGTCGCATAACCCATCTGGCTGGAGAAGTTGCCGAGCGTTTTGTTGTCTAGTATCAACTAGTTACCCGGTTGACATGCCCCATTTTGCGGCCGGGCTTGGTTTCGGACTTGCCGTACAGATGCAGCGCGGCGTTGGGTTCTGCGGCGATCACGGGAACGCGGTCCATATCGTCGCCGATCAGGTTCTCCATCACCACGTCTGAATGGCGCGAGCCATCGCCAAGCGGCCAGCCAGCGACGGCGCGGATGTGCTGTTCGAACTGATCAATCGCGCAGCCGTTCTGGGTCCAGTGGCCGGAATTGTGCACGCGCGGAGCGATTTCATTGACGATCAGACCCTGAGGCGTCACGAACAGTTCCACCCCCATGGTGCCGACATATTTCAGCGCGTTGAGGATCTTGCCGGTCAGCAGAACGGCGTCCATTTTCTGGCTGCCGGTCAGGTTGGCGGGCACGGTGGTCGTGTGCAGGATGCCATCGCGGTGGACGTTTTCGCCGGGGTCAAAGCATGAAACCTGCCCGTCCGCAGCGCGGGTGCCGATGACCGAGACCTCGTGAGTGAAGTTCACGAAACCTTCGAGAATCGCGGGGGCGCCTGCCATGTCGGCCAGCGCCTTTTCGGCGTCGTCAGCAGATTTCAGGCGAGATTGCCCCTTGCCGTCATAGCCGAAACGGCGGGTTTTCAGGATCGCGGGGGTGCCGATTTCAGCAATGGCTTCGGCCAGATCAACCTCGTCATCCACGGCCGCAAAGGGGGCGGTTTGCAGGCCCAGATCGGTCAGGAAGGCCTTTTCGGTCAGGCGATCCTGGCTGACGGCCAGCGCGCGACGGTTCGGGCGGATCGGTTTCAGCGATTCCAGGATATCCAGCGCAGAGGTGGGGATGTTTTCGAACTCGTAGGTGATCACGTCCACCGTGTCGGCAAAGGCGCGCAGGGCGGCCTCGTCCTCGTAGGGGGCGGTGGTCAGCGAGTGGGCCACATCGGCCGCGGGCGGGTTGGCGCCAGGTTCAAAGATATGGGTCTTGAAGCCCAGCCGCGAGGCCGCGACGGACAGCATCCGGCCCAGTTGGCCGCCGCCCAGAATGCCAATGGTTGCACCGGTTTGCAGAACGTCAGTCATCGGAGGGCTCATCAGGAATAGAGGCCGAAAGTGCATCGCGCCAAGCGTCCAGACGCTGGGCGATCTCGGGGTCGTTATTGGCCAGAATGCCAGCAGCCATCAGGCCGGCGTTTTTCGCGCCAGCGCCGCCAATGGCCATCGTCGCCACGGGGAAACCGCGGGGCATTTGCAGGATGGAATACAGGCTGTCCACGCCCGACAGGGCCTTGGTTTGTACCGGAACACCGATCACCGGCACCCGCGTTTTTGACGCCATCATGCCCGGCAGATGCGCAGCACCACCCGCGCCCGCGATGATCACGTGCAAGCCCCGATCCACGGCGGATTTGCCGTAGGTCCACAGACGGTCAGGGGTGCGGTGCGCAGACACGATCTTGGCCTCGTAAGCGATACCCAATTCGTCCAGCACATCGGCTGCTTCTTTCATGGTGGGCCAGTCCGATTGGCTGCCCATGATGATGCCCACTTTTACGTCAGTCATTCTGCGCCCCTTCTCTGCGAGCGCGCACTATAGCCAAGGCAGGGGTTTACGCAATGATATCTGGCGTCAAACGATCCTCGATGATCGCGATCATGTCCTTGAGGCGCAGTTTTTTCTTTTTCAGGCGCCGAATGGTCAGCTGATCCGCGGTGCCGCGTTCGACCATGGCGGTGATTGCCTCGTCCAGATCGCGGTGTTCCTGGCGGAAAACCTCAAGCTCCACGCGCAAGACCTCTTCGGTTTTCATCGAAATGTCGGATTGAGCGTTCATGGCGTTGATTCTTATCGTTGGCTACCCCTGTAACATACTGAAAACCAACCTTTTCGCAAAGCCCTTGCGCCCACGCGCCGCGATGCCCATATTTCATGTAACGGGTCGCCTGATTGGGGCCCATCAAACTGGACTGTCGCTTAAACGTAAGGACGTGCCGATGACCAAACTTACCTTGGGGTCTCACCCGTATATGCTGGGCTTTGATCAGCTGGAACGCTTGCTGGAACGCAATGCGAAATCGGGGAATGAAGGCTATCCGCCTTTCAATATCGAGCAGACCTCGGACAATTCCTACAGAATCACCTTGGCCGTCGCCGGGTTCGCCGAGGACGAGCTGGCCATCACGGTCGAGGATCGCCAGTTGGTGATCCGAGGACGTCAGCGCGAAGACAGCGATGGGCGGATTTTCCTGCATCGCGGGATCGCGGCCCGTCAGTTTCAGCGCAGCTTTGTTCTGGCCGATGGGGTCGAAGTGGGCGAAGCCGTGATGGAAAACGGTCTGCTGCATGTCGACCTGACGCGCGCGTTGCCCGAAACGGTGGTTCAGCGGATCAACATCAAGAAGGGGTAAGTCATGGATACTAAATATGATTTTGGCCAAGGGGCCGAGGGTCGCATCGTCTATGTCCGCCAAGTGAATGTCGCGGACCTGCCCGAAGAGATGCAAGAGGCGGTCGAGGGCGAGGAAACGCTCTATGCCGTGCACAGCGCCGAAGGAGAGCGCCTGGCCGTGGTCAAGGATCGCAAGCTGGCCTTCCTGCTGGCGCGTCAACACGATTTTGCGCCCGTCGCTGTTCACTAAACAGAGGGGCCGCTGATGGTCTTTGCGGTCACGACATTCCTGGTGCTGGCCGCCATGTCTTTGGGCGCGCATCGGGTCTTGCCTGACGTTGAAAAGCTGCCGATGCAATGGGCGGTGGACGGTCGTGTGACATGGTATGCGCCGCGTGCTCTGGCTCTGACATTTCTACCTGCTTTGGCCATTGTCACGCTGACGGTCGTGTCTCGGTTGGCAGGTGACGAAGACATCCGCATTGGCCTGTGGGTCGCCTCGGTGTCCTTTGTTTTGGGGCACGCGCTGTATCTGTGGTTGACCTGGCGCCACCTAAAATAAAACGCCCCACCAAATTGGCGGGGCGTTTTCTGTTTCCGTGTGATCTGGCTTAGCTGGCCGAGATCAGACCCATGGCTTCCAGTTTCAGCAGAACCTGGTGGGCGCAGTTGTCCACGTCCGTGCCTTCGGTGTCGATGCTGAGCTCGGGGTTGGCCGGGACATCATAGGGGTCCGAGATACCGGTGAACTCTTTGATCTTGCCTTCGCGTGCCAGTTTGTACAGGCCTTTGCGGTCGCGGCGCTCACACTCTTCGATCGTGGTTGCCACGTGCACTTCGACGAAGGCACCGAATGCTTCGATGTCCTCACGGACAGCGCGGCGGGTGGTGGCGTAGGGCGCGATGGGCGCACAGATCGCGATACCACCGTTCTTGGTGATCTCGCTGGCCACATAGCCGATGCGGCGGATGTTCAGATCGCGGTGCTCTTTGCTGAAGCCCAGCTCGGAGGACAGGTTCTTACGAACGATGTCACCATCCAGCAGAGTCACGGGGCGACCGCCCTGTTCCATCAGCTTTACCATCAGGGCGTTTGCAATGGTCGATTTGCCCGAGCCCGAGAAACCGGTGAAGAACACGGTGAAACCTTGCTGAGCGCGGGGCGGCTTGGTGCGACGCAGCTCTTTCACAACTTCGGGGAACGAGAACCACTCGGGGATTTCCAGGCCCTCGGACAGGCGGCGGCGCAGTTCGGTGCCCGAGATGTTCAGGATGGTGACGTCGTCACGATCGGGGATCTCGTCGTTGGGCTCGTACTGGGCGCGTTCCTGCACGTAAACCATGTGCTTGAAGTCGACCATTTCGATGCCGATTTCTTCTTGGTGGGCGCGGAACAGTTCCTGGGCGTCATAGGGGCCGTAGAAATCTTCGCCCTGGCTGTTTTTGCCCGGGCCCGCGTGGTCGCGACCGATGATGATGTGGGTACAGCCATGGTTGGCGCGGATCAGGCCGTGCCAGACAGCTTCGCGCGGGCCAGCCATACGCATGGCCAGGTTCAGCAGCGACATGGTGGTGGTCGACGCCGGGTATTTGTCCAGAACGGCCTCGTAGCAGCGCACACGGGTGAAGTGGTCAACGTCGCCCGGCTTGGTCAGGCCAACAACGGGGTGGATCAGCAGGTTGGCTTCGGCCTCTTTTGCGGCGCGGAAGGTCAGTTCCTGGTGCGCGCGGTGCAGCGGGTTACGGGTTTGGAACGCAACCACTTTGCGCCAGCCCAGCTTGCGGAAATAGGCGCGCAGTTCGTTCGGAGTGTCGCGGCGGGCACGGAAGTCATAGTGTACCGGCTGCTGAATCCCGGTGACCGGGCCACCCAGATAGATCTTGCCTGCGTGGTTGTGCAGGTAGTTCACGGCGGGGTGCGCATCGTCATCGGCGCCAAAGACCTTCTCGGCCTCGACCGCTTTGTTGGGTTCCCAACGGTCGGTGACGGTCATGGTGCCCAGGATCACGCCTTCCTGGTCGCGCAGGGCGATGTCCTGACCGATTTCCAGCGACTCGGCGAATTCTTCGCTGACATCCAGGTTGATCGGCATCGGCCACAGCGAACCATCCGCCAGGCGCATGTTTTCTACGACACCGTTATAATCTTCTTCGGTCAGAAAGCCCTTGAGCGGGTTGAAACCGCCGTTCATCAGCAGTTCGAGGTCGCAGATCTGACGGGGGGTCAGGTCCCAGCTAACCAGATCGGCCGCTTCGACTTTCAGTTTCTGGGCCGAGTCGTACGAAACGTACAGTTCGGGGATGGGCGCAAGATTATTTTGCATGATTTGTATCCTACTCTTGAATGGAATTAGGCCACTATTCGTGCCGGTGAGTTCAGCATGCAGAGCCTCATACTCTGCAAATTTTCGGTTCAGGAATTGGTCGGTAAGCCGGTTCTTCTCGGCCGCGCCGCGGGCGGTGATGGCATAGGCAAACCGTTGCCGTTTGTCGGGGCCATTGCGCTCGGAGATCTTGATCAGTCCGGCCTGGGCCGTGGTGCGCAACAACGTGTTCAATCGGCCCAGTGAAATCCCCAATGCGCCGGCCGTCGCGCGTTGCGTTGCCTCTGGCGCGATGTCCAGTTGGCGCAACAAACGAAAGAGCATGTCTTCCTCGGCGGCATTGAGCTTTGACGTTGGCATTGTGGTATTCTGCTGGGCGACTCAAGGTGTGTTCACGATTGAACGCATAGCACGACATGTGTGTTCAGCAAAGAACAAACTTTGCGGATCGGCAGATTTTCGCAATGTAGGGTAGGTTTTCCAACTTTTTAAGCAAAGCCGGGACCCGGTTCCAGGGGATGCCAGTCGGTGTAGACGGGCTAGCCAGGGGCCGATGCAAACGCTGCATCTTGTTCCGGGGGCCAGCCACATGGGCCCGCCCCCGGTATTGGGATGTCGGTCGATTACTCTTGTTCGGCCAGCCAGCGTTCGGCGTCCAGCGCCGCCATGCAGCCCATACCGGCCGAGGTCACGGCCTGGCGGTACTTGTGGTCGGTCAGATCGCCCGCAGCGAAAATACCTGGGATCGACGTTTCGGTGGTGCCGGGTTTGACCAGAACATAGCCGCCGTTGTGCAGCTCCAGCACATCCTTGACCAATTCGTTGGCCGGAGCATGGCCGATGGCGACGAAAACGCCCTTACAGGGGATTTCGCTGACCTCGCCGGTTTCCACATGCTTTACGCGCACGGCGGTGACACCCTTGGGGTTGTCCTCGCCGACGACCTCGTCCAGCACGTGATCCCAAAGCGGTTCGATTTTCTCGTTCTTCATCAGGCGGTCGATCAGGATCTTTTCCGCGCGCAGCTCGTCGCGGCGGTGGATCAGAGTAACTTTGCTGGCGAAGTTGGTCAGGAACAGCGCCTCTTCGACGGCTGTATTGCCGCCCCCGATGACCACGATTTCCTGTCCGCGATAAAAGAACCCGTCACAGGTGGCGCAGGCCGACACGCCAAAGCCCTTATAGGCCTCTTCGCTGTCCAGCCCCAGCCATTTGGCGCGCGCGCCGGTGCACAGGATCACCGCGTCAGCGGTATAGACAGTACCGCTGTCGCCGGTCGCTTTGAATGGGCGCGCGGACGTGTCCAGGTCGGTGATGATATCGCCGATGATCTCGCAGCCCATCGCGGCGGCGTGTTCCTGCATCTTTATCATCAGGTCGGGGCCCTGAACCTCGGTAAAGCCGGGATAGTTCTCCACCTCGGTGGTGGTGGTCAGCTGTCCGCCCGGCTCGATCCCCTGGACCAGAATCGGGTTCAGCATCGCGCGGCTGGCGTAAACGCCCGCGGTATAGCCCGCAGGCCCCGAGCCAATGATCAGAACCTTGGTGTGTCGCGTTTCGGCCATGGAATCCTCTTTCGCTTGTCTTGCGTTCCAGAGGCATATAATGGTCTGCCGCGCTGGCGAAAAGCCCTTGTTGCTGTGCGTTGTGGCCTTGTGGTGCGGCCGAAGTCGCGATTTCGGCGCTGGATTATAAAATGGGCGAGATTCAAAATAATAGGTAACTATGTTGCGGAAGGGCGAAATATTATTGCGCTATCGCATTGGTTGCTATAAGAAACCGATCCATAGGAGGATAGTTATGCCGACCTCACGTCTTGACCCAATTGATCGGAAAATTCTGGCCGAATTGCAGGCTGATGGCCGCATGACCAATGTCGAATTGGCCAAACGGGTTGGGATCTCGGCACCGCCGTGTTTGCGCCGGGTGCGGACGTTGGAAGAGGCTGGATTTATCCAAGGCTACCACGCCCGTGTGGATTTGCGCGAATTGGGATTCGAGGTTCAGGTCTTTGCGATGGTCGGACTGCAAAGCCAGGCCGAGGTTGACCTGAGCGCCTTTGAGCAGCGCTGTCGCGACTGGCCCTTGGTTCGCGAATGCCACATGTTGAACGGCGAGGTGGACTTTATCCTGAAATGCGTCGCGCCTGATCTCAGTACGTTCCAGTCTTTCCTGACCGAACAGTTGACGGCGGCGGACAATGTGGCCAGCGTGAAAACTTCGTTGGTGATCCGCAATGCCAAGGACGATCCCGGCGTGCCTTTCGACGTGTTGGAAGAGCGGTTGAGCCGCTCTGCCTAAGCGAGGGTTTCCTCAGTACATTTCCGCCTGTAGGTGCGTGGCCTCGTCGTGGTGCGGATGCGCCATCGGTCCGAATTCGGGCATGCTGCGCAGATGCGGGAAGAGGCTGAGGAAAATCCGCAGCAGTTCGGGGCCCAGCATCTCGGCTTTGTAGCGGCCCGGATGGTAGGATTCCAAATGCAACCCTCCGGCCAGAATGGTCGCGTGGCGCGGCAGGCAGATGTGATAGGCCCGCGTCGGGGCGGGCGGGGTCAGCTGAAATACGCCATCCCCATCCACCAGCTCATGCGCGGGCACATAGGTTGCCTCTTTGCCTTCGCCTCGTAGCAACCGAGCCCGAGGGCCCAGGATCATATCGATCACGGGGCGGCCAATGCCAAAACGATCCGCCATGATGCGCACCAGGCTACTCAGCTCTGGGCGATCCGTGGGCAGATTCGGGATGATTTGCATCGACCCGATCCACAGGACGGGCAGGGGGCCGTATTCCAGCGTTTCGATCATCATGCCGGGTTCCAGATCCTCGATCGCACAGGGGCCATCGATGGTCGAGATCAGCAGCCCACGACCATAGGCGGAAAACGCGGCCTCGAACGAGGGCAGGCTGGGCGCGATCACCTGGCGGTATTCGGGCGTGCTGTCATCGTTCAGATAGGCAATGTCATAGCGGCGCGTCGGGACAGGACGCCGCTGCGTATCCGCCGGCGTGGACCGCAGGTTGAGAGAGTAGTTGGCAGCCGTATCGAATACGGGGGCAATTTTATTCATGAACGCACCTGTTCAGGTTCGTCACATCCGCGTCGGCCCCCACCGACAACGACAGAAGGACAGGTTTCCATCTGTTGATAAGGAAATAGTGGCCGCTGAGGCCCGCTATTGTCAAAGGATTCTGTCTATTGTGTCTTTGGGTCGGGATAGATGGGGTAGTCTACTTGTGATTGTTTCACATGGCTGAACAGATGCGCCACATTCTGGGGGTCTGGCCGAATCGATGCGCAAAAAAATGGCCGCTCAGGTATGAGCGGCCAGATCAGTCGGGCGCATGAAACTTGTATTGGGATCAACCCGCCTGGCGGGCGTCCTTTGACTGTTTGGTCGCGGCTGCCTTCGCGGCCTTCGCTTGCCGGGTCCAGGGCATGGCGGGCATGTCGGACTTGGAGGTTGCGATCACGGATTTCATCCAGCGTTTCTGAGTGCGTGCCATTCTGACTGCTCCTGCAACTCGGGGTTATTCGTTGTTCTGGAAACAATCTGCCCGGCCAATGCGGCATTGTTTGGGCGCTGATCCCAAGACTTTGCGGAAGAAATGTGTCGTTTAGATGCCGGGGCGCTAGAGCCGGATCACCGAGATCAGCCGACCGTAGTCCGCCTCTTTCTCGTGCGTGGTCCGGCGATAGGAAAAGAACCGGTCAGGATCCGAATAGGTGCAATGCCGAATCCAGGTGGCCAGGCCGATCCCCGTATTGCGCAGCCGGTGCAGACCATAGGCAGGCAGATCGAACATATACCGATCTGCGTCACCGCTGATGAAGAAGCGCCCATTGTCCGGATTATCGGCCAGAAAACTGTCCAGGAATTCGGGGCCAACCTCATAGGCGCGCTGGCTGATCGAGGGGCCGACAACCGCGCTGATGTTTTCGCGTTTGGCGCCCAGATCAGACATCGCCTGAACGGTGTTTTCCAGAATGCCGTCCAGCGCCCCGCGCCAACCGGCATGGGCAGCACCAACAACACCCGCCTCGGCATCCGCAAATAGCACAGGTTGGCAATCGGCGGTCAAAATCCCCAAGGCCAGGCCGGGCACGTCGGTGACCATCGCATCGGCAGGGCCGGTCGTCTGATCCGTCTCCTTGATCACCTCAACATCCGCTGAATGCGTCTGGTGGATCGTGACCAGCGCATCGCCTGCGACCTCCATCGCCTGAGCCACGCGCGCACGGTTGATCGTGACGATTTCCTTTTGGTCCGACGAGCCAAAGCCGCAGTTCAAGCCCTGAAAGACGCCCGAGGACGCGCCGCCTTTGCGCGTGAAAAAACCGTGGCGCGTGTCGCGCAGGTCGTCAGAGGTCAGGATTTCCAAAGTCATGACGGGTCAAGGCTCCAGTCCGGGGGGCGCGGTTTGGCCATCGGGATACAGCCCGATGACCTTAAAGAGCGTCCCCATTTCCTCTGGATGCGTCAAGCGTCGATGTGCCTGGATCAGGGTTTCCAGCTCGGCTCCCTGTACCTGTTTGGCCAAGGCTTGGGCACGTGCGGTGATCCCAAGACGTTCCAAGAACACGCCTTGCCCGGTCAGGTGGGTGAATTTGCAGGGGACGGCCTGTGCAAGGGCTTCGAAATCCACATGGGCGGTCAGATCAGCCTGACCCGGAGCGGCCAGCGGGTCAGCGCGTTCGTGGTTGCGCAGCGCTTGCAGCGTGTCGCCCAGGCTGCGCCAGTCCCCATAGTCGATCAGCAGCGCGGCACCGCCATGGTCGGCAATCCGCTGGCCCAGATCTGCGGTGATGGCCGGGGCGGGGGGGCATATCTCGACCAGATCACCGTCTTTCGTGTCGTCCAGCCGGTGGGTCAGGGCCTCTTGCGGGGCCGGACCGGCCAGAGCGAAGATCAGCGCGTCCTCCTCTGCGGCGACCCGTTTTTCGCGCCAGCCATCCCCGTCGCGCACAAACTGGCGGATGGGCAGGGCGTCAAAAAATTCGTTGGCGACAAAGAACAGTGGCAGGCCCGAGGGCAGGTCGGACACCTGTTCATGCCATTGTGGCGAGTACTTCGCGAGGGTCTGAGCCTGTGCCGCCCGTAGGGTTGGCGAGGCCTCGATAAGATGCAGCTGCATGGCGACATGAAAACCGGGCACGGCGCGGGTGGCGCGCAGAATATCAGCCATCAGGGTTCCGCGTCCGGGGCCGGCCTCGGCCAAGACAAAGGCCGAGGGCGCACCCTGATCCATCCAGCATTGCGCCAGCGACAGGCCGATTAGCTCGCCAAACATCTGGCTGATTTCGGGGGCGGTGGTGAAATCGCCCGCAGCGCCCAGAGGATCGCGCGTGGTGTAATAGCCAAAGCGCGGATGCAGCAGGCATTCGGCCATGTAGTCGGCGACGCTGAGGGGGCCGTTGCGACGGATGCGATCAATCAGGTGGGTCTTCAGGTCAGTCATTGCGTCGCTGGGCATATAAGACAAACCCCAACCCCACAATCACCATGGGCAGTGACAGCAGTTGCCCCATGCTCAGGCCAAATTCCCCCAGACGGATCACATGCCCCAGTGGATTGTCCATGGTGATGAACTGATCGTCGGCCTGCCGGAAATATTCAACGAACATCCGCGCCAACCCATAGCCCAATAGGAACGTTCCCATGATCAGACCGGGCTTTTTCAGCGCCCCACGCCGGAAGGCCATCCACAGCAGCAGCGTTGCCAGAATAACACCTTCCAGAAAGGCTTCGTACAGTTGCGAGGGATGGCGCGCGCACAGGCCCACGATGCCCTCGCAGGCTTGCGCGGATTCACCCGGGAAAATCACACCCCAGGGCAGGTCGGTCGGACGGCCCCATAGCTCGGCGTTGATGAAGTTCGAGATCCGGCCCAGCATCAGCCCGATGGGCACTGCCAAGGCCAGCAGGTCTCCGGTGGACAGACGCGGGATACTGTGGCGGGCGGTAAAGACCAGGGCGGCTAGGACCACGCCCAGAAAGCCCCCGTGAAAGGACATGCCGCCCTGCCAGACTTTCAAAATCTCGGCGGGGTGATCCAGATAGTATCCGGGTTGATAAAACAGCACGAATCCCAGGCGCCCCCCTAGGATGATACCGACGATCATCCAGGTCAGCAGATCCTCGACCTGGCCGTCGGTCATCGGGGCGCCCTCGCGCCACAATCCAGGGCGGCGGATGGCCATCAGCACGATGCGCCAGCCGATCAGGATGCCAACGATATAGGCCAGCGCGTACCAACGCAGGGCGAACTCGAATCCGAACAAAGAGATCGAAAACAGCTCGGACGAGATGTCGGGAAATGGGATGCCTGTGCTCATGTGCGTCTGTGTGCCTCTGGCTGGATGGTGAAGTCAACCTTGTGGCTGGCCCCGATGCGCCCCATATAGGGTGCAAAGTGTAACGGTGGAGACGCAGGATGCAGACCCGGAACAAATTTCTGGACGATATGTCCCAATTGATGACCAACGCGATGGGCGTGGCCCAGGGTGCCAAGGACGAGGCCGAAACGGCGATGAAGTCCATGATCGACCGCTGGCTGGCCGATCGTGATTTCGTCACCCGCGAAGAGTTCGAGGCCGTGCGCCTGATGGCCCAGAAAGCGCGCGAGGAAAACGAAGCGCTCAAGGCCCGTCTGGACGCGCTGGAACAAAACGCCAAGTGAATTGATCAGGGGGCCGTTTGGCCCCCTTTGTCATACGGTGTTGGGCGGGGTTTGCCCGTCGAAAAATGCTTGCAGATTGTCCAGCACCATCATCCCCATATCCGTGCGCACATTCAGCGCCGCCGTGCCCAGATGGGGCAGCAGTGTGACCTTGTTGCTGTCACGCAAAGCCCGGGGGATGGCGGGTTCCTGTTCATAGACATCCAGGCCCGCACCGCCGATCTGGCCGGATTCCAGCGCTGCGATCAGGGCGGCCTCGTCCACCACATCCCCGCGCGAGATATTGATGAAATGCGCGTGGGGCTGCATGGCCGCAAAGATCTCTGAATCGATCAGATGATTTGTTGCTGCGCCTCCGGGCACGGCTGTCACCAGGATGTCGACCTGTGCTGCCAATTCCGTCAACGAATTGATCTGCGTGGCGGGCATGTCCACGGATTTGGGCGAGCGGTTGTGAAACAGCACCTCCATCCCAAACCCAAAGTGACAGCGCCGCGCAATCGCCTGACCTATGCGGCCCATGCCGACGATACCGACCTTGCGGCCTGTGACATGCAAGCCCAGCATCTGCGTTGGATGCCAGCCCTGCCACGTGCCCGAGCGCGCCAGACGTTCGCCCTCGGCGGCGCGGCGCGCGCTCATCAAGATCAGGGTCAGGGCGATGTCGGCAGTCGCATCCGTCACCGCGCCGGGTGTGTTCGTGACCGTCAGCCCGGCTGCCTGAGCGGCCGCCACATCAATATGGTTGTAGCCCACGCCGAAATTCGCCAGGATTTGCGCGCGGGGGGTCGGAGCGGCCGCAAAAATATCTGCACTGAACAGATCGCCGAGTGTCGGCATCACCCCGTCAAAGTCCTGAAGGGCTTGGATCATTTCATCGGGGCTCATGGGCAGGGTATCTGCGCGCAGTTCGACGTCAAACAAGCCCTGCGCCCGCGCGATCACGGCGTCAGGCAGGGGGCGGGATATTAGGACGCGCGGCGCCATCAGTACATGCGCCCACCAACGGGAACGTCTTTGTCGGGGGTCAGCAAGACGACCTCGCCCGCGTCGTCGGGCACGCCCAGAACCAGGACCTCGGACATGAATTTGCCGATCTGGCGCGGGGGGAAGTTCACCACGCCCATCACGGTTTTTCCGATCAACTCTTCGGGGGTGTAGTGCTTCGTCACCTGAGCGCTGGTTTTGCGCTCGCCGATGTCCGGGCCAAAATCGATCCACATCTTGATCGCGGGTTTGCGGGCCTCGGGGTAGGGTTCGGCGCGCAGCACTTTGCCGACGCGGATGTCGACCTTCAGAAAATCATCAAAGCTGATTTCAGCCATTGGCCAGCTCCTTGGATCGGTCGGTTGCTGCCTTGACCGTTGCCGCCATCAAGGGGGACAGGCCGGTGCCGGAGTCCATCAGCACCTCTAGCCCCGCTTGCGTGGTGCCGTTGGGCGAGGTCACGTTCACGCGCAGCTGACTGGGGGTCTCCTCGGCCTGCATGGCCAAAGCGCCCGCGCCCGCGACCGTGGCCTTGGCCAGTTGCATGGCCAGTTCCGGGGACAGGCCTTGGGCCTCGCCGGCGGCGGCCATGGTTTCGATCATGTGAAACACATAGGCGGGGCCCGAGCCGGACAGCCCGGTCACCGCGTCCATCTGGCTTTCGGATTGCAGCCGGACAACCTGGCCCACGGCCTCGAGCAGGGATTGCGCCAGGGCCAAGTGATCGCTTGATGCACAGGAATTGCCGATGATCGCCGTGATGCCTTGCCCCACGGCGGCAGGCGTGTTGGGCATGGCGCGGATGATCGGGGTTCTGGCGCCAAGGATGGTTTCGTAGGTGGGAATGCTAACCCCGGCCGCGACCGACACGAACAGTGTGTCGCCATTGCCCATTGCCGCCAGCGTGGGCAGGGCATCGGCCATCATCTGAGGTTTCACCGCGATCAGAACGATCGCCGGGGCGCTGGGCAAATCAGCGTTCAAATGCACGCCGCTGGCCTTCAGCCAATCCGAGGGGAACGGATCATTCACCCAGACAGACGTGGCAGGCAACCCGTTGTTCAGCCAGCCCTCCAGCATGGCCGAGCCCATCTTGCCGCAGCCCAGCAATACCAGCCCGGCCTTGGCCACGTGATCCATGTTCATAAGAAACCCCCGTCATCTTTCGTCAATGTCGGGGGCAAGTGTTACGCGCGACCGTAGGCCTCTGCAATGGCGACCTGAAGGGCCTCTTCGGGTTCACGCCCCCCCCAGACAACCAGTTGGAAGGCGGGGTAATAGCGTTCGGCGCTCAGCACCGCGGCGCGGATCATCGTGTCCACCTGGTCGGGGCAGGCGACCTGACCGCCCGCCAGCACCAGACCGTAGCGATAGACCATCAGTTGCTGATCTTCCCAGAAGGTAAACGCCCCTGCCCAACACTGATCGTTCACGGCGTTCAGCGCCTTGTACATCGAGGGCAGGGTGTCCTTGGGGGGCTCCATTTCAAAGCTGCAGACCAGACGCAGGGTTTCGTCGTAATCGGACCAGGCCAACGTGATCGAGTAGGTTCGCCACTGTCCTTCAACAGCCATCGCGATCTGATCATCTGCGATCCGATCGAATTCCCAATCGTGATAAGTCGCGATGTGCTCGACCAGATCGATGGGGTGAAGGTCTTCGTGTAAATACTGCTCGGACAATGCCATGGCGCCACCTCTTTATGCTGTGTAGCGTTTGGGGCTTGGCAGCGCCCCAAGCGCTAGGTGCCTGCTCTAAGGAAGGGGGCTAGTCCCGCCTCCCTTACCAGATATGGTGCATGGGCGGCGGTTCACATGTAAAGCTAAATTTTGTGGAAAACCGCAATAAGTTGTGGACGAATTGAAGAAAGCTACTGAATAATGGGCAAAACGGAGGCGAATGTTTGCCACACCTGACCGCAGGGACGCAACCTGTGTCAGGCATAGAACAGTTTTCAGTGTAGCCGGTCAGCAAAATCGGCAGTGTTTGACACCAATATCTGCAGCAGAACGGTTTTTACCCAACAGCGAATGACTCGAGGTCGCTTGCTGACTGCCCGCTGCCTTTAAAAGACCGCGATTTGGACAGGCATTCAATAGTCGTTGAACGCACGTTTATCGCTCAATCAAGGGGGCGAACTAATCAACAGTTCAGCGCAGCCTCAGAAGAACCCGCCCTCAGAAACCTTCAGCTCAAAAAGCACCGAGGTGACGGTGTCTGCGGCGTGAATGGTTGGATCGAGGTTCATGATCGCGCCGGTGGCGGCGTCCAGGCCCGCATGGGTATCGGAAAGAACCTTCTGGCGGTTCATGTCGGCCGCAGTGCCCGTCCCGTCCGAGGATTTCCAGTCCACAATCGTCGTGTAACTGGTGTTGCTTTGGATGATGATTTCCGCGTCAAACCGGCAAACCGCGTCGCCCGCTGGCATATCAAACTGGTCCTGATAGCTTCCGAACGTATCCCATTTCAGGTTGGCTGAGGCATTGCTGCCTGTTTTCTTAAACACCTGGCGCAAATGAATGCGGCCCGATCCGATCGTCCCCAGATGATTGGCCACCTGCACCACCTTGGGAACATAGGCGTCATCGACCTCTGCGCCGGTATCGCCCGGGTCCAGGTTGGTTTCGACCTTGTCAACATACAGCGTGTGCATTTCGCCAGAAGGCAGTGGCGCGAACCAGCGCACCGAGCCATCGACGGCCTCGACATTGACCCGGCGGCCGATAAGGTTTGGGTTGACCGCATTGTCATCGGCACCGTCCAGTTCGAATCGGTACAAACCCGACCCCCTGAACTCGCCTTCCGGGCCGAACAGCACGCCGTCCGACGGCAGCTTGATCCGCAACGTGCCCCGGTTCTCTACTGCGGTATCAATTGCAATATCGCCACAGTTAAAGCCCCGCACCGCTGTGGCCGTCGCCGCTGCAACGTCGATTGTGAAATCCACACCGTCAAGGATTGTCACTTCGGTCTTCGGGAACCCTGCTGCGTTCTTCACAAGCGCTTGAGGTTCATCGAGATCGAAAACGCCCGTGTCATCGAAGGCTTCAAGGGGTAAAGCGCCGTCGAAGTCGGACGCTTCGAACGTGCCGCTAGCGCCCCAGATCAGTTTGCCCTTGCTTCGACCTGCTGCGCCCTCAACAACATCACCAAAGAGCCTGTGCGTTGCGGCCTTGATCCGCGCGGTTCCGTTTACCTCGAGGGTGGCGTTGGAAAAGTCAAACGGCGGGCCTTCGCATTCGATGTCGGGATCGGTAAGCTCCACCTTTGTCATGTCCTCTCGGCGCTTGCTGTTTGTGAAAAAGTCCTCATCAGCGTCCCCGCTCTGATATTCCGTAAAGCACATCACACCGTACTTGCAGTTGCGCACCTGCAGCTTATGGACGGTAACATCCCCCCGGAAAGCCGCGGCCTTGCCGGACGCACCCGCCACGTAGGGGGAGAAGAAGATTATGTCCTCACATCCTTGGTGCGTGTCGAGCGGGGCGTTCTCACCACCTTCACCATAGAACCCATACACCCGTGCGCCTCGCGTGTTCGCAGCGCCAGCTACTTTCAACAGGTCTGTTTCGCCAACAGCGATACGAACGCTGTTGGTCGTGTATACGTGTCGGTCATCAATCCCGGTCAGGCCGTAAATGTGTGTGGCCAGCCCAGTGTCCGAGACGCCGTAGCCATGTTGGTCGTTTTCGGGATCATTGGCCAGATGTTCGGCGTGACACTCACGGAGCGTCAGGTTGTATGTACCGACATTCGAAATCATGGCGTCATAGCCACGCGTCTGGCGCAGGTTTTCGACCAGCCCATGGGAGTAAGGTCCGATTTTCAAGAAAGTCCCGGTCCACAGAGCGCCCCCTTGGCCAGCCGCATGGCCATCGTCGTACCAGGCGTGGACGTTCTTGAAAGCAAACTCAGCACTCATATCGGGCACGATAATGCGTGCGTTAAATGCCGTGGTGAACGCCTCAACCAGAGCCTCATCCCCCGCGCTTACCGCTGGGTGTACGCCTCTGATCTTATCGAGAGGTCGGGAGAGCACCACGTTGGTCGTGGTGCTGCCCCGGCCCACAAAGGCGTAGCGCGCCTTGCGATACTGTGTGGTCGCGCTCCCCTTGTCGCGCTGACCGGGCTCGTTCGCATCGGAGACGACCATGATCACCTGACCGGGCCGCAATGCCGTCCCCGTGTCCACGACAGGGAGGTTGGTGCTCCCCGCGACGTAATCTTCCGCCAGGTCGTAGCTTTCTATTTCTGGAGTAAAAACAAACGTGCCACCATTCGTGGACTTGCGCACCGCAGCGCCACGCCCATCAAACTTGACCGTGCCTGTGTGGGTGATTTTGCTGGTGATGTTGTAGGTGTCACCAAGCCGACCATGCACCGTCTTGCCAGATGCTTTCGACCACGCGAACGCCTCGGCCAGGCGCATGGTGTCATCCGTCTCTCCGTCGCCAGACAGCCCAAAGTGCGGGCACTCGGCTTCTCCTGACGGTTCGACACCCGGCATTGCATGTACCGGATCGCCCGCCGCGCTGTTGAACGCGTAGTTCAGGCCACCGGCGGCGATGATTTCCCCATCCGGCAGGCGCCAGTCTGCCTGCAATGCGGCGCTGGCCAGTTCGCGGCTGGGGAAATCGCGCGTGATCAGGCGGTATCCCGCAGGCGCGATACCGGGTATAACGGGTGCCGTGGCGTCCCGCTGAACCTGATAGACCCAATCATCCTTGCGCAGATGAATGATTGAGCATTCCGCCACATCAAACCCGTCGCCAATGGCGTCCGTCAGGTCCGTCACCGATGCAAAAGCGTGCTGCTGGGTGGACCCGGCGGTGCGGCCCAGCGATTGCACGTCAATGGCGCCCCCGCGCGCCGCATTGACCGCCGTGATATCCGCGCGCACATGCTCGGGAAGGAAGCAATCATCAAAATTCAGCAATGTCAGCCCCGCTGGCATATCCTCGGCCACGAACTTTGAAAAGTCCGCCTTGGGTGCTTTTTGCAGACGGAAAGTCGTCAGGGTCCGGGGCCACAGGCGCGGCTCGACCAGCCCGCTGAACTCTGTATGACCCGCGATGTAGATCTGCGACAGCGGCGCTTTCGGCCCCAGGGTCAGCCCCCTGATCTGGCCGGTGGGATCAGCATTGTTCACGGCCAACGTATAGGGCTGATCCTCCCCCGCAAAAGCTGGCAGCCAGACCTTCAGCCGCGCGGCGGGCTGTTCAACCACAAGGCTGACTGCCTTGGTTACCTCATCCGTGGCCGTCTTGGTCTGCACCCCGTCCAGATCGAACACCACAGGCGCGCCACCCACCACGCTGCCGATGGTGACCGTATCCGCGTCCCCGGTGGTCGGATCGAACGGCATCTCGGCGGCCAGGTGATACAACTCGCCATCAATGATCGTGGCGGCCTGGCCAAGCCCCGCATAGTGCAGCGCATCCGATCGAATGCCGGGGTCATGATCCAACGAGACATCCGCGAAGCGCCGCCCGTATTCGTCGATTCCCAGACCCGTGGCGTGAATACCGTCGCCCTGCAGCTCCAGACCGGCCGCGCTGACCAGGCGCAGGTTGTCATAGCGCCCCGAGGCCACCAGCCGCGCCCATTCCCGGTTCGCCCGGTGAGCCGTGCCACCATCCGCCTCGCGCATGACCTCGCCAAAGATCAGCCCGGTGCGTGCATCGCACCAGCTTTGCGCCCGCCAGCCTTCGATCAGCTCGCCGAACCGTTCCTCGCTGATGGTGTAGAGAGGCCCCAGATCCGACCAGTCCTCGCCATGGACCATCCCGATGAAATCAGCCGTATCTTTGCCCGCCACCAACGTGCCGGATGCAGCCGCCAGCGCCGCCGTCATCGCCGCATCAAAGGTGGTGAAATTCTCGCCACCGGGCAGGTGAGTGGCCAGACCAGAGCCGCCCACCGGCTCGTTCACAATCAGCACAGGGCGGCGCAGTTCTGTTGCCAGACGCTTGGCCCAGGCAAAGGCCACGGACGCGATCTGGCCAGCGGTTGCAAAGGGTTCCGCCCCCAGCTGCGCTGACACGATCTCACCAGCGACATGGTCCCATGCAAAAACATCCGGGTGGGTGGACAGATCGCCCCCGGTCTGGCCGGGGTTCTCGCCCGCATTGGACTGGCCCGTCATTCCGATCACGATGGCTTCAGGGGCGTACCAATTTGATCCGACCTGAATTTTCTGGGTTCCCAGCGGTTCTGTGGCCCCAAAGGACACCCAGCCCAGATTGCCAATATGCTGCTCCATTCCAACAATCTGTCGGACACTGGGCATCGACACACGGACGGTGCTGCCGTCGCGATTTCCAATGAGCTCATCAACGATCGTAACCGGATCAAGTGTTGTTGCGCGAACGCCAGCTGCAGCCATGTTCCGCTCCTCCTAGTAGATTGTGATTGTGAAGGGCCCGGCCAGTGGGCCAGGCACGCCGTCCGCGTTTTGCGGTTCCAGCCAAAGAAAATGTGAGCCCTGATCCAGGCAAGCGGCTGTTTCGAGATAGGCGGTGACATCATCGACCGCGCCGTCGAAATCAGAGCTGGCCAGCAGCTCGATCGTATCGTTTCCGGTTACGGCCTGGATACGGTCGCTATGATTTCCATCCACCGCGATATCTGCGCCAGGCCGATCTGACCCGCCTGTCAGGCGCGCGGTCACCGTGCCCGCCGTGCGGCCCGAGACAGAGAGCGCAACCCGGTAGTATTTTCCAGCCAATGCACTCAGGGCCTGGCTGATCGCATCGGCACTGCCTGCGCTATGCTGTGCCACGCCCGCACCGATGCTCCAGCCCGCACCCAGCGCCCAGGACAAAGCATTGTCCATCTGCCCGCCGACCACCAGGTCGGTGCGCCCGGTATCGCCTACGCTCAGGGAATGGCTCTGCTTTGGGGCTACGGTCAGGGCCGCGCCCACGGCGTCGGTCTCACGATCCAGCACGGCCGAGTTGGACCGATAGAGCTGCACTTGCGCGGTGCTTGCATCTTGGCCCGTAGCAAACTGGATCAGTGCGCCGCCCAGAAGGGTTGTAACGGTGATGGCTTCCTCGTCCAGTGCTTCTGGGATGGCCGTGTCCGCCGCACCAACATTGACTGTCAGGATTGCGCTATCTGGCCCCGTCACTCCGGTCGCGCTGACACCGCGCAAGCGTAGCTCCACCACATCTCCAGTCATGTAGAGGTCCAGGCTTCCACCGCCGTTGGCGGCCGGGATCGAGACGGTTGACCAGGCCTCGGCGCCATGAAGACGGTGGTCCAGCTCATAGCTCGCGGTTGCAATCGCGCCCGCACCCGGCTCAATAAGGAAGGTGATCAGGCCCTCTTCATCTGTGCCATCCAGACCCGAGGCGACTGAGAAAAAGCGCGGGGCTGACGGTTGTAGCAGGTTTGCATCCAGCTCCTCTCCAACGCGGGAAGACCAGGTGGGAACTTCGGTATTCGCCAGAACGGCGTCGATCTCAGGAGCTGCATCAATCGTATGAAGGATCGAACACATATCTTCGCTCGCTTCAACGCCGCGAACGATATGCAATGCACTTTCCGACGCCAGCGGACCAAAATGTACAACATCCCACTGCGCCGGCAGAGCGCCGTTGCCCTCCAAGCTTAAAAGCTGGGTCTCTCCGATGTTCGCCCTGACCTGGCGAACAACCGACGTGCCGATCGAATCTTCTTGGCCTGCAAAAACACGAAACCGGATGGCGTAGGTTTGGCCTTCTTCAATCGTGACCAGCTCGTCCAGCTCGATCGCGTTGCCGCTGACCGCGCGGACCCGTGCGGCGAGCTGAACCCGGCTCAGCACATCATGAGACAGCATGATCGCATCCCCGCGCGTAACCACACGAACTGCGCCATCCTGTGTGGCCTGATAGGTGTCGGCGCGATAGATGGTTTCGAGCTGGCGACGGCGGGCCTCGCGCCAGACCTCATCGGCATAGACCTTCCCCGGCAAAGCCAGCGCCTCGGTCAGTTCGATGTCGCCGTCATAGCCCGGCCAGCGCACCACACGCTGTGTCTCCTTGAAGTCGTTTCCAGCGTCCTTGAAGGTGACGACAAATGCATGGGGCGGGTCTGCATAGGCACGCTGCCATTTAAAGGCCCAGGAATTGCGCGGGTTGACGTGGTCTACGATCAACGCGTTCTCGTCAGGGCGATCAATGACGACCCCCCAGGTTCGTCCGTCATGGCGCGGTGTAGCACGCCCTGCTCCTGCTACTTCGGCCAAGATGTCGCGCAGAGTTGTGCCTTTGTCCTGAAGAACTCGGTTATAGGTCAAGCCTTTCGCGGTGCAGAACTCTGCGAACTCCTCAATTTGGGCGAGGTCAAGGTCCGCATCGTCAGCTGGTTTGGGGTTGGCGGGGCTTTGCAGCACATGGCGGTACAGGCTTGCAGGGCTTTGCGTTGCGCGGGCGACCCAGCTTTGCGTCGCTTCATTCCAGTCAGCGCAAATTCGGCGGGCCAGCACGTTGAAACTGTCCAAAGCTCCGTTGAGCTGGTGGGTGGCCTTGATCCTGACAGCCACAAGGGCCAGCGGGCGCGGATAGGCCAGCGGGTATTCGGGGCGGTGAGTTTGCAGCGCCGCCCAGTTGGTGCGTTGTTGCACCTGGCTGCTTTCGGTCTCATCCGTCAACATGGTTAGGCGCACTTGCCAACGGGCGCGCGATGGGAAGTCCCAGGAATGCTGCCGGAAAAAGCCCTCGGTTTTGCTGGCGGCGATCTCCAGCTCCTCGACCAATTGCCACTCAGTGGCCTCTACCAGGCGCTGCTCGACGCGCACACGGACAGAGTGGGTCCTCTTGCGGCCTTTATCGTTGAAACTGACCAGGCCTGCGGGAAAGGCCAGAATGACACTGGCGCCCGAGGCATCAGCGCCTGTGGTGCGCACAACCGGGGTTTCGATAGCAGGCTCGCCCGCGATGACCTCACCCAGATCATCGCGCGGCAACGGGCGCGTCAACTCGACGCCGATCTGCTCTTCGACGATCTGATTGGGAAAAAGACTGACAGGTAGTTCGCCGGGGATTCCATAGCGCACCTCGGTTTCCACCTCGTCAAATTCTGACAGACTGGTCTCGCCGATCCGCATATCGTCGATCGCCAGCTCGCCTTCGCCCAGCACAAACAACGCGCGCAGATACTGATCATCGCCCACGATTTCTGTGTAAGGATGCGCAGCAAAGGGCGGTGCGAAACGCACTGTTCCCAGCACCACTGGTACGGCTCCGTCGGGATCGAGCTGGTTTTTCCAGCCGGAAATCGAATAGCTTTGGCGCACATCTTCCTGGGTGGCGGGCGGGATAAGAGCATTCACCAAAAGCTGGCCAACCATGCTGGCGCCCAGCGTAACGAGCGCCGTACCGGCAGCTTTCCCGATCCCCAGGGCGGCCCCCACGGTTGGGCCGAATACGTTGCCGATCGCCACCGCCGCGACGGATACAACAATCTGGAGAACCGAGCGCAATGTGTCTTTGGCTGGGATAAGGCGGATCACGATTTGGACACCCGGCTTGGGTCGAGTTTGAGACCAATACTCGCGCGCCAGCAGGGCCGTGCCTTTAGGCGAGGTCAGCGAAACGCGCAACTGGCCCCATTGATTGTCGGGAACCGCCGGCAGCGCCTGGCGAATGATCTGGTCCACACTCAGGCCGTAAGGCATATCCAAATTGAGGCGATACTGGCCGGGGTCAATCGCCGTGCTGGCCAGAACATGGATCGGTAAATCCTTCATCGCGGGGCCTCCGAGACGATTTGAACTGGGCGTTCAACAGCCCTTGAATGGTGGCGATAATGCCCCGCGAAGCGATTGGCCCAGGGGCCGTGGCGATAGTCCTGGTGTTTGGCCGCGTCCTCGGCTGCCATATGGATCATGATCCCGTGACGCACCACTATGCCCAAATGCGTGGGCAGCCGGCCGCGCCGAAACACCGCGATATCAAAGGCGATGGCCGGGCCACTGACGGGCAGCCACAGGGGAGAAACCTGCGCCCCCTCGATCAGCGCCGAGATCTCGCCATGCTCCTCGGCCGAGCCATAGCCCAGATAGTCCGGCAAGCTGATGCCCAGCTCTTCTGCGTAAATGATGCAGGCCAGGCCCCAGCAATCCGCCCCCTCGCGGGTGCGACCGAGATCCTCGTGAGGGATGCCGACGAAACTGTTGGACCAGGTCATTCGGGATTCCCCTCTTGGGACAGCGATACGCAGCTGTTACCCATCAAGTGTCGGAGGGCGCCCCAACGCCCTCCGACATTCATTCCTAAGTGATGCAACCACGAAAGAACGAACCTGATGAATGAAGAGGAAATACTCGATGAGCTTGAAGAGCTTCGGCTTACGCAGCTTGTCCACTCAACCTTTATATCCCTCGTATTGGCCGAACTGACACTTGAGCACCCCACGGTACGCGAGTCGTTGGAGAACTTGCTTTGGCAGGCCGAAGAAAATGCCAAAGTGCACATCCCGGCAGAGGTTGGACAGATGATGCCAGAGATTAACCGCATCACGAAGGATCTCTTTGCTTTGGTGAATAAGCAGCTTCCAACGCCTTTGAAGCCCGTGAAAATTTCCCGATAGAAGCCTCCACCTGAGCCGCCAAACTTGGCGGCTCTAGGCGGCGGGTTTTGGCTTTGCGGCGCAATATCCGGTTAATGAGTTTGATTATCCTCCTCATAGGTGCAGCCCCGGAAACTTGTGGCGGCTCATCCGGCCGGAGGGGAAATGCTCCAGCTCGATCTCTTCGCGCGACAGCGACAAAACAATCTGACCCGCATCTCCCTCGGCGTTCATCAACTTTAGACCGAGCCATTCGCCCTCGATGTCGCTAGGAGAGGAGGCCAGGACCACAGCCATGTGCATCTCCGCCAGCTCAGTGAAGCTGCGCAGCACTTCCGTCATACGGTCGTCCAGATTCTCAAGAACGATCTGCGAGGCAGCAGGTACGTCTTCGCTGTCGTCAGGAATGACAGCGCTCGCGATGATCCAAAGATATGGATCGCTTAGCGGATTGGCTCCGCGCCAGGCTGACCGCGTCCCATAGATCAACGGGTCCACGCTTAGGCGCTCCGTGTTGTCCGTGGAAAGTCGGATCGGACCTTCCAGAGCCGGATGGTTGATTTCGAACAGGACAACCTCGATCTCAGCCGAGTGGTGTTCATCATGCGCCTGGCGCGCGTTCAGGGAAATTCTGCGGCTCATGGCATCACCACAATCTGAAAAGATTTTCGAAACTCGACCTGGCCTGCGATGCTTTCTTGCGGGGGCTCATCGCCCCAGGCACAAAGCCATGTTGCAGCAACCAAAAGCGGCGTATTGTCATCGACCAGCAAGGGCCGATCATCCTCATCAAGAAGCGCCCAGCCGTCAGTGGTCGGGTCCGGCATCCAGAAAAGATGTGCCCCGTGCGCGCATTCCAGGCGATAGAACTGGTCAAAGACGGCCTTTTGCGTCCGCGTCAGAATAACCGACAGCGTGACAAACTCAGCCGCCGACGAAAAACGGCGGCGATAGCCCGGCGGGCCGCCATCATGCTGGCGCTTCCGGCGCGCGTCCTGGGGCTGGGCGTTCCAGGTCTTGCGCTCGGGGCGCGGGAGGGTATCGGGCCAGGTCGCAATCATCCGCGCGCGATCCCCCGAGGTTTGAGCCCATAGCGGCTGCCCATGACCTTGGCTGCCTGCCCGCCGCGCGCGCCGGTGCCGGTCGCTACCGCATCGGATAGAACCAGATCGTACCTGCGCTGCCCGCGCGCATCGGTGCTTTCCTGAACCTGCATATCCAGCGCGGCGGAGCTGTTGTTGATCGGAGCGATGATCGGGGCAAAAGTCACATTGGCGGGCTGCATCGTTCCGGTACCTGTCAGGAACGAATACCCCCGAGCATGGCTGACATACCCACCACTTTCATAGCCCGGCATCGTGCCACGTCGGATTGCTTCCAGATTGGCAACTCCGATCCTGGCTGTGCTGACCGCATCGAAAACGTACTCGCTCTCGTGAACCAAGCCTGCCACGCGTTTTGGGTCAGAGCCACCGGTGGCCCCACCGCCGGAAAACCCAGGCAAGCCCAGAGCCTTGAGACCCAGCCCGATCAGCGATCCGAAAATGCCACCACCACCCGATCCAACCTGAACCTGTGAAAGCGCCTGACCAAATACATCGAACCCGCCCCCTAGAACATCGAGGTTCTGCGTGGCCGTGCCCGTCGTTGTGGAAAAACGGGTGAGTGCCTGCTCGGCGGATGCCAGGCGCCGATCCCAATGAAGCGACCCCATCGGATTTGCGGCGGACCACCCGGCCGGTCGTTCAAACCCAGCAAAAGCGGAGGTGGCTTCCTGCACATCGATTGAGGCCAGAAGCTTTTTAAGAACCCCCGCTTCCGAAGTTTTCAGCTCCCGCCATACATATTCAAGTTGAGCGTTGACATCGCCCAAGCCTTCACGCCCACCAACAGCATCGAGCAGTCCGGCACCGCGCGTCTTGTGATGCTGGAACAGGCCGAAAGACGTTCCTGCATCGCCAACCGCCTGGGGGTTGAAACCGCTTTCCACCTGCACATGGCCTAAGATCCCGGAGACCTGATGTGGGGCCAGTCCTTTGCTGGAGAAGAAATCCCAAATCTGGCCCGCGACGGGGTTGTTCGATAGGTTTGCCGCGCTGAAGTCGGTGCCCACCCCACCCATGATTTGACTGACACCACCGCCGCCAATCACTACGGTCGCGGCGGTGACATCCATCCGTGCGACAGATTGAGCGGCAGTTCCTGCCGCAACGGAGGCCGGATCAACCTTTACTGACTTGCCGACAAGGCGATCCCAGATCCCGGCCAGCCCGCCGGCATCGCTCAAGGTCGCGTAATCCGTTCCGACGAGCGCATTTTTGAGAGGGTTTTTGATTGCCAAATCGGCAGCCAACGTCTGGATTTCCTCTGCGACTCCCTCGAATACTCCCGGAATGTCCGCATCGAACATAGCATCGACGATCTTGTCGATCGCGCTCTCGGCCGAGCTTTGCACATCCTCCCAGGCATCCACCTGACGGGCAACTTCAGCGGCCAGATCGCTTTCGGCCAATGCGCCTTCGCGGATCTGATCGGCCAATTCGCTGGCCGCATCGATATTGCGTTGCCGAATTTCCAACTCGGCCTCATAGAGTGCCAGGGCCTGACGGCGGATGGTTGCGTTCTGGCCCATCAGGGCCTGCTCAAATTGCAGTTTGGCCAGAGATTTGGTTTGCGCCTCCAACAAGGACTGCGCGCTGGCGAGGATGCCGAACGGATCGACCCCGGCCAGACCCTTGGCGAGTTCCCATTGAGCCCGCAGGTTCTCCATCGTGGCTTCGGAAACATTCAGGGTTTTCAAAGACTGTTCAAATTCTGCGCGGGCCGCATCGATTTGAAGACGCTTGACCTCCAGGCTGTCCTTTCCATGGCGCAGGATGGCCTCATTGATACGCACCTGGTTTTCCAGGCTGGCGATCTGAGCTGCTGCAGATTTTTCGACCTTGTCCGTCTGAACATCCCGAATGGCTTTGCGCTGTTGCTCTAGTAGTGCTTCCGCCTTGGCGATCTGCTCATCGGTGGCGCCGAGTTCCGCCAGGCGGATTCGCAACACTTCCTTGGCCTGTTCCGTGCGCAGGCGCTCCACCTCAACGCTGAGCTCACCATTCGTCACGATGGCCGCCGCGACGGCGCGCTCATCCTCCATGCTCGTGAGTGTCGCATTGATGGCCTTTTGCCGTTTGCTATCTCGCAGATAAAGCTCTTGTGACTGAGCTTGCTCTAGAGCGACCAAGGCTTCTTTTTCTTTCGCGCTGCCTTCTTCAATATTCATCTCCCGAAGGCGCAATTGCAGCGCCTCGCGGGCATGGCGATTACGGACAGCATCGACCTGTGAGCTGTTTTCCCCGTACTGTGAAATCGCGGCGGCCAACTCGGCCTGACGGGCATAGGACGTTGCCAGCTTAGCGACCTCTTTGTCCTGGCGCGCAGCCAAAGCGCTGCCGTTAAACATGGCCTCAATTTCAGCCGTCTTCTGGGCCACATCACCCAAGGTTAGCAGCACCTTTAGGAGGTCATCATTAAGACCTGTGATCGGTCCGCCTTCTGCAAAATCCAGAATAAGAGATTTGACCTCGGAAAACACCTTCTGCGCTTCGCCGGCCTCAGCAAGATCGGTAATTTTCTGACGACGCTGCAGGAACTCATCGTAGGAGGGGCCGCGGCCATCAGTGAGCGCGGCATAGTTTTCGCGACTATGTTTAGCCTCCAGAGCCTGGCTCATTTGTCGGCCAAGACTGTCTGGCGCGGCGGTCATCGCTCCGGGTCCAAGACTACGCTTAACCCATTGTCCCCAGGTTTCCTTGTCGAAGTCGAGAGACTCTGAAAGGACACTTTGAAGGTGTTTCAACCCGGCGGCCCGGTCCAGTGCCAACAAGGCTTCGGTCATATCCCGAACGTCGCCGGCCATTGTGCCGAAGGTCAAAGACAGGTTCTGGTCGCGCAGGGTTTTCAGCCGATCGGCAACAGATTGCAGACTACCATCCAGCTTGTTCATGCGCTCATCGAGCGACCCAGCGGACTCTTCGGTCGAGAGCAGCATCGAGACCAAGGGCGTTCCTAGCGCGACCACTGCCCCCATCACAGCCCCAATCATACCCATGCCGCCCAGAAGTTGGGGCATCTGTTGGGCAAAAACGATCGATGCGGCGGTGCCAGCCTGCAACTGGACCGCCGCATCGGCAATTTGGTAGCTGGCATTCTGAACGCCGCCGCGCATCGCCCTGGAAGAGCGAGCAACCCGGTTCTGCCCAGCCGCCAAGGCATCATACCGCCCCTGAAGCAGCTGCATACTGCGATTGGCTTCGTCTTGTGTGGCCACGCCCGAAGCAACGGCGGCATTCACGACCTTCTGGGCTGCGGCCAGTTCACGTTCCGCGCGGATCAGCGGATCGATGCTTTCTTCTAATGCACGGTACGCCTGTTGTGCCCTTGTAGCATCCTCGAAAGCCCGTGCACTTTCCCGCGCTGATTTCCGATCAGCACCAAAATCGTTGAACGTGGTGTTAAGGCGGCGCTGCATTCGCTCGGCCGCCTCGGACTGCACTTTGACTTTCTGGAAGTTCTGCGCGGTTTTTTCGGCTGCGCCGGACATAGTATCCAGCCCGCCGGTGACGCGCTGCGCCATGCCGACAACAGCAGAGCCGTCCGCTTCAACAACCAGTTTCGCGCGCATTTCTGTCATGTCGCCTCCAGCACCTTCAGCGCGGCCCGTTCAATGATGCCCAGCCCATCCAGTAGGGCGGGGTCCGGTGCGATCTTCAGCCAGCGGGCCGCCACGTCGATTTCGCTCAGATCGAAGCCAAGCAATTTGGCTCCACCCATCGGCTTGCTGACCACGCGCCACTTTCCGACGGTTGCCAGCGCCAACTGGATCAGGCGGCGCTCGCTTTCGGGGAGGCGCAATTCAGGGGCATCGACGCCCATCATGGCTTCGGCCTGTTCCTGCGCCTGCTGGCGGGTCAGCCCGCCTTCGGCCATCAGATCTTCAATCAGGTCATCGGATATGGCCGCGCCGCCGTAGATCGCCTGCGCGGCCAGGGTCAGTTTTTTTCCCGCAAACCCAACACGGATTCGGACAAGGCCCGATCGACGGCTTCTCGCACGGGCCGCTGGCGCAACAGCCGGGCGCGGGCATCTTCGGAAAACGCCAATTCACCGCTACCGCGTACCTCGATGCCATGCCAGCCGACCCAGTATTTCGAGAGGCGGTCGCGGACCCCGGAAATGACGCCGGAGATGCTTATGTCTTCAGGCTTGGCATAGATCTCCAGTTCATCCTCTGGCAGCCGGAAAATGCCCGTGAACTCTCGGGTATCCACCCCGCCGTCAGCCGGGTATTCGACGGTCACCGGCCATTCAAACGTGTAGTCAGGATCAAAAACGAACATGGCTATCCTCAGCTGAAACGGATTTCGATTTCGTCATCATTGGCGGCGGTGGGCAGGAAGCGCAGATCCAGACGGATGCCAAGATCACCATTGATTTCCTGCTCGGACGGGGCCTTGATCTGCACTTTCGGGGCGGTGACCGTCAGCGTCTTGCCAGCAACCTTTCCCAGCGTGAAAATCAGCGGCTCGGTGACAGCGTTCTTGACCATGCTCAGCAGGTCCTTGGTGGCCAGGTCGGGGTGTTTGACCGTCATAGCGCCGGTGAACATGCGCGGGCTCAGCTTGGTGCCCTCGCAGTTCATATACTCGTTGACCTTTGGGGTTCGCCCATCGGTGAAGTTGAAGCTGGTGACGCATAGCTTGGTGCCGCCCAGGGTGAATGCGAACATGTTTTCCGGGGTGCATTCCAGGCCACGCGGCCAGCTCGAAAAGTCATGCGCTTCGGGAACAAAGGCAACCGGTGCCACGTACTGGCCCTGGCGGGTGAAACTGAAATGTGCCTTCTTGTTCACCTCGGCTGTGAACCCGAAAGAGCCGCGCACCCCGACAACGGTCTGCATCGAAGCACCGTTGCGCAGCTGCTGTGTGCAGGACGGGATTTCGGTGCCGACCGGCAGCGGTGTGAAGACGGTGTCTCCAGCATCATCGGCCATTGCCATGGCGGAGGATTGCAACAGATGCGCATAGGCCGGGGGCGTAGCTGCAACCGCAGGAGGGGCGGCTTCGACCTGATAGGTTGCGCCGGCGCGGATGTTGCTGGGGTCTTCCAACTGGGCCCCTTCCTGCCCGGTCAGAAAATCCTGCTCGGTATAGTCCGCGTCGAGCATATTGAAGGTCACCTCCCGACACAGGATCGCGTCAGCAGCGGCGGTTACTTCGGCGGTGCCGGAGGTGGTTTCCAGAACCTCGCGGATCAACCGCTGTTTCCAGGTTGCCATAGTTTACACTCCTCAAGTGATCTGAATGCGCCGGTCAAAGCGCAAGGTGAAATCGTCCTGCCAGAACAGCCCGCCATGCGAGGCGATCCCGCTCTGCAATGCGCCCCGCACAAAGCGGAACGCCTCGCCGCCTTCTTCGGGGATGAACCGGCACAGAGACAGCAGCACCGCTTCGCGCAGCGGCTTCAGGCTGTTGGTAGCGGCGGCTCCGCGCCGGTCCGCCAAATCGCGCACGGCCATGATCACGCCGATCCGGGCGGTGACTTTCTGATCGATCATGTCTTCGTTCTGATAACGGTTCTCGCCTGCCTGCTCGCCCAACAGGATCACGAAGGCGCTGGGGTATTGCAAAGTGCTGGCGGTGACGCGGCCCAGATCGGCCGACAATCCGACGAATTTGAAACCCGCCACCGTGTCGCGCAGACGGTCCCGTACCTGCATGGGGTCCAACTGAAGCATCACAGGCTCCCTGCATCCAGAAGGTCGGAAAAATACATCGTCGACAGCTCTTCGATTTCGGCCTGGTCTTCGTCGGACACGCCCAGATACGGACGCGCAGGGAGTGTCACAGATCCAACAACCGCGGCCTCGCCATTTGCCAAGGTGAAGGCCAGCGCTTTGCCGCCCTTGGCTTTGATCGTGGCTCCCGCTTGGTGGACGCCGGCATAGATCATGTTGCTGCCGATCTCGACCTGGTCAGGAGCGGATACATGCGTGATTGAGCGCATCAACTGGCCGCTGTCGTGCAGCGTCTTTCCTTGCTCCAGCTGCGCACGCAGGCTCTTCGGCCAGGGCGCACCATCTGGCGCGACATTGGTTTGCCCGATGCGCTCGACGGCACCATTCACCAGGACCGTTCCTATCAGATCCATCAACGGAGCGAGATCTCGGACGCCGGCCTCCAGACGCAGAGCCGCCGCTTGCGGAGCCACATCGTCAAACCGGGCGGTCAGGGTTACGGCCATTTCAGAACCCCTTCAGGCTGTCGCGCGTGAACTCGCGCGCTGGCCCATCGGTCATCGCTACGCCTGGCGAGGTCAGAGCGGTTTCTCCGTCTCCGTCATCCCCGATGGCCGTCTCGCCACGCGCAATGGCTTTCAAGGTCGAAAGGGCATCCTTGCGCAGGGTGCCATAGACCTCGGCGTTATGCCCCAGATTGACATAGAGCCGGTGCATCGCCAGATCGCGGCACAGAACCGTCAAAAGATGAGGCGGATCGGCGAGGGGCAGTTTGACCACCTTGGCCAGATAGGTGTTCATTTCGGCGGTCGCGTCGGCCAGCGCCTGCTCCAGACGGGTATCAGAAGGCGTGTCCGCCCCCTCGAAATCCGTCAAGAGCACGAGATCCCCAGCCGGGATCACCGCCTTTAATTGATCGACGCTGGCATAAGGCATGATCAGCCTTTCTTGACCGTGAATTGCGGATCGGCCTCAAGCTGCGCGATCTCGAAATCGGACAGCTCCTCGGCGGCGACAGTGGTTTCACCCTTACCCCAGCGACGACCCACACGGCGGCGGCCGTCCTCGCGGTGGCAAATCACGGTAATCGTCAGAGCCTCATCGGCGGGGGCCATCGCTTGCCCCCCGCCGGTGGTTGCTGTTGCCGCCTTGGCTGCGGCGGTATGAGCCTTGGCGGCATCTGCCGTGCCATCGGCTCCCTGGGCATTCTGGGTATCCTGGGGATCAGTCTGGGCTTGTTGATCTGCCTTGGCCCGCGCCTCTTCAACACGCGCAGCCAGTTTCTCGTCACCGATGTTGGGCGCAAAGCTGACGCCAAGATCGTGCGCCTGTTTCTCAAGGATTTCACGTTCAGACATTTCAGGTCTCCTGTCAGTTTACAAAAGGGGCCGGACCTGCCGGTCCCTCCAAAAACTGACCGCATTCAACTGATCAGAGGCTCAGACGCCCCTCGACCATCAGTTCTGCGGTGTTACGCCATTTGTTGGTCGCACCTGCCGCATCCCGTTCGTTCATCAGAATTTCACGCGCGGCACCCTCGTTGGACGCCGAGACAACCAGCAGCTTGGGCTTCAGGTTCAGCTTGCGGCCGCGATGGCCCCGCGCCGAGATCATGGCCGCGCGCGCCAGGGCATAGTTCTCGGCCGTCAGCGGCTGACGGGAGGCATAGGCCAACTGCCAGGCACCGAACCCGGACCCACAGCGGCGTTTTGCGCCCCATTTGAATTCGTCGTGATCAAACACGTTGTCATCGGTCAGCGACGTCTTGGGCACGATCTTGGCTTTTTCACGGTCCTGGAAAATGATCGGCTTGATCACGCGACTGTCGTCGATCAGATACCAAGCTGCACCCGCACCGCCCTGGAAGTTGGATACGGATTGTTCAACGCCATCTGCATCCACCACAGGGTGGTCAGTGTCGAAGAACATCTGGCCGTCATAGTGCTCGGTGGTGAACCCCAGCTCCAGTTGCTCCCACACCAGATCATCCGGCAACTCAGCAGCCACCTGGCCCATGTCGCTGACGACCGGGGCATAAATCCCGATCTGATCGTCGGCGATGTCATCGGCCTGGATTGCGATCGTCTTCTCAAACTTGCGGTTGCGGATCGTAAACCCGTCCGCTTCCAGGCGCTCGACGAAGCGTTCGCCGATCCATTCACGCATCGGCCCCAGTTCGGACAGCTTGGGGTAAGTCTGGTTGCGTGTGGTCGAGTTCACCGTCATGGCGATCCGGCCATAGGTGGTTTCAACACCCGTCAGACGTTCGTTAAAAGCGGTATTAAACGCCGTGTTCAGTGCCGCCAGGGCGGCGCGATTGATATCCATGTCAGGAAGCTCCTCAGAGGATTTCGACGACAACGCCTTCAGGCGTGACGTCCAGGCATTTTCCGGCGACCAGCGTTCCGGCCGCCCCGACGGTGTTGTCATCGACCACGTAGACATCGGTTCCGATATCGGTCCGGTCGAGGCTTCCGTCATTCGCCGCCAGGAAGGGACCGCGCTCGATTTCCACGGTTACGTCACCGGCGGCGCCGGTGGTGTTATCCGCCTCAGCCAGTGCAACCCCGCGCATGACGGTGCCGGTGGGAATGGCCGGAATGGCATCTCCCGCCGCGTTCAGCGCCACCAGCGCGCCGCTGAAAATCTGCACTGACGCGGCTACCGGATCGACGAAGCGGCGACCTTTTCCAACGCGAGTGCGCGGACTGTTCTTTGCAAGTGCGACCATTTCAGACCTCCTTCAGTTCGGCATCACGGGTGGCGCGGAATTTTTCGTGATCGACGCCCATCAGGGACGCGACCTGGCGCTCGGTCTTGTCCAGCGCGCCGGTGTTCACCGGGGGCTGACGACCAGCCAGTTTGCGCGCGGAAGGCGCAATTACTACCGGTGCAGAGGCCGCCCAGCCCTGGAACTCGCTCAGGTCCTTGGAGGCCAGCTGTTTGGCCCAGTCCTCCATTGCCGGTGTCAGTTTGCCCTCGTCGCGCGCCTTTTGCAGAGCGACTTCAGCCTTGCCCTCGCCCACCTCGGATTGCAGTGAGGCGAGCTGCGTCTGCAGATCCGCGAAGGCCGACATCGGCACGTATTTCGCGGGATCAACGTCGGCACCAGCGCCTTCCTTCAGGCGGCTACACACCTGGGTGACGGCGTCATCGCCGCTGACACCCGCTGCGGCGGTGACCGAGGCCAGATGGGTTTCGGTTTCGAGAAGCGCTTCAACGCGCTCCGCGATCTGATCGGTGTCGTCAGCCGGCAGGCCAAGCAACTCCGCGATCTGTTCGATCGGGTCCATGTGTTCATCCTTCGATGCGATTTGACGAATTTCCGGGAGGGCCGGATTGTTGACGAGGCCAGCACCCTCGATCAGCACGACGCGCCCATCCGAGCGCAGCGTGGTGAATACGGGAGAAATAAAGCGATAGCTTTTCGACTTGATCGCGCGACGGCCTTCCGCCGTCCATTCGACCGAAGCCATGACGCGATCACCTTCCACATGCATTTCGGTGATCCAGCCCGCCGCGCGGCTGTCGGCAGTACCCTGAGCCGACAAAGAGCGGTGATCAAAATCGATGGGCAAGACGTTGCCCGCTGCATGGGAGAAACTGGCCGCAATAACAGATTCGGCGTCTTCGGGGTACATGCGCAGTTTTGCCCCTGCGCGATTGCGCTTGTCTTTCAGCGCAAAACGCAAATCACCGACCGGCATGACCTCAATTTGGTCAGGCACCGTATCCGGCAAAGGCGCAAGAGCGCAGAAATGTCGTGCTGTTTTACTCATGACGCATCTATGTCACGAGCTGTGCCATATAGGGCCGGGGATGTGGTCTAGGGGATGTTTGACCCTTCTGTGGCAATCCGCGTCCGGGGATGGAGATCAGATACCGTTCAAATCCGCCACAGAGCCTTCAAAAACGCCCGCCTCTGATTTTTATAGGGGATAGGGGCGGCGCGGCCTCAATCGGCCTCTACGGGCAAAATTTCGGGGTGTTCTGTTTTGGCGTCTTCGCTCAGTTGTCGGATCATGGTTTCGGCCCATTCGATTCCCATGTCACGACCGACCGTATCCTCGGGAAGCGACTGCAATTCCTTGAGGTGCGCTTTCCACCCGTCGAGATCTCCGAACACAGGATCTGGGATCAGTGCGATCTTCATTTTGACAACCTTTCAATCAGATCGGCATGCCGTGCAAAAAACTGCGCGAGCCGGTCCGTCAATCCGAAATGATAGTGGATCGCCCCTCTACGCTCAAGGAAAAGCGCCAAGGCGTGATTGATGATATAGGTCGCGTCCTCTTGGGGCATCGCGGACAGTTCGTTCTGCCAGACCGGAATTGCCCTGGCGCTGAACTCAGCGAATTGCGGCCCTAGGATTTCCTGAGCCGGTCGGGCACGCCAGAGCGCCCCCCCAGGTGATACGGCGGTGATTGATCTCACTCGCGGATGTTTGAGTGTCTGAATGTCCGCAAAGGAAAGCGGCGCGTCCGTAATGTGGCTATGCAGAAGCTCGACCCCTGAGACGCGGTTCTGGTTGTCGAAATCGCGCAACAACCCCGCAACAGGCACCCTGTCTGGGGTGTCAATGTCTGCGTCCATGATGGCCGTTGCCGTCCCGTCCGCATCCAGAATGGTAAGCGTCTCGCGCCCGATCGCCATGCGGCGAAGACGCAGGCCCTGCAACACGCCCCGCACATGAGCCTGGCGCTCTAGCGCCATATCCGGCATGGTATTTGCGACACGGGATTCGATATCCAGCCAAACAGCGCCGGGGTTGGTGTCGAAGCCGGGCGTGATACCGCGCGGAACATCCTGCACCTCGCCGGTACGCTTGTGCACCCAAGGCTGTTCATCCAGATCGGGCGTAAGTGACACGTCCCGACCGTGGCGCTTCATCCAGCCTTCGGTCCGCTGAACGGTGTGGCAGCCGCAGAAATAGCCGTTGGGCGGAAAAATCCGGCGCCAAATTGGATTGTCTACCCGCCAGATATGATCGTGAAACCGAGCGTGGTCATGGCGTTTGCTCGGGCGCTCGATCTGAATGTACTGCAGATACGGGAATGCAGCCTGGGTACGCTGAATGCGGGCCCAATGACCCGCTGCATGAGCCGTGCGCATATTGGTGTCATAGATCGTGCGCAGCCGCCGCATCGACCCGAGCTTTACCTCTTCAAACGCGCCCGTGACCGGGTCGCGCATGATAGCCTCGCCCCACCAGCCCGCGGCCTGCAGTGCTGGTTTCATGTCATCTTGGAACTGCGCAAGCGTCCGGCCTTCGCGCATCGATCGGAGGAGCTCTTCACGGATCAGTTCGAGCACATCGTCGCGCATCGCCTTGGCCACGACGAAGTTTCGGGCATGTTCCTCGCGCCAAAGATCCTGATGGTGAAACCGCTGCAGTACCGGCGCAAAGCCCTTGGACTGGAAGTAGGTGATGGCTTCCTTGGGGGCCAGCGGCTTGAGTTCGATCATTGCTTGTCAACCTTCGCGCCGACCTCTCCCGCAAGACGGGCCGCGTAAGTTGACCGGCTGAGATGCTCTTGCAGCGCCTTTGAGCCCGCGCTTTGACTGAACGCCTCCAGGATATCCTGGACATCGGCAAAATCCTGCGCGCTGAAAATCGCCTCCAGCAATGGCCCGATTTCACCCTCCATGACCTTCTGCAATTCACCATCCAGCATCAGCTCATCCACCAGCGCATCGATGCTGTCTTTGGGCGCATCAACCGGGGCGGTCGATGCAGCCTGGCGATCGATCGGAGCTTCGTCGGTCGGAGGCACCTCACCACTCTGCGGCTTCAGGAAATCTTCACCTTCTTCCGGCTCTCGCAGGCTGAACGCTTTGTAAATATCCGCTGTGGCGATCCGCATGCCGAGGGCCGGGCCCTTCTCCATCAGTCGCAACAGAAGGTCTGGATCGGTGCGCTCGGGTGTTACGAAGCTGATTTCCGGCAGCGGAACATTGTGCCGTGGATCGAAGTTCAGTCGAATGATCGCTCCAGCCAGATCACGTTGCAGAGATCCCGCCAGTTGCTCGGCATCGGCGTCCCGAATATCAGATCGCACTTCCTCGTGGATTTTGCCAACCGCATGTCCTCCAGCGATAGCGTCTGTCGTCGCAACCTGACCGAGGATCCCTTTGGACAACTGCTCGTCCCAAAACCGCGCTTTGCCCTCATAGAGCTTTTCCGCGCCCGTTGCGGCCGCCGCAATGACATCGACCTCCATTTCTTTTGGGATGATCGCGGCCATATCAACGCCAATCTGACGCACCGCGCGCAACAGGGTCATACGGTCCTCGGCCGAGGCGGACGTGTCGTATTTACCCAAGCGCAACGGATGGCCGTAGGCTTCACAGAAGATCGCCCAATCCTTGAGAGTGTAATTCTTGAACAGGTAGGCCCAGCCCGCCAGGCGCGCCAGTCCGCCACGGATGGGCAGGCCGGATTTGGCCCTTGCCATATGGATGACATAGCCGTTCAGGCGTAACGGCTGAGGCCCTGCGTTGTCGCGCAAATAGATGTACTGACCGTTTTCCTGATCGAACTCGAACCAACGCGGATCGACCAAGTCCAGAGAAGACACCTTCAGGTTCTTGCCTTCGCGCGCCCAATCGATCTCGCAGACCGAATAGCCCTTTCCCAGAGCGTCCATCATGTCGATAAGCGCTGATTTCACCGGTGGCGAGTTCAGTGTCTGGCGCACCATGTCCGCCGCTTCGTTGGCGAGTTCCGTATCGTCCCCCGGGTTGACCTGAAGCGACAAAGAGCGGATCGCGCGTTTGCGAACCCCCAACACGGCGGAATAGTGCAGATCCTTTTCTTCCATCTGCTCCGCCAGTTCGAGATATGCCGTAGCATCCCCAAGCTCAGCGGCGCGCAGGATCGAAGTCAGACGTGTTGTGGTCAGACCATCTGCGGGATGTCCGCTGTGGATCTGTCGCACCGATCCCAAGGATGGCACGGCTTGGCGCTCCAATAGTTCTGAAACCGGAACTGGCTTCAATGGGCGTCCAAATTGGTCAAGTAGCGACATTACCAAGCTCCTTTGCCAAAGCGGCCTGCTCCGGCACTAAATTCATCATCGTCAGAGTTTTGATCGGCATAGCGAGAACGCGTTCCCGGAACGCCTTGATAGGCATATTCCGCATATGTTTGACGGCTGGCAAAATACCCCAGCGCACAGGCGATCGCGCTGTCACCATGCCGGTTGAACCCATCGCTACCTTTAAATCGAAAATCCTTGGGCACCCGGATGATGCCGTCGACATATTGCAGCGCCTGGTGGTCCGCCAGGACGTCGGCATGTTTGGGCAGCTCGATCGTCTTGTCACCAAAGGCTTCGATATAGGGCGGCATTTCCAGCTCGTACCATTGGCGGGAGAAGCTGACCTCGACGATGCGGGTGCCATAGCGTTGCGCGGCCTTTTCGGCGAGGTAGGCCCCATTGCCGGTTTTATCGAGGGCGCCCTTGGCGAAGTTGGGGATGCGGTCGCAGATGTAGAACAGAATATCGCGCTGCTGATCGAAGGGGATGTTGCGCAGCTCGACAACCAGCTTGGTGCGCCGCACCAGGTCCTTACCCAGCTCCATGATCACGATATCGGTCACGTCGCCTGATCGGGCAAAGTCCTCACCCATGAAGTGCTGCAGATTCTCATTGAGCGTCTTCAGCACCGGCCCCAGATGGGTGTCGCACCATTCGCGGGCCTTTCGGATGCGCTCGGCGTCTGGCGCATTCTTGAATTCGTCCGGCTGGGACCAGCGTTCGACCGGAACGCCTGGCTTCATTACAGCCTCGATCTGGACGCGGGTCAGGGCTGCGCCTTCCATCTCGGCTGGGATCGCGTCGAGTTCCTGACGCATGGCGGCCGTGCGCGCGCCATAGGCGCCCCGGATCAGCGCCTCCCATTCGTCCTGGGCCTCTTGCGACCAGGTCTTGCCCTTCATCTGGCAGACGCGCTTGTAAAGACCGTTTTCAACCGCCTTTGAAAACGGGATGAAATGGACTTTGAAGGGATTCTTTCCGGCCTTGGCCTCGCGGATCAGCTCGTTGAACGGATTGAGCACTCCGTTGTGGGTCGAGATGACGCGCACCTTGCCGCCCCAGATCAGCAGCGCGTTCACCGCATCGATGACCTCGCGCACGTCCTTGTGAAACGCGGCCTCGTCGATCACAACAACGCCCTGAAGGCCGCGAATGTTGGCCGGGTTGGAACTCAGCGCCTCAACCCGAAAGCCGCTTTTGAAGGTGACGCGATAGGCGCTGATATCCTTGGAGGTGCCATCAGGGCGTTCGTCCTTGAACAGGAACTCCTCGATCTCGCCCAGGGCCTCGCCCATCACCTTGGCAAAATGGGCGACATAGCCGATGAACTCTCGGCCCTTATCCTTGGTGTCACCGATGTAGAAGACATTGTCGCCCCCGGCAGATCGGCTGGCCGCGGCGATCAGCGTATCGCCCAGGGCCTCGGCAAAGGTGATCCCGGTACGCCGCCCCTTCTCAGCGATCTTCAGATCCGAGGTATCCTGCAGCCAGTCGATCTGGTGCTGCATGAGGATGCCATCAGCCAACGGATCCAGATCCTCGGGGATCTGCGCGCCGCGGGGCAGCTCTTCTGGTAGGGCTTCGCCATCGCGGGAAAGAACTGGCTTTGTGGGGGCGAGGTCAGCTTGGGTCATGTCACGTCCCCACCACCCAAAAAGCGACCCAAAGCCCTAGCCCAAAGAAAATGCCCGAAAAGAACGGGGTGACTCCATGCTCCGCAACGTAGAAACATACCCTCCAAATCAACTCCTTCCAGCGGATCATGTCTTGGCCTCGCTTAGATCAATCAAATACGGCTGACCGCGCCACCAGGCGATATGGGCGACATCGCCCAGATGCGTGACAAACTCTTCGCGCCGTCCCAGGAACCTGGCGCAGAACGCCTTCCAGCGCGGCCCCTTGCGCCAATGCCAGTCACCCGCCAGCAGAATGGCGTCCTGGACCACAGGGGGACGGCGCGACTTCATCACTTCACGCCCAGGAACTGGTTGCGCATCTGTGCGATACGAGCGGCGCTCAGCCCCCCTTCGCGAGCAGCATCCTCAACCACCTCTTCAAAACGCAAAGCGGCTTCGGCCTCGGCTGCAGCGGTGGCTTCACGCGCCACGCGCTTGCGTTCGTCCTCCAGCAGCTTCTCGCGCATGCTAGAGCTCGACATCAGATCCTTGAGCATCCGGCCAAGGTTCATCAGATCCTTGGGGTCCAGGTGCCCATCTTCTTCACGCACATTCTGGATCATGTGGACCGCACTGGTGGCGATCATCTGCATGAGCACCTTGTGCAGCTCACCCTCGGCCTCGATGTCGATCTCCGACAGCAGTGTCTCGGCGATCTGGAAAGCATCACGCTGATCCTTGAGCGCCTTTGAGAACTTGCCGACCGCCGTCTTGCCTACGGTCAGCTCCAGGCCTTCCTCCTGAAGGCGGAAATTCAAAGCTTCGGTCACATCGATGATGTCACCGAAACCGCGCGTCTCCAGTTCTTCCTTGAGCCACTGGCGCAGCTCGGCTGGTATGAGGTCCAGTTTGGCCGCGGCGGGCATGGCTCAGCTCCCCGGTTTGGGGCGCTGCACACCAGGGTGACGCGCGATGCCCTGCGCTACCTCAACGCCGCGCACGGTTGCTGTCACCACCATAAACCCGGCGTGATCCTCGATCGTGACCAGTCCCTGCTCCTTGAGCCAATTCACCTCGGAGGTGACCTGGTCACGCGTGTAGCCAATGCCCAAGGGGTGCAGCAGCATTTTGATCATGGAGACATTGCTGGTGTATTTCGGGGCCTCTTCGAGCAGGCGCAGAATGGCGATGCGGGCGTGTTCGCTCAGGGTGTCTTGGTATTTGCTCATTTCCGGCCCTCGCTCAGCAGGTGGTCCTCGTGCCGGCTAACGATGTTCTCAAGTCGGCTCATGATCTTTTGATTGCCCTCCATGATCGCCGACATGGTCTCCATCGTGCCGCTCATGCGCGTGAGCTCCATCTGGACGGCGTGGAGGTCGTCCTTGCCGGGCATGACCTTTACGGTCTGTTCCAGCGAAAGGATGCGGTTCTCGTGCCGGTCCATGCGGTCGGACCCTTCTTTGAACCTCTTGTCTGTGTCTTTCTGACGGGTGGCAAAGAAGGTCCAGATGATGGCGCTGAAGGAGAGAGCGAAGCTGGAAAGCTTCAGAAAGGTGTCCAGGTCGAGGGTCACGCCGCACCCCCGTTTCCAGAGATACGCGTGGCCAGTTTGGTCACCACATCCTTGACGGTGTGACCGCCCATGTAGAGACCGAAATACAGCCCCGAGAGCTGCAACAACTGCTCAAACGGCATGGGGGGAAGCGCGATCTTGGCGATGGCGTTGGTGACATGCAGGATCACCACATTCCACAGCCACAGGACGCCGATCAGATACATGCCGGCCGGTCGCCAGGCACTTTTCCACGCCGCATCCGCCTGGTCGGATTGCAATGTGGCGTTGGCAAATTCCATCTCCTGCGCATAGAGCGCGACCATGCCCGGTGCCTGGGCTTCATCCACCTCGACAATGGCTTTCTTCACCGTTTCAGGATCGCTCTCGGCCAGCTGGGGCAGCGCATCAACGGAAACACCTACGCGGCGAGCGATCAGCCCGACGACGCCAGTGGCCAGTTCGGTATTCTCAGCACCTATGCGCTTTGAAAGGATATCCCGCACAAGCGGGGCTCCGGCTTGCAGGGCCAGAGAGATCAGGGCGGCACTCATCAGATGCTCCTCAATTTTGCAGCAAGGGTGGGGAAACGGGTTTGGGCCTTGGCAGCCACAGCATCGCGGTATTGCCAGGCGCGCCACGCCAGCCAGATCAAGGACAGGCCAATGGCGACCGGGATAACCCATTCCAGGGCGGGGATGGCGGACACGGCCTCGGGCCCGGCCGAGGGCAGGTCGATCGCCTCGAGCGAGCTTGAGGACGAGGCCGCGACAGTCGGGGCAACAGCTTTGCTGCGCGCATCAAGCATCCGCTGCAGGGTGGATAGCGTGGCGGCGCCGATGATCCCATCAACGGTCAGGTCGTGATCGCGCTGGAAGGCTCGCACAGATTCCGTAGAAACACCGCGCGGTTTTGCGCCTGGCTCGTAGCCTAACTTGCGCAGCTCGACCCGGATGCCTTCGAGGATTTCGGTATCCATGGAAATCACGATGCGGGCGCAGCCCTGGGGCGTGAATTTCACGCCATCGGGATACATGCCATAGCGGATCATCGAGAACTCGTCGGCACGGCGGCGGGTCAGGCCGGAAAGAACCTTGCCGCCCCCTTTGTTCCAGGCGTAGAGGCGATTTTTGACTCCAACCCAATCGTGGACGCGCCATCTCTTGACCCAGGAGGCGCGGGCGATCGCTCCGGTGTTGAAATGAAACGAGACCGCGCCGTCAAACTCGCCCTGATTGGCGTCCGGCATTTCTTTGGCGACCGCAGGCTCGTAGTTCATCCCCAGCGCCACAGACAGAAGCCGGTCGGATTCCTCGGCCGTGATTGTCATGCCAGGTTTGGGGTCGACAACCCCCGAGGCTTTGGTCAGTCCAGGGCCAATAGTCCAACGCCCAGCGGGGCAGCGGTACGCCTTCAGGACGTCGCCTTCGTGGAGCTTCAGCGCAGCACGGCCGCGCGGGGATGTTTTTTGGGACATGTCGCCTCCTGGAATACGTCGCAGGGGCAGACCACACCCCGTCCCTAACGGGGTGCCATGTTGGGGCTAAAAAAGGTCGGGGGAAGTGGTTTGGGGGCAGAAGGCCACAAGCTATTCATCTCCAAGTGGCAGTGAGAGCTGCTCGTCCAGCCCCTGCTCGCGGCGCATCTGGGTCCGCAATTTATGGACCCAAGCGGCCGTCACGCCAAACTCGGATGCGATGACATTCGCCGATCTCGTCGGCTCGGTCAATCCTGCCTCCAGGATAGCGGCGCGCAATGCCGCTGCACGGTCCTGCGTTTCGCGGGCTCGGGCACTGGGAATGTCCAAGGCGGTGCCACCGAATTGCGCTGAGAGCCAGTCAACAACGTCCTGCCCGACCTCACTGGTAAGATTGGATTTTCTGGAGCTTTTTGGAATGTCCCGCCGCTGCCCGCCGATATTCGCTAACAGTCTTAAAGCGGCTGCTTGACCAAGATCCCGCTCCAATTCATCGATCCATGCATCACGCGGCCGCTCAGACATCGCCGACCTCTTCGAACTTGCCGACCTCGTTGCCCCAGACATCGTGGCCAGGCCATTCCTCGCGCGCGAAAAGCTCGCAGCAGAATGCACTCGGAACAAGGCGCTCGATCATCTGGCGCATTTCAGGCGGCTTGCGGCTGTGTTCGCGGCGCACCGCCTCTATCGCGTTGGGGATCTGCTCCGGCGCAAGGATCAGATTGCGTTCGGATCGGCTGGCCGGGCGCGGCGATCCTATTTTGCCGACAAGGAACGGCTCGGTCGCGGAGCGCAGAACATAACCGGTCCCGAAACAGATCTTCCCCTTGGGTGTCCGTTTGGTCCATGACCCGCCGGTGACATAGTCGAACCCCCAGGCATCCATGACCTCCAGCGCCTGAGACAGGTGCGGCCAGGTCGACCACATGAAGAGATAGCAATCCGGTCCCGCCAGATGCCCGACCGGCAAAGCCTTGATCTCTTTCAGCGGCATGGTCTCATAATGCGCTTCGGGCGATTTGGCGTAACCCTTCTGCGAGCGCATTTCATAGAGCCACGGGTTGTCCGCCAGGATGGCCCCGTATTTCATTGGGGTGAGGGTTTCAAAAGGCCAGTCCATCACTTGCTTCCCTTCTTGCGCCCACGGTGGGTGTGTTTGTTGGGCTGGTTCTTGATCCAAACCGTGCTGACCACGCCTTCGACGATTTTGTAAACGACACTGCCCACGACGACCCCAATGGCCCCTTGCTCGATGCCGCGATCGACGGTGTGCCCGATCTTGCGTCGGATGGTTTCTATATCCATGCCTTCGACACGTTCGAGGTAGCGGATGACAGCGTGATCAGAGACGGAATGCAGAGGCTTTTTCATTTGCGCCCCCTGCTGAAATCAAAATCCACATCTTCGCGCCGCGCCCAGGCTTTCAGTGCCTGAATGACATCGTCGATTTGCGTGTGGTCCCGCAGCATGTCTACATCTGCCGGCACGCTTTGCCATGTCTCGCCAAATTGCTTGCGTATGAAGTTGTTCAGGCCCGCGCGCGATGGCTCGCGCAAAGCGCCAGCCTCTCCCAGCTTACGCCAGAGCACGTGGACCAGGCGCAGATCCGCGCGCGGGGCGCGCTTGTTTCTCGTTTTGCCGGATTTTTGAACCACAAAGCCTTTTGTCTTCAACGCATCGACCACAAGTTTCAGCTCACGCTCGTTCATGTCGGTCAGGCTGGATTTGCCAGTGACGTTAAGCTGCAAATCATGACGGGTTTCGTGGTCCAGTCCCAGCTCGCGGCAGCCTACGAAAATCTGTTTGCGCAAGGTTTCGGCGCTCATTCGCTGTCCCTTTCACCTTCAGGGCGGCAATCGGTGATTTCATCCACCGCGATGTTACTAAACCTGCCGTCTTCGAATTCGGCGGTTGGGCGCACCCAAATCTGACCGTCCCACAAACTCATGTAGATCGTTGCCGGAACCAGGCCTTCCTCGATCAGCCCATGCCCCACAACTGTGTAGAGCCCGCCGGATTGCCGGTGTTGCCAGATTTCGCTTTGCTGAGTTGCGCTCATGACAGCAGCACCTCCAGCTCTCGGGCGATCTGATACAGATCATGGGCGCTTCGGGTGTCAGCAAATTCAGCGGTTACCCACACGTATTGGTCAGCCCCAGACCATTCGACGGACATGGTGTCATCGCGGTCCAGGACCTTGCCCAGGGCCTCTTGGAGGACATCAACGCGGTGCGCGACGGTTTGCTGGTCATTGAGTTTCATGTTTGCACGCCTTCCCTTTCGGATGCTCATCAGGCCGGGGCCACCACGCCCAGGCGACGTCCCCGGCGCAGGGCCGGGAATGTTTCGCTTAGAAATCGACGTTCAAGGCGTCCTTCAGGGCTTTTGCAGGCGTAAATCCAACACCGGTTGAGGCCATGATTTCCATCGCTTCACCCGTTGCGGGGTTGCGTCCGGTGCGCCCCTTGCGGTGGACGGGTTTGATCACGCCCAGACCCGCGATCTGAACGTGGTTCCCGGCCTTCAAGCTGTCCGTGGTCACGGCCTTGAACGCATCCAAAAAGGTCTGCGCCTCAGATTTGGTGGTGCAGGCTGCGGCGGCTATCGCGGCAACCAGTTCGGTGGTGGTGGTCTTCTGTGCCATGTCAGGTCTCCTCTTGATGGCGGGTGAAACTCAAAATCGTGTGGTGCGTCCTTGTGAGGATCGGGCGCGGGCGATGTCCTTCAGGTTGGATTGCGGGGCACTTGCTTCACGAATGGCTGGCTGCTCGAATTTCTACCGCCAAATCTCGCCCTGCCTCTGTTAGGACGCCGGGCGGCTTGACCATTCCCCAATTCTGAAGTGATGCGTAACAAACTCCATTCGGGTCAGCTTGAAATACTGCGCGGTCGATAGCTTCCAAGCCCTTCCCCTCTGCTTCCAGCATCGCTGTTAGCAATCTTCTCTTTGCGGCAGTGAGTTTCATTGCTCGTCGCTCCCTTCAGTTCACAAGGCGCACGGGCGCGTCATTATCCGCCCCGTCGCCCGAACCATCGACCACGTCCGCGAACATCTGCTTGGTCAGGTCATCGGGCAGGCCGTAGGTCCGGTTGAGCTGGATCGCCGCAAGCATGAGGGTGAAAGCCGCCGCTACTGGGGTGGGGGTGGCCTGCCGGGATATTTGCGCAAGCTGGTCGGCAAGGTGGGACAGCTGGTCATCAGTCATGACGCTTGTCCCGGGCGACCGTGATCAGAAACATGAGGAATTCCCTCAGACCATTGACAAGAACCCCCAAACCGATGGTGATGCCCAGCCAGACCCAGAAACTGGAAGTGTAGAGTTGCAAGATTTCATACATCGTCAGCCCTCATGCCTTCGCCAAATCGATGGTGATCGCCTGCCAGCCTGCATCCTGCGTGGGCCGCTGGTAGCAGCGCACGTAGGCTTTGGTGGCGACGGGACGAATGGCGTCGCGCGTGGCTTTAATCGCGCGCTGCCACCGCTCGTCGGTGCTTTCCATGCGCAGGAGGCTGTAGATTTCCGCCCGGTTAATTTTTCCTTCTTTGTCCGTGTTGAAGGCCCGAGTGACAAACACACGCAGCTCATCCCGCGCGTCGGCGGACCATTCATTCAGGCATTCGTCAAAGAGCCCTTTTGCGACTTGCAATTCGGGACCAAATTCAACGAGGTCCGCAACCGCAACCTGGACCTTGAAGAGGCCATCGTGGGACAGGAATGTCTTGTTCCCCTTCTTCCCGCCTTTGGTCAGTTCGTATTGCTGTGCCAGCAGCGCTTCGAAATCCGACAGATCCTCGAATGTGTGCTGCTTGAAGCGCGAGACCCCGGCGGACAGCGAGATCGCGTATCCGATTATTTTGCGCACCAGCTCGTCCTCCAGAAGGTGCTGGGGCTTGATCAGCTTGACCGGGACCAGGCTGCCTTTGGCGTCGGCCAGATATTCGGTGTCGCCAATCACCTGGCGTCCCGTGCCGATCGGATACGGGCTGTTCTCGTGGACCACTTTCACCAGGTGGCCGATATGAACGCCGCCCGTGCGGCCGGTGATCTTGATAACGGTGTCGCCGCTGCCCAACACCCAGGGTTCAGAGCGGATCTCTGCGTGTTGGTATTCAGGGCTATCGTCACCCGAGACAGGGAAGTAAAAAACCTCGCTGCCGATCGGGAACATGGTGGCCACCTGGGCCAGGCTCAAAGCGGTCATTTCAGTTTCCTTTCACTTGGTTCAGCCGATCAACGGCTTCGGCGGTTTGCAGGCACAGATGGCCAGCACCGGTGGTGTCGATCAGCGCGGCCATGGCGGTGATCTCTTCATGGGTGACCTGCTCGACGCCGCGTGGGCCGCGTTGGTCGATTTTGCGTAGCGCCCGGCCGCAATGGGCCAGCATTTCGGTCTCGGTCATGGGCGTGGTTTTCACGGCTTTTCCTCGGCATTCAGCGGGCAGGATTTACAGGCCCGGAACATCATCACGTTGCGCGAATTTACGGGGTTGTAGCGGCGCGACTTCGTGCGCCAGGTGCGACAATCACTGATCGGCATTTCGCCCTGGGCTGGGCATGTCACGGTCGCCTTTTCAAAAACGCCGCGGTACATCTGCTCAACCCGCTCGAGGTCACCGGGGTACTTGTTCGCCAGGACTGCGGAGATCAGCGAGCCAGAATAGCCCATCGCTTTGGCAACCTTATTTTGGCTGCTTTGCATGCAGGCTTTGGCAAGGCCTTCCACCCAATCCGGCAGGTCTTTTCCCCAGCAACGACGGGTCTTTTCAAGAGGTGTTTCAATGCTCATTTAAGGGTCCTCGCAACATGGGTGAACTCGCCCTTATTTTCATCCCAAACCGCGCGAATGCGCTTTTCGCGAGGGGGGATCGGGCCGGTGTTGTGAATGAGGCGGTAAAGCGCCAACCGGCCTTTGTTGTCGGCCTTGCGTTCGATCCGAAGGTATCCGGCGCCCACCAGCATCCGGCAGAAATCGCGCGCTTGATCTTCGGTGACAGGTGTGGCTTCGGTGTTGGCCTGCATTGCGACATCGCGGTAGCTGAACACCCCGGCTTTGCGGATCACGAACCACATCGATTCAGTCGGGGTAATCGAGCTCAACACGCGGCCTTTCTCGTCAGACACAGGCGGCGTTCCAGGCTTTTTTGTCACCTTGTAGAGATCGCGGTTGCCACGTTTGCCATTTGACTTGGCATAGCCCCACCGCACCCAATCCTTGATGGCCAGACGTACGAATTCCAGGCTGCGCTTGCCTGCAGCCGAAAGATCATGCGCAGTGAACTCGTTATGAATTTTGGCTAGCTCCCACAGGTGAGAACGGTTTGCCAGTTTGGTACGCTGAAACCCCATCACACGAACCTCCGCATTTCTGGCGGTCGGCCGGTGTGCAATTGATCCGCGGGCAAGTCTTTGAGCGATACAGAGGTCTTCCCTAGGATATCAGCTTGCAGGTTCGCCAAGTCAAAATTGTTCACCATGAGGCGCGCCGAACCTTTGCTGGCGGCCTTGATGGCGTTCTGAAGGTCAGGCTCGATCGTCACTTTTTTGCACCGGATGGCCAGCAGGTGCCCAAAGTCATCGTCATCCAAGGGTTCCGCTGCGACGCGCGCGAGCATGCGGCTGTTGATCCGCTCCCAGGCCTGCAGTTCGAACGGAAGCTTTTCTTCCCCCACCAGGATGACAGGGACCGCCGAGACCTCGTAAATATCTCGCACAATCTCGATCATCTTCTTTTTCACCAGAAAATCAGCCTCGTCTATGATCAGTGGCTGATTGCTCTGGATCAGAATTTCGCCGATCTGATCGACCATGCTTGGCACAGTGCGCGCGGGCTCGGCCCCAAGGTCCTTTAAGATTTTCTCGCAAAGCGTTTTTCGCGTCCAAGCACTCAGAACCTCGACCAGGCATGCGCGCCGACTGTTGGCGGCATAAATGCTGGCCATAGTTTTGCCGAACCCGCTGGGGCCGTAAAAGCACCCCATTCCAGGCAGGCCGTGGCTGCGGTCCTCCAGGCGGTGCACCATTGCCATGAAGTTCATGACATTGCGCAAGGGGGCGAGAGTGTTGTGTGAGTGGCTGCTCTGTGTCATTGTTTCCTCGTTGCTTTCTTGCAATTCGGCGCGGTCTGGCCGTTACCCAGCCGCGCCACCTTCTTCAGAAGCCCCTCCGAATTCGCCCTGCATCTCCTGCATCGCTTTGTATTCGGGGGTTCTCTGGTAGCCTTTCAGCCACCGGTTTTGGTCACCCGTCAGAGCCACGCCTTCGGCTTGCCGGGCTTCCATCTCTTTTGCTCGCGCAAAGCGGGAGCGAATGTCGTCGTCTTTGTGTGGTGCGGATTTGATCGCGTCTTTTGCCCGATCTTCAAAACTGGCCACAAAGGCCTCGCGCTTGGCCTGCTCTGAGGCACTGAGAGGTCGGGCAATTGGGGCGGGGCGGGGCGCCTTTTCAAAGGCGGCGGGACGGACAACCTTCGCCTCAAGCCCCGCGCTTTCTTTCGGTGCGCTGGCTGAAAGACCGTCAAGGTAGCCCCCTAGCTGCACCGCATCGTATTTGCGCAAGGCTTTGGCCGCTTCTTTCTCGGCCTTTACCCACTTGCGGCGCGCAGCGGCATGATCTCGGGCCTCCTCGATGTCAAAGAAGCCTGCCGGCACACGGCACTCTGCTTCGCCAAGGTACTCGCCTGTCAATGCATAGACATGCAGGCCATCGTGCAGCGCGGCGGGGTCAAAACGCGCCACAACTTTCTGGCCTGAGATTTCGTACATCCAGTCCGCGTGATACTCGTTGCCCATGAAGCGCAGCAGGCCGTTGGAGCGATCAGCATTCAGACCTTCCGCTCCCATCAGCCACAGGCGCCGCTGTTCGTCTGTGGCCTTGCGGATCGGGGCCTGGGCATAGCTTTCCTCAAAGGTTGCCAGGATAGAGCTGCCCATCGTGGTCTGGCCGCGCCGCCCGGCGCGCGCATTGTGCTCTTCGATCCCTTCGGCAACCACCTCAATGAAGCGCTCAAGATCGATTGCCTTCGCGCCATAGTTTTCCGGCTTGGCATCGGGTCGATTGCCGGTATATGCCCCCGCAAAACGCGGGTCTTTGGCGATGTCATCGGCCATATCACGGAAGGCCCGCTCGATCGGCTTGGATTGGCCGGAATAGGGCGTGGCCCAATGGACCTCGACGCCCAGCGTGGTCAGGATGCCGGGAATGTCGTCATCTTTGACTTTGAAGCGAAAACGGGTCGGGGTTCCCCCCGTCAGAAACTTGTTGGCAAATTCACGGCCATTATCGAGAACGATATGCTCAGGAATGCCAAAACGCTCAACCATATCTCCCAGGGCCAGCGAAACACCTACCTTGTTTGGCGTCTTGTCGATCCGCCAGCTAAGGATGCGCCCGGAGTAGATATCCTGAAACGCCACCATTTGCGGACGTACAATTTCGCCCTCACCAGAGTTTGAGCCTGCCTCGGCGGGCCAGCGAACAAACACGTCAAAGCGGTGATAATCCGCGTTCACCGCCTCCATCGCATGCAGGCTCAGCTTATCGCGTGTTTGCGCAGGGTAGATCGCTTTGAGCGCGTCAACACCCTTGCGGCATAGCGTGATGGTCAGCTGCGAGACCTCCGCCTCAAGCCGGCGCCGCATTGTGCGCTCGGGGGCTGTTTGGTAGCCTTCGGCGCGCGCCAGCTTCACCGCACGGCGATAGCAAGACGCAAAGCTGGGCTTCTCAGGCCGCAGGAAGTCGGACTTTAGATAATCCCAAAACTCCTCTGAGACCTCAGCCCGCGTCGCCTTGCGCGTTGCCGCCTGATGCCTGGGGGCCAAATGCGGAAGCCGATCGTCGATGCGAACCCCATCAAGCAACCCAAACCAGGACCAGATGGTGCGTGCGCCAACGCCCCAACGCGAAGCTGCGATATGCACAGCGGTATCCTTGGACTGTCCGGCGCGGCAAAGCACCTCGACCGCCTGAATGATCTCGAGGCGGCGCCGGGCTTCAGCTTTTGGCTTTGCGGGCAAGCTGTCGAACCAGGACCAGGTATCAACGCGGCTGCGCGTCGGCGCTGTCGGTTCTGCATTGGGGCTCAGCAAGGCCAGCAAGGCGCTCTGCGCACGTAAGGGGAGCAGTTTCCAGTGGTACTCCCACCCGCCGCCACGCCCTTTGCGACGCCGGGCATGCTCAGGATGGGCGCGCCAGTTGCCGCGTTCGATCATCGAATTCACACGGCGCTTGCTGACCGGCATGTCGGGCAACTTGGCCTGTGCGAGCTCTTCGGCACTCCACCAGATCTGTTGTGGCTCTGTCGCGTTGGGCATCAGGCATCCCTCCGATTTTGTTCGTCGGAGATGTACTCGCTCAGATCATCATATATCTCGCTCACCAGTCGGCGGCGGGCGGCAACAGGAGCACGTTTCCAGCGTGCAAAAAGGTCTTTGAACGCCTCTTCAACGGGGTCTTTAGGCAGGGCTGACGTGTCGCTACTGGCAAGTGCGCGGCGCGCTTCGGCAGTCTGTTTTCACCTTGCCTGAAGACAGGCGCATGACCACGGCTTTGCGGTCCGCGTCTTCGCCTATTTTCGAGATCTCGGTCAGGTCTTTCAGCGTGACTGGACGATCAGAGCCGCGCAGGAGGTCTATTTCGTCGCGACCCAGCCTGGACCCAGCTGCGACGATCTTTTGAATTTGGCGCGTTGTCATGCCAAATTTTTCGGCGGTTACAGCAGCAAACGAACCGAGTTCGCTTGCTGAACCCTGTCGAGCCAAACCGCCCGCAATCCCCTGCTTTGTCTCAGGGTGTAGCTTTTCGTATACGCGCTTGCGTTCTGCCAGAAAGATGGCGGTGTCCAGGGCGTTCATCTCGGCGCCGGCCAGGTTGTCGTCGATCTCCATCAGGCGCGCCCAGTCGTCCGTTACTTCGGCCCAGACCTTCGCCTCAATCGCACTCCAGCCCAGGCGGCGCGCGGCCTCCAGGCGGTGGCCGCCGGCGATCAGGACAAAGGTGCCTGACTTGGTTTTCCGAACATGAATGGGGTCTTTCATCACGCCCAGTTCGCCGATCGAGGCAATTAGGCTTTCTACCCCGGCCTCGCTTATCGGGCGCAGACGATTGCTGTCGTCGATCGCATCAACAGGAAGCTCGTTTACGGTCATCAGTTTTGGTTCAGACATCGGAGGCAACCTCCGAATTTTGCGATCCACCCGGTGCGGGGTGGGCTTCCCCTTGCACCGGGTGGACGCCACCATCGGCAGGGCCAACAAACCGACGGAGGACCTCGTATCGGAGGAAGCGAACCTTCAGGGGGCTTGCTGCGTCGCGAGCGCGCGCGGCGCGCGGGCAGAGCTTGTTGTTCAGCCGCTCCTCAAGGCAGAGTTTCGCAACCACGAAATCAAGTATTGTGGGTTGAATACACATCGTTTTTTGGCCCTTTCAACATTGTGTAATAGAATCGGACAGCACCGTTGACGCGGCGCTTTTGGCAGTGGATCTCAGCGCCATGTTGGCGAAGCTCCGAAATACAGGCGTTCACCGCCATCACTCGTGCCCTACGAACGATTTGGCGGGTCGTGTGGGGCTTTCCGTCCTTCAGGACGCCCAGGACACGCTGCAGGCGCGGAGAGCTGAGTGGCGCGGCATGCACTAGGTCAGCCCTCCTTCCAGCGAAATGCTGTGGCTGGGAACCGCATCGGCCGCTTTGCTGCGGCAAGGAGTGCACATGCGATTGTGTGGCCCGGCGCTGAGAAAGGTGGCGCCGCAGGTGAGGCACTTGCGAATGTCGTTCTCGGCACTGACCAAGCGGGTCTCGCAATCCGTCAGTGCAAACTCATAGCTGTGGAAGAACGGGCTAACCCTGCATCCTTCTGCATTTTTCACCGCGAACTGCTTACCAACCTGCTGAACGCGATATGGTGGCAGGGTGGCGCTCATGACAGCCCCCCCCCAAAACAGCAGGGTAAAGAGCATCACAAACAGCGCTAGTGCGCCGACGGCATCCTCCAGCCAGTACCGCCACTCACCACTCGCCCGCTTTCTGCTCTTGCGCGGGCGAGTGGCCTCCCGACTCTCTTTTGATGTGTGAGCGGTGGCTTCGGTCGGGTGATCAGGGACAGGCAGGTAGCTCAGGCCATCGAGGTTGGCTTTGCAGAGGCTGGAGCCATGCTCGCCAATGAAGCGGGCGGCCTGATTGACTGCTGTAAAGTCTGCTGTTTGGCGGATGGTTTCGATCAGCAGCACGGCGACAGCGGCGCGTTCGTTCGGGGCCAGGCCAAGGGCGATTTCGTGGGCCCGGAGCCGGATGTCGTCATGCGTCATCATGGGGCACCTTTTGGGATTCTGGGGGGCGGGGGATATGGGTCGGCCATTCCAGATCGGCCGGCCAGCTTTCAGAAAGGGCACGAATGCCCTTCTCAACGGTGTCTGCGAACGGTCGTGTGCCGTTTTTGATTCGGTGGAAGAAATCACCCTTCTTGAAGATGCGGCGCGAGACCGCCCAGTGGGTAATGCCTTCGTGGGCACAAATCTGCTCGCACAGATGGATAAGGTTGTTTGTTGCGCTGCTCATGGGTTGCAGTCCCGGCTGGTCGTTATCAGCGCTTTTTCTACGCACTGTCTTGGCGACAGCGGCGTTCGAGCCAAATGATCTAAGTACCGCTATGCGCAACCGCTCAACTTCGTGCCGCGTCGCGTCGATTTCGGCCTGAACTGCCGACCGGAGTTGGGTCTGCTCATGCGTCATCATCAGAATTACCTCGTGGGGCGGGGAACGGGATTCTGTCGGGCCATTCAAGGTCGGCTGGCCAGTTTGCGTGAAACCATTGGAGCGCATCTCTGTAGGTGTGGGCATTGCAGCCCGCACCCTGGCGCAGGCGCGAAAACAATCGCGCATGGCCGACTATCTTGGTGGAGATGGTCGCCTCTGACCTTTGCAAGTGTTGCGCGAGGTTTTCCGCCAACAAAATCAGGTGACCGTAGTCGATGTGAATAAGGTTTTGACTGCTCATAGGTCGCATTATGAAAATTTACATACTTTAGTCAATGTAAATTTTCATACTGGACGGAAAACCTTACTGTTGCAGAATCTAAAAATGTGTAAAATTACACTTCCATGGACCCAAAGCAGATTTATGAGATTCTGGAAGAACGCAGAAAAGCCCGCGGCCTCTCTCAAACAGAGGTTGGGATGCTTGCCTTCAGCAAACCGGACAATGCTCCCTTGCAGAGCCTTCGAAGAGGCTCTTCGCCCTCTGTTGAGCGGCTCTCTGCTTTGGCTGAGGCTCTTGATTTGGAGTTTTATTTCGGAAAGCGGAGGGAGCCTGGCAAGACGCTTCACTGGAAGGCCCCGATACCTCATCATGGCTTCGCCAAATGCGGTGTTCATGGCTGGGGAAAAGATCAACCTGATCTGCCAGCGTTGCCGGCGCCAGATTTCATGAACGATCCCTCGGCGTTCTACGTCACGGCAAGCGGTTCCTCAATGAAGCCTGAAGGAATTGATGCCGGCGATTATTGCCTGGTCTCGCCAGTGCAAGATATTCGCGAGGGGGATCGCATCTGGATAAAGGACAAAAGCGGTGCGACCTCTATTAAGCGCCTGGATGAAATGACGGGCGATCGGCTGAAGCTGCGGGGATGGCTGCCGGTTGAGGGGGGAACGCAAAAGTCTTTCGACGAGGAACAATTCTCTAACTATGTGGCAAAGGCCCATCCGGTCGTCGCGGTTTTCAGGGGCAAGCCCGGCTCTGATCATAGCGAATTCATACCGGACCCGCGTCATATCAGTTTTCCTTTTTCCGCGCCCTCGGCTGCCGGTGATTATGGCGTGATCGCGCTTCATGACGTGCAGGCAGCGGCGGGTCCCGGTCGCCTGAACTGGAACGATCAGGTGATTTCCTCGCTCGCCTTTCCGACGCCCTGGCTGAAGGCGAACGGGATATCGCCAGACATGGCCTCATTAATTTATGTGGACGGCACATCCATGGAGCCGACGCTGAAGGACGGATCTATTGTCATGATCAATCACAATCGCACGGCTATTCGGGGTCGGCGAATGTATGCGTTCAGCCAGGGTGGAGAGCTGCGTGTAAAACGGTTGGAAACACTATCCGGCGGTGACATCCTTGTACTGAGCGATAATGCAGAGTTCTCCAGCGAAGTGATCACGGGCCAGGATGGGCATGATTTCAAAGTTATTGGTGAGGTCGTCTGGTCGGCGTCAAGCTTAGCTCAATAGGAGATGGGGATGATTAAATATTCACTGATGGTGTTTTTTGCTTTTGGCGCAACTGCCGCAATAGCGGAGGATACCCACCTATCACCCGAACAAGAGCAGACCATTTCAGAGGCGTTCAAGGCCGTTTTAATCGACCCTGAAAGCGGGATGCTCTCTGACCTGTCTGCAGCGAAATCGGCGAACGGAACACTTTCAGTGTGTGGTTATATCAACGCGAAAAACCGTTTCGGCGGATACACTGGGAAAGTGCCTTTCTTTGGTACTTTTCGTGATGCTCACTTCGAGGTCAGAAGCGTGGGTCAAGACAGCGACACTCTGCAGCAGGTCATGAACCGCTGCCAGATGTTTGGCATCTGGAACTGATACAGCGACACAGGTCAATATTGTGCGTCGGTTTCTTCTGATATTGTGGTAGGAGCCGCCGAATCGCGTCCCAGTTCGAAAGTTGCATTGCGTGGACGTATATCGGCCTTAGTCTTTGTTTTTGTTGCGTTAATCCATTTCTGGGACGCTAAATTCATTCTGGGACGCCAGCGTCCCAGTTCCGCACACCTCCGAACCGCCGCATTGGGCCAGTTCTCAGCGCTCTTGAACGTCAAAAATCTTTTGTTGAACAGCACTTACGCCCCATCTGGCGCTATGCGTCGCCAGTGGTCCAGAATTTGACATAAGTGCCCTTATGCGGCTTTTCGGGCCGTGTTACTCTGTCAACGCAAGGCGGACGTGCAGCATCGCTGTAGCTTCTCTATGGCACTTATTTTGTTGGGTTTTCCGCCTTCTTCCAGCCTCTTCTATGATCTTCCGCACTCACTGCAGGTATCTCTGTCAACTAACATTCAGCTGATAAGTCCGAACAAAGAGACCGCCCAGGCCACGCCCGCGGCGATTGCGGCGACGGCCACGCCTGCGCTGCCGGCATCCTTGGCCTGTTTCGCCAGCGCGCGTTCGTCTTTGCCGATGTCATCCACCGCGCGTTCAATGGCCGAATTGATCAGCTCGAACGCCAGAACCAGGATGCCCAAAGCCAGGATCAATGCACGATCCGCGCTGTCCAACGGCAACCACAGCGCCAGTGCAGCCGACACCAGATTGGCCCAGACCCAGCTGCGAAACGAGTGTTCGGTGCGCCAGACGTCAACGCATCCGGCCCAGCTCCAGACCACGCGCAGCTTCAGGCGTTTCAGGAAATACAGCATTTGTCTCCTCCGGCCTTGGATCATGCGGCAATTCCCAAGATATGGCCAGACCGAAGCACTTTCGCACACGCAGCAAATTCTTGCGACGGTATTGCTGAGTGCGTGCGTATCAGAGGTGTCATTCGACGTTTGTCGCGGCCGATGCGGCCGAGCCTTTAGCAATTCACGAGAGCACCATGTCTAATCTACGCAAATACGCCACACCGATCACCATTGGCAGTTTTTTCCTGATGGCTGTCACTGGGGTTTTGTTGTTTTTCCACATGAACACCACGCTGAACAAAGTCGCCCATGAATATCTTGGGCTGGTCATGATCGCGGCCGTGGCGTTGCACGTGGTTCTGAACTGGCGCGCCTTCGCTTTGTATTTCAAGAAACCGCTTGCCATGGGGTTGATGGCAGTTTTTGTCGTCGCGCTGGGTCTGAGTTTTGTGTCCGTACCGCAAACAGGAGGGCGGCCTGAATATGCGGTTGTGAATACGGTGATGACGGCACCGATCGAACAGATCGCCTCCATTTTGGGAACGGATACAGCGGGGTTGATTGATCGGCTGGCGGACCAGGGGATCATGGCCTCGATGGGGCAGTCCCTGGTCGATCTGGCCGGACCCGAGCGCGGGGCAGCCCCGGCTCTGTTCGTCACCCTGGCGCCATAGACCCTAGTGTTTCAGCTTGTTCAGGGTATTCGCGTTCGGGCAATGGGCCGGGGCCTCGGTTGCGCCAAAGCCGGTCTCGGCCAGCCAGGCCTCGCATTGTTGCACGCAGGGGCATTTGCGGCATTGCGTCACCAGCTGGGCATAGCCCTGCGCCGAGATACGGCCTTCGCTGAGGGCTTCTGAAAAGCTGAGCCCCATGCTGCGGGCGACAGAACGGGTCAGCCAGAAATGTCTGGCTGGGTCACCTAACGGATAAAGCACACCCATTTTTATGTCCTTTCAGATCCCTCGCGGGTCTCTAGCGTCTGCAAGTCGGAGAAGCGCGCGCAGTTGGCGCAGCTGTCCGGTACGGTGGACGTGCTTGTGTGCCCTTGCAGCCATCGTTCGCACCCGTCAGTCCAGGTGCAGCCACGGCAGTTATGAACCATCCGAGCCCATTCGCTTTGATCCAGTTCACCCTGGTCGAAAGCCGAGACCAGATCGGCACCGGTTGTTTTGGCCATACGTTGGGCCAGCCAATAGTGGCGCTTTCTGTCTCCGAGTGGTTTCAAGGTCAGCTCCTTCAGGTCAGATAGGCAGCACGTCAACGGGTTTCATGATAGGGGCGAAACCGACATGGTGCCTTGATGCGGATCAATCTGCCTGAGCCCCTTTTAGCGAGCGGAACAGATCCTGGTTGCGGCAGTACGACGGCGTGCTTTGCTGTGGGGCTTTGTGCGCGGCCAGCCAGGTGTCGCAATCCTCTGGATTGGTGCAGGCGGTGCAGCGAAGCACAGCATCCGCCAGATCGTCGGGCTGCAATCGCCCTTGCATGGTTGTCTCTTCCAGGTCCAATTCCAGCGCGGTGGCCATATGGTCCACAAGCGTGGCGTGGCGTTTAATCTTGTCTTGGCTCTGCATGGCCCGTTCCTCCGATGCAGTGTTTCTGGTGCCTGAAACGCTAGTCAGAGTCGGGACGAGCACTTTGACCTAGGTCAATGCAGGGCGTCCAGATAGGCCTTCACGCAGGTTTGCACATGGCGAAAGCGGTCTCCGCCTAAATGTTTGCCACCGTACCAGCGCGTGACCACGATCACATGATCGGTCAGGTTTTCACGTTCCAACATGCGAAGAATCACCATGCCCGCGCCGGATTCGCCGTCGTCGTTCTTTACCTGCGTGCCGTCAGAATACAGAACCGCCCAGGTGTTGTGGGTGGCCTTGGCATAGCGTTTGGCGCGTTTGAGCTGCTTCAAAAATGCGGTCACCTCGTCGGGCGAATGCACTCGCCCGCCAGAGACGGCATATCGCGATCCGCGATCATTGACGACGTTATCGATCTGCAACATGGATCATCCTCTGACCAGAGCGCGACGGCGGGTTGGCGTTAAAAGATGACAAGCCGGTATTGGTCTGACGTCAATCCACACGGCATACGCCATAATGACCCGCAGCTTCTTTTTCGAGCACCATTTGGCCTTCCGCAATGGCGCGCAACCTGCCACCATGGAGACAAAGGAACAAGCGGCGAATGATCCCGAAGCGAGGTAGAGATGTTTTCAATCGAGCATGATTTTGATGCGACCGTCATCACTCTAGTGGATGAAGGGTCGCCAAACCTGCAAGAAGACGTGACCATCAACGCGTTTGAAGACTGCATCGTGATCGAACAGCTGGATCCGCGCACGGATTTGGTGGAACGGATCACTCTGTCGATTGCACAGCTCAAGGATTTGTCTGCGGCGCTGGATCTGCCCGAAGGCGTGTATCAGCGCGTGCGCGAAAGTAAAACCGACTAGTCCACCCGAAAAACCTTGTCGCGGCTGGTCTGGCCGCGGATCAAGGTCAGGCGGGATTTGGCCAGACCCAGCTGTTTGGCCAACAGTTTTTGCACAGCGGTGTTCGCCTTGCCGTTTTCAGGAACCGTGGTGACGTAGACCCGGATCACCCCATCCACCAGCGAAACCTGGTTGCGAGATGCTTTGGGGGTGACACGTACGGCGATCTCGGTGCCGGGCATTGCAAGATGGGTAAGTTCGCTCATGGGGGCCTCTGCCGTAGAACCCCGGATTTACACCAATGCCTCTGCCAGAGATAGTGCATGTGAAACCCCAAGGAGGCGAAGATGCGCACAGGTTTTTTCTGGGATGAGAAGTGTTTCTGGCATGCCGGAGGGGACTATGCGCTGACCCTGCCCGTTGGCGAATTCGTTCAGCCACTGGCCGCAGGCGGGCTGCCGGAAAATCCGGAGACCAAGCGACGGTTCAAGAACCTGCTGGATGTGTCGGGCTTGTTGGATGAATTGCATGTCCGTTCAGCCCCTGCCGCCACGCGCGTAGACCTAGAGCGCGTCCATCCGGCCTCGTATCTGGATCAGTTCAAACAACTGTCTGATGCGGGCGGCGGCGATCTGGGCCTGCGCACGCCCTTCCTGAAAGGTGGCTACGAAATTGCGGCACAATCGGCCGGGCTGGCCAAGCAGGCGTTGTTGGACGTGCTGGATGGGGTCTTGGACAACGCCTATGCGCTGTCGCGCCCGCCGGGCCACCACTGTCTGCCCGATTGGCCCAATGGGTTTTGTCTCTTGAACAACATCGGCATCGCGATCGAGGCTGCGCGGGCGGGCGGCAAAGCCAAACGTTTCGCTGTGCTCGATTGGGACGTGCATCACGGCAATGGAACCGAGGCCGTGTTCTATGATCGTGACGACGTGCTGACCATCAGCCTGCATCAGGAACGCAATTACCCGTTGGATACTGGTGACGTCGCCGATCAAGGGACAGGGGCAGGGAAAGGGTTCAATGTGAACGTGCCTTTGCCAGCAGGGACCGGTCACGCGGGGTATCTGCACGCGATAGAGCGGATAGTTCTGCCCAAGCTTCAAGCGTTTAAACCTGACGTGATTGTCATTGCTTGCGGGTTCGACGCGTCGATCTTTGATCCGTTGGCCCATATGCTGTGTACCGCCGAAACCTTTCGCCTGATGACACAACAGGTGATGACGGCCGCCGATCAGCTGTGTGATGGCAAGCTGGTGATGATTCACGAGGGCGGATATTCAGAGGCCTACGTTCCTTTCTGTGGACATGCGGTGATGGAACAGCTGTCGGGCAGCGAGATCACCGCTCCGGATCCCATGGCGCAGGTGGTGGCGCAACGCCAGCCGGGGCCGCGCAGTCAGCAGATGGTTGAACAGCTGATCGGTGAAATGGCCGTGGAATTGGGGCTGGTGGGTTGACCCAGAGGCCATGAGGCCCGACATAGGGCCTGACCCATTTCGAAAGGCCCCAAATGCCCGAAAAGAATTCTGCAGCATTGGAATTTCTGCTCACGCGGCGCTCGCGTCCGCAAAAGACGCTGACCACGCCGGTGCCCACTCGCGAAGACCTGACACCGATCCTGACCGCCGCCGCGCGTACGCCCGATCACGGCAAGCTGGAACCCTGGCGTTTTATCGTTCTGGAACGCGCGGCGCTGCGCCGTTTGGGCGATCTGGCTCGCGCGCGCGCCGAGGATTTGAGCCTGCCCGAAGACAAGGCAACGAAAGGCCCGATGCAGTTTGACACCAGCGATCTTGCGGTGGCTGTGATCGAAGTTCAAAAGGACAGCGAAAAGGTGCCACCGCTTGAACTGACCTATTCTGCGGGTGCGGCCTGTCTGGCGCTGCTGAACGCCGCGCTGGCTGCGGGTTGGGGGGCCAATTGGCTGAGCGGCTGGCCAAGCCATGATCGTTCTTTCATGTCTCAGGGCCTGGGGCTGGCGGATCACGAACGCATCGCGGGTCTGATTCATATCGGTACAGAAAAATCCGCCCCGCCCGAACGTCCCCGTCCAGATCTGGAGAGCATCGTCACATGGCTATCGGATTGATTTTCAGCTCGTTTTTCAAAGCGCTGGGCCAAATCGGAGACCGCCGCTTCCGGCGCGTTCTGATGCTGGGCATCGTGCTGACACTGGCGCTGTTGGTTGGTGTTTTCGCCGCCTTTTTGTGGTTCTTGCAGGTCACTGTCGGCGACGAGGCCGTGATTCCGCTGATCGGTCAGGTGACCTGGCTGGATGATCTGCTGTCCTGGTCCAGTTTCTTGGTGATGATCATCCTGTCGGTGTTCCTGATGGTGCCTGTAGCCTCGGCCATCACCTCGATGTTCCTGGACGAGGTCGCCCAGGCGGTCGAGGATCGCCACTATCCGCATTTGCCACCCGCCACCAAGGTTCCCTTTTGGGATGCGGTAAAGGACAGCGTGAATTTCATGGGGATCCTGATCGGTGCGAACCTTTTGGCGCTGCTGCTATATGTCATCCCGATCTTCACGCCGTTTTCGCTGTTCATCTTCTGGGGGTTGAACGGGTTCTTACTGGGGATGGAGTATTTCACCCTGGTCGCCATTCGGCGCGTCGGGCGTCAGGGCGCGAAAGAGCTACGCAAGCGCTATCGCGGCACGATCTGGATCGCGGGCAGCCTGATGGCCGTGCCTTTGTCCGTGCCTTTGATCAACCTGCTGATCCCTATTCTGGGCGCGGCGACGTTCACCCATATCTACCACGGAGTGACGGGCGGGCGGCGGTAACCCTATTGCCGCCCCAACTGGGCAATGACGGCGCGGCCGGCGGCATGGACCTGCTCGGGCGGGGCTTTGGCGCGTATCAAGGCGGAAATCCCGACCACGGCCATGGAAAAGAAGGCCGCAAGGTCGGCAAGGTTCGCCTGGGCTTCGACGGCGCCGTTGGCGCGCGCGTTCTCCAGGGCGCCCCGGAACCCGTTGTTCAGCCGTGCCAGATACGCATCAACGAACTTTGCGCTGCCAGGGTCTAGCGCGGCGCGCTCAACCGCCGTATTGGCCATCAGGCAGCCAAGCCCATTGAACGGGCCGTCGATGGCGGACGCATATCCAAGAAACGCGTGCTGAATCGTGGTTTCGTCTGCCTCTGGGTCCTCGATTGGGGCAAGCACCCTGGACAAGTTCACCTGAGAGTACCGGTCCAACACCGCTTCGAACAGGCCCTGTTTCGAGCCAAATTCAGCATACATGCTTTTGCGGTTGATCCCCAGTTCTTCGACCAGTTCAGCGGTGCTGGTACCAGAATAACCCTGCCTTCGAAACAGCTCGATCGCTTTGTCCAGCAGGTCATCTCGTTTGTAGCTTTTGGCGTTGGGCATTTGGTCCTCAAAGAATAGTTGTTGACTCAAGGTAACTGATTGGTTACCCCTGTCAAGGTAACTGAATGATTACCTTGCTTTCACGTCCTCGAATGCCCAACAAATGGAGAAGACAAATGAAAATGCTAAAAACCGCCGCAGCAACCGTCGTCGCCCTGTCTCTGGGGGGCGCTGTTCAGGCAGAGTCTCAATCTTCAGAGATTGCCCTGACCTATGTCTGGACCGCCCACGAGGGCATGGAAGAGCGCTTGGTGAATACTTACCAGGCTGTCGGTCAAATCCTGGAGGCGAATGAACCGGGGCTTCTAAGCTATGAGATCGCAGTCTCGGAAACCGGGGATCAAATCGTGATTCACGAGGTATTTTCGGACGGAAACGCGCTGGCCTTCCATCTGTCGGAAACCGCCGCGCAGTTCTTTCCCCAACTGGTGGAATTCGCCACGCCCGGCCCGTTCATCTTTCGCGGGGACGTCCCCGAAGAGTTGAAGGCCGCTGCCTATCAGATGAACATGGGCGCCATTTTCACGGCCGAATGGACAGGATTCGCGCGAAACTGAGCGCTGAATAAAAAACGCCCCCGCATATCGATGCGAGGGCGCTTGGACGTCACTATAAACAAGGCTAGCTGGCCGGCCCCATTCGATTAAACCAGTCGAAATCCCGCACTGAAATCCAACCAGATAGGATAATCCCTGAAATGATCAGCCACAGGATCGCGGCGACGATCGTTGTGATGATCGCTTTTTTCTTCAGCTGATGATGCTCGGGGGCGCCCGCATGGGTGCCGGGAACCACGTCGCCCACGTCCCCTTGCGTCTGCAGACGGATCGGGATCGCGATGAAAAAGGTCATGAACCAGATCACCGCATACAGAACGATGGCCGAGGTGATTGTCATCAGACTTGCTCCAGCTCGACCAGGCAGCCGTTCATGTCTTTGGGGTGCAGGAACAGCACGGGCTTGCCATGAGCGCCGATCTTGGGCTCGCCATTGCCCAGCACGCGCAGGCCGGTGGCCTTCAGCTGATCACGGGCGGCCAGGATGTCGTCGACCTCATAGCACACATGGTGGATGCCCCCGGCCGGGTTCTTTTCCAGGAAACCGGTGATGGGCGAATTGTCCCCCAGCGGATAGAGCAGCTCGATCTTGGTGTTGGGCAGTTCAATGAACACCACGGTGACTCCGTGATCGGGTTCGTCCTGCGGGGTGTTTACCTTGGCACCCAGCGCGGTGCGGTATTGCTCGGATGCGGCTTCCAGATCGGGAACAGCAATTGCGACATGGTTCAGGCGGCCAATCATGGGGGTCTCCTTTTGAAAACGGTTCGCGCTGTTATGTAACGCACGGTGCTGCGGTTCAAGCTGTCAGGGGGACGCATCCGACCAACGCACAAGGCACCTGCGGAATGTTAACGCCAAATTCACCAAAGTTGACCCATCCTGAGTTGTGCCATCATCAGCAGGAGGATGCCCGAATGGACGATCGTGATCTTTTCCAGTCAGCCCGGTTTCCCACACCCTCGCGGCCCTTGTTGGGCCTGACCATTCTGGTGGTCGAGGACAGTCGCTTTGCGTGCGAGGCGATCCGTATGATGTGTGTCAGATCCGGGGCTCGGATTCGGCGGGCCGATTGTATTTCCTCGGCCGAGCGGCATTTGCAAGTCTATCGTCCCTCGGTGATGATTGTGGATCTGGGCCTGCCGGATGGGAACGGAGCAGACCTGATTGCGGCGTTGAACGTTGCCACCCCGCGCATCCCTGTGATCCTGGGGACCAGCGGGGACGATCTGGCACAGGATGCGTGCCTGGCGGCCGGAGCCGATGGTTTCCTGTCCAAACCCGCGCACAGCCTGGCCGAATTCCAAGAGCTTATTCTGTCCTGTCTACCCGAAGACCAGCGCCCGATGGGGCCGCGCGTCATCAATGACGAGGAAATCATGCCGGACGAGATTGCCTTTCGTGATGATCTGGCTCATGCGGCCGAACTGTTGTGCGATGGCACGAACGACAAGCTGCTGGACTATATCGCCCAGTTTGTAACCGGTATCGCGCGCAGCGCCCATGACGGTGCGCTGTTGACCGCTGGCGAGGCGCTGACGATCTCGCGTATGCGCGGCAAATCCTGTCGCTCGGATGTGGCGCGGCTGGCCGGGCTGGTTCAGGAGCGTCTCAGCGAGCCCGAACCCGTCTAGCGCGCCAGCGTCGGGTCTGATGCGACGCGGGCCAACCGGGTCAGATCTGCGAGGCTTTCGTTCTGCCGTCCACGCTCGTCAAAATTGGAGGGCGACAACCAGACCGCAAAGGCTTCTTTCAGTGCGGGCCAATCTTTGTCCGTGGCGGCAAACCAGGCTGTATCGCGGTTCCGCCCCTTGACGACGGTATGCTGACGAAACAGCCCTTCGTAGCTCAGACCCAGCCGCTGGGCTGCCCGGCGCGAGGGGGAGTTCAAGGCATCGCATTTCCATTCAAACCGACGATATCCAACGCCAAACGACCATTCCATCATCAGGAAAAATGCTTCGGTGGCGGCGCGTGTCTGTTGGATTTGCGGCGACAGATTAATTGCGCCCAGCTCGATTGATCCGGCGTGCGGTGTGATGCGCATCAGGCTGGCGACACCGCCATAAGCCTGTTTTTCCTTGTCGTAGATCGCAAAGAAATACGGGTCGGTCCCGGCGGCCATTTCGCGAATCCAGCGATGAAACTGTGCGGCGGACCCGAACGGGCCCCAGGGCAGATAATCCCAGGTTTGGTCATGGCCATCAAATGCGCGAAACAGCAACGCGGCGTGGTCCTCGGCGTTCAATCGCTCCAGTCGAGCGTAGCGCCCTTCCAGGCGCGTCAGGTTTGGAACAGGTGGAACTGTCCAGCCCTGTATGATCGGACCAACTGGTCTTTCTGGTGACATCGCGACCTCCGGTGCGGCATACACCACAGCACGGTAATACAGCGTGAATGCAGGCAAAAGCCCAATTGTTACAGGATCAGGCCCGGATCCGCTCCAAGCTCCATTCCCGGGAAAACCGCGCCTTCCAGGGTGTAGCGCTCCAGGCCAAAGAGCCCACGCATCATCCAGGCCGCATGGGCGCGCACATCGCGCGTGGGCATCAGGTCGCGGCCCTTGTACAAATCGGCCTGCGACAGCCCCGGCCAGTCGCCGTAAACCTGCCCGCCCCGGATTGCACCACCGGCCAGAATCATCGCGCCTCCGGTTCCGTGATCGGTGCCCTTGGTGCCGTTCTGGCGCACGGTGCGCCCAAATTCTGTCATCGCGACCACGCCGGTCTTTTCCCAAGTCGATCCCAGAGTCTCTCGCAGCACCAATAGCGCGTCGGTCAGTTGGGCAGCGGCACGATGAATGGCAGCGTGCTGACCCCGATGCGTGTCCCATCCGCCGATCGAGAACGAGGCGATGCGGGCGTCCTGACGCAATTGTTTGCCGGTGAACTGGGCGATCTGGCGGATGCCTTGCGTGCCTTTTCCGACCACCCCGGCAACCTCGCCGGATCCCATGGTGTCATTTTCGGGCATTGCCGTCAGACCACCCTCGGAGGTTTCCAACAGCATGGCGGCCTCGTCAAAAGCATCGGCAAAGGCCGGGTCATCGTGCAAGATCAACTCGGCCAGGCGACGCCCCTGCGGGCTAAGGCGCAGCCGCACATCGGGCGACCAGTTCGATACCGGCGCCTCTCCGGACAAGAGCAGCATGTTTTCATGCCCGACAGCAAAGGCGAATTTGGGCGCGATTCCCGGCACCGTTTGCAGCATCCAATTCAGCCAGCCATCACGCGCACTGGCTGGGCCCAGGGTGGGGGTGCCGGCCTCGAGCAGATCCTGACCATCGAAATGGCTGCGCTTGTCCCGATACGGAGTCGAAACAGCGTGGACAAAGGCCAGTTCTTGGGCCTTCCACAAGGGCATCAACGGGGCCATGGCAGGATGCAAGGCAAAGAACCCGTCAAGATCCAGCGGGCGCGCATCGTTTCGCGGCCTCAGCGTTGGGCGCGCCTGGGCGAAATCGCGATCCCCATAGGGTTGCACGATGTCCAGCCCGTCCATGGCGCCGCGCAGGATGATCACCACCAGGCGGTTGTCAAATGGTGCCGAGGCGAAGCTGACCGGTGTCACCAGCGGGCTGGCCGCTGCGGAACAGCCCAAGGCCAGCGCACGACCAAGGACGGCACGACGGGTTAGCGGGATCTGTGTCATCTGGTGTTCTCCTGTCATCGGCGCTGAAACGCCGGAGAGATCAGTACAAGGGCGATGCCTTCTGGCCGGTTCTCGGCGGCACGCGCGGCAAATCGAACCGAATCCGGCGCCTCGGGGCCCAACGCGATCTCGACGAAATCGCGCGGGTCTGGCAGCTGAGAGCGCAGCAGAGCATTCGGGGTCTGCAAAGCCCATTCCATCCGCGCCGCCAGCCCCTGCGGCGTGATCCAGTACGCGTCTTCCTCGGGCCAGCCATCTGGTCCCAGCGGTTGCTCATAGGGTTGCCCCATCCGCCGAAGGGGGCGAATGAAATGGCGTTTTACCCGTTGCTCGACATCATTGGCCTTCCCCTTGAACGGGGTGTCGGCGACGGCCAATGCGCGCATGGCACCCGAAATAAAGTCCAGAGGCGGTTTCACATTCGTGCGGGTGTGCCCCCAGGCGTCAGGGTGCGACAGCATGGTGCGATAGACCTGCGCCAGGTTTCCCGAGCTCGCCATCCAGGTGTCCGTCATCTCGGCGATTAATCCAGTCGAGGCCGCGTCAGACACGAAATGAGTTGCCAGTTTCCAGCAAAGATGCCGCGCCGTCGCCGGGTGCACGGCCAGATCGGCCAAAACCTGATGGACGTCCGCCAGCTTGGCCGGATCACCCCCATAGGTCTGGTCCAGAACGGTTTCGGCCCCGGGCTCGGCCCAATTGGGTTTGAACGTAACCGTATATTCCTTGGACAATGTCAGGCCCGTCAGCAGTTCCGCCAACTGACGCACATCGGTCTGCGTATAGGGGCCATCCACCCCCAATGTGTGCAGTTCCAGAATTTCACGTGCCAGGTTTTCGTTCAGTCCCCGAAGGCGTCCCTTGGCCCTGATTTTGGCCTGAATTTTGGCCTCGGGTCCGATCGAATTCATCTGGTCCAGATAGCTAAGCATCACCGGATTGGTCACCCCGGCAATCAGCAGATCCGCGAAGGGACCGTTCAGATAGGGCCGCACATGGCTTTCTGCATTGGGTAGGGATCCCCGCCGCAAGACCGCGCCAAAGCCGCGCACCGTAAAATGATCGGCCCAGAAACTGACAAGCCTTTCGCGAAACCCATCCTGCGTATAGCTGCGCCGGGCCAGGTTCTGCATCAGCCAGTTGCCCTGCGCCATCCGTGTGTCGCGCACCGCCCGGCGGTATTGCTTGTCGAACTGCTCCTCTTCTGCCTTGGTTTTCGCGGTTCTGCGCGCTTTTCTCAGCGCCTCGACCGCGACCATGCGCTCGCGCAACTGATCATAGGTGTCAATCGGATAGGCGTGGGCCATTTCGTCGGGCCCGGTCAGCCGAGACAGCATCTGCCCGACCGAGTCAGGCGGGGCGATGCCAGGGGCCAGCCCAAAACCAAACCGAAGGTCCGCAAGATAAGGATCAAAAGCCATGAACAAGCTCCGCGTGGTGTCAGCTAAGAGTATAGCGTGAATTGCTGCGATCTCAGATAACATCAGCGCGAAACGGCCCGCTATCCAATGACAAGCGGAAATATGCGTCGGACATGTGGTCTGATCGGCGGCGTGCCGCCGATGGCGCATTAAAAAACGCCCAAGCGCATGCCTGGGCGTTTGAATTGGCGTCGGGTTGGGGCGATCAGTCCTGAGGAATCACCCGCAGCGATAGCTCCATCAGCTGATCCGAGCTGGGATCCGAGGGCGCCTGCATCATCAGGTCCTCGGCGCGTTGGTTCATCGGGAACATGATGACCTCGCGGATGTTGGCCGTGTCGGCCAGCAGCATCACGATCCGGTCGATCCCAGCTGCACAGCCACCGTGGGGCGGGGCGCCATATTGGAACGCCTGATACAGCGCGCCAAAGCGGCTTTTGACCTCGGCTTCGTCATAGCCCGCGATTTCAAACGCCTTCAGCATCACGTCGGGCTTGTGGTTCCGGATTGCGCCGGAGACCAGCTCGTACCCGTTGCAGGCCAGATCGTACTGATAGCCCAGAACGTCCAGCGGGTTGCCGTTCAGCGCGTCCAGACCACCTTGGGGCATCGAGAACGGGTTGTGCTCGAAATCGACCGCGCCGGTTTCTTCGTCTTGTTCATAGATCGGGAAGTCCACGATCCAGGCAAAGGCAAAGCGGTCCTTGTCGGTCAGGCCCAGTTCGTTGCCGATCACGTCGCGCGCCTTGCCGGCGACCTTTTCGAATGCCTTGGGCTTGCCACCCAGGAAGAAGGCCGCGTCGCCGATGTTCAGGCCCAGCTGTTGGCGGATCGCCTCGGTGCGCTCAGGCCCGATGTTCTTGGCCAGCGGACCGGCGGCTTCCATGCCACCCTCGACCTCGCCGGATTTCAGCTTGGCCTGGGCTTCCTTCACGGTGATGCCCAGTTCCTGCGCGACCGCATCGGCGGTTTTCTCGCGCCAGAAGATATAGCCCATGCCGGGCAGACCTTCGCCTTGGGCGAACTTGTTCATCCGGTCACAGAATTTACGACCGCCGCCGGTGGGGGCGGGGATGGCGCGCACCTCGGTGCCTTCGTTTTCCAGCAGGTTGGCAAAGATCGCAAAGCCCGAGCCGCGGAAATGTTCGGAGACATCCTGCATCTTGATCGGGTTGCGCAGGTCGGGCTTATCCGTGCCGTACCATTTCGCCGCGTCCTTATACGAGATTTGCGGCCAGTCCTGATCAACCTTCCGGCCACCGCCGAATTCTTCGAAGATGCCGGTCAGCACGGGCTGGATGGTGTCGAACACGTCCTGCTGTTCCACGAACGACATCTCCAGGTCCAGCTGGTAGAAATCGGTGGGCGAGCGGTCGGCGCGCGGATCTTCGTCGCGGAAACAGGGCGCGATCTGGAAATACTTGTCATAGCCCGACATCATGATCAGCTGCTTGAACTGCTGCGGGGCTTGCGGCAGGGCGTAGAACTTGCCCGGATGCAGACGCGAGGGCACCAGGAAGTCGCGCGCACCTTCGGGCGAGGACGCAGTGATGATCGGGGTCTGGTATTCGCGGAAGTCCTGTTCCCACATCCGGCGGCGCATCGAGGCCACAACGTCCGAGCGCAGGGTCATGTTGTTCTGCATCACCTCGCGGCGCAGATCCAGATAGCGGTACTTCAGGCGGGTTTCTTCAGGATATTCCTGATCGCCGAACACCATCAGCGGCAGCTCGTCCGAGGCGCCCAGCACCTCGATGTCGCGCACGAACACTTCGACCTCACCGGTGGGCAGTTTGGGGTTCACCAGTTCGGGGTCGCGCGCTTTGACGTTGCCATCAATGCGGATACACCATTCGCTGCGGACCTTTTCCACCTCGGCGAAAACCGGGCTGTCAGGGTCGCACAGGACTTGGGTCACGCCATAATGGTCGCGCAGGTCGATGAACAGGATGCCGCCGTGATCCCGGACCCGGTGGACCCAGCCCGACAGGCGGACGGTGTCGCCCACGTTGGATTTGTTCAGCTCGGCGCAGGTATGGCTGCGATATGCGTGCATTTTGTGACCTTTCATCAGGCATCGGCGGCGCAGAGGTCTGCGCAAAGTTCGTCCGTATTCGTCCGGGCCGATACACAAGGTTGCGGCGCTATTGTCAAGCAATGTGGGTGAATTGAGCACATTCGGGCGCCCAAACGCCCCGTGTCGATCCGCGCAGCGAATTGATCAGGTGGATCGAGCGGGCCGCGCGCAGGTCTTTCAGGGTCAGAACGGCCTCTTTTACCTGGCCTGTGTTCAGCAGGCTTTGGCGATAGACACCGGCCAGACACCCCGAGGCCAGCGGAGGCGTCAGCTGTTCGCCATCGGGGGTGGTGATGCTGATATTGGTGATCGTGCCCTCGCAGACCTCATCGCGCTCGTTCAGCAGGATGGCTTCGTCCACGCCACCGGGCAGCGCCGCGCGGGCCAAATCATAGACGGCACGCTGGGTGGTCTTGTGGCGCAACAGCGGATTGGCTGAATCCAGCCGCTGATCTGCGATGACAAACCGCATTTCGGTCATCCGCGCGGGCATAGGAAATGTTTCCAGCTCCAAGGCGCCGTCCTGCGCTAGCATCAGCCGACAGCGCAGCGAGGCTGGGCCGGTGATTTTATCCAGCAGCGCCTCGGCTGCGTCCCGATCATGCGCAAAGCCCAAAGCCCGCGCCGACCCCATCAGCCGCGACACATGCAAACCCTGCCGCGCGACCCCCTGGCCGGGGACATAGCCGAAGGTTTCGATCAGGCGGGTTCCGGCTGGAACATCGCATAGCGGGCTTTCCATAGGGCCTCCTCGTATTCTGCGTCTGCGGTGCTGTCCCAGACCAGTCCGCCGCCGACGTTCAGCGTCGCGCGATCTCCGTCCAGCATCACCGTGCGGATCGCCACGTTAAAGCACGACCGCCCGTCCGGCGCTGCCCAACCGATGGTGCCGCAATAGGCCTCGCGGGGCCAGGGTTCCAGCTCGCGGATGATCTGCATCGCCCGCAGTTTCGGCGCCCCGGTGATCGACCCGCAAGGATACAGCGCCTTGAAAATGTCAGACAGCCCGGTACCGGGCAGTAACTTGCCTTGGACGGTCGAGACCATCTGATGCACGGTCGCATAGGTTTCGACTTTGAACAGGTCAGGCACCTTCACAGACCCGATTTCGCAAATCCGGCTGATATCGTTGCGCAGCAGATCCACGATCATAAGGTTCTCGGCCTGGTTTTTCTCATCAGCAGCCAGGGCGGTGCGCTGCGTCGCGTCGGCGTCCGGGTCGGTCAGCCGGGGCAGGGTGCCTTTCATCGGACGGGTCTGGATGCGGCCCTCGGCATCCGTTTGGAAAAACAACTCGGGCGAGCGGGACAGCAGCGCCGGACCGTCCGATTGTTCGACCAGAACGCCATGGCCCACAGATTGCCGCGCGGCCAGGGCTGCATAAAGCCCCCGCGCCGTGCCCTGAACTGTCGCATCAATGGGAAAAGTAAGGTTCGCCTGATAAATGTCCCCCGCGCCGATATAGTCGTGCACATCCTGAAAGGCGCGGGCATAGCGGCTGGCGTCCCAACGCGGTTGCAACTGGTGCACGGCGCCATCCGCGATCAGGGGCTCTGCGGTCTTGGGCCCGCGAAAACACCCAAACCGCAACAAAGGCAACCCGCGCCCCTTTGGCATCAGGGGCAGCAATCGAGGTTCCAGCGCATAGCCCAGCTCGTAGCTGGCATAGCCCGCCAGCCAATACCCTTCAGCGCGGGCCTTGTCCAAACGCGCCAACGCAGCGGGGACATCCGAGGCGTCCCAGGCGAGGATCTCGTCCAGCGGATCGGTGAATTCTTCGGGTAATCCGGTCGGGCCGGCATCAAATCTTAGTCGCAAGGCTTCTCACCGCACGTGATGTGCCCTCCCCATGCCAGCTATAGCGTATCGACGCGCGGGGTACAGTCCAGACACGACGGATCAAAGATGTTTTGTGATCCCTCTTGCGCCTTGCCGTTCGTTAGCTATAACCCACGACAATTTGCGTGGGGTGAGTTTTAGCCCCGCGTTGTGCTGCCCAACCGCCAGAGTCCAAGAGGTCCGCCATGCCCAAAAGAACAGACATCTCCTCGATCATGATCATTGGTGCGGGGCCGATTGTTATCGGGCAGGCATGCGAATTCGACTACTCGGGTGCCCAGGCCTGTAAGGCGCTGCGCGAAGAAGGCTACCGGGTGATCCTGGTGAACTCGAACCCGGCGACGATCATGACCGACCCCGGCCTGGCGGATGCGACCTATATCGAGCCCATCACCCCCGAAGTGGTCGCCAAGATCATCGAGAAAGAGCGCCCCGACGCGCTGCTGCCGACCATGGGTGGTCAGACCGGCCTGAACACCAGCCTGGCACTGGAAGAAATGGGCGTGCTGGAAAAATTCGGCGTGGAAATGATCGGCGCCAAGCGCGACGCCATCGAAATGGCCGAGGACCGCAAACTGTTCCGCGAGGCGATGGACCGCATCGGACTGGAAAACCCCAAGGCCACCATCGTCACCGCGCCCAAGAAATACAACGGCGACGCCGATCTGGAAGCCGGTGTTCAGATGGCGCTGGACGAGCTGGAAGAGATCGGCCTGCCCGCCATCATCCGTCCGGCCTTTACTCTGGGCGGCACCGGTGGCGGCGTGGCCTATAACCGCGAGGACTACATCCACTTCTGCCGCACCGGCATGGATGCCAGCCCCGTGAACCAGATCCTGGTCGATGAATTGCTGCTGGGCTGGAAAGAATATGAAATGGAGGTCGTGCGCGACCGGGCCGACAACGCGATCATCGTGTGTTCGATTGAAAACGTCGATCCGATGGGCGTGCATACCGGCGACTCGATCACCGTGGCGCCCGCGTTGACGCTGACTGACAAGGAATACCAGATCATGCGCTCGGCCTCGATCGCTGTTCTGCGTGAAATCGGCGTGGAAACCGGCGGTTCGAACGTGCAGTGGGCCGTGAACCCGGCCGATGGCCGTATGGTCGTGATCGAAATGAACCCGCGTGTGTCGCGCTCGTCCGCGCTGGCGTCCAAGGCCACCGGTTTCCCGATTGCGAAAATCGCCGCGAAACTGGCCGTGGGCTATACCCTGGACGAGCTGGACAACGACATCACCAAGGTCACCCCGGCCTCGTTCGAGCCGACCATCGACTATGTCGTCACCAAGATCCCGAAATTCGCCTTCGAGAAATTCCCCGGCTCGGAACCCTACCTGACCACCGCGATGAAATCCGTGGGCGAGGCGATGGCCATCGGCCGCACCATCCACGAATTGCTGCAAAAGGCGCTGGCGTCCATGGAATTGGGCCTGACCGGCTTTGACGAGGTGGAAATCGAAGGCGCGCCCGACAAGGCCGCCGTGATCAAGGCGATCAGCAAACAGACCCCGGACCGGATGCGCACCATCGCTCAGGCGATGCGCCATGGTCTGACCAACGATGAAATTCACGCGACCACCATGTTCGACCCGTGGTTCCTGGCTCGCATCCGCGAGATCATCGAGGCCGAGGACGAGGTCCGCAAAGACGGCCTGCCCGTCACCGAAGAAGGTCTGCGCAAACTGAAGATGATGGGCTTTACCGATGCCCGTCTGGCCACTCTGACCGGCCGGACCGAGGCCAACGTGCGCCGCGCCCGTCAGAACCTGGGTGTGAACGCCGTCTTCAAACGCATCGACACCTGCGCCGCCGAATTCGAGGCGCAAACGCCCTATATGTACTCGACCTACGAAGCCCCGATGATGGGCGAAGTGGAATGCGAGGCGCGCCCCTCGGATCGCAAAAAGGTCGTCATCCTGGGGGGCGGTCCGAACCGGATCGGCCAGGGGATCGAGTTCGATTACTGCTGCTGTCACGCCTGTTTCGCGCTGACGGATGCGGGTTACGAAACCATCATGGTCAACTGTAACCCCGAAACCGTGTCCACCGACTATGACACTTCGGATCGCCTGTATTTCGAGCCGCTGACCTTTGAAAACGTGATGGAAATCCTGCGGGTCGAGCAGCAAAACGGCACGCTGCACGGTGTGATTGTTCAGTTTGGCGGTCAGACACCGCTGAAACTGGCCAACGCCCTGTTCGAAGAAGGCATCCCGATCCTGGGCACCAGCCCCGACGCGATTGACCTGGCCGAGGACCGCGAGCGGTTCCAGCAGCTGGTCAACAAGCTGGAGCTGAAGCAGCCCAAGAACGGCATCGCAAGCACCGACGCGCAGGCCCTGGCCATCGCCGAGGAAATCGGCTTCCCGCTGGTGATCCGCCCCTCCTATGTTCTGGGTGGCCGCGCGATGGAGATCGTCCGCGACATGGCCCAGCTGGAACGTTATATCGCCGAGGCCGTGGTGGTGTCGGGCGACAGCCCGGTCCTGCTGGACAGCTACCTGTCGGGTGCGATCGAATGTGACGTCGATGCCCTGTCGGACGGCAAAACCGTCCACGTCACCGGCATCATGCAGCACATCGAAGAGGCCGGCGTGCACTCGGGTGACAGTGCCTGTTCGCTGCCCCCTTACAGCCTGCCCGAAGACATCATCAGCGAAATCAAGCGCCAGACCGAAGCCTTGGCCTTGGCGTTGAATGTGGTTGGCCTGATGAACGTGCAGTTCGCGGTGAAAGATGGCGAGATCTACCTGATCGAGGTGAACCCCCGTGCCTCGCGGACTGTGCCGTTCGTTGCCAAGGCGACCGACAGCGCTATCGCCTCGATCGCGGCGCGCCTGATGGCGGGCGAGCCGATGGAAAACTTCCCCTTCCGCGGTGCCTACCCCGAGGGCGCGACCCCCGGCAGCCTGCCGATGGCGGATCCGATGACCTTGGCCGATCCGAACATGCCCTGGTTCAGCGTTAAAGAGGCCGTGCTGCCCTTTGCCCGTTTCCCCGGTGTGGACACGATCCTGGGGCCGGAAATGCGCTCGACCGGCGAGGTCATGGGGTGGGACACGTCCTTCCCGCTCGCCTTCCTCAAGGCGCAGCTGGGCGCGGGCAGTGATCTGCCGACTTCGGGCAAGGTGTTTGTCTCGATTAAGGATGATGACAAGACGGACCTGATGATCGAGGCCGCGAAAACCTTGACCGAGCTGGGCTTTGGTCTGGTCGCGACTCGTGGCACCGCTGGCTGGTTGCAGGCAAATGGCGCCGAGTGCGAGGTCGTGAACAAGGTTTACGAAGGCCGCCCCAACATCGTGGACATGCTGAAGGACGGCGAGATCACCTTGGTTCTGAACACCACCGAGGGCGCGCAATCGGTGTCGGACAGCCGCGAAATCCGCTCGGTCGCGCTGTATGACAAGATCCCGTATTTCACCACGGCCGCCGGAGCTCAGGCCGCAGCGCAAGCCATGAAAGCCCGCGCTGAAGGTGATTTCGGAGTGAAAGCGCTGCAGGGATAGTCCTGCAGCTTCGCCTAGCTATCGTTTGAAACCGAAGGCTTGGGGTCGTTGCTGGCGGTACATTTCGCTAGCAATTTGGCGAACTCATCGAAGGATTGCGCGGATTCTCGTAGACCAGCGCTGCGGCCTCCAATTCCTTCTTCTCCTGATCGGTTTACTGCCGAATTAAGGCTACCCAAAACAGTGGAATAATCGGCGACATCCCTCACCACACGTTCGCGCGCCGAAATGCGAACATAATCGATTGCTCCTTGGGTAAGAGTAATCGCGGCGGCTTCCGGTGCGACGCCAAATGCATCGCCAATTTTCGCGATCGTGGCGATACAGTTCAGCTGTTTTGAGGCTTGATAGATCGACTGGATCGCTGCCTTTGGCGATGTACGCGTTGCTAGTTGAGAGCTCATCGCCCCTGCCACGCCGCGTTTTGCCAACACCGCGTCGCTGGTCGTGCCCGCGGCACCGACAACGACAGACCCTGCAGCGGCCAAAGTCAAAAAAGCAAACGCATCCTGAGCACCAGATACTCTGGCTGCGGCGCTTAGATATTCTTTTGACAATTGGTCGGCGTAGTTTCCAATCGAAACCATTGAATTTCGACTGGTTGTTTTGTTTGCGCGTTCTTCGGCCTTTTCAATTTGCTGATCAGCACAACCCGCAAGTGTGGAGATGGCTAGTACAATTAGGATGTGTTTCATAGTTCCCCCTGATTCCAGTTTGAGAAGGGAATTATAGAATGAATAACAATTTAAAGTAGATTGACGCTTGAATTGAGTTGTGGGCAAAGGACGAATCACACCCTATAGGGGCGCTAATGGCCTCAATCAGTCTATCTATGATAGAAAGTAGAGTCGGAGTATCGGCGCTCGAAAAATCTATGCTGCAGATGCAAAATTTTTCGGCGACATAAAAATAATTTAATTACAATGTGTTAGGGAGTCTGGCGTTGGGTGGCCTGCAGAACTAGCCTCTATCTTCCGCCAATTTGCGCAGTGTCACAGAATTTTCACGACAAACTTTCCCAAAATAACCTATACTTAAGGGTATAGAGCAAGCGTCAAAGCTGGATCCCCAATCGGCACCGACGGCCAGTTTTATTTCATCTGGTTATGCTCTGGCACTATGAAAAAGGCCTTGGCGGACCCCAAGTCACCGTCTAGGGCGCCGGTTTTCATAATACCTTTTTAAAATTGCTGAGGCCTTCCGAGAAATCGGAAGGCCTCAATTCTGTGCAACCTTATCAGGTAGGTCCCAGCTTCGGATTTGGCGTTTATGAGGCTTCCTCTTCCAGGTGCAGCTTCATCTCGATCAGGACATGTTGCAGCGCCAGGGTTTCCTTTAAGAGGCGCTTGGCCTCGTTGATGGTGATGACGCCGTCCTCGATGGACTGGTTATATTCGGCCATCAACATCGCGAAACGTTGGCTGAGGGCGATGACATCCGAATTGATGCCGCCGTTGTCCGAGTTCTTGCGGTCTTCGTTGTAAGACAGCGAAATTCCTCGCAAATCCGCCAGGGCGCTGGTGACGTGCGGGTGGCTGGCTGCGGCTTCCAGCGCGGCCACTGCATCGATTGGCATGAAACGGTCTTTGTGTTCCGGGTTGTCAGAGTAGTAGCGCCCCAGCGTCGCTTTGGACTTGCCGGTCAGCGAACAGGCGGCCTCGATACCCACATCTTTGACCAAGGCTTCGGTGTGCTTTTTCAGATATCCTGATGCGACTGACATTCTTGACCTCTTCTACCCCCGGTGAGGGGGAAAACCTTCTATCGTTTCCCATTAATCATTTTCTGAAGCTATGTCATTGCTAAAGCTGACCCTGGTCGGTTTCAGGGGCAAAGAAGTTGTTTGAATGTAACAAGTTGCCGGTTTTCGTGATTGGCAATTAAGCGTTTCGGGTCAATGTGTGCAGACCTGAAGCAGGCCGGGCAACCGGTCAAAATGGCGAGACCGCGGCACAGGTACCCGTGCCGATCATCCCCAGGGCATTGCCCGTCAGTACGTTCCTGACCGTAGTCTCGCCAGGCTCAAATCGCGCTTGATCCCGGCCGAAATTGCCGACAAAACCAGCGCTATGGCCAAGCTCTATTTCCACTATTCGACCATGAACGCCGGCAAATCGACCGTTCTTCTGCAAGCCTCGCATAACTATCGTGAACGCGGGATGCAGACCTATCTGTTGACTGCGCAGTTCGACAATCGTGCGGGGCAGGGACGGGTGGCCTCGCGGATCGGGATCGGGTCCGAGGCGGATACTTTCAGCGCCGGACAGGACCTGTTTACCCGGGTTCAGCAGCGCCTGGCCAAGGGCCCGGTGGCCTGTGTTTTCGTGGACGAGGCGCAGTTTCTGGAAAAAGAGCAGGTCTGGCAATTGGCGCGGGCGGTGGATGATCTGAACGTCCCGGTGATGTGCTATGGGCTGCGGGTCGATTTCCGAGGCGAGCTGTTCCCCGGATCGGCGGCTTTGCTGGCGCTGGCGGATGAAATGCGAGAGGTCCGCACGATCTGCCATTGCGGGAAAAAGGCGACGATGGTGGTGCGGATGGGGCCCGATGGGACGGTGCTGACGGATGGGGCGCAGGTTCAGATCGGCGGAAACGAAACCTATGTGTCCCTGTGCCGTCGTCATTGGCGTGAAAGCGTTGGCGACGCCCAATAGAAAAGGGCGCCCCGCAGGACGCCCTTTCAAAACAGCGATTGCCAGCGATCAGACCTTCAGGTTCGGAATGATCTGTTTTTTGCGGCTCATGACGCCGGGCAGGACAACAGTGTCGCCGGTCACGGTGGCGCCGAAGGATTTCTCGGCCACGCCTTTGACCAGATCGTTGGGAACCAGCAGGGTGGCTTCTTCGTTCAGGATGTCTACGGCGAACAGCAGAACTTCGTCCACGCCGTCCTCTTTGGCGACATCTGCGAACGAGGCCATCAGGCTGTCCTTGCGGTCCAGAACCAGTTTCGGTGCGGTGGTTTCCAGAACCGAGACGCGGAACTTGGTGCCGTCGACTTCGTATTCCTTGCTGTCCATGCGGATCAGTTCAGCATCCGAAAACGCCGAGATGTCGGATTTGGCTTCGAACATTTCGCTGGCATAGGCGGCCACGTCCACACCCAGATCGGCGGCCAGCGCCTCGACCACTTCGCGGTCACGGTCGGTGGTGGTGGGCGAGCGGAATTCCAGCGTATCCGAGATGATGCAGCTCAGCGCGGCGCCTTTGATGGCTTCGGGCATCTTGGCGGCGTCGTCACCCATCAGGTCGTACATGATGGTGGCGGTGCAGGCCAGCGGACGGATGGTGATGTCGATCGGGCCTTTGGTTTCCAGGCCGCCGACCAGCTTGTGGTGGTCGATGATCGCGGTGATGTCGGCATCGTTGATCGCGTCGGGCAGCTCGGCGGGGTTGTTGGTGTCCACGATGACCACGGGCGCGCCGGCTTCGACACCGTCGATGATTTCAGGCTTGTCCAGGTTCCAGCGCTCCAGCACGAACAGAGCCTCGGTGTTGGGCTCGCCCAGCAATTTGGGGGCCGCGGCCACGCCTTTGACTTCGTTCAGGTACCAGGCCCAGACGATGGGCGATCCGGTGGAGTCGGTATCGGGGGATTTATGGCCAAAAACCTGGGTGGTCATGTCGAGATTCCTATTCAAATTGGGTCATTTTGGGCGTCTTATACGCAACCAGTGGGGGCTTGTCACCACTTCCCGCCGCGCTGCGGCAATTGCACAGGGTGCGTATGACCAAGGTATCGGAAATTCAGCTATACGCGCCCGTAAAACGGTTTCTCGAGGCGCTGGGATACGAGGTGAAGTCCGAGATCGGGGCGGCGGATGTTGTTGCCATGCGCGCGGACGAGCCTCCCTTGATCGTTGAGCTGAAGACCGGGTTTTCCCTGACCTTGTTGCAACAGGCGGTGGCACGCCAGGCGGTGACCGATCAGGTCTATGTTGCTGTGCCTCGGTGGAAGGGTCGGGCCGGTTGGCGTGCGTTCAAGGGCAATGTGGGGCTGTGCAAACGGTTGGGCCTGGGGGTGATGACGGTTCGGTTGGACAGCGCTGAGGTTCAGGTGCATCACGAGCCCGCCCCCTTTCGCCCGCGCAAGATCAAGCGGCGGCAAAACACGTTGATGGCAGAGTTCGAGCGGCGGGATGGCGACCCCAACCAAGGCGGGGCCGTGCGCCGGGGATTGGTGACTTCGTACCGACAAGAGGCGCTGCGCTGCGCTGCCTATCTGGCCGAACACGGGGCCAGCAAAGGCAGCGTCGTGGCCAAGGGGGCCGGGGTCGCCAAGGCGACGACCATGATGCGGGACAACCACTATGGCTGGTTCGCTCGGGTCGGCACCGGAATCTACGATTTGACGCCTCTGGGGCAGCAAGCTCTGAGTGCTCCAAAATAACAGCTGCGCCAGTGAAAAAAATTGTGGGAATCACCGAAATTTGCTTAATCCTGAACAGGAATTTGGTTTGTATGTATTGGAGAAAATCATGGGTTTGAAATTTTCCCGGGTAATGGCGCTATGCACGGTTTTGTCTGTTGCTCTGGCTGCACCGGTCTTGGCGGGATCGCCAGAATTCGCCAAGCGTGGCACCACGGTGACGTGGAAATGGAGCGGCAAGTCCTCGGACGGAAAACGCAGCAGCGGAACGAATACCGTGCAAGTGGTCGGCAGCCGCGGCGAGGTTGGAAAATTCAAAAAACAGGGTGAAAGCAAAACCCACAGTTTCATCCCGGCCTGTTGGGTCTGCTCCAGTTCTTCGTATACCTACGACAAAAAGGCCTATGCAAAGCTGTGGCCCCTAGAGCCGGGTAAATCCGTTCAGGTCGCCTTGAAGAAAAAGAGCGGCCGCACGTTCGTTTCGACCTTTACCGTGGGCAAGTTGCAGAAGGTCCGGCTTGGGTTCGGGACTGTCGAGGCCTTCAAAATCACCGAGGAAATGCGTGGCACAAAGGGCAGCTCCTATCGGTCCGTGCACACGTCCTATTGGGCGCCGTCCATCGGTTGGAACGTAAAATACGACCGAAAATCGTCTAGTGGCTCGCGCTACAAGGGCGAACTGACGGCAGTCAATTAGAAAACCACTGGATTGACAGACAGCAGGCGACGGCGCGCTTTGGCTCGGGGGGGCATTTTGATGCTGCGCTGCCGCGTGAAAATTTGTCGAATTTGTCCTGACAATCAGTTGACTCCCCCCATTGCTATTCCTAACTATGCCGCCGTTAGCACTCGACATTGGTGAGTGCTAACGGCCTCGCTTCATGAGAAGGAGGCCAGAGGGAAACTTTGAGCAAGGAGTCTCAGAGATGGCATTTAAACCGCTGCACGACCGCGTGCTGGTACGCCGCGTTGAAAGCGAAGAAAAAACCGCAGGTGGGCTGATCATCCCCGACAGCGCCAAAGAAAAGCCGGCGGAAGGCCTGGTTATCGCCGTTGGCGCAGGCGCCAAGGACGATGACGGTGATCGCATCGCAATGGACGTCGCAGAAGGCGACAAAATCCTGTTCGGTAAATGGTCCGGCACCGAAATCACCATCGACGGTGAAGAGCTGCTGATCATGAAAGAATCCGACATCATGGGCATCCTGTCCTGATCGTCGACGACAGAATTTAAGAAACAGGAGCAAGCACAATGGCTGCTAAGGACGTAAAGTTCGAAACCGATGCCCGCAATTCGATGCTGCGCGGCGTGAACATTCTGGCTGACGCCGTGAAAGTGACCCTGGGCCCCAAAGGCCGCAACGTGGTCCTGGACAAATCCTTTGGTGCGCCCCGCATCACCAAGGACGGTGTGTCGGTCGCCAAAGAAATCGAGCTGGAAGACAAGTTCGAAAACATGGGCGCTCAGATGGTCAAAGAAGTGGCCTCGCGTACCAATGACGAAGCCGGTGACGGCACCACCACCGCGACCGTTCTGGCCCAAGCTATCGTTCGCGAAGGTCTGAAGCAGGTCGCAGCTGGCCTGAACCCGATGGACCTGAAGCGCGGCATCGACGTTGCCACCGCAACCGTCGTCCAGTCGATCAAAGACATGGCCCGCGAAGTCAAAGACTCGGCCGAAGTTGCTCAGGTCGGCACCATCTCGGCCAACGGCGAAGCCGAAATCGGCCAGCAGATCGCTGACGCGATGCAGAAAGTCGGCAACGAAGGCGTGATCACCGTCGAAGAGAACAAAGGTCTGGAAACCGAGACCGATGTCGTCGAAGGCATGCAGTTCGACCGCGGCTACCTGTCGCCCTATTTTGTCACCAACCCTGACAAAATGATCGCAGATCTGGAAGACTGCCTGATCCTGCTGCACGAAAAGAAACTGTCGTCGCTGCAGCCGATGGTTCCGCTGCTGGAGCAAGTCATCCAGTCGCAAAAGCCCCTGCTGATCATTGCTGAAGATGTCGAAGGCGAAGCCCTGGCAACTCTGGTTGTGAACAAACTGCGCGGCGGCCTGAAAATTGCTGCTGTCAAGGCACCTGGCTTCGGCGATCGCCGCAAGGCCATGCTGCAGGACATCGCCATCCTGACCGGCGGTCAGGTCATCAGCGAAGACCTGGGCATGAAGCTGGAATTGGTGACCATGGACATGCTGGGCACCGCCAAGAAAGTCGTCATCACCAAAGACGAATCCACCATCGTCGACGGTGCCGGTGAAAAAGCCGAGATCGAAGCCCGCGTTGGCCAAATCCGCACCCAGATCGAGGAAACCACCTCGGACTACGACCGCGAGAAACTGCAAGAGCGCGTTGCCAAACTGGCAGGCGGTGTTGCCGTGATCAAAGTCGGCGGCATGACCGAAGTCGAAGTGAAAGAGCGCAAGGACCGTGTGGACGATGCTCTGAACGCGACCCGCGCTGCTGTTCAGGAAGGCGTGATCGTCGGTGGCGGTGTTGCTCTGGTTCAGGCTGGCAAGGCGCTGGAAGGCGTCGAAGGCGCCAACGCTGATCAGAACGCTGGTATCGCCATCGTGCGCAAAGCTCTGGAAGCTCCGCTGCGTCAGATCGCTGAAAACGCCGGTGTCGACGGCGCCGTTGTGGCCGGTAAGGTCCGCGAGTCGGCCGACAGCACCTTCGGCTTCAACGCTCAGACCGAAGAATATGGCGACATGTTCTCGTTCGGCGTGATCGACCCTGCCAAAGTGACCCGTACCGCTCTGGAAGACGCGGCCTCGGTTGCTGGCCTGCTGATCACCACCGAAGCCATGGTTGCTGACAAACCGTCCGAAGGCGGCGCAGCCGGTGGCGGCATGCCCGACATGGGCGGTATGGGCGGCATGGGCGGCATGATGTAAGTCACGCCATCCAGTCGGATGATTTTGGGGTCGCCTTCGGGCGGCCCCTTTTCTTTTGCGCCGGTTGTGCCACTTTGCCCGGTATGAAGTTGTTATTGCTCACCGCGCTCACCATGATCGCCTTTGCCGCCAATTCGGTGTTGAACCGGATGGGGTTGGCGCAGGCGGGAATGGACCCTGTGCAGTTCGGGACTGTTCGGTTGTTTGCCGGCGCGGTCACCCTGGTGGTTTTGGCGCTGATCCTGCGGCGCGGGTTGCGGGTTTGGGGACCGGGGCGGTTGGTGTCCGTGCTGTCCTTGTTGCTCTATATCTATGGGTTCTCAATCGCCTATGTGGTCTTGGATGCGGGGCTGGGGGCGTTGATCCTGTTTGGCACCGTGCAGATCACTATGTTCGTCGGAGCGCTTTTGCAGCGCGAGCCCATCCCGGCCTTTCGCTGGCTGGGGGCGGGGATTGCCTTTGCTGGGCTGGTTTGGTTGCTGTGGCCGGGGGCGCAGGCCGCGGTCCCGTTGTTGCATGCGGGCATGATGGTGCTGGCCGGGCTCGGCTGGGGAGCCTACTCGCTGGCTGGGCGACAGGCGGGGGACGCGTTGCAGGCAACGGCGGCGAATTTCCTGTTGGCGGCGCCGGTGGGTCTGATCCTGGGGATGTTGCGCCCGGTGTCGCTGGATATGGCCAGCGCCACAGCCGAAGGTATCCTGCTTGCTGTCCTTTCGGGCGCGGTCACGTCGGGGTTAGGTTACGCGCTGTGGTACAGTCTGGTGCCCGCGCTGGGGGCCGGTCGCGCGGCGGTGGCGCAGCTGTCGGTCCCGGTGATCGCGATCCTTGGCGGCGCGTTGTTGCTGTCCGAAAGCCCGGACATGCGCGTTCTGATTGCCGGAGCGGTGGTGCTGGGCGGCGTGGCGCTGTCACTGCGCGCCAAATAGAAACGGGCCCACCAATTGGCGGGCCCGCATTTTCGTTCTGTGACCTGGCTCAGAGCTTTTCGGTCAGCTCGGGGACCACATCAAACAGGTCGGCGACCAGACCGAAGTCCGCAACCTGGAAGATCGGGGCCTCTTCGTCTTTGTTGATCGCGACGATGACCTTCGAGTCCTTCATGCCCGCCAGGTGCTGGATCGCACCCGAGATGCCGACAGCGATATAGAGCTCAGGGGCGACGACCTTACCGGTCTGACCCACCTGCCAGTCGTTCGGCGCAAAGCCCGAGTCGACGGCGGCGCGCGATGCGCCAACGGCAGCGCCCAGCTTGTCGGCCAGGCCTTCGATCAGCGCGAAGTTTTCTTCGGAACCGATGCCACGACCACCCGACACGACAACGCCGGCCGAGGTCAGCTCGGGGCGATCGCTTTCGGCAACCTTGTCTTCGACCCATTCGCTGAGGCCGGGGTTGCCAGCAGCTGCGGCAGCCTTGACAGCGGCCGAACCACCTTCGCCAGCGGCGTCAAAGGTCGAGGTCCGCACGGTCAGGACCTTTTTGGGGTCGTTCGATTTGACGGTCTGCATAGCGTTGCCAGCATAGATCGGGCGTTCAAAGGTCGACCCGTCCACAACGGCCGTCACATCCGACATCACCATCACGTCCAGCAGGGCAGCAACGCGCGGCAGCACGTTTTTCGCCGATGCGGTCGAGGGCGCGATGATGTGCTCGTACCCGTCGGCCAGCGATACAACCAGGTCAGCAACCGGTTCGGCCAGGCCGTTGGCATAGGCTGCATCGTCAGCGACCAGAACCTTGGCCACACCGTCGATTTTGGCAGCGGCGTCGGCAGCAGCGGCAGGGCCAGCGACCAGAACGGTCACGTCGCCCAGGGCTTTGCCTGCGGTGACAGCCTTGGCGGTGGCGTCCAGCGCCAGTTCCCCGCCCGAGATTTCTGCAAGAAGAAGAACAGCCATTACACGATCCCCTTTTCTTTCAGCTTGGCGACCAGTTCGTCGACCGAGCCCACGATTTCACCGGCCTGACGCTCGGACGGCTCGGCGGTTTTCACGATTTCCAGACGCGGAGCAGTGTCGACGCCGTAATCGGCGGCGGTTTTCTCGTCCAGCGGCTTTTTCTTGGCCTTCATGATGTTGGGCAACGAGGCATAGCGCGGCTCGTTCAGGCGCAAGTCGGCGGTGACGATGGCGGGCAGCTTGACCTTGATGGTCTGCAGGCCGCCGTCCACTTCGCGGGTCACGACGGCGCTGTCGCCATCAATGTCCACTTCGGAGGCAAAGGTCGCCTGACCCCAGCCAGTCAGCGCGGCCAGCATCTGGCCGGTGGCGTTCATGTCATTGTCGATCGCCTGTTTGCCCGCGATGACCATGCCGGGCTGTTCTTCGTCGATCACGCCCTTCAGGATCTTGGCAACGGCCAGAGGTTCGATATCGGTGTGAACATCGTCGGCAGCGTTCACCAGGATTGCGCGGTCAGCCCCCATGGCCAGCGCGGTCCGCAGGGTTTCCTGCGCCTGCTTCACGCCGATCGAGACGACAACAACCTCGTCGGCTTTGCCTGCTTCTTTCAGGCGAATGGCCTCTTCGACGGCGATTTCGTCGAATGGGTTCATTGACATCTTTACGTTGGCGAGATCGACACCCGATCCGTCCGCCTTGACGCGGACTTTCACGTTGTAATCAATCACGCGTTTCACAGGTACGAGTACCTTCATCGGCGCGGTCTCCTTTGAGTGACGGGGGCCGCGAAACGACTCCCCACTAAATTCTCTTGGTTGTGATATATTCTTGCGCGCGGATGAAACAGTGCAAAATCGTCACGTGAGCGCTAAAGGACGCCGCGTTTCGCGAATTGTTGGCATAAAGACATGAAGATTTGTCATGCTGGCAGAGCCAGAAAATGCATAGATACCGAATGGAACAAGAGAAGGCCCGATTGAAATGACGCTGCCAAGCCCTGAAATACTCAAGTCCCCGGCCCGCGAAATGCTGGCACTTGCCCGGGATTTCACGATGGAGACACGGTCACAAATCCCCAAGCTGTGGGAGGATTTCTTTGCCCTACAGCTGGCCCCTGAGAATGCTGAAGGCGACGCGATCTATGGCGCGTCCTTTGGCATGCAACCCGATGGGAGCTTTAAATACGCGGTGGGCATAGTGGTCGATCCCGCCGGTGAAGCCACCGGCGAGACCTGCCACGTGGTTTTGCGCCAAGGCACCTATGCGGTGTTCCGCATGACCGGGCCGTTCAGTGACATCCCGGTGGTATTTGATGCGATTTTCTCGGAATGGTTACCGGCGTCCGACTGGATGCCTGACGCTGGCGCGGTGTTCGAACGCTATCCGACCGACATGATGGGGCAGGACGAGCAACCCAGCTATGAGATCTGGGTGCCGGTGGCCCCAAAGCCCGCCTAGCGGTTCGCGCCCGGTACCCACAGCACGTCCGTTTCGCCATTGTCATTGGCGACGCGGGCGGCGACGAACATCCAGTCGCTCAGCCGGTTCAGGTATTTGACGGCGGCGGGGTTCACATCCTCGATCAGCGCCAGTTCGACCGACAGGCGTTCCGCACGGCGTGAAACGGTGCGGCACAGGTGCAGATGCGCCGACAGCGCCGAGCCTCCGGGCAGGATGAAACTGCGCAGCGGCGACAGGGCCGCATTCATCGCGTCGATTTCAGATTCCAGGCGTTCAACCTGCGTGTCAGCGATGCGTAGGGGCGGGTATTCGGCCTCGGCATCGCTGGCCATGTCGGGGCGGCACAGATCAGCGCCCAGATCGAACAGGTCGTTCTGGATACGCTCCAGCGCTGTGTCCATGTCACCGCTTGCGTGCAGGCGGGCCATGCCCAGCGTGGCATTGGTTTCATCCACGGTGCCATAGGCGTTCACGCGGGCCGAGTTCTTGGCGACTCGATCACCGTTGCCCAGGGCGGTGTCGCCCTTATCGCCGGTGCGGGTGTAGATCTTGTTCAGAACGACCATGTCAGCCCCCCGAGCGCAGCCAGACAAACAGCAGGATCATCGCCACGGCAATGAACTGGGCCACGATCCGCAAACGCATGATCTTGTTGGCGTATTTACGATTGAAATCGCCGCCCTTGGCAAATCCACCAATGCCGGTCATCAGGATCACCACGACGGCCAGACAGGCAATCGCAACAACGTAAAACAGGGGATCGTCCTTCATCCGGGTTCGTCCTTTTCATAGCTTGGGTCTGATGTAGTCGGATCGCGCGCAAAAGCGAACCCGTGTTTTTGTCGCGTCAGCCCTTGGCCAAGATCCAGTCCAGCGCGCGCGAGGGTAGGATGCGCCGAAGTGCCCCCATGATATGCGTCGCCTTGGTCACGTAATAGCGCGGGCGAGGGTTGTCTGACTTCAGAATGCGCAGCAGTTTGGCGGTGACGACCGAGGGGGGCAGCTCGAACGGGTCCTTGCCCTCTTTCTTGGCATAGAGCCGCGGGATCAGCGCATCGCGATACTGCGCCGCGCGGGGCGAGTTTTCCCAGTCGATCCATTTCTCAAAATACGGCACCGAGTTGGCCCGGATGCGCGAGGTCACGGGGCCGGGCTCTAGCAGCACCACCTTGATATTGGTGTCGCGCATTTCGATCCGCAGCGTATCCGTCAGCCCCTCGAGCGCGAATTTGCTGGCGTTATAGGCGGACCGCCACGGGGCCACGACAATGCCCAGAACGGACGAACAGTTGATGATATGCCCATGCCCCTGCGCCCGCATCACCGGAATCACCTGCCGGGTCAGGTCGTGATAGCCCAGCACGTTGACCTCGAATATTTCGCGCAGGGCAGCGCGGGGCAGATCCTCGGCGGCACCAGGGCAGGCGAACGCGCCATTGTTATACAGCGCATCCAGCGTGCCGCCGGTCTGTTCCAACACCCAGGTCAGCGCATCGCGGATGCTGTCCTCCGAGCCATAGTCCAGCTGACAGCTTTCCAACCCTTCGGCGCGCAGGCGGTCCACGTCTTTTTGCTGGCGGCAGGTTGCGAAAACGCGCCAGCCGGCGCGGTGCAGCCCATGCGCGGCGTCATAGCCGATTCCTGACGAACATCCAGTGATCAGAATAGATTTGCGCATGCCTGTTGCCCCTGCCTGTTCGGCTAAGGGCTAGGAAAATTCCGCTGTGGTTGCAAGCCTGTGGTCAGCCTGTGGTCAGCCTGTGGTTTTTTCCAGCAGACGCGCGGCCATCCAGCCGATGCGGCCTGTGTCCTCGACCTTTAGCTTCACCCAGCCATTGCCGGGGTCCTGAAGGATCTCGACGCGGGTGCCACGGGTTAGTTTCAGGATGACATTGTACCGGGTCGAGGGACCGTTGCGCACATTCACGCGGGTGCTTTTGACCTTGCGCAGGTCGATCTGAGGCTCGTCCGCAGCCTCGGCCGCAGGGGGGGCGACCGGGTCAACCCGCGCGGGTTTCGGGCTTGGCTGAGCCACAGCCACAGTGGTCGGATCAAAGGCCGCACGGGTCACCATGGCCTCGTTCACCACGGCGGCTTTGGCAGCGGCCAGCCGGGTTTTCTCGGCTTCAGCGGCCAGCGCGGCAGCGCGTTTTTGCTCTTCTTCTACCTGTAGGGCGGCCAGCTTCTCGGCCTCCAATTCCTTGGTGAAATCCGCCCCGCCGCTGACCTCGTAAAAGGCCCAGCCAAGGAAGAAAATCGACAGCAATACAAAGCGCGACATGGCGCACCTCCTTTAACCCAAACCCAAAAAGAACAAAGACCACTATAGCACAAGTCATTGAAATTGCTTATGGGGAAACCCGCACTACTGTTCCCCTTTGCAAAAAACACCGTGCACAATTCTTCAACGTTCCGGGTGGGTTAGCCTGTGGAAAACCGCGTTTCTTGCCCAAGTTGACGCTGAATCCGGGCTGCATCTTGCCGTGCCAGATTTTGGGGGGTACACAGCATCTATGAGCGACTTGCTGGACGACCCCAACATGAACCCCACCGAATTGGCCGAGCCGCTGCGCCGCGCCATTGGTGATCGTTACCTGACCTACGCGCTGAGCACGATCATGCACCGCGCCTTGCCCGACGCGCGTGACGGGCTGAAACCGGTGCATCGGCGAATCCTTTACGCCATGCGCGAGCTGCGACTCACCTCGGGCGGGGGGTTCCGAAAGTCGGCCAAAATCAGCGGCGACGTGATGGGCAACTATCACCCGCATGGCGATGCTGCGATCTATGACGCGATGGCGCGTTTGGCGCAGGATTTCGCGGTGCGCTATCCACTGGTCGACGGGCAGGGGAACTTTGGCAATATCGACGGCGACAACCCGGCCGCCAGCCGATACACCGAAGCCCGCATGACCGCCGCCGCCGAGGCCCTGCTGGAAGGGCTGAACGAAAACGCCGTCGATTTTCGCGAAAACTATGATGGCACCCTGACCGAACCTGTGGTGCTGCCCGCCGCCTTTCCGAACCTGCTGGCCAATGGGGCCGCAGGGATTGCAGTGGGGATGGCGACGAATATTCCGCCCCACAACATCGAAGAGCTGTGCAATGCTTGCCTGCATCTGATCAAGGCGCCTGATGCCCGCGATGACACTCTGCTGCAATACGTACCGGGGCCGGATTTCCCCACCGGCGGCGTGATCGTCGAGCCCAAGGAAAACATCGCCAAGGCCTATCGCACCGGGCGTGGCAGTTTCCGCCTGCGCTGCAAATGGGAGACCGAGGATCTGGGCCGCGGCCAGTATCAGATCGTCGTCACCGAGATCCCCTATCAGGTGCAGAAATCCAAGCTGATCGAGAAGCTGGCCGAGGTCATCCAGACCAAGAAAGTGCCAATTCTGGCCGATGTACGCGATGAATCCGCAGACGACATCCGCCTGATCCTGGAACCCAAGTCGAAAAACGTGGACCCGCAGCTGTTGATGGGCGCGCTGTTCCGCAACACCGATCTTGAGGTCCGGTTTAGCCTGAACATGAACGTGCTGATCGACGGGGTCACGCCCAAGGTCTGCTCGCTCAAGGAAGTGCTGCGCGCGTTTCTGGATCACCGCCGTGACGTGCTGCAACGCCGCTCGCGTCACCGGTTGGACAAAATCGATCATCGCCTGGAAGTGCTGGAAGGTTTCATCATCGCTTTCCTCAATCTGGATCGCGTGATCGACATCATCCGGTACGATGATGATCCCAAGGCCGCGCTGATGGCCGAAAACTGGGGGCTGAAACACGCGCGGGCCACCTCCGAGGCGGACTATCTTTCGCCGCTGCCCAGCAAGGGCGAGGGCGAACTGAGCGAAGTCCAGGCCGAAGCCATCCTGAACATGCGCCTGCGCAGCCTGCGCCGCCTGGAAGAGATCGAGCTGGTCAAGGAACGCGACGCCCTGATGGAAGAGCGCGCAAACCTCGAGGACCTGCTGGCCGACGAGGGGCTGCAATGGGCCCGCATCGCCGAAGAACTGCGCGAGACCCGCAAAAAATTCGGCAAAAACTATGAACGCGGCAGCCGCCTGAGCCAATTCGCCGAAGCGACCGAGGCCGAAGAGGTGCCGCTGGAAGCAATGATCGAGCGCGAACCGATCACGGTTGTTTGCTCGCAAATGGGGTGGGTGCGGGCCATGACCGGCCATATCGACCTGAATCGCGAGTTGAAGTTCAAGGACGGCGACGGCCCCCGGTTCATCTTCCACGCCGAAACCACCGATAAGCTGCTGATCTTTGCCTCGACGGGGCGCTTCTACACCGTGCAGGCCAGCAATCTGCCGGGCGGGCGCGGCATGGGCGAGCCCCTGCGCCTGATGGTGGATCTGCCCAATGAGGCCGAGATCGTCGATCTGTTTATTCATACGCCCGGGCAGAAATTGCTGGTCGCGTCCTCCGAAGGGAATGGTTTTTCGGTCTCCGAAGACGAAATTCTGGCGCAAACCCGGACCGGGAAACAGGTGCTGAACGTGGGCAAAGATGCGCGCGCACAACTGGTGCGGCCGATCATGGGGGACCACGTCGCGATCGTCAGCCAGAACGGAAAGTTCCTGGTCTTCCCGACCTCGGAACTTCCGGAAATGACCCGTGGCAAAGGCGTGCGCTTGCAGAAATACAACATGGCGCGGGGTCGCCAAGGAACGCTGGAACTGGATGGCGGCCTAAGCGATATCACAACGTTCAACTGGTCCGAAGGATTGAGTTGGGAAATGGGAGGCGGCAAAACCCGCCACGAAACAGATATGACCGAATGGCTGGGCAAGCGTGCCGGTGTGGGTAAAAAGCCCCCCTATGGCTTCCCCCGGTCGTTCAAGTTCAGCTAAACGGAGCGCGCTGACGCGCGCGCCTAATATCTCGTCATCGGCCTTTGGCCTCTTCCTCGGGTGGCGTTACGCCGGGATGTCGCGGTACAGTATCCACGTCAAGGCTCAGCCTTTCTTTGTTCTCTAAATACTCCGGGGAGTCCGCCGCAGGCGGACGGGGCAGAGCCCCTACGCCTTTTCAGCCTGAAGCCAAACACCGCCTTCGGGCCGCAGTGTCAGGATCATCACCGGGTCCGGGCTGCGACCGTGGACAAGGTGGAACCGATACCTGCTGAGCAGGGTTGCCAGGATGATCACGGCCTCTTGCAAAGCGAAACTTGCGCCGATGCAGATGCGGGGGCCATCGCCGAAGGGCAGGTAGGTGAAGCGGCGGATGGCCTTTTTGTCCGCGAAGCGATCAGGAACAAAGCGGTCGGGATCTGGCCAGAGCTCATGGCTGCGATGCAGCGCGTAGATAGGCAGGATCACAGTGTCGCCAGGGCGGATTTCGCGCCCGCCCAGGGTATCTGCCTTCATCGCCGTACGTGAGACCAGCGCCGCGGGGGGATACAGCCGTAGCGTCTCGTCAATGATCGTTCGGGTGACGGGCAGGGCGGGGAGGTCCTGCGCCGTTGCTGTGCGCCCAGACAGGACGGATTGCGCCTCGCTTCGTGCGCGCTCCTGCACCTGTTGGTCAAAGGCGCAAAGATAGAGCGCCCAGGACAGTGTGAGGGCGGTGGTTTCGTGACCGGCCACGATGAAGGCCAGCAGGTTGTCGCGCAGCTCGGCCGTGTTCATTGCGCGCTTTGTGTCCGGGTCTTCGCCTGCCAGCAGCAGATCCAGCAGGTCGGGAATATCGCTGCTGCCCGTCGATTTGCGCGATTCGATGGCGTGATCGGCCATGGACTTCATCTGTTTCACTGCGCGCCCGGCGAAAATTCGGTTGGGTCGTGGAAACCAGGCGGGCGCGCCGATCATATCCAGCAGGCTGACACGTCCGGCCTCGGCGATATAGCTGTCGATGGCTTTGTGGACCGCATTTCGGTCAAACCCCTCGTCGCCCGAGAAGGTCACGTCGCTGATCACTTCGAAGGTGGCGCGCACCATCTCGTCATACATGTTCAGGGCCCGGGGGCGTGCGGCCTCGATCCGTTGCGAGGCATGATCAGCGGCGGCACTCATGATCGGGCCCAGGTTGGTGACATTGCGGTGAGAAAAGACCGGGGCGGCCGCGCGTCTTTGCCAGCGCCAATGCGCCCCCTCGGCCACGAACATCGATTCCCCGATGGCCGGGCGCAGCAGGTTCTTTGTGACGTCTGATTTGGGATAATCGTCCAGTTTCTCCAGCAGCACCCGTTTCAGCGCCTCGGGGTCCATCACCATGTGCCAGCGCTTGCCGGTCTTGCCGCTGACCATAGGCTGAGTTGTCGCGATTTCAGGGATGATCGACAGGATATTGCGCCGGGCGGCGGCCAGGCTGCCAAGAATGCCCAGCGGCTCGGTCACCAGGGGCACGCGGACGGGTGTTGGGGCGGGATGCGTCACGGGATGCGTCATGGGCTCCTCCTTGGGGCAGGATATAGCGCGCAGCGGGGCTGCGCAAAGAGCCGCCGCCGCGATTGCGCTGATGCGCCCCATGCAGTATCCCAAAACAAATTGACCGCCGGAGAGCCCCCATGTTGCGTATCCTCGTCCTTCTTGCCCTGCTTGTCGGGCTGACCGCCTGTACCAATCCCAATGATCTGGACGAGGCGCCGGTGGATCTGGGCGCGTTTGATCTGGGGCACAATATTGTGGTGGCGCCAAACATGACCAAGGGCCCGGTGTCGCGCGATGCCACGCCCGAGGAATGGATTGCCTCTTTGACCACGGCGATTGATGAACGCTTTGGCCGCTACGAGGGCGACAAGCTGATCCATTTCGGTGTCTCGGTCGAAGGATTCGTTCTGGCGCAGCCGGGCATTCCGATCGTGGCCTCGCCCAAGTCCGTGCTGATCATCAACCTGACCGTCTGGGATGACGCTGCCGGGGCCAAGCTGAATGAAACCCCCGAACAGATCACCATTCTGGAAAGCTTCTCTGGCAAGAGTTTCCTGGGATCGGGGCTGACGCAAAGCCGGGAAACCCAGATGCTGGGCCTGTCGCGCAACGCCGCCAAACAGATCGAGGCCTACCTGGTGAAGAAACATGCCGAGGAGGGCTGGTTCGTGCCGACTCTGCCCGCAGACGAGGCCGCAGATCAGGGCTGATTCTCTGACATCTGGCAAAACCCGCCAAAACGGCGTGGATTCTGACCGATTCCGGCGTCAACCAAGGCTTGATTTCCGCTTCTCAAACCAATAAATCGGCCTCCGAAGATCAAACCGGGCCGATGGGGCCCCCAAATGCGAGGCGCCATAGAATGGCAAAGGAAAAGTTTGAGCGTAGCAAACCGCACGTAAACATCGGCACCATTGGTCACGTTGACCACGGTAAGACGACTCTGACCGCGGCGATCACCAAGTATTTTGGTGACTTCAAAGCGTATGACCAGATTGACGGCGCGCCCGAAGAGAAAGCCCGCGGGATTACCATCTCGACCGCGCACGTGGAATACGAGACCGAGACTCGTCACTACGCGCACGTCGACTGCCCCGGCCACGCTGACTATGTGAAGAACATGATCACCGGTGCGGCGCAGATGGACGGCGGTATCCTGGTTGTGAACGCAGCCGACGGCCCGATGCCCCAGACCCGCGAGCACATCCTGCTGGCGCGTCAGGTTGGTGTGCCTGCTCTGGTCGTGTTCATGAACAAAGTTGACCAGGTTGACGACGAAGAGCTGCTGGAGCTGGTGGAAATGGAAATCCGCGAGCTGCTGTCCGAATACGACTTCCCCGGTGACGATATCCCGATCATCGCAGGTTCGGCCCTGGCCGCAATGGAAGGCAACAACCCGGAAATCGGCGAAAACAAAATCAAAGAGCTGATGGAAGCTGTTGATTCGTACATCCCCGAGCCCGAGCGTGCGATTGACCAGCCGTTCCTGATGCCGATCGAAGACGTGTTCTCGATCTCGGGTCGTGGTACCGTTGTGACCGGCCGTGTCGAGCGTGGCGTGATCAACGTTGGCGACGAGATCGAAATCGTTGGCATCAAAGACACCACCAAAACCACCTGTACCGGTGTTGAAATGTTCCGCAAGCTGCTGGACCGCGGCGAAGCCGGCGACAACATCGGCGCCCTGCTGCGCGGCATCGACCGCGAGTTGGTCGAGCGTGGCCAGGTTCTGTGTGCCCCCGGTTCGGTGAACCCGCACACCAAGTTCGAAGCCGAGGTCTATATCCTGACCAAGGAAGAAGGCGGCCGTCACACCCCGTTCTTTGCGAACTACCGTCCGCAGTTCTACTTCCGGACCACCGACGTGACCGGCACCTGCATCCTGCCCGACGGCACTGAAATGGTGATGCCCGGCGACAACCTGAAACTGTCGGCCGAGCTGATCGCCCCGATCGCGATGGAAGAAGGCCTGCGCTTCGCCATCCGCGAAGGCGGCCGCACCGTCGGTTCGGGCGTTGTCTCGAAAATCATCGAGTGATCCGCTCGCTGACATGACCTACGAATGGGCCGCTCAAATGAGCGGCCCTTTTGCGTGTGGCGGTTTCCGTTGATTTGAAATGGCTGGGTCCTTTGTTCGGTGACGCCCGTGCCCTGCGCCCCTGATTTCGAGATTGGTGCGGCCCTGACTGAAACCCGGTCTTGAAATTCCGAACTTGGGGGCGTAAATGAGCCTTCGTCCCGATCAAAGGAAGACGCGAACAAATGGCACGTACTAATCCGCTTCAGTTCATCCAGCAAACCCGTTCGGAGGTTGGCAAGGTTACTTGGCCGACCCGCCGCGAGGTGCTGCTGACAACAGTGATGGTTTTCGTCATGGCCTCGCTGACGGCTGTGTTCTTTGCGCTGGTCGATATGCTGATCCGCGGCGGATTGCGCGGGCTGCTGTCGTTCTTTGGCTGACGAAAAAAGCCCTGTTACGGTGCTGTAAGGGTTGATTAATTCGGCTCTTGGGGGTAGGTGACAGGCCTGATCCGGAAAATGGCGTGCGGCAATTCGTGTTGCACGCCGATTTTTTGTTTCACAGATGGGTGGTTAACCGCCTGAGAAGACGAAGATTTTGGGCCTTTTGGGCCTTGGGATGCAAGGACTGACTCGACATGGCGAAGCGTTGGTATTCGGTGAGCGTACTCTCGAATTTCGAGAAGAAAATCGCCGAGCAGATCAGAACGGCTGTGATCGAGAACGGTCTTGAGGACCAGATCGAAGAAGTTCTGGTGCCCACCGAAGAAGTGATCGAGGTCCGTCGTGGCAAGAAAGTCACGACCGAGCGCCGCTTCATGCCCGGCTATGTGCTGGTGCGCATGGAGATGTCGGATCAGGGCTATCACCTGATCAGTTCGATCAACCGCGTCACCGGTTTCCTGGGCCCGCAAGGTCGCCCGATGCCGATGCGCGACGCCGAGGTGAACCAGATCCTGAACCGCGTGCAGGAAGGCGAAGAGGCCCCGCGCACCCTGATCAACTTCGAAGTTGGTGAGAAGGTGAAGGTCAACGACGGTCCGTTCGAAGATTTCGACGGCATGATCGAAGAAGTCGACGACGAGAACCAGCGCCTGAAGGTGTCGGTCTCGATCTTTGGCCGGGAAACCCCGGTCGAACTGGAATTCACTCAGGTCACCAAGCAGGCCTGAGACTGAACCGTGGGAGGTTCCGGGCGCGCGCGTCTGGGCCGGACCACACAACTGAGAGCCTGAGGAACGCGTTCCAAGGGCGTTGGAAGAAGGAGAGGCCAAATGGCCAAGAAACTGGTTGGTACGCTGAAGCTGCAGATCCCTGCAGGTCAAGCTAACCCCTCGCCGCCCGTGGGTCCTGCCCTGGGTCAGCGCGGCATCAACATCATGGAATTCTGCAAGGCGTTCAACGCCAAGACGCAGGAAATGGAAAACGGCGCCCCGTGCCCGACCATCATCAACTACTATCAGGACAAGTCCTTCACCATGGACATCAAGACGCCCCCCGCGTCTTACTACCTGAAGAAAGCTGCTGGTCTGAAGCCCGTCGGCAAGCGTAACCGTCCCAAGGGTGCTGAAAACCCCGGTCGTGAAGTGGTCGCCACCGTGACCGCCGCTCAGGTCAAAGAAATCGCCGAAGCGAAGATGAAAGACCTGAACGCCAACGACGTCGAAGGCGCAATGCAGATCATCCTGGGCTCGGCCCGGTCCATGGGCATCGAGGTGAAGTAAGATGGCAAAAGTCGGAAAACGCACCGCCGCTGCTCGTGAAGCATTCGCTGGCAAGGCAGACATCTCGGTTGAAGAAGCCGTCGCACTGGTCAAGGCAAACGCCACCGCCAAGTTTGACGAAACCGTCGAGATCGCAATGAACCTGGGTGTTGACCCCCGCCACGCAGACCAAATGGTCCGCGGCGTGGTTTCGCTGCCCAACGGCACTGGTAAATCGGTTCGCGTCGCTGTGTTCGCACGTGGCCCCAAAGCCGAAGAAGCTCAGGCCGCAGGCGCGGACATCGTGGGCGCCGAAGACCTGATGGAAACCATCCAGGGTGGCACCATCGAATTCGATCGCTGCATCGCGACCCCGGACATGATGCCCGTCGTTGGTCGTCTGGGTAAAATCCTGGGCCCGCGCAACCTGATGCCGAACCCCAAAGTTGGCACCGTGACCATGGACGTGAAAGCGGCCGTGGAAGCAGCCAAAGGCGGTGAAGTGCAGTTCAAGGCGGAAAAAGCCGGTGTTGTGCACGCAGGCGTCGGCAAAGCTTCGTTCGACGAAGCCAAGTTGGTCGAGAACGTCAAAGCGTTCGTTTCGGCCGTTGCCAAGGCCAAGCCTGCAGGTGCCAAGGGCGCCTACATGAAAAAAGTCGCGATCTCCTCGACCATGGGTCCGGGTGTGTCGATCGATCTGGGCAGCGTGACTGCCGAATAAGAATTCTGGCCGGGGCAACCCGGTCTGAATGGCGGGGCTCAACGGCCCCGTCCTGTCCGAGACGGAGGGTTCAGGCATCTGCCCGAATAATTCCTTCCTGAGATGGGGAACGAGACGAATTGACCGTTGGGTATGAACCCTCGGGTGATCTGGGCTCGGGACCCTGAAATTGGACCCGAAACGGTGGGGCAACCCACCAAAACTGAGCCGGGGGGCAACCCCCAAATTTGGAGTAATACTGTGGATAGAGCCCAAAAAGAGAAGGTGGTCGAGGAACTCGGCCAGATCTTTGACAGCTCTGGCGTTGTGGTCGTAGCCCACTACGCAGGTCTCACGGTTGCTGAGATGCAGGACCTGCGCGCACGCATGCGTGATGCGGGCGGTGCCGTGCGTGTCGCCAAGAACAGGCTCGCCAAGATCGCCCTCGACGGGAAACCCTGCGAAAGCATCGGTGACCTGCTGACGGGTATGACCGTTCTGACCTATTCCGAGGACCCCGTGGCAGCAGCCAAGGTGGCCGAGGACTTCGCCAAGGATAACAAGAAATTTGAAATTCTTGGTGGCGCAATGGGTGAGAACGCTCTGGACCGTGCTGGTGTCACGGCCGTGTCGAAAATGCCTTCGCGCGAGGAGCTTATTGCCTCGATCGTTGGTTGTATCGGCGCTCCGGCCTCGAACATCGCCGGCGCCATTGGCGCACCTGCTTCGAACATCGCCTCCATTCTGTCGACCATCGAGGAAAAGGCAGAGGCGGCGTAAGCAACCTTTTGATCTGCGTGGGGTCGAAAACCTTGCGTTGGAACACATACCTACAAACGGAAAGAGTCTAAAATGGCTGATCTGAAAAAACTGGCAGAAGAGATCGTTGGTCTGACCCTGCTGGAAGCACAAGAACTGAAAACCATCCTGAAAGACGAGTACGGCATCGAGCCCGCCGCTGGCGGCGCCGTCATGGTCGCAGGTGCAGCTGACGCCGGTGGCGCAGCAGAAGAAGAGAAGACTGAATTCGACGTCGTCCTGCTGGAAGCTGGCGCCTCGAAAATCAACGTCATCAAAGAAGTCCGCGCCATCACCGGCCTGGGCCTGAAAGAAGCAAAAGAGCTGGTCGAAGCCGGCGGCAAAGCCGTCAAAGAAGGCGTCGACAAAGCCGAAGCAGAAGAGATCAAAGGCAAGCTGGAAGCAGCTGGCGCCAAGGTCGAACTGAAGTAATAAACGCCGGGGCAACCCGGATGTTTGTTCAGGCTGGGCCCGGAGTTTTCCGGGTCCAGCCGTACCTGTCTTGGTAAAGGCTTTTGCGAAAGTCTTTTCCTGGGAGAGGTTCGAGGATCGGGAGGCTTCTGGTGGGACAGAGGCCGGGAATTGATCAGAACATCCCTGTTTCGGATGACGTGCCGCCGGGGCCCGACGGCTGGCACGATCAGAGGTGAAACGAAAGGTGACATCGACCATGGCTCAGAGCTTCCTTGGCCAGAAACGTCTGCGTAAATATTTCGGCAAAATCCGCGAAGTGCTGGAGATGCCGAACCTGATCGAGGTTCAGAAATCCTCGTATGATCTTTTCCTGCGCTCCGGTGATGCGCCCCAGCCGACTGACGGCGAGGGCATCATGGGCGTGTTCCAATCGGTATTCCCGATCAAGGATTTCAACGAAACGGCGATCCTGGAGTTCGTGAAATACGAGCTGGAAAAGCCCAAATACGACGTTGACGAATGTATGCAGCGCGACATGACCTACGGCGCACCGCTGAAGGTCACCCTGCGTCTGATCGTGTTTGATATCGACGAAGACACCGGCGCTAAATCGGTGAAGGACATTAAAGAACAAGACGTCTTCATGGGCGATATGCCTCTGATGACCCCGAACGGCACGTTCATCGTGAACGGCACCGAGCGTGTGATCGTCAGCCAGATGCACCGTTCGCCCGGCGTGTTCTTTGACCACGACAAAGGCAAGACCCACAGCTCGGGTAAGCTGCTTTTTGCCTGCCGCATCATTCCCTATCGCGGCTCGTGGCTGGACTTTGAATTCGACGCCAAGGACATCGTTTACGCCCGTATCGACCGTCGCCGCAAACTGCCTGTGACCACTCTGCTGTATGCGCTGGGTCTGGACCAGGAAGCGATCTGTGACGCCTATTACGACACCGTGAACTATACCCTGCGCAAAGGCGAAGGCTGGGAAACCAAGTTCTTCCCCGAGCGTGTGCGCGGCACCCGTCCCACCGAGGATCTGATCGATGCCGCCACCGGCGAAGTGATCTGCGAAGCGGGCAAGAAAATGACCCCGCGTTCGGTCAAAAAGATCATCGATGAGGGCAAAATCACCGATCTGCTGGTTCCCTTCAGCGCGATCGTGGGCAAGTTTGTGTCCAAGGACATCATCAACGAAGAAACCGGTGCGATCTACGTCGAAGCTGGTGATGAACTTACGCTGGAGATGGACAAAGACGGTGAGATCACCGGCGGCACCCTGCAAGAGCTGATCGATGCAGGCGTCACCGAGATCCCGGTTCTGGATATCGACAACGTCAACGTTGGCCCCTACATCCGCAACACTCTGGCGCAGGATAAGAACGCCAGCCGTTCGACCGCGTTGATGGATATCTATCGCGTGATGCGTCCCGGTGAGCCGCCGACCGAAGAGGCCGCCTCGGCCCTGTTCGACACGCTGTTCTTCGATTCCGAGCGTTACGATCTGTCCGCCGTTGGCCGCGTGAAAATGAACATGCGTCTGGCCCTGGACAAGGAAGACACTCAGCGCACGCTGGATCGCGAAGACATCGTTCAGTGCATCAAGGCCCTGGTCGAACTGCGCGACGGCAAAGGCGACATCGACGACATCGACCACTTGGGCAACCGTCGTGTGCGCTCGGTCGGTGAGCTGATGGAAAACCAGTACCGTGTTGGCCTGCTGCGCATGGAGCGCGCGATCAAGGAACGTATGTCCTCGGTCGAGATCGACACCGTGATGCCGCAGGATCTGATCAACGCGAAACCCGCAGCTGCGGCTGTGCGTGAATTCTTCGGCTCGTCGCAGCTGTCGCAGTTCATGGACCAGACCAACCCGCTGTCGGAAGTCACACACAAACGCCGCCTGTCGGCGCTTGGCCCGGGCGGTCTGACCCGCGAACGTGCTGGCTTTGAGGTCCGCGACGTGCACCCGACCCACTATGGCCGGATGTGCCCGATTGAAACGCCGGAAGGTCCCAACATTGGTCTGATCAACTCGCTGGCCACCTTTGCCCGCGTGAACAAGTACGGCTTCATCGAGACCCCCTATCGTGTCGTCAAAGACAGCAAGGTGACCGACGAGGTCCACTATATGTCCGCGACCGAGGAAATGCGTCACACCGTGGCGCAGGCGAACGCCTCGTTGGATGAAAACGGTCAGTTCCAGAACGATCTGGTGTCGACCCGTCAGTCGGGCGACTACACCCTGGCGCCGCGTGAAAACGTGGACCTGATCGACGTGTCGCCGAAACAGTTGGTTTCGGTCGCTGCCTCGCTGATCCCGTTCTTGGAAAACGACGATGCGAACCGCGCTCTGATGGGTTCGAACATGCAACGTCAGGCCGTGCCGCTGCTGCGCGCCGAGGCCCCGCTGGTCGGCACCGGGATCGAAGAAGTTGTGGCCCGCGACTCGGGTGCTGCCATCATGGCGGCCCGTGGCGGGATCATCGACCAGGTCGATGCACAGCGTATCGTGATCCGCGCCACCGAGGATCTGGAACTGGGCGACGCCGGTGTGGATATCTACCGGATGCGCAAGTTCCAGCGTTCGAACCAGAACACCTGCATCAACCAGCGTCCGCTGGTGAAAGTGGGCGACACGGTTCAAAAGGGCGAGGTGATTGCTGATGGTCCGTCCACCGATATCGGTGAACTGGCGCTGGGTAAAAACGTGATCGTCGCGTTCATGCCCTGGAACGGATACAACTACGAAGACTCGATCCTGATCAGCGAACGTATCGCGCGTGACGACGTGTTTACCTCGATCCACATCGAGGAATTCGAAGTCGCCGCCCGTGACACCAAGCTGGGCCCGGAAGAGATCACCCGCGACATCCCGAACGTCGGTGAAGAAGCGCTGCGCAACCTTGATGAGGCTGGCATCGTTTACATCGGTGCGGACGTTGAACCGGGCGACATTCTGGTCGGTAAGATCACCCCCAAAGGTGAATCGCCGATGACGCCCGAGGAAAAACTGCTGCGCGCCATCTTTGGTGAAAAAGCCTCGGACGTGCGCGACACCTCGCTGCGCGTGAAGCCCGGTGACTATGGCACCGTGGTCGAGGTGCGCGTCTTTAACCGCCATGGCGTGGAAAAAGACGAGCGTGCCCTGCAGATCGAGCGTGAAGAGGTCGAACGTCTGGCCCGTGACCGCGACGACGAGCTGGCGATCCTGGATCGCAACATCTACGCCCGTCTGCGCGGCCTGATCCTGGGCAAAACCGCTGTCAAAGGCCCCAAAGGCGTCAAAGCGAACTCGGAAATCACCGAGGATCTGCTGGACAGCCTGAACTCGTGGCCAATGGTGGCAGCTGGCCCTGGAAGAAGAGGCAGACGCCCAGATCGTCGAAGCTCTGCACGAACAATACGAAGTGCAGAAACGTGCGCTGGACGCCCAATTCGAGGACAAGGTCGAAAAAGTCCGCCGTGGCGACGATCTGCCCCCGGGTGTGATGAAAATGGTCAAGGTGTTCATCGCGGTGAAGCGTAAGCTGCAGCCGGGTGACAAAATGGCTGGTCGTCACGGGAACAAAGGTGTGATCTCGCGCGTTGTTCCGATGGAGGACATGCCCTTCCTCGAAGACGGGACCCCCGTTGATTTCTGTCTGAACCCGCTGGGTGTGCCGTCGCGTATGAACGTCGGTCAGATCCTGGAAACCCACATGGGCTGGGCCTCGCGTGGTCTGGGTCTGAAGATCGACGACGCTCTGCAAGAGTACCGCCGTTCGGGTGACCTGACCCCGGTTCGCGAAGCAATGCACGACGCCTATGGTGATGATGTCTATGATGAAGGCATCGCCAACATGGACGAAGCGCAGCTGCTGGAGGCCGCAGGCAACGTGACCCGTGGTGTGCCGATCGCAACGCCCGTCTTTGACGGCGCGAAAGAGGCTGACGTAAACGACGCCCTGCTGCGCGCTGGCTTCAGCGAAAGCGGTCAGTCGGTTCTGTTCGACGGTCGCACCGGTGAACAGTTCGCGCGTCCGGTGACCGTGGGTATCAAGTACCTGCTGAAGCTGCACCACTTGGTCGACGACAAAATCCACGCGCGTTCGACTGGTCCGTACTCGCTTGTCACGCAGCAGCCGCTGGGTGGTAAGGCGCAGTTCGGTGGTCAGCAATTCGGTGAGATGGAAGTCTGGGCCCTTGAGGCATACGGCGCCGCCTACACCCTGCAGGAAATGCTGACTGTGAAATCGGATGACGTGGCCGGCCGGACGAAAGTCTACGAGTTGATCGTCAAAGGCGAGGACAACTTCGAAGCTGGCGTGCCGGAATTGTTCAACGTTCTGGTCAAAGAAGTCCGTGGCCTCGGCCTGAACATGGAACTCCTGGATGCGGAGGGTGAGGAATAAGGGCCCTTGGCCCCATTCCCCCCACCCATCTGCAAGAATTTGAGGTATCAAAATGAACCAGGAACTGACTAACAACCCGTTCAACCCGCTGACCCCGCCGAAGGTATTCGACGAGATCAAAGTCTCGCTGGCCTCGCCGGAACGCATCCTGTCGTGGTCGTACGGCGAAATCAAAAAGCCCGAGACCATCAACTATCGGACGTTCAAGCCCGAGCGTGATGGCCTGTTCTGCGCGCGTATTTTTGGCCCGATCAAAGACTACGAATGTCTGTGCGGCAAATATAAGCGCATGAAATATCGCGGCGTTGTCTGCGAAAAATGTGGTGTCGAGGTGACGCTGCAAAAGGTCCGCCGCGAACGCATGGGCCACATCGAACTGGCCGCGCCCGTCGCGCATATCTGGTTCCTGAAATCGCTGCCCAGCCGCATCGGCCTGATGCTGGACATGACGCTGCGGGATCTGGAACGCGTTCTGTACTTTGAAAACTACGTTGTCATCGAGCCCGGTCTGACCGACCTGCAATACGGCCAGATGATGAGCGAAGAAGAGTACATGGATGCTCAGGACGCGTACGGCATGGACGCCTTCACCGCCAATATCGGCGCCGAGGCCATTCGTGACATGCTGTCCCAGATTGATCTGGAAGCCGAAGCCGAGCAGCTGCGCGCTGATCTGGCCGAAGCCACCGGCGAGCTGAAGCCCAAGAAGATCATCAAGCGTCTTAAGGTCGTGGAATCCTTCCTGGAATCGGGCAACCGCCCCGAGTGGATGGTTCTGACCGTGATCCCCGTGATCCCGCCGGAGCTGCGCCCGCTGGTGCCGCTGGACGGTGGCCGTTTCGCGACCTCGGATCTGAACGATCTGTACCGCCGCGTGATCAACCGGAACAACCGTCTGAAGCGCCTGATCGAACTGCGTGCGCCCGACATCATCGTCCGGAACGAAAAGCGGATGCTGCAAGAATCCGTTGATGCTCTGTTTGACAACGGCCGTCGCGGCCGCGTGATCACCGGCGCCAACAAGCGCCCGCTGAAATCGCTGTCGGACATGCTGAAAGGTAAGCAGGGTCGCTTCCGTCAGAACCTTTTGGGGAAACGCGTCGACTTCTCGGGCCGTTCGGTCATTGTGACCGGCCCGGAACTGAAGCTGCACCAGTGTGGTCTGCCGAAAAAGATGGCGCTGGAGCTGTTCAAGCCCTTCATCTATTCACGACTGGAGGCCAAGGGCCTGTCCAGCACCGTGAAACAGGCGAAGAAGCTGGTCGAAAAAGAGCGTCCCGAGGTTTGGGATATCCTGGACGAGGTCATCCGCGAGCACCCGGTTCTGCTGAACCGCGCGCCCACGCTGCACCGTCTGGGCATCCAGGCTTTCGAACCCACTCTGATCGAAGGCAAGGCGATCCAGCTGCACCCGCTGGTCTGCTCGGCGTTCAACGCTGACTTTGACGGTGACCAGATGGCCGTGCACGTCCCGCTGAGCCTTGAGGCCCAGCTGGAAGCGCGTGTTCTGATGATGTCGACGAACAACGTTCTGTCGCCTGCAAACGGCGCGCCGATCATCGTTCCGTCGCAGGATATGATCCTGGGTCTGTACTACACGACCATCGAACGCGAGGGCATGAAGGGCGAGGGCATGACCTTCGGCTCGATCGAAGAGGTGCAATACGCGCTGGATACCGGTGTGGTTCACCTGCACTCGAAAATCACCGCGCGGATTCCTCAGATCGACGAGGAAGGCAACGAGGTGCTCAAGCGCTTTGAAACCACCCCCGGTCGTGTCCGTCTGGGCGCGCTGCTGCCGCAGAACGCCAAGGCACCGTTCGATCTGGTGAACACGCTGCTGCGTAAGAAAGACGTGCAGAAAGTCATCGACACGGTCTATCGCTACTGCGGTCAGAAAGAGTTGGTCATCTTCTGTGACCAGATCATGACCATGGGTTTCCGCGAAGCGTTCAAGGCCGGGATCTCGTTCGGTAAGGACGACATGGTGATCCCCGACAACAAATGGGACATCGTCGAAGACACCCGCGAACAGGTGCGTGACTTTGAACAGCAGTACATGGACGGCCTGATCACTCAGGGTGAAAAGTACAACAAAGTTGTGGACGCCTGGTCGAAGTGTAACGACAAGGTCACCGACGCGATGATGGGTACCATCTCGGCTGAAAAGCGCGACGAAAGCGGCGCCGTCAAGGAACCGAACTCGGTTTACATGATGGCCCACTCGGGTGCGCGTGGCTCGGTTACGCAGATGAAACAGCTGGGCGGGATGCGCGGCCTGATGGCCAAGCCGAACGGCGACATCATCGAGACCCCGATCATCTCGAACTTTAAAGAAGGCCTGACCGTGCTTGAGTACTTCAACTCGACCCACGGTGCGCGGAAAGGTCTGTCGGATACCGCTCTGAAGACGGCGAACTCGGGTTACCTGACCCGTCGTCTGGTTGACGTTGCGCAGGATTGTATCGTGCGTGAAATCGACTGTGGCACCGAGCGCTCGATCACTGCCGAAGCGGCCGTGAACGATGGTGAGGTTGTCGCGTCGCTGGGCGAACGTGTTCTGGGCCGTGTGGCTGCAGATGACATCCTGGTTCCTGGCACTGACGAAGTTCTGATCGCCAAGGGTACTCTGATCGACGAACGCATGTCCGACTCGATCGAAGAGGCGGGTGTTCAGTCCGCACGTATCCGCAGCCCGCTGACCTGTGAGGCCGAGGATGGCGTTTGTGCCATGTGCTATGGTCGTGACCTGGCGCGCGGTACCCGCGTGAACACCGGCGAGGCCGTCGGCATCATCGCGGCGCAGTCGATCGGTGAACCCGGCACGCAGCTGACGATGCGGACCTTCCACATCGGCGGCGTTGCGCAGGGTGGTCAACAGTCGTTCCTGGAAGCAAGCCAGGAAGGCCTGATCTCGTTCGAGAACCCGCAGCTGCTGACCAATGCCAACGGCGAAGTTCTGGTCATCGGCCGGAACATGAAGCTGCGCATCGTGGACGAACATGGTGAAGAACGCGCCAGCCACAAGCTGGGCTACGGCACCAAGCTGTTCGTAACCGATGGCCAGACCATCGCGCGCGGCGACAAGCTGTTCGAATGGGATCCCTACACCCTGCCGATCATCGCTGAAAAGGACGCAACGGCGAAATACGTTGACCTGACCAGCGGTGTGGCTGTTCGCGATGAAACTGACGATGCCACCGGTATGACTCAGAAGATCGTGATCGACTGGCGCGCTGCCCCCAAAGGCAACGAGCTGAAGCCCGAGATCATCCTGATCGATGGCGAAGGCGAGCCGGTGCGCAACGATGCAGGCAACCCGATCACCTATCCGATGTCGGTGGATGCGATCCTGTCGGTCGAAGACGGTCAGCAGGTCAAAGCCGGTGACGTTGTCGCGCGTATCCCGCGCGAAGGCGCCAAGACCAAGGACATCACCGGTGGTCTGCCGCGTGTGGCCGAACTGTTCGAAGCCCGTCGTCCGAAAGATCACGCAATCATCGCCGAGCTGGATGGTTACGTGCGCTTTGGCCGCGACTACAAGAACAAGCGTCGTATCGCGATCGATCCCGTGGACGAAAGCCGTGAGCCCGTCGAATACATGGTGCCCAAGGGCAAGCACATCCCGGTGCAGGAAGGCGACTTCGTGCAGAAGGGCGACTATATCATGGACGGGAACCCCGCGCCGCATGACATCCTGGCCATCATGGGTGTCGAAGCGCTGGCAAACTACATGATCGACGAAGTGCAGGACGTGTACCGTCTGCAGGGCGTGAAGATTAACGACAAACACGTCGAAGTCATCGTGCGCCAGATGCTGCAGAAATGGGAAGTCTCGGACAGCGGTGAAACCACGCTGCTGAAGGGCGAACATGTCGACAAAGCCGAATTCGACGCTGCCAACCAGAAAGCTCTGGATAAGGGTGGACGTCCGGCCGAAGGCGAGCCGATCCTGTTGGGGATCACCAAGGCCTCGTTGCAGACCCGTTCGTTCATCTCGGCGGCGTCGTTCCAGGAAACCACCCGCGTGCTGACCGAAGCTTCGGTTCAGGGTAAGCGCGACAAGCTAGTTGGCCTGAAAGAGAACGTCATCGTGGGTCGTCTGATCCCGGCCGGGACCGGTGGGGCCACCATGCGCGTGCGTCACATCGCTCAGTCGCGTGACAACGTGGTGATCGAAGCCCGCCGCGAAGAAGCCGAGGCCGCTGCTCAGCTGGCCGCCCCGGTGGATGACGTGGTCGGTGGTGACGATTTCGACACCCTGGTCCAGACCCCTGAAAGCCGCGACGAATAATCGTAGCGAATAAGAATGCGATGCGCCCTCGGTTAATCCGGGGGCGTTTTGCATTTCGGCGCTTTCTTCAGCTTTGCTTTGGCCGTACGCTGGGGTGGAACAAAGAACGCGTTGGCAGCGGGCGGGCAGAAATGAAGCTATGTATCAAAGGGTTGGTTCGGTTTTCCTATCCCTCGATCGGGGGATTCCGGATCTCCAGCGGGCGCAGCCCGGAAGAGCTGCAACACACGCTTTTTGAACGCGATCGGCTCGAATCCCGCTTTGAACTGTTCGAGAAGATCACCCTGCCCACCGTGTTGAGGCAAAGCGATATGGGGTTCTCTTTGGGGATTTTGGTGGGCGATCTGCTGCCCGACTGGGCGCGCGATCGTCTGGACGGTCTGGTCGAAGACCACAAATGCCTGCACATCGTGCAACAGCCCATGCGCCCCCATTTTCGCGCCATTCGCGATGCCTATACTGATCTGCCAACCGATGACGGGGCCACACATATCGCCAGTTTTCGGCTGGATGATGACGACGGATTGCACCGCGATCTGATCGCGCGGGTTCGGACGTTAGCCCTGGGATTGCACGCGATGCGCGACGAAGACCGCCCCTTTGTGATCGGCTTTAACCGCGGCTATTTCCTGAGGCTGGATTCCCCGGATGAGCCTCTGTTCGAGGTCACCGAGCGCACGCCTTTGGGCATTGGCCTGACCCTTGTTGCGCCGGTGGGCGAGGCCACGAATATTTATCGGCGCAATCACCGCAGCGTCGGCGCGTATTATGATGTCTATACCGAGTTTTCGCGGCCCATGTTCCTGCGCACGGTGCATGGTGGCAACGACAGCGATGCGTATAACTCGGGAAACAGCATCCCGGTCAACGGAAAACGAGGCCTGGCGACGTTCCATGACGGATTTGGGTTGAACCTGAACGATCTTCCGGGATTGGCGGGCGCGTGAACAGCAACACCAAAGGCGCGCTGTTGATGATGTGTTCAATGGCGGCGTTCACGTTGAATGACAGCTTTCTCAAAGGACTGGCCGGGCAGGTGCATCTGTTTCAGGTTCTCACGTTGCGCGGCGCCCTGACCACGGTGCTGATCGCAGTGGTGGCCTGGCGGATGGGGGCTTTGCATTTGCGAATCCCGCGCGCAGATCGCTGGCTGATCGGGTTGCGGATGGTGGCCGAGGTCGGCGCTGCGTATTTTTTCCTGACCGCCTTGTTCAACATGCCGCTGGCCAATGTGACCGCGATTTTGCAGTCGATCCCGCTGGCCGTGACGCTGTGCGCGTCGCTGCTGTTTGGCGAGGCCTTGGGATGGCGCAGGTTGATCGCTATTTTGATCGGGTTTGTCGGGGTGATGCTGATCGTCCAGCCGGGCGGGGCAGGGTTCACCAGCTATTCGATCTACGCGCTGATCGCGGTGGGCTTTGTCGTGCTGCGGGATCTGGTCACCAGGCGGCTTAGTGGGTCGACCCCTTCGCTGACCGTGACCTTTGCAACCACCCTAGCTGTGACGGTGTGTTTTGGCGCGGCCAGCCTATCGGTCGAATGGGTTGCGATGGACACCGACCAAGTTTTGCTGATCGTGAAGTCCTCGGTGATGATCATAGCGGCCTATCTTTTTTCGGTGATGGTGATGCGGGTGGGAGAGGTGTCGTTCGTGTCGCCCTTCCGCTATACTGGTCTGCTGTGGGCCCTGGGTCTGGGGTGGTATATGTTTGGCGAATGGCCCAGCCCGCAGGAACTGACCGGCGCCGCCATCGTGGTGGCCAGCGGGGTGTTCATGCTGTATCGCGAAGGTGTGGCGGCGCGCAGACAGGCGCGGGGCCTGACCAAGGGCCTCTAAGGGCAGGGGTGCTGTTGACAAGGGGGGCGACTCCGCCTATACGCGCGACCATCCGGCACCTTGGGGTTCGCCCCCTGACGCCGAATTCAAATCTGTAGTGGCCAAGATCCAAGCAATTTCGTCGCTTTGATCCTCTGCGAACTCACCGCGTCGTTTACCTCGGTACGGAAACGATTGCGGTTTTTGTCTTTGCGGGCGTGTCAAAGCGCCTGAACTGAAATCGCCAGGGGCTTCGGCTGTTGGCAACACAAGAGTAGGAAACGGGGAACCGCCCAATGCCAACGATCCAACAGCTGATCCGCAAACCGCGTCAGCCCAAAGTCAAACGTTCGAAGTCCATGCACCTGGAGCAGTGCCCGCAGAAGCGTGGCGTTTGCACCCGTGTGTACACCACCACGCCGAAAAAGCCGAACTCGGCTATGCGTAAAGTTGCCAAGGTCCGCCTGACCAACGGTTTCGAGGTCATCTCGTACATCCCCGGTGAAAGCCACAACCTGCAGGAACACTCGGTTGTTCTGATCCGTGGCGGCCGTGTGAAAGACCTTCCGGGTGTCCGTTACCACATCCTGCGTGGTGTTCTGGATACCCAGGGCGTCAAAGACCGTAAGCAGCGTCGTTCGAAATACGGCGCCAAGCGTCCTAAGTAAGGAGATCACAGAATGTCTCGTCGTCACGCTGCTGAGAAGCGCGAAGTTCTGCCCGACGCCAAGTATGGCGATCGCGTGCTGACCAAGTTCATGAACAACCTGATGATCGATGGTAAGAAATCGGTCGCAGAAAAAATCGTCTACAACGCGCTGGATCGTGTTGAAGGCAAAGTTAAACGCGCCCCCGTCGAGGTCTTCCACGAAGCCCTGGACAACGTGAAGCCCGCCGTTGAGGTTCGCTCGCGTCGTGTGGGTGGTGCCACCTACCAGGTTCCCGTCGAAGTTCGCCCCGAGCGTCGCGAAGCCCTGGCAATCCGCTGGCTGATTTCGGCCGCACGCGGCCGCAACGAAAACACCATGGAAGAGCGCCTGGCAGGGGAACTGCTGGATGCTGTGAATGGTCGCGGTACCGCCGTGAAGAAGCGCGAAGATACTCATAAAATGGCCGACGCGAACAAAGCGTTCAGCCATTATCGCTGGTAATCCTCAAAGGACTTTAGACCAATGGCACGCGAATATCCGCTCGACCGTTACCGTAACTTCGGTATCATGGCGCACATCGATGCAGGTAAGACCACCTGCTCGGAGCGTATCCTGTATTACACCGGCAAATCCCACAACATCGGTGAGGTGCACGACGGTGCAGCCACCATGGACTGGATGGAGCAGGAGCAGGAACGCGGGATCACCATCACCTCGGCTGCGACCACCACTTTCTGGGAACGCACCGAAGACGGTCAGACCGCAGAAACCGAAAAGCACCGCCTGAACATCATCGACACCCCCGGCCACGTTGACTTCACCATTGAAGTTGAACGTTCGCTGGCGGTTCTTGATGGTGCCGTTTGTGTTCTGGACGCAAACGCCGGTGTTGAACCCCAAACCGAAACCGTGTGGCGTCAGGCTGACCGCTACAAGGTTCCGCGCATGGTGTTCGTCAACAAGATGGACAAAATCGGCGCTGACTTCTTCAACTGTGTGAAGATGATCGAAGACCGCACCGGCGCGCGTGCAATTCCGGTTGGTGTTCCGATCGGTGCCGAAACCGAGCTGGAAGGCCTGGTTGACCTGGTCACCATGGAAGAATGGCTGTGGCAGGGTGAAGACCTGGGCGCATCGTGGGTCAAGGCCCCGATCCGTGCCGAGCTGCAGGACATGGCCGCCGAATGGCGCGAGAAAATGGTCGAGGCTGCCGTCGAAGAAGACGAAGAAGCCATGATGGAATACCTGGAAGGCAACGAGCCCGACGTGCCCACCCTGCGCAAACTGCTGCGTAAGGGCACCCTGGCTCTGAACTTTGTGCCTGTTCTGGGTGGTTCGGCGTTCAAAAACAAAGGCGTGCAGCCCCTGCTGAACGCTGTGATCGACTATCTGCCCAGCCCGCTGGACGTTGTTGATTACATGGGCTTTGAACCCGGTGACGAAACCGAAGAACGCAACATCGCGCGTCGTGCAGACGACGAGATGGCCTTCTCGGGTCTGGCGTTCAAAATCATGAACGACCCCTTCGTTGGTTCGCTGACCTTCACCCGTATCTACTCGGGCACCCTGAACAAGGGTGAGACCATGCTGAACTCGACCAAAGGCAAGAAAGAGCGCGTTGGTCGTATGATGATGATGCACTCGAACGATCGTGAAGAGATCGAAGAGGCATTCGCAGGCGACATCATCGCGCTGGCCGGTCTGAAGGACACCACCACTGGTGACACCCTGTGTGACGCCAAGGATCCGGTTGTTCTGGAAACCATGACCTTCCCCGATCCGGTGATCGAGATCGCGGTCGAGCCCAAAACCAAGGGCGACCAGGAAAAGATGTCGCAAGGTCTGGCCCGTCTGGCCGCCGAAGACCCCTCCTTCCGTGTGGAAACTGACCTGGAATCGGGCCAGACCATCATGAAAGGCATGGGCGAACTTCACCTGGACATCCTGGTTGACCGTCTGAAGCGTGAATTCAAGGTTGAAGCAAACATCGGTGCGCCCCAGGTGGCCTACCGTGAAACCATCAGCCACGAAGCCGAAGTCGACTACACCCACAAGAAACAGTCGGGTGGTTCGGGTCAGTTCGGTCGCGTCAAAATGGTCATCACCCCGACCGAGGCCGGCGAAGGCTACTCGTTCGAATCCAAGATCGTCGGTGGTTCGGTTCCCAAGGAATACATCCCCGGTGTGGAAAAAGGCATCCAGTCCGTCATGGACAGCGGCCCTCTGGCTGGCTTCCCCGTGATCGACTTCAAGGTTGCCCTGATCGACGGTGCATACCACGACGTTGACTCGAGCGTTCTGGCGTTCGAAATCGCGGCCCGTGCAGGCATGCGTGAAGGTCTGAAAAAGGCCGGCGCGAAACTGCTGGAACCGATGATGAAGGTCGAGGTCATCACCCCCGAAGAATACACCGGTGGCATCATCGGCGACCTGACCTCGCGTCGTGGTCAGGTTTCGGGTCAGGAACCCCGTGGTAACGCGATCGCGATTGACGCGAACGTGCCGCTGGCCAACATGTTCGGCTACATCAACACGCTGCGTTCGATGTCGTCGGGCCGTGCCCAGTTCACCATGCAGTTCTCGCACTACGATCCCGTTCCGCAGAACATCTCGGACGAGATCCAGGCTAAATACGCATAACAGCGGTGGGCCAGTGGCCCACCCTACCCCCAACAGTAGGGTGCGGGGGAACCTCGCACCGCTTCAAAGAGCTAAGGAGGCCATAGAATGGCAAAGGAAAAGTTTGAGCGTAGCAAACCGCACGTAAACATCGGCACCATTGGTCACGTTGACCACGGTAAGACGACTCTGACCGCGGCGATCACCAAGTATTTTGGTGACTTCAAAGCGTATGACCAGATTGACGGCGCGCCCGAAGAGAAAGCCCGCGGGATTACCATCTCGACCGCGCACGTGGAATACGAGACCGAGACTCGTCACTACGCGCACGTCGACTGCCCCGGCCACGCTGACTATGTGAAGAACATGATCACCGGTGCGGCGCAGATGGACGGCGGTATCCTGGTTGTGAACGCAGCCGACGGCCCGATGCCCCAGACCCGCGAGCACATCCTGCTGGCGCGTCAGGTTGGTGTGCCTGCTCTGGTCGTGTTCATGAACAAAGTTGACCAGGTTGACGACGAAGAGCTGCTGGAGCTGGTGGAAATGGAAATCCGCGAGCTGCTGTCCGAATACGACTTCCCCGGTGACGATATCCCGATCATCGCAGGTTCGGCCCTGGCCGCAATGGAAGGCAACAACCCGGAAATCGGCGAAAACAAAATCAAAGAGCTGATGGAAGCTGTTGATTCGTACATCCCCGAGCCCGAGCGTGCGATTGACCAGCCGTTCCTGATGCCGATCGAAGACGTGTTCTCGATCTCGGGTCGTGGTACCGTTGTGACCGGCCGTGTCGAGCGTGGCGTGATCAACGTTGGCGACGAGATCGAAATCGTTGGCATCAAAGACACCACCAAAACCACCTGTACCGGTGTTGAAATGTTCCGCAAGCTGCTGGACCGCGGCGAAGCCGGCGACAACATCGGCGCCCTGCTGCGCGGCATCGACCGCGAGTCGGTCGAGCGTGGCCAGGTTCTGTGTGCCCCCGGTTCGGTGAACCCGCACACCAAGTTCGAAGCCGAGGTCTATATCCTGACCAAGGAAGAAGGCGGCCGTCACACCCCGTTCTTTGCGAACTACCGTCCGCAGTTCTACTTCCGGACCACCGACGTGACCGGCACCTGCATCCTGCCCGACGGCACTGAAATGGTGATGCCCGGCGACAACCTGAAACTGTCGGCCGAGCTGATCGCCCCGATCGCGATGGAAGAAGGCCTGCGCTTCGCCATCCGCGAAGGCGGCCGCACCGTCGGTTCGGGCGTTGTCTCGAAAATCATCGAGTGATCCGCTCGCTGACATGACCTACGAATGGGCCGCTCAAATGAGCGGCCCTTTTTGGTGTGCACAGGAACTGAACCAAGTCGTGTCTACATTTCGTCGCCTGACAGTAACTGCACCAACGCATCATTGACGTAGTAGTTGTTGCGGCCATCAACGATTTTGGTGAGTGGTACTCTTTGGTCATCGCACAGTTTTTCAAGGTAGCTTGTGGCGGTCGGACGCGAGACATCAAGGTCGTTCATTAAATATTCGATACGGGTGTATGGGTGGCGGAAGAGATTGTTGATCAGGTCCTGTGAATAGATTTTTTTGTGGTGTTCTCGGATGAGGCGTTTGAAATTTGCCATCATGTGTCGAATGCCTTCTATTAAGTCCAGCGTCAGAAGAGAGGTCTCGGTCACAACGTCGAGCATGTATACCACCCAATCTTCCCACGCGCCCTCATCACGAACGGCCTGAAGAAGGCGATAGTAGTCCGCCTTGGTTCTGTTGATGCCCCGGCTTAAGTAAAGAATCGGGATCCCAAGCAGGTCTTCTTTCGTAAGGTAGAGAACGTTCAACATCCGTCCAACACGACCGTTGCCATCCGGAAACGGGTGAATACTTTCGAACTGGTGGTGGATGATGGCCATGCGAATAAGCGGGTCCAGTTCGTCGTTTGTGTTTATGTAGGTTTCCAACGCCTTCATGTGTGCTTGGACATCCGCAGCGCTTTGAGGGGGAACGTAGACAATTTTTCCGGAGTTGTTTTGCAAACCGGTTCCTGGCAGCTTGCGGAAACCGTCCTCTCGGTTTTTGAGGAGCTGAAACTGCTCGATCAGGGTTCGATTGGTGATCAAACCTGTGTCGCGTAGATGCTTAAATCCTAGCCGCAGAGCGTCCCGATACACGGCCACTTCTTTTGCTGGGCCGCCCAATTGTATGTCCCGATCGTGGCCGCCGCGAAACAGCTCGTCATTGGTCGTAACAATGTTCTCGATCTCCGAGCTGTCTTTTGCCTCTTGCAGCGACAAGGTGTCGATGAGAATGCCCTGATTGGGTATCACTGGTGCAAGGCCTTTGACCTCGGCAAGGGCGCGCGTGGCCTTGTTAAGGGCTTTCATTATTCGCAGTGTTTCGAAATCTGCCGAGGGCGGAAGCGTTGGGATCTGATAAGTTTCTTTCAACATCGCGGCTCTCATTGCAAATATTTGCCAAAATCTTTACATGAGGCTCCGGGCATGTAAATGTTTTGCCGATTTTTTTATGCGATCTAACTGGCGCTGGTTTAGGGCTGCTTTCTTCTTGCCACACCCCCATTCCCCCTGTATACGCGCGCAAGTTCCGATTGGAACGTAGCGGCGGGGTGATTCCCGCCGTTTGGGTTCGACGAGGGTTCGCGGTGGTCGCTGATCCTCCTCTCAACTCCAACGCCTAAGAAAAGGCTATGAAATGCAAAGCCAAAACATTCGCATTCGGCTGAAGGCATTCGATTTCCGCGTACTGGACGCCAGCACCCAGGAAATCGTCAACACGGCAAAGCGCACCGGCGCTTCGGTCCGTGGCCCGATCCCGCTGCCGAACAAGATTGAGAAGTTCACCGTTCTGCGTGGCCCTCACATCGACAAGAAATCCCGCGACCAGTTCGAGATCCGTACGCACAAGCGTCTGCTCGACATCATTGATCCGACCCCCCAGACCGTGGACGCGCTGATGAAGCTCGACCTGGCCGCTGGTGTGGACGTCGAAATCAAGCTGCAGTCGTAAGATCGGAGGGTATAGAAAATGCGCTCTGGTATTATCGCTAAAAAGGTGGGCATGACCCGCCTGTTCATGGAAGACGGCAAGCAGATCCCTGTGACCGTTCTTCAACTGGAAAACCTGCAGGTTGTTGCACAGCGTACCGCCGACAAGCACGGCTACACTGCTGTTCAGCTGGGCTGCGGTTCGATCAAAGCAAAACGCGTCAGCAAAGCCATGCGCGGCAACTTCGCCGCTGCCTCGGTCGAGCCCAAGCGTAAGCTGGCCGAATTCCGCGTGACCGAAGACAACCTGATCGACGTTGGCGCCGAGCTGTCTGCCGAGCACTATGTTGCTGGCCAGAAAGTGGACGTTGCCGGTACCTCGATCGGTAAAGGTTTCGCCGGTGCCATGAAACGCCACAACTTTGGTGGTCTGCGCGCCTCGCACGGTGTGTCGATCAGCCACCGTTCGCACGGTTCGACCGGTCAGTGTCAGGACCCGGGCAAGGTGTTCAAAGGCAAGAAAATGGCCGGCCACATGGGTGCCGTCCGCGTGACCACTCAGAACCTGGAAGTCGTCAAAACTGACGCCGACCGCGGCCTGATCATGGTCAAAGGCGCCGTTCCCGGCTCCAAAGGCGGCTGGGTCACCATCAAGGACGCCGTGAAAAAGAAACTGCCCGAGAACGTTCCGTTCCCGGCTGCTCTGAAAACCGCTGCTGTCGAAGCTCCGGCTGAAGAAGCCCCCGCGGAAGGTGGTGAAGCATGAAACTTGACGTGATCAAACTGGACGGCGCGACCGCCGGTTCCGTGGAACTGTCCGAAGACCTGTTCGGTCTGGAGCCGCGCGCAGACATCCTGCACCGTGTGGTTCGCTGGCAGCGTAACAACGCTCAGGCCGGAACCCACAAGGTTCTGACCCGTTCCGAAGTGAGCTACTCGACCAAGAAGATCTATCGCCAAAAAGGCACCGGTGGCGCACGTCACGGGTCCCGCAAGGCGCCTATCTTCCGTAAAGGTGGTATCTACAAGGGCCCGACCCCGCGTAGCCACGGCCACGACCTGCCGAAGAAATTCCGCAAGCTGGGTCTGAAGCACGCTCTGTCCGCGAAAGCCAAGGCAGGCGAGCTGGTCGTGATCGAAGCCGCTGAAACCGAGGGCAAAACCGCTGCTCTGGCCAAACAGGTTGCAAACCTGGGCTGGAAACGCGCCCTGATCATCGACGGTGCGTCGGTGAACGAAGGGTTCGCCCAAGCCGCCCGCAACATCGAAGGTCTGGATATCCTGCCGACGATGGGCGCTAACGTGTATGACATCCTGAAGCGTGACACCCTGGTGATCACCAAAGCAGGTGTCGAAGCTCTGGAGGCTCGCCTGAAATGACCACCAAGGCAGAACTGTACGACGTGATCCGTAAGCCCGTCATCACCGAGAAGGCCACCATGGCCTCGGAAACCGGTGCTGTCGTGTTCGAGGTCGCCATCGACGCTAACAAACCCCAGATCAAAGAGGCCGTCGAGGCCCTGTTCGGTGTGAAGGTGAAAGCCGTCAACACCACGATCACCAAGGGTAAAGTTAAGCGTTTCCGCGGCCAGCTGGGCAAGCGTAAAGACGTGAAGAAGGCCTACGTGACCCTGGAAGAGGGCAACACGATCGACGTGTCGACCGGACTGTAAGGTCCAGGCTTTCGCAAGAAATGAAAGGCCCCTCGGTGAAAACCGGGGGGCCTTTGTTTTGCCCCACGTCAGGGTGTGTCATGGCGCCAGCGCCCAGGATTTCTGGTGTTTTGCGCAATGACATCTTGGCGCAGTCCTCCGGGCGCGATAGGCTGATTGTTAGGTAGCGAACAGAGGGGGCAGCCACCATGCAGATGGCGGATGAACGGATCATTCAGGTGGACCGCGCAACGGTTTGGGCAGCTTTGCAAAGCCCGGATGTGCTGAAGGAATGCGTGCCAGGCGCGCAGACGCTCACAGGCTCGGTCGAGGACGGGTTTGACGCCACCGTGGTGCAGAAAGTCGGGCCGGTGAAGGCGACGTTCAAGGGGCATGTCACGTTTTCAGACATCGTGGACCTCACAAGCCTGACCCTGAGCGGAGAAGGCAAGGGCGGGGCTGCTGGCTTTGCCAAGGGAGGGGCCAAGGTCACGCTGAGCGAGGTCGAAGGCGGCACGCGCCTGGCCTATGAGGTCGAGGCCAAAGTGGGCGGCAAGATCGCCCAGCTTGGCAGCCGCTTGATCGACAGTTTCGCCAAGAAAATGGCCGACGAGTTCTTTGCCCGCTTCCAGGACGCGCTGGAACCTGCCTCCGAGGCCGAGGAAGAGGGTGAAACCAAAAAGGGATGGTTCGCCAAGCTGCGGGGTTAAGTCGATCAGGCGCGGGATTTTGGCAACGTCCCAACGATTTCGTGCCTCCTTGCGCAAGGTGATGCATGGCCCCGCCTTGTTTGTCGCGACCCGGCATTCTACATGAGCATCTATGAAACGCTTTATCCCCTTCGTTAAGTCGCCGCCACGCGTCGCAGTGCTACGCCTGCAAGGCATGATCGGGTCTGGACGCGCGCCTCTGAACGACGCGGCGATGGCTCCGATTATCGAACGCGCCTTTCGCAAGGGGAAACCCAAGGCCGTCGCGCTGATCATCAACTCGCCGGGTGGTTCGCCCGTGCAATCGGCGCTGATCGCCGCGCGTATTCAACGCTTGTCGAAAGAAAAGGACGTGCCTGTACACGCCTTTGTCGAGGACGTCGCGGCCTCGGGCGGGTATTGGCTGGCCTGCGCTGCGGATGATATCTGGGCGGATTACGGCTCGATCGTGGGGTCCATCGGTGTGATCTCGGCCGGGTTTGGCGCGCACGAGCTGATCGCCAAGCACGGGGTTGAACGGCGGGTGCATACCTCGGTCAAGTCCAAATCCATGATGGATCCGTTCAAACCGGAAAAGCCCGAAGATGTTGAGCGACTAAAGGAAATTCTGGGCGACATGCATACTGGGTTCGAAACCTATGTGCGCGATCGCCGTGGTGCCAAGCTGGCGGATGATCCGGATCTGTTTACCGGGCGCGTCTGGCTGGGGGAAAAGGCCACTGCGCTGGGGCTGATCGACGGGCTGGCCCATGTCGAACCCAAGCTAAAAGAGCTGTACGGCGACAAGGTGCGGTTCATTCGCTATGGCCGTCGGCGCGGGCTGTTGCAGCGTTTTGGCGCACAGCTGACCGACGATGCCCTAAGCAGCATCGAGGAGCGCGCCGCCTACGCGCGTTTCGGGCTCTGACGTGATTTTCAAGATCATCTCTCTGTTTCTGGTCGGTATGGCCGTTTTGGCCATGTTCGGCAAAATGCGCTTTCCTGGTCAGAAGAAACTTCAATCCAAACGCTGCCCGAATTGCGGCCGTTTCAGAATTGGCAGCGGCCCGTGTCCCTGCGAAAAGGGAGTGCGCTGAGTATGGATTGGGTGTTTGCCGGGGTCGGCCTGGTGATCCTTTTGTTGGCCGGGGACGCGCTGGTGCGCGGGGCGGTAAATCTCAGCCTGCGGATTGGGATTCCGGCTTTGATCGTCAGTCTGACCATCGTGGCCTTTGGAACCTCGGCGCCCGAGCTGCTGATCTCGATCACGGCCGCGCTTGAGGGCGTGCCCGGCATCGCTTTGGGCAATGTCGTGGGGTCCAACACTGCAAATATTCTGCTGGTTTTGGGCGTTCCGGCGCTGCTGGCGACCATGCACACGGCCGATTGCGAGACCCGCAAAAGCTATGTTCTGATGATTGCGGGCTCGGTCTTGTTCATCGCCCTGGCTTTCTTGGGCGAGTTCAACTGGATCAGCGGCGTCGTGCTGGTGCTGGCGCTGGCCTTTGTGTTGTTGGATGCTGTGCGCGATGCCCGGGCGCATCGCGCTGCGGGCGAGGATGACGAGCTTGAAGACCCCGAAGGCGCAGACCCCGAAATGCGCTGGTGGAAGATCATCCTGTTCCTGATCTTGGGCCTGATTGGCCTGCCTTTGGGCGCGAACCTGCTGCTCGAGGGCGCGACCTCGATCGCGCGGGATTTCGGCGTCAGTGAAACGGTGATCGGGCTGACGCTGGTGGCCATCGGGACGTCTTTGCCGGAACTGGCCACCACGGTCATGGCAGCGCTGCGCCGACAGGCGGATGTGGCGTTGGGCAACGTTATCGGGTCCAACATGTTCAACCTGCTGGCCATCATCGGCGTGGCCTCGTTGGTGCATCCGATCCCCGTGGATCCGGCCTTTTTGCGGTTTGATCTGTGGGTGATGCTGGGCGCGTCGCTGTTGTTGTTCCCGTTTGTGTTCCTGAAATGGAATATCAACCGGATCTGGGGTGTGGTCTTGACGTCGCTGTATGTCATCTATGTTCTCAGCGTACTGACCTGAGTAACGGAGAACCTGACATGCCTCTTGCATTGGTGACGGGTGGGGCCAAGCGACTTGGCCGCGCGATGGCAGAGTATCTGGCGGCGCGTGGCTATGACGTGGCGGTGCATTACGCAAGCTCCGAGGACGCCGCGCAAGAGACCGTAGCAGCGCTGCAAGCGGCAGGTGTGCAGGCCCATGCCTTTCATGCGGATCTGCTGGACGAGGCCCAGGTGCAGGCGTTGCTGCCCGTTGTCACGGCCCATTTTGGCACGCCGGTGACCTGTTTGATCAACAACGCCTCGATCTTTGAATACGACCGGCTGGAAACAGCGACGCGCGAAGGTTGGGACCGCCATTTCGAATCCAATCTGCGCGCCCCGTTCGTCCTGACGCAAGCCATGGCCGCGCATGTGCCCGACCCGACGCTGGACGCGTTCGAAGAGCCCATTGCGCAGGGATTGGTCATCAACATGATCGATCAGCGCGTGCGCAAGCTGACGCCCGAATTCATGACGTATACACTGGCCAAGATGGGGCTGTGGGCGTTCACGCAGACGGCGGCCCAAGGTCTCGCGCCCCGCGTGCGTGTGAATGCCATTGGGCCCGGACCGACCCTACAAGGTGGGCGGCAGACGCAGGATCATTTTCAGCGACAGCGCAAAGCCACGATTCTCGAGCGCGGCTCGAACCCTGCTGACATCACCGGAGCGCTTGGATATTTCCTCAATTCTCCGGGTGTGACGGGCCAATTGCTGTGTGTTGATGGTGGGCAGCATCTGGGCTGGAAAACACCGGATATTCTGGGGCTCGAGTAGCATTTCGCCTGCACCTATCCGAAAGTTGTGCACGGGTAACGGCTTCGTTTCAAAAGCGTTACAAAAACGTCAATGTTTTCAATATTTTGCTAAGTGTTAAATTTATTGTTCAATGAAAACAGAGGCTTAAATATATGCTTATTTATTGTGCAAATCACGGAAACCGCCCTGAAACAAGGGAAATTTGCGGATACCGACAAGTTATCGGCAGACTTATCCACAGGTTTGGTGGACGGAATAACGCTTGCCCAAGGGGGCCAAAGATTGCAGCCCAGCCCAGAGAATCATAACTTTTGAACGATGATGGATGATTTGCCAGACAACCCAGCCAACAATTCGACCCTGACCGGCCACAAGCTGATCCAATCCTATCTGAAGATGCTGGACAGCTCGCCGGGGGTGTACCGGATGTTGGACGCGCAGGCGCGGGTTCTGTACGTGGGCAAAGCGCGCAACCTGCGCGCGCGGGTGTCGAACTATGCGCGCCTTTCCGGCCATTCCGAGCGCATCGCGCGGATGATCCGCGAAACCACCAAGATGATGTTTCTGACCACCAAGACAGAAACCGAGGCATTGCTGCTGGAACAAAACCTGATCAAGCAGATGAAGCCGCTGTACAATGTGCTGCTGCGCGACGACAAATCCTTTCCCAATATCTTGGTCACAACGGGGCATGAATTCCCGCGCATCAAAAAACACCGCGGTGCGAAGAAAGAGAAAGGCGCCTATTACGGCCCCTTTGCCAGCGCCGGGGCGGTGAACCGCACGCTCAGCCAGTTGCAGCGCGCGTTCCTGCTGCGGGACTGCCCGGATTCACAGTTCGCCTCGCGGACCCGGGCCTGCCTGCAATATCAGATCAAACGGTGCTCGGCCCCCTGTGTTGGCAAAATCAGCGCCGAGGAATACGCCAGCGTTGTTCAGGATGCCCAGCGGTTCTTGTCGGGGCGCTCGACCGGGATTCAGGAAAATCTGGCGGCCCAAATGGCCGAGGCCTCGGACGCGATGGAATTCGAACGCGCCGCCGCCCTGCGCGACCGGATCAGGGCATTGACCCAGGTGCAGACCGCGCAGGGGATCAACCCGCGCACCGTCAGCGAGGCCGATATCATCGCCCTGCATCTTGAGGCGGGGCAGGCCTGTGTACAGGTGTTTTTCATCCGCGCCGGTCAGAACTGGGGGAACCGCGATTTCTACCCGCGTGTCGGGCCCGAGATCGAAGAGGCCGAGGTGCTGGAGGCCTTTCTGGGTCAGTTCTATGACACCAAGGAACCGCCCAGACAGGTGATCTTGTCCCATCCCATCGAGAACATGGATCTGATGCAGCAGGCGTTGACGCAGAAACTGGGGCGCAAGGTGGACATCCTGGTGCCGCAACGGGGCGAAAAATCCGAATTGGTCGCCGGGGCCGCGCGCAATGCCCGCGAAAGCCTGGGCCGGAAAATGTCGGAATCCGCGGCGCAATCCAAGCTGCTGAAAGGCCTGGCCGAGGCCTTTGATCTGGAGGGCCCACCAGAGCGGATCGAGGTCTATGACAACTCGCATATCCAGGGGGCCCATGCTGTGGGGGGCATGATTGTGGCCGGCCCGGACGGGTTCGTGAAAAACCAGTACCGCAAATACAATATCGAGGGGAAAGATCTGACCCCCGGAGATGATTTCGGCATGATGAAAGAGGTGCTGACGCGGCGCTTCAAACGCTTGCTGAAGGACGATCCGGATCGCGTCAAAGGGCTGTGGCCTGACCTGTTGCTGATTGATGGCGGGGCCGGTCAGGTCAGTGCGGTTTTGGAAATCATGCAGGATTTCGGGGTCGAAGACATTCCCATGGTTGGTGTGGCCAAAGGGGTGGATCGGGATCACGGCAAAGAGGAATTCCATCGCCCCGGCCAGCGCCCCTTTGCGCTGAGGATGAACGATCCGGTTTTGTATTTCGTGCAGCGCCTGCGCGACGAGGCGCACCGGTTCGCAATCGGCACCCATCGGGCAAAACGAGCGAAATCCGTCTCGGCGACGCCCTTGGACGAGGTGCCCGGGGTTGGGGCCGCGCGCAAAAAGGCGCTGTTGGCGCATTTTGGATCAGCCAAAGCGGCCAGCCGCGCCAATCTGGTGGATTTGAAAGCGGTCGAAGGCATTTCAGACGCGATGGCCGAAACGATCTACAACTTCTTTCACGAAAAGGGCTGATCAGGCCGCTGGCAGCGTCACAATAAAGGTGGTGCCCTGGCCAAGCGTGCTTTCATAGCGCACGGCGCCGTCATGGGCTTCGAGGATCTCTTGCGTGATGTTCAGCCCCAGACCCGAGCCGCCACGGGCGCGGGTCGAGGCGGAATCTACCTGGCTGAAACGCCCGAATACCTTGTCCTCGCATCCCGGAGGGATGCCGACGCCATGGTCGCGCACCAGAATTTCATTCTGATCTCCGCGGCTGCGCAGCATGATTTCAATGCTTGTGCCCCCGTCTGAAAACTTGGCCGCGTTGGACAGCAGGTTGTTCATCACCTGCGACAGGCGCTTCTGGTCGCCGTGAACCAGGGTCGGCGTGTCGGGAAATTCTGCCACGGCCTCGACCTTGAATTTGTCCAGATAGGATTTGTTGGCGATGATGGCGTCTTTGATCAGCGGCACCAGGTCCATCTGCTCCATGTGGAATTCCATCAGCCCTTGCTCCATCCGCTGCAAATCCAGCAGGTCATCGATCAGGGTTTTCAGGCGGCGGGTGTTGTTGGCCGCGATCTCGATCAGATGCGCGGTTTGCTGAGGCAGCGCGTCCTGGTCGGTCAGCTGCACGATGTCCAGCGCCCCCTGGATCGAGGTCAGTGGCGTGCGCAGCTCGTGGCTGACAGTTGACAGAAAATCGGATTTGGCCCGGTTGGCGGTTTCCGCCTGTTGCGCGGCCCGGGCCATCAGGTCGGCATGGGCCTGTTGTTCGGTGATATCGACAAAGGTCAACGTCCAGCCAACCGCAGGACCGCGAGGATTGATCGGGCTGGCCAGCGGATGCAAGCGCGGGTCATAGGTGTGGCGCCCCCACACGACCGAATGATGCGCGGGCAACCGTCCGGATTTGACGACCTTGCTCACCAGCGGCCCGATCTGCGGCAGATGTGTCAGCGGGGCGCCGACACGGATGTCTTCGCCCTCCAGCAGGCGCTTGGCGGGTTTGTTCAGGCCAGACAGGCGGCCTTCGTCGTCGAAAATCAGCGTCGGCGTGTTGGTTTCATCAAACAGCAGATCGCGCGCGATTGTGGTGATGTCCATCATCCGGTTGTTCACGATCAGCCAACCAAAGGCGGCCAGCACAAACGAGAACATGAACGGAGTTGGATCAAACCCAAACAGGGTCACGCCCCACAGGATATAGGCGGCATTTCCCCCCAGTGGCACCAATGTGATCAGCAACAGAGTCACAAAGAAGGGACGCAGCGTGGGCTTGGCCCGGCGCAGCGTTGCAAAACTGATCGCGACCGAGGCCATCATGAACGCATAGACATAGCTGACGGCAACAAAGAAGAACGGCCCGTGATCAAACTGGCCGGACATGCGACCGTCGACCTCGACCAGGCGGGTGCCCTGGCCGTACAGCAGGTGGTGAAAATCATTGGTGAACGCGACGATCGAAATCAGGGTCGGGCCAACAAAAATCGCGAATTTCTTGAGCTGGGGCAGGGAATCATCCTGACCAAGCGAGTAGTGAAACAGGAACATCGCCCAGGCCGATGGCATCAGTACAATTCCGGGCCAGGCCAGTTGCGACCACAGGATCTTGCAGTCCAGACTGGCGTTCGACAGCTCCATCATCGCAGTGAAGACCCACCACAGCATGCCGATCTCGGCGGCCATGAAGGATCGTTTGCCGGGGAACTGATGTTGGTGCCAGACCCACAGGGCGAACAACACCGATCCGATCAAAACGATCAGAGTCCCGATAACGGGCAGGTCAATGATGTCTGGTGCCAGACAGCTCAAAGGTCTTTTCCTTGGATTGGCCGCGCGTCGGGGCCTCGAAAATCTACTTAATTCGATCAAAATATCTTGCAGCTATGTGTCAAAACTTGGGCTAGTTATGGCGCATACCGGGGTATTGTTGCCGCTTATCACGCTGTCCCGGGACGAAAGGGTGCTTTCCAGCCGAGTGTTAACGGGTTAGGAAGCATCATGACTTGGACGATCCCAAATATCCTGACGGTCATTCGTCTGCTGGCTGCGCCAGGCGTGGCCCTGATGTTCTTGTACTTCACACGCCCCTATGCCGATTGGTTTGCGTTGATGCTGTTCCTCGGAGCGGCGGTCACCGACTGGTTCGATGGCTATCTGGCCCGGCTGTGGGGACAAGAGACCAAAATCGGCGCCATGCTGGACCCGATCGCGGACAAGGCAATGGTGGTGATCGCCCTGATGGTGATTGTGGGTTATTCCTCGATGTCGCCGGGGCTGGTGCTGCCGGCCACGTTCATTTTGTTCCGCGAGGTGTTCGTATCGGGCCTGCGCGAATATCTGGGTGACACGGCGGGGACGCTCAAGGTGACCAAGCTGGCCAAGTGGAAAACCACCTTTCAGATGACCGCGATTGCGGTCCTGTTCCTGCAAGGCGTGTTCGAGCACTATTTCGGCATGTCCAGCTATGGCATGGATGCGGCCATGGTCGAGGACATTCTGGCGGGCCGCGAAGAGGACCTGCAAGGGCTGAACTGGAAACTGGATGGTATGATTTACAGCGGCTATGCCGGGCTGATCCTGCTGTGGGTCGCGGCTGTTCTGACAATGGTCACGGGCTGGGATTACTTTCGCAAGGCGCAGCCGCATCTGCGGGATGAAAGCTGATGGACGTTTTGTATTTCGCATGGGTCCGGGAACGGATTGGCATCCCGCGTGAACAGGTCGACACGCAGGCCGCAACCGTTGCGGATCTGGTGGCGGAACTGATCGCCCGCGAGGAGCGCTATGCCGCAGCATTTGCCGATCTGTCCGCGCTGCGGGTGGCCGTGGATCAGGAACTGACGGATTTCGATGCCCCGCTTGAGGGCGTGCGCGAGGTGGCCTTTTTCCCGCCGATGACGGGGGGCTGACTATGGCGGTTCGCGTGCAGGCCGCGCCATTCGATCTGGGCGCGGAAACCGAGACCTTTGCCAATGCGCAGACCGATATGGGCGCCGTTGTGACTTTTACCGGCATCGTCCGCGATCTGCCCGGGGACAGCCTGGATCGCATGGTGATCGAACACTATCCCGGCATGACCGAAAAGGCGCTGGAAAAGATCGAGTCCGAGGCCCGCCAGCGGTGGTCCTTGGGCGATGTTCTGATCATCCACCGCTTCGGGCCCATGGCCGCAAACGAGCGCATCATGATGGTGGCCACGGCCTCGCGGCATCGCAAAGACGCGTTCGAGGCCGCTGAATTCCTGATGGATTACCTGAAATCCCGCGCGCCCTTCTGGAAGAAGGAATTTACCGCGTCCGGCGCCGATTGGGTTGCCGCCAAAGACGAGGATGAAGCGGCGCTGACCCGCTGGTAGTGACCCGCTGGTCGCGGATCAATCGGGCGCGTTTGCTTTTTCGATATAGGCGCGCAGCTCTTCGGCTTCGTGACGGGCCTCGCGCAAGCCATCCATGGTGGCGGACAGCTCGGCCTCGGTCTGGGCCAGCTGGTTGGTCAGCTCGGCCTCGCGCTGCTGCAAATAGGTGATGGCCTGATCGCGGGTTTCCTCGGCCTCGTGCAGCTCCTGCGCCATTTTCTCCAGCTCGCCCATGTCGGATTTGGATACGCGGGTAAAGCGGTGGATCAGCCAGTTGGCAAACCAACCCACGCAGAAGGCGATGAACAGAACGATTGCGGTGACAATGATGAACTTCAGTCTATCCATCGTCTGATCCTCCTTCGGCCGTCGGTTCGGCCTGCTCTGACTGAGCGTTGTCTTGGGCTGGTTGTTCCATCGATTCAAGCGTGGTTTCGTTTTCCGCCGTGGGTTCGGGGCGGATCAGCTTTATTTCGATGCGCCGGTTCGCGTCCCGGCCTTCGGCGGTGTCATTGTCAGCGATGGGCTGCGATTCCCCATAGCCCTTGGCCGAGAACGAGGCCGTCAGCACCTGCCGTTCACGCAGCGCATTCAGAACTGCCTGGGCCCGACGCTGGCTGAGCGCCTGGTTCATTTCCTCGCGGCCCTGGCTGTCGGTATGTCCGCCGATCTCCATCTTCAGCGCTTCGCATTGGCGCAGCACATTGGCGATGTCATCCAGAATTCCCGTGGCCTCGGCATCAGGTTTATCCGAGCCAGGTTCAAAGTTGATCTTGCGCGTTTTCAGGATCTCGGCCACGTCTGCTTCGCATTCTTCCGGGGTCGGCAAGGACGCGATCGGATCCAGCGCCTCGACATATTCCACGCGGATCTGGAAACGGTCAGTTTCAGACAGCTGGTTGGCAAAGATGCGGGCGATTTCGGCATTGGTTTCGGTGTTACCCGTCTTACCGGAAATCGAGATCAGCTCGGGCGTCACGACGATCAGACCGTTGGACAAGCGCGACAGACCGTCCAGCGCGGTCAGGATGCGCAGGCTCCAGCGGCTGGGCAGGTCTTCGTCCAGACGGGCCGCGTTATAGATCGCGTCGCTGCCAAACCGGGCCTTGGCAAAGGTTTCGACGGTGGTGCGTACTGTTTCGTCGTTCAGGCGGCCACGCAGCTGCACCAGGCCCTCGGGCGAAAGCGTCGCGGTGAATTCAGGGATTTCGGTTGCCACGTCCGTTTCGGCGGGTTTGGTCAGAACCGAATGCAGCGCAAAGACATCGGGCAGGTTGTTTTCCAGCTCGCCGATGACCTGATCGAATTGCGCAGGCGAGGTGGTTTCAGCGGCGATCAGCGTGATGTCCGCATCCGAGAATGTGACCGAGCCCATCCCCATGTCCGACAGGGCCTTGATGGATTGTTCCACCGCCGTGGCCCAGTTTGGGGACGGGACGCCCATGCCAACGGTGCAAGTTGCGTTGCCCTCCAGACCGGCCGCATAGGCGGCGTTCAGGATCCGGTCGCGCGCTGTGTCGCTTTCGGCAGAGCAGGCATCGAACCGGGCGCCGCCTTCGTCGATCACATAGCGCAGGGTAAAGGGAGTGATCACCGGGCGCGGCGCCGTGATATCCAGATTCAGAACCACATCATCGGGGACGCGTCGGTTCAGATCGCTTTCTAGTTTGCGCTTGCTTTTGGCGCTGTCGGCCATGGCTTTGATTTCGACCATGCCCGCCGAAACCGAGATTTTGCTGCGCGGCAGGAACTCCAGCGCCTCCAGCGCGAAGTCCATGGATTGGTCCCACTCGGTCGGCACCGGGTAATCGGCGACCTCCAGCAGATCGGTCGCGCGGCCTTCGGCGGCCAGGGGACGAATGATTTTCAACAGGGTCGCGCGGTCGGTCGAGGCAGGCACCAGCCCGATCAGGGAAATGCCGCTGTCGTTGCGCAGAATTTCAACCGAGAACGTGGGCGCCAGCAAATCCGCGCTGTCCTTGACCGACATCTGGTCAATCACACGGGCGGCATCCACAACGGTGCCAGCAGTGGACAGGGCGTTAAACCGTACGGCTTCGGATGGGGCCTCGCCTGTCAGGAAAACCTGCAATCCGTTGGCCTCGACCTCGGCCCAATGCATCAGTTGCGCATCCAGCGCGCGGCGCACACCCAGTTCGGACTGATCCTCGACCACATTCACGGCAAAGCCCGCACCGATACCGGACAGGACAGCCGCTGCCCCGAAGGTTGCCGAAATGATGGCGATAGAAGATAGTCGCATGGGCCCTGTCGGTCGTTAGTTCCTAGTGTCTTTAAGGGGCACCGCGGCGCAGCGCAATCACAGGAACATCGCACCGGCAAAAAACAGCAAAGGGATCAGCCCCGCATCGCGGTTGGCGCGAAACAGCTTTAGGCAAATCGCGCTGTCGTCGATATCCAGAACCCGCATCTGCCACATCAGGTGTGCCCCCAGCGCCCAAGGCGCCAGCAGCGCGACCAATATCGCAAACGGGCGGTCGGCCTGGCCAGACATCGCGACCAAGATGGACAGCCCCATCAGGATCACGGTTGCCATCAAAAAGCGGCGTAACCATACAGGGGTGTTTTCGGCAAACAAGCGGGCGGTGGATTTCACCCCGATCAGGGCGTCATCCTCTTTGTCCTGGTGTGCATAGATGGTGTCATAGAACAGCGTCCAGACGATCCCGGCCACATACAGGATCAGCGGGGCGATATGCAGGCTGCCGGTATGGGCGACCCAGGCCAGCATGGCCCCCCAGTTGAACGCCAGACCCAGAAAGACCTGTGGCCACCAGGTAAAGCGCTTGGCAAAGGGATAGATCGCAACCGGCAGCAGCGCCAGCACCCCCATCAGGATCGCGGCCGTATTAAAGGTCAGCAGGATCGCGAAGGAAATCAGCGCCTGAACGCCCATCCACACCACAGCCTGTTTCACAGTCACCTGACCTGAGGGGATCGGGCGGGACTTGGTGCGCTCTACCGCGCCATCGAAATCCCGGTCGGTGATATCGTTCCACGTGCACCCGGCGCCGCGCATCAGCCACGCGCCCAGACCACAAGCGACAAAGATCCACAGATCATACAACCCGACCTGACCGTCATGCAGGATCGCCAGCGCCAAACCCCACCAGCAGGGCAGTAACAGCAGCCAAGTCCCGATGGGCCGGTCCGCCCGTGACAGCCTGAGATACGGGCGTGTGAACGCCGGCGCGCGATGGTCAACCCAATTGCCTTTCACAGCGTCGGAAACCTGGCCCTCTGGCTCTGGCATATGCGTGGGTTCGGGCATAAGAATGGGTCCATGACTGTGAAAATCCGCCTCTATGTAGACCATCCCTTGGGCGATGGGCAAACGGTTCCGCTGGACCGCGATCAGGCGCATTATCTGTTCGGCGTGATGCGCCAGCAGACGGGTGCGCAGGTGGCCTTGTTCAATGGCCGCGATGGGGAATGGCGCGCCGAGGCGACCAAGGCTGGTAAGCGAGCGGGCGAGCTGACCTGTCAGGAGCAGACCAAACCTTTGCAGATGCCGCCGGACCTGTGGTTGCTGTTCGCACCGATCAAAAAGGCGCGCACCGATTTCATCGTGGAGAAAGCCGCCGAAATGGGCGCGGCGCGGATCATGCCAGTGCAGACCGAGTTTACCAACTCTGAACGTATCCGTCAGGACCGGTTGCAGGCCCATGCCACAGAGGCCGCCGAGCAATGCGGCGGCACCTATGTCCCCGAGGTGTCGGATCTGCAAAAACTGGACCGTCTCTTGGCCGACTGGCCTGAAGATCGCCAGCTGATGTTCTGTGACGAGGCCGAGGCCGGTCAGGCCCGCGATCTGACCGCAGCCGATCCCGGAAAATGGGCCATTCTGATTGGTCCCGAGGGCGGCTTTTCCCCCGCCGAACGCAAACGCCTGCATGGGTTGCCCTATGCCCACGTGGTCAGCCTTGGGCCGCGTATCCTGCGGGCAGACACGGCAGCCGTGGCAGCGCTGACCATCTGGCAACAGGCGCTTGGGGACTGGGGCGCATGAGCCTGATCCGACCAAACGCAATGAAAGAACTGTCGCGCTGGGCCGAGCCCCTGACGGCATTGGCGATCATCGCGCTTGGGCTTTGGTGGGCGTTGACCACCTTTGGCGTCTTGATGTGGCTGGGGTGGGTTTTGGTGATCGCGGGAGGGGCCTTTCTGGTGTTGGGCATTCGCCGGGCCCGGTTCTGGCGCGGCACCGGAGGCCTGGGCCACGTCGATGTAGACGAGGGGACAATTACCTATTTCAGCCCCGACGGCGGGATCGTTTTGCCCATTGATGATCTGACCCGGATCACGTTGATCTCAAACGGGAATTCGCAGTGCTGGCGGTTGTTTGCGCGCGGTTTTCACCCGCTGAGCATTCCGGTGGATGCCAGCGGGGCGCAGGCCTTGTATGATGTCTTTGCCAGCCTGCCCGGAATCCGAATGGAATCGCTGCTTGGTGCATTGCAGAAGCCGGGCGAAAACGATGTTGTGATCTGGTCCCGAAACCTGACTGCGCTGCATTGACTTTGCCGGCGATAGGCCGCAATTCTGGCCGGACCTGAGGGACTTAAGACCGGAGCGAGACATGTCCATTCCCCAATCTGGCGGCGGGCCGATCGAGAACATGGCCCAGCTGGCCGAGTATCTGGAATCCGGCTGCAAACCAAAAGACGACTGGCGCATCGGGACCGAGCACGAAAAGTTCGGCTATTGCAAGGACACGCTGAAACCGATCCCCTACGAGGGCGAACGCTCGGTCCTGGCGGTGCTTGAAGGCCTGCGGGACGGTCACGGCTGGGCCCCGCTGGAAGAAAACGGCAAGCTGATTGGCCTTGAAAAAGACGGGGCTAATGTCAGTCTGGAACCGGGTGGGCAGTTGGAACTGTCCGGTGCCCCTCTGGAAACCATTCACCAGACTTGTGACGAGGTGAACGAGCACCTGCGCGACGTCAAAGACATCGCAGACAAAGTGGGTGTTGGCTTTATCGGGCTGGGCGCGGCCCCCATCTGGACGCATGAACAGATGCCGATGATGCCCAAGGGGCGCTACAAGCTGATGACCGACTACATGGATCGCGTCGGCACCATGGGCAAATCGATGATGTATCGGACCTGCACCGTGCAGGTGAACCTGGATTTCGCCTCCGAGGCGGACATGGTTCAGAAATTCCGCGTTGCCCTGGCGTTGCAGCCGGTGGCGACGGCGCTGTTTGCCAACTCGCCGTTTTTCGAAGGCAAGCCCAACGGTCACAAATCCTGGCGTTCGCGCGTTTGGCGTGATCTGGATGCGGATCGCACGGGAATGTTGCCGTTTGTGTTCGATCAGGGCTTTGGCTTTGAACAATACGTGGACTACGCCTTGGATGTGCCGATGTATTTCGTCTATCGCGACGGAAAATACATCGATGCGCTGGGGCAGTCCTTCCGTGATTTCCTGAAGGGCCAGTTGCCCGCGCTGCCCGGTGAGACGCCGACCCTGTCAGATTGGGCCGACCATCTGACCACCATTTTCCCCGAGGCGCGGATCAAGAAATTCATGGAGATGCGCGGCGCCGATGGTGGCCCGTGGCGCCGGATTTGCGCTCTGCCAGCGTTCTGGGTGGGACTGATGTATGATCAATCCAGCCTGGATGCGGCTTGGGATCTGGTCAAAGACTGGGATGCCGAAACGCGCGAGGCCTGGCGGGTCGAGGCCTCGGTCCACGGCTTACAGGCTGAGGTTGGTGGTGAAAAGATGATCGACCTGGCCGCCCGCGTGCTTGAGATTTCGCGCAAAGGCCTGATCGCCCGTCAGTGCAGCGGGCTGGGCGGAATGGTTCAGGATGAACGCCATTTCCTGCACGCGCTGGAAGACAGTCTAGAAGCCGGAATGACCCCGGCGGATGAACTTCTGGAACGCTATAACGGCGACTGGAATGGGGATCTGAGCAAGATCTACCAAGAGTTCAGCTATTGATGTGAAGGCCCCCCCATGTCGGGGCGCTATTCATTTCTGGCCGATCCTAGGTTCTGTGCCGGCGCGAATGCGACCGATATTGGCGCGGTGCGTCCAGAAAATCAGCAGGGTCAGGATGGCCCCCAGCGCGACCATGTGGCCATAGCCAAACACCACCATCCAGATCGAGGACAGCGCAGCAGCCATCAGCGCCGAGAAGCTGGAAATCCGCAGCACCACTGCGGTCAACAGCCACGTGGCGCAGGCCGCCAGCCCGACGGGCCAGGCCAGCCCCAGCAGCAGGCCCAGAAAGGTTGCCACGCCCTTGCCGCCTTTGAATTTCAGCCAGATCGGGAAGCAATGGCCCAGAAACGCCATCCCCCCGGCGATCTGCGCGGCATCCTCGGCGGCAAAACTGCGCGCCAGCAGCACCGCGGCGGCGCCCTTGCCCCCATCCAGCAGCAGGGTCAGAAACGCGGCCAGTTTATTGCCCGTCCGCAGCACGTTCGTGGCCCCGATATTGCCCGACCCGATCGAGCGCAGGTTGCCCAGCCCCATTAGCTTGGCCAGCACCATGCCGAACGGGATCGAACCCAGCCCATAGCCGATCAAGGCCCATAGCAGCAAAACGGTTTGTGTCGAGGTCATCTCGGGCATCACAGCTCTCCGAAGACTTGGGTGCCTGCAACGAATGTCGCCAGGACCTTACCTTGCATCCGCGCACCGTCAAATGGGGTGTTCTTGGATTTCGACAGCAGCTTGGCCCGATCCATGACAAAGGGCGCATCGGCGTCAAACAGCACCAGATCGGCGGGGGCACCGGTGCTCAGGCGACCACCGGGCAGGCCCAGACGCGTGGCCGGATTCAGCGACATGGCGCGGAACAGCTGCGGCAGGGTCAGATCGCCCGCGTGATACAGGCGCAGCGCTGCGGGCAAGAAGGTTTCCAGCCCCACCGCACCCGAGGCCGCCTCTTCAAAGGGCAAGCGCTTGGATTCTTCGTCCTGCGGCGTGTGCATCGAGCTGATGATGTCGATCAGCCCACCGCGCACGGCCTCGATCACGGCCATTCGGTCGTCTTCGGAGCGCAGCGGAGGTTTCACCTTGAAGAAGGTGCGATAGTCGGCCACGTCCAGTTCGTTCAGGGTCAGGTGGTGGATCGAGGTCCCGGCGGTGATGTCCAGCCCGTTGCGCTTGGCCCGTTCCAGCGCGGGCAAGGCGCGGGCGGTGGTGATCTGATCGGCATGGTATTTCGCACCGGTCATTTCCAGCAGAGCGATGTCGCGATCCAGCCCCATCCGTTCGGCCATGGGGGTCACGGCGGGCAACCCGCGCAGGGATGCAAATTTGCCGCTGGTCGCGGCCGCCCCTTTGGACAGGATCGGTTCCTGCGGATGGGCGATCACCAGCGCGTCCAGCGATTTGGCATAGGTCAGCGCGCGGCTGAAAACCTTGGTGTTGGTGACCACGTTGTCACCGTCGGAAAACGCCACGGCGCCCGCGTCCAGAAGGAAGCCCAGCTCGGTCATCTCGCGCCCCTCGCGGCCTTTGGTCAGGGCGGCGATTGGCACGACATGCACGGGCGCGGCCTCTTGTGCGCGGCGGGTGACGAATTCCAGCGTTTCGGGGCTGTCGATGGCCGGCAACGTGTCAGGACGGGTGACGATGGTGGTCACGCCCCCGGCGGCTGCGGCTTGCCCCGCGGATTTAAAGCTTTCCTTGTGGCGCTCGCCCGGTTCGCAGACTTTGACGCCGATATCCACGATCCCCGGCGCCAGGTGTTTGCCACGTCCATCAATCACCGTCGCGCCCTCGGGCACCGCGATTTCGGCGCCATGCGCGGCGATCTTGCCGTCTTGCAACAGGATCGAGCCATGCTCGATCGCGCTGGCCTGTGGGTCGATCATGTGGACGTTGGTGATCAGTGTCGTGGTCATGTGGTCTTCCCTTCAAGGGCTTTGGTCAGGGCCGAGTCCAGCACGGCCATGTTGTGGGCGGCGACGGGCCAGGTCAGGCTCCAGCTGCGCATCACACCTGTCTGGCTGTTCAGGCGCAGCACCCCGGGCAGGTTCAGCGCCTTGCGGATCGGGCCGCGGATCAGGGTGTAATCGACGGCGGTGCCGAACGAAAGAGCCTGCTCGATTTCGCCCTGAAAACGGGTGGCCTGTCCGGGGGCGATTTCAAACCGGATACGGCGGCGGTCAATGAAACGCGTCACCAGCCAGGGCATGAGGATCAGCAACAGCCCGATCAGAATGCCGGGCAAGGGCGCCTCGTATCGCATCCACAGGCCAAAGCCGCCCAGTATGCCCAGAATGGCGGGCATTGGACCTTTGGCCGTCAGCCCGTACAGGGGATGGGTCGTGATGACCTCGTCCAAGGTTTGTGTCCACAGGGTCATGCGCGGTCCTCGTTGCGATCAGCGCGCTGGATATTGCGCATCAGGTCATAAACTGCACGTCCGTCTGGGATGCGTTTAAACCCGATGCGGCGTGTGCGGGTGCGCCCTTTGACGCGGTATTCCTCGCTGGCGAAGAAGACCGATTTGAACGGCCCATCATCCAAGGACAAAGAGGTCTGCGCGCTGATGGGATAGCTGTGCAGCTTGCGGCTGGCCCAGGGGAAATCCGTGGCGATAAAGGCGCGCTTATTGGACAGCGAGTACCACGTGTATCGCGCCTTGATGCCGGGCCAAAACATGCCGCCGCCCATCAATCCGATCCCAACAGAAAAGTGGATCAACCCGAACATCCAGAAAAGGCCACCCGTCGAGGCCGCGCCGATCATCCAGAACACCGCAAATCCGGCAAAGAACAATCCAAAGACCATCTTGCCCAGCGATCCGGGGGTCAGTACAGGGGCGGTATCTGGGCGGCCCTGCCATTGGATTTCCTCGCCCGGGTCCAGAATGCCCTCCCATCCGCTCATGGGCGTGCTCCTGTCTGGGCGCGCTCGATCGCGGCGCGGGTGGCGGATTTGTCGGCCAGGTATTTCATCAGGTGCTTATCGCCTGACAGCGTGATGATCTGCAGAGCAGACCCCAGCGAACGAAATTCCTTGATTTCGGACAGGCGCACCGAGCGCCCCTGCGGGCCCATCAGCCGTTGGTTGGTCAGGTCCCAGCGGGCCTTCAGCTCGTCCGAGGCCACATAAAACGCGCGCACCGCAATCGCCGCCAAGCCGCCAATCGCGCCGGTCCAGACATGCGGGTTGCCCATGAAGAACAGGATCACCATCCCAGCAGCCATCGCAATGGCCGCCATCCAGGCGTGATCGCGCCAGTAGGCGGCCCGGTCCGAATGGATCTGCAACAGCAGCTCTTCGCCGTCTTGCAGTTCGTAGTTGGGGGTGAGGGATCCGTACATGTCTGCCTCTTGGTCAGCTATTGTGTGGGGACAGCAGGAAAATCAGCGTTCCGATGGCAATGCCCGCAAGCGGCAACAGCCAGCCCAGCCAACGCGGGAATTTCGGGGCTTTGGCGGCCGGGCCAACATCGCCCGTCGTGCCCTTGGCCGAGTCCGTCTGGATCGGGGTCAGGTCCAGCTCGGGGCGGGGTTCCGACCAGGTGCCCAGCCAGCGCAAAGGGTGGTGCAGCCGCAAGGTTTGCGCCTTGCCGCGAAACGCCGGGGACGAGATCAGCGCCACGTGCCCACGAACGTTGTTCAGCACGGTACGGTCGTCGCGCAGATCGGCGGGATCGATGTTGTAGGCCTCGCTCAGATAGGCGGCCAGGCCCATGTCATCCAGCTGTTTAACCGGAAAGATTTCAACATACGAGGGGTTCAGATCATAGATGCCCAAGGCCGAGATCAGCGGCCAGCCCTCGCGTTCGAAATCGGCGAAATCCTCGATCTCTTCGGGGGGCAGGTCCACCGCGAACAGGCGCACAACGCCCGTTTCACTGGCTGGAACCTCGATCCGGTCGCTCACGCCATCACCTCGGTTTCCTGGCGGGCGGCGCGCAGGTTGCGGGCCAGCAGGTCCATCGCGGCCATGCGCACGGCGACGCCCATTTCCACCTGTTCCTGAATGACCGAGCGGTTGATGTCATCGGCGATCTCGCCGTCGATTTCCACGCCACGGTTCATTGGGCCGGGGTGCATGACAATGGCGTCGTCCTTGGCCACGCTCAGTTTCTCGGCGTCCAGACCATAGCGGTGATAGTACTCGCGTTCCGAGGGGATAAAGCCGCCATCCATGCGTTCGCGCTGAAGGCGCAGCATCATCACCACGTCCACGTCCTGCAAGCCCTCGCGCATGTCGTGATAGACCTCGCAGCCAAACTGATCGATCTGGCTGGGCATCAGGGTCGGTGGGCCAACCAGGCGGATGCGGTTCTCCATCTTACCCAGCAGGATCAGGTTGGACCGGGCCACGCGGCTGTGGGCGATGTCCCCGCAGATGGCGATGTTTAGGCGGTGCAGGCGGCCCTTGGCGCGGCGGATGGTCAGCGCGTCCAGCAGGGCCTGCGTGGGGTGTTCGTGCTTGCCATCCCCGGCGTTCAGAACGGCGCAGTTCACCTTCTGCGCCAGCAGGTCCACCGCGCCCGAATGAGGATGACGCACCACCAGCAGATCGGGGTGCATCGCGTTCAGCGTCAGGGCGGTATCAATCAGGGTTTCCCCTTTTTTGATACTGCTGGCCTGCATCGCCATATTCATCACATCCGCGCCCAGTCGCTTGCCTGCCAGCTCGAAACTGGCTTGCGTGCGGGTCGAATTTTCGAAGAACATGTTGATCTGCGTCAGCCCGGCCAGCGCATCGGCATGTTTCACGTCGCGCCGATTCAGATCGACATACTGATCGGCCAGGTCCAGAACGGCGGTGATCTCGGTCGGGTGGAGGGGCTCGATCCCCAGAAGATGCTTTTGCGTGAACGTCATCGCCGCCTCCAGATTTGCTTGCCCTGCTTATATGTGGGGCCATGGCAGGGGGCAAGATAAGCCGGTGTCGCGGGGGCTGATTTGCTGGCTTTCGCAGGGGCGCGGGCCGAGATAGGGTTGGGCGCATGGAATCGGCGATGGACTATCATACGGCGCTTGCTCTTCTAGAGTGGCAGATCGAGCTGGGCGCAGACGAGGCGCTGGCCGATGCCCCTATTGATCGCTACGCCGCCGCCGAAGAAGCGCGCAAACTGGCCGAGGTTGCTCCGGCGCCTAAGGCCGGGGCGCAAACGGCCCCGGCGCCCAAGCCCAAGGTCGATCCCGTCTCTGTGGCCAAGGATATGGCGGCGCGGGTGCGATCGTTGGACGAATTGCGCGCAGCCATGCAGCAGTTTGACCATTGCGAGCTCAAACGCGGTGCCCGGAACCTGGTGTTCTGCGATGGCCATGCCGCGGCGCGCGTGATGATCATTGGCGAGGCCCCGGGCCGCGATGAGGACCGCGAGGGCCGTCCTTTTGTGGGCCGCGCCGGGCAGTTGCTGGACCGGATGCTGGACGCGATCGGGATGGACCGGCGCTCGGATGATCCGGCGCAGGCTGTGTACATCACCAACGTCCTGCCCTGGCGGCCGCCGCAGAACCGTGACCCCAAGCCCGAGGAAATCCAGATGCTGCTGCCTTTCCTGCGCAAGCATGTGGCGTTGGTAAAGCCGGATTTCGTGGTGCTGATGGGCAATATCTCATGTCAGGCGGGGCTGGGTAAACGCGGCATCACCCGGCTGCGCGGCCAATGGTCCGAGGCCTATGGCACCCCCGCGCTGCCCATGTTCCACCCGGCCTATCTGCTGCGCCAACCCCAGGCAAAACGCGAGGCCTGGGCCGATTTGCTGAGCCTGAAAGCGCGGCTTGGGGGGCTGTGATGGACCCGCTGGTGCTTTTGGCATTTATCCCTGCCGCATTGGCGCTGAACCTGACTCCGGGTGCGGATATGATGTTCTGTCTGGGGCAGGGGCTGCGCAGCGGGCCGGGCCCGGCGATCGCCGCCAGCGGTGGTATTGCGCTGGGCGGGTTCGTTCATGCTTTGGCGGCCGGATTGGGGCTGAGCGCGCTGATCTCGGCCCTACCGGGGGCGTTCGACGTCATTCGTTGGGTCGGTGTCGGGTATCTGCTGTGGCTGGCCTGGCAATCCTTGCGCGCCGGTCCGGTGCGCGGGGCGGTGCAGGGCGTTTCAGCCCGCCGCGCCTTTGCCCAAGGGTTCATCGTCAACCTGACCAACCCCAAGGTGATCCTGTTCGTGCTGGCCTTTGTTCCGCAATTCGTTGACCCCACACGCACGGTGCTGCCGCAATTCCTGATCTGCGGGGCCGTTCTGTCGCTGGGCGGGTTCATCATCAACGGCTTGGTCGGTCTCTTTGCGGGCGGGATTGGCCGCAAGCTGACCGGGGACGCCCGTTTTGCCACATGGCTGGGCCGGATCAGCGCGGGCATATTCGTAGCATTGGCGGCGCGTTTGGCGTTGATGCAAAGGGGATAGACATGGCGCGGATCGACGACAGCAAAGAATTCATTCCAGTGCGGATCGCGATCCTGACGGTCTCGGATACGCGGGGGTTGGCCGAGGACAAATCCGGTCAGACCCTGGTGGATCGACTGCAAGGGGCGGGCCACATCCTGGCCGATCGCCAAATCATCCAGGACGAGCGCGACCAGATCGCCGATCAGCTGCGCCGCTGGATCGCGGATCCCGACGTGGACGTGATCATCTCGACCGGGGGCACGGGGCTGACCGGGCGCGATGTAACCGTCGAGGCCCATCGCGACGTCTATGAAAAGGAAATCGACGCGTTCGGGACGGTGTTCACCATGGTCTCGATGCAGAAAATTGGCACCTCGGCGGTGCAAAGCCGCGCGACGGGGGGCGTTGCGGGTGGCACCTATCTGTTTGCGCTGCCCGGCAGCAGCGGGGCTTGCAAGGACGCCTGGGATGAAATCCTGCAATACCAGCTGGATTACCGCCACATGCCCTGCAATTTTGTCGAAATTTTTCCGCGTTTGGACGAACACAAGCGACGGAAATAGCTGCGGCCAGCGTAACACGCTTGTGCCTTGGCAAAAAAACATATGCCGCTAGGTTTATATGCCAGCCCTGCCTGGGCCTGCGAAAAGGGTGAATTCGAATGCGATTTCTGCGTCAAAGCCTGACTGGCTTGTTTCTGGTGGCCGTGACATTGGGTCTGTTGGTCTATGCGGGTGCGATGGTGTTTGACGCCCTCGAGCAACGCATGTCGCGCGAGGCGCGGGCGCCGCAGATCAGAGAGCGCGTCTTCGCGGTGAACGTGATCCCGGCCGTGGCTCAGACCGTGCGGCCGGAATTGTCGGCCTATGGCGAAGTGCAATCCATGCGAACCCTGGAAATCCGCGCCGCTGTGCGGGGCTCGGTGATCGAACTGGCAGAGGGTTTCGCCGAGGGTGGTTTGGTTCAGGCTGGGGATGTGCTGGTGCGGATTGACCCGGCCGACGCCGAAGCCGCACTGGAACGCGCCGAAGCTGACCATTTGGACGCCGAGCTGGAAAAACGCGAGGCGGCCCGGGCGCTGGAGCTTGCCAAGGACGAACTGGCCGCAACCGAGGAACAGGCGGCCTTGCGCGAACGCGCGTTCAAACGGGCGCAGGATCTGGCCGCGCGGGGGGTCTCGACCGAGGCAACCGTGGAAACCGCCGAACTGGCGGCCTCCTCGGCACGGCAATCCGTGGTGTCGCGCCGCCAATCCCTGGCTCAGGCCGAGGCCCGTGTCGATCAGGCCGACACGACGCTGAACCGCGCAGGCATTGCCCTGGCCGAGGCCAAACGCACCCTGGCCGACACCGTGATCCGCGCGGAATTTGACGGCTCGCTAAGCAACGTGAACGTGGTGCAGGGTGGGCTGGTCTCGCAAAACGAGGTTCTGGCCGAGCTGGTGGATGGCAACGCGCTGGAGGTCTCGTTTCGGATTTCGACCCCGCAATATGCGCGGTTGCTGGACGAAAATGGCCAGCTGGCCAAATCGCCGGTCTCGGTGGTGCTGAACCTGTATGGCGAAAACCTGACGGCCACGGGCCAGATTGATCGTGACAGTGCAGCCGTGGGCGAAGGCCAGACCGGCCGGTTGATCTTTGCGCGGTTGGAAAACGCGCGGGGGCTGAAACCGGGCGATTTCGTCAGCGTGTCGGTGCAGGAACCCCCCATCGAATTTGTGGTGCGCTTGCCTGCAACGGCGCTGGATGCCGCCGACAGGGTTTTGGTTTTGGGCGAGGACGACCGGCTGGCTTCGGTTGATGTGCGTCTGGTGCGGCGGCAGGGCGATGACGTTCTGGTGCGCTCGCCGGATCTGATCGGCCAAGAGGTCGTGACCGAACGCACGCCCTTGCTGGGCGCAGGCATCAAGGTCCGCCCGTTGCGCGGCGAAGCGGCCACCCAGATCGAAGAGCCCGAGATGGTCGAACTGACCGCAGAACGTCGCGCCAAGCTGGTGGCGTTTGTTGAGGCCAACTCGAGGATGCCCGCCGAGATCCGCACCCGTCTGCTGCGCGGACTGGAGAAGGACAAGGTTCCCGCGGCAATGGTCGAACGGCTTGAATCCCGGATGGGGGGCTAACCGATGATCCGCGCAATCCCTCCGGCGGCGGGCGGCATCCTGTCCTATTTCACTCGGCATAAAACGGCCGCGAACCTGTTGTTGGTGGTGCTGATTGTGTTGGGGCTGGCCGCTGTCCCCCGAATGCGGGCGCAGTTTTTTCCCGATGTGATCCTGGACGATGTGACGGTGACGGTCACCTGGGACGGCGCCGGGGCCGAGGACGTGGACGCCGCAATCGTGCAGGTTCTGGAACCGGCCTTGTTGGTGGTCGAAGGCGTGGCCAGCAGCGAAAGCCGCAGCTCGGAAGGCAAGGCGCGGATCAACCTGGAATTCGAACCCGGTTGGGACATGTCCCGCGCGGCGGATGATGTGCAATCGGCAGTCGATGCCGTCACCACGCTGCCCGAAGAGGCCGAAGACCCCAAGGTCAAGCGCGCGGCCTGGCGCGACCGGGTGACAGATGTGGTGATCACCGGACCCGTCGGACCGGATCAGCTGGGCCTGTTCGCGGATGAGTTGGTGACACGCCTGTTCGCCGAAGGCGTGACGCGCACCACGGTGCGTGGCGTCGCGGCCAATCAGATCATGGTCGAAGTGCCCAGCCTGAACCTGATGGCGCATGATGTCACGATCGCTCAGATCGCCGCCGCCATTGCAGAAGAGGTCGATGCGGACCCGGCTGGGGACGTCAGCGGTGGCAACGCGCGGGTTCGTACAGGGGTCGAGAAACGCTCGGTCCGAGAAATCTCGGATATCGCGCTGCGCACGCGCGATGATGGCTCGACCCTGACAGTTGGGGATGTCGCGCAGATCAGCCTGTTGGGCAGTGATCGCAACCGTGTGTATTTCGTAGGCGACAATCCTGCAGTTTCGGTGCGGGTGGATCGCTCGGACACGGGGGATGCGATCAAGATCCAGGAACAGGTGCAACAGGTCGCGACCGAAATGGAGGCCACGCTGCCGCAGGGGGTGACGATCGAACTGATCCGTACCCGGGCCGAGGCGATCACCGCGCGCCTGAACATCCTGACCGAGAACGGCCTGATGGGCCTTGGGTTGGTGCTGATCCTGCTGTTCCTGTTCCTGAATGCACGCACGGCCTTTTGGGTGGCGGCGGGTATTCCGGTGTCGATGCTGACGGCCATTGCGCTGATGTATGCCGCTGGCCTGACGATCAATATGATCAGCCTGTTTGGTCTGATCATCACGCTGGGTATCGTGGTGGATGACGCCATTGTCGTGGGTGAACACGCTGATCACTTGTCGCGTAACGGCCATGGTCCGACAGGTGCCGCTGAAACGGCCGCGCGCCGTATGGCGTTGCCGGTATTTTCTGCCACGCTGACGACGATTATCGCGTTTTTTGGACTGACCGCCGTGGGGGGGCGGTTCGGAGACCTGATCCGCGACATTCCCTTCACAGTGATCGTGGTGCTGATTGCCTCGTTGATTGAATGTTTCCTGATCCTGCCCAACCACATGGCCCACGCGCTGAAACATGCCGCCAAAGAGCGTTGGTACGATTGGCCCTCGCGCACCGTGAACAAAGGGTTCCGCTGGGTGCGTACGAACCTGTTCCGGCCGCTGACGGCTGGGGTGATCCGGGCGCGCTATCCGGTGATCGCGGTTGCTTGTGTGTTGTTGGCCAGTCAGGCGGCCGTGTTCATTCGGGGCGATGTGCAATGGCGGTTCTTCAATGCGCCTGAGCGGGGCAGCGTGACGGGGAACTTTTCGATGCTGCCGGGGGCCACGCGCGAGGACAGCCTGGCCATGATGCGCGAATTTCAACGCGCAACCGAGGCCTTGGGTGCCGAATATGAACAGCGCCATGGCACCAATCCTCTGACCTATGTGATCGCTGAGGTGGGCGGGAATGCGGGGCGCCAATTGCCCGGGGCCGACACCAAGGATGCCGATCAACTGGGCGGGATCTCGATTGAACTGATTGACGCTGATCTGCGCCCCTATTCCAGCTTTGCCTTCGTCGCCGAACTGCAAGACGCGGTGCGTCGCCATCCGATGGTTGAAACCATTAGCTTCCGTGGCTGGCGGTCCGGCCCGGGGGGCGAGGCCCTGGATGTGCAATTCTACGGCGCCACTGCCGACACGCTGAAGGCCGCCAGCGAAGCCCTGCAAGAAGAACTGCTGCGCTTCCCCGAAGTGTCCGCCGTCGAGGACAACCTGTCCTATGACAAGGACGAGATCATCCTGGAACTGACACCGCAGGGGCAGGCGCTGGGCTTTACCATTGATGGTCTGGGGCGTGTTCTGCGTCATCGTCTGAACGGGCTAGAGGCCGCGACCTTCCCGGATGGGCCGCGCAGCGCCACGATCCGCGTGGAACTGCCCGACGAAGAGCTGGCCGCCGATTTTCTGGAAACGATGCAACTGCGGACGGATCTTGGGGAATATGTGCCACTGGCCGATATCGTCAGCGTCGACACGCGCTCGGGATTTTCGACCGTGCGGCGCGAAAACGGGCTGCGGCTGATTTCGGTCACAGGGGATATTTCCGAGGATGACCCCGCCCGCGCCGAGGAAATCAACCGCCTGCTGGAAACCGAGATCTTGCCCAAGATCGCCAGCGAAAAGCAGGTTGAATGGCGCATGTCCGGCTTGTCCGAACAAGAGGACGAATTCCTGAATGACGCCATGACCGGGCTGACACTGTGCTTGGTGGGGATTTATCTGGTGCTGGCCTGGGTGTTCTCCAGCTGGACGCGTCCGGTGGTGGTGATGGCCATCATTCCCTTTGGTTTGGTTGGCACGATCTATGGCCATGCGCTGTGGGATGTGCCGCTGTCCATGTTCACCGTCGTGGGGCTGATCGGGATGACGGGGATCATCATCAACGACTCGATCGTTCTGGTCACCACGATTGACGAATATGCCGCCGAGCGGGGCCTGATCCCCGCAATTATCGAGGGCACCTCGGATCGTTTGCGCCCGGTGATGTTGACGACGTTGACCACCGTGCTGGGCCTGGCGCCGCTGCTGTACGAGACCTCGCAACAGGCGGCATTCCTGCGACCCACGGTGATCACGCTGGTCTATGGACTGGGCTTTGGGATGCTGCTGGTTCTGGTCGTGGTGCCCGCGCTGATTGCCATTCAGCATGACTTGCGCCGGAATATTACCGCTCTGCGTCGCTCGGCACGGGTGCGAGGGCTGTGGCTGCCCATGGGGACGGCCGTTTTGGCACTGGCGGCATGGCTGGGGCTGACGATGGGCTGGCCGGTGGTCACAGGGCAAACGCACCCGATTCTGGCCTCGCTGACCATTGCCACTACAGGGGGCGGGCTGGCCCTGTTCCTGATCGGAGCGTTGGGAATTGTCGTGGTGTTATATGTGATGTCGCTGTTGGTGACGGTGATCCGTCGCCCCGCCTGAGCGGGTTAATCCGCAGGGCAGCCCTGAATGTCCACCGCGTGATCGCTGCCCAGAACCGTCAGGCGCAGGCCAGAACGGTCCAGAGCAAAGCTGTCCTCGCTCATGTGCACCAGTTCGGTACGCACGGTCAGCGTATCCCCAATGCGCTGAGTTTCCGCCTCGGCCACCCAAATCTCGGGGTCGGCTGTTTCCACCACTGTGTATTCATGCGCCCCGGCGCGGGGCATTTGAACCGTCGCCGACAGCGCCAGCCCATCCTCGGTCAGCGAAATGTCACAGCTCACGCGACCAACACCGGCCATTTGCGCCGAATAGGGTTGGTCTGTCAGCGCAGCCGAGATTGTGGCATCGCGCAGCTTTTCCAGCGGCAGATCTGCGTTAAAGCCCAGATCCGCAGGCACACAAACGTCTTTGCAAATGCCAATCTGAATTTCACCGCTCAGCGCGATTGGCTGGGCTGGATCCCTGGGGGTCAGCACCACCGGCAGCACCAGATCATCCTGATACCCGACCGAGGTCATACCGTTTTGCGAAAACACCTCGGGGGTGGGCCAGACCGGCATGATTTTCGCCAGATTGTCCGAGCCGGACCAGTCAATCATCGGCGGAATGCCTGCATCCCCCGGCGCGCGCCAATAGGTTTTCCAACCCGGCGCCAGCTCGATGCGCAGGGCGGCCACATGGGTGCCATCAGCGCTGCGCCATCCGGGCAGCACCTCCAGCGACACCACGCGCTGGGCATAGTCTTCGGCCGTGGCGGGCTGGCCCGACAGGCCAATCGCGGCGATCGCACAAATGAGAACAGGTCTGATCATCCTTCCGATGTGGGCTAATTTCCGCTCAATTCCAACTCACATTCGGGCGAGGGGATGTGACAAATCACACAAGCGTGGTTTTTGTGTCGCGGGTGCTGGACCCGGGCGGCGCGGGTTCTTATCTTTGATCTATGGATACTGAAAACGCCCCGCTGAACCTGACCGGAAAGCTGTTGATCGCGATGCCTGCGATGGGCGATCCCCGGTTTGAACAATCGGTGGTGCTGATCTGCGCGCATTCCGACGAGGGCGCGATGGGCCTGATCGTCAACAAACCCACGGGCGAGGTCGCCCTGTCCGACATGCTGGAACAGCTGGAAATTTCGCATGGCCCTGACAGCCGTCAGCTGGGGGTTTCCTTTGGCGGTCCGGTCGAACAAAGCCGCGGATTTGTCCTGCACTCGCTGGATTATGTCAGCATGGTCAATACCTTGAAGGTCGAAGGCGTGTTCGGACTGACCGCGACGCTTGATATCCTCGAGGCGCTGGCCAAAGGGCAGGGCCCCGAGCGCGCCCTGGTCGCGATCGGCTATGCTGGTTGGGGGCCTGGGCAGCTTGAGGACGAGTTGAGCCAGAACGCCTGGTTGACCTGTGATTCCAATATGGAGCTGGTGTTCGATTTGCCCGATCAGGGAAAATGGGACGGCGCGTTGAAATCGCTGGGCGTGGACGCGTTGATGCTGTCCTCGGATGCGGGCCACGCATAGAGGCCGCCTGAGATCACGTTTGCGTGTCTAGTCGCGCGGCGCGGCGGCCCGTGCCAGCCGATCGTTGATCGCAATCCCCAACCCACGCATCGGTACCGGGCTGACGGCGATTCCCTTGGGATTCATCGCGTCCAGCGCGTGCAGATGGTGGAACAGATTCGCCGCAGCCTCGACCAGATCCCCGCTTTCAGACAGGTTCAGCGTACATGTCACCGGACCAAAGCCCAGCAAGAGCTCGTCCTCGGTGATGTCGGTAGCGTTCAGCCTGACCCGCGCGCCGGGGGCATAGTGCGACAGCATCTGACCGGGCGCGGTCAACGGATCGGATTGATCGCGTTGGGCAAGCGGGGCGCCCAGAATGGCCTCAATCTCCTCTGCTGCAACGCCACCGGGGCGCAACAGCATCGGGGCACCGGACAGGCCGATAATGGTTGATTCCACGCCAACCGGGCAGGGGCCTCCGTCCAGGATGCCCTCGATCCGGCCCGACAGGCCGTCAATGACGTGCTGCGCCGTGGTGGGGCTGATCTTGCCCGAGGGATTGGCCGAGGGCGCGGCGACCGGCCCGTCAAAGGCCGCCAGCAGTGCTTGCGCGACCGGATGGGCGGGCACACGGATCGCCAGTGTGGGCAGCTCGGCCGTAACCAGCGGGGACAGGCCCGCATCGGCGCGCAGCGGCAACACCAGCGTCAGGGCCCCAGGCCAGAACGCCGAGGCCAGACGTTGCGCGGTGTCCGACCATTCAACATAGCGCTGCGCCACCTGCGCCGAGGCCACGTGAACGATCAGCGGATTGAAATGCGGGCGTCCCTTGGCCTGAAAGATCCGCGCCACCGCGTGATCATCACGGGCGTCAGCGCCCAGACCATAGACGGTCTCGGTTGGCAGGGCGATCAGCCCTCCGGCGGAAAGCGTTTCCGCAGCGCGGGCGATGCCATCAGGCTCGGGGGTCAGATGAAGGGTGTTGAGGGCAGACATGGCCTATGACGCGGCGTTTTGGTTGATGCATTCGGACCGATAGATACTTTCTTCGGCACGCGTTTTTGAATAACTGCGTATGACTTGAATTCCAAGCCATCCCGAGAGAAGGAGACCAGAGATGCCGTATCGTGCCCCAGTCGAAGACTACCAGTTTATTTTCGAGAATGTCGTGGACATGGCGGCCGTCGCTGGCACGGAACGCTTTGCCGAGACTGCGGTTCCGGACATGACCTCGGCGGTGCTGACCGAAATGGGCAAGATGGCCGAAGAGATCCTGTTCCCGTTGCAGCGCAATGGGGATCTGGATGGCGCGGTGCTGGAAAACGGGGTGGTGCGGACCTCGAAAGGCTATGCCGATGCGTTCAAGGCCATGGGCGAGGGCGGCTGGATCGCCGTATCGGCGGGCGAAGAACATGGCGGCATGGGCCTGCCGCTGGCGATGAATACCGCCTGCAACGAGATGGTCACCTCGACCGCGATGGCGCTGGGTCTGTGCCCGTTGCTGACGCAGGGCCAGATCGAGGCATTGGAGCACCACGCCTCGGACGAGTTGAAAGAAATGTACCTGCCGCGCCTGATCACCGGCGAATGGACTGGCACGATGAACCTGACCGAACCGGGCGCGGGCTCGGATGTTGGCGCGCTGAAATCCAAGGCCGAGCGCAATGACGATGGTACCTATTCGGTGACGGGTCAGAAGATTTTCATCACCTGGGGCGATCATGATTTTGGCGGCAATGTGTGTCACCTGGTGCTTGCACGCCTGCCCGATGGCATGGCCGGCACCAAGGGTATCAGCTTGTTCATGGTCCCGAAATTCCTGCCCAACCAAGATGGCAGCCTGGGCGAACGTAACAGCCTGAATGTGGTCAGCCTGGAACACAAACTGGGCATCCACGGCAGCCCTACCTGCGTGATGCAGTTTGATGGCGCCAAGGGCTGGCTTGTGGGCAAGGAACACGGCGGTATGGCGGCGATGTTCACCATGATGAACAACGCGCGTCTGGGTGTGGGCACTCAAGGTGTGGGCGCGGCCGAGGGCGCCTATCAGCACGCGCTGGCCTATGCCCAGGAACGCGATCAGATGGGCACGATCATCAACCACGCCGATGTACGCCGGATGCTGTTGACGATGAAGGCCGATACTTTTGCCGCCCGCGCACTGGTGCTGGATTGCTCGGTCGCGCTGGATATGGGGGTGGCGACTGGCGATGCCGCATGGAAGGCCCGCGGCGCGCTGCTGACCCCCATCGCCAAGGCCTTTTCCACCGATATCGGCATCGCCGTGGCCGAGCTGGGCGTGCAGATCCACGGCGGCATGGGCTTTATCGAGGAAACCGGCGCCGCGCAGTTTAGCCGCGACGTGCGCATCACCTCGATCTACGAAGGCACCAATGGTATCCAGGCGATGGACCTGGTGGGCCGCAAGATGATGGATGGGGGCGAGGCCGCCTTTGCCCTGTTGGACGAAATCGAAGGACATGCCGAACAGGCCCGTCTGGCATTGCCCGAGCTGGCCGAGCCTGTTTGGCAGGCCACGGAGACGCTGCGCGAGGCGGTGGAATGGATGGCGGCTCAGTCAGATATGAATGAACGTTTCGCAGGCTGTGTGCCTTTCCTAACCGCCTTTGGGCGTGTCCTGGGGGGGCACTATCATCTGAAGGCCGCGATGGCCGAGGGTGGCAAGGGCACCCGTACCAAGGTGGCGCGCTTCTACATCAATCGTTTGCTGCCGCAATATGCCGGCCAGCTGGAACACGCCCGGGCCGGTGCCTCGGACCTGTTTGACATCACCAACGAGGAGCTGTGCGCATAATGGACGGCACGGGCAACGGCATCCGATATCCCTGGGACACGGCCCCCGACGCGGGGCAAGCGATCGAGGTCGCCGAGGGTGTCCTGTGGCTGCGGTTCCCGCTGCCGATGGCGTTGGATCATGTGAACATCTACGTGCTGGACGAAGGCGACAGCTGGACCATCATTGACTCGGGCATGTTTACCAAAAAGTCCGTGGCGATCTGGGAACAGGTGCTGGCAGGCCCTCTGAAGGGCAAGCCAGTCGGGCGGGTGATCCTGACTCATCACCACCCCGACCATGTTGGCATGGCGGGCTGGTTCGTGGCCCGTGATGCTGCGCTGTGGTCCACGCGGACTTCGTATCTGATGACGCGGATGCTGATTCTGGATGTGGAACACAAGGTGACGCCGCAGGTTCAGCAATTCTGGCGCCGTGCGGGCATGGCCGAAGACGTGTTGCAAAAGCGGATGAACGAACGGCCCTTCAATTTCGCGGACGTATGTCACGAGCTGCCTGTGGGCTATCAGCGGGTTCAGCAAGACGATGTTATCCGCGCTGGCGGGCGTGATTGGGATATCCATATCGGCAACGGGCACGCGCCCGAACACCTGACCATGTGGAGCCGCGACTGCAATCTGGTGCTATCGGGCGATCAGATCCTGCCCTCGATCAGCCCCAATATCGGCGTGCACGCAACCGAGCCCGAGGCCGACCCGCTGGCCGACTGGATGGAAAGCTGCACCCGCTTGCAAACGCTGGCGCAAGAAGAGCACTTGGTGCTGGGCGGGCACAAGCTGCCGTTCACCGGATTGGCCACGCGGATGCATCAATTGATCGAAAACCACCACGGATGCTTGCGGCGTCTGCGCGATCACCTGGCGACCCCGAAAACCGCAGCCGAGTGCTTTCCCCCGCTGTTCAAACGCAAAATTGATGGGGGAACCTACGGATTGGCCCTTGTCGAAGCGGTCGCACATCTGAATCATCTGTACCAGACCAACGAGGTCAGCCGCACCCTGCGCGAGGACGGGGCGTGGCAATGGCAGATGAAAGGGTAAACCCAGTGGACGACACGATCAGCACCGCCGCCGAGGCACATGAACAAAACGCCTTGCCCCGTCGGCACGAGGTTCACGCCGACCCCGAGGCCCCCTGCAATACCGACGTCCCCCAAGAGGTCACAGCCAAGCCTGTCCAACAGAAAAGCCCCGCCGAATGGGCCTATGAGCGGCTGATTCTGTACATCCAGAATTTCGAACAGCAGTTGGACAACGAACACGAGATCGCCATGGGCTTTGCCGGTGGGGATGCCGGTGTGCTGCGGATCGAAGGCATGGGCTATTTTGACCCTGATATCGTCACCTTTTATGGCAGCGACGAAACCGGTGCGAAAACCCAGTTGATCCAGCATGTGAGCCAGCTGAGCGTGATCCTGCGGGCGCTGCCCAAACAGCCGCAACAGATCGAGGCCAAACGGATCGGGTTTCGTCTGGCGCAAGACCTGAACAACAGCTAGCGCAGCGCCCAATCCAGCGCGTCCTCCAGCCGATCATCACCCCAGAACAGCTCGTTATCTGGCGTGGTGAAGCTGGGCGCGCCAAACAGGCCCAGTTGCTGCGCCTGTTCCGTGGTCTGGCGCAAACGGCCCTTGATCGCTGGATCGGTGCGCGCGTGCGCTAGCAGCGTATCGGGCTGGCCGATTTGGTGCAGCACAGTCGCCAGCACCTCGGGGTCGCTGATATCAGCACCTTTCGCAAACTGCGCAGAATAAACCCCGCGCACAAAATCCGGCCCCCAGTCCTGTGTGACCCCAAGGGTGGCGATCCGCGCGGCCATTAGCCCGTTTTGTGGAAACTGAGGGGGGCGCTGAATTGGCGGCAAACCCTGTTTTTTGGCCCGCCGCGCCAAATCGCGCCACATGTACCGCCCCTTGGTCGGGTAGATGTTGAACGGAGAATCATTCATCCCCTGCGCGGCAAAGATCGGACCCAACAGAAACGGTCGCCACACCACTCGCACCCCTCGTTGCGCGGCCAAATCTGCGATCCGCATGGCGGAGAGATAGGAATAGGTCGAGGCGAACTCGAACCAGAAACTGATTTGGGGGGTCTGTTTGCTCATTTCATGCCTCCGTCCCTGGCAACAGTCTGGGCACCGGGTCGGATTGACGCAACCGGCCAGTTGCGACCAAGGGTGGTCTTTTCACGGGATGACAGGCCCAAAAAAATCGGCTAGTCACGGTTTGACCTAGGACTACTGCAAGGAAATGCGACATGGCAGAGCATAAGCACGGCGAAATGGACATCGAAGTTCAAAAAGAAACCTTCGACGGCTTCATCAAGTTCACCACCTACTCGGTCTATGTGATCATCGCCGTTCTGATCTTCATGGCGCTGGTGAACAGCTAAGCCATCGCGCTTGGGGACCCCGGTCATGCGTAAATGGTTTCTGATACTCGCGGCGGTCGGTCTTGCGGCCGGGTGCTCGGTTAAGCACGATCCGCCGGTGACGGATCAGCAGATTGTGAATGCCACGTATCGGCATGACGCACCGCCCGAGCTGACGCTGTACACGATGATCAGCAATGCGAACGGGTCCGGGGCGCATACCTCTTTGATGATCAATGCCAGCCAGCGGGTGATTTTCGATCCGGCTGGCTCGTTCCGCGACAAGGCGATCATCGCGCGCAATGACGTTGTGTATGGCGCGACGCCCTATGTCGAGGACGTCTATACCCGGTTCCACGCGCGCAAGACCTATCACGTTGTGATCCAGCGGCTTCAGGTCTCGCCTGAAGTGGCTGAACAGGCGCTGAAACTGGCGCAGGGCATGGGTGAGGTCACGGATGGCCATTGCGCTCAGTCGACCTCGACAATCCTCAGCCAGCTGCCCGGGCTGAATGTCTCGCCGACCTATTATCCGAAAAAGCTGATGGCGCAGTTTGGCCAAGCCCCGTTGCTGAGCACCCAAAGCCTTTACGAATACGACGACGACGACAAAACCAAGGCGCTCAAGGCATACGACCCGGAAAAAGCGCGCGCCAGTTTCGCCCGCATCAAGGCGCGCGAGGCGGCCAAGAAAAAGGCCGAGTGAGCGCCCGTTCCGGCGCTTAGCCCATCAGATACAGTGCCAAATACAGGCTGGACGCCCCGGTAAAGATCGCGGCCAGCGTATTCTTTGTGACGTAGCCCACGGTCACCGTGACCAGCGCCGCGATCATGCGGGGCGCATCCAGCTGACCGCCCGTCGCCGCGGGCCAGACAACCGCAGGCGCGACCAGCGCGGGCAGGATTGCCACGGCCGTATAGCGCAGATGCCGCAGAATCCATTCAGGCATCGGGCGCTCGCCGATCAAGCCGGTGAACATGAAGCGCAGGCCAAAACTGCCCAGCCCCAGCAGGATGATCACGGTCCACAGGGTGGTGGTGTTGATCTGCTCCATCACGTGGTTTCCTGTTTGCGGGTGGTCCACAGCTCGACCTGAGCGCCAACCATCATGGCGCCGATCCCAGCCACCATCAGACCCAAATTGAACGGCAAGCCATTAAAGACCAGCGCCAGAACGACCGAGGTCAAAGCCGCGGCGCGGTGGGCTGCGGTGTGCAACATCGGGGCGATCAAGGCCAAAAAGGTAATGGGCACGGCGAAATCCAGCGCGAACTCGGGCGGGATCGCGTTGCCCATCAATGCGCCGACCAATGTGGCCAGATACCAGAACGGACAGACCGGTGTGACCACCCCAAAGAAATAGCTCAGCTTGGCCCCAATCGACCAATCCGGGTTCTTTTCAAAAGTCGCGACAGAGCAGGCATAGCTTTGATCGACCGTGAAATAGGCCACCACGGCGCGCTTCCAGAGGGACGCCCCGCCGATATGTGGGGTCAACGAGGCCGAATACATCGCCATCCGCAGATTGACCGCCAGCGCCGAGGCCAGCACCACCAAGGTTGGGGCGCTCTCGGACAGCAACTGAACGGCGGTGAACTGGGCGGCACCCGCGATCACCACGATCGAAAAACTGAGGGTTTCCAGTACGTTCAGCCCGGCCTCGGTGGCGACCACGCCAAACAACAGGCCAAACGGTACGATGACCAGCAAAAACGGCAATCCGTCGCGGAACCCTTTCCAAAAGGCGGAAGAGCGGGTTGTATCGCTCATGGCGGCACCCCAAATCTAGTGAACGGTTAAGGGGTATCGGCAGTGCAGGATGGATGCAATGACAGTGAAAGTTGACGTTGGGTTCACACAAGAGGAACGGCCTGAGGTCGCCGCGCTGTACTGGCAGGCGTTTGAGGGCAAGCTGGGCTTTGCCCTGGGGCCCGCAGAACGTGCTTTGCCCTTTATTTCCAAAGCGCTGGACCCGACACATGCCTTGGTTGCGCGGGCGGATGGAGTGCTGCTGGGGGTGGCCGGGATCAAGACCGACAAGGGCCGGCTTGTGGATGGGGATTTCAGCGACATGCGGGCAAGCTATGGCCTGTTTGGGGCCCTGTGGCGCGTGGCGCTGCTGATGGTGCTCGAACGGGACCTGGAACCCGGCGTTTGCCAGATGGATGGGATTTTCGTGAACGCTCGCGCCCGTGGTCAGGGAGTGGGAACCGTGTTGCTCGAGGCCGTTGCAGACCAGGCACGCCAGTCCGGGGCGCGTGTTGTGCGCCTGGATGTGATCGACACCAACCCACGGGCCGAGGCGCTGTATCGCAAGCGCGGGTTTGTCCCGGTCAAGCGCGAGCACACCGGTCCGTTCAAATGGATTTTCGGATTTGGATCGGCCCTGCGGATGGAACGCGCGGTCTAGTCAAACATGCCCGTCACACGGCCTAACAACATAAAGGCACGGGCCGTGCGGGTATCAGACAGGTCCACAATATCGGCATCCGACCCGGTTTCACAGAAATCGGCCAGCATCTTATCGAATCGGCGCAGGAAATGGTGGCCGGTGTCGCGAAAGATCGGGTCTTGCTTCATCCGCCCGGCCGTCAGAGCCAGCGACGAGCGATCGCGGATCCCGCCAAGGGCGGCGATTTGACGGCCACGTTCGCCCTGCGCAAAGCGGCGCCAGATTTCAGGGCGGGCCCGGTCGGGACGCAGATCGTCCATATAGATGCCGTCCTGGCTGAGCAGGGTCAGGATGTCCTGTGCGGCCTGGATCAACCCGGCGGCCTGACGATCCTTCAGCGCCTTGCGCAATGCGGCAAAGCCTTCCTCGTCCTCGGCGGTTTCAGGGAAGTTCAGCGCCCGGATGAAATCTCCGCGCTCCAGCGGCGGGGCCAGATCTTCGGCTGGGGTGCCCAGCGGCAGGGGAGCCTGATCCTCGGGGGCGTCGGCGCCTGGCTCGGGCTTGGGGGCCGCGCGCAACAGGTCCAGCCGGTCGCGATCCCGGCTCGAGGAAAAGGTTGCCAGTGCGATTTCGGTTTGCTTCTGAGCCTCGGCGATTTCTTCCAGCTTTTTCGCGATGGTCGTGTCATCCGAGGACACGCGCCCCTGCGCCTGCGCCAGATAGGTTTTGCGAATGGCGTCAATCGCCGCCTGCAAGCGCGCGCTTTCCTCGCGCATCACCCGGGACGAGCGCGCCGCCGTCGCCCCCACCCATATCATCGCAACAGGCAGGAACACGATCAACATGGTCATCAGGAATTGCAGAACGCCCAGTGAGTCCCCGGCTGATTCCCCGGCGACCTGTGGGATATCCAGAACGAAAAACACCACGCCCGAACTGACCAGCCACACGAGGCTGAGCACCAGCGCCACCACTTCGATTCCAGTCACACGTCCGCCTGTAGGGCGATCATACAGCCCCACCGGTGTCGAACGGCTTACGTCTTTGTCGGCCATTTCAGCCCGCCTGCCTGTGGTCAGATATATTCTATCTTAAGCACTTCGTAGGATTTTTCACCACCCGGAGTGCGGACTTCGACGCTGTCGCCCTCTTCCTTGCCGATCAATGCGCGCGCGATGGGCGATTTGATGTTCAGTAGGCCCTTTTCGACATTGGCTTCGTGTTCGCCCACGATCTGCCATGTCTTTTCCTCGTCGGTGTCTTCATCCACCAGCGAAACGGTGGCGCCGAACTTGATGGTGCCGGACAGCGCGGTGGGGTCGATCACCTCGGCCAGGGACAGAACGCCCTCCAGCTCTTTGATGCGACCTTCGATGAACCCCTGCTTTTCGCGGGCCGAGTGATATTCGGCGTTTTCCTTCAGGTCGCCCAGTTCGCGCGCCTCGGCAATGGCCTGAATGACGGCGGGACGCTCGATGGTTTTCAGCGTTTTCAGCTCGGTTTCAAGCGCGACATGGCCCGCGCTGGTCATCGGTATTTTTTCCATTATGCCCCTGTTTCCACGAAAAGAGCGGCGCATTGCGCGCGCCGCATCGGTTTGGTTCCCGTGGAATTACCTGACCCCAAGCCCGGATACAATGCAAGAGCCAGCGTATTTCGCAATCGAAGCAACCCAAGGCCCTGCAGGATCGGGTGGGGATGACTGGCCCGAGGTTTTGCTTTTGGATGACGTTAGGGCAATCAGTCCCAAAGACGGGTGAATTTTGTCAGACGATCCATCGAAAAAACGTAGCAATACTTACGATTTGCCGAATTAACGCCGTGTTCAAGTTGACGGACAATGCTGCAGCGCGGTAACCACGTTTGAAACAAAATTACGCGCGTGATCCAGAAGGAGGGCCACCCATGTCGGAAATCGAACGGGAAGCAATGGAGTATGACGTGGTGATCGTTGGTGCAGGCCCTGCTGGTCTGTCCGCGGCGATCCGTCTGAAGCAACTGGATGCCGACCTGAACGTGGTTGTGCTGGAAAAAGGGTCCGAAGTGGGCGCGCATATCCTGTCTGGCGCGGTTCTGGATCCTTGCGGCCTGGATGCCGTGATCCCCGACTGGAAAGAAAAAGGCGCGCCGCTGAACACGCCGGTGAAAGAAGACAACTTCTATATGCTGGGCGAAGCCGGCGAGATCCGCATCCCCAATTTCCCCATGCCGCCGCTGATGAACAACCACGGCAACTATATTGTCTCGATGGGCAATGTCTGCCGCTGGATGGCCGAACAGGCCGAGGAACTGGGCGTGGAAATCTTCCCCGGGATGGCGTGCTCGGAACTGGTCTATGGGGACAACGGCGAAGTCAAAGGCGTGGTCGCGGGTGTGTTCGGCGTCGAACCCGATGGCACCTATGGCGAGGGCACCGAGCCCGGCATGGAGCTGCACGGCAAATACGTATTCCTGTCCGAAGGTGTGCGTGGCTCGCTGGCCAAGGAAGTGATCGCCAAGTACGACTTGCAAGCCGGAAAAGAGCCGCAGAAATTCGGCATCGGCATGAAAGAAATCTGGGAGATCGACCCCGCCAAACACAAAGAGGGCACGGTTACCCACACCATGGGCTGGCCGCTGAATTCGAATGCGGGCGGCGGATCCTTCATTTATCATCTTGAAAACAATCAGGTTTACGTCGGCTTTGTGGTTCACCTGAACTATAAAAACCCGCACCTGTTCCCTTATATGGAATTCCAGCGCTTCAAGCATCATCCGATGGTCGCCGAGCTGCTGAAGGGCGGCAAACGGGTCGCTTATGGCGCGCGCGCGATTTCCGAAGGTGGGCTGCAATCCATGCCCAAGATGGTCGCGCCCGGCGTGGCGCTGCTGGGCTGCTCGGTCGGGATGGTCAACGTGCCCCGGATCAAGGGCAACCACAACGCGATGCTGTCGGGCAAAGCCGCCGCCGAGGCCGCGTTTGACGCGATCAAGGCCGAGCGCTCGGGGGACGAGCTGACCACCTACGAAAACGACGTGCGCACCGGCGCCATCGGCAAGGACTTGAAAAAAGTGCGCAACGTCAAGCCGATGTGGTCCAAGTGGGGCATGCTGCCCAGCCTGGCCCTGGGTGGTTTGGACATGTGGACCAACACGCTGGGCTTTTCGCTGTTCGGCACCTTGGGCCACGGCAAAACCGATGCGGCCGCCACCGAAGAGGCCAGCAAGCATAAGCCGATCGACTATCCCAAACCCGACGGCAAGCTGTCATTTGACCGTCTGACAAACGTCTCGTTCAGCTTCACCAACCACGAAGAAGAGCAGCCCTGCCATCTGCAACTGGCCGATCCGAACGTGCCGATCAGTGTGAACCTGCCCAAATTCGCCGAGCCCGCGCAGCGGTACTGCCCTGCAGGAGTTTACGAGGTGCTGGAGGGCGAATCCGGCCCGGAATTCCGCGTGAACTTCCAAAACTGTGTGCATTGCAAAACCTGCGACATCAAAGATCCCAGCCAGAATATCAACTGGGTGACGCCTCAGGGTGGCGAAGGGCCGAACTATCCCAACATGTAATCGGGTACGACGCAGAAAAATGATCAGAAAGCGGGGCATTTGCTCCGCTTTTTTGCCGATTGCGTGAAGGGGCCCTTGGGCGCATTGCGTTTGCTGTCAAGGACGCTAGGTTTAGGGTCCGGAAACCAGCCCATCGACGGGGAGACGCATGCGCAAACGGATCTTGGGAATGGCCTTGGCCTTGGCGATGACAGGGGCGATGCCGGGTGCAATGCCTGCGCAAGCGCAAGGCGTTGCAGGTGCATATCTGGCAGCGCGCAGCGCGGGTATGGCCAGCGACTACAAGGCCGCCGCCGAGTACTTTACGCGCGCTTTAGCGCGCGATTCTTCAAATCCGCAATTGCTGGAAAACACGGTCCTTGCACAGCTATCGTTGGGACGCATTGACCGCGCCTTGCCCGTCGCGCGCAAAATGGAAAGCGACGGACTGAACAGCCAGTTTGCCAGTTTGGTTCTGGTCGCTGACGAAGTCGCTACGGAGAAATTTCAGGATCTGTTGACGCGTCTAGAGGACGGGCGCGGCATCGGGCCGTTGGTGGACGGATTGTTGAAATCCTGGGCGCTGATGGGCATGGGGCGCGTCGGCGACGCATTGGAAGCCTTTGATGCCGTCGCGCAAGAGCGCGGCCTGGCGGCCTTTGCGTTGTACCATAAGGCGCTAGCTCTTGCGACTGTCGGAGATTTTGAAGGGGCGGATGCGATCCTAACCGAGAACGCTGGCGGTCCTCTACAATCGACGCGCCGGGGTGTGATCGCGCGTGTCGAAATCCTCAGCCAACTGGATCGTAAAGACGATGCCCTCGCCCTGTTGGACACCCTGTTTGGTATTGGAATTGATCCGTCCGTTACGGATCTGCGGGCCGCGTTGGTCGCTGGGGAAACGCTGCCGTTCAGCACGGTACAAACGCCCCAGCAAGGCGTGGCCGAAGTGTTTTTCTCGGTCGCGGCAGCGCTGAACAACGAAGCGGGCGAAGACTATACTCTTCTATATTCTCGTGTTGTCGAACATTTGCGCCCTGACCATGCAGAGGCGATCCTGCTCAGCGCAACGTTGTTGGATGCATTGTCGCAGCATGATCTGGCCGTCGCCGCCTACAAGTCTGTCCCAACCGACAATCCCTCTTTCTTTTCGGCGGAACTGGGTCGCGCAGAAAGCTTGCGCAAGGCTGACAAAACTGATGCCGCCATCGAAGTTCTAGAGCAACTGTCGCGCAGTCATGCCGATTTGCCACTGGTCTGGATCACGTTGGGGGATCTGATGCGGCAGCTGAAAAACTTTGACCAAGCAGCCCAAGCCTATGACAAAGCCATCGAAATTTATGGCGAACCCACGGCCGAGCAGTGGTTCATCTACTATGCCCGTGCGATCTGCTTTGAACGCCTGGGTGAATGGCCCAAAGCCGAGGCGGATTTCCGTCAGGCACTGGAATTGAACCCGGGACAACCCAGCGTTCTCAACTACTTGGGCTATTCCCTGGTTGAACAGAAGGCCAAGTTGGACGAAGCGCTGGCGATGATCGAACAGGCTGTCGCAGAGCGTCCGAACAGCGGCTATATCGTCAATTCCCTGGGATGGGCTTTGTTCCGGCTGGGGCGCTATAACGAAGCGATCGGCCATATGGAACGCGCGACCGAGCTGATGCCTGTGGACCCCGTGGTGAACGATCACCTGGGTGATGTTCTGTGGGCGGTTGGCCGCAAACGCGAGGCCGAATTCCAATGGCATCGCGCGCTGTCGTTTGCGAAATATGAAAATGCCTCGGGGGATGTGGATGCGGATCGCATTCGCCGCAAGCTCGAGGTCGGCCTGGATCAGGTTCTGGCCGAGGAAGGCGCTCCGCCGTTGAAAGTGGCAGATGAAACCGATTGAGGGTTTCGCCCCGGCGAAAGTGAACCTGACGCTGCATGTGACCGGCCAGCGTGCGGACGGCTATCATCTGTTGGACAGCCTGGTGGTGTTTGCGGATGTGGGGGACCGTTTGCAGGTGCAACTGGGCGAGTCGGGCTTGGCGGTTTCGGGCCCGATGGCCGATGGGGTTCCCACGGATGGGCGCAATCTGGTGCTGAAGGCCGCCGCGCTGATGGGGGTCTCGGCGCAGATATCGCTGGAAAAGCATCTGCCGGCAGCAGCGGGTATCGGGGGTGGTTCATCGGATGCGGCCGCGGTTTTACGTGCGTTGCAGGAATTGACCGGACAAATGGCGCCGCAGGCGGGGGTGTCACTGGGCGCGGATGTCCCAGTTTGCATGGCTGGCCGTGCCGCCTTTATGCGCGGGATCGGAGAGGATATTGACCCTGTTCCCGGGTTGGGCGATCTACATGCGGTTTTGGTGAATCCCGGTGTCGAGGTGCCGACGGGCGCCGTCTTTAAAGGGTTGGAACGTAAGGATAATCCGCCCATGGAGCCGTTGCCGAATGCTGACGGGATGATGGGCTGGCTGCGTCGGCAGCGCAACGATCTGGAGCCACCGGCCTGCGCGGTGCAGCCGGTGATTGGCGAAGTATTGGCGACCCTCAGACAAACCCAAGCCTGTCAACTGGCGCGCATGTCGGGCTCGGGGGCGACGTGTTTTGGGCTCTATGCAAGTCCAGAGACCGCACAAAGCGCCGCTAAGGCATTGGCCGGACATGGTTGGTGGGTGCAGGCCACAACACTGCGCTAATCGCCCGGACAAGCGTTGCGCAGTGGGTATTTTTGCCAAGAAAAAGCCGAAAGCGGCGCTTAGTTAATCCGCGCGACCACGTAGTCGGCAAGGTCGATGAGCATCTGGCGGATCGGGTGTTCGGGCAGGGCGGTGAGCGCGGTTTTGGCCTTGTCTGCCCAGGCCAGAGCGTCCTGGCGGGTGTCGCTCAGCGCGTCGTGCTTGTTCAGCAGCTCCAGCGCGTGGTCCAGATCGCCGTCTTCCTGTTTGCCCTTTTCGATGGTGCGGGTCCAGAAGGCGCGCTCGGCCTCGTCGGCTTTGGCGACGGCTTTGATGACAGGCAGGGTCAGCTTGCGCTCGCGGAAATCGTCGCCGACGTTTTTGCCGGTGGCCTTGGTATCGCCCTGATAGTCCAGCAGGTCATCCACGATCTGGAAGGCAATTCCCAGCGCGTCGCCATAGTCGAACAGAGCCTGGACCAGGGGTTCATCCGCGCCTGCAATCACGGCGCCGGATTCGGTGGCGGCGCTGAACAGGGCGGCGGTTTTACCGCGGACCACTTGCAGATAGATCGATTTGTCGGTGCGCAGATCCTGGGCGGCGGTCAGTTGCAGCACCTCGCCCTCGGCAATGGTCGCAGCGGCGTTGGACAGGATGTTCAGCACACGCAGGTTGCCCGGTTCGACCATCAACTGAAAGGCGCGGGCGAACAGGTAGTCGCCGACCAAGACGCTGGATTTGTTGTCCCACAGCAGGTTGGCGGTGGGGCGGCCGCGCCGCTGGGCGCTTTCGTCGACCACGTCATCATGCAGCAGGGTGGCGGTGTGGATGAATTCGACGGTCGCGGCCAGGTGGACATGATAGGGCCCGCCATAGCCACACATTTCCGCCGCCGCCAGGGTCAGCATGGGGCGCAGGCGCTTGCCGCCGGCCTCGACGAGGTGGGCGGTGACCTCGGGGATGCGCGGGGCGTGTTTGCTGGCCATGCGTTCACGAATCAGCGCGTTCACGGCCTCCATGCCCTCTGCCAGTTCGGCAGCCAGTTGTTCGTGTGGTTTGGTTGCGGCTTGGTCCAAGCTCATCACGGTCCCGTCACATGGCTCGACAAATCGTGTGCCATGCCCTTATTTCCCCAATTATGAAACAGCTTCTGAGTACGACAGATCCGACGATCATTGCCTTTGCCAAAGCATTGCTTCAGGGCGAGGGTATAGACTGCTTTGAAATGGACGTAAATATGAGCGTGCTTGAGGGCGGGATCGGTCTGTTTCCACGCCGCTTGATGGTGGCCAGCGATGAGTATGTCCCGGCCGCGCGCGTGTTGACGGATAACGGGATCGCGTTGGATGGATGATCTGAGCTGCGATGAATTCCTGGGAGGGCGTGTGCGGGCGTGGCAGCCCCGGCGCGGGTATCGCGCGGGGGTGGATCCAGTGTGGCTGGCGGCGTCGGTCGCGGCCAAGCCCCAGCAACAGGTGCTAGAGCTGGGATGCGGCGTCGGGGTTGCCTCGTTGTGCCTGGCGGCGCGGGTCCCTGGTGTGCAACTGACCGGAGTTGAATTGCAGCCGGATTATGCGGATTTGGCGCGGCGCAATGCCCAGGAGAACCGCGCAGAGATGCAGGTTTTTACCGCGGATCTGACGGCGTTGCCCGCCGATCTGCGCGAGGCTCAGTTCGATCATGTGATCGCGAATCCCCCATATTTTAAACGCTCGGATGGCTCGGCTGCTGACGATCAGGGACGCGACACAGCCCTGGCGGGGGCGACGCCGCTGACCGATTGGGTCGATGTGGCTGCGCGGCGGTGTCGGCCCAAGGGCTATGTGACCTTTATCCAGCGGATCGAGCGGTTGCCCGAGTTGATGAGCGCCATGCAAGCACGACTGGGAAGCCTGGAGGTGTTGCCGTTCCTGCCCCGCGCCGGACGGGCGCCTCAGTTGTTTTTGATCCGCGGACGCAATGGGGGACGGGCGGATTTTCGGCTGCATCCGGGTGTTGTGGCGCACCAGGGCGACGTCCATCACGCTGATGGCGAGGACTATACACCGCTGATGCGCGCGGTGCTGCGTGACGGGGCGGGGTTGCCGTTCTAAGCCACATCTTGCCGCACCTCTCAAATTTGGTCGAAAAATGCTGCGCTGCCGCGTGACAGACGGCAATTCTTGTGCTGCACTTGTCATGCTTTATTTACATTGAGAGGAGAATGCCCATGAGCTTGAGTTCGCACGTTGAGGAACTGAAGAAGAAACACCTGTCCCTCTCGCAGCGAGTCGAAGAAGCGCAACGCGCGCCTGGCTCCAGCGACGCTGAAATCGCCGATCTGAAGAAGCAGAAACTGCGCCTCAAGGAAGAAATTAGCCGTTTGGAAACGGTCTGATTAGGATTTAAGGCTGGCGCGCGCGGCCAAGGCCGCGCCGCCGGTGATCAACAGGGCAGAGAGCGCCAGAACCCAGCTTGGGTCAGCCACGCCCGCCCCCACCAAAACCAGGGTCGACAGCAACGGGGCCGCATAGGACGCGACGCCAAGTAGCTGAATATCCCCGCGTTTCACCCCAATATCCCACACATAGAACGCCAGCCCGACGGGGCCCATCCCTAGGGCGATGGTCGATCCCCACCCAACGGCGCCAGCCGGCCATACGGTCTGTTCCATGGCCAGATGCAGGACGGCCGACAGGATCGCAGTGGCAACGCAAAAGATCGCGACGGTCTCGGTTGGGGCGTCCCCCAATCGGCGCGACAGGACCGAGTAGCTGCTCCACATCAGGGCGCATCCAAGCGCCAAAACATAGCCGGGCAGGGCCTGGGCATCGAACCCCGCGCCGCCTCCGCCGATGATCAGCGCAGCCCCCAGGAACCCGATGATACCGCCAAGGATGTGCCCACCCCTGAGTGATTCGCCCGGCAGTAGGCCCGAAAACAACACGATCAACAGGGGCCAAAGATAGGCGATTAGCCCGGCCTCGGCTGCTGGCGCCAGGCGCAGGGCGCTGAAATACAGCGCGTGATAGCCAAACAATCCGATGGTGCCGAAGATGTAGACCTTGAGTGGAACGCGCCGCAAACGGGCGAAACCACCCGTGGCCGCAGTCCAGATCAGCCCGATTGTGCCCCCAATCGCGAAACAGATCGCATTCAGCAACAAGGGGGGCGTCGGCGCGGATCCGACGGTAAAGAGCGCCAGAAGCGCCCAAAGCAGAACAGCGACAAAGCCGATAGCAGTAGCGCGAGAGGTGCTCATTCTTTGGGGATGTCCTCGACCGGGATGATGTCAAAACCGTCCGAGATATGCGCGGTTTTTTCGATCTCGGCAAGAAACCAGTCGCGGAACGCTGCGACATGTGGGCGTTTTTCGGCCCCTCTGAGGCAAAGAAAGCGAAACCGTGCCTGCGTTTCAATCGCCAGCTTAAAGGGAGTGACCAGGCGGCCCTCCATCACGTCCTTGATGATCATCGGGCGACGACCCAGTGCGACCCCAGCCCCGGTGACAGCAGCGTCGATCGCGTGATCCGCATTGGAAAAGTGCAAACCCCGGCTGGGTGGAAATTTCAGCCCGGCGGCGCGGAACCATGCGGGCCAGTCGCAGCGCGGATTTAAGAAGTCGATCGAATCATCGTATAGCAGCGGCGCATGTTCCAGGCTTTCGGGGGTTGGAAACTGTGCGGCCAGCTCGGGTGTCATGGCCGGGGTTAACCATTCCTTGCGGGCAGGCACAGAATACAGATTGTCATAGTCGTCATAGCCAAAACGGATCGCCACATCGACGTCGTCGCGTTCCAGGTCGATGATCTTTAACGTGGCCGAAAAGCGCAGCTCGATTTCTGGGTGGGCCCGGGCGAATTCAAACAGGCGCGGCGCCAGCCATTTCGCGGTCAGGGCAGGGCCCGCAGTAATGGTCAGCGTTGTATCATCCAGCGACCGCCGGGTGGTTTTCCAGGCCGAGGCCAGGGATTGAAACCCATCTGCAGTGCCGGGCGCCAGTGTTTTCCCGGCTTCGGTCAGCTCGACCGCGCGGTTGAGTCGGCGAAATAGCGGCGCTCCTAGATGCTCCTCAAGCGATTTGATCTGAAAGGACAGCGCGGCCGGGGTTACGTGCAACTCCTCCGCCGCTTTGGCGAACGACATGTGGCGGGCGGCGGCCTCGAAGGCGCGCAGGGCGGTCAAAGGCGGAAGGCGATCAGACATATCACTTAAGTACAGCTTAACTGAAACGGTGAAAAGTCTCGTTTGTAGGTTTCTCAGGTTGGTCCCATATTGAGGATAGTTAAGAAAACACGCAGCCGAAGGAGGCGCAAATGTATGAAGCGACTGCAACCGCCCGCACCCGAGATGCCCTGGCCAAAGCCCATAGTGAGCGCGGCGCGGCGCTGCGTTGGTTGGTAAAGGCCCTGTTCCATTCCAGAGCAGACGCCAAAGATATTCCGCTGAGCGCTGCTCTTACGGGATCGCCCCGCTGACCCGATCCGGGACTTACGAGGCACGAAAAAGGGCCGGTCGAAGGACCGGCCCTTTGCGTGTCTGAGGATAAGGATCAGACGAAGAATTGTGCACCGTTGGCCGCGATGGTCGAGCCATTGATGAAGCCAGCGTCATCAGCGGCCAGGAAGGACACGCAGCGTGCGATTTCCTCGGGCTCGCCCAAACGACCGGCGGGGATGCCTTTGATGATCTTTTCACGGACCGATTCGTCGATCGCCATGACCATTTCAGTGGCGATGTAGCCGGGGCAGATGGCGTTAGCAGTGATGCCGAAACGCGCGCCTTCCTGGGCCAGCGATTTCACGATGCCCAGATCGCCCGCTTTGGTCGCGGCATAGTTGACCTGACCGGCCTGACCTTTCTGGCCGTTGATCGACGAGATAACCACAACGCGGCCGAATTTGCGCTCGCGCATACCGGCCCAGACGGGGTGAACGGTGTTGAACACGCCGGTCAGGTTGGTGTCGATGACTTCTTTCCACTGCTGAGGGGTCATGCGGTGGAACATGGCGTCGCGGGTGATGCCCGCGTTGGCCACGACGATGTCGATGGCGCCCAGCTCTTCTTCGACCTTGGCGATGCCGGCGGCGCTTTCTTCGTAGTCGCCGACATTCCACTTGTAGGTCTTGATGCCGGTTTCCGCGGTGAACTTGGCGGCTGCTTCGTCATTACCGGCATAGGTGGCTGCGACGGTGACACCATCCGCTTGCAGGGCTTTCGAAATGGCTGCGCCGATCCCGCGCGAACCGCCGGTGACGAGTGCTACTCTGGCCATGGTCTTCCTCCAATTTGGCGTAATATCTTGGTAACTCTGTTACTCTGTATGCATTCATAGCGCAATATTATTGCGCGAGAAAAACTGCTTCCAAACTCAATTTTTTCGCTTTTGCAGCATTGCAGCGCCTGAATTTGGAACAAAAAAGGGGGCGCCATGTCGGCGCCCCCGGATCAACGGTCAAACCGTCAAATTCCTTAGGGGCGCTCGAGGCACATGGCCACGCCCATACCGCCGCCGATGCACAGCGTTGCCAGGCCTTTCTTGGCTTCACGGCGCTTCATTTCGAACAGCAGAGTGTTCAGAATCCGGCAGCCCGAGGCACCGATCGGGTGACCGATGGCGATTGCGCCGCCGTTCACGTTCACGATCGACGGATCCCAAGCCATGTCCTTGTTCACGGCGCAGGCCTGCGCGGCAAATGCTTCGTTAGCTTCGACCAGATCCAGGTCGCCAACGGCCCAACCAGCCTTGTCCAGGGCTTTGCGCGAAGCATAGATCGGGCCAACACCCATCACCGACGGGTCCAGACCTGCGGTGGCATAGGAGGCGATGCGGGCCAGGGGCTCAAGGCCGCGTTTTTCAGCTTCTTCGGCGCTCATCAGCAGCACGCCAGCGGCGCCGTCGTTCAGGCCCGAGGCGTTCGCAGCGGTGACCGAACCGTCCTTGGTGAAGGCCGGGCGCAGCTTTTGCATGGCTTCCATCGTGGCGCCATGGCGGATGTATTCATCCTTATCGACGACGATTTCACCCTTGCGGGTCTTGATGGTGAAGGGGATCACCTCATCGTCAAATTTGCCTGCTTTTTGAGCAGCTTCTGCCTTGTTTTGCGAGGCAACGGCGAATTCGTCCTGCATGTCGCGGCTGATCTGCCACTGGTTGGCGACGTTCTCAGCGGTCTGACCCATGTGGTAGCCGTTGAAGGCGTCCCACAGACCGTCGCGGATCATCGAATCGATGTATTTGACATCGCCCATTTTGGTGCCTGCGCGCAGATGCGCGACATGGGGGCTGAGGGTCATGTTTTCCTGACCGCCCGCAGCCACAATATCTGCGTCACCCAGCTGAATGTGCTGCGCGCCCAGCGCGACAGCGCGCAGACCCGAGCCACACACCTGGTTGATACCCCAGGCGGCGCTTTCTTTCGGCAGGCCAGCGTTGATGTGGGCCTGGCGCGCCGGGTTTTGACCCTGGCCGCCGGTCAGAACCTGACCCAGAATTGTTTCAGAAACCTCGGATTTGTCGATGCCGGCGCGCTCTACGATCGCCTCAAGCACGGCAGAACCCAGATCGTGCGCAGGGGTGTTTGCGAAAGAGCCGCTAAACGAACCGACTGCCGTACGGGCTGCCGAAACGATTACAACATTGGTCATGTTCATCCTCCACCAATTGTTTGGCCGAGGAGCGCCGGGCGCGCAGTGTGCGGGCCCTGGACTCCCCGCCTTACGTCACGTCATAAATCAATGGCTGCATTGCGGCAACTGCGGAGAATTGCCGCGCCGCAGCAAGGTTTAGGCGTGTTGGCGGGATTGGTCTTCTGGCTTTTCTTTCCAAGGGGGGCGAATGGTGGGTGCGCCAAAGTAATATCCCTGCAGGCAATCCACCCCAATTTGCTGTAACCACTTAACATCTGCGAAAGATTCCACGGATTCCGCGACCGTGAACATGTCGAATTGTTGCGCAATGGCGACCATCGCTTTGGTCAGGACTTGATTATCCGGGTCCGTATGGATGTTGCGAATAAATTCACCATCGATTTTCAAGATGTCGAAATAGAAGTCACGCAAGTACCGAAACGAGGTATAGCCCGAACCGAAATCGTCCAGCGCAAAGCTGATTCCCTTGCGTTGCAGGTCAGACATAAAGCTGACCACCAGTTCAGGCACCGTCATCGCCGAACGTTCGGTGATTTCAAGGATCAGGCGTTCGGCCACGGTTGGGTCCGCCCGCAGACCGCGTTTCAAGGTCGACATCCAGCGCGTATAGCCAATCGAGCGTGCCGACATATTGATGGACAGCCGAATTTGCGGTGTTTCGCGCAACACCTGCAGCCCTTTTTCCAGCGCAATGCAGTCAATTTGGCGGCCCAGTTCAATCTCTTCGATCTGATCGATGAAATCGCGTGCTGGAATGATGCGCCCGGTTTCGTCAAACAACCAAATCAACCCTTCGTAGAAGGCAGGTTGCGATGGGCGGGCGGTTTGCACGACCGGCTGATAGGCCAGCGCGACCTGTTTGTGATGAACGGCTTCTTTGACCATCTGAATCACCCCGGCATCCCGCGCGGCCACGGCCGCATCCAGAGGGGATTGCTGGTCTGGGGACACCTCATTCCACTTTTTACCGTTCCGCTTGCCCACAATTCTCTCCGGGTTTTTGACATGGACACAATGCGGCCTCAGACCTTAGCAGATGTTTAATATTCGCATTTTGTTCTAATTTGGGCTAAATACTCTGTGACTGGCGACGGAGACCGAAAATGAGCGAGCGATGTGGCTGGGCTGGGCCCGATCCGATCTACTTGGACTACCATGATACCGAGTGGGGCGTCCCCGAATATGACAGCCGCGCCCTGTGGGAAAAGCTGATTCTTGACGGGTTCCAGGCGGGGCTAAGCTGGATCACAATCCTAAAAAAACGTGACAATTTCCGCGAGGCTTTCCAAGGCTTTGATCCAAATACCATCGCTCAATGGGGCGAGACCGATGTCGAACGGCTGCTGCAAAACCCCGGCATCGTGCGGCACCGGGGCAAGATCGAGGCAACCATCACAAATGCCCGCGCCTGGCAGCAGATCGAGACGCGGGAAGGCTTTGACCGTTTCTTGTGGAAATACGTGGACGACAAACCCCTGCAAAACCAATGGGTGCAAATGTCGGCTGTTCCAGCGTCGACAGAAATTTCCAAGCAAATTTCAAAAGATTTGAAGAAAGCCGGGTTCAAGTTCTGCGGTCCCACCATCGTCTATGCCTTCATGCAGGCCTGCGGGATGGTGAATGATCACCTGATCGGGTGCCCCTGCCATGCAAAGGTCGCCCAAATGGGGAAAAAAAGTCCCTGGAAATAAGAATGTTGCCTGCCGCCAGCCCTAAGGCCAAACGTCGTGTTCGCGACGCAGGTATTCTACTGCAAACTTGTCTGCGTCCTCCCGGCCATACCCCGAATGCACAAAATGTCTAAGCGACGAAACCTTGTCAAAAATCCCGTCGGAATAGACAGGCCTCGCAGTGTCATGGGCCCAAATTTTGGTCCCGTTCAGGTAGGCCATCCCAGACAGCCAGACATCATCAACAGTCCAAACAATGTCGGGAATCTCGAAGGCTTCCGCAGGGATCGCCCGCGAAGGAACAAGGGCTCCTAAAAAGCCCTCGAACACGTCGACATAGCCTGGTGTTTGAAACAGTTGCCGGGCCGGGTGCCATTGTCCCAGCGACGCGGCCCTTTTCAGACGATACGATCCTGTGCGCCCGCCTTTGGCATTTGGAACAGCGCGCGGCTGGTCCAGTTTCGTACTGAGAGGGCCGAACCTGTCGTTTATGTTCCATCCGCGTTCGGTGAGGATGTCATCAGGCCTGGCTTTTAGGGCCGCAGCCAGCCTTTCCACCCATTTTCGATCCGGAAGGCGGTCGTCATCGCACACCAACAGATCGGCCGGCCGATGCTTCCAGCGTTTGACAGTCGGCAGAAGCTTCGTTGCCGGGCCGAAATCGACGTCACACTGATGAACGTGCACCCATTCCGGCGAAGGCGGAAGTAAAGGCACCTCTCCCGGAAATCTGCGATAGGCCCGTGGGATGTTCAGCTCGACAAAGTCCGGTCTTAGAGTTTGCCGTTCAATCGCTCTGAACTTTCGCAACAAATTCGGAAAGCGCGGCGGTATCGCGGTTAGCGTCACAATAATTGGTGTACCGGGCATGCGACCAGGACTTGAAAACAAAGGAACTTCGGGTCCTTTTAGGCGAGGCCAAAGAACTGATCAAGTCTGGCAGCTGAACGAAACAAATGCGCAGCCTCCTCAGAACTGGCGCTCCCATGCTGCTTTTTCTTGGTAAAAATACCCAATGCGCAACGGCGACAGGCTCACTCGGATGCGGACAATAGCGCAGCGATCAAGGCGCGCGCTTCTTCAGAATGCCAATCGGCATCGCCCATCAATCGACCGATTTCTTGCCCGTCGGCATTCATAACCACTGTCACCGGCAGGCCCAGTACGGCCATCTTGCGGGCGACCGCCTGTTTCGGGTCGCGGTGCAGCGGCAGGTTGGTCACTCCAATTGCCTCAAAGAATTTCTTTATCGCCGGAGGGGGATTGCGGCCGGTGGCGATGGTCACCACGGCGAAATCTTCCACGCCGAATTCATCCTGCAAGGCCGCCAGCGAGGGCATCTCTTTGCGGCAGGGCGCGCACCAGGTCGCCCAAAAATTCACCAGCAGCACCTTGCCCTCATACGCAGCCAGCGTCATTTCAGCGCCATCTTCGGTGAAAAATACCGCCTCAGGCACCTCTTTCGCGGTGGAATGCAGGTTCAGTTTCTTCATGTCACCCACGCGCAGCGCCTCCAGTGCGGCGTCAGCGGCCAGCGACGCATTTGCACCAAGCGCCAAGGCCGTATAAAGGACGATCCGATAAAACCTGTGCATGACACCTCCTAGGGGCAGACGAATGAGTGACAAATCCTCGAACCAGATGTGGGGCGGCCGCTTTGCCGCCGGTCCTGACGCGATCATGGAGGCGATCAATGCCTCGATCGGGTATGACCAGCGCATGGCGGCGCAGGATATCGCCGGTTCCAGGGCCCATGCGGCCATGCTGGCTGCGACGGGCATCATCACTGATAACGACGCCGAAGTCATTCGGGAAGGCCTGCTCACGGTCTTGTCAGAAATCGAGGGTGGCACGTTCGAATTTTCCACCGCGCTGGAAGACATCCATATGAATGTCGAGGCCCGCCTGAAAGAAATTATCGGCGAGCCTGCGGGCCGTCTGCACACCGCGCGCAGCCGGAATGACCAGGTCGCGACCGATTTCAAACTTTGGGTGCGCGATCAGATTGATGCGGCCATTGACGGGATCGAGGCGCTGATCAAATCTCTGATCGGTCAGGCCGAGGCGGGCGCCGATTGGGTCATGCCCGGCTTCACCCATCTGCAAACCGCCCAGCCTGTGACCTGGGGCCATCATATGATGGCCTATGTGGAAATGTTTGGCCGCGATCTGTCACGCTTTCGCGATGCGCGCGCCCGGATGAACGAAAGCCCGCTGGGCTCGGCCGCATTGGCCGGCACCTCGTTCCCGATTGACCGCGAGATGACCGCTGAGGCACTGGGCTTTGATCGCCCCACCGCGAATTCGCTGGATGCCGTGGCTGACCGTGATTTCGCGTTGGAGTTCCTGTCCTGCGCCTCGATCACCGCGATGCACCTGAGCCGTTTCGCAGAAGAGCTGGTGATCTGGTCCTCGGCCCAGTTCCGGTTCGTGACCATGTCCGACAAATGGTCCACCGGCTCGTCCATCATGCCGCAAAAACGCAACCCCGACGCGGCCGAGCTGCTGCGCGCCAAGATTGGTCGTATCTTTGGCGCCAACGTCGCGCTGATGACCGTGATGAAGGGGCTGCCGTTGGCCTATTCCAAGGACATGCAGGAAGACAAAGAGCAGGTCTTTGACACCGCCGACAACTTGATGCTGGCGCTGGCTGCGATGACCGGGATGGTCAGCGATATGACCGGGAACCGTGACAATCTGGCCGCGGCTGCGGGCTCGGGCTTCTCGACAGCGACGGATCTGGCCGATTGGCTGGTCCGAGAGCTGAACTTGCCCTTCCGCGATGCGCATCATGTGACCGGATCGCTGGTGGCCATGGCCGAAAGCAAAGGCTGCGATCTGCCTGAATTGACGCTGGAAGACATGCAATCGGTTCATGCTGAGATCACCCAAGCGGTTTTTGATGTGCTGGGGGTTGATAACTCGGTGGCCTCGCGCATGTCTTACGGGGGGACCGCGCCTGCGCAGGTGCGGGCTCAGATCGCGCGGTGGAAGGACCTGCTGGCATGAGAGTTCTGGCCGGATGTCTGACGATCCTGTTGGCCGCTTGCGGGGTGGATGGCGAACCTGAGCCACCCGTGGACATCGCGGTATCTGCCGGAAGTGTCGCCAAACCTGAGTAGCCCCTGCGGCGAGAGTCCTTTTATCAAAAGGAGCGCGCTGACGCACGCGCTTGATATCTCGTCATCGGCCTTTGGCCGCTTCCTCGGGTGGGCGCGTATCTGAGTGTTGCGCGCCTGATTGAATTGGCTGGCCGTTCTGATATGACGCATCAAAACCAGCCGAAGGACGGAACCGATGGATCATTTTCTGTATAGGAACGGTGAGCTGTTTGCCGAAGACGTGCCTGTTGCCGATATCGTCGCGGCTGTGGGCTCGCCTGTTTATATCTATTCGACGGCGACATTGTTGCGCCATTTCCGTTTGTTCGACGAGGCCCTGGCGGGGATGGACCACGTGGTGTGTTACGCCATGAAGGCTGCCAGCAACCAGGCCATTTTGAAGACTCTGGCCGGGGCCGGGGCCGGGATGGATGTGGTGTCGGGCGGAGAATATGCGCGGGCCAAGGCGGCGGGTGTTCCCGGGGACAAGATCGTGTTTTCCGGTGTTGGCAAGACGCGCGAGGAAATGCGAGCTGCGCTGGAAGGGGGCATTCGTCAGTTCAACCTGGAATCCGAGCCCGAGATGGAGCGGCTGAACGAGGTTGCCGTGGCCATGGGCGTACAGGCCCCTGTGACTGTGCGGGTGAACCCGGATGTGGACGCCAAGACCCATGCCAAGATCGCGACGGGGAAATCCGAGAACAAGTTCGGCATCCCGATCTCTCGCGCAAAAGAGGTCTATGCCCATGCGGCCAGCCTGCCGGGGCTGAAGGTCGTCGGGATTGACGTGCATATCGGCAGTCAGCTGACCGAGCTGGAGCCCTTCCGTCTGGCCTATCGCAAGGTTGCTGATCTGACCGAGGCATTGCGCGCCGAGGGGCATGATATCACCCGGCTGGATCTGGGGGGTGGCCTGGGAATTCCGTATACGCGCTCGAACGAAGCGCCGCCTCTGCCTGTGGAATATGGGGCGCTGATCAAGGAAGAGCTGGGCCATCTGGGTTGCGAGATCGAGATCGAGCCGGGCCGCTTGATCGCTGGCAATGCGGGTATTCTGGTCAGCGAAGTGATCTATGTGAAATCGGGCGAGGGTCGCGATTTTCTGATCATTGATGCGGCGATGAATGATCTGGTGCGTCCGGCCATGTACGAGGCGCATCATGACATCATCCCGGTGATCGAGGCGCAAACCGCGGTCGAGCAGGCGCCGATCGATATCGTGGGGCCGGTTTGCGAATCCGGGGATACCTTTGCCAAGCAACGCATGATGCCGCCCTTGAAGTCGGGGGATTTGGTGGCGTTTCGCTCGGCAGGGGCCTATGGCGCGGTGATGGCCAGCGAGTATAACTCGCGGCCGCTGATCCCCGAGGTTCTGGTCAATGAGCATCAATTTGCCGTCATACGACCAAGACCCACCTTTGACGAAATGATAAACCGCGATACCATTCCCGAATGGCTGTGACGCGATCCCCGCGTTCGGCCGTTTTGGAAATGGCATGTCTGACGCTGATCGCACAGTTCTGACGAAAATACGCTGGCCGCTTCGCCTGACCTGGGCGGGGTTGATGGCCGAGCGCATCACCTTTGCGTTCTGGCCCCTGTGGTCGGTGGTGATGGCGGCCGCAGCTGTGTTGATGTTGGGGCTGCAAGACCACATCATGGTCGAAATCGTCTGGGCGCTGACCGTTCTGGTGGCCTTGGCCGTTCTGGGCTTTGCTGTGCTGGGATTGCGCCGGTTCCGTATGCCGCGCCAGGCCGAGGCCCTGGACCGGCTGGATGGCACGATAACCGGTCGCCCCATTCAGACGTTGCTGGATGAGCAGGCCATTGGCGCTGGCGACGCTCAATCCGAGGCCCTGTGGCAGGCCCATCAGACCCGCATGGCAAAGCGTGCAGCGCAGGCCAAAGGCGTTCAACCCGATCTGAATCTGACCCGCCGCGATCCCTTTGCCTTGCGCTATGTCGCTGTTCTGGGCCTGTCCGTGGCCCTGTTGTTTGGTACCTGGAGCAAAGTTGGCTCGGTCACCGGCATGGGGCCGGGCGGCGCTGGCGGGCTGGCCGCTGGTCCCTCGTGGGAGGGCTGGATTGAACCGCCCACTCATACTGGCTTGCCCGTGCTGTATCTGGCTGATCAGGGTGACACTTTGGAAGTTCCCCAAGACAGCCGGATCACCCTGCGATTCTACGGGGAATTGGGGGCGCTTACGCTGGCGGAAACCGTGTCCGGGCGTCTGGGCGAGGTCCCCCCGGCCTCGAATCCGGCACAGGATTTCACTGTGACGCGTGCCGGGGATCTGAGCATTCAGGGCGACGGTGGGCGCAGCTGGCAGGTGGCTTTGCTGCCCGATCTGGCCCCCGAGGTGATGATCACAGGCGCGCCGGAAACCAATGTAGACGGCCAGATGAGCCTGCCCTTTTCGGCTAAGGATGATTATGGCGTCACGGGGGGCTCGGTCCTGATCAGCCTGGATCTGCAGGCCATTCAGCGCCAATACGGCCTGGCCATTGATCCCGAACCGCGCGCACCGATTGAAATGGACCTGCCGATGCCGATCTCGGGCAATCGCGCGGATTTCACCGAATTGCTGATCGAGAATTTCTCGGAACATCCCTGGGCGCATTTGCCTGTGCGGTTTGAGCTGACGGCGCTGGATGCGTCGGGGCAGCAGGGCCTGTCTGCGCCTGTCACGATGCCGTTGCCCGCGCGCCGCTTTTTTGACCCTCTGGCGGCGGCCCTGATCGAACAACGGCGCGATCTGCTGTGGAACCGCGAAAACGCACCCCGGATCACGCGCCTGCTGCGGGCGATCTCCTGGGAACCCGAGGAACAGCTTTTTCCGGACGAGGCCGATTACCTGCGCCTGCGATTTATCCTGCGCCGGATGGAATCCTTTGCCGCGGATGGTATGAGCACCGAGCAGCAGGAGGAATTGGCCAAGGCCCTGTGGGATTTGGCCATCGGGATCGAAGACGGGGATCTGGATGATGCGATGGCGCGCATGAAACGCGCCCAGGAACGTCTGAGCGAGGCGATGAAGAACGGCGCCTCGGATCAGGAAATCGCCCGCCTGATGCAAGAGCTGCGCGAGGCCACGCAGGACTATTTGCGCCAGCTCTCGCGACAGGCTCAGCGCGAGCAGGAAGAAACCGACGAAGATATGCGCAGCGGCGACAACTCCATGCAGATGGGCATGGATGATTTGCAGCGCATGATGGATCGTATTCAGGAACTGGTCGAACAGGGCCGCATGGCCGAGGCACAGGAAGCCATGCGCCAGTTCCAGGAAATGATGGAAAACATGCAGATGGCGCAGGGTGGCCAGGGCGGACAATCCCCAGGCGAACAGGCACTCGAGGACCTGGGACGCAGCCTGCGCGAACAACAAGGCCTGTCAGATCAGGCGTTCCGCGATCTTCAAGAGCAATACAACCCGGGCGCCAATGCCGGAGTCTCGCAAGGCAACGAAGGCCGCAACGGCGGCCAGGGGCGCGGCAACAGCCACGAAGGCCAAGGCGCTGACGGCCAGAACGGAGATCAGGGACAGGGGTCTTTGGCGGATCGCCAGGAAGCCCTGCGCGATGAACTGGAACGTCAGCGCGGCCGTCTGCCCGGAGCTGGCACCGAAGGCGGGGACGCCGCGCGCGAGGCCTTGAAACGTGCAGAACGCGCGATGGAAGGCGCCGAAGAGGCATTGCGCCAGGACGATCTGGCCGAGGCCATCGACAAGCAGTCCGAAGCGATGGAGGCCCTGCGTGAAGGTATCCGCAATCTGGGCGATGCCATGGCTGAAGCAGGCCGCAGACAGCGCGGTGGAGATGGGCAGGAAACAGGCAATGCCCAAGCCAATAGCCGCGACCCCCTGGGCCGCAACCCCGGCTCGCGCGGTGGGGATGTGGGGACGCAAGAGGACCTCTTGCAGGGCGAAGATGTTTATCGCCGCGCCCACGAACTGTTGGATGAAATCCGTCGAAGGTCCGGAGAAGGTGAGCGACCGACTGAAGAGTTGGACTATCTGCGGCGCCTTCTGGAGCGATTTTAAATCTTGATCCGATTGAGCGCGCTATCGCGCGCGCTTGTTGTCTCGGGATCGGCCTTTGGCCGTTCCCTCGGACGTGACGCGAGGAACGAGATCACGTTGCAGTGCGTTCGCTGTGCGCAAGGCTCTCGGGGGATGAATTCGCCAAAGGCGAAGAAGGGGCTTGCCCCTTAGCCTGAGCGTAGCGCCTATTGGCGCTACGCGAGGTATAGTGGGCGCCGTCAGGCGCTCCGCTGGATCAATGGAGATCTTTGTAGTTGATCTCTTTTCGATCTTCGCCGGGGCCGGTTTTTTGACGGCGGACGATCAGCCGGTTCAGCGCGTTCACATAGGCACGCACGCTTGCGACCACGGTGTCGGTGTCTGCTGACGACCCAGTTGCGATGCGGCCGTCCTCTTCGATTTTCACAGTCACGGTGGCTTGGGCATCGGTCCCTTCGGTGACGGCGTGCACCTGATACAGCTGCAGACGCGCCGCATGGGGGAACAGCATTTTCACGCAGTTGAACGCCGCATCTACCGGGCCATCGCCCGTTGCGTCTATGCTCTTGTCCTCGCCGTCAATGGACAGGGTCATTTCGGCCTCTTGTGGGCCATCAGTGCCGCAGACCACGCGCAGCCGTTTGAGCTGCAGCGTGTCGCCTTCGTCCTGCACCTCTTGGTCGGTGACCATAGCGATCAGGTCGTCGTCAAAGACCTCTTTCTTACGATCAGCCAGGGCCTTGAACCGCACAAAAACGTCGTTCAACTGGTTCTCACCCAGCTCGTATCCCAGCTCTTCCATCTTGGCGCGCAGGGCGGCGCGGCCCGAGTGTTTGCCCAGCGGCAAAGAGGTGCCGGACAGGCCGATATCTTCGGGGACCATGATCTCGAAGTTCTCGCGGTTCTTGAGCATGCCGTCTTGGTGGATGCCGGATTCATGCGCAAAGGCGTTTTTGCCGACGATAGCCTTGTTGAACTGCACCGGAAAGCCCGACACGGTCGCCACGCGGCGCGAGATGTTCATGATCTTGGTGGTGTCGATCTGCGTGCGGTAGGGCATGATGTCGTTGCGTACGCGCAGCGCCATCACGACCTCTTCCAGCGCGGTGTTGCCTGCGCGTTCGCCCAGCCCGTTGATGGTGCATTCGATCTGGCGCGCGCCGGCCTCGACCGCGGCCAGGGCGTTCGCTGTCGCCATGCCAAGGTCATTGTGGCAGTGGGTCGCGAACACGATCTCGTCCGCGCCGGGGACGCGTTCCAGCAGCATCTTGATCAGGTCGGCGGATTCGCGCGGGGCGGTGTAACCGACCGTATCGGGGATGTTGATGGTGGTCGCGCCGGCCTTGATCGCGATCTCGATCACGCGGCACAGATAGTCGTGTTCCGTGCGCGTGGCATCCATCGGAGACCATTGCACATTGTCGCACAGATTGCGGGCGTGGCTGACGGTTTCGTGGATCTTGTCGGCCATTTCATCCATGGTCAGATCGGGGATCGCGCGGTGCAGCGGCGAGGTGCCGATAAAGGTGTGGATGCGCGGGCTGGCCGAATGTTTCACGGCCTCGTAGCAGCGATCGATATCTTTGAAATTCGCGCGCGCCAGACCGCAGATGGTCGAGTTTTTCGAGCGTTCAGCGATTTCCTTCACCGCTTTGAAATCACCCTCCGAAGCGATGGGGAAACCGGCCTCGATAATATCGACGCCCATGTCGTCCAGCATCTCGGCGATTTCCAGCTTTTCATCGTGGGTCATCGTCGCGCCGGGGGATTGCTCGCCATCACGCAGAGTCGTGTCGAAAATCAAGACGTGGTCTTGTTTGGATTTATCGGTCATGTCGGGTCTCTTTTTTGAAGTCTGCTAAAGCCTGTGGCGCGAAGATCAAGCACATCCTCTGAGCGGTCGCGCCGGGAAATGGCACGCTCAGAGGCGGCTTAGCAGTAGGAGGGCAGCATAGGGCAACGCGCCGTTGGTACGACGTGCGGTTGCGGTGATATGGCCCAAAGTGTTCATGCCTCGATTTATAGGAGGCCCCGTTCAAAAAGAAAAGCGCGAATTTTTGCTGGTTGAACGGGGGCTTGGGCGGGCTAGCTGGGACAGTATGGAACGAGCATTGATCATTGGCGCCTCGGGTGGAATCGGGTCTGCGGTCGCGTCTGCGCTGCAGGCGCGCGGGGTCACGGTGACTGGTTTGTCGCGGTCCACAACGGGATTGGATATCACGGACGAAAGCAGCGTTCAGGTGGCCTTGGCCGGGTTGGACCCCGGGTTTGATCTGGTATTTGTCGCAACAGGGAGGTTGCTTGGGGCAGGGGCGCCGCCCGAGAAAACGATCAGGACCCTCGACGCTGCGGCGATGGCCGATCAGTTTGCTGTGAATTGCATCGGCCCGGCGCTGGTGATGAAGCACGCGATCCGCCTGATGCCGCGGGATCGCCGGTCGGTTTTCGCGGCCCTATCGGCGCGGGTTGGGTCCATCGGGGACAATCGGCTGGGCGGCTGGTATTCCTATCGTGCGGCCAAAGCGGCGCTAAATCAAATTCTCCACACCGGCGCAATCGAGCTGGCCCGCACCCATCCCAAGGCGCTTTGCGTGGCGCTGCATCCGGGCACGGTGGCGACAGATTTCACCGCCAATTACGCGGGGCGGCACCCAACAGTCGCACCATCCGAGGCAGCACAGAACCTGCTTGCAGTGCTGGACGGATTAGCTCCCGAACAGAGCGGCCATTTCTATGACTGGGCCGGGAAATCGGTACCCTGGTAGGGATTATTCGCTGGCTTCGGCCGCAGCGCCGGTCACCAAAGCTCCGTTTTCCCATTTGCCAGTCTCTTCCTGACCGCTGGCATAGCGCATGGTGCCATCGCCCTGACGTTTGCCGTCTTTGAACATGCCTTCGTAGACATCGCCATTGGCATAGGTTGCGGTGCCCTGGCCGTTGATGGCGCCGGCCTTCCACTCGCCCTCGTACTTAAAGCCATCCGTGGCGGTGATGATGCCCGAGCCCTCGCGCTGGCCGCCAACGAACTGGCCAACATACACCATGCCGTTGGGATAGGTGGCGGTGCCCTGGCCGTGGCGTTTACCCGCTTGCCATTCGCCTTCATAGCGATAGCCATCCGGGTAGGTCATGATTCCGTTGCCGTGGTTCTTGGCGTCGACAAAGCCGCCCTCGTAGACCGCTCCGTTGCGGTAGGTCGCCGTGCCCTGACCCTCGATCACGCCCGCGCGCCATTCGCCGTCATAGGTGGCACCATCGGGATAGGTGATCTTACCCACGCCGTCCTCGGCCCCGCCGCGGAATTGGCCGGTATAGCTGGAGCCATCAGGATAGGTGACCGTCCCGTCGCCTTCGATCTGGCCCGCGACCCAGGTGCCCTGATAGCGATAGCCATCGGTGCCCGTGAACGTGCCCTGACCCTGGCGGCGATCGTCGGCAAATTCGCCATCATAGATATCGCCGTTGGCATAGGTGACCTTGCCCAGCCCCTCACGGCGGCCATTGATCAGCATGCCTTCGTAGACGTCACCATTGCTTTGGGTCAGCTTGCCCTGACCATGGATCTGGCCGTTCTGCCACAGGCCAGCATAGACCATCCCGTCGGACATGGTCAGGGTGCCCTGACCTTCGCGGGTGCCGCGCTTGACCTGGCCTTCATAGACCGCGCCATCGGGATAGGTGATGGTGCCGAAGCCGTCCTTGACCCCGTTCACCCAGTCGCCGTCATAGACATAGCCGCCCGGCGTGCGCATCACCCCGCGCCCGTGGTGCATCGCGTTCTTGAACGCGCCCTCGTAGCGGGTGCCGTTGGCATACATCGCCACGCCCACGCCGGTGATCTTGCCCGCGACCCAGTGGCCCTCGTAGGTGGACCCATCGGTGAACACGATTTTGCCGACGCCTTCGGGTTTGCCATTGGCGAACTCGCCCTCATAGACCGAGCCATTGGGGAATCGCGCCACGCCCTGACCGCGGATTTCGCCCGCGACCCATTCGCCGGTATATTCGTACCCGTTGGGCAGCCGGTAGGTGCCGGTGCCGTGTTGCAGCCCGTCCTTGAACGTGCCCTCGTAAACACCGCCATCCTCGTATTGCTTGGTCTGAACGCCCCCGTCCTGAGCCAGCGCCGAGGACGCCATCAACCCGGCCAGTGCTGCGGCGAAAAGGATGCGCGTATTTGCCATGAAAGACCTGCCTGCGGATTGACGGTTGCCTGTTTGCGTTGCCCGAAATCTAGTGGAGCAACCGGCCCTAGACAACGCCTTTTGGTCAAAGCGGCTTTTCCTCGCCGGTGGTTCTGTTAAATCGGGGGGGACGAACAGAACCAAGGGGCACGTCATGTCCGACAAATTCCGCCTGACAATTGCGCAGCTGAACCCAACCGTGGGTGATCTGGCTGGCAACGCCGCCAAGGCCTATGAGGCCTGGCAAAAGGCCAGGGCCGCTGGCGCCGATATGGTGGCTCTGCCCGAGATGTTCATCACAGGCTACAACACGCAAGACTTGGTGATGAAGCCGGTGTTCCACCAGATGGCGATTGCAGCCGTGGAAACGTTGGCTGCGCAATGTGCGGATGGGCCCACGCTGGGGATCGGTGCCCCGGCGGTGCAGGACGGCAAGCTGTATAACGCCTACTATATCTGCCGGCACGGGCGAGTCGCCAATTGCGTGCTGAAGCACCATTTGCCCAACGAGACCGTGTTTGACGAGGTTCGGGTATTCGACAGTGGCCCCTTGGGTGGCCCTTATGCGGTGAATGACGTGCGCATCGGCAGCCCCATCTGCGAGGATGCCTGGCACGAAGATGTCGCCGAAACGCTGGAGGAAACCGGCGCCGAGTTCCTGCTGGTGCCCAATGGCAGCCCCTATTTCCGGGGCAAGATGGAGGTCCGCCTGAACATGATGGTGGCCCGCGTGGTCGAAACTGGTCTGCCGCTGATCTATCTGAACATGGTGGGCGGTCAGGATGATCAGGTCTTTGACGGTGGCAGTTTCGTGCTGAACCCGCACGGGGATCTGGCGATGCAATTGCCGGTGTTCGACGAGGCGATCTCGCATGTTGATCTGCAACGCGGTGCGGACGGATGGACCGTGGTGCCCGGCGAAAAGACCCATCACCCGGATGACATGGAGCAAGACTATCGCGTGATGGTCGAGGCCCTGCGCGACTACATGGGCAAAACCGGGTTCAAAAAGGTGCTGCTGGGCCTGTCGGGCGGCATTGATTCTGCGCTGGTGGCGACGATTGCCGTGGATGCCCTGGGGGCGGAAAACGTGCGCTGTGTGATGCTTCCCTCGGAATATACCTCGCAAGGGTCCTTGGATGACGCCAAGGACATCGCCGAACGTCTGGGCTGTCGCTATGATTTCGTGCCGATTGCCGAGGGGCGTCAGGCGATCACCAACACGCTGGCCCCGTTTTTTGCGGGTATGGAGCCCGACATCACCGAGGAAAACATCCAATCCCGTCTGCGCGGGCTGCTGCTGATGGCGATGTCGAACAAGTTTGGTGAAATGCTGCTGACCACGGGCAATAAATCCGAGGTCGCGGTGGGCTATGCCACGATCTATGGCGACATGTCGGGCGGCTATAACCCGATCAAGGACATGTATAAAACGCGTGTTTTTGATTGCTGCCGCTGGCGCAATGCCAACCATCGCCCCGACTGGATGATGGGCAACGAGGGTGAGGTGATCCCGGTTTCGATCATCGACAAACCCCCCTCGGCCGAGCTGCGCCCGGATCAAAAAGACGAAGACAGCCTGCCCCCCTACGAGGTGCTGGACGCGATCCTGATGATGCTGGTCGATGGCGAGGCCAGCGTGGCCGATTGCGTGGCCGCCGGGTTCGATCGCGACACGGTCAAGCGGGTCGAGCACCTGATCTATATCAGCGAATACAAACGGTTCCAGTCCGCACCCGGCGCGCGGCTTAGTCCGCGGGCCTTCTGGCTGGATCGGCGCTATCCCATCGTGAATTGCTGGCGCGACCCCAGCTGATGCTGCTGGCTGCGGCCCTCGCCCTGGGAGCCGGGGCGCTGTTCGGATTTAACGTCCATATTCACCGCAAGGGGCTGGATGGGGCCGACGGGCTGACCGGCGCGTTTCTGTCCGTGGTGTCGATGGCGACCGTGTTCTGGCTGGGCGCGCCGTTTGTCATTGATTGGGCCTGGTTCGCCACGACAGGCGCCCTGATCTTTGCGGTGTCTGGCATCTTTTTTCCGGCGATGGGGCAGACCTTTCAGATCTTCTCGGTGCAACGCGTCGGGCCGGCACTGACTTCGGCCCTTGGCGCCTTCGTGCCCGTGCTGGCCACGCTGCCCGCGATCCTGTTTCTGGGCGAAAGCTTCGGCCCGCGCTCGGGGCTGGCCCTGGCGCTGATGGTGGGCGGGTTGGTGTTGTCGGCTGTCCCCTCGCGCGGGTTTTCCCGTGGCTGGCCGCTATGGGTGCTGGTCTTTCCCTTGGGGGCTGCAACGGTGCGCGGTTTTTCCCAACCGGCAATGAAACTTGGCATGGAAACCGCGCCCAGCCCCTATTTTGCCGCGCTGGTCACGGCCAGCGTCTCGGCTGTGGTCCTGGCCCTGATCTTGTTCGCCCGGGATCGCGGTATCCGACGCCTAGCCTCGAGCGGAAGCGCGGTGCGCTGGTTCATGCTGAGCGGGGTGATCAACGGCCTGGGCATCCTGTCGCTGAACGGGGCATTGTCGATGGGATCGGTCACCGTGGTGGCCCCGCTGGCCTCGACCACGCCGCTGTGGACCTTGCTGTTCGGGGTGCTGGTGTTCCGCCGCGAGACCCTGCGCCCTCGCAACTATCTGATCGCCGCCCTTGTGGTATCCGGCGCCGTGATCCTGGTGACGCAGTAAGCGCGGCGTGCTAATCTTGGGACATCGCAGCAAGGCTAGGTGATGTCCAACAAAACCGTTCCAACAGATCAATCCCCACTGGCGTTTGTGAACGTGGTCGAGCATCCCACCCGGCGCGCGGACGGGCTGCAATTGCTGGACCTGTTCCAACAGGTCACCGGATTCCAGCCGGTGATGTGGGGGGCATCAATCGTGGGGTTCGGGCGCTATGACTATCGCTATGCCAGCGGCCGCGAGGGCACGTTCCTGGCAACCGGTTTCAGCCCGCGCAAGTCGAACCTGTCGATCTATATCATGCCGGGATACCAGGACTATTCCGCGATCCTGGGCCGTTTGGGCAAGCACAAGCTGGGCAAATCCTGTCTCTATGTGAACAAGCTGGCCGATATAGACTTGGATGTACTGGCAGAACTGATCCGCACCGGGTTGCATGATCTGAACCAGATTTGGCCGGTTCAGCCAGCCTAGGCGGGCATTGTCGTTTATTTGGGTCAAGTCAGACGTGTTGGTCGCGGCGAATAGAGCCCACACGCGCATTTAAGCTTTCTCATAGTTTCGGATCCAGGACACGCGGGCCTTCTTTGTCTAAGTGAAGCGCGGGGCTCGACAGCAAAGCTGATGGCCGCATAAGGCCCGATTTTCTGGACAATCCGCGTCACATGTGGAATGGGGGGCGCCAACAGGAGATTCCCATGACCACGACACGTTTTGCACCCTCGCCTACGGGTTACATTCACGTTGGTAACCTGCGCACCGCGCTGATGAACTATCTGATCGCCCGCAAGGCTGGCGGTCAGTTCATCCTGCGGATTGACGACACCGATCCCGAGCGGTCCAAAGAAGAATACGTGGACCAGATCCAACGCGATCTGGAGTGGCTGGGCCTGACCTGGGACCGGATCGAACGTCAGTCCGAACGGCTGGATCTCTATGCCGAGGCTGCGGACAAACTGCGTGAAATCGGCCGCTTCTACGAGTGTTTCGAATCCCCGACCGAGCTGGACCTGAAGCGCAAGAAACAGCTGAACATGGGCAAACCTCCGGTCTATGACCGCGCGGCGCTGAACCTGTCGGACGAGGAAAAAGCCAAGCTGCGCGAAGAGCGTGGAGGGTACTGGCGTTTCCTGCTGAACCAGGAACGCATCGAATGGGCCGATGGCATTCTGGGCGATATCTCGATCGACGCGGCCTCGGTGTCTGACCCGGTGCTGATCCGAGCGGATGGGCAGGTTTTGTACACCATCGCCTCGGTGGTGGATGACACGGATATGGGCGTGACGGATGTTGTTCGTGGCTCGGACCACGTGACCAACACCGCAACGCAAATTCAGATCATGGAGGCCCTGGGCCATACGGCGCCGCGTTTTGCGCACCATTCGCTGTTGACCGGCCCGCAGGGCGAGGCGCTGTCCAAACGTCTGGGCACGCTGGCGCTGAAGGACCTGCGCGAACAGGGGATCGAACCGGCGGCTGTGCTGTCGCTGATGGCGCGTCTGGGCTCGTCTGATCCGGTCGAGCTGCGCACCTCGTTGGATGAAATCGCCGAGGGGTTCGAACTGACGCATTTCGGCTCGGCGCCGACCAAGTTCGACGTGCAGGACCTGTTCCCGCTGACGGGTCACTATTTGCAATTGCAGCCCTACGCGGCGGTATCCGATGATATCCATGCCCTTGGTGTGCCCGATGAGATGGCCGAACAATTCTGGACCGTGATGCGCGACAACATCACCATCAAGGCCGATCTGGCCGGGTGGTGGGCCCTGTGCCGTGACGGTGCCGAGCCTGACATTGCCGATGAAGACAAGGAATTCATCGCGCAGGCCATGCTGCTGCTGCCCGAAGGCCCGTTTGACGGGGACACCTGGAAAAGCTGGACCACATCCGTGAAAGAGGCCACTGGTCGCAAAGGCAAAGGCCTGTTCATGCCGCTGCGCAAAGCCATCACCGGCCAAAGCCGTGGGCCCGACATGGGCGACCTGATGCCTCTGCTGCAGGTGATCAAGGCGCGCTAAGTCAGCGCCAAGATTGATTGAGGCCAGCCCAATGCGGCTGGCCTTTTCTGTTGGATTGTCTGGGCTAGGGCTTGGATTTCGCCTCGGCTGGTGCGCGCGGAATGGGCGGGTGATCGTCCAGATGCACGATCCGAGCCTCAATTTTGTTTAACCAGTGGTCCACCAGGGCGGTTTCCTCGGGCAAGAGCGTTTGGTGACGCGGGTAGTGCGGGTGGGTGCGATCATCCAGAATGGGCGCGTCCCAGCCATCGGTCGTGTCAAAGAAATGGGCCACGCCAGCCTCGTCGAACTCCTGCAGATAGCCCTGAACCACCACGTCCAGATAGCTGAGCAGCACCGGGTGCGCCATCGTCGGGGCGCCATGTTTGCCCGCAGGGATCGAGTAGATCGCCACGTCCGGCGTAAAGGGCAGGGGATGGTGCGCGACGTCAGCCAGCTGAACCCGATCATAGGCGCGTTCGCGGTGATCCAGGGCGCGCCAATCTCCGTTGGGGACGGGCGCGATCAGGCCTTCGATCTCGGATGTCTCATCGCGAATCGCTGTCAAAAAGGCGACAGGACGCAGCGCAGTGTGGCGCCAAACCCGTCTCCAACCCCGCGCGCGGGCCTGTTCTGCGTTGCCAAAGTCATGGGTGTTGCGGTTCACAAGTGACCCATATCCAAAGAAAAATGCATCCATGATGCAGATAAAAAGCATTCGATTGATCCATATCAATCCCAAATTCTGTTGATTTCGGCAGTTTTAATCAACTTTTGCCCTAGGGGAAACTGACGTGCGCATTACCAAACGAACCAATATCGCCATCCGTGTCCTGATGTTTTGTGGCTCGAACGAGGGGCGATTGGTCACCAAATCCGAAGTGGCGAAGCGGTGCAACGCCTCGGAAAACCATCTGGCGCAGGTCATCAACCAGTTGGGGCAGCTGGGCTATCTGCATACGCAGCGGGGCCGCAACGGCGGTATTCAGCTGGGGCGCGCGATGGCTGACATCCGCATCGGGGATGTGTTTCGGTCGCTGGAATCCAACGTCCCCATCGCCGAATGTTTCGCCGACGTCGACAACACCTGTCCGCTGATCGAGGCCTGCCGCCTAAAAACTGCCATCGCGGGCGCGGCCGAGGCCTTTTACAAGCATCTCGATGACATCACGCTTGACGAACTGGTCTGCGGAAATGATCAACTGATCGAGCTGATGTCACCCGTCGCCTGCCGCGCCTGATCCTGAGGGGTCGAAAACGACCCCTTGCCGTGCGCAAGCAACTCGTCTAAGCAGAAATTATCAGATCGGGAGAACCGGGTAACCGGTGCCGAAGGAGCAACCGCCCCGGAAACTCTCAGGCCCAAGGGACCGATCGGATGGAAAAACTCTGGAGAGAGGCGCGCCAGACGCGTCCGCCGAAGGGATAGCGATCTCAGGCACCGTGACAGAGGGGGCATCAAGTGTTCCGCCGCATTTGTGGCGGGTGTGATGCCGGGGATGGGCTTCATGTCACCTCGGTTACCGCAAAGACAGGGGATGCCATGACTGATCTGAAGACATTACCGCTGGATGACCTGCATCGCGAACTGGGCGCCAAGATGGTGCCGTTTGCGGGCTATGACATGCCGGTGCAATACGCCGCGGGCGTGATGAAGGAACACCAGCATACGCGCGATGCCGCCGGGCTGTTCGACGTCAGCCATATGGGGCAGGTGATCCTGCGCGGCCCTGACTATGAAACGGCTGCCCTGGCTCTAGAGGCGCTGGTCCCGGTGAATATCGCCGGGCTGGCCCAGAACCGGCAGCGCTATGGGTTTTTCACCAACGAGGCGGGCGGCATTCTGGACGATCTGATGCTGGCCAACCGGGGCGATCATCTGTTCGTGGTGGTGAATGCGGCCTGCAAGGACGCCGACATCGCGCATTTGCAGGCGAACATGCCCGCAGGCGTCGCCGTCGAAGTCATCGAGGATCGCGCGCTGCTGGCCCTGCAAGGCCCGGGGGCCGAGGCTGCACTGGCGGCGCTGAACCCTGCCGTGGCCGAGATGAAATTCATGGATGTGGCGACTGTCGATCTGAACGGGGCCGAGTGCTGGATCTCGCGCTCGGGCTATACCGGCGAGGACGGGTATGAAATCTCGGTTCCCGCTGACGCGGCGGACGGGTTGGCCCGTACTCTGCTGGCGGACGAAACCGTTCTGCCCATCGGTCTGGGCGCGCGTGACAGCCTGCGGCTGGAGGGCGGATTGTGCCTGTATGGCCATGACATCGACACCGAAACCACCCCGATCGAGGCGGGCCTGACCTGGGCCATCCAGAAAATCCGCCGCACCGATGGTGCGCGTGCGGGCGGTTTCCCGGGGGCCGAACGCATCCTGACGGAACTGGAAAACGGAGCCACCCGCGCCCGCGTCGGCCTGCGCCCCGAAGGGCGCGCCCCGATGCGCGAAGGCGTGCAGCTGTTTGCCGATGCCGAGGGCGGCGCGGCGATTGGGCAGGTGACCTCGGGCGGGTTCGGGCCGACGGTGCAAGGGCCTGTGGCGATGGGCTATGTGCCCTCGGACATGGCCGCGCCAGGTACTCAAATCTTTGGCGAAGTGCGCGGCAAACGCCTGCCTGTGCAGGTGGTTCAGCTGCCCTTCGTCCCAGCCAACTTCAAACGATAAAGCGAACAGGGAGAAATCCGATGAAATATACCGAAGATCATGAATGGCTGCGCGTGGATGGGGATGTGGTGATTGTGGGGATCACCGAACATGCCTCGACCCAGCTGGGGGATGTTGTGTTCGTGGAATTGCCCGAGATCGGCACCATGGTGTCCACCGGCGACGAGGTGGCTGTGATCGAAAGCGTCAAGGCGGCGTCCGACATCTCGGCCCCGTTGGATGGCGAGGTTGTCGAGGTCAACGAGGCCATCGTCGACGAACCCGGCAAGGTGAACGAGGACCCGCTGGGCGAGGCCTGGTTCTTCAAGCTGAAGATCGACGACATGGGCGCGCTGGACAGCTTTATGGATGAAGACGCCTATGCCGAGCTGGTCGGCTAACCTCTGACTCTTTGCGTGAAGGCGGCGTTGGAACGCCTTCGGCGAGGGTATTTGGACCAAGAAAAAGCACGCAAAGGAGCAGGGACCATGGCGTTCAAGCCCACGGAATATTTGCCTTATGATTTTGCCAACCGTCGCCACATCGGCCCGTCTCCGGCTGAAATGGACGAGATGTTGCAGGTGGTGGGCGCGGACAGTTTGGACGCTTTGATCGACCAGACGGTGCCTGCCGCGATCCGGGCCCAGGCGCCTTTGGAAATTGCCACGGGGTTGAGCGAACGCCAGATGCTGCGCCGGATGCGCGAGGTGGCCGAGAAGAACCAGGTTCTGACCAGTCTGATCGGCATGGGCTATCACGGGACGGTGACGCCGCCCGCGATCCAGCGCAATATCCTGGAAAACCCGGCCTGGTACACGGCCTATACGCCCTATCAGCCCGAGATCTCGCAGGGGCGGCTAGAGGCGCTGATCAACTATCAGACTATGGTCAGCGATTTGACGGGTTTGGAAATCGCCAATGCAAGCTTGCTGGACGAGGCGACGGCAGCGGCCGAGGCGATGACCATGGCGCAGCGCGTGTCGAAGTCCAAGGCCAAGGCGTTTTTCGTGGATGAAAACTGTCATCCTCAGAACATCGCGGTGATGCAGACCCGTGCGGCGCCTTTGGGGATCGAGGTGATTGTCGGCGCCCCCGAAGATCTGGAGCCCGAGGCCGTGTTCGGCGCGGTGTTCCAATACCCCGGCACCTATGGTCATGTGCGCGACTTCACCGCTGAAATGGAGGCGCTGCATGCGGCCAAGGCCGTGGGGATCGTGATCGCCGATCCGATGGCGCTGGTGCTGTTGAAAGAGCCCGGCGCGATGGGGGCGGATATCGCCGTGGGCTCGACCCAGCGGTTTGGCGTGCCTTTGGGTTATGGTGGTCCGCACGCGGCCTATATGGCGTGCCGCGACAGTTTCAAACGCGCGATGCCGGGGCGTCTGGTGGGTGTGTCCGTAGATGCGCGCGGCAACCGGGCGTATCGTCTGTCGCTGCAAACGCGCGAACAGCATATCCGGCGTGAAAAGGCCACCTCGAACGTGTGTACAGCGCAGGCGTTGCTGGCGGTCATGGCCTCGATGTACGCGGTGTTCCATGGGCCGGACGGGCTGCGTGCGATTGCGCAGCGTATTCACCGCAAGGCTGTGCGGCTGGTCAAAGGGCTGGAAGAGGCCGGGTTCAGCGTCGCGCCCGAAACGTTCTTTGACACGGTGACGGTCGAGGTTGGCCCACTGCAACAGGCGGTGCTGAAATCGGCTGTGGATGAGGGCGTGAACCTGCGCCCCGTGGGCAAAACCAAGGTCGGCATCACCCTGGACGAGGCCGTGGTTCCCGCGACGATCGAGGCCGTCTGGCGCGCCTTTGGCATCACCCGCAAGGACGATCAGCCGGGCGAATGGCGCCTGCCGGAACATGCCTTGCGGGCCAGCGATATCCTGACCCATCCGATTTTCCACATGAACCGGGCCGAGACCGAGATGATGCGCTATATGCGCCGTCTGGCCGATCGTGACCTGGCGCTGGATCGGGCGATGATCCCGCTGGGCAGCTGCACGATGAAGTTGAACGCAGCCGCCGAGATGGCTCCGATCAGCTGGCCGGAATTTGCCGACATTCACCCGTTTGTCCCCGTTGATCAGGCCGCGGGATATGCGGAAATGATCAGCGATCTTAGCCGGATGCTGTGCGACATCACCGGGTATGACGATTTCTCGATGCAGCCCAACAGTGGCGCCCAGGGGGAATATGCGGGGCTGTTGACAATCGCCGCCTATCATCAGGCGCGGGGCGAAGGGCATCGCAATGTCTGCCTCATCCCGATGAGCGCGCACGGCACCAACCCGGCCAGCGCTCAGATGGTCGGCTGGAAGGTCGTGCCGGTGAAATCCATGGAAAACGGCGATATCGACCTGAACGATTTCCTGTCAAAGGCGCAAAAACATGCCGCCGATCTGGCCGGATGCATGATCACCTATCCCAGCACGCATGGTGTGTTCGAGGAAACGGTGAAAGAGGTCTGCGCCATCACCCACGAACATGGCGGGCAGGTCTATATCGACGGGGCCAACCTGAACGCGATGGTTGGGCTGTCGCGCCCCGGAGATCTGGGCGGGGATGTCAGCCACCTGAACCTGCACAAGACCTTTGCCATCCCGCATGGTGGCGGCGGTCCCGGCATGGGCCCGATTGGGGTGAAATCACACCTGGTGCCGCATCTGCCCGGCCATCCGGAAACGGGTGGAACCGAGGGGCCGGTGTCTGCGGCGCCATACGGATCGGCCTCGATCCTGGCGATCAGCTGGGCCTATTGCCTGATGATGGGCGGGGATGGGCTGACGCAGGCCACGCGCGTTGCTATTCTGGGCGCGAACTATATCGCCAAGCGGCTGGAGGGCGCCTATGACGTTCTGTACCAGGGCCCCACGGGCCGTGTGGCGCATGAATGCATTCTGGACACGCGCCCCTTTGCCGACAGCGCCGGGATCACCGTGGATGACATTGCCAAGCGCCTGATGGATTGCGGTTTTCATGCCCCAACCATGAGCTGGCCGGTTGCAGGTACGCTGATGGTTGAACCCACGGAATCGGAAACCAAGGCCGAGCTGGATCGGTTCTGCGACGCCATGCTGGCCATCCGGGCCGAGATCGACGACGTGGCCAACGGCACTTTGGACGCGGAAAACAACCCGCTGAAACGTGCGCCGCACACGGTCGAGGATCTGGTCGGCGAATGGAACCGGCCCTATGGGCGCGAGCAGGGATGCTATCCTCCGGGTGCGTTCCGGGTCGATAAATACTGGCCGCCGGTGAACCGGGTGGATAACGCCTATGGTGACCGGAACCTGGTGTGTATCTGCCCCCCGATGGAAGACTACACCGAGTGATCACAGCAAGAGGCCCCGGAAATCCGGGGCCTTTTTCGCAATCTAATCCAGCAGGGCAGGGGCCAGCGCGTCGCGCAGCCTGTCCCAAGTATCCTGGTTGGGCGCGCAGAGGATATAGCCCTCTTCAATGCTGATGTCGTAATCACGCCCGTCCAGCATTTTCGCAACGCCCCCTGCCTGTTGGCACAACAGCACACCCGCTGCGTGATCCCACGGGTTCAGCATGCCCGACAGGGTGAAATCCACGCCGCCCTGCGCCATCACCCTGTATTCGTGGCACGAACAACTCATCGAGCTCATCCGGTAGAATTCCGGCAGCACCGGGGCCAGTTTGGCCTGCGTGTCCTTGGGCATCAGATAGTAGTGCATGATGCCGGAAAGGTCCGACAGCTCGCCCCCGATCGAAACATGGGCCGAGGTTTCCGTGCGGCCCGCCCCGTCGATGCGTGCGCGTGACAGGTCATCCGCGATCACCCAGTCATCCACCATCGGATCATACAGCAGACCAAAGACCGGGCGCCCAAAACGGGTTGCGGCCAGGATCACGCCGAACAGCGGCACGCCATTGGCGAAATTCCAGGTCCCGTCGACCGGATCGATGATAAAGGCCAGCTCGGCCTCGGCCGCTTTCTGGCGCAAAGAGGGATCGGCACTGGCGGCCTCTTCGCCGATCACCACGGCATTTGGGAACAGGCGCAGGATGCCGCGCGCGATCATCGCCTCGGCGGCGGTGTCGGCCTCGGTCACCAGGTCCTGAGGGCCGGATTTCGTGTCGATCTGATGGGCGGACAGGTTGCGAAAACGCGGGAGGATCTCGGTCTTGGCGGCGCGGCGCACAAGATTTACGAGGCTGGTCTGTTGAGCGCGGGTCAGCGCCGTGACCGGCATAGGGAGCGTGTCTGTCATCTGGTCCTCGTGATTCTGCGGATGCACAATGGGTTGCACCCGCGGAATACGAATGCAACGTGGCTATTCGCGCGCACGCAGGATTTGTGCGGGTCGCGCGGTCAGGCTGCGCCGGGCAAAGCCCAGGCTGGTCAGCAAGGTCGCGATCACGCCCCCCGCGACAATCCCGATGGCCGAGGACCAGATTATGGTGAAATCGGTCTCCATCACGTAATAGGACACGGCCCAGCCGCCCGCGATGCCCGCCGCCAGGGCGACCAAGCCCGCGCCCGCGCCCAGCAGTCCCGCACGCAGGGCGAAGCTGCCAAGGATGCGATTGCGCGAGGCCCCCAGGGTTTTCAGGATCGCGGCCTCGTAGCTGCGGGCCTGTTCGCCAGCTGCCGCCGCGCCGATCAGCACCAGGAACCCGGTCAGCAGCGTCGCCGCCGCACCCCAGGACGTGGCCGAGGCAATGCCGTTCAGCATCACGCTGACCCGGTCAATCGCATCACGCACGCGGATCGCGGTGATGTTGGGGTATTGGCTGGCCAGATCGCGCAGGATTGCGGCCTCGGCGGACTCTTCGGCATAGACCGTCGCGATAAAGCTGTGCGGCGCACCCTTCAGAGCGTTTTCATTCACCGCCATCACAAAACCCATCCCGGCGGTCGAAAAATCGACTTCACGGAAGCTGGTGATGGTGCCGGTGATGTCGCGGCCCAGAATATTCAGGGTGATCGTGTCGTTCAGCGACAGGCCGATTTCCTCGGCCTCTTCGCGGGCAAAGCTGATCTGTGGCGGGCCGCTGTAATCCTCGGGCCACCATTCGCCCGCAGTGATCGCGGTGTTTTCGGGCTGAGGCCCTGCATAGGTGATCCCGCGATCGCCCCGCACGACCCAGTGATCCCCCGCGACCTCGTCAGCGGGGATGTCGTTGATCCGCGTGATCACGCCGCGCAGCATGGGTGCGTATTCCACGCGGTCCACCTGCGGATCGTTTTCCACGCGCTCGAGGAAACCGGGCATCTGATCGCGCTGAATATCGACAAAGAAATAGCTGGGCGCGACATCCGGCAGGTTGCCCGAGATTGCCTGGCGCAGGTTGCCATCAATCTGCCCAACCGAGGCCAGAACGGCCAGTCCCAGACCCAGCGACAAGACCACGGGCGTGGCCTCGTCCCGGGTGCCACCGATGGCGGCCACGGCCCATCGCAGGGCGGGCAGGCCCCGCGCTGCGGTACGTGTGCGCCGAGACAGGCGGCGGATGCCAAGCGCGGCCAAAGCCAGCACGATCAAGGCCGTCAGAATGCCGCCTGCGGTCCAAAGCGTCAGCTCGACCGTGCCCGAAAACAGGATCGCGACGCCAACCAACGCACCGACCAAGGCCAGCGTGATCAGCACGTAAGGCAGCGGCGGGAACAGCCGCGCCCCGGCCATCGCGTCGCGGAACAAGGTGGCTGCGCGGACCTCTCCGGTGCGGGCCAGTGGCCAGAGGGTGAAGATCAGCGCGGTCAACAGGCCATACACTGCGGCCTCGAACAGGGGTTCCGGAAAGATCGAAAAGACTGCCGGCACTGGCAATTGCGCGGTCAGGATCGGGGCCAGCAGAACGGGGACACCTCCGCCAAGGATCAGGCCCAGGGCAATCCCCAACAGCGACAGAGCGCCGATTTGCAGAAAGTACGTCTGGAAAATCACGCTGCGTTCGGCCCCAAGGCTGCGCAAGGTCGCGATAACGCTGGTTTTACCGGCCAGATAAGCACGCACAGCGGCCGAGACCCCGACACCGCCCACAGCCAGACCGGACAGGCCGACCAGCACCAGAAACGCGCCCAGACGGTCCACAAAGGTTGCAATGCCCGGCGCGCCATTGCGGGAATCGCGCCAGCGTAACCCCTTGTTTTCAAAGGCATCGACGGCGGCGGATTTCGTGGTCTCCAGATCGGTGCCGTCAGGCAAGTCCAGGCGGTATTTGGCCTCGAACAACGACCCGGGAACCAGCAGACCGGACTGCGCCAGCGCCTCTTTGCGCACGATGGTGCGCGGCCCCAGACCAAAACCCGAAGCGGCGCTGTCCGGCTCTCGCTCCAGCGCAGCCATCAGGGTAAAACCCTGTGTGCCCAGTTGGAACGTATCGCCGATTTCAAGGCCCATACGGTCGATCAGCACGCGCTCCATCACCGCGCCGGGCAAGCCGTTTGCCCCATCCAACGCGACGCCCAAGGGCATGTCCGGTGCCAACCCGACCGCGCCGATCAGTGGGTACATGTCATCGACCGCTTTCACCTGCGTCAGCCCGCGTTCATCCCCGACCACGGCCATCGAGCGAAAATCGGCGATTTCTGACACGTTATCAGCCACTTCGGCCATCCATTCGCGTTCGGCGTCGCTGGCAAAGCGATAGGTGAATTCCATTTCCGCGTCCCCACCCAGAAGGGCCGCGCCCTCTTGGACCAGACCGGCCTCGATCCCTGCGCGGATGCTGCCGACACCGGCAATCGCGGCCACGCCCAGGGTCAGACAGGCCAGGAAAATGCGAAAACCCCGCAGCCCCCCGCGCAGTTCGCGCCGGGCAAATCGAGCAGCGACGGACAGGCTCATGCCGCAGCCTCCTGCATGTCGATGCGGCCATCGCGCAGGCGGATCACCCGGTCGCAACGGCTGGCCAATTCGCGCGAGTGGGTCACCAAAACCAAGGTCGCCCCGTGGCGGTCGCGCAAGCCAAACAGCAGGTCGATGATCGCTGCACCGTTGGCCCCATCAAGATTGCCCGTCGGCTCATCCGCCAGCAGGATATCCGGGCGCGGTGCCACGGCGCGGGCCAGCGCAACGCGCTGCTGCTCCCCTCCAGACATCTGGCTGGGATAGTGATCGGCTCGGTCTTCTAGGCCGACGGCCTTCAATTCCTCCATCGCGCGGTCAAACGCGTCGCGATCTCCGGCCAGTTCCAGGGGGGTTGCGACGTTTTCCAGCGCGGTCATCGTCGGGATCAGGTGGAAAGATTGGAACACCACCCCCATATGTTTGCGACGGAAGCGGGCCAGTTGATCTTCGTCCATGGTGGTCAGGTCCTGGCCCAAAGCGGTGATGGTGCCGCCCGTGGCGCGCTCGAGCCCGCCCATGAGCATGAGGAGAGAGGATTTGCCCGACCCCGATGGCCCGATCAGGCCCAGTGACTCGCCGCTCTGGACATCCAGGGTGATGCCGTGAAGAATTTCGACCAAGCCTGCGTTCCCGCTTAGGGATAACTCCGCCTTTGACAGTGACAAAACCGGTTCAGACATGCCCAAGATCCTTTCCATGAAAACTTCTCTCTCATATGGGGTGCGCCGTTTGCGGGGCAAGGTGCTGATGGCGCTTCTGTCTGTGATGATGCTGTGGCCCGTTGCGGTCAGTGCGCAGCAAAAGGCGATCATGGCCTTTGGGGACAGTCTGACAGCTGGATATGGCCTGATGGATCACGAAGGTCTGGTGCCGCAGCTGCGCGATTGGCTGGCGGGGCAGGGTCAGGATGTGCGGGTGATCGACGCGGGCGTGTCCGGAGACACTACCGCAGGGGGGCTGTCGCGGATCGAATGGTCGCTGACGCGGGACATCGGCGGGATCATGGTGACGCTGGGTGGCAATGATATGCTGCGCGGGATTGATCCGGCGGCGGCACGGGCCAATCTGCGCGGGATTTTGCAGGTTGCCCAGGACAACGGGCTGGAAATTCTGGTGGTCGGTATGCCCGGTCCTGTGAACTATGGACCCGCCTATAGACAGGAATTCGAGGCCATGTACCCCGAGCTGGCCGAGGAATTCGGGGCGCTGTTCACGCCCAATTTCTTTGCCGGTCTGGGCGAGGGCACTCCGGCCGACCTGCAGCCTTTGTTCCAACCGGACGGTATTCATCCGAACGCCGAAGGTGTGGGGATGATTGTGCAGGATCTTGGGCCGCATGTTCTGGCGCTGATCCAACGGGTGCAGGCGCAGGGCGGGTCTTGAACCGGGCCGGATCGTTCATACATTCTGAACAACTGATGTATTGAGGGGGCAAAGATGCCATCCATGAAGCTTACCTGTCTGGACTGCGGGCAGGTCAATCGTATCCCGCAGGACAAGCTGCGCGCCGGCCCCAAATGCGGCACTTGCGGCGCCAAGCTGGTGGGGGGCAAGGTCGCCGAGGTTGATCTGGCCACCCTGCAAAAGGCCGCACGTAACGATGATCTGCCGCTGGTGGTGGATTTCTGGGCCCCGTGGTGCGGCCCGTGCCGGATGATGGCGCCTGAATTCTCTAAGGCCGCGGCCGAGCTGAACGGGGCCGCCCGTATGGTCAAGCTGAACACCGAGGATCACCCAAACGCCGGCGCGAAATACAACATCCGGGGAATTCCCACGATGGCCACCTTTGCCGGAGGGCGTGAACGCGCTCGTCAATCCGGTGCCCTACCGGCGGCCAATATCATTTCGTGGGTGAAGGGCGCGGTCTAACAGCCCTCCGCGCCCCGTTGACGTGGTCTAGTCGATGGACTTGGCCACGTCATACATCACGGGCTCGAAGCTTTTGCACAGATCGTTGATGGCGCGATTGCGATTGCGCATCTCTTCGGTGCGTAGCATGGCCTGAAAATCCTCGCGCCGTTCCCATTGCGAGTAATTGGCGATCCTGGTCTGCGCATCATTGACGTGCAGCCCGGCCCCGATGAATCCGGGCTGTTTCGAAATGAAGTTGTCATAAGCATCGGTCAATGCGTCCAGCAGATCCTGGCAGGTTCCGGGCGTCATCTCGAAGGTGGTGATAACGGTCTGGAACGGGTTGTCGCTTGATATCTTGGGCATTTTTTCCTCCATCCTCGGATTTCAGCCTAGCATCCGGGGCGCGCGACGCCAAAGGGGGATTTGGTTAACGGATCATTTACCAAGCTTAAGTAACACTGAACCCAAGGGAGGCGTCCCATGCGGATCGTGCTGGTGTTCCTGTTGTTCATTCTGTCGACGTCTCCCGCGCAGGCCGGGGCGTGGCAGCGCGCCAAGGGCGGTTGGTTCAGCGCTTCGTCCTGTACCTGGGGGGCAGATGGCAGTTTCCTCAGCTCTTATTACGCCGAATATGGATTGTGGGACTGGATGACGATCGGCGTTGATACGGGGATGACCTCGACGGGGGCCATCTCGGCGCTGTTTTTTACGCGTGTGCCGCTCTGGGAGTCTGACAAAGGACATCGCCTTGCGCTGGAGGTCGGGGGAGGCAACGGCGCCGGGCGACCCGTCAGCCGCACCACCTTGTCGTATGGGCGCGGAATCGCGACCCCGTATGGCGGAGGATGGATAGCCATTGATGCCATGGCCACGATCGACCTGTGGTCAGGGCTGGTCAGCTATAAGGTCGATAGCACCATCGGGGTTTCGCCCTCGGACAAGTGGAAGGCCTTCGTTCAGTTCCAAAGCGCAATCGTGCCCGAGGTTAGCAACACCCTGAAAATCGCACCCTCGGTCGTGCGCCGCCTTGGAAAACACACTCATGCCGAAATCGGGTTCAGCCAAACGGTGCTTGGCGGGCGCGGATCTGCTCTGAAACTGGCGATCTGGATGGAATTCTAAGGCATCGGAGCCGGGGACCGCAGCGGACCTGGTTGCACGGCCAGCGCGCGCGCCCTAACCTGGACACATGACGACGTCGCTGTTTCAATCCGTTGATGATCAGGCGCGGAGCCTTGCGCACCAGTTGCTGAGCGAAGCCACATTCGCGGCGTTGGCCGTGACGGATCCCGATAGCCCGGCCCCGTTTCTCAGCCGGGTGGCCCTGGCGTTGGATGCCTCTGGCACGCCGGTCTCGTTGGTGTCGCAATTGGCGCAGCATACCCGCGCCCTTCAGGCAAATCCCAACTGCGCATTGTTGTTGGGCGAGCCTGGACCCAAAGGCGATGTGTTGTCCCATCCTCGGCTGACCTATCAGGCCCAAGCCGAGTTTGTCGCATCCAACAGCCCGGCGCATGTGGAAATGGCCGCGCAATATCTGCGCAGCCATCCCAAAGCCAAGCTTTATTTATCCCTGGGGGATTTTGGATTTGTCCGGTTCCTGCCCCGCCGTGGTTTCCTGAACGGAGGTTTTGGCAAAGCGTTCCAGTTGGGACCGAAGGACCTGATCGCTTAGAAATTGTCCATGCGAACGGTCATGACCATGTCACCCGTCACAGGTTCCGAGAAATTGATCACAACCTGATCGTCATTCGACCCCTGCTCGGTTTGCACATATGGGAAATCCCAATTGTTGCTGCCAGCAGCGTTCCGGATACGGCCTTCGGCCACCAAGGAGGTCACATTGCGCGCTCGACCGTCAAAGGCCAGAATCTGGCTGCAGTCAACGGTCCAGGCATCCGCAGCCGTGTTTTGCGACACGTCCACCACCCGGGGGTTTTCGATCCCGCGGCCAATGTTGTTGAAGGTATTCCCCTTGATCAGGATGTTGCGCATCCGACCATAGTCCAGATCCGCAAAAGAGGTATCCACTCCCTCGACCCTGTCCAGGACGGTCTGCATCGACCGGAAAACATTGCCCGTGATGTTCAGACCATTGATGAAATGGTCGGCCCCATAGGGTTTGACTACGATGAACCGAGACCACGGTGCCGCGTCGATCGCCTGAAAAATGTTGTCCGAGATGTTCAAGGCGCTGAACGAAAACTCGTCTTCCTGATCTGGCTCGGCGTGGTGCTCGTTTGTCCATTCAATCGAGCAGTTGTCGATATAGTTGCCAGTGATGGTCGCGCGGTTATGCGAACTGGTCAGGATCAGTCCGGCCGTGCGCAGCCCCTCGGGTTCGTTGTCCCCCTGGAACCAATGGTTGCCAATGATGATCGAGCTGGTCCCCGCCAAAACCGCGAAATGGCGGAACTGGGTGATCCGGTTGTCGCGCAGTTTGACATCGTTTCCGTTCGCATTCAGCGCAATCACGGTCCGGTTTTGCGCCGGTGTCCCGGTCTGATCGGACAAGAACTGACAGCGGTCGATCAACATGCCCTGACAGCCTTCGCCGATGCTGGAGATCCCCCGATCCAAGGGGCGCGTCATAAAGCTGTCTTTCAGCGCAAAGATCAGCCCGGCCGGGGCCATCAGAATACCGCTGCAACGCGCATTACACTGAAATTCAATGTCCGACATGATGAACTTGGACAATTTCGTGAAACCCGAAAAATCCAGCATGTATTTGAAGCGCGTAAAGGTATAGGTCTGCGTCCCCACCGCATCATATAGCGGTTTGGAAAGGGTGATTTGCCCCAGGCTCACATTCTTGCTGCGGACATAGACTTCGCGTCCAACGCCATTCCCGGTAACCAACGAACCAACAGGGATATTGGCCACATTCCCCACATTCGACAACGTTCTGGTGTCCGAGGTCGAATAGGTCGCCACGGACGTAAAGGTTTCGGTATCCCAGTCGCTCGAGGATTCGGCGTAGAACTGGCCGTTCATGATCTGCCGGCGCGTGGCATATTCGGTGCGGTTGTTCACAGCGGCCTGCATATCGATGGGCTCGGTGATATTGATGCGCCGACCGCCCAGATCTAGGGACTTATGTCCCGCGTTGTTCAGCAGTGACTGAAACGCCTTGCGAAAGGCCAGGCCTTCGTCCCCGTCGAAGGCGTCGATATAGCTGGGCAGATCGAAGTTTTGGGTCAGGCCCAGCATGGCGGAATCCGGCATGACCAGCGTGCCCTCAAATCGAACGGGGCTTTCCATCGTCAGGGTGGAGCCCACATAATATGTCCCGTCCGAGACAAGAACCTCGCGCCCATTCGCAGCATCATCAGCGGCCTCGAAGGCGGCGGTGTCGTCGGTCACACCGTCCCCAACAGCGCCAAAGTCGCGCACGTCCACCCAGTCCATCATCTTGCGCAAAAAGACCTCGGTCACATCCTCGATCTGTATGTCGTCAATGCGGACAATACCCCCGTTCGAGCCCGTCAGGTCCAGCCCCATATGCCCGATGGCCACGGGATCGGGCCAGACGACATCCACGCCGGTCCGGTTGCCCGAGCCCACAATCGCGGTGACCTCGACCACTTGGCCATAGGTTGTCAGGTCGACAGTTGGGCCATGCCAGTTCAGGTTTGGCACAAGGGTTCCCGAGGAATCTCCGGGCCAGCCGGCAATACGCACGCTGGGCAGGTTGCCGCTAACGGCTTTGACCCGCGCCGTTATCCGCAGATAACAACCGGGGAAAAAGGGCGTGTCGCCCATATAGCGCAGTCGCTGAACCGAGTCGGTCTTTTGCAGCTCCAGACAGCCCGAAAAATCCTGGTCTGCGGGGACAAATGCCGCGTTTGTTGCACCGTCATAGGTGTCCGATCCGGGCGTCCCATATTCGCTGGACCAAACATCCAGTCCCTGCTCAAAGGGCGTGGGCATGAAGGTTACGCCATCGGTGATCGCCTTGTTCATTCCGTTTCCTTTCCACTGACCCATTCGCGCTCGTGTCGAACAGGAAAAACCGCTGTCCGGGGCCACGCCCGGGTGAGAAGGAGATAGCAAACAGAAGGTTAAAACGACCTGAGGCCACCGTGACGGTGGCCCGCAACAAAACAGGGCCGCGCTCTGTTGGCGCGGCCCTATCAAATTGAATTCGTGTGGGTTTAGCCCAGCTCTCCGGCCAGGCCCTTGTCGATCAGCGCGATGGTTTCTTCGATGCCGTAAAGCGCAATGAACCCGCCGAAACGCGGGCCTTGGCTGGCACCCAGCAGCACTTCGTACAGGGCTTTGAACCAGGCGCGCATTGGATCGAACCGCTCGCGTCCGACGCTGAACACCAGCCCTTGCAGCTCTTCTGCGTCCACAGGGCCATCCCAGGTGGCCAGCTCGTCGCGCAACTCGGTCAGGGCCTCGCGCTCCAGATCAGAGGGCGCACGGAACACTTTGGTCGGCTTCACGAAGTCATTGTAGTACCGCACGGCAAAGCCCGCAGCTTGATCCATATCGGCGTTGGTTTCGGGGCTGGCGTCCGGCGCATAGCGTTGGATGAAACCCCACATGGTTTCCTTGTCCTCGGCTCCCGAGACCGAGGCCAGGTTCAGCAGCATCCCGAAGGGCACCACCATGGTGGATTCCGGCGGATTGCCGTTGTGGATGTGCCAGACCGGGTTGTTCACCTTCTGCACCGCATCCTGCCCGGGGAAGGCCCGCAGCTGTTGGTGATACTCGTCCACCGCCTTGGGGATCACGTCGAAATGCATCCGTTTGGCCGTCTTGGGCTTCTGGTACATGAAATACGACAAAGATTCCGTGCTGGCATAGGTCAGCCATTCATCGATCGTCAGCCCGTTGCCTTTCGACTTGGAAATCTTCTCGCCGTTTTCATCCAGGAACAGCTCATAGGTGAAATGCTCGGGTTTTTTGCCGCCCAGGATCTGGCAGATGCGATCATAGATCGGCGTGTTGGTGCTGTGGTCCTTGCCGTACATTTCGAAATCCACGTCCAGCGCGGCCCATCGGGCGCCGAAATCGGGCTTCCACTGCAGTTTCACGTTGCCGCCGGTGACCGGCAGGGTCCATTCCTTGCCGTCCTCGTCGTCAAAGGTGATGGTGTAATCGTCTTTGTTCACCTCTTTCATCGGCACGTACAGAACGCGGCCGGTTTCCGGGTGGATCGGCAAGAAGATCGAGTAGGTCGCCGCCCGCTCGTCCCGCAGCGACTTCAACATCACCTTCATCACGTCGTCGTATTTTTCGACAGCGCGCTTCAGGACCTCGTCAAATTGACCGGTCTTGTAGAATTCTGTGGCCGAGTAGAACTCGTATTCAAACCCGAACGTGTCCAGGAACCGGCGCAGCATGGCGTTGTTGTGGTTGCCAAAGCTGTCATATTCGCCGAACGGATCTGGCACGGCGGTCAGCGGTTTCTGGATGTTGGCGTGCAGCAGGTCCTGGTTCGGGACGTTTTCAGGCACTTTGCGCATCCCGTCCATATCGTCCGAGAAACAGATCAGACGGGTGGGAATGTCACTGATCAGCTCGAAGGCGCGACGGACCATCGTCGTCCGCGCGACCTCGCCAAAGGTGCCGATATGCGGCAGCCCCGAGGGGCCATAGCCGGTTTCAAACAGGACATGTCCCTTTGCGGGGGGCTGTTTTTCATAGCGTTTGACCAGCTTGCGGGCTTCCTCGAAAGGCCAGGCTTTGGATTTCAATGCGGCGTCACGCAGGTCAGACATGTCTTGCTCCAACAAAATGGGTCCGCCCGCGCCCCATGCGCGGCAGACCGCCGCTTCCTATTGCGGCGGGGGGCCACAGTCAATATTCTGCACTGCGACAACGATCATCAGGACCCATGAAAATGACCGAAGAAGCCGACGTTTCCCACCCGCTAAGCCCTCAGGATTGCCTTGTGGCGTTGATGATTGCCGTTTCGGCCTCGGACGAAGAGCTGCGCACCGCCGAGTTGGTGAAAATTCAGAATGCAGTGAATCACCTGCCGGTTTTTGCAGAATATGACATCGACCGGATGAACGTCATGGGCAAAACTGTGATGGATTTGTTCGGAGAAGAGGACGGCCTGGACGCCCTTTTCGGTCTGATCCGCGACAACCTGCCGGAAAAACTGTTCGAAACCGCCTATGCGCTGGCCTGTGATGTTGCCGCAGCGGATGGCACCCTTCAGGAGACCGAACTGCGCCTGCTGGAGGAAATCCGCTATGAGCTGGAGATCGACCGTTTGCACGCCGCTGCGATCGAGCGGGGCGCACGTGCGCGCCATATCAGTCTCTGACACAGGGAATCACATCCGCGTGGCGAAGCCCTGAAATCTTTGACAGACCTGTGCGCTTGCATCATCTTGGCGGGTGATGACCAGTAAATTCGCCTGCCTTATCGGGATGTTGATGCTGCTTGTTCTGGCAGTCCCTCACCGATCTGATGCCGAGGTCCTGCAAGTGCGCGTAGACCTGTCCGAGCAGCGGATGCGGGTCTATTTGGACAACAGAAAGCTGCATTTGTGGCCGGTTTCGTCGGCGCGTCCGGGCAAGATCACGCCGGTTGGGACGTATCACCCGCAGTTCTTGTCGGCCAACCATCGCTCGAGCCTGTATAACAACGCCCCGATGCCCTGGTCTGTGTTCTTTAGGGGGCACTATGCGATCCACGGTACGAATGAAATCTCGAAGCTGGGGCAGCCCGCCTCGGCGGGCTGTATCCGGTTGCATCCGGACCATGCCAAACAGCTTTTTGCGCTCGTGCAAAGGGTCGGGAAAGAGGCAACCTATATCGTCGTTCACCCTTAGTTTGATCGATTTGACAAAAGGTGGCGAAGAAAAGGTTTTGACAAAACGCCACGTCAGCGGCACTCTGCCTGTAATTGATGCTGCGAAGTTTTTTCAATCAGAAGATGCGCTTTGATTTTGGCGCTACGAGAGAACGCAGTGCTATTTGCCGACGCTCTGCTCACGGTTCGTCGAAACAGGGTGCACCCATGGGCGCGCCCTGTTTTCATTTCGCCTCACGTTCCATAGTGCTCGGTCCAGCGTTCGATCAATTGCTGCTGCAAGACCTTCGCGCGCCGGTTCCAGCTGCGCGCGCCTTTTGGGCGTTCGCGTTGCGCCGGGGACAGAGATTTGCGCTGCGCCTGGTCCGCGGTAAAGATGACAAAAACCAACTCCGAGCCGTTCCGACGTCGCGCGAATCCAGCCAGGCTGCTGACGAAGTTCAGCGTCCCCGTCTTTGCATGAACCTTGACGGGATGGGTCTTGTTCACTTTTCCCTTGGCGTCCCTTAGCGGGATTTTCTTCAAAAGCGCCCCCAAGGCGGCCGTTTTGTGCGCCCGGATCAACAGCCGCGCCATATCTGTGGCGGACACACGCGAGGCATCCCCCAACCCGGAATGGTCCACCAGTTTGGTCTGGGTCATTCCATGCCGTTGCGCCGCCCAACGGCTCATCTCGCGGGCTGATCCACGCATTCCCATCCGCTTGCCCAACCGGGCATGGGTCGCCGCCATCCCCACCATCTCAGCAGTCAGGTTGGTCGAGTATTTCAGCATCCCCCGCAGGATCTCATCCAGCGGAGGACTGTCGTGGCGCACCAGGGTATTTCCGCCGGGCAGCGATTGCACGCTGCGTTCAGGTTTCAGCACGATGCCATGTGCACGCGCAAAGGTACGAAAAACCTGACCGGCATAGATCTCGGGGCGCCGAACGGGCAACCAGCGCGACCCCTTTTTGCCCAAGGCCCCGCTGGCCACCGTCCAGCTGTCTTTGCCGTTTTTGCTGGCATAGGTATAGACCGGCACCTTGCGCTGAACCACGGCCATCGTGGCGACCTGAACCTCGGGACGATACCGTTCCGAGCGCGCGTCCAAAGTGACTCCCCACCCCGAACTGGCCTTGGTCCATTCAAAATGCACGCGGTTATAGTTCAACGACAGGCCGGACAAAGCCGGGTTATATCCGACGTGATCCGGTTGGCTGCTGTCGATTTCAGCGGCATAGGGCACAGCCCCGCCCCACACCAGAAAATTGCCGCGTACCTCGCGCAGGCCCGTTGCCTTCAGGTCGGCCGCGATCTTGGCCAGATCGTCGGTGTCGAGCGTCGGGTCGCCCCCTCCGGCCAGGATCAGATCGCCATTCAGAATGCCGTTCTGTATTGGCCCGGTTGCAATCACGAGGGTCTGAAATCGGTGATGTGCCCCCAGATGTTCCAAGGCGTACATGGCTGTGATGGCCTTCGCGACACTGGCGGGGGGCAGGGGGGTATCCGCTTGATAACTTTCCAGTATTTCGCCGCTTTTGGGGTCGGCCAGGGCGAAAGCCACTTTTCCGCTCAGGCCCGATTTGGCGATCATCTGCGCGCTGAGTGCTGGATCGCGAAACAGCGCTGTCGGCCGCGTATGAGGGCGCAACGAAACTGCGGGCGGGTTGGCTTGCGCCGTTGGAACCGCCAGAAATGAGGCGAAAGAGCCGAGGAATAAACGTCTGGAAACTCGTCTGGTCATACCGAAATTAATACGCTCAAGAATGGCTGCGACAAGTCACAATTCCACACTTGCGTTTCCGGTCTATCGCCAATCTCCGCGCTCACGGATCTTTGTTGACGAATGATCAACCATCGGGACGTTCAGAAAACACCACTTCGGTGGCGCGCTGTGCCCAAGCAGATGACTGGCAGGTTTGCGCAGCCGGAACCTGCGAAAGACCCGCGCAGTTTTTGACGACCGAGCCGAGATCCGCTGCCCCGGTCGCGCCAGCACGCCGACAGGAACCGAGCGCATGATCTGTTGCCAATCCTGCCACTGGCTGAACTGCACCAGATTGTCCGCCCCCATCAGCCAGACAAAACGCACACCAGGATACATTGCCTGCATCCGCGCCAGAGTCTGCGCAGTATACCGGGTGCTGATCTGCGCCTCGATATCGGTGATCTTCACGCGCGGGTGCTGCATGACTTGGCGCGCATGGGCCATGCGTTTGCCCAGCTCAACGGGGCCACGCGCTTTTAGCGGATTGCCAGGGCTGACCAGCCACCAGACCTGATCCAGCCCAAAGCGTTTCAGCGCCTCGCGGGTGATATGCGCGTGACCTTCGTGGGCGGGGTCAAATGACCCGCCCAACAAGCCGATCACCTGACCGGGTCGTGCAAATGGCATGTGGTGGCGCATTCCGCTCTCCTCTGGGGGCCCTTTAGTCCCGATGCAGGGCGGAATTGTCAATGTCTCGAAGGCCTCTCAGCACGGATTGCCCCCGCGCGATGGCTCGGGTATCACAGCCGCCAACACAAGTATCACCCACCCGGAGCGACATCAGATGGCATCCTACCAGTACGTCTATCATATGCAGGGGGTCTCGAAGACCTATCCTGGCGGCAAGAAATGTTTCGAGAATATCCACCTGTCCTTTCTGCCCGGCGTGAAAATCGGTGTGGTCGGTGTCAACGGCGCCGGTAAATCGACCCTGATGAAGATCATGGCCGGTCTGGACAAGGATTTCACCGGCGAGGCCTGGGCCGCCGAGGGCGCCAAGGTTGGCTATCTGCCGCAGGAACCCGAACTGGACCCGTCGCTGGACGTGCGCGGCAACGTGATGCTGGGCGTGGCCGAGAAAAAGGCCATTCTGGATCGCTACAACGAACTGGCGATGAACTATTCGGACGAAACCGCCGAGGAAATGGCCCAGCTGCAGGATGAGATCGACAGCCAGAACCTGTGGGATCTGGACAGCCAGGTCGATGTCTCGATGGAGGCGCTGCGCTGCCCGCCCGATGATGCGGACGTGACCAAGCTGTCGGGGGGTGAAAAGCGCCGCGTGGCCCTGTGCAAGCTGCTGCTGGAAGCGCCCGACATGCTGCTGCTCGACGAACCGACCAACCACCTGGACGCGGAAACCATCGCTTGGCTGCAACAGCACCTGATCGATTACAAGGGCACCATCCTGTGCGTCACCCACGACCGCTATTTCCTGGATGACATCACCGGCTGGATTCTGGAACTGGATCGCGGCCGCGGTATCCCCTACGAGGGCAACTACTCGGCCTGGCTGGAGCAGAAAGCCAAACGGCTGGAGCAAGAGGCCCGCGAAGACAAGGCCAAGCAAAAGACGCTGGAACGCGAACTGGAATGGATGCGTGCCTCGCCCAAGGCGCGTCAGGCCAAATCCAAGGCCCGTATCAATGCCTATAACGAGATGGCCAACCAGTCCGAGCGCGAGAAGCTGTCGCGCGCCCAGATCATCATCCCCAACGGCCCGCGTCTGGGCCAGAAAGTGATCGAGGTCGAAGGTCTGGCCAAGCACCTTGGTGACAAACAGCTGATCGAGGGTCTGAATTTCAGCCTGCCGCCCGGCGGTATTGTTGGCGTGATCGGCCCCAACGGCGCGGGTAAAACCACCCTGTTCCGTATGCTGACCGGCCAGGAACAGCCCGACGAGGGCAGCGTGACCTATGGCGACACCGTGCAGCTGTCCTATGTCGATCAGTCGCGCGACGACCTGAACGACAATGACACTGTCTGGGAGGCCATCGCCGACGGTCAGGACATCATCAAACTGGGCGACGCCGAGGTGAACGCACGGGCCTATTGCTCGGCCTTCAACTTCAAGGGCGGCACCCAGCAGAAAAAGGTTTCCCTGCTGTCGGGCGGGGAACGCAACCGAGTCCACATGGCGCGCCTGCTGCGCTCGGGCGGGAACGTGCTGCTGCTCGATGAACCGACCAACGATCTGGACGTGGAAACCCTGCGCGCGCTGGAAGACGCGCTTGTCGATTTCGCCGGCTGCGCCGTGGTGATCTCGCACGATCGTTTCTTCCTCGACCGGATTTGTACCCACATCCTGGCCTTCGAGGGCGACGCCCATGTCGAATGGTTCGAGGGCAACTTCGAAGACTACGAAGAAGACAAAAAACGCCGTTTGGGCCCCGATGCATTGGAACCCACTCGGATCAAACACAAGAAATTCACGCGGTGATGGATTGGCAGTCGCTCTTAGGCTTCGTCGGGATCGGGTCGTTGCTAACGGTACTAGTCCAAGCGTGGGTTTCATCCCTGGCAACCAAGAAAGAGCGGCAGCGTTTGGAGCGCAAGGAGGCCTACTTAGGCCTCCTTGAAGCTTGGGTGCGGCAAGAAAATCTAGGTTTTTCGGACGAGACACTTCGTGACGTGGGGCATTGGGTTCTGCGGGTGGAACTGGTGGCCTCAGACCGTGTCCTTAAGGAACTACGCAACTGGGTGTCGTCTGAGCCAGGTTCACCTGATCGCTCCTTGGCGACCGAAGCTCTAAAGAATGCGATGCGCTCGGATCTGGTCTGATTTGGGTTGAAAGGTATCTGTCCACAAGTCTGGGGGCACCCGGACCGCGCCCGACCTCCCCCATGGGAGGGCGCTTCGCTTCCTCCCGAGGTCGGACGCGGTCCTGCCATTCGCGTGGAAAATATGCTACTCTACGCGTATGCTCCGCCTCATCGCCCTTTTATTCACCCTTTTGGCCGCGCCCGTTCAGGCGCAAGGCATCCCTGTGGGGCAGCTGCAATGTCAGACGACCTATGCAGGGCAGCCGTTCCAGGGCGTCATCCAGTTTCACATCATGCAACTGGCCGGAGAGGTTGGCGTGGGTAATGCTGGCGCACGGCACCAGATCCTGATGTTGGTCCGCATGGGGCGGGCGAATGAAATCCCCGGGACCCTGATGATGAATGGGCACTTCCGCAGCGCCACCGCCATTGCTGATTTCGAGGCCACGATGGGCGGCAACCAAGGCGCGGGGGCTGTTTGGATCAACGGGGCCAATCACCGGGCCACCTATGCCGATTTCTATCTGGTGCAGGGGGGCGTGATTATGGTGACCGAGGACAATCAGCGGGTCGATTACATCTGTCGGTAAACTGGGGCGCGATGCCTCACTCTCGCCACATTCGCACGTTTACCTAAGTTTAAGGATTTCGCGGTGGGATAGAGCGAAGAAGGAGGCTCACAATGGCCCTGGTTGCCCTGCTGGTGTTCAGTTTGATCGGTTTTGGTTCGGCGCTTGTCGGCTTTGTGGGGTTCGGCCTGACCTTTGGTGCTGCGCTTAGCGTCTATTTGAGCCTGTCCATCCTTGGCCCGCTCTGCGTGGTGCCGGTCGCACACGCGCTTTCGAATCTGCTGGGTCTGAACGGGCCGCACGCCGCTTCGGTCTGACGCATTTCTGCGCGACGTACATGAAAAAAGGCCGCGCAATCTGCGCGGCCTCGTCCATTTCGGAGGAAGTCGAAACAGACGTTACTGAAACGCGTTGCCCGGTTTCAGTCCCAGTTTGCGAAAGACAATCGCCGCCGGGCAGAAGCCGGTGAACGAGGATTGCAGCAGGTTGGCCCCGACAAACACGGTGAACCACACGAAGTGGGGCGAGACAAAAACAGTCAGCACAACGCTCAGCAGGACCATGATGCCTGCGAAACGGAACATGGCGCGATCGATGGACATGCGGGTTTCCTTTTTGAGTTTCGCGAACACGCGATTTAGCCTGGATTGAAGGGCATCATACGTATTCCTTAAATTGAATACAATAGAGAATTTTTCCTGACCTGCATCAAGGCGGCGGGCGCGAATCCCGGGCAGCATATGGCCATGTGAACAGGAGGATTCTCATGTACAACAACATCCTTGTCCCCGTTTCGTTTGACAGTGAACGCGATGCTAAAGGCGCTTTGGGCATTGCCCAGGCGCTCAGCGCTGACGGAGCAAAAGTCACCTTGATCCACGTGATGGAAAGCATTCCGGGGTATGCGATTTCTTACATGCCGAACGAATATGTCTCGGAATTGCGGATCGCGATCGAGAAAGAGCTGGCCGAAATGGGCGGTGATTTGCCCAACGCCCAAGCTGTCGTGATCGAAGGGCATTCTGGCCGCACCATCGTGGACTGGGCGAACGACAACGATATCGATTGCATCGTCATCGCCTCGCACCGGCCCGGCATGCAGGACCTTCTTCTTGGGTCCACCGCAGCCAATGTCGTGCGTCATGCCAAATGCGCGGTGCACGTGCTGCGCTAATGTTTTGGTGAAACCGGCAGGCGTGGTCTTGCCGGTTTCCCACGGCTGCACTTGAGCGGCGCCAGAGGCTTCCTACATCAATGGGGTCAACTTATCCCAAGGAGCCAAGCCGCCATGCAATGTCCCGTCGACGGAACCCAACTGGTTATGACCGAACGCGCCGGAGTCGAGATCGACTATTGCCCGCAATGTCGGGGCGTCTGGCTGGACCGCGGCGAGCTGGACAAGATCATCGACCGCAGCGCCACGCAAACCGCGCCGCAGCAGCCTCGGCGCCCCAAAAACCGGGACTACGATGACCGGGGCTATTCCGGCGGGTACCACAAACCCAAATACAAGAAGCGCAAAAGCATCCTCAGCGAGATTTTCGATTTCGACTAGGCTTGCGTCCCCGTAGGCACAGAAAAAACGACGTGGTCCCCCTCTGGGGGGCTTTCCCATGTCCAAGCCCATTGACCACCGCGCGATTCCGCATCATATCGCTGATCCATGACCGACCTGAAGCACATCCGCAATTTCTCGATTGTTGCCCATATCGACCATGGGAAATCCACCCTGGCCGACCGCCTGATTCAGTCCACCAACACGGTGGCCGATCGGGATATGAAGGAGCAACTGCTGGACAGCATGGATATCGAGCGCGAGCGCGGTATCACCATCAAGGCCAACACCGTGCGTATCGACTACACGGCGCAGGACGGTGAAACCTATGTGCTGAACCTGATCGACACCCCCGGTCACGTGGACTTTGCCTATGAGGTCAGCCGCTCGATGCGTGCGGTCGAAGGATCTTTGCTGGTGGTGGACGCGTCCCAGGGCGTCGAGGCGCAGACGCTGGCGAACGTCTATACGGCCATCGAGGCTGATCACGAAATCGTGCCCGTTCTGAACAAGGTCGACCTGCCCGCCGCCGAGCCCGAGCGTGTGGCCGAGCAGATCGAGGATGTGATCGGTATTGATGCCTCAGACGCCTGCCTGATCTCGGCAAAAACCGGCATCGGCATCCCCGATGTGCTGGAGGCCATCGTGACCCGTCTGCCCGCGCCGCATGAGGGTGACCCAGACGCGCCCCTGAAGGCGATGCTCGTGGACAGCTGGTACGATCCCTATCTGGGCGTGGTCGTTCTGATCCGCGTGATGGACGGCAAGCTGAAAAAGGGCGACCAGATCCGCATGATGCAGACTGGCGCCAAATACGGTGTCGACCGTGTGGGCGTATTCCGTCCGCAGATGGAAAACGTGGACGCGCTGGGCCCGGGCGAGATCGGCTTTATCACCGCCTCGATCAAGCAGGTGCGCGACACCAAGGTGGGCGACACGATCACCCATGAAAAACGCCAGACCTCTGACCCGCTGGAAGGCTTTAAACCCTCGGTGCCCGTAGTGTTCTGTGGTCTCTTCCCCGTGGATTCGGCGGAATTCGAAGACCTGCGCGACGCGATTGAAAAACTGGCGCTGAACGATGCCTCTTTCAGCTTTGAAATGGAAACCTCGGCCGCGCTGGGCTTTGGCTTCCGCTGTGGCTTCTTGGGTTTGCTGCACCTCGAAGTGATCCGCGACCGGATTGAACGCGAATACAACATTGAACTCATCACCACCGCGCCCAGCGTGATCTATCACGTCTTCATGAAAGACGGCGAAATGATCGAGCTGCACAACCCCGCCGACATGCCCGACCTGTCCAAGGTCGACCACCTGGAAGAGCCGCGCATCAAGGCCACCATCATGGTGCCCGACGAATATCTGGGCGACGTGCTGAAACTGTGTCAGGACCGCCGCGGTATCCAAGAGGATCTGACCTATGCCGGCACCCGCGCGATGGTCGTCTATGATCTGCCGTTGAACGAGGTGGTGTTTGATTTCTACGACCGTCTGAAATCGGTGACCAAAGGCTATGCGTCCTTCGATTACCAGATGACCGGCTATCGCGAAGACAACCTGGTGAAAATGTCGATCCTGGTGAACGAAGAGCCCGTGGACGCGCTGTCGGTCATGGTGCACCGCGACCGCGCCGAAATGCGGGGCCGGGCAATGTGCGAAAAGCTCAAGGATCTGATCCCGCGCCACATGTTCAAAATCCCGATCCAGGCCGCGATTGGCGGCAAGGTGATCGCTCGTGAAACCTTGGCTGCGTTGCGCAAGGACGTGACCGCGAAATGTTACGGCGGCGACGCGACCCGGAAAAAGAAACTGCTGGAAAAGCAGAAGGCCGGTAAGAAAAAGATGCGTCAGTTCGGTCGCGTGGACATCCCGCAAGAGGCCTTTATCTCGGCCCTGAAAATGGACGATTGATCCCCAAGCCGCCCCATCGTTGGGCGGCTTTTTTACATCTTGGGAACATAATGTAAAAGGTCTTCACATTCGTGTCGCAAAGGCCTAGCATACGGTCAGTGACATTGATCGGAGGCCGGTATGCCCACACATTACTCACGAATTCAGATCGCCCTGCACTGGGTGGTTTTCCTGCTTATCGCATTTCAGTTCGTCGCACACGAGGCGATGGAGGAAGCTTGGGAAGTGATCGAGAAGGGGGGCACAGCTGCGCCCTCGACCATGGCCTGGGCGCATGTTGGTGCCGGGATGCTGGTGTTGGCTTTGGCCGTCTGGCGCTTGGCGTTGCGCCTGACCCGCGGGGTGCCACCGCTGCCCAAAGAAGAGCCACCGATGATGAAGATGGCCGCGCATGTGACGCACTGGGCGCTCTATGCGATGATGATCCTGTTGCCGATTGGCGGCGGGATGGCGTGGTTTGGCGGGCTTGAGTTTGCCGCTGAAATGCACGGCACCTTTGCACCTATTCTAATGGCGCTGTTCCTGCTGCACGTCGCGGGCGCGCTGTATCATCAGTTCGTGCTGAAAACCAATCTGATGGACCGGATGCGCACACCGGGCTAAGCCCAAACGCAGAGGGGCGCCCCGAATGGGGCGCCCCTTTTCTTGTGATCTCAAAGGCTTATGCACATTCCAGCAGCAGGGTACCCGCGCCGGTGTTCGAGATCGGGATGTGGTAGTTACGGGTCACTTCGGTGACATTGTCACCCAGCGCGCCGCGCATCATCATCCACATCAGGAATTCGGTGCCCTGGGCGCCCGCCTTCTCGACCAGCTCCATCCGAGTGATCTTGGTCAGCTCTTCGGGGTTGTGGGCGATGTTGTTCAGGCAGTACTGGTCGAACTCTTTGTTGATGAAACCCGCGCGCTCGCCGTCCAGCTGGTGGCTCAGACCGCCGGTGCCCAGAACGACCACTTTCAGGTCCTCGGGGAAGCTTTCGATGCCTTTGCGCAGGGCCTTGCCGAAATCCAGGGCGCGTTTCAGCGTCGGAATCGGGTGCTGCACGGTGTTGGCCGAGATCGGGATCGCCTTGGGCAGGTCCTCGTTGTGGGGCGCGCCGGGCCAGAACAGCTGCATCGGAACCACGAAGCCGTGGTCGACGGGCAGTTCCTGACACGAGGTGATGTCGAACTCGTCCGACACCATCGATTCAATGATGTGCCAGCTCAGCTCGGGGTGACCAGGGAAGGGATCCAGCTCGGGCAGGCCCCAGCCTTCGTCTTCGTTCTTGTATTCGTGGGCCGCGCCGATCGCAAAGGTCGGCATCTGGTCCAGGAAAAAGCCCAGGCCGTGGTCGTTGTAGATGTTCACGACGACGTCGGGTTTGTTGTCTTTGATCCACTGGTGAACCTTGGGATAACCGTCAAAGAACGGTTTCCAATAGGGATCGTCATACAGTTCCTGCTGGATGGCGTTGCCAACGGCGGGGATGTGCGAGGTGGTGATACCGCCAAGAATTTTTGCCATTGTCGTATCTCCTTATGCCTGGCTCAGCAGGAATTCTTTGAACTCTTCGGTGGTGCGGCCGGTCTGCAGACCGCCAACATCCTGAACCGAAAGTTTGAAGATGCCCGCCAGTTTGGCCAGGTAGTAGATGTTGCCGCCTTCGGCGATCATGGCCAGGATGTTGCTGGAGCGGATGGCGTCTTTTTGCGCCTCGGTCAGCTTGTACTTGGTCATGTAGGCCTCGGGGTCGTCCTTGAACGCCTCGCGGTTTACAGCCTTGTTGAACGAATAGCACATCTTGTTCAGGTCATAGCCCTTCATGGCCTGCTTACCGTCAAAGATGGTCGTTCCAGGAATGTCGATATGGTAATCGTGGCCCGGCATGTCGTGCATGGGGACTCCTCCTTTATTTGGTGCGGTCGGGCCCCGGGCAATGCCGGGGCGCGGCAGCAATTACGCCCAGTACAGACGCATAGGGTTGTCTACCAACAGCTTTTGCTGCTGTTCGGGGGTTCGCGCGATTTGGGGAATGTAGTCGACCAGGGCACCATCATCGGGCATGTGCGACTTCATGTTCGGGTGTGGCCAGTCGGTGCCCCACAAGACGCGGTCGGGGAACCGGTCGACGATTTCGGCGCAGAAAGGCACCACGTCGTCATAGGGCGGTCCCTGCAGCGACAGGCGCTCGGGGCAGGTGACTTTGGACCAGATGTTCTCGTTGTCTTCCATCAGCTTGATAAAGCGCTGGAAATCGGGGTGATCGACGCCTTTGGACACGTCGGGACGGCCCATGTGATCAACAACCAGAATGGTGGGCAGTTTTTCCAGGAAGGGCACCAGCTCTTCCAGGTCCTGCGCTTCGAAATAGACCACGATGTGCCAGCCGAAGGGTTTGATCTTTTCGGCGATGTCCAGGAACACCTCTTGCGGGGTGGCATCGACCAGACGTTTGACAAAGTTGAAGCGCACGCCGCGGACGCCAGCCTCGTGCATGTCGCGGATCTCGTCCTCGGTAATGTCGGGACCAACGCTGGCGATCCCTCGGGCCAGATCACCGGCGGCGCGGCAGGCATCGACCATGGCGCGGTTGTCTTTGCCGTGGCAGGTGGCCTGCACGATCACATTGCGCGAGAACCCCAAGTAGTCGCGCAGAGCGAACAGCTTGTCCTTGCCCGCATTGCAGGGGGTGTATTTGCGTTCGGGCGCAAAGGGAAACTCGGGGTAGGGGCCAAAGACGTGGCAATGCGCGTCCACGGCGCCCTCGGGCAGTTTGAAGTCGGGCTTCTTGGGGCTTGGGTGGAATTCCAGCCAATCGGCGTCCATTACTTGTACTTCGGTCATGCGTAAGCTTCTCCGTCCATAAGTTTGCGCGCGGTTCTCAGGATCGCGGCAGAGGTCACGTCGCCCGCTTCGTTCAGCGTGGCGACGACGGTCATTTCACCGGTCGGGTGTTCGATGGGCATGGTGCGTTCCTGGCCTTCGCCCTTGGCGGCCAGCTCATAGGCCGGTGCGCCTTCCAGCAGGCAGGCCGTGGCCACGGACACGGCGCCCAACACGCCGATCGTTTTGTGGCAGCGATGCGGGATGAACGTGCGGGTCGAGATCACACCACCATCACGGGGCGCCGACACCATGGTCATCTTGGGCACCGATTTTTCGGTCACATCGCCCAGGTTCATCAGCGGGCCACATTGCAGGCGGATCGCCTCCAGCTTGGCGCGCAGGTCTTTGTTGGCTTCCAGATCCTCGGGGGCCTCTTCGCCGGTGATGCCCATGTCCGACGCCCGCATGACCACACAGGGCATACCGTTGTCGATCATGGTCAGTTCGATCCCGTCGATCACATCCATAACGTTGCCTGTGGGCAGCAGGGCACCACAGCTGGATCCGGCCGTATCCTGAAAGGCAATCGGCACAGGCGCGGCGGTGCCGGGCACGCCGTCAATGCGCGCGTCACCCGAATAATCCACCTGGCCGCCCGGGGTTTTCACCCGAACCACGGCCACCTGACCGGTGTTTTCCATAAAGATCGTCACCGACGTTTCCCCATCCGTGGCCGCAACCAGGCCGCGTTCAATGGCGAAGGGAGCAACGCCAGCCAGAATGTTCCCACAGTTCTGGGCGTCGGTGACAATCGGCTGATCCACAAAGACTTGCAGGAACAGATAGTCCACATCCACGCCGGGACGTTCGGACTTGCTGACCACAGCAACCTTCGAGGTCAGAGGGTCGGCGCCGCCCATCCCGTCGATCTGACGGATATCGGGCGACCCCATGATGCCCAGCAACAGGGCATCGCGGTCCGCCGTGTCGGCGGGCAGGTCGTCGCGCAGGAAATACCCGCCTTTCGATGTCCCGCCACGCATCCACATTGTCCGGACGGCCTTAGACATACTTCAGGCCCTTTTCGGCCAGACGGCCGCGCATGTTGTAGATGTCCAGACCCAGCTCGCCTGCTTCGAAACGGGCGCGTTTCTCGGCTTCGTTGGCTTCGCGGGCGCGGGATTTCTCCAGCACTTCGGCGGCCTCTTCGCGGCGCACGACGCAGACACCGTCGTCATCGGCCACGATGATGTCACCGGGGTTCACCAGCTCGTCGGCGCAGACGACCGGCACGTTGACCGAGCCCAGCGTCTCTTTGATAGTGCCTTGGGCGAATACGGCCTTGGACCAGACGGGGAAGTCCATCTCGGTCAGGTCGCGCACGTCACGCACACCGCCGTCGATGATCAGGCCCTTACAGCCGCGATGCTTGGCCGAGGTGGCCAGCAGGTCACCGAAATAGCCCGCATTGCTGGGCGAGGTCGGCGCCAGCACCAGGATATCCCCGGCTTGCAGCTGTTCGATCGCAACGTGGATCATCCAGTTGTCGCAGGGCGGCGCCGAGATGGTCACGGCGCTGGCAGCAACACGGGATCCGGGGAAGATCGGGGTCATGTAGTCAGCCAGCAGGCCCTTGCGGCCCTGGGCTTCGTGCACGGTGGCGACGCCGCATTCCGCCAGGCCATCAATGATGGCCTGATCTGCGCGTTCGATGTTTTGGACGACAACGCCCTGGGTGCCTACGGGATAGCTCATACCAGTTCATCCATGCAGAACGGGAAGATGCTTTCGAAGCCTTCCGCGTATTTACAGTCACGACCACCGGCCATACCGCCCGAGTTCCGCTTGAAGTGGTTGGCGCGCTGCTGGGCGACACGGGTGTAGAAGTCCCACAGGTGGACCTGACCGTTGTTGCATTCCATCGCTTTGCGCTTCTTTTCCCACACGGGGGTGATGTCCAGGAAGACATTCGGCTTCCAGTGCATCTGCTCGGTCTGGTGGGGTTCAAACAGGTACATCTGCGGCGCGCCCAGCACCTTCTGACCGGGGTTGTGGCCCCAGGCCTGCGCGATCATGCGGCAGGTCAGCGCGAACTCGGTCGTTTTCATGTGGTCGGTGTTATAGGGGTCCCACTTGGAGTGCGAGAACATGAACTTGGGCTGCACATCGCGGATGATGTCGACCACTTGGTTCTCGTATTCCTCGGTGAAGCGCAACGGATAGTCGCCCATGTCCAGGAACTTGATGTCGTGGACACCCAGGGCTTCGGCGGCGTTTTCAGCTTCGCCGCGGCGGTTGGCTTTCACCTCTTCCAGCGATTTGCCTTCTTTCCACAGGCGGGCGCTTTCGCCGCGTTCGCCAAAGGACAGGCAAGCCACCGTCACATTGTAACCCAGTTCCTGGTGCAGGGCGATTGCCCCCCCGCACCGCCATACGAAATCAGCTGCGTGAGCAGAGATCACCAGAGCGGTCTTATTGTCAGCCATAGTCGCGCCTTTCAAATTTAGTCTGCAGATTGCGGCAACCCTAACGTTTTGAGGTCGGAAATGACCATTTTAAATCCTGACAAACGGAATTTGATTTTGTTATAGTTTGGAAAAATCAGAGAGCTTGGCATGGTCATCGACTTCCCCCATATCCGCTACCTCTATGTCGTGCACGAGGTCTATCGCCATGGCCGGATCAGCGCTGCGGCCGAGGTTGTGCACGTATCTCAGCCCGCCGCGACCCAATCCTTGGCGCGGGTCGAAGAGATGCTGCGTGTCCAACTGTTCGAGCGTCGCCCCAAAGGCATGTTCCCCACCGAGGCCGGGCGCCTGTTCGAAAAACGACTGCTGCGCATTCTGGAATACCTGCGCCGCGGTGACAGTCTGGCCCGCAAAAAGGCCACGCGCGGTGACGAGACTGGCACGGCCCGCGGCGCTTTCCACAAATTCTGCTCGCCCGTGCCAGCTGCGCGCGCTTCTGGCCGTGGCCAAGACCGGCAGCTTCAATCAGGCCGCGTTTGAGCTGGGCGTCAGCCAGCCCGGGGTCCATCGCGCGCTGCGAGAGCTGGGATCGCTGTCTGGTCTGACATTGTTCGATCAGACCCGGCGCGGCGTGATTCTGACCGCAGCCGCAGATGTTTTCACCCACCATGTCCGTCTTGCCGTGAACGAATTTCAGCAAGCAGTGTTCGAGATTAACGAATTTCTGGGCCGCGATGTCACCCGGATCAGCATCGGGTCTTTGCCCCTGTCGCGCACCGCGATCCTGCCCGCTGCGATTGACGAGTTGGTGTCTGAGGTTGGCGCTGGCGTGCAGGTGAACTGCGTGGATGCGCGCTATCCGGCGCTGCTGAAGGACCTGCGCTTTGGCGAGCTGGATTTCCTGATCGGCGCGCTGCGTTTCCCCAAACCGGCAGCGGATGTCGAACAAGAAGAGCTGTTCATGGACCGACTGGTTGCCGTCGCCGGACGCGATCATCCGCTGGCCAAACGCAAAAGCGCAACCATCTGGGACACGCTGGAATATCCCTGGGTCGCCCCCCCGCGCGAGGCGCCCTCGGGCGCGTATCTGTTCGAAACCCTGCGCATTCAGGACATGCCGAACACGCCCGTGCGGCTGGTGTCGAATTCCATGATATTGCTGCGCGGTTTGGCGGCGCGGGGCAACTATATCTCGATCGCCTCGTTGCGTCAGATCGAGGTCGAGGAACAGATGGGCACGCTGGTCCCTCTGCCTATTGAGCTTCCTGAGTCCGAGCGCCCCATTGGCCTGACCTATCGCACCGGCTGGAGCCCGACGCCCCTGCAAAGCCGGTTCCTGGATATCATTCGCCAGAAAGCCCGGGCAAGCTGACGTGATTTCCCGGCGCTATAACAAAAACAAATGGACTTCGCGGGCATTCGAATTCCCTGTCATGGGCCCAAGATGATAAGAGCATCGGGGAATATCTATCGGCTCTGGCGCTATGGCGGATCCGGAACCAAGTTGAAGGGACATTAGCATGAGAATTTGCGTTGCTGGCGCCTATGGCGCGTTTGGTCTGAAACACCTGGACGCTCTGTCGGCCATTGATGGGGTCGAAGTGACCTCGATCATGGGCCCGACCAAAGCCAAGATCGAAGCCCTGGCCGCCGAGCGCGGCATCGGCCACGCGGGCACCACCCTGGAAGAATGCATCGCGCGTGATGACGTCGACGCCGTTATCCTGTCGACCCCCACCCAGATGCACGCCGAACAGGCTATCGCCTGCATGGATGCGGGCAAGCACGTTCTGATCGAGATCCCGATGGCCGACAGCCTGGCCGACAGCCAAGCCGTTGTTGCCAAGCAAAAAGAAACCGGCCTGACCTGCATGGCCGGCCAGGTGCGCCGTTTCAACCCCAGCCACCAGTGGATCCACAACAAGGTCGTCGCGGGCGAGCTGACCATCCAGCAGATGGACGTTCAGACCTACTTCTTCCGCCGCACCAACACCAACGCCAAGGGCGAGCCCCGGACATGGACGGATCACCTGCTGTGGCACCACGCCTGTCACACCGTTGACCTGTTCCAGTACCAGACTGGTGGCAAAGCGGCTCAGGCGTTCGGTCTGCAAGGCCCCGCGCACCCCGACCTGGGCATCGCCATGGACATGTCGATCGGCATGAAAGCCGAAAACGGCGCCATCTGTACCCTGTCGCTGTCGTTCAACAACGATGGTCCTCTGGGCACCTACTTCCGCTACATCTGCGATAACGGCACCTACATTGCCCGCTACGACGATCTGTACGACGGTAACGAAAACAAGATCGATCTGAGCGACGTCGCTGTGTCCAACAACGGTATCGAACTGATCGACCGCGAGTTCGTCTCGGCCATTCAGGAAGGTCGCGCGCCCAACGGCTGCGTCACCGACGTGATCCAGGCCATGGAGACCCTGGATGCCATCGAGCAATCGATGAGCTAAGCCCGATCTGGGTGAAAATCGCGAAGGGCGGGGATTTCCCCGCCCTTTTGCGTTTCAAAGCAGCGCCAACGCATGTTGGCCCGATCGCCCGTCAGTCAGAGATCCAGTTTCTTGCTGACAGGGAAGATCGACAGGTTCATGCGCGACTGGATCGCGCCCCAGACCCCGCGTTTGTCGATCAACATCACCGCAATCGCGATGCCGCCCATCATGATCAGGTACCAGGTGCCCCAATCCGCTGCGATTTCACGCAAGAGGAAAAAGATCACCACGCCGATCACTGGGCCCTCGATGGATCCGATCCCGCCGATCACCACGATAAAGATCACGAAGGCCGTCCATTCATTCAGGCTGAACGCCGCATCGGGGGTGATCCGCAGCTTTTGCAAGAAGATGAACGCCCCGGTGATCGAGGTATAGAAGGCCGCCAGTACATAGATGCCGAACTTGACCCGGCGGGTGGCGACGCCCATGGCCTCGGCGGCCGGTTCGCTGTCGCGGATCGCGGTCAGGGCCAGCCCCCACTTAGATCGCAACAGCCCCCAGACCAGCAACACGGCGACGACGCCGATGGTAAAGGCAATGTAATACATCACCATCTCGCGCCCCGCGCGGCTGTCGGCCAGGGATTTGGCGATGGCCACGGGCAGGGAGATCCCTGACCCGCCGCCAAGTGCGCCAACCTGGGCCGAGATCAGCCGGAACACCTCGGCGATGACCCAGGTGCCGATGGCGAAATAGGGGCCTTGCAAGCGGAAGGCGATCCAACCCGTCGGCACAGCGACCACAGCCGTGGCCAGCGCGGCCAGCGGAATGGCCAACAGCACCGGCAGCCCGGCAAACATCGCCATGGCAAAAAACAGATATCCGCCAAGTCCGACAAAGGCCTGCTGCCCCACCGAGATCAGCCCGGTATAGCCCGCCAGAAGGTTCCACATCTGCGCCAGAGCGAGGAAGCTGAACGCCTCCATCAACAGGCGCAAATCTGCGCGACCGGCCCACCACGGGGCCACGGCCAGCACCACCACCGCAGCGGCCAGCATCAGGCGCAAGGCGACGGACAGGTTCAGCGTTCGGGTCTTTTGCATATCAATCGTTGTCATCATCCCACCTCACATCTTGGGAAACAGGCCACGCGGGCGCACGACCAGCAGCGCCAGGAACACCAGGTGCCCGGCCAGGATCTGGTACCCCGCGTCGATCTGGGCGCCGACGGTCTGGGCGACACCCAGCACGATGCCTCCGATCAGGGTGCCCCAAAGGCTGCCAAGGCCCCCGATGATCACCGCCTCGAAGGCAAACAGCAGACGCGCGGGGCCCGCCGAGGGATCAAAGTTTGTTTTCATCGCCAGAAAAATCCCAGCGATGCCGACGACCAGGCTGGCCAGGGCGGTAGCAATCGCAAAGATATGCGCGTTGTTGCCCCCCATCAGCGGCACGATTTCGGGATCATCCGAGGTCGCGCGCAGCATCCGGCCTAGCGGCGTTTTGTAGAACACCAATTGCAGCCCGCCGATCACGGCAACAGCTGCGCCGAACATCAGCAGGGGCAGCCAGCCAATTGCGATCGTGTCTGACAGCTTGATGCTGCCGGTTTCCAGCCAGCCTGCGGGCAAACGCCGGCTGTCGGCGGAAAAGATTTCCAGCAAGGCGTTCTGGATGATGATGGACATGCCAAACGTCACCAGGATCGGCGGCAGGATGTCCTTGCCCAGAACGCGGTTCAGCAGGATGCGCTGGTTCAGATAGCCCGCAGCCATCAGCGCGATCAGCACCAGTACGATGGCGATCACCGGATGCACGGCCAGCCCCACGACAAGCGCGACCATCATATAAGCAGCCGTCACGATGAAATCGCCATGCGCGATGTTGATAAAGCGCATGACGCCGAACATCAGGCTCAGCCCCGCAGCGAACAGCGCATAGAGCCCGCCCAGCAGGATGCCCTGCAAGATTGCATTGATCCAGACCATCAGGCGGCCTCCTCGTCTTCGTTGGTTCCAAAATAGGCCGCTGCGATTTGTGCGCGCGTCAGGCTGTCGGGCGTGCCTGTCAGGGTCACGCGGCCCTCCATGAAGCAATAGACCCGGTCGGCCACGGCCATGGCCTGGCCCACGTCCTGTTCGACCACCAGAATGGCGGTGCCGCCTTCGCGGATTTTGGGCACGGCGGTGTAGATGTCCTTGATCACCTTGGGCGCCAGACCCAGGCTGATTTCATCACACAGCAGCAATTGCGGGTTCGACATCAGCGCGCGGCCGATGGCGACCATCTGCTGTTGTCCCCCGGACAGAGCGGTGCCGGGGTTGTGGCGCTTGGCCACCAGATCGGGGAACAGATCATAGATCGCCTCCAGCGACCACGGGCCGGGGCGTTTGCCTGCGGCGCCGATCAGCAGGTTTTCCTCGACTGACAGGGACGGGAACAGGCGCCGCCCCTCGGGGACCATGGCCATGCCCATCTTGTGAATATGGTTCGCGGGCATCCCGGCGATGGCTGTGCCGTCAAATTGCACGTCCTGCCCCTTGGAGCTGATCATCCCCGTGATCGCACGCAAAAAGGTGGATTTCCCGGCGCCGTTCGATCCGATCAGGGCCACGCATTCGCCCTGAGCCACGACAACGTCGATCCCGAACAAAGCCTGGAAATCGCCGTAAAACGCCGTCAGGCCCTTGGTTTCAAGCAGCGGTTTCATCGACAGATATCCCCATGTAAATTTCCTGAACCAACGGGTCAGCCATCACCGCCTCGGGGTCGCCCTGGGCGACGATCTTGCCGAAATCGATGACGATCAGACGTTCCACCACGGCGGTCAGCGCGTGGACAATGTGTTCGATCCAGATGATGGACACGCCGCTGTCGCGGATGTCCTTGATGGTGGCGACCAGCTCGTGGCATTCGGCCTCGGTCAGGCCGCCGGCGATTTCGTCCAGCAACAACAGACGCGGCCCCGAGGCCAGCGCGCGCGCCAGTTCCAGCCGTTTGCGTTCCAACAAGGTCAGGCTGCCGGCGGGGCTGTTGGCCTTGGGCAGCAACCCGGTGCGGCGCAGGATCTCGCGGCATTCTTCGGCGGCATCCTGGTGACCAGAATTGCCAAAGGACGAGGCAACCAGCAGGTTTTCATAGACGCTCATGCCGACAAACGGGTGCGGGATCTGGAAAGACCGCGCCACACCCATACGGCAGCGTTCGGCGGCGGAGATGCGGGTGACGTCCTGACCATCGAACATCACGGTGCCCGAACTGACACCCAACGTGCCGCCGATCAGGTTGAACAGGGTCGATTTGCCGGCACCGTTCGGGCCGATGATGCCCAGGGCCTGGCCCTCGGGCATGTCAAAGGTCACATCGTCGGACACTTTCAGCGCGCCGAAGCTCTTGTTCACATTGGAAAGAGACAGGATAGGGGCCATAGGCGCCTCCAAGTTAGGTGGGCCGGGGGCGCTGAGAGGCCACCCCCGACCCGGTCGGCCTTAGCCGATTGCCTTCATTTCACCGGTCAGCGGGATGTTCGGGTGTGCCCCGTTTTCCACGATGTCCAGCACGGGCTTGCCGCCATCCATGCGCCATTGGCCGCCAACCAGCGGGGTTTTGGCGATGTTGGGCACAGGGCCGTTCGCGAAGTTGATGTTGCCCACGACGGAATCATAGTTCGTCTGGCCGATCGCAGCGGCGATGCTGTCGGGATCGGTCGGGTCTTCGCTGCGTTGCAGGCTGTCGAAGATGACCTCGAACAGCGAATGCTTGAAGCCCAGCGGCATGGTCCAGGGATTGCCGGTTGCGGCCTCGTATTCTGCGGCCAGCTCGGCCGAGGTTTGACCGGTAAAGCCCGAATTGAACGGGTGATGGGGCGACCACCAGACCTCGACGCTCAGACCATCCGCACGATCGCCCAAGGCGCCAACGGCCTGCGGGAATTCGGTGGCCTTGGCGGCGTTCACGACCTTGGGGTTGAAACCCTGCTGCGCGGCCTGAGTCCAGAAGGTGGTGAAATCCGGCGGGATCACAACGCCGGTCACGATTTCCACGCCAGCCTCTTTGAAGGCCGAGATCTGCGCGCTGAAATCGTCGCTCATGTTCTGGTAGCGGCCCGGATCGACCAGTTCATAGCCGCGCTTGGCCATCACAGGGGGGAAGCCCAGCTCGGGATGCGCCCAGCCATTGCCATCAGGATCGTTCGGCCACAGGGCACCGACCACCTTGTTGGTGTCGACCTTGTCCCACATGTTGATGAAGGATCCGATGATGTCCTCGAGCCCCCAGAAGAAGTGATAGGTGTATTCGAACCCTTCAGCCGGGTTGCCCTGACGGCCAAAGAAGTGCGGCTGCCACGGGGTATCATTGGTGACGCAGGGCACGCCGTTCAGCTCGGCCTGGTCAGCAACCGGATTGGTGGTGTCCGGGGTCGAGGTGGCGCAGATGATGTCGACCTCTTCGCCCAGGATCAGTTCCTGCGCGACCGAGGACGCCCGGTTCGAGTTGGACTGGCTGTCCTTCACGATGAACTCGACCTCGTGCTTGGCGCCGTTGATCATCAGGCCGTCGCCGATTTTCTTAGCGAACTGGTTCAGCGTGAATTGGTCAGGTTCCGCGAAAATGGCCAGCGGGCCGGTTTGCGGTGTCACAAAACCGATCTTCAGCTTTTTCGCTTTGGCGATGGCGGGGCTGGCAAGGCCGCTGGCCGCCAACAGGCTGGTGGCCCCGGTGGCCTTGATAAATCCCCGGCGGGACAGAGTGGGTTTCGACATGGTGTTCCTCCTCATTGTCATTCCCAGCAGTGGTCAGCCTGAATGCTGTTTGCACATCTTCCCTGTTCCCTGACGGGTCTTCCCGCAGGGTCACAGCACGCAGGCTGGTCTGAAAATCCGGTGGCGATCTGGTGGGTCAGATCGGTCCGTCAAATATGGGGGGCGGCTGGTCTGATGGGCGCAGCGCAAATCTCCTCTGATCCCCGCCGCTGCTCGCGTCGGGGCTGCTATGCGCAATCCATCTTTTGATAGTCGTCCGCCCGGTTAGATCAGGTCGCGGTGTCGTTCAGTTGCACAGGTCCTCCCTTTCGTCGCTATGCAGGCGCTATCCCTTTCCCCGTTCGGGGAACTTTCGTGCCGTGTTTTCGAGGCCGCGCAATGTTTGCGAAATGTCTGGCCACATATTTGGTATGCTCTGAACCGAGATCGCGCCCAAGGTATCGTTCGATACCACCCAGGCCTGCGCGGGTTCGAAATGCAGTGCTGGGGCGTCAGGCTCAGAGCTATTTCGCGTCAGATACAGCCCCCAATCCGCCGCAGTTTTTTCGACATCCACCGAATGGCCCAGAGGCAGGCGGATCAGCTGCATCTCTTCTTGAAGTTGCGCAGTCGCCTGGGCGTCATCGCCCGACACGGCCACGCAGCGGATATCGCGGATGGCGAAATCTCCGATCCGGTCGTCCAGGTCTTTCAACGCCAGGCGCGTCCATTTGCAGTGCCGCCCTCGGTGAAAAAACACATATGTCCCGCCCGGGGGCGCATCCTGGGCCACGTCATACGCGCCGTGCCCCAGCGTCTGAAACGTCAGGGTTGGGATTGCGTCACCGGGTTGAAGACGTTGAACCATGCCGCGCCCCTATGCCTCGGCTTCCAGTTTGGCAGACAGGCGTTGTTCGATCACAGGGACCGAGCGGCGAATATGTTCCGTGGTCAGGCGCTCGGCTAGGTCAGCGTCGCGCGCGATCACTGCATCAAAGATCGCCTGATGTTCGCTGCGCACGTCCCGTGGGATGGTGCGATCCGTCAGGGCGATTTGCAGATAGCGGATCGAGTGGCTGTACAGAATCTCGCGAAAGTTCAGCAGCCAAGAATTGTTGCAGGCCCCGATCATGGCATTGTGGAAATCGCGATTGCGGATCTCCCAGTCGGCCACGGCCTGTTCTTCACGCCCGGCCATTTCGGTTTCGATTTTGGCCAGCCGATGATGAGCAGCGACGAATTCGCTTTCCCAATCGTCATCCCCGTTCAGCACGGATTCGCGAACGGCCCGTGCTTCCAGCAAGGCGCGCATTTCCACGATGTTCTTGAAGTCCTCGACCGAGACAATGGCCGCACGAAATCCGCGCTGGCCTTCGGTGGTGACCAGGTTTTCCACCAGCAGGCGGGACAAGGCCTCGCGTACGGTAGAGGCGCCAACCCCGAAAGTCTTGCGCAATACCTCGACTCGCAGCCGCGATTCGGGCTCGATTTCACCGGACAGTATGGCCTGTCGCAACGCGCCATATACCAGCTCGATCGTGGTGCGGCTCTGCGATTCGTCGCCGAATTCGTTGATATCCTTGAGAAAAGTCAATTTCTCCCCCTGCGTCTCCTGATTTCACCATAAACCTACCATCATTTAAAAAACAACGTCAAAATCAAAAAATATCGTTATTTATGGTGTGAGGGTAAAAATATCGTTTTTACATTTGACAAACGATATTGTGTTGGCGCATGATCCCGTCAACACCGAAACGTGGCCGCAATGCGAAGGAGGAGACGCAGAATGGCAGACGGGTCCAGGCTGGCTTCGGTCAGCATTCGCATCAAAGGGGACGAGCGCAGCGTCAGCTGTGGCACCTCAGAGAAGCTTCTTTGTGCGCTTGAGCGCGAATTTTGGGATCCCCGACAGCGCCCGGTGCGCGTGGGATGCCGCCAGGGGGGATGCGGGGCCTGCCGCATAAAGGTGACGCGCGGCACCTACGTGACCGACAAGATGAGCCGCGATCACGTCACCGAAGACGAGGAAAAACAGGGCTTTGCGCTGGCATGTCGCGTGTATCCGCAAAGTGATCTGGAAATCGAACCCGCCTTTCGCGGCTCTAAGGGGCGCCGCGCGGGGCAAGACAACTGAGAAGCAAGGGTAGGAGGATTACCAATGTCTCAAGAAGGGTTGTTGCGACCAGGGATCGCACAAATCCGCGTGCTGGATATGGAAGAGGCCATCACGCATTACGTTGAACGCATCGGCCTGGAAATGGTCGGAACCGAAGAAGACGGCCGCGTCTATCTGAAAGGATATGACGAATTCCACCGTCATTCCCTGGTTCTGCGCGAGGCCGACACGGCGGGAATCGATCTGTTTGCCTTCAAGGCCGACAGCCAGGCCAGTGTCGACGCCTATCGCAAACGGATCGAAGAGTACGGCCTGGAGGTCGATGATGTCGCCGCGGGTGAACAGCCCGGTACCGGCGCCCGCATCGGCTTTACCGTGCCCTCGGGGCACCGGATCGAGATCTTTGCCGATATGGATCTGTCCGAGAACGCGCCCGAAACCAAAAACCCCTACACGTGGAAAACCGAGCCTCGGGGCATGCGGGCCCAACGGATGGACCACTGCCTGCTGTATGGTCCCAACATCGACAAGGTCGAGGAATTCTTCACCCAGGTTCTGGATTTCCATCTGCCCGAGCGCGTGGATCTGCCCGACGGTACGCTGGCGATCTGGATGACCGTCTCGAACAAGGCGCATGACATTGCCTTTGTGAACCACGAAGAACCCGGCAAGCTGCACCACCTGGCATTCTATCTGGAAGACTGGAACGACATTGGGCACGCTGCCGACGTCATGTCGCGCTATGATATCAGTCGCGATGTGGGTCCGACCCGACACGGGATCACTCGTGGCCAGACGATCTATTTCTTCGATCCATCGGGCAACCGGAACGAGGTCTTCTGTGGGGGCTACACTGCCTACAAGGACCACCCGGTACGCGTTTGGGACCACAACAATGTGGGTCGTGGCATCTTCTATTACGAGCGCCAGCTGAACGACGCGTTCCTGTCAGTGGTGACCTAAGATGCAGGCGCTTCGTTCCGCACAGATTCTGACCCATACGGCAGCGCATGCTGCCGTGGGGGCCGCCGTGGCCAAAGCGGCCGAACTGGGGGTCGCCATCAACGCCAGCGTGGTCGATGCAGGTGGCAACCAGATCGCGTTTCTGCGCGGGGACGGAGCGTTCCTGCCTTCGGGAAAAATTGCCCGCGACAAGGCCTATACGGCTGCGGGTTTCGGGGCGCCTACGGGCGCTCTGTATGACGCCTTGGCGGGCGAGGCCCCGGTTCTGACCGGGATCGCCGCCCAGCCGGGTGTCGCGTTGTTTCAGGGTGGGCTGCCCATCCACAGCAACGGAGAGCTTGTCGGCGGTATCGGCGTGTCCGGTGCCTCGGCCGAACAGGATGAAATCTGTGCCCGCGCCGGGCTGCAAGCCATCGGATTGGCACAGGACTGAGGATTGGAAACATGAAAGACGGGCTGCATATTGCGGCGCGCGACGCGCTGCACTTCATTAATGGTGAGTTCACGACGGGCACGTCGGGCCGGGTGTTCGACAATGTCTCGCCCGTGACGGGCCAGAAAATCGGGATCGTCCACGAAGGTCAGGCCGACGAGATTGACGCCGCCGTTCAGGCCGCCCGCGCCGCGCTGGAGGGTCCCTGGGGCTATATGAGCCAGGCCGAACGCAGCGATCTGCTTCATGCTGTGGCCGACGAGATCAACCGCCGTTTCGATGAATTCCTCGAGGCTGAAATCCTGGACACCGGCAAGCCCAAATCGCTGGCCAGCCATATCGACATTCCGCGCGGGGCGGCGAATTTCAAGGTCTTCGCGGATCTGGTGAAAAACGTGCCCACCGAAAGCTTCATGCTGGATACGCCCGATGGCAATGGTGCGATGAACTATGGTGTGCGCCGCCCGAAGGGGGTGATCGGGGTGATTTCCCCCTGGAACCTGCCGCTGCTGCTAATGACGTGGAAGGTGGGGCCAGCGCTGGCCTCGGGCAACACGGTGATCGTGAAGCCGTCCGAGGAAACACCGCTGACCACCACTCTGCTGGGTGAGGTGATGAACACTGTTGGCCTGCCCAAGGGCGTGTTCAACGTGGTGCACGGGTTCGGCCCCGACAGTGCGGGGGCGTATCTAACTGCGCATCCCGGCGTCGACGCCATCACCTTTACCGGCGAAACCCGCACCGGCGAGATCATCATGCAATCAGCGGCCAAAGGGCTGCGTCAGGTATCCATGGAGTGCGGTGGCAAGAACGCCGGGATCGTGTTCGCTGACTGTGACATGGACAAGGCGATCGAGGGCACCATGCGCTCGGTGTTCGCCAACTGCGGTCAGGTCTGTCTGGGCACCGAGCGTCTATATGTTGAGCGCCCGATTTTCGACGAGTTCGTCGCTCGCCTGAAAGAGGGCGCCGAAGGCCTGAAACTGGGGGCCTCGGAAGACAAAGACACCAACTTGGGCCCGCTGATCAGCAAGGAACACCAGGAAAAGGTGCTGTCCTACTACAAGCTGGCGGTCGAGGAAGGTGCAACGGTTGTCACCGGTGGCGGCGTGCCCGATATGCCTGCGGACATGCAGGACGGTGCCTGGGTTGAACCGACGATTTTCACCGGCCTGCCCGAAACCGCGCGCGTGGTGAAAGAGGAAATCTTTGGACCCGTCTGCCACATCCAGCCCTTCGATACCGAAGAAGAAGTGATCCAGCTGGCCAATGATACCGACTATGGCCTGGCCACCGCCATCTGGACCGAAAACCTGACCCGCGCCCATCGCGTTGCCCCCAAGATCGACGTGGGGATCGCCTGGGTGAACTCGTGGTTCCTGCGCGATCTGCGCACCGCGTTTGGCGGCTCGAAACACTCGGGTATCGGCCGCGAGGGCGGCGTGCATGGCCTGGAATTCTATTCTGAACTGACGAACGTCTGCGTAAAGCTCTGAGGACGAACAATGACTGACCAATCCAAAATCCAAGAGGCCGCCGACCGTCTGTGGCAGGCCTGGGAAACCGGTGTCCCCGGCGCCCCCATTCGTGACCTTCTGGACGACGGCGACGTTGATGCCGCCTATGCCGTGCAAGAGATCAACACCAAGCGTTGGCTGGGCGGCGAAGAACGCGTCCTGTCGGGCCGCAAGATCGGCCTGACCTCGAAAGCGGTGCAAACCCAGCTGGGCGTGGACCAGCCGGACTATGGCCTGCTGTTTGCCGACATGGAGTACATGGACGGCGAGGAAATCCCGCAAAGCCGTCTGCACCAACCCAAGGTCGAGGCCGAGATCGCCTATGTGATCGCCGCGCCGCTGACCGGGCAGCATATCACCATGGTCGATCTGCTGGCCTCGATTGGCTATGTCGTGCCAGCGCTGGAAGTTGTCGGCAGCCGCGTGGCCGATTGGGATATCCGCATCACCGACACCATTGCCGACAATGCCTCGTCCGGGCTGTACGTTCTGGGCCAGACCCCCAAGCGCGTGGGCGATTTCGACCCGCGCCTGTGCGGCATGGTGATGTTCCGCAACAACCAACCCGTCAGCGTTGGCGCGGGGGCGGCCTGCATGGGCAGCCCGCTGAACGCCACCCTGTGGCTGGCCCGCACGATGGCCGCTGCTGGCCGTCCTTTGGGGCCGGGCGATGTGGTTCTGTCCGGCGCTTTGGGGCCGATGGTGGCCGCCGAACCCGGTGATGTTTTCGAAGCACGTATCAACGGCCTGGGCTCGGTCCGCGCCGCCTTTGCGAAGGAATAACCAGATGAGCAAGATTAAATGCGCCATCATCGGCTCGGGCAATATCGGCACCGACCTGATGATCAAGATCATGCGGATGTCCAACGTCCTGGAAATGGGGGCGATGGTGGGGATTGATCCGGCCTCGGACGGGTTGGCCCGCGCCAAACGCCTGGGCGTGGCCACCACCCACGAAGGCATCGACGGGCTGACCAAGCTGCCCGAATATGCCGATATCCGCGTGGTGTTCGATGCGACCTCGGCCGGGGCGCACAAGCACCACAACGAGATCCTGCAAAAAGACGGCAAACAGGTGATCGACCTGACGCCCGCTGCGATTGGCCCCTTCACGGTGCCCGCGGTGAACATCGACGCCAACCTGTCTGAAAGCAACGTGAACATGGTCACTTGCGGGGGTCAGGCCACGATTCCGATGGTTGCTGCCGTTAACCAAGTCTCGCCGGTCCGCTACGGCGAGATCGTCGCCTCGATCAGCTCGCGTTCCGCTGGTCCGGGCACCCGCGCCAATATTGACGAGTTCACCGAGACGACTGCCCACGCCATTCAGGCCGTGGGAGGCGCGGGGCGTGGGAAGGCGATCATCATCCTGAATCCGGCCGAGCCGCCGATGATCATGCGCGACACGGTCTATTGCCTGTGCGACGAGGCCGACACGGATGAGATTCGCAAATCCGTGCAGCAGATGGTTGAAGACGTGCAATCCTATGTGCCCGGATATCGCCTGAAACAAGAGGTGCAGTTCGAACATATCGGCTCGAACGATCCGCTGCACATCCCCGAAATGGGCGGTGATTTCACCGGGCTGAAGGTCTCGATCTTCCTCGAGGTCGAAGGCGCGGCACACTATCTGCCCGCCTATGCCGGGAACCTGGACATCATGACCTCGGCCGCGATGAAAACCGCCGAACGTCTGGCCATCAAACGCGACTGGGTGAAGGAGGCCGCATAAAATGACCAAGCTTTATATCCAAGACGTCACCCTGCGTGACGGGATGCACGCGGTGCGCCACCAATATGATCTGGGCCATGTGCGTGACATCGCTCAGGCCCTGGACGAGGCTCGTGTAGACGCCATTGAGGTTGCCCATGGCGACGGCATCACCGGGTCCACCTTTAACTATGGTTTCGGCAAATGCACCGACGAGGCCTGGATTTCCGAGGCCGCCAAGGTCTGTAAAAACGCCAAGCTGACCACTCTGTTGCTGCCCGGCATCGGCACCATCGAGGATCTGAAACGCGTCCGCGATCTGGGCGTTCAGTCTGTCCGCGTGGCCACCCACTGCACCGAGGCCGACGTATCGGCCCAGCATATCGCAGCGGCTAAGGACATGGGCATGGACGTGTCCGGTTTCCTGATGATGTCCCACATGAACACTCCGGAAAAGCTGGCCGAACAAGCCGCGATGATGGAAAGCTATGGCGCCGATTGCGTGTACTGCACTGACAGTGGTGGGCGGCTGACCATGAAAGACGTGGCTGACCGGTTCGACGCCTATGACAAGGTGCTGAAACCCGAAACTCAGCGCGGCGCGCATATGCATGAAAACCTGTCGCTGTCCGTGGCGAACTCGGTCGTGGCCGTCGAAAACGGGGCCTTCCGTGTGGACGCGTCGCTGGCCGGGATGGGCGCGGGCGCGGGCAACTGCCCGATCGAGGCCTTCATCGCCGTCGCCAATCTGTACGGATGGGAGCACAACTGCGATCTGTTCAAACTGCAAGACGCTGCCGAAACGCTGGTGCGTCCGTTGCAGGATCGCCCGGTACGTGTGGACCGCGAAACCATGACGCTGGGCTATGCCGGGGTCTATTCGTCCTTCCTGCGCCACGCTGAAAAAGCCGCAGAACTCTATGGTCTGGACACCCGCGAAATCCTGGTGGAACTGGGCACGCGCGGCATGGTCGGCGGTCAGGAAGACATGATCGTTGACGTTGCTCTGGACATGATCAAAGCCAAGGAGGCCGCCGCATGACCGACCTGACCAAATTCGCCGAAATCGTGGACGAGGCCGCGCGCACCGCCACCGATATCCCGCAATTCTCGGATGAGACCCCGATCAGCATGGAGACGGCCTATGCCATCCAGGCGCTCTCGATGCAGCGCCGCTATGCCCGTGGGGAAAAACGCGTTGGCATCAAGATGGGCCTGACCAGCCGCGCCAAGATGCTCCAGGTGGGCGTCGAAGACGTGATCTGGGGGCGTCTGACAGACGGGATGCGCGAAGAAGAAGGCGGCACCGTATCTATGGCTGACTATGTGCATCCGCGCGTTGAGCCTGAAATCGCCTTCTTGATGAAAAAGCCGCTGGCCGGAGAAGTGTCCCCGATGGAGGCAATGTCCGCCGTCGAGGCCATCGCTCCGGCGCTGGAAATCATCGATAGCCGGTATAAGAACTTCAAGTTCGACGTGGGCGATGTGATTGCTGACAATTCCTCGTCCTCGGGGTTTGTGCTGGGCAACTGGTATGCGCCCGATCTGGATATCTCGAATCTGGGCATGGTGCTGTCGATTGATGGTGTCGCGGGTGAAATCGGATCTACCGCCGCGATCCTTGGGCATCCTGTGCGCTCGCTGGTTGCGGCTGCACGCATGGTGGCCGCCAGCGGAGAACAGCTGAACGCCGGTGACATCGTTCTGGCCGGTGGGGCCACGGCGGCTATTCCGATGGCCTCGGGGCAGGCGGTGACGCTGGACGTGGAAAACATGGGCACGGTCGCCTTCAATGTGGGGGACTAAGGGATGCCGTTTATCGACGTCACCATGATCGAGGGACGCTCGAACGTGGTCAAGGAACAGCTGATTGCCAAGCTGACCGAGGCCGCTGCCGAGACCACCGGCGCGCCCATCGAAACCATCCGCGTGGTCCTGCGCGAGGTACCGGGCCATCATTGGGGCGTTGGCGGCACGCCGAAATTCCCCGCACCGGACGACTGACATGAGCGAACACCTTGTCGAACCGGGCCAGGAAGGCCCGGTCACCGTTTCGATCTCGCGCCGGGTCAAACCCGGGCGCGAGGGCGAATACGAAACCTGGCTGCACGGCATCATCGAGGCCGCCAGCGATTTCCCCGGCCATATGGGGGTGAATATCCTGCGGCCCTCGGGCGCGACGGACGGGCGCTATGTGCTGATCTATCGCTTTGACAGCTGGGCGCATTGCGAGGCCTGGGAAAAATCAGACACCCGTCAGCACTGGGTCTGGCAATTGAAAGGCATTGTCGAAGGCGAGGCCGAAACCCGCCGTGTCACCGGGCTGGAGGCCTGGTTTGATCTGCCCGAAGTGCCAGTGCAAAAACACGCGCCGCAATGGAAAATGGCGATCACGTTGATTGTTGTGGTCTTTGCCATCGTGTTTCCGCTGCAATTGTTGATCCTGCCGCTGACCTCGGACTGGCCCCATTTCGCGCGCACATTGCTGATCGCGGTGATCCAGGTTTTGCTGATGACCTATCTGGTCATGCCCCGCGTCACCAGGCTGCTGCGCGGCTGGTTGTTTGCCTGAATCCCATCATGCGATAATGCAAAACTATTGCATGAATGAATAAATATAATTTCTTCTGATCAAAATCCCTTGCTAGGCTATTCAGGCAAGGAGGAGGAAATCCGGCCCCACGGCTGAGCATTTCGCAACGGGCAAGCGCAGGCTTGCCCGAACCCACAGTCGTCTTTTCCTGATCCCTTGCGCTGAACCAATGTGACCCAGAGTGACCCAACGGAGCGTATCATGGACGGAAATAATCCAATCGACGGCGGCAAATGCCCGGTTATGCATGGCGGCAATACCCGGTTTTCCACCCGGTCGAACAAGGACTGGTGGCCCAATCAGCTGAACCTTGGCATCTTGCATCAGCACTCGGCCAAGTCCGACCCCATGGGCGGCGAGTTCAACTATGCCGAAGCCTTTTCCAAGCTGGATCTGAAGGCACTCAAGGATGATCTCTATGCGCTGATGACCGACAGTCAGGACTGGTGGCCTGCGGATTATGGACATTACGGCGGGCTGTTTATCCGGATGTCCTGGCATGCGGCGGGCACCTATCGGACGGGCGATGGCCGGGGTGGGGCCTCGACCGGGAACCAGCGGTTCGCACCGCTCAACAGCTGGCCGGACAATGGCAACCTGGACAAAGCGCGCCGTCTGCTGTGGCCGATCAAGCAGAAATACGGCAACCAGATTTCCTGGGCGGATCTGTTCGTGCTGGCCGGCAACTGCGCGATCGAACATATGGGCGGGACCACCTTTGGCTTTGGTGGTGGTCGCCCGGATATCTGGGCTCCCGAGGAAGATATCTATTGGGGCGCCGAGGATGAATGGCTGGCCCCCAGCGGCGGCACCAACAGCCGCTACACGGGCGAGCGCGATCTGGAAAACCCCTTGGCCGCCGTGCAGATGGGCTTGATCTATGTGAACCCCGAAGGCCCGGACGGAAACCCCGATCCGATCGCCAGCGGCAAGGACATTCGCGAAACCTTTGCCCGTATGGCCATGAACGACGAGGAAACCGTGGCCCTGACGGCGGGTGGTCACACCTTTGGCAAGGCCCATGGTGCGGGTGACGCTGATCTGGTTGGCCCCGACCCCGAAGCCGCCCCACTTGAGGCGATGGGCTTTGGCTGGCTCAGCACCCACGGCAGCGGTAAAGGGCGCGACGCCATCACCAGCGGGATCGAGGGCGCCTGGACGCCAAACCCAACCACCTGGGACAATGGCTATTTCGACGTGCTGTTCGGCTATGACTGGGAACTGACCAAAAGCCCCGCCGGCGCCAATCAGTGGACGCCGATCAACCCCAAACCCGAAGACATGGCGCCCGATCCGGAAACCGGCGAGCGCACCCATCGTCTGTTGATGACCACAGCCGACATGGCGATGAAGTTCGACCCGATCTATGGCCCGATTTCCAAGCGGTTCCACGAGAACCCCGACGAATTCGCCGATGCCTTTGCCCGGGCCTGGTTCAAGCTGACTCACCGCGATATGGGGCCCAAAGCCTGCTATCTGGGGGCTGAGGTGCCCGCCGAAGACCTGATCTGGCAGGATCCGATTCCGGCGGCGGATTACACGCCCTCGGATGCGGATGTGGCTGCGCTGAAGGCGGAAATCCGTGAAAGCGGCCTGACCACCGGCGAACTGGTGCAAACCGCTTGGGCCTCGGCTTCGACCTTCCGGGGTTCGGACAAGCGCGGCGGCGCGAATGGCGCGCGTCTGCGCTTGGCTCCGCAAAAAGACTGGGAGGCCAACAACCCCGCCCAACTGGACCGCGTGATGACGGTCTATGAGGGCATCCAGCAAGATTTCGGCAAGCCCGTGTCGCTGGCTGATCTGATCGTACTGGGGGGCTGTGTCGGGGTCGAGGATGCGGCCAAAGCGGCCGGCCATGCCGTTGACGTGCCTTTCACCGGTGGGCGCGCGGATGCCAGCGATGATCAGACCGATGCCGACAGCTTCGACGTGCTGGAGCCCGTCGCCGATGGGTTCCGCAACTATCTGAAAACGGCCTATTCCGTTCCGTCCGAGGAGCTGCTGGTCGACAAGGCGCAACTGCTGGGCCTGTCAGCGCCGGAAATGACCGTGCTGGTCGGGGGGCTGCGCGTGATCGGAGGCAATGCCAACGGTTCGACCCATGGCGTTCTGACCGATCGCCCCGGACAGCTGACCCAGGATTTCTTTACCAATATCCTGGATATGGGCACCGAATGGAGCGCCACGGATGAGCATGGTGAAGCCTTCGAAGGCCGCGACCGTGCGACGGGCGCCGCCAAGTGGACGGGCACCCGCGTGGATCTGGTCTTTGGCTCGAATTCGCAACTGCGCGCCCTGTCCGAGCTCTATGCGCAGGCTGACAGCAAGGACAAGTTCGTGTCCGATTTCGTGGCCGCCTGGACCAAGGTGATGAACGCGGATCGCTTTGATCTCGGCTGATCTGGCCACAAATCAGAAACAAAAAACGCGGCAGGAAACTGCCGCGTTTTTTTGTTCCTGGCGCCCGACTGACACAGATCAAAGTACAGATATTCCGAATCCTTTATGCATCAATCAGGACACGCGTCAGACTGTGCGAGGGCATCATGCTGAGACTTGCTTCTATTCTGTATTCATTGATCGGCACCACCGTGGCGGGCACCTTGGTGATCGCGGCACTGACGATGGGCTATGACACGCTGCAACCAATTCTGGTCGCGGCCGCAGTGGGCGCGATTCTGGCGGTTCCGGTCACCTATTTGGTGGCCAAAGGTATCGTGGAAAACAACTGACTTGGGTTGTTTCGCTACGGCGAAACCGGCGACGACAGTGCGAGGGAGGGGTCCCCATCAGGGCTGTCGTCGCCTTTTTATGACCGTTCTAGCCACACGCGCATCGCGGCCTCGAATTCACGGGGCTTTTCGGCATGCAGCCAATGCCCCGCACCGGGGATTTTCGCGAAACTTGCGTTTGGAAACAGGGATTTGATCTTGCTGCGATGCTCGGGCAGGACATAGTCCGACTTGGCCCCCGCCAAGAACAGCGTCGGCCCGTCAAACTGCCCCTCGATTTCAGGGAAAGACAGGATTTTCGGCATCTCGGCCGCCAGCGCGTCCAGGTTCAGACGCCATTTCTTGCCGGCCACATCCAGCGACTGGGTAAAGAACACCGGCAGGGTGGGATCATCGACCTTGTCGCGCAGCTGCGCCTCGGCGTCCGAGCGTTTTTGAACCGCGTCCAGATCCACCGATTTCATCGCGGTGATATAGTGTCCCTGTGAATGCCCATAGGATACGGGCGCGATATCTGCAACAACCAGAGAGTTCACCAGTTCGGGGTGGGTGATGGCCAGCACCATCGCCGCCTTGCCACCCATTGAATGGCCGATCACATCCATGGGCGCACCATTGGTGCGGATCACCTCGGCCAGGTCCTGGGCCATATCAGGGTAGCCGTGCTGATCGCTCCAGGGGCTGAAACCATGGTTGCGCTGATCCACGGCAATGACCCGGCGCCCGTCCGAAAGACGCTTGGAAATCACGCCCCAATTGCGCCCCGAGCCATAAAGGCCGTGAACAATCAACAGGTCGGGCTGGTCGGTTTTCTCACCGTGGATAATCTGGTTCAGCATGGCCGTTTGATACCGCCTTGCGGAAACGATGGCCAGTATGATTGTCGCCGTCCCGGGCCTGCGCTATTCTGTGGCCGAGGTATGTACAAGTGATTGAGCAAAAATCCCTAATTCGGATGGAGTCCGCATTGGACAAACTGATGGCCGAGAAAACCGGCCAGAAGGACGGCTCGTTTGATCTGCGCCTCGACAAATCACTGCGCCGCGCGCCCGCAGCGGTGAAAAAAGCAGCCGAGGGTTTCAAGCACGCGCGACAGCAAGCCGGGCACCCCAAGCTGATGCGCATGCTCGATTCTGACCAGCTTCAGGCGCAATTCGCGACCCTGACAGAATACCTGTCGGCGATCGACGTTGCGGATCGACGCAAAGGGCTGATCCTGTCCACTTTGGGCAGTATCAGCTTTAACCTGTTGGTGGTGTTTATTGTTCTGATGGTGTGGCTGGTGTGGCGCGGGTATCTATAGCCTGGCGGTGAAGCGCGCCGCGAAACACAACCGTCACGGTGACAAAGCTGACATACAGCAGCAGATACCACGACCCCATCTTGGCAAAGCTCACCTGATCCAGCGGGTTCTGCCCGGCATACAGCCACGTGCCCGTCATCGTCCCGATATTCTCGGCCAGCCATAGGAAGAAACTGGACAGAAAGGCAGCCAGCGGCAGGGGCATCCAGTACCAATTGTCACCGATGCGGAACCAGATCCGGGTGCGCAGAAACAGGATCAGCGTGGCCGCGAACAAGGCCACACGGATGTCGGGCAGGAAGTGATGCGCAAAGAAGTTCACATAGATCGCAGAGGCCAGAACCAGCGTGGTCCAGAACGGCGGGTAGGGCGCGAACTGCATGTCAAACAGGCGGATCACCCGCGCCATGTAGCTGCCGACGCTGGCATACATGAAGCCTGAAAACAGCGGCACACCCATCAGTTTCAGCAGCCCCGGTTCAGGATAGGACCAACTGCCCGCGTGGACCTTGAACAGCTCCATCGCGGTGCCGGTCAGGTGGAACAGGGCGATGACGCGCGCCTCGTCCCAGCTTTCGAGCTTGAGCGCCAGAAACAGCGCCTGCAACCCCACAGCGACCACCACCAGAAAGTCATAGCGGTGGATCGCCCAGTCGGATTGCCAGATCGCGCGGGTCAGCAGAATTGCGCCCAACAGGCAGATGCCGAACAGACAGGCCCAACCTTGTTTCAGCACGAACATCACAAACTCGACCGCCCAATGGGGCAGGCGGGCACGCATCCAGTCACCTAAATGGCGTTCGATTCCAAGGGCTTGAGGGGCGTGTTCGGGCATAATGGGCTAACAAAATGAATTTCAGAATGCCCCATATAAAAACGCCGCCGCAGGTCTGTCCAGCGGCGGCGCGTGTTCAGGCGTCTGACCCGATTACAGGTTCGGGTACAGCGGGAACTTTTCGCACAGGGCTTCGACCTCGGCTTTCACCTTGGCTTCGACCTCGGCGTTGCCGTCTTCACCATTGGCGGCCAGCCCGTCGACCACTTCGACGATCCAGTCGGCGATCTGGCGGAACTCGGCCTCGCCAAAGCCACGGGTGGTGCCGGCCGGGGTGCCCAGACGGATGCCCGAGGTGACCATCGGCTTTTCCGGGTCAAACGGGATACCGTTTTTGTTGCAGGTGATGTGGGCGCGGCCCAAGGCATCCTCGGTCGCGTTGCCTTTGACGCCTTTGGGGCGCAGGTCGACCAGCATCACGTGCGTGTCGGTGCCACCGGTGACGATGTCCAGACCGCCCTTCATCAGCTGATCAGACAGGGCCACGGCGTTTGCCCGCACCTGTTTCTGGTAGGTCTTGAACTCGGGGCGCAGCGCCTCGCCAAAGGCCACGGCCTTGGCGGCGATCACGTGCATCAGCGGACCGCCCTGAATACCGGGGAAGATGGCCGAGTTGACCTTCTTGGCGATCTCGGGATCGTTGGTCAGGATCATGCCGCCACGTGGACCGCGCAGGGTTTTGTGGGTGGTGGTGGTGGCCACGTCGGCATAGGGGAAGGGCGAGGGATGCTCGCCCGCGGCGACCAGACCGGCAAAGTGGGCCATGTCGACCATCAGGTAGGCGCCAACGCTGTCGGCGATCTCGCGGAACTTGGCGAAATCGATCTGACGCGGGATGGCCGAACCACCCGCGATGATCAGCTTGGGCTGATGCTCGGTGGCCAGTTCCTGAACCTGGTCATAGTCGATCAGGTTGTCCTGCTTGCGCACGCCGTACTGAATGGCGTTGAACCATTTGCCCGACTGGTTGGGGGCCGCACCGTGGGTCAGGTGACCGCCCGAGGCCAGGTTCATGCCCAGAATGGTGTCGCCGGGCTTGATCAGCGCGGTGAAAGCCCCCTGGTTGGCCTGCGAGCCCGAGTTGGGCTGCACATTGGCATAGGCACAGCCGAACAGCTCTTTGGCGCGGTCACGGGCCAGGGTTTCGGCGACGTCCACGTACTGGCAACCGCCATAGTAGCGACGGCCGGGGTACCCTTCGGCGTATTTGTTGGTCATGACAGAGCCCTGGGCCTCCATCACGGCGGCCGAAACGATGTTTTCGGACGCGATCAGCTCGATCTCGTGGCGCTGGCGGCCCAGTTCATCAGTGATCGACTGGAAAAGTTCGGGGTCGCGCGAGGCAAGCGCTTCGGTGAAGAAACCGGAATCGGACATTCATATGCTCCGTCATGGCAGTTGGATGGCGCGTACCTAAAGGAATCATGACACATAAGGAAGACCCGAATGCGACCATGCGGCAGTTGATGGCGGCAGGGCTGGTGCCTACTGCGAACTTGTGGTTCGATTAGGAAAGGTTTGAGCCGCTTCGGAAACAAGGCAGGGCAGGCATGACGCTACGCATCGCATTTACAGCCAGTGAGGCACACACGGCGCAAACCGCGCGCGCGGCGCTGGTCAGCCGCTATGGCACAATCCCCGAAGAAGACGCGAATGTGATCGTTGCTCTTGGCGGGGATGGGTTCATGTTGCAGACCTTGCACCGCACCCAGCATCTGGACGTGCCGGTCTACGGGATGAATCGCGGGACGGTCGGATTCCTGATGAATGAATACGCCGAAAGCGACCTGCTGGACCGGCTGTCGGATGCCGAAGAGGCCGTGATCAACCCCTTGTCAATGAAGGCAACTTGCGTGGATGGCTCGGTTCATCAGGCCTTGGCGATCAACGAGGTTTCGGTGCTGCGGGCCGGGCCTCAGGCAGCGCGGTTGCGGATTACCGTGGATGGCCGGCTGCGGATGGAAGAGCTGGTCTGTGACGGTGCGCTGCTGGCCACACCTGCGGGGTCGACGGCCTATAACTATTCGGCGCATGGGCCAATTCTGCCGATCGGCTCGGATGTTCTGGCGCTGACGGCGATCGCGCCGTTCCGGCCACGGCGCTGGCGCGGGGCGCTGTTGCCAAAAACCGCGAATGTGCGCTTTGACGTGGTGGATCCCGACAAGCGCCCGGTGATGGCGGATGCGGACAGCAACTCGGTCGAGGATGTGATCAGCGTCGAAATCCGCTCGGAGCCCGATATCGCGCATCGCATCCTGTTCGATCCCGGCCACGGTCTGGAAGAGCGCCTGATTCGAGAGCAGTTCGTCTAGTAGAACCGCACGCGCGTCAGGTTGACCCGACCGCTTTCAGGTAGAATTGCATAGCTGTGCAGCATTTCCGGGCGGGGCAAGCGGCGCAGCACGCCGCCAATTGGCGTGAAATCGGACAGCAACAGGTTCACCGTCTGCCAATGGGGCGTCACGGTCAGGTCCGCGCGATATCCTTGCCCAGGCCGCATCGTTGCCGTGCGCAGGACCATCGAACAGCTGCCAGCCTGACCGCCAAGCGTAATCAGCACGCCTCGCGTTTCGGCAGCCAGGGGGCGGACGATGCGGATCAGCTCGCCTGCCGCGCGCGGGGGCAAGGCGGGTTCGGGCGGCGGCGCGGGGCTGGCCGCGAAAATGGGTTCGGGCTCGAGCGCGAAATCGTCAAACAGCAGCATAGTGTGCGATCCATCAGGCAAATCGTGATTTGCAGATGTTCTATATTTGTTCTCAAATTCAGGCGCGCGCAATCCCCCAGTTGCACTGCCCAAAGAAAAGCCCCGCACGAAGGCGGGGCCAGTCGGGGGTTAAACTATTTTGGCGCGCTTATTTGGCGTAGCCGATGGTTTGCAGCGCCTCTTTGATTTCGTCCAGAATGGCCGGATCGTCGATGGTGGCAGGCATTTTGAACTCTTTGCCATCCGCGATCGACACCATGGTCCCGCGCAGGATCTTGCCCGAGCGCGTCTTGGGCAGGCGATCCACCACCACGGCCAGTTTAAACGCAGCCACGGGGCCGATTTTCTGGCGCACCATAGTGACGACTTCTTTGACCACATCTGCGTGGTCACGATCCGCGCCCGCGTTCAGGCACAGGAACCCAACGGGCATCTGGCCTTTCAACTGATCGGTCACGCCGATCACGGCGCATTCGGCGACATCGGGGTGGGCGGCCAGAACTTCTTCCATGCCGCCGGTGGACAAGCGGTGACCGGCGACGTTGATCACGTCATCGGTGCGCGCCATAATGTACAGGTATCCGTCCTCGTCGATCATGCCCGCGTCACCGGTTTCGTAATAGCCGGGGAACTGTTGCAGGTAGGATTTCTTGAACCGGTCTTCGGCATTCCACAGGTTAGGCAGCGTCCCCGGAGGCAGCGGCAGTTTGATCGCAATCGCGCCCAGCTCGCCTGCTTTCATCGGGTGGCCACCTTCGTCCAGAATTTGCACGTCATAGCCAGGCATCGGCACGGCGGGGCTGCCCAGTTTGACGGGCAGCTCTTCGATCCCAAGGGGGTTGCCCGCGATGGCCCAACCGGTTTCAGTCTGCCACCAATGGTCGATCACCGGCACGTTCAGTTGATCCTGCGCCCAGATGATGGTGTCGGGGTCGGCACGCTCGCCAGCCAGATAGACCTGTTTAAGACAGGAAAGATCGTATTTCTTGACGAACTCGCCGGTGGGGTCTTCGCGTTTCACCGCGCGGAAGGCGGTGGGGGCGGTGAAGAACGACTTCACATTGTGCTCGCTGATCACACGCCAGAAGGTGCCCGCATCGGGGGTGCCGATGGGTTTGCCCTCGAAGACGATGGTCGGGTTGCCATGCACCAGCGGCCCATAGGTGATATAGCTGTGGCCAACGACCCAACCCACATCCGAGGCCGCCCAGAACACATCGCCCGGATCGACGTTATAGAGGTTCTTCATCGTCCAGTTCAGCGCAACCAGGTGACCCGCGGTGGGACGGATGACGCCCTTGGGCTGGCCGGTGGTGCCCGAGGTATACAGGATATAGGCGGGGTGATCGCCCTCGACCGGAACGCATTCGGCGGGCTCGACACCGTATTGGAAGCCGTGCCAGTTGAAATCGCGGCCCTCGATCAGCTCGGCCACTTCCTGTTCGCGCTGGAAGATAACAGTGAAATCGGGCTTGTGTTCCGCCAGATCAATGGCGCCGTCCAGCAGGGGCTTGTAGTGGACCACGCGGCCCGGCTCCAACCCGCAGGAGGCCGCGATGATGGCCTTGGGCTTGGCATCGTCGATCCGCACGGCCAGTTCGTTGCTGGCAAAGCCGCCAAACACGACCGAGTGCACAGCGCCCAGACGGGCGCAGGCCAGCATGGCCTCCAGCGCTTCGGGGATCATCGGCATATAAATGATGACGCGGTCACCTTTTTCGACGCCTTTGGCGCGCAGGGCACCCGCCAGATTGGCGACACGGTTGCGCAGCTCGACATAGCTGATTTCGCGTTTGGTGTGGGTGATGGGCGAGTCATAGATGATCGCGGTTTGCTCGCCACGGCCATTTTCAACGTGGCGGTCCACCGCGTTCCAGCAGGTGTTGACCTTGGCGTCCTTGAACCATTCGTACAGAGGCGCATTGTCATCGAACAGGGCCTTGGTCGGTTCGCTGACCCAGTCGATGGCCTTGGCGGCCTCCATCCAGAACCCTTCGGGATCCGATTTCCAGGCGTTGTATACGTCGTTGTATGCCATTGTATGCCTCCTCCTACAGGTTGGAACTTTGGTACGAAGCAGCAGAGATTCCCGCAAGAAAATTGAGGCGACAGCGACAGAATCGCGCAGAAAATTTGCAGAATTTGCGTGATTTTGAGGAAATGACTTTGCAAATATATTGAATATATAACCAGAATGCCGGTCTGACTGACAAATTTGCAAATTTTCCTGATTTTTCCGCGCGCAGGGCAAATCAGTTGCACCCAGAATACAAAAGCGGGCCCCGAGAGGCCCGCCTTGGATTTCGACGTTGTGATTGGCCTAGCTGTACTGCGCCACCGGGGTGCCCGCGATGGCGGCCATGTTCAGCAATCCGCGCGGAGTGATCGAGGGCGACACGATATGCGCCCGGTTGCCCATGCCCATCAGAATCGGGCCGACCTCCAGGCCGTTGCCCTGAACCTTCAGCGTGTTGCGCACCGCGCTGGCCGTATCAGCATTGGCAAAGATCAACACGTTCGCAGCCCCCGCGAAGCGGCTGTTGGGCAGCGCGCGTTCACGGATTTCGGGATCCAGCGCCGTGTCGACATTCATCTCGCCTTCATAGCAGAAATCGCGCGGACGGCTGTCCAGGATCTCCAGCGCTGCACGCTGACGCAGCCCGGTGCCGGTGTTCAGATTGCCGAATTGCGATTGCGCGCAGAGCGCGATCTTGGGCTCCAGCCCAAAGCGACGGACGTGACGGGCCGCGCCGATGGTGGTTCTGGCGATCTCTTCGGGGGTGGATTTTTCGTTCACATGGGTGTCGGCGATGAACAGAGGGCGATCCTCCATGATCATCAGCGACAGAGCCCCATGGGGTTGACGCGTCTCATCCGCCAGCAGCTGGGTCACATAGTTCAGGTGCCAGCGATACTGACCGAAGGTGCCGCAGATCAGGCTGTCGGCCTCGCCGCGATGCACCATGATGGCGGCGATGGCGGTGGTGTTGGTGCGCATGATCGCTTTGGCCAGATCCGGGGTAACGCCGCGGCGGGCCATGACCTCGTGATAGGTTGTCCAGTAGTCGCGATAGCGGTTGTCGCTTTCCGGATTCACCACGTGGAAATCGCGATCCGGCCGCACCTTCAGGCCCGCGCGTTCACAGCGGGCCTCGATCACGTCCGGGCGCCCGATCAGAATTGGCTGCTCGGTCGTTTCTTCCAGCATGGCTTGCGCGGTGCGCAGCACCCGTTCGTCCTCGCCTTCGGCAAAGACGATGCGGCGGCTGGCGGTGCGTGCGGCCTCGAAAACGGGGCGCATCAGCAGGGCCGATTTAAACACAGACTGGTTCAGCTTGGCCTTGTAGGCCTCCAGATCGTCCAGCGGGCGTGTGGCCACGCCGGTTTCCATCGCGGCCTTGGCAACCGAGGAAGACACCACGCTGGACAGGCGCGGATCAAACGGTTTGGGGATCAGATAGTCCACACCAAAGGTCAGGCGTTCGCCCTGATAGGCTGCGGCGGCCTCGGCGCTGGTGGTTGCGCGGGCCAGCTCGGCGATACCATCGATACAGGCCAGCTGCATCTGGTCGTTGATCTCGGTCGCGCCCACGTCCAGCGCCCCGCGGAAGATGAACGGAAAGCACAGAACGTTGTTCACCTGGTTGGGATAATCGCTGCGGCCGGTGGCGAGGATGGCGTCGGGGGCCACCTCGCGTGCGAGCTCAGGCAGGATTTCCGGAGTCGGGTTGGCAAGGGCGAAAATCACAGGGCGCTTGGTCATTTTCGCGACCATGTCCTGCGTCAGGACGCCGGGGCCGGACAGGCCCAGGAACATATCCGCGCCGTCGATCACCTCATCCAGGGTGCGTTTGTCCGAGTCCTGCGCATAGGCGGCCTTCTGCTCGGTCATATCCTCGGTCCGGCCCTCATAAACCAGTCCGTGAATGTCGCACAGCCAGACGTTTTCACGTTTCACACCCAGTTTCAGCAGCATGTTCAGGCAGGCGATGCCCGCTGCGCCGCCCCCGGTGCTGACAATCTTGATGTCTTCGAATTTCTTGCCGGCGACATGCAGCGCGTTTTTCGCGGCAGCGCCCACAACAATGGCAGTGCCGTGCTGGTCGTCGTGGAAAACCGGAATGTTCATTCGCTCGCGGCACAGTTTTTCGACAATGAAACAATCCGGAGCTTTGATGTCTTCCAGGTTGATTGCGCCAAACGTGGGCTCGAGCGCGCAGACAAGATCGGCCAGGCGCTCGGGGTCGGTTTCATTTAGTTCAATGTCAAAACAATCGATATCGGCGAACTTTTTGAACAGGACGGCCTTGCCTTCCATCACCGGTTTACTGGCCAAAGCCCCGATGTTGCCCAGCCCCAAAACGGCCGATCCGTTGGAAACAACGGCCACAAGGTTGCCGCGCGCCGTGTATTTGCTGGCGTTTGCGGGGTCTTCCTTGATTTCCAGGCAGGCCTCGGCAACGCCGGGTGAATAGGCGCGGCTTAGGTCGCGTCCGTTGGCCAGCGGCTTGGTCGCGCGAATTTCCAGCTTCCCGGGTTTGGGGTGCTCATGGTAAAACAGCGCCGCATCGCGCAGCGCTTTCTTCGAGTTGTCGGACATCTGTTCCTCCCGAACGAAACTGGTTTAGCTTTAAACTAAATGGTTGGGCTTGAAAAGAGACGCCAGACCAGCCCAGACCCTATGCCGCAGTCAGGGTTGCAAATCATTGACTCCAGTCCCAAAGTTTTTCCGAAGACGAGGGAGAAACACCATGTCATTATTAGATGCGGCGCGGGCCGTGCGCGAAAACGCCTATGCGCCCTATTCGAATTTCAAAGTGGGTGCAGCGGTTCGCGCGGCCAATGGAGCGGTCTTTGTGGGCTGCAACGTCGAAAACGTCGCCTACCCTGAAGGAACATGTGCCGAGGCCGGTGCGATCGCAGCCATGATCGCGGCCGGAGAAACCGAGCTGGTCGAGGTCTGCGTCATCGCTGATAGCCCGCACCCGGTCACCCCGTGTGGTGGATGCCGCCAGAAACTGGCCGAGTTCGGGCGTGCGGATGTCACGGTGCGTCTGGCCACGGTGGATGGGCCCGAAACCACGATGACCATCGCCGAGTTGCTGCCGGGGGCGTTCGACCAGTCACATATGGATCGGACCTGAGCGCCCATGGACGTCCGCGCGATCTTGATGCGGTTGCGGGATGGCGCGTCGCCAGACCCCGAAGCGCTGCGCGCCTTTGCAGCGGGATTGGCGGACGGGACCATCAGTGACGCCCAAGCCGGCGCGTTTGCGATGGCCGTATGCACCCGCGGGCTGGATCGGACCGCCCGCACAGCGTTGACCCAGGCCATGCGTGATTCTGGCGAGGTGTTGAACTGGGGCCTGGATCGCCCCGTATTGGACAAGCATTCGACAGGCGGCGTGGGGGACTGTGTTTCGCTGATCCTGGCGCCGGCATTGGCGGCCTGTGGGGCGGCCGTGCCCATGATCTCGGGGCGCGGGTTGGGACACAGCGGCGGAACGCTGGACAAACTGGAATCCATCCCCGGCCTGAGCACCGAAATGGAAACCGCGCGTCTGCGGGCCGTGGTCGGCGATATCGGATGCGCCATCGTCAGCGCCAGCGCCGAGATTGCTCCGGCAGACCGACGGCTGTATGCGGTGCGTGACGTCACCGGCACCGTCGAAAGTATCGACCTGATCACCGCCTCGATCCTGTCCAAGAAACTGGCGGCGGGACTGGAGGGCTTGGTTCTGGACGTCAAGGTCGGGTCGGGCGCGTTCATGAAAACCAGCGAGGACGCGCGGGAACTGGCGCAGTCGTTGGTCACCACTGCAAATAGCGCGGGATGCAAGACCTCGGCCTTGATTACGGATATGGATCAACCGCTTGCCACGGAATTGGGCAATGCGTTGGAGATCACCAGTGCGATGCAGGTTTTGACCGGGCAAAAACAGGGGCGGCTATATGAGGTGACGGTCGCCTTGGGCGCCGAGCTGTTGGCAAATGCGGGGCTGTATGACACACGCGAGTCAGCGGGCGAAGCTGTGAGGCGATCTATCCATGACGGCCGCGCAGCCGAACGATTTGCGCAGATGATCGCGGCGCAGGGTGGACCGAGCGATTTTCTGGAACGCTGGGACGTGATGCTGCCGATCGCGCCTGTTCAGATTGCGGTTCCTGCTCTGGGCTCGGGATATGTCTGCGCGTGGGATGGAGTTGCGCTGGGAATGGCTGTGGTCAATCTGGGCGGCGGGCGCAAGGTCCAAACTGACAGCGTGGACCCACGGGTTGGTCTGGCGGAGGTTGCACCTTTGGACACGCGGATAGAAAAGGGTGCGCCCGTGGCCGTTGTTCATGCAGCGAGCGAGCCCGCAGCAGAGCGTGCCGTGATCGCGGTGCAGCGCGCTTTGACGATTGCGGACACGCCCCAGATGGACGCCAAGCTTATCCACGAAAGGATCTGTTGATGGCGCGTGCCTTTCTTGTGGTGATGGACAGTGTTGGCATCGGCGGGGCCCCGGATGCCGGGCGGTTCTTTAACGGGGACGTTCCGGATACGGGTGCGAATACGCTGGCGCATATTGCGGCCGACTGTGCGGCTGGGCGTGCCGAAAACGGGCGTAGTGGTGCGCTGACGCTGCCGCATCTGGATGCGCTGGGATTGGGGGCTGCGGTGCGCCTCGCCTCGGGGGCCGAGGCCCCCGGACTGACCGCCACGCCCTGTGGCCTTTGGGGCGCCGCAACCGAGATCAGCCCCGGCAAAGACACGCCTTCGGGGCATTGGGAGCTGGCCGGCGTGCCGGTTCCGTGGGACTGGCACTATTTCCCTGATCAGATCCCGTCAATTCCGGCTCGGGTGACCGATCGAATTCAGGAAATCTGTGGCGCCACTGGGGTGTTGGCGAATTGTCATGCCTCGGGCACGCAGGTCATCGCCGACTTCGGGGACCAGCATATTCGAACCGGTTGGCCGATCATCTATACCTCGGCTGACAGCGTGTTGCAGATCGCCGCGCACGAGCAACATTTCGGCCTGGATCGCCTGCTGGCGCTTTGTGAACAGATTGCCCCCATGGTGCATGCGTTGCGTGTCGGGCGGGTGATAGCGCGCCCCTTTGTCGGCACGTCGCCGCAGGATTTTACGCGCACCAAAAACCGGCGGGACTATGCCATCGCGCCGCCCAGCCCGACCCTGTGCGACTGGGTGCAACAGGCCGGTCGGCGCGTTTATGGGGTCGGAAAAATCGGGGACATCTTCTCGATGCAGGGCATTGATGAGGTGCGCAAAGGTGAGGATGCACAGTTGATGCAGCACCTGACCGATCTGGTGGAAAACGCCGAAGACGGCAGCCTGACCTTCGCCAATTTCGTGGAGTTCGACAGCCTGTATGGCCATCGGCGCGACGTGTCTGGCTATGCGCGCGCGCTGGAGTGGTTTGACGCGCAAATCGGCCGTCTGATATCGCAGTTGCGGACCGGAGATTTGTTGCTGATCACGGCGGATCACGGCAATGACCCGACCTGGTCCGGCACCGATCACACCCGCGAACGGGTCCCGGTCTTGGCCCATGGGCTGGGCGCTCAACCCGTTGGCAATGTGATGTTTTCTGATATAGCTGCCTCGGTAGCCGCGCATTTGGGCGTGGCTGCACAAGGTCCGGGAAAGTCGTTTATATGAGCTGGAAATCCATCCCAAAAATCGAACTGCATCTGCATATCGAAGGGGCCGCCCCCCCTGCGTTTATCCGCGGCCTGGCGCAGGAAAAATCCGTGAATTTGGACGGCGTCTTCGACGAGCGCGGTCATTATGCCTTTGGTGATTTTGAGCGGTTCCTGCAGGTCTATGAGGCCGCGACCGAGGTCCTGAAATCGCCACAGGATTACCAGCGTTTGACCCGCGCGGTCCTGGAGCAATGCGCCGAACATGGCGTGATTTACGCCGAGAGCTTTCTGAGCCCCGATTTCTGTGGGGGCCGCGATTTGGGCGCGTGGCGCGAATACCTGCACGCCATCCAAGAGGCCGCGGACGACGCCGAAAAAGACATGGGGATCACCTTGCGCGGGATCGTCACCTGCGTGCGTCATTTCGGGCCCGACAAGGCCAAGGAAACCGCGATCTGCGCGGCGGAAACCGCGGGCGACTGGATCGTGGGCTTCGGGATGGGGGGCGATGAAACCATGGGCGCGCAGCGCGATTTTGCCTGGGCGTTTGATTGCGCGCGAGGCCGGTTTGCGCCTGACCACCCATGCTGGCGAATGGGGCGGGCCTGACTCGATCCGGCAGGCGTTGAGCCTGGGTGTCGAGCGGATCGGCCATGGCGTTCGCGCGATCGAGGATCCTGCCCTGGTCGATCACCTGGCTGAATCGGGGACGGTGCTCGAGGTGTGCCCGGGCTCGAACGTGGCGCTTGGACTTTATCCCAGTTTCGCGCAACACCCCATTGCGCGGCTGCGCGATGCGGGGGTAAAGGTGACTGTATCCACCGATGACCCGCCGTTTTTCCACACCACGATGACGCGGGAATTCGAAGAGCTGGAGCGCGCCTTCGGCTGGGGCCACGCGGATTTCGCGGCCCTGACACACACAAGCCTGGACGCGGCCTTTTGCGATGATGTCACCCGCGAGGCCCTGAAAAAACGATTGGAAAGCGCATGACTGACCACCTGACTGTCGTTGATCACCCGCTGGTGCAGCACAAGCTGTCGATCATGCGCGACAAGGACACCTCGACCGCCAGTTTCCGCCGGTTGCTGCATGAAATCAGCCAGCTTCTGGCCTATGAAATCACGCGCGGTTTGCCGATGACCACCCGGTCGGTCGAAACCCCCATGGAAACCATGGAGGCCCCTGTTCTTGAGGGGAAAAAGATGGCGCTGGTCTCAATTCTGCGGGCCGGAAATGGGCTGCTGGACGGTGTTCTGGAACTGATCCCGGGTGCGCGTGTAGGCTTTGTCGGGCTCTATCGCGACGAAGAAACACTGGAACCCGTGCAGTATTATTTCAAGGTGCCCGAAGCGCTAGAGGACCGGATGGTCATCGCCGTTGATCCGATGCTGGCGACGGGGAATTCCTCGGCGGCGGCGATTGATTTGCTAAAACAGGCCGGGGCAAAAAACATCCGTTTCTTGTGCCTGTTGGCCGCCCCCGAAGGTGTCGCCCGCATGAAAGAAGCACACCCCGATGTGCCCATCGTGACTGCCGCTTTGGACCGCTGTTTGAACGACAAAGGCTATATCATGCCCGGACTAGGTGATGCGGGTGATCGGATGTTTGGCACAAAATAAGCCGTAGTGCTTTACTCAAACAGCTAAATCGTGCAAGTTTCGGCAAAAGCCTGTTCAAGGGGTTCCCATGCCGTTTTCAAAAGTACTCTCGTCCGCTTTTCTTGCCCTGATCCTTGGTGGGTCTGGCGCGTTTGCCCAAGGGCTTGGGGCCTCGGGGATCCCCGCGGAATTTCCGCCCGCGACATATAAGGCCAAGCAATATGTGGACAGTCGCGGCTGTGTGTATATTCGCGCTGGTGTGGATGGAAACGTGACCTGGGTGCCGCGCGTGACGCGCTCGCGTCAGCCGATTTGCGGCGCGAAACCGACCTTTGCCAAGGCCGCTCCGGCGCCTGCTCCCAAACCAGCGGCCAAGCCTGCGCCCAAAACTCGGGTGGTTCAGGCCACCAAGCCCGCTCCGAAACCCGTTGTGCGGGCCAAACCCGTGCCGCAGCGCGTGGTTCGTGCCACGCAACCCGCGCCTGCTGTGGTCAAACCAACGGTCGTGGCGGCCCCGTCGCCCAAACGCGTCGCCCCCGCACGTATCGAAGCGCCGAAAATGGCCTCGGCCTGTCCGGGTTTTGGGGCCAGCAGTCGATATATGACCGGTTCGGGCCTGCGTTGCGGGCCTCAGGCGGATTTGCCGATCAGCTATAGCGATGGCTCGTCCGGCAAGATCGTGGCAGCGCCCGTGATCCAGGCGGCTCCGGTGCGGACTGCGGCGCCCGTGGTGGTTTCGCCCCGCGCTGTGGCTCCGCAAACGCGGATCGTCCCCAAGCATGTTTACGCCGCCCAGATTGAGGCCAAGCAAGGCGTGCAAGTGCCCGCCGGATACCGCCCTGTTTGGGAAGACGATCGTCTGAACCCGCGCCGTGCCCAGCAAACCGCCGCAGGCGCCGCTCAGATGGGGCTGATCTGGACCAACACCGTACCGCGCAAACTGATCGACCAGCGCACCGGCAAGGACGTGACGCGCTATCACCCGAACGTCGTCTATCCCTATACCAGCCTCGCTCAGCAACAGCGGACCGAAGCGTTTACCTATATCAAGAAGACCCCGGTTGTGGCGACCAAGAGCACAACGCGCAAAGCGGTGAAACCCCGTGCTGTGGTGTCGACCAAGTCTGCTCCGGCCACGCAGCCGGTTCGGGCCACGGGCAAAAAATACGTTCAGGTCGGGACCTTTGGAGTTCCCGCAAATGCGCAGCGCACCGCCGCGCGGCTGCAAAACTCGGGTCTGCCGGTTCGCATCGGACGCTACAGCAAGGGCGGCAAGCAATATCAGATCGTGATGGCAGGTCCGTTCGGATCGGCGCAGCAACTGAACGCTGCCCTGTCCACGGCCCGTCGCGCCGGGTTCAGCGACGCATTCCTGCGCTAAATCACTGCGTGTTGCAGATTTCCTGCAACCGCACCCATTCCGCATCGTCCAGAATGACCGGCACGGTTTGACCGCGCATCGGGTCGGCCTCGATCAGGGGCAGGGTCGCCTCGCCCGACACATCCACGGCATAGGCATAGGGCGCGGCGGGGATTTTGGCCTGCGCAAAAGCGTGTAGCAGCGACGGGTCCGAAACCGGGCTGCGTGGCTGGGACAGAACGGTTTCTGCGTATCCAGCCAGCGATTGATCGGGCAGGGTGCCTGTTGTCAGCAAGCGCAGCGTGTCCGCAAACCCGCTTTGATCTAGAAGTTGCGCCAAGGGATCCGAGTCAGCGCTGCGCGTCAGCTCGGCCAGGATAAAGCCCGCAGCCACGGCGGGATCCTCGTATTCTTCGATCAAGCGACGGCTGATCAACAGGATCTGGCCGGGCAGCATCACGGTCTCTGACAATCCCGCGCGCATCACCACGATTTGCCGTGCGCTTTGCCCGTTCAGTTGGACGCGCGCCGCCAGATGCCCCAGAACCGGAGCCGTGCCAGGCGCCTGGCATTCCTGCCCGGTCAGTCGCTGTGCATGGGCCAACAGACGAGTGCCCAAATCGGTGCGCTTGGCCTCGGGGACGACGCGGACGGTGTGGCGCAGCATGGCACCGGGCAGCCAGGCAACCGACAAAATCAGCACCGACAGGACCACAAAGGACAGGATCAGCAGCCGCAGCCGGCCGGGTTTCGCGCGCCCACGTCCCACCGCCTGACGCAGTTTTTCGATGGCGCCGATCATCTCGGCCTCGTCCTGCGAGAGTTCCAGAACCTCGTCGGGATCGCCGTCGGGGTGATAGATCGCGGGCAGCTCGCCCGGATTGGCGCGCTCGATCGCGGCCAGAGACCAATGGGTCAGCGCCCGTTCCTGCATGTCTGTGATGATCAGGGTCGCGTCCCCGATGGACACGATCACCTCGCGGCGCTGTGTGTCTGCGTCGGGGCGCCAAAGACCAGAGGCTTCGATCCGCTGGTATTTCTCAAGTGCCGTCATTCTGGGCTGCCCTGCCTCTTTCGTTATCTGTTGGATAACACGGGCAGGGCGGGGGCGTCCATCCGCCCCCGTTCACAAGATTTACAGCGACTTCGCGATGGTGCGCAGCTCGAATTTCTGAATTTTCCCGGTCGAGGTTTTGGGCAGTTCCTGGAACACAACCTTTTTCGGGGTTTTGAACCCGGCCAGATGCTCACGTGCATAGGCGATCATCCCAGCCTCGTCTGCGCTGTGGCCGTCCTTGAGTTCAACAAAGGCACAGGGCACCTCGCCCCATTTTTCATCGGGTTTGGCCACCACCGCACATAGCAGCACATCCGGGTGCCCCATCAGCACGCCTTCGACCTCGACCGAGCTGATGTTTTCCCCGCCCGAGATGATGATGTCCTTGGCCCGATCCGCGATCTGCACATAGGTATCGGGGTGCTGAATCGCGATATCGCCCGTGTGGAAATAGCCCCCTTTGAAGGCCTCGGCGGTGGCTTCGGGGTTTTTCAGATACCCTTTCATCACCCCGTTGCCACGCATCACGATCTCGCCTTGGGTGGTGCCATCCATCGGGATTTGCTGCATTTTTTCGTCGACGACGGTGATGTGTTCATAGATCGGCATGGCCACGCCCTGACGCGCCTTGATCGCCGCACGATCCGCGCCCTCCAGCGGTTCCCACATCTCTTTCCAGGTGCATTCGGTGGCGGGGCCATAGACCTCGGTCAGGCCGTAGACCTGCGTGACGTTGAAGCCCATCGGTTCAATCTTGGCCAGGGTCGCGGGGGCGGGCGGGGCGCCGGCGGTAAAGACCTCGACCACATGATCAAAGTCGCGCCGGTCGCTTTCTGGCGCGTTCACCAGCGTGTTCAACACGATCGGAGCCCCCCCGAAATGGGTCGCGCCCTCGTCTGCGATCGCGTCGTAAACGGCCTTGGCGGTGATGTCGCGGCAGCAGATCACGGTGCCACCATAGGCGGGCATTAACCACGTATGGCACCAGCCGTTGCAGTGAAACAGCGGCACGATGGTCAGATACTTCGGATGCAGTTGCAGCCGCCAGCTGATCGCCTGGCCCATCGCGTTCAGATAGGCGCCACGATGGTGGTAAACCACGCCCTTTGGCCGCCCCGTCGTGCCCGAGGTATAGTTCAGCGCGATGCTTTCCCATTCGTCCTGCGGCATGATCCACTGGAAATCGGGATCGCCCGAGGCCAGCAGGTCCTCGTATTCCATATAGTGCCCATGCGCGTGCACCCCGGCCTGATCATCTGCCACCTCGATCACGATGGGGGCAGGGCCTTCCATATCCTCGATGGCCTGAGCGACCACGGGCAGGAATTGGGGATCCACCAGCACCACCTTGGCACCGCCATGATCCAGGATATAGGCGATCGTATCGGTTTCCAGCCGGGTGTTGATCGTGTTCAGAACGGCCCCACAGGCGGGCACGCCAAAATGCGCCTCGGCCTGGGCGGGCAGGTTGGGAATGACCGTGGCCACCACATCACCGGGCTGCACCCCCAGCTTGACCAGCGCCGAGGCCAGTCGCGTCACCCGCTCGTGATACTCCACATAGGTCTTGCGATGGGAGCCATAGGCCACGGCCAACACGTCCGGGAACACCTCGCGGGCCCGGTTCAGCCACGACAGCGGGGTCAATGGCACATAGTTCGCCGCGTTCTTTTCCAGCCCGGTTTCGTCCTGCATCCAGCCCATAGCGTCCTCCTCTGGCGGTCTTCAAGTCGTGCCAGAGTATGCGAGCGATTCCCGCCGCGCACAATTCGTAGGAATGCGTAGAGGCCCGGAATTTCGACTTTTCGCCCCAATCTCAATCCGCTAGCGTCCAGCCCATGATCCTGTCACACGGCCGCCAATACATTTTCATCCATATTCCGAAAACGGGGGGCACCTCGATGGCGCTGGCCTTGGAAAGCCGCGCCCAAAAAGAGGACATCATGCTGGGCGACACCCCCAAAGCCAAGCGCCGCCGCTCGCGCGTTGACCCGGCGCAGGCGGCGGGGCGGCTGTGGAAACACTCGACTCTGGCGGATATCGACGGGCTGGCGACACCTGCGCAGATCGACACCTATTTCACCTTCACGCTGGTCAGAAACCCCTGGGATCGCGTGGTCAGCTACTATCACTGGCTGCGCGAACAAGGATTCGACCACCCCGCTGTGCGCCTGTCAAAATCCCATGATTTCAGCGGGTTCATCAACCATCCGCATACCCAACTGTCGCTGAAATCTGCGCCCTACAGCTTCTACATGACCGACCTGCGCGGTCGCGAACATTGCAACGCCTATATTCGGCTTGAACATTTTGACCAGGATGCTCAACCGCTCTGGGATCATCTCGGTTTTCGACTGGAACTGAGCCACGAGAACCGCTCGAACCGCGTTGGCTATCACCGGTATTATACGCAGGCCGATGCCGATCTGATCGGCCAAGTCTGCGCCTCCGACATCGCCCGTTTCGGCTACAGCTATGAATAATCCTCGCGCTCTCAACACAGCGCCAGCGGCCCGAAGGGCTGATCCAGCCTGCGCGACAGCGCAGTCCGCTGAACAGATAACGCGCCCCCGGTTTCCCGGAGGCGCGCTTTTTCCCATCCATCCCGCTTAGGCGGCGGATTTTGCCTCGGGGTCAAACCGGCCATAGAAGCTCTGCCCCTTGGCCGCCATATCCCGCAGCAGATCGGGGCACTTGAAGCGCTCGCCATAGGCCGCTTCCAGCTCGTCACACCGTGCGGCAGCATATTCAGCGCCCAGCATGTCCAGCCAGCTGTAGGGCCCGCCCGTCCAGGGCGCAAAGCCCCAGGCCAGGATAGCGCCCACATCCCCTTCGCGGATGTCCTCGACAACACCCTCTTCCAGCGCGCGAACGGCTTCCAGCACTTGGGCGAACATCAGGCGGTCTTTGACGTCCTGCATGGCGGGCAATTCGTCCGTAGCCGGGTATTTTTCGGTGATGCCCTGCCAATATCCCTGGCGCTTGCCCTTTTCGTCATAGTCAAAGAAACCGGCCTTGGATTTGCGACCCAGACGGCCCAGCTCTTCCATCCAGAAGATCAGATCGTCCGAGGGGCTTTCAGGATAGGCGTCGCCCATCGCGGCCTTGGTCGCACGGGCAATCTTGGCGCCCAGATCGACCGAGGTTTCGTCCGTCAGCTGGATCGGCCCCACAGGGAAGCCCAGCTGCTGCGCAGCGTGATCCACCATCGCCGCCGGGGTGCCTTCGGTCACGATGCGCATGGCCTCGTTCATGTAGGGGATGATGCAGCGGTTGCAGTAGAAGAAGCGCGCGTCATTGACGACGATCGGGGTCTTGCGGATCTGGCGGACGTAATCCAGCGCCTTGGCCACGGCCCGATCGCCGGTTTCCTTGCCCTTGATGATTTCGACCAGCAGCATGCGTTCAACCGGGCTGAAGAAGTGAATGCCGATGAACTGCTCGGGCCGCACCGAGGCCTTGGCCAGACCGGTGATCGGCAGGGTCGAGGTGTTCGAGGCAAAGATGCAATCCTCGGGGATGATCGCCTCGACCTTCTTGGTCATCTCGGCTTTCACACCGGGGTCCTCGAACACCGCCTCGATGATCAGATCACAACCTTTCAGCGCGTCCAGATCGGGGGTGGCGGTGATGTTGGACAGCAGCGCCTCTTTCTTTTCAGGGGTGGCTTTGCCGCGTTTGATGCCCTTGTCCATATAGGATTCCGAGTAGGCCTTGCCACGATCCGCGGCTTCCTGGTCGCGGTCGATCAAGACCACTTCCATCCCGGCCTGCGCGCTGACCAGCGCGATGCCAGCCCCCATCATACCGGCCCCCAAAACGCCGATTTTCTTGACCGTCTGATCGGGCACGTCCTTGGGGCGCACGGCGCCTTTTTCCAACGCTTCCTTGTTCAGGAAGAGCGAGCGGATCATCGCGGACGAGGACGGGTTCATCAGGATGTTGGTGAACCAGCGGGCCTCGATTTTCAGAGCGGTGTCAAAGGGCACCAGGGCGCCTTCATAGACCGCGCTCAGCAGGGCCTTGGCGGCAGGGAAAGCACCATTAGTGTTGGCGTTCACCATGGCCGAGGCACCCACGAAAGTGGGGAAACCAGCCGGATGATACGGCGCGCCGCCGGGCATTTTATAGCCCTTCGCGTCCCAAGGTTTCACCAGATCGGCGTCCTTGGCGTTCAGCACCCATTCGCGGGCCGCGGCAATCGGATCCTCGACAACTTCGTCAATGATTCCAGCGCCTTTGGCCTTCTTCGGATTGACCAGCTTGCCTTGCAGCAGGAACGGCGACGCGCCCATCGCGCCCATTTTGCGCACCAGTCGCGTGGTGCCGCCCGCGCCCGGGAAGATGCCGACCATGATTTCAGGCAGGCCGATCTTGGCCTTGGGGTTGTCGGCGGCAAAGATGCGGTGCGTGGACAGGGGCAGTTCCAGCCCGATGCCAACGGCGGTGCCGGGCAGGGCGGCTGCGATCGGCTTGCCGCCTTTCTTGGTTTTGAAGTCCATCCCGGCCAGCTCGATCTTGCGCAGAAGGCCGTGCATTTTCATGGTGCCCTCGAACAGGCCGCGCGCGGGATCGTCGCCCGCGTCGGCCTTCATCTTGGCCAGGACATTCAGGTCCATCCCACCGGCGAAATCCTTCTTGCCGCTGGTGATGATCACGCCTTTGACGGCCTCGTCGGCCAGCGCGTCGTCGATCAGATCGCTGAGCAGAAGCAGAGCCTCGGCGCTCATGACGTTCATGGATTTACCGGGGCAATCCCAGGTGATGGTGGCGACGCCCTCGGCGTCTTTGGTCATGATGAAATCAGTCATGTCTGTCACTCCTGCCCCGAATTACACGCGCTCGATGATGGTGGCGGCGCCCATGCCGGACGCGATGCACAAAGTGGCCAGGCCGACCTCTTTGTCCTGGCGCTCCAGCTCGTCCAGCAGGGTGCCGATGATGATGGCCCCGGTGGCGCCCAGCGGGTGGCCCATCGCGATCGAGCCGCCATTGACGTTCACCTTGTCCATGTCCGCATCAAACGCCTGCTGGAAGCGCAGCACGACGCTGGCGAAGGCCTCGTTGACCTCGCACAGATCAATATCGCTGAACTGCATGCCGGCGTCTTTCAGGATTTTCTGCGTGGCGGGCACGGGGCCGGTCAGCATGATCGTGGGCTCGGTGCCGATTTTGCAGGTCTGACGGATGCGCGCGCGCGGCTTCAGACCGTATTTCTTGCCGAAATCTGCGTTGCCGATCAGCACACCAGCCGAGCCATCCACGATACCCGAGCTGTTGCCCGCGTGGTGGATGTGGTTGATCCGCTCCAGATGCGGGTATTTCAGCATCGCGACCTTATCAAAGCCCGGCATCACCTCGCCCATGTCCTTGAACGATGGTTTCAGCGCGCCCAGCCCCTGCATGTCGGTGCCGGGCCGGATGAATTCGTCATAGTCCAGAATGGTCAGGCCGTTCTGGTCTGTCACCGGCACCACGGATTTGGCGAAACGGTTGTCGTCCCACGCAGCCTGCGCGCGCTTTTGCAATTCCACGGCCAGCGCATCGGCCTGATCCCGGGTGAACCCGTATTCGGTGGCAATGATGTCAGCGGAGATCCCCTGCGGAACAAAATATTTGTCCAGCGCGACCGACGGATCAGCGGCCACTGCGGCCCCGTCGCTGCCCATGGGCACGCGGCTCATCATTTCCACGCCCCCAGCGATATAGGCATCCCCCGCACCGCCTTTGACCTGGTTGGCCGCCAGGTTCACGGCCTCCATACCCGAGGCACAGAAGCGGTTGATCGACAGGCCGGGGATGGATTCGTCCAAATCCGAGGCCAAAACAGCGGTCCGGGCCAAGCAGGCGCCTTGCTCCATCACCTGAGTGACGTTGCCCCAGATCACGTCCTCGACGGCGTGGCCCTCCAGACCATTGCGATCCTTCAAGGCGTTCAACACATTCGAGGACATCCGCACCGCGGTGACCTCATGCAGCGACCCATCCGGGCGGCCCTTGCCACGCGGCGTGCGCACGGCGTCATAGATATAGGCTTCGGTCATTTTTCGCCTTCCACTTTATGACTAGAGTTCAGTTCACCAGCCAACCGTCCTGCGATTGGCCGAAATTATTTCGATTACCCGCCCGAACGCGGCATCAGATCAAAGGGATGTTGCCATCCCGGCAGGGCACTGATGTTGCCCAGCCAGCGGTCAATATTTGCATAGGCCGCGCGATCAAAGCCAAAGGGCTCGGGGTAGTACAAATATCCACAGCAGCTGAGGTCGGCATTGCTCACGCCATCCCCAACCAGCCAGTCTTTGCCTTCCAGCGCTTGGTCCAGCACCTTCAGCGCGGCCTGCAACCGACCTTGGTTGAAGGCAACCACATCGGCGTTGCGGTGCTTTTCAGGCAAGAAGTTCATCAGGAATCGGGTCATCCCGGCCTGGCTGGACATTTTGTGATTGTCCCAAAACATCCAGCGCATCACTTCGCGCGCCTCTTCGGCCGTTGCGCCGCCGAACTTTCCAGTCTTTTCAGTAATATACATCTGGATCACACCCGACTGTGTCAGGGTCGTGTTCCCATCCACCAAAACCGGCGCCTCCCCCATAACGTTCAAGGCGCGATATTCATCGCTGCGCGCGGCACCGTTGAAGAAATCCACCCACACAGGTTCCCAATCCAGACCGCTCAGCTCCAATGCCAAAGCCGCCTTGTATGAATTCCCGCTCTCTCCAAAACAGTACAGCTTGATAGGCATGCTCACATCCTCCCATGGTCGCGCCGGTTTCTTGTTCAGAGTTTGAGTATTTTCAGAACGAAGAAAAGCAGTTGGTTTCACAATGACCCACCGTCAGTTCAGACTGGAACTGGCGAAACAGGGGACATCCAAGACCGCAGCGCCTTTCTTTGCTCTTCAAATACTCAAATTCCTTCCTCTCCTCCCTCTGAGCAAGGGCGAGATTTGAACGCGGTTGCGAGGCAGGAACACCCTGCCCCGGCATTGATCAGAACTGCTCGGCATCCAGCGACATCACCGTGTCGGCGCCGCTGTTGATGCGGGCCAGGTGGGTTGCGGTGATGGGCAAGCGGCGCGCCATGTAGAACCGGCCAGTGGTCAGCTTGGATTCATAGAAGGCCGGGTCCTCGGTCCCGTTCTCCAGCGCTTCCAGCGAGACTTTGGCCATTTGCGCCCACATCAGGCCCAGGCACACGTGGCCGAACAGGTGCATGAAATCATACGAGCCCGACAGCGCGTGGTTGGGGTTCTTCATGCCGTTTTGCATGAAGTACATGCCAGCCGCTTGCAGATCCTTGGAGGCTGCCTTGAGCGGGTCCAGGAAGTCGGCTTTCAGCTTTTCGTTGCCGTCGTTTTCTTTCAGGAAGGTTTTCACCATCTCGAAGAAGGCCATCACGTGTTTGCCGCCGTCCGCGGCCAGTTTGCGACCGACCAGGTCCAGCGCTTGCACGCCGTTGGCGCCTTCATAGATCATGGCGATCCGGGCGTCGCGGGTGAACTGGGACATGCCCCATTCCTCGATATAGCCATGGCCGCCATAGACCTGCTGGGCTTGCACGGTCATGTCGTACCCTTCATCGGTCAGGAAGCCCTTGATGACCGGGGTCAGCAGGCTGATCAGGCCGTCGGCGTCTTTGTCGCCGCTGCGGTGGGCCTGGTCGATCAGGGTCGAGCTCCACAGGATGAAGGCGCGCGCGCCTTCGATAAAGGATTTCTGATCCATCAGGTTGCGGCGTATATCCGGGTGCACGATCAGGGGATCGGCGGGGCCATCGGGGTTTTTCACACCGGTCACGTCGCGGCCCTGCAGGCGGTCCTTGGCGTATTCCACCGCGTTCTGATAGGCGGCTTCGGATTGGGTCAGGCCCTGCATGCCGACGCCGATGCGGGCCTCGTTCATCATGGTGAACATGGCGCGCATGCCCTTGTGTTCGTCCCCCAGCAGGTAACCGGTGGCCTCGTCATAGTTCATCACGCAGGTCGAGTTGCCGTGGATGCCCATTTTCTCTTCGATATTGCCACAGCTGACGCCGTTGCGGGCGCCGGGGGTGCCGTCTTCGTTGACGATGAACTTGGGCACGATGAACAGCGACACGCCCTTGATGCCGTCGGGGCCACCGGGGATTTTGGCCAGCACCAGGTGGATGATGTTGTCCGCCATCTCGTGCTCACCCGCCGAGATAAAGATCTTCTGACCCGAAACCTTATAGGTGCCATCGTCCTGGGGCACTGCCTTGGTGCGCATCAGGCCCAGATCGGTGCCGCAGTGGGGTTCGGTCAGGTTCATGGTGCCGGTCCATTCGCAGGACACCATCTTGGGCAGATAAGTGTCTTTTTGCGCGTCGGTACCGTGCGCCAGAATTGCCGAGGCCGCACCGTGGGTCAGGCCCTGATACATCGAGAACGCCTGGTTGGCCGAGCTGAACATCTCGCCCACGGCGATGCCCATGACATAGGGCATGCCCTGACCGCCATATTGCTCGGGCAGGTCCAGACCGGTCCAGCCGCCCTCGCGCACCTGATCAAAGGCTTCCTGGAACCCGGTGGGCACGCGGACCACGCCGTTTTCCAGAACGCAGCCTTCCTTGTCCCCGACCACGTTTAGCGGGGCCAGTACTTCGGACGTGATCTTGCCGGCTTCTTCCAGAACAGCCGAGGTGAAATCCGATTCCAGCTCGTCATAGCCCGGAATGTCGGACTGGCTGACTTTCAACAGATCGTGCAGCACGAACTGCATGTCTTTCACGGGTGCGGTATAGCTCGGCATGGTCTCTCTCCCACTTAATTCCCAAGGTCCTCGGTCAGAGTTACTCGGCGGCCTTCTTCTCTTGTCTGAGCGAGGTGATCATTTTTTCGCCCCAGCTCATCTGTTCTTTCAGCTCGTCGATGGCCTCGTTCAGCTCATCGCGTTGCCGTTGCATGTCACGCAGGCGGTCCTGAGCGACTTCGAGGGTGCGTTCCAGCTGGGTCAGCTGGGCGTCCCCCATGTGGTACAGATCCAGAAGCTGGCGGATTTCCTCCAGGCTGAAGCCAAAGCGCTTGCCGCGCAGGATCAGCTTTAGCCGGCCGCGGTCCCGATGGGTGAACAGGCGTTTCTGGCCTTCCCGGATCGGGAACAACAGTTCCTTTGCTTCGTAGAAACGTAGCGTGCGTGCAGTGACCCCAAACGCGTCGCACATTTCCCGGATCGTCATAGTTTCGTTCGTCGTAGACATTATCCTTGCCCTCCGATGATTTAACGGATGGTCAAGAATTTATGCGTCGACCTCATCGATACAATACAAATTGACGTTGACGTAATCGGTACGCTACGTCACTTCGCGCTTGACGTAAGATCAATTAACGTAACGCTACTGTAACGGTAATTTCCTTTCGCGACGTCAAGCTGGAAATGGCCTGAGACTCGGCCAGATTCCGGCGCCTGGACCGCAGAATAGAGTCGCGTTCAGGTTGGATCAGGTCTTTAGGGATGCCGCAGTTTCGTCGCGCAATTCGGTCAGTTCCTGGATCGCAATGTCCAGTTGGCGGCGCTGCTCCTTCAGGGTTTCCAGCTGCGCCGTCGCGTCCCGAACCCAGGCCTCCATCTGCGCCTGGGTGCCTTCGTTATGGTAGATCAACAGCCATTGGCGAATCCCCTCTAACGAGAAACCCCAGCGGCGACCGTTCAGGATCAGGGTCATGCGGGCCACTTCGCGCGGGCCGTAAAATCGCGACCGGCCCTCGCGCTCGGGCTGCAACAGCTCGATATATTCGTAATAGCGCAATGTGCGCGGAGTCACATCGAACTTCGCGCACATTTCTTTGAAGGTCAGGCGTGTTTCAGACATTCCAAGCGGTCGTATTCGTTAGGTTGCGAACACTTTGCATCAGCAGCACGCGGTTGACCAGCCCCTTTACGTAAGGTCAGAACGTGGCGTCACGGGTTCATGAAGCCTGGGGCCAGGAAATAGAACCCATAGGCCACGATCACCGCCGGAACGGCCGATACAAGCGTGGCCAGCACCGCCGTACGCGGGTTCAGCGCGATCGCCGGGAACAGCGCATCACCATCGTTGGAAATCGCGTTGCCGATCAGCGCGGCAAAGGGCAGGGCTCCGTTGATATACAGTGTGGTCACCAGCACCTGGGGGCCACAGCCAGGGATAAATCCGACCAGAATGCCGATCAGCGGCAGCAATGGGGCCACGGTCTGGAAGGCGTCTTTTAGATCCAGCCCCGTGAAGACCACCAGATAATCATAGGCCAGATAGGCGCCGATCACCCAAACCGCGATAAAGCTGGTCTCTTCGGCCATACGGGTGGTCGGCGAATCCGTGGCATTGGTCATCGCATGCAGCGGCGACAGAGCCCAGATCAGCAGGCCCAGGAAGGTCCCGCCCAGACCAATTGTGCTGAGGACAGCCGCAGGGGCAGCATCATACAAAGGCGATTGCAGCAGTTGCAGCACCCCAAAAACAAAGCCAGGCAGAGCCGCAACCAGGAACGCGATGTCGCGCGGGCGCAGGGCTCCGATGCGGACGGGCTCGAGGGATTTGGAGGGGTCGGTCGCAGGGGCGACGACATCCATCTTATCGACGATCCAACCAGACAATACGCCCACAACAAAGGACAGAGGCAGAACCACCGCCGCCGCGTCGGGACGTGTCGCGATCAGCAGAAACGCCGCGTCGCCCATGGTGGCCGTCAGCGTGGCCACGACCGCGCCAAATCCGACATGCCCCGAGCTATAGGCCGCGACCACAACCACCGCACCGCCACAGCCCGGCGTGGTGCCCAGCAGCGCGGCCAGGGGCACCTGCGCCATCTTGGCGTTTTGCAGGGCTGTACCGATGTTGAACTTGAACAAACGCTCGGATCCGTAGAACAGCAACAAGGTCATCGCGACGAACACCGAGACCTGGAAATAGGCGTCCAGCATCAGCTCGCGGGTCAATCCGCCCAGCTCTCCGGGGACAAGCGCCAGAACCAGCAGCAATATGACGTAAGGTAACCGGCGCGCCCGAAACGGGCCCAGATATCCAGGTTGGAACGAGCTATGCGGGGCCGGAGGCGTTGTATCGAGCTGTGTCATGGTTGAAATGCATATGAGAATTATTCGCAATTGCAAGAACTAATTCTTGCACTCTGGGGATTCTGGCCCAAAAAATACTGCATCTGCATACAAAGCCCGCTTGGAGGTCCCTTTGGCACCCGACAAAGACACCATTGCCCGCCAGTTCATCGCCGCAATTCCCCATGCCAAGGCGCTGGGGATGGAGTTCACCAGCATCGATCAGGGACGGGCAGAGATGCAGATGCCCTATGACGAGCGCTTTATCGGGGATCCCAAGACCGGCGTGATCCATGGCGGGGCCGTGTTTGCCCTGCTGGATACCACTTGCGGCGCTGCGGTGATGAGCCACCCCAAGGCCCCGGGAGGGACGGCCACGATTGACCTGCGGATCGACTATATGCGCGCCGCAACGCCGGGGCAGGCGATCCGCACCCGCGCGCATTGCTATCGTATCACCAATACGGTGGCCTTCGTGCGCGCCGAGGCGCTGGACGATGACGAAGACCTGCCCGTGGCCACGGCCAGCGGGGCCTTTACCGTCGAAGGGATCGGCAAATGAACAAACGACCCAAGCCAGAACCGATGCAGGTAGTGAAACAGCGCCGCGACGCCGCGCTGAACGCGCTGGTGCATGGCGTGCCCTATATCCAGTTTCTGGGAATCGAATTTGATCGGCGCGGCGACGAACTGACGGCTGTTCTGCCCTTCGAAGAAAAGCTGATCGGCAACCCGATGCTGCCGGCCATCCACGGCGGGGTGACGGCCGCCTTTCTAGAGGTCACGGCCATTATCGGGCTCAGCTGGGCCTATCTGTGGGACGATATCGAAAGCGGCAAGCTGGACGCCGAGCAACTGGTCGGCGGTGCGCTGCCGCGCTTGCCCAAGACAATTGACTTCACGGTGGACTATTTGCGCTCGGGCCTGCCGCGCGACGCCTATGCCCGCGCACAGATCAACCGCTCGGGCCGGCGGTACGCCAGCGTGCATGTCGAGGCCTGGCAGGACAACCGACACCGCAACTTTGCCCAGGCCACCGGGCATTTCCTGATGCCGCAATCGGATGGCTGACCTGAAGGCGATCACGCACCAGCGCGTGTTGAAAATCGCCCTGCCCATCGTTTTGTCCAACGCCACGGTGCCCATTCTGGGGGCCGTGGATACCGGCGTTGTCGGGCAGATGGGGCAGGCGGCCCCCATCGGCGCAGTGGGGGTTGGCGCGGTGATCCTGACCGGCACATACTGGATTTTCGGTTTCCTGCGTATGGGCACCACGGGTTTGGCGGCTCAGGCCCATGGGGCTGGGGACCGGGGCGAGGTTTCGGCCCTGTTGACCCGCGCGCTGATGATCGCGGCCACGGCGGGCCTGGCCATCATCCTGCTGCAAGCTTTGATCTTTCGCGGGGCCTTCCTGCTGTCGCCCGCCAGCCCCGAGGTTGAAAGCCTGGCCCGCGATTACCTAAGCATCCGCATCTACAGCGCCCCGGCCGCCATCGCGCTGTATGGCGTCACCGGATGGCTGATCGCGCAGGAACGCACCCGGGCCGTTCTGGCAATCCAAGTCTGGATGAACGGGCTGAATATTCTGTTGGATCTGTGGTTCGTGCTGGGGCTCGGGTGGGGCGTGCAGGGCGTTTCCCTGGCCACATTCTGCGCCGAGTGGAGCGGTCTGGCGCTGGGCCTGTGGTTTTGCCGCCCCGCCTTTGTAACGCCCGCATGGCGCGATTGGGCGCGTGTTTTTGACCGGATCAAAGTGAAGCATATGATGACCGTGAACGTGGATATCATGCTGCGCTCGTTGATGTTGCAGGCGATCTTTATCTCGTTCCTGCTGCTGGGCGCGGATTTCGGGGACACGACGCTGGCGGCCAACCAGGTGCTACTGCAATTCCTGTACATCACCGCCTATGCGCTGGACGGGTTCGCCTTTGGCGCCGAGACCTTGGTGGGCCAGGCACTGGGCGCGCGCAATCGTGCGGCGCTGCGACGTGGGGCCATGCTGTCCAGCCTATGGGGGACCCTTGTGGCCATCGGGCTGACGCTGGGCTTTGCCGTGGCGGGGGGCTGGATCATTGATCTGATGACCACATCTGATCCGGTCCGGGCCGAGGCGCGCGTGTTCCTGATCTATATGGTCGCTGCGCCCTTTATCGGGGCTGCCAGCTGGATGCTGGACGGGATCTTTATTGGGGCCACGCGCGGGCGCGATATGCGCAACATGATGGCGGTCAGTTTTGTGATCTATTTGGCCGCGCTGGCGGTGCTGCTGCCGGCCTTTGGCAATCACGGCCTGTGGGCCGCGCTGCTGATTTCCTTTGCAGCGCGGGGGGTGACGTTGGCCTGGCGCTATCCCGCGCTCGAGGCCGAAGCAGAGGCTTAGAGGATTTCCAACACCTGCTCGGGCGGGCGGCCCAGACGCGCCTTGCCATTGGCGAATACAACGGGGCGTTCGATCAGTTTGGGGTTGGCGGCCATGGCCTCCAGCAGGGTGTCGTCGGGGGCGTCTTTGGTCAGGCCCAGTTCTTTGAACAGCGCCTCTTTGGTGCGCATTATTTCAATGACGGACAGGCCCAAAGCGGCCTGCGCGGCGCGCAGCTCGTCCACCGAGGGCGCGTCCTCCAGATACTTGCGTACCTCTACATCGCGCCCTTCTAGCAGGGCCAGAGTCTGGCGCGATTTCGAACAGCGGGGGTTGTGCCAAATGGTGATCATAGCCAGTCCTCTTTCGCGGTGCCCACGGCCTGGGCCACGTTGTCAAATCCGTCTTGTTCCAACAGCTTGTCCAGCCCCTTGGCGATCTCGGCGCCCAGCGACAAGCCGTGATAGACCAGCGCCGTATACAGCTGCACCGCCGAAGCCCCGGCACGGATCTTGGCATAGGCCTGCTGGGCGTTGGACACCCCGCCGACCCCGATCAGGGGCAGCTTGCCCTCGGTCAAGACGGACAGACGCGCCAGCACGCGGGTGGATTTTTCAAACAGAGGCGCGCCGGACAGTCCGCCCGCCTGATCGCGGTGCTCGCTTTGCAGCCCGTCGCGCGACAGGGTGGTGTTGGTGGCGATCACCGCGTCAATGCCCGATGTCAGCGCGACCTCGGCCACGTCCGCCAATTCCTCTGGGCTCAGATCGGGGGCGATTTTCAGGAAGACGGGGATTTTGCGGTCCAGCTCGGCGCGGGCATCGATCACCCCGGCCAGCAGCGCCGAGAGCGCGTCCTTCCCTTGCAAATCACGCAGCTTTTCGGTGTTGGGCGAAGACACGTTGACCGTGGCGAAATCCAGATACGGCCCGCAATGGGTCAGCACGCGGGCGAAATCGGCGGCGCGGTCCTCGCTGTCCTTGTTGGCGCCCAGGTTCAGGCCCAGCACCATGTCGCGAGGGCGTTGCGCCAGACGGGCGCCGATCGCCTCCATCCCCTCGTTGTTGAAACCAAACCGGTTGATGGCCGCGGCGTCCTCGGTCAGGCGGAACAGGCGCGGTTTGGGGTTGCCGGGCTGTGGGCGGGGCGTGGCGGCGCCGACCTCGACAAACCCGAACCCGGCGCGCGACAGGGGCGACAAAACCTGCGCGTTCTTGTCATAGCCCGCCGCCAGACCCACCGGGTTGGCCATGTTCAGCCCCGCAACCGTGGTGCGCAGCCGTTCAGACGTCACCAACCCGGCCAGCGGCGCGGCCCCCAGTTGCAGCGCCTTGATCGACAGGCCATGCGCGGTTTCAGGGTCAACCTTGTGCAGGGCGAACAGGCCCAGTTTTTCCAGCGGAGTCATTCCATACCTTCCGGGAATTGATGCGCCCCATCCACCAGCGGCAAGGGCAGGTGCCATGCGATATCCGACAGATTTAGAGCGCGGTAAAGATGGGGAAACAGCGCACCACCGCGCGAGGGCTCCCATTTCAGCGCGTCGCCCAGCGTGTCGGCCTGAACGGCTAGCAGATGCAGCCCGTCCTCGCCCGCGAAATGCTTGGCGGCGGTTTCGGCGGCCTGCTCGGCGGTCGAGAAATGCACAAAGCCATCGGCCAGATCGACCGGTGCGCCTTGGGTTTGCCCCTTGGTTTCCAGCTCGGCCCATTCATCGGCCCGGAATATCTTGTAAATCAGCATGGGCCTGACATGCCGCGCGGGCTGGGCGGGGTCAAGCCAGAAGGGAGTTTGCCCGCCCTTGGTGATCCGTTATTGTGGCGGCAACGACGGAGGCGCACGTGGATCATCCCCTGATCGACCTGATCAACCAGAAAATCGCCGAGGCACAGGCCGACGGCGCCTTTGAGAACCTCGAAGGGGCGGGCAAACCGCTGCCTGCCTGCGATGACCCGGAAAATGCCCTGCTGAACCGACTGGTGAAAGAGGCCGGGGGCGTGCCCGAATTCGTGTCGCTATCGCGCGAGCTGGCCAAGCTGCGCGCGGAACTGCTGGAAACCGGTGATCGTGCGCGCCGTCAGGACATCATGAAAGAGATGTCGATGATGGAGGCCCGGATCGAGCTGGCCCGCAAGGCGCATCGCTAGCGGGTTAACGCGGCACGAATGCCCGTGGCCAACAGATCAAACACCAGCCGAATACGGCGCGCGGTGCGCAGCTCTTTGTGGGCGACCAGCCAGATCGGATAGGTGATCGGGGGCGCGTTCGGTACAGCCTGCGCCAGCCCGTGCGCCTGCCCGACATGCAGCGGAAATACTCCCAACCCAACACCCGCCTGCACCATCGCCAATTGCACCAGATGATTGGCCGAACTGACGGTGAATTGCTGGGGCGCAAAGGCATGACCCATCTCGTTCAGGCGCTGGCGCAGCAGATCCGACCAGTCAAAGCCGATGATCTCGGCCTGTGACAGATCGCGAAGCCCGTCCAGATAGGCGCGGGTTCCGTAAAGGTGCCCCACATCATCGCAAATCTTGCGCGCGATCAGATCGGGGTGGCCCGGATCGGTGTTGCGGATGGCGATGTCGGCTTCGCGGCGCAGCAGGTCCGCTTGGGCATTGTCGGCCAGGATCTCCAGCTTGAGGCCCGGATGATCCGCCCGAATTTGTCCTATCAACGGCGGCAACAGGCTGGCCGACAGCATTTCGCTGGCGGTAATGGTTACCGTGCCCTCGATGGTTTCAACCTGCCCCGAGGCGGCCAGCGAGAACTTCAGCGCGGCGTCGCTCATGGCGCGGACATGCTCGGCCAGATCCAGGCCGGCTTGAGTGGGCACCAGGCCCCGGCCAACCCGTTGGAATAGGGTGACGCCCAGCTCTTGTTCCAGGGCCGCAACCTGACGGCCCAGAGTGGGCTGCGCCTGCCCCAGGGCGCGGGCGGCGGCGGACAGCGATCCCTCTTCGAGCACCACCAGGAAGGCGCGCGCACGGTTCCAGTCAAAGGTCAGGCTTTTCCATTCCATGCGAAAATGCATATCAATTCTGCCCATTCAGTCAATTCTATTATCAAACCGCATAGGTCATACCGATGCCACCATTGTTCAAGGAGACCGCAATGCAAGCCCTCACCTATCGCCGCTATGGCCCCCCGTCCGTTTTGTCCCTGACCAACGTGCCCTCGCCAAAGGTAAACGCCACCGAGCTGTTGGTGCGGGTTCATGCCAGCTCGGTCACCACCGCCGACTGGAGGCTGCGGGCCGCGGCCTTTCCCGGGATCATGCAGGTGCCGGGCCGGCTTATGTTCGGCCTGTGCGGGCCGCGTAATCCGGTTCTGGGCAGCGATTTCGCCGGGGTTGTTGAACAGGTCGGGCCAGAGGTCACGGACTTCAAACCGGGGGATCGGGTGTTCGGTTTTGGCAAAAGCGCGCACGCCGAATTCATGGTCATTGATCAGACAGGCGCAGTGACGCATTTGCCGCCCGATTTGACGTTCCAGCAAGCGGCAGCATTGCCGTTTGGGGGCTTGGCCGCGCTGGTTTTTCTGCGGGACTATGGGCAGGTTCAGCCGGGTCAAAAGGTCTTGGTGATCGGCGGGTCGGGCGGTGTGGGGGCCTATGCGGTGCAGATCGCCCGGGCCTTGGGGGCCAAGGTGACGGGCGTGGCCAGCGCCGAAAACCTGGATCTTATGCGGGATCTGGGCGCCGCGCAGGTACGAGACTATCGGGCAGGGCCGTATCTGCACCCCTCGGATCAGTTCGATGTGATCCTGGACACCGTTGGGGCCGTCGATTTCGCCAAGGCACGCACGGCCCTGGCCCGCTCGGGCGTTTTCATCCCCCTGAATTTTGGCGTGAAAGAAATGCTGCAAGCGCTGCTCAATCGGTCCGGGCCACGCATCAAGATTGGCGTCAACGACGACACTCGTGCGGATCTGGAAACCTTGGTGGCCCTGAGTGCGGCCGGTCAGCTGCGCCCGGTCATTGACCGGATCTATCCGCTGGAGCAGGCGGTTCAGGCGCATACCCATGTGCAGGGGCGGCACAGAAAAGGCGCGGTGATCCTGGCGATTCAGACCTGATAAGGGAGCAGCACTGCCCCTGCGTCGCCGTGATCGAACGCGTTTCATACCGTGAAATTACGGTACGTTGAGGATGAAATTCCCGGCCGAGCTCTTGTAACTCTGTTTGGATTCGCAGTATCCGAACCCACAACGAGGGAGCCTTCTGACCGTTGCAGCACTATGATCCCGAGACTGACACCCAGTTGAGTCAGGTGCCTGTGCGCCTGTCCAATGTCAGCTATGCGCGCGAAACCACGCAGGTGTTTCAGGGGCTGACTCTGGATATCACCCAGTCGCGCGTGGCCATCGTTGGGCGCAACGGGTCGGGTAAATCTCAGCTGGCGCGTTTGATCGCAGGGCTGGCCGCGCCGGACGAGGGCAGTGTTTCGGTGAATGGTGTCGACGTCGCCAAGGACCGCAAGGCGGCGATTTCGACCGTGGGCATCCTGTTCCAGAACCCCGATCACCAGATCATTTTTCCCACCGTGGGCGAAGAGCTGACCTTTGGGCTGACCGCGCAGGGCAACTCCAAGGCCGAGGCACAGGCGGCTGCCCGACAGATGCTGGAACGCTTTGATCGGGCCGCGTGGTTTGATCGGCCCGTACATGCGCTATCGGGCGGGCAGCGGCATCTGGTTTGCCTGATGGCCGTGCTGGCCATGGCGCCCAAACTGATCGTGCTGGATGAACCTTACGCCGGGCTGGACCTGGCCACGACAACCCGATTGGGGCGCTATCTGGAGGGGCTGGATCAGGCTCTGATCCATATCAGCCATGACCTGTCCGCGCTTCAGGCGTATGATCGGGTGATCTGGCTGGAGCGCGGCGCCATTCAGATGGACGGCCCACCGGCGCAGGTTCTGCCAGCCTATGAACAACAGATGCGTGATTTGGGGGGCTCGGATGATCTCGCTGACCTCTGAGGTGCGCACGCCCTACCATGACTGGCGCGCCGGGCCCAAGCTGCTGGCGCTTTGCCTGTTTACCCTGGGTCTTTTCTATCTGCAAAGCCTGGCCATCGCGGGCGGTGCGCTTGCGTTGGTCTGCGCGGCGTATCTGCTGTGCGGGCTTGGTTTCGCGCGGCAGGGCCTGCGTCTGATACGACCCGTGTTCTGGTTTGTTGCCATTATTCTTGTCTGGCACCTGGCAACCGACACGATGCAGGACGGAGCCGTCATCGTTGCGCGCCTTCTGGCGGCTGTAGCGGCGGCCAACCTGGTGACCTTGACCACGCGTCTGGACGATATGCTGGATGTGGTCCAGCGTGGATTGGCACGGATCGGCGTGCCCGAGACCACCCGCAGGCGCATATCCCTGGCCGTCGCTCTGGTGATCCGCTTTACCCCGGTTCTGGTGCAAAAGGGCGGGGCGCTTGCCGAGGCCTGGCGCGCCCGCAATGTGAAGCGACCCGGATGGCGCATTGTCCTGCCCTTTGCCCTGTTGGCGATTGACGACGCCGAGCAAACCGCCGAGGCGCTGCGCGCGCGCGGAGGCGTTCAGTAATTGCGCGCAGCCCGTCGCTGCGCCTCGAAAAAGTTCTATGAAAGGACCCCGAAATGGAACGTAACATCGTACTTATAGCCCTGTTCGCGGCATTGATCGCCGCCCTGGGCCTGATCCCGAAAATCACCCTGGCCAGCGGTATTCCGATCACCGCGCAAAGCATGGGCATCATGCTGTGTGGCACCGTTCTGGGCGCAAAACGCGGCGCGCTGGCGGTGATTCTGTTCCTGGCGCTGGTGGCGCTGGGCCTGCCGCTGCTGGCTGGTGGCCGAGGTGGCCTGGGTGTCTTTACCACGCCCTGGGCCGGTTTCCTGTTCGGCTTTCCGGTCGCGGCCTATGTCACCGGTCTGGTGATGGAAAACTGGAAGAGCGGCAATACCGCCGTGGTGGCGATCGTTGCGGCCGTTATTGGTGGTATCGGGGCGCTCTATCTGGTGGCGATCCCCTATTACATGGTGATGAAGCCCGCAGCCCTGGGCGAGGCGCTGACGGTTGCCATGGCTCCGTTCATGCCCGGTGATTTGATCAAGGCGGTTCTGGCCGGTCTGATCACGCAAGCGTTGCTGAAAGCGCGCCCCGGTCTGGCCAAGACCTGATTGGGGAGGGAGGGGGCTCTGCCCCCGCGCCTGCGGCGCCCCCCGGAGTATTGACAGAGCAAAGAAGGGCGGGGTTTTCCTGCCCTTTTTTTAGGGTTTCTTCATGGCGTCCAGCAGGGCGGCGCCGAGACCGCCGACATCCGAGGATCGGTTTTGTGGTGCTGGTCTGCGGGGTTTGGAGCTGGGTTTTCGCGCAGGGCGATCGTCGCGCGGGGCGTTGCGATCGGGGTTTTTCTTCATCGACAGGCCGATGCGTTTGCGCGCTACATCGACCTCGAGCACGCGGACTTTGACGACGTCGCCGGCCTTGACGATGTCATGCGGGTCTTTGACGAACCGGTCCGCGATCTGGCTGATATGGACCAGCCCGTCCTGGTGGACGCCGATATCCACGAAAGCCCCGAAGGCGGCGACGTTGGTCACGGTGCCTTCTAGCATCATGCCGGGTTTGAGGTCGGTGATTTCGTTCACGCCGTCCGTGAAGGTGGCGGTTTTGAATTCGGGGCGGGGATCGCGGCCGGGTTTTTCCAATTCCGACAGGATGTCGCGCACGGTGGGCAGGCCGAACTGATCATTGACGAAATCGCGCGGGTCCAACCGTTTCAGCGGCGCGGGGTCCGCCATCAGGGTGCGCAGGTCGCGGCCGCAGGATTGGACGATTTTACGCGCGATATCATAGGCTTCGGGGTGGACCGAGGAGGCATCGAGCGGCTCGGTTCCATCGGTGATCCGCAAAAAGCCCGCGCATTGTTCAAAGGCTTTGGGGCCCAGGCGTGCGACCTTCAGCAGGTCCTTGCGCGAGGCGAATGCGCCATGGATGTCGCGATGGGCGACGATGGCGTCGGACAGGCCGGGGCCGATGCCTGCCACGCGGGCCAGCAAGGGGGCGGAGGCGGTATTCAGGTCGACGCCCACGGCGTTCACCGCGTCCTCGACCACGCCGTCCAGCGATTTGCCCAGGCGGCGCTGGTCGACGTCGTGTTGGTATTGGCCGACGCCGATGGATTTGGGTTCGATCTTGACGAGTTCGGCCAGCGGGTCTTGCAGGCGACGGGCGATGGACACTGCGCCGCGCAGGCTGACATCCAGATCGGGGAATTCCTGGGCGGCCAGTTCCGAGGCGGAATAGACCGAGGCTCCGGCCTCGTTCACGACGACCTTGGTGGGTTTCTTGGCCGCGCGGATCAGCGCCAGCAGGTCAGCCACCAGTTTTTCCGTCTCGCGGCTGGCGGTGCCGTTGCCGATGGCGATCAGGTCGACCTTGTGACGGGCGATCAGCTCGGCCAGCGTGGCCTGCGCGCCACGCACGTCATTTTTGGGTTGGAAGGGATAGATCGTGGTGGTGTCCAGCACCTTGCCGGTGGCGTCCACAACGGCGCATTTCACGCCTGTGCGAATGCCCGGATCCAGGCCCAGCGTGGCCTTGGCCCCGGCGGGGGCGGCCAGCAGCAAGTCCTTCAGATTGCGGGCGAAAACGTTGATCGCGTCCTCTTCGGCGCGGCGGCGCAGCTCGGTCAGCAGGTCGATGGACAAAGAGATATGCAGCTTCACCCGCCACACGAAACCGGCTACCTTGCGCAGCCATTGATCGCCCGGGGCGTCGGTGGCGGTGCCCAGCTCGGCGGCGACCATCAGCTCGGCGCGATTCTGGCCGGGAGCGGCGTCGGGATCGACCACGATGTCGGCTTGCAGGATGCCTTCGTTCCGGCCGCGAAAGATCGCCAATGCGCGGTGCGAGGGGATGTCGGCCCATTTTTCAGATTGGTCAAAATAGTCGGCATATTTGGCACCCGCGGCCTCTTGGCCCTCGATCACCTTGGAGGTCAGGATTGCCTCGCGCATCAGGAAGTCCCGCAGACGGCCCAGCAGATCGGCGTTTTCCGACAGGTTCTCGCCGATGATGTCGCGCGCGCCGTTCAGAGCGGCGGTGGTATCAGGCACGGCCTCGGAGGCATAGCCCTGCGCCAGTTCCAGCGGATCGGCAGAGCGATCTGCCAGAATGGCTTGGGCCAGCGGCTCCAACCCATTTTCACGCGCGATCATGGCGCGGGTGCGACGCTTGGGTTTGTAGGGCAGATAGATGTCTTCCAGAGCCGATTTCGTTTCGGCGCCAGCGATGGCTTTTTCCAGCGCGTCGGTCAGTTTTCCCTGCTCGGTGATCGAGGCCAGGATCACCTCGCGCCGGTCGTTCAGCTCGCGCAGGTATCCCAGACGGTCGGCCAGCGTGCGCAACTGGCTGTCGTCCAGCCCGCCTGTAACCTCTTTCCGATAGCGGGCCACAAAGGGGACGGTGGCGCCTTCGTCCAGCAATTTGATCGCGGCAGCGGCCTGTTCGGGGCGGGCCTGAATTTCCTGGGCGATCAGGATGGGAATGCGGCGCTCTTGGTTGCTCATCTGGGTCTCTTTTGTTGATGTCGGACACCCTGATTACCCGCCCCTGCGGGGCACGCCAAGGGGGAATTGGCGCTAGTTCAGCCAGCGCGAGGCCAGGTTCACGCCGCCGATCACCAGGAACAGAGCCAGCAACACCCACTGCGCCCAGGTCTTGCGTTTCTTGGGCTCTGGCGCGTCGGATCGGACGGACTCGATGCGCAGTTCCTGATCGGGCTGGCGGGCCTTGAGCCGTGCGATGGCCTCTTGCCCTGAGGGCGCCTCGATCCTCTCGGACAGGGGCGTCATCGGCTGGGGGCCGGACAGGTTGCGGTATCGGATCAGGTAGTCTGCCATCGTGGCGGCCTAGCATATGGGCACTGGCGCGCCAATCCCGGTCATTGGGTGGGCAGGGCGTGGGTTTTTGCTGCGATGCAGCGCGCGCGACTCGGAACTGTCACATCAGGGCCCTAGGCTGTGGGGGCGCGACCGAAATTTCAAAGGAGCCTCCATGTTTTCACTGAAGGGTAAGAAAGCCCTGATCGTCGGCATCGCGAACCGCCATTCCATCGCCTATGGCTGCGCGATGGCGCTGAAAGAGCAAGGCGCCGAGCTGGCGATCACCTATCTGAACGCCAAGGCCGAACCGTTTGTGCGCCCCTTGGCCGAGGAACTGGGCGCGCAGATCATCGCGCCGCTGGATGTCAGCGACCCCGCCCAGATCGACGCCGTGTTCGACCAGATCACCGCCAAATGGGGCGCGCTGGATATCCTGCTCCACTCGATCGCCTATTGCCCGATGGAGGATCTGCACGGCCGCGTCACCGATTGTTCGCGCGCGGGGTTTCAGGTGGCCATGGACATCTCGGTGGGCAGTTTTATCCACCTGACCCGCAAGGCCGAGCCGCTGATGCCCTCGGGCGGGACCTGTATGACGGTCAGCTATTTTGGGGCCGAAAAGGTGGTCGAGAATTACAACATCATGGGCCCGGTCAAGGCCGCGCTGGAATTGGTCACCAAATACATGGCGGCGGAACTGGGGCCCAAGAATATCTCGGTCCATGCGCTGTCGCCGGGGCCGCTTATGACCCGCGCCGCCAGCGGGATCGCGCATTTTGATGAGTTGATGGAGCAAGCGGCCGAACGTGCGCCCACCCATCATCTGGCCTCGATCGAGGATGTGGGCGCCTATGCTGCCTTTCTAAGCAGCGACGCCGCGCAGAATGTCACTGGCGGCGTCCACTATATTGATGGCGGGTATCACATTGTGGGGTAGGGGACGGCCCCGGCCCTAGGCCTTGTTTTCAAGGATGATGTGACCCACAGCCGTGTTCGAGGCCGGCACGTGATAGTGCCGGTGCACCTCAGTAACCTCTTCGTCCAGCGCGCCGCGCATGACGTGCCACATCACCATTTCCACGCCCTCGCTGCCGGATTCGCGCAGGTATTCCAGGTGGGGGATCTGGCTGGCCCCAACCGGATCGTCGCGCACCATGTCCAGGAACCGCTGGTCCCAATCGGCGTTGATCAAACCGGCGCGTTTGTATTGCAGCTGGTGGCTCATGCCGCCGGTGCCAAAGATCATCACGTTCAGATCTTCGTCAAAGCTTTCGACGGCGCGGCGCACGGCCTTACCCAGGTTGTAACAACGATTGCCGGTGGGCGCGGGGTATTGCACCACGTTCACACACAGCGGAATCACCAGCGCGGGCCATTCCTCGTCGGGGGATTTTTCGCCATACATCACCGACAGGGGCACGGTCAGGCCGTGGTCGACCTCCATCTCGTTCATGATGGTGATGTCGAATTCATCCAGAACCAGCGATTGCGCGATGTGGCTGGCCAGTTTCTGGTGGTTCTTTACCACGGGCACCGGGCGCGGGCCCCAGCCTTCGTCGGCGGGCTGGAATTCGGCCGCACAGCCAAGCGCAAAGGTCGGAATGCACGAGGCATCAAAGGCGGTGCAGTGGTCGTTATAGACCAGGAAAATCACGTCGGGGTTCTGTTCGGCCATCCACTCGCGGGATTTCTTGAAGCCTTCAAACACGGGCTGCCAATAGGGTTGATCGGTGATCCCGGTGTCCATGGCGACCCCGATGGCGGGAACGTGGGAACAGCCCACACCTGCGGTAATACGTGCCATCAGTCTTTGTTCTCCCATTCGGATTTGGATCGGTTGCCCTCGATCGAGCGCCCCCCGTTCAGCATCATATCGCGATAGGCGTCCACGCCCATGCCGGTCATCAGACCCGCCAAGTTCTGGAAGTTGATGCCGTCATTCGCCGCCAGCTTGGAGGTATAGTAAATGTTGCCGCCCAGCTCGAGCAGGCGGTTCCAGTCCCGCTTTAGGACGGCGTCGCGTTGTTCGGGCGACATCGGGAACCCATCCAGATAGGATTCCTCGTTGGCGTTGAACGCATCGCGGTTCTTTTGCAGCCGCAACGAGATGCAGAACTGGTTCAGATGATACCCTTCGCGCGATCTGTCGGCGTCGAACACGAAGGTTCCGGGGATATCTTCGTAGTCCTTTTCGGTCATTCGACTTCCTTTCGTTCACCTGCGCGCCAGATGTCGGCGCGACAGGTTATTGGGGTCCGGCTGGGGGGCAAGTCAGGGGCCTGAACTGGCAGGCTGACTTTGTTGCATCCCAAAAGTACCTTTTTTGGTCCTGAAATCTCTATCAGCCTGCAGGGTGCGAAGGAAATTTGAAAGCGGAAAATGCTATTTGATTTTGGTAATGCCGGGTGCGGGGCGCGGCAGCCTGTCGCGTCATTGCATGTGGATCTGTGCGGTTTTCCAGCAAAGTGGACAAGTCTTAACAAATGCAATAAAGTGCACAATTGTGGCTGTTCAGCCAGCGATGCAGATACCGAGGGAGGGTGTCATGACAGCGCAAGCGGCAAGCTTTGGTCCCTTATTGGGTGGTGCGACCGTTGAGAAACTGGTTGAATACCGAACGGCGCATTATAGTGCCCATTCCGAGGCGGCAAGCTATTTCACGAACACACCGGCTCGCGTGCAGTTCCGGTTCTCGAACCCCATAATCTGCCGGTTAACACAAGGCTATAAAATCATGAGCGTCGGTGGTGGGGACGCCTTTGGATTTGATCCGGGCCACGTGATGTATGTTCCGCCAGGCTTGGAGATCGACATAGATCTGGGCGCCGCGACTTTGGATCAGCCCATCGAATGCGATTGCTTCGAGATCGAGGCCGGCCGGATGGACAGCCTCATCGCTCGGCTGAATGAAACCCTTTCGTCGCGCGACGAAGACGTCTGTGCAACCATCGACTGGAAGAAATTTGCCGTCCTGGCGGGCGACGATGCCAACGATCTGCGGCTGGATTCTCTGATGCAGCTGTTTCGCGGTGACCGGGCGATTTTCTCGGATATGCGGATCGAAACGCGGATCGACGATACGATTCTGTCGCTGCTACAGGCGCGCACGCGGGATTTGGTCAGTTTCGAACGTTCGGGCGGGGCGGATACCGGGCTGATGGCCGCCGCCAGGATGATCCGTGAAAACCTCGACCGGCATTTGAACAACGACGAACTGGCCAAGATCGCCTGCATGAGCGAATCCACCCTGCACCGGCAGTTCAAGAAACACTTCGGGACCTCGCCCCTGCGCTTTGCCAACCAGTTGCGGATCACCCGGGCCAAGAGGGCGCTGCGGCAGCAACAGCACGGGATCGAGGCGCTGGCCTCGCAGCTTGGGTTCTCGGACGCGAGTCACTTCAGCCGGGTGTTCCGCGGGTCGGTGGGTGAAACGCCAGCCGAGTACCGCCGTCGTCGACAAACTCAGGTGTCATTGCGCGATTGGGAGTTTCATTCCAGTAATTGACAGTCCCGTACATGGGAACCGCCCCTGTGGGCGTGACAGGCTTCGGCATACTGTTTTTGGGAGGAAACAAAATGCTGGACTGGTTGAGAAAACATGCGGCCGGTGGCGCCGAGAGCCATAAGCTGTTTATTGGCGGGGAATGGACGACGGGCGCGTCCGGGACCACCTTTGACGACAAGGAACCCGCCACGGGCGAGAGCTTTGCCAGCGTCGCAGATGCAAGCCAAGCCGATATCGATGCAGCGATCGCTGCGGCCGACGCCGCGCAGCCCGGCTGGGCCGCATTGCCCCCCGCCGCGCGGGCCGGCGTTTTGTACAAAGCCGCCGATCTGTTCGCCGAGCGCCAGCAAGATTTCGCACAGGCCCTGATGGCAGAAACCGGCTCGGGGTTTGGGAAATCCATGTTCGAGTGCTCGTTGATCCCGCTGGCCTTTCGCGAGGCGGCCGGTCTGGCGACGCGCGAAGTGGGCGAGGTTTATCCCAGCCAGGTGCCCGGCAAAATTAATCGCACTGTTCGCAGCCCCGTGGGTGTGGTCGGGGTGATCTCGCCCTGGAATTTCCCGCTCTATCTGTCGCTGCGTGGCTTTGTCTATGCGCTGGCGTTGGGCAATACGGCCGTTTTGAAGCCGTCCGAGGATTCCCCGGTCGTGGGCGGGCTGATGCTGGCCGAGCTGCTGAAAGACGCAGGTCTGCCGGATGGCGTGTTCAACGTCGTGACCACCTCGCGAGAGGGGGCCGCCCTAGTGGGGGACAGTTTTGTCAACGATCCGCGCGTCAAGGTGGTCAGCTTTACCGGCTCTACCGCTGTGGGCAAGCTGCTGAACACCGCCTGCGCGGCCGTGTTCAAACCCGTTGTGCTGGAGCTGGGTGGCAAAAACCCGATCATTGTTCTGGACGATGCCGATGTGGATCGGGCGGTGGATCTGGCCTTCTTCGGGTCGTTCCTGCACCAGGGACAGATCTGCATGTCCGCAGATCGGATTCTGGTCGCCCAAAGCCTGTATGACACCTTCCTGGAAAAGCTGGTCGCAAAGACCCGCAATTTCGTGCCCACCAAACCCGAAGAGCAAACCTGCGTGGTCGGCCCGATCATCAATGCGCGTCAGTTGGCGCGGATTGAAACCCTGATCGACGAGGCGCAGGCCGCCGGGGCTGTGGCCCATTGCGGCGGGGCCGTCGAAGGGCCGTATTATCAGGCGACCATTCTGACGGGCGTGACCCCGGACATGCGGGTCTGGCACGAGGAAATCTTCGGCCCGGTCACCACTGTTACCCCGTTTGCCTCGGTGGACGACGCATTGGCGATGGCCAATGACACCGCGTATGGGCTGTCGGCCTCGATCATCACCGGGGACGTGTTGCGGGGCGAGGTTCTGGCTGAACGTGTGAATGCAGGGATGGTGCATGTGAACGATTCCACCGTGCATGACGAACCACATTGCCCGTTCTCGGGCATTGGGGCCTCGGGCGGAGGCAGCAAATGGGGTCCGAAGGGCGCGATTGAAGCCTTTACGACTCAGCGCTGGATTTCGACCCAGCGCGAAGCACACGCGCTGCCATTCTGAACGAGAGGCGGGCCAGTTCGTGTCATGGCTGGCCCGTCCATGAATATGCCCGGCCGGAGCGGATGGTCCGGCCGCAGCATAGCAGATGAGACCTCGGAAAAACCGGGGCTCACAGCAAACTAGGGAGGACGCCATGCCTGACATGGATACTGAAATTCTGGATGCGGTCTCGCATGTTTCCAGACTGTCCCGGCGCGATTTCTTGCGCGCGGGATCGGTGGCAGCCGGGTTGCTGGCCGCCGGGGCCACTGGATTGGCGCCAAGTGTTGCGCGCGCTGCGGTGCCTGAGGGAATTGCGCATATGAGCGAAAGCGAATACGCGGTGTTTCATCGCCTGATGGAGGTGCTGCTGCCCACCGAGGGCACCAAGCTTGTCGCGCCGCAGACCTTGCCCGTGCTGCAAACAGTGGACGGGGCGTTTCTGGCCACTTTGCCACCCCATGTGCTGCAAGGACTCAAGGGCGGTGTGGCCTATTTCAACGAGGCTCCGAAAGAGGCCTTTGGCGCGGCATTTGTTGACCTGTCTGACGCCGATGCCACTGCCTTTTGCGATGCGCTGGCCAGCTCGGACCAGGTGCCGCCGCGCGCGTTGTTCAATGCGTTGAAGTTTCTGGTTGTGACAGCCTATTGGGCGATCCCGCCCGCCTGGTCGGGGGTCGGATATGACGGGCCCGTCTTCGAGGCATGGGGCCTGGAATACGCGGGCAACGCGCCCCTGCCGCAGACCTAAGGAGAATAGATCATGGCTGATACTGCACATGTCGCGCCCCACGGGTTGGAAGTTACCCAGGCGGCAGACGTAACTCAAAAAAACATCCACCTGAGCGCGGACGCGGTTGTCGTCGGCTCTGGCGCGGGCGGCGCGATTGCTGCCTATGAACTGGCCAAGACCGGCAAGAAAGTCATCGTGCTGGAGGCCGGGCGCTATGTCTCGGCCGAGCAGATGACCGAAATGAGCGCCGTGTCCCTGGGCACCATGTATGCCGATCACGGCGGGCAGGCGAATTCGCAAGGGGATATCACGATCCTGCAAGGTGCCTGCGTGGGGGGCTCGACCGTGGTGAATGCTGCACTGTGCTTTCGCACACCGGACCATTTCCTAAAGCTCTGGGCGGAAAAATACGGGCTGACCAACCTCACGACCGAGGTGCTGACGCCCTATTTCGATAAGATCGAAGACAACATCTGGATTCGTCCCAATGCCGAGCACGAAACCAGCTCGGGGGCAGAGCTGATCGGCGAAGGTCTGGACAAGCTGGGCCTGGCGCGCGGTGTGGCCAAGCGCAACGTCAAGGATTGTGCCCTGACCGGGTTCTGTTTTGCCGGGTGCAAGGCCGAGCGCAAGCAGTCCATGCTGGTCACCTATCTGCCCTGGGCGGTGGCACATGGGGCCTCGATCTGGGCCGATACGCGGGTGGAACAGGTGCTGGCCAAGGACGGTGTCGCCACAGGTGTAACCGCGCAGGTCGTGGACCCGAACACGGGCCAGAAGAAGGCGGATCTACAGGTTGATGCGCCGATTGTCGTGCTGGCTGCGGGGCCGATCCAGACGCCCATTTTGCTGATGAAAAGCGGGCTGGCCAATTCATCGGGGCAGGTCGGGCAGAACTTTGCCTGTCACCCGTCCATTTCTCTGACGGCGTTGTTCAAGGAAGAGGTCGACGATTTCCATGGCGCCACCCATTCACTGTACATGGACGAGCACACCCTGCCGCACAACGGGGGCTACATACTTCTAAATGCCTTGGAACAGCCGGTTTTTGCCGCCGCCAGCCAGAACCCGGGCACCGGCAAACCCTATGTCTCGTTTATGGAAAAGTATCCAAACTCGATCCGTCTGATTACCCTGATCCACGATGAAAACGTGGGCGAGGTAACGTGGAAAGATGGAGTGAAATCCATCAACTACACGGTAGACGACCACGATTTCGAGGCGATGAAAGGCGGGTTGAAAACCAACGCGCGGATCTTGTTCGCAGCCGGGGCCGACTCGGTTCTGATCCCGACGGCGAAGTCCAAAGAGATCACCCGGGTCGAGGACGTAGACGCTGTGATCGACAGCCTCAAGAACGAGAAATCGCAATACCCGTATGTTTCGTTTCACCCTCAGGGGACGTGCCGGATGGGCGCCGATCCGGCCACGACCGTGGTCAGCCCGTCGGGCGAAACCCATGACGTGAAAAACCTGTATGTGGCCGATGCCAGCCTGTTGCCCACGTCGATCGGGTATAACCCGTCCGAAACGGTCTATGCGTTGTCGAACTATATCAGCGATCAGATCAACGCAGCCCATCCCTAGGGCTGCCTTGAAAATGGATGACGCCATGTCATCCCGCCCCGCCAGCGCACAAAACTGTTGCGCTGGCGTGTTGCTGTGTGCTCCTGTTTGGATGTCCCCGGCAATAAAGGCATTGCGCGCTGCTGTCTGGGAGAGCGGAGCCCTCTGCTCTGATCCACGGCCTTCCGTGAGCGTGCATCTGGCTCTGATCCTGTGAAAACCGGCGGCGCGCCGCCCTGATCGAAAGCCAAAGCCATGCTGCACAATGACCAACTGGCCCAATGGGACCGCGAGAATTTCTTTCACCCTTCGACCCATCTGGCCGAATTCGCACGAGGCAACCTGCCCAATCGCGTCATCACAGGTGGGCAGGGGTGTTTTATCGAAGATCGTGACGGCAACCGCCTGCTGGATGCTTTTGCGGGGCTATATTGCGTGAATGTCGGCTATGGCCGCCCCGAGATAGCCCAGGCCATCGCGGATCAGGCGCAAGAGCTGGCTTATTACCACGCCTATGTCGGGCACGGGACCGAAGCCTCGATCACCCTGGCCAAGATGGTGCTGAAACGCGCGCCCGATCACATGTCCAAGGTCTATTTCGGGCTGTCTGGCTCGGACGCGAATGAAACTAACATCAAGCTGGTCTGGTACTATAACAACATCCTGGGGCGCCCCCAGAAAAAGAAAATCATCAGCCGGTGGCGCGGGTATCATGGCTCGGGGTTGATGACGGGGTCGCTGACGGGGCTGGAGCTGTTTCACCGCAAGTTTGACCTGCCGCTGGCGCAAGTCGTGCACACCGAGGCGCCGTATTATTTCCGTCGCCCTGAGGGGATCGAAACCGAGGCGGAATTTGTCGCTCATTGTGTCGCCGCGTTGGAAGAGTTGATCGAACGCGAAGGGGCCGACACCATCGCCGCCTTCATTGGCGAACCCGTGCTGGGCACCGGCGGCATCGTGCCCCCGCCCGATGGATACTGGTCCGCCATTCAGGCGGTGTTGGACAAACATGACATCCTGCTGATCGCTGACGAGGTCGTCACCGGCTTTGGCCGTCTGGGCAGCATGTTCGGGTCGGATCACTATGGCTTGCGCCCGGATTTGATCACCATCGCCAAGGGGTTAACCTCGGCCTATGCGCCCCTGTCCGGTTCGATCGTATCGGACAAGATGTGGCAGGTGCTGGAACGGGGTACTGATGAAAACGGCCCCATCGGCCATGGCTGGACCTATTCCGCGCATCCCATTGGCGCGGCGGCCGGGGTGGCGAACCTCAGGCTGATCGACAGTCTGGGGCTGGTCGAAAACGCGGGCGCGGTCGGGGCTTATCTGGTGCAAACCATGAAGGACGCGCTGTCTGATCACCCCCATGTGGGCGAGGTGCGTGGCGAAGGGATGCTGTGCGCGGTGGAATTCGTGGCCGACAAAGACAGCCGCGCAGGCTTTGATCCGGTCGGCAAGGTTGGGCCATCCATCGCGGCCAAGCTGTTAGAACAAGACAGCGTCATCGCCCGCGCCATGCCGCAGGGAGATATTCTGGGCTTTGCGCCGCCCCTGTGCCTGTCGCGCGCCGAGGCGGATCAGATCGTGGTCGCAACCCGGCGCGCCGTTGCAGCGGCCTTGGGATAAGGAGCAAGTCTATGACCAAAACCGGCGTTGCCTTCGACCAACCGGAATATGACCGCCGCCTTGCCAAAACCCGCGCGGCCATGGCGGATGCGGGTTTGGACGCGTTGTTCGTCACTGATCCCTCTAACCAGGCGTGGCTGACGGGCTATGATGGCTGGTCCTTCTATGTCCATCAGGGCGTGATCGTTTTGCCCGAGGGCCAGCCACTCTGGTGGGGGCGTCATATGGATATGATGGGCGGGCGGCGCACCTGCTGGATGGATCACGAAAATATCCTTGGCTATGGCGACCATTTTGTTCAGTCGACCGAGGTCCATCCAATGCAGGATCTGGCCCGTGTCTTGGCCGCGCGCGGGCTCAATCGGGCGCGGATCGGGGTCGAGATGGAGAACTACTATTACTCGGCCAAGGCCCACGCTGTTTTAGGTGCGGGTCTGCCAGAGGCAACGCTGGTGGATGCCACCGCGCTGGTGAACTGGCAACGGCTGGTCAAATCGGCACCCGAGTTGGCGTTCATACGCAAGGCTGCGCGCATCTCGGAAAAGGTGATCCAAACCGCTATCGCGCGCGCCGAACCGGGCATTCGCAAAAATGATCTGGTGGCGGACATACTGCACGCAGGCATCACCGGGGTGGGGGATGATTGGGGCGACTATCCGGCCATCGTGCCGCTGACACCCTCTGGTCTGGACGCCACCGCCGCGCATCTGACGTGGAACGGAGCACCCATGCAGGCGGGCGAGGCGACGTTTTTTGAACTCTCGGGCTGTTATCGCCGCTACCACGCGCCGCTGTGTCGGACCGTGTTTCTGGGAACGCCCAGCGATGACATGTTGCGGGCCGAGGCCGCGCAGATCGAGGGGATTGCGGCCGGGCTGAATGCCGCTCGTGCGGGCAACCGCACCTGCGACATCGCCAATGCCTTTATGGCGGTGATGGCCAAACACGGGATCGAACGGTCCGGGCGGATGGGATACCCCGTGGGCCTCAGCTATCCGCCCGATTGGGGCGAGCGCACGGCCTCGATCCGGACCGAGGATCAGACCGTGCTGGAACCGGGCATGGTGTTTCACTTCATGCCCGCGCTGTGGATGGACAGTTGGGGGCTGGAGACAACAGAGACCATCCTGATCCGCGACGATGGCCCGGCCGAGGCGCTGAGCAATATCGAGCGCAAACTTTTTGTGAAGGGATGACCATGCTGGAGACCGCGAAATCCATCCTGTCGGATCTGATCGCCTTTCCAACCGTGTCCGCCGACAGCAACCTGGCGATGATCTCTTATCTAGCCAAGCAGCTAGAGGCCTGCGGTGCTCAGGTCGAGATTCAGCAGGACGAAACCGGGCAAAAGGCCAATCTTTTCGCAACTCTGGGCCCCAAGACGGCGGGGGGTATCCTGCTGTCTGGCCATACCGATGTGGTGCCTGTGACGGATCAGGACTGGTCCAGCGATCCGTTTGCTATGGAAGAGCGCGACGGTCGCCTGTATGGCCGCGGCACCTGTGACATGAAGGGATTTATCGCGGCAACCATCGCCATGGCCCCGCATTTTGCTGCGCGGGTTCAGGACACTCCGCTGCATTTCGCCTTTACCTATGACGAGGAAACCGGCTGCATGGGGGCGGGCCAGCTGGCGCAGTTGCTGCAAGCGCGTGATGCACGCCCCAAACTGGCGATCATCGGCGAGCCCACGAATATGCAGGTGATCGAAGGACACAAGGGATGCCACGAATATAGCACGCATTTTCAGGGGCTTGAGGGGCACGGCTCCTCGCCGGATCTGGGTGTGAATGCGGTGGAATACGCGGTACGCTATGTTTCGCGCCTGATCGAGCTGCGCCAGGACCTGCAGGCCAGAACCCCGTCAGACAGCCGATTTGATCCGCCCTGGACCACGGTGAATGTGGGGGCGTTGCATGGGGGCAGCGTGCATAACGTGATCGCCCCTAAGGCCCAGGTGGATTGGGAAATGCGCCCTGTTCAGCCCTCGGATGCGGGGTTCGTCAAGGATCAGCTGGACCGTTACTGCGCGGATGTCCTGCTTCCTGCGATGAGGGCGGTGCACCCGGAGGCCTCGATTGACACTCGGATCATCGGCGAGGTGGCAGGGTTGGTCCCAATGGCGCAGAACGCAGCGCGCGATTTGGTGGCCGAACTGACGGGCTCGAACCGGGCAGAAACGGTGCCGTTCGGGACCGAGGCCGGGATTTTTCAGGCGCTGGGCATGGATGTGGTCGTCTGCGGCCCGGGATCGATTGAACAGGCGCACAAGGCCGACGAATATCTGTCGGTTGATCAACTGGCACAATGTCTGGCGCTGTTGGAGCGGCTCGGCCAGCGGCTGTGATGGCCTAGTGGCGCTGCTCTTGCGCCTTGCGGTATTCCACCGGGGACAGCCCGGTGCGTCGCTTAAAAAATCGCGAAAAATAGGCCGGATCCCGGAACCCGGTTTCAAAGGCAACCATGGTGGCGGTGGCGTTGGTATAGGTCAAAAGGCGCTGCGCCTCGAGCACCAGCCGATCCTGAATCAGGGTGCCGATGGTTTTGCCCGTCATGGTGCGGCTCAGCCGGTTCAGCCGGGGTGGGGTGATGCCCAAACGATCGGCGTACTCCTCGACCGCCCAATGTGATTTATAATGCTGTTCCAATAGCTCGCGGAAATGCTGAAACTGTTCATGCCGTTTCTGCTGGCCGGTCTCGTCCGGGGCCAGACGTTTCTGACGGCGGCCAATTTCCACAAGGATAATCTGAATCATCCAGTCGAACATGGCACCACGTCCGGGCTGAGGCAGGTTGAACTCGCCCTCGATCTTGTCCAGCATCGAGTCTGATCAGGTTCACGGTTTTGGGGCTGTCGGCCAGGGGCATCAACACCGGCGCCACCAGCAACGGACGGATCAGGGCCTGCCCGCGCGGATCATTCCCGGCGCCCAGCAAAGTATCGCCAACCGTCAGCACCCAGCCTTCTGTATCGGGGTTGAACTCGAATCCATGGACGGTGTTTCCGGGAATGCAAATGACAGTAGGGGCGACGATATTGTGCAAATTCTGGTCCACCATCACCCGCGCGGCGCCCCCGGCCAGGAACAGCAATTGGAACATGCCTTGATGCGCGTGCGGCTTAATTTGCCAATCATATAGGTGAGATCGCGTGGAAATGGCCTCGATATGAACGAATCTCAGATCATCCTCGGGGGTTTCTTCGCCATAGAGCCCATAGATCGAGACTTCGTCAGATTTTTCCATTTCAGCCCTCTGATCCGGGAAATGAAGGAAAAGTACCAAAGATTCAGGGCGGCGTCCATTGTTGGTTCCCCCGCCCATGTGGGACAACGGGACATCAGATTTAACACCAACCAAGGCATGGGAGGACCCAAGAAGGTGTTTCGCTTCGATCCCTATTCCCCCGCAATGGATGCCGATCCGCATCCATTCTACAAAACCCTGAGGGATGAACATCCCTGTTTCTGGTCCGAAGAGGCCGGTATGTGGGTCTATTCGCGCCACGAGGATATCGTGACCGCGCTGAACGACTGGCAGACCTATTCCTCGGCCAAAGGCAACCTGGTGGACGAACTGCCCAACCGTGCAGGCAACACCCTGGGGACCACTGATCCGCCACGCCACGACCGCCTGCGCGCTCTGATCCAGAAGGCCGTGATGAAACGCGCCCTGGAATACCTGGTCGAGCCGACGCAAGCCGTGTGCCGCAAGCATCTGGACGCATTGGCCGGTGAGAAGAGCTTTGATTTCGTCAACGACTACTCGTCGAAAGTGACGGTTGACCTGCTGTTCCACCTGTTCGCCATGCCGGCCGAAGGCCAGGAAGAAGTGCGCGACAACGCTGTTTTGATGGTCCAGACCGACCCCAAGACGCGTAAAAAGGGCCCCGAGCATCTGGCCGCCTACGAGTGGATGGCCAATTATGCCGAGAACCTGGTGCAAGAGCGCAAGAAAAACCCGGGCGAGGATCTGCTGTCCAACTTCATCACCTCGGAAATCGACGGTGAGAAGCTGAAGGACAAAGAGGTTCAGCTGACCGTGACCACGCTGATCATGGCCGGTATCGAAAGCCTGTCGGGGTTCATGGGTATGATGGGTCTGAACCTGGCCGATCATGCGGACGCCCGTCGCGCCGTGGCCGCAGATCTGTCGCTGATCCCTGACGCGATGGAAGAATCGCTGCGCTTCAACACCTCGGCTCAACGGTTCCGCCGCTGCCTGCAAAAGGACGTGGAAATCCACGGCCAGACCATGAAGGCCGGTGATTTCGTGATGCTGTGCTATGGCTCGGGCAACCGCGATGATCGTCGCTGGGGCGAAACCGCTGATGTCTATGACATCACCCGCAAACCTCGGGGTCACCTGGGCTTTGGCGGCGGTGTGCATGCCTGCCTGGGCACCGCGATTGCACGTCTGGCCTGTAAGGTCGCCTTCGAAGAGTTCCTGGGTCGCTATCCCGACTTCGAGCGGATGCAAGAGCAACTGCCCTGGGTGCCCTCCTCGAACTTCCGCAGCCCGATGCAGCTTCAGCTGTCGGTCGCGTAACCCAAACTGCTTAGATGCGGCGGCGCTGTCCCCTCGGCGCCGCCGTTCGCATATCTGAAAGAAGGAATACCAAGATGCCAAAGGTTACCTATATCGAATTCGACGGCACCGAGCGCGAGGTCGAGCTGCCCGCCGGTTGGTCCCTGATGCAAGGCGCCACGCTGAATGGCGTGGACGGAATCGAAGGCGAATGCGGCGGCTCGTGTGGCTGCGCGACCTGCCACTGCTATGTCGACGAAGCCTGGATGGACAAGCTGTCGCCCATGTCCGAAACCGAAGACGACATGCTGGATTGCACCGAATCTCCGCGGGAATCCAACAGCCGTCTGAGCTGCCAGATTCAGGTCACGCCTGAAATGGACGGTATCGTGATCCGTCTGCCCGAGGTGCAAAGCTAATGTCGGGCGTGGTCATCATCGGGGCCGGTCAGGCGGGGTATCAGACCGCTGAATCCCTGCGCAAAGAAGGTTTTGACGGCGCGATCACCATCATCGGTGAAGAGCCCTATGCCCCGTATCAGCGCCCGCCGCTGTCCAAGGCCTATTTGCTGGGTGATACGGACAAGGACCGCCTGCGGTTTCGGACCGAGGAATACTATGCCGATCAGAACATCGACCTGCGGGTGAATGTTGCGGTCACCGGTCTGGACGCGGCTGCGCGTCAGGTGACGTTGTCGGACGGAACGGCGCTGGCCTATGATGATCTGGTTATCGCGACGGGCGCGCGCGTGCGCGAAATCCCCGTGCCTGGCGCGGATCTTGAGGGCATTTTCTATCTGAAAACCCTGGATGACGTAGACGGGATCGAGGCGCGTTTGGCCGATGTGGACAGCGTTGCCGTGATCGGTGCGGGCTTCATCGGGCTGGAATTCGCCGCCGTCGCCCGCAAGCTGGGCAAAGAGGTTACCGTGCTCGAGGCCGCGCCGCGTGTGATGGGCCGCGTCGTGACCGAGGAATTGTCGGACTATTTCACGGGCGTGCATCAGGGACACGGGGTAAACGTGGTCTGCAACGCTTTCGTGTCCGGGTTCGAAGGCGAAGGCGCCGTCAGCGCCGTGACCTGCAAGGATGGCAGCAGCTATCCGGCGCAATTGGTCGTGGTGGGCATCGGCGTTATTCCCAACGCTGAACTGGCGCAGGCCGCCGGGATCACCTGTGACAACGGTATTGTCGTGGATGAAAACGGGCGCACCTCGGACCCGCATGTCTTTGCGGCGGGGGATGTCGCGGCCTATGCCCATCCCTTTGCGGGTCAGTTGATGCGGTTGGAATCGGTGCAAAACGCGGCCGATCAGGGCCGGATCGTGGCTGCGGCCATCGCCGGAAATCCCAAACCTTATGACACGGTGCCGTGGTTCTGGTCGGATCAATATGATCTGAAGCTCCAGATGGTTGGCCTGCAAATCGGGTGCGATCAAACGGTGCTGCGCGGTGACAAAGAGGCCAAGAAGTTCTCGCTTCTGCACTTCCGTGACGGCCAGCTGCGCGCGATCGACAGCGTCAATGCCGCCGCTGATCACATGATGGGGCGCAAATTGCTGGCCGCAGGCATCAGCCCCACGCCCGAGCAGGCCGCGGATACCAGCTTCAAGCTGAAATCACTGCTCTGAGGTCTGTTTCAGGCTGTCCGCGATCAGGGCCGGGGTGCTGGCCCAATCGATCATTGCGGGCAGCCGCGCGCCGCTGAAGTCTGCGGCGCCCAGGGCTTGGGGCATGTCCTCCAGCATATGCCCCGCATTCAGGGCAAAAAAGGGCAGGCAGATCGCCTGTCCCAGACCGCGTGCCATTGCCTCGACATGCGGCGGTTCTTCGATCAACCCCACCCGAGTTCGCAGGAACCCCATGCGCCGATGCAAGGTTGCGGCCATGGCATAGGTGCTGTTGGCGCTGGTGCGCGATACGGCACTGCCATGGGCGGCCACCAACAAGCCCGTGTCTTGGGCGCTCCACCCCTTGTTGTTAAGAATCGCCCCCAGCTCGGCCTCGGCGCAATCGGCCAGGTGTGGTTCGACCCCAAAGGGGCGCATTTGGATCAAGCCGCGCGCTTTGGACTTTGGCGCCAGAACGCGGCCGGTAAAATAGCCCTCGGCCATGAAATAGGGATAGACCAGCGGGGCAGACAGCGCCTCAAACGCGGCATCCAGTGCCCCATCGGCGGCCAGGGTGGCGCCGCGAATATCCCATTCCGGCAGATTGGCGTTCACCTTCTTGGCCAGCGCTTGCAGGTCACGCTCTTGCGTGTCCGGGTCCGAAGGGCTGCCATGGGCCACGATCACGGCGGCGCGGGTAGGTTGGGACATCGTCTCTCTCGGTCTGATCAGCGCCAAAGTTAGAGCAATTCACGCGCCCGGCAAGCCTAGCCCAATCGCCGGAACGTGGCAGTCCCTGCGGCAGATAACGTGAACAGCGCCGCGGCGACGCTGACGATGGTTGGCCCGGTTGGTGTATCGAACAAAAACGACAGTTGCAGCCCCCCAAGCGCCGACAGACCGGCCAACAGCGCGGCGATAACGGCCATACGTTCAGGCGTGGCGGCAAAGGGGCGCGCGGTGGCCGCAGGGATGATCAGCATGGCGGCGATCAGCAACACGCCGACGACCTTGATCGCGACCGCCACAACCAAGGCCAGAGCCAAGGTCAGGATCATCTGCTCGCGCTTGGGATTGACCCCGGCCGCATGGGCCAGATCCTGATTCAACGAAGCCAGCAACAGCGCCGACCAGCGCCACCAAAGCAGGGCCAGAACCAGGACGGTGCCGCTCCAGATTACAGCCAGATCGCCTTGGGTGACGGCCAGGATATCGCCAAACAGATAGGACATGAGGTCGATCCGGACCCCGTCCAGAAAGGACACCGCAACCAGCCCGACCGCCAGCGCGCTGTGGGCCAGAACGCCCAGCAACGTGTCCATGGCAAAGCCACGTCCGCTGAGCACCGAGACCGTTGTGGCCATGACCAGAGCAGCGATCAGTGCCCCCGTAAAGATCGAGGTCGAAAAGGCCAATGACAGCGCCACGCCCAGAATTGCGGCATGGGCCGTGGCGTCCCCGAAATAGGCCATCCGGCGCCACACCACGAAACATCCCAGGGGCGCAGCGGCCAGCGCCAGACCCAATCCAGCCAAAGCGGCCCGGACCAGAAAATCATCTAAAAACCCGGTCATTGAGCAGCCTCGTGGGAATGGTCGTGATCATGCTCGCACGCTTCGTCATGCGTATGGTTGTGCTCGTGCCGGTACAATGCCAGTGCGCCCTGGGTGCCCGAGCCGAACAGCGCGCGGTACTCAGGGGCCGAGGCCACGTGTTCAGGTTCTCCCTGACAGCAGATATGCCCGTTCAGGCACAGCACCCGGTCCGAGGCCGCCATCACCACATGCAATTCATGGCTGACCATCAGCACAGCACATCCCAGCTCTTGGCGGACATGCTCGATCTGACGGTAAAACGCGGCCGATCCGGGTTGGTCCAGCCCCTGAGTGGCCTCGTCCAGGATCAGCAGTTGAGGCTCGTTCAACAGCGCCCGCGCCAGCAGCACCCGTTGGAACTGACCGCCAGACAGGTTGGACATCTGGCGATTCATCAGATCTTCGACGCCGGCTTCGCTCAGCGCTTTGCGCGCTCGTTTGCCGGAAACCCGATGCGGCAAGTTCAGAAAACGGCCGACCGTCAGCGGCAATGTTGGGTCGATATGCAGCTTCTGCGGCACATATCCAATTCGCAAACCGGGCGTGTGCTGTACGGTTCCTGTCTGTGGTTTCAGCGCGCCGATCACGGCCTTCAGCAAGGTTGATTTACCCGACCCGTTGGGGCCGACCACGGTGACGATCTCGCTGGCATTGATGTGAAAATCCACGTTGGACAGGATCGGCTGACCGTTGGCTTTCACGGTCATGTTGCGCACATCTATCAGGCTCATTTACGTGTCCTTGACCAATGCATCGGGGGCCTGACAGTTGGGGCACAGCCCCTTGGCCTCGATCACGGCCTTTTCGATGACAAAACCTTCGGCATGGGCGGTCTTGCCCAGCGTATCTGCGGAAACATGGGCGGTGGCCTCGGCGACCGCGCCACATTCGCGACAGATCAGAAACATCGGCGTGTGTTCTTGCCCGGGATGGGTGCAAGCGGTGAACGCGTTCAGATGTTCGATCTTATGGGCAAACCCGTTCGTCACCAGAAAATCCAGGGCCCTGTAGGCAACGGGGGGCTGAGAGCCCAGACCCTCTTCGCGCAGCTTGTCCAGAATTTCATAGGCCCCCAGGGCGCGATGTTCATGCAGCAGGATTTCCAGAACACGGCGCCGGGTCGGTGTGAACTGCAGCCCGTGTTCTTTGCACATCTGTTCGATCGCACCAAGATTGCCCTCGATGCAACTTAAATGGTCATGTTTGGCAAAACCGACAGGGTCCATTGGGCGCCTTTCAGGATCGGAGCATTTAGTCCTTGATATGGAATAGTGTAACAACTATCAACCCGCGTGATGTTATACAATTACATGAGGTAAGACATGCGTTCGTTCATTTGGGTTGCGGCCGCGTCGCTGACCACCCCTGCCTGGGCCGAGGCCCCCAAAGTCGTAACTGATATTGCGCCCGTGCATTCGCTGGTCGCGCAGGTGATGCAAGGTGTGGGCGAGCCCACCAATCTGGTGGATCCGGGCGCGTCGCCTCATGGGTATGCGCTGCGCCCATCGCAAGCGCGCGCCCTGAGCGAGGCCGATATCGTGGTGTGGGTCGGCGAGGGTCTGACCCCGTGGATGGAACAGCCCATGGAGGCCCTGGCCGCCAAGGCCGAGTTGGTCGAGCTGCTGGAGCTTGAGGCGACGATCAAGCTGGAATTCCGCGAAGGCGCCACCTTTGCCGCGCATGATCATGACGAAGATGGCCACGAAGAGCACGGCCATGACGAGCATGAAGAGCACGGTCACGACGAGCACGAAGAGCACGGCCATGACGAGCACGAAGAGCATGGTCACGACGAGCACGAAGAGTATGGCCACGACGAGCACGAAGAGCATGGCCACGACGAGCATGAAGAGCACGGCCACGACGAGCATGAAGAGCATGGGCATGACGAGCATGAAGAGCACGGCGATGATGAACATCACGATCATGATCACTCGGGCGTTGATCCGCATGCCTGGCTGGACCCGGCGAACGCCAAAATTTGGCTGATGGCCATCGCCGAAGAGCTGTCTCATCACGACCCGGACAACGCTGCGACCTATGCCAAGAACGCAGCCGAGGGCGTGGCCCAGATGGATCAGCTGATCGCCGAGCTATCCGCAGATCTGGCGCCAGCGCATGATCTGGGCTTTGTGGTGTTCCATGACGCGTATCACTATTTCGAAAGCCGCTTTGATCTGGCGGCCACGGGGGCGATCTCGTTGGGGGATGCGTCTGATCCCAGCGCCGCGCGCGTTGCCGAAGTCCGCGAAGCCGTGCATGACCTGGGCGTGACCTGCGTGTTCGCCGAGCCGCAGTTCAATCCCGGCCTGATCAAAGCTGTGTCCGAGTCCGGCGTGACAGTGGCCGAGATCGATCCGCTGGGCGTCGGGGTGGAGATGGGTCCGAACCATTACGCTCAGACCCTGCGCGCTCTGTCGAACAGTATCCTGGGCTGCCTAAAGTGATCACGCGCCAAAGGCCGCGTCGAACGGAGCTGGAAGGTCAAATTCCTCCAGCACCCGCGCGCGGCCTTCGGCAGACATTTTCCGCGCCGTGCGGACCACGATTTTTTCCAGCGCTTCGGGGGTCTGCGTGCCCGCAAAGGGCTGGAAATACCATTTGAGGAAGGTGAAACAGATCACGTCCTCCAGGGCCTGCACCCCGGCATCGCGCTTGATCCCCTCTTTGCGCAGCATGACGCCGACGCGGGCCTGATCCTCGGCACTGTAGCCCGCATCCGCCATCATTCCGGCCAGGCGTTCGCCGTGGCGGCGCCCCTGTTCCTTGCGCCAGTCCAGATATCCGGTGCGCCCTTCGGGGTAGTCCTTGCGGGGCAGCAGCCAGCGTTCCACATGCTGTCCACGCGCCGCGATCTGCAACACTTCGGAGGCATCGGGAAACAGGCGTGCCAGTTCCGCGCTCATCCGCTCGCCATAGAGCTGCGCCGCTGCGCGGCCGTCTTCTTGGGTGGGGTCGGCGGCGTTGGCGGCATCGATTGCAGACAGAACAGAGCTGAGGCGGTCGGTCATTGGGGGCCTTTCGTGACAGAAACTGGTCTCACTATATCGCGCGTGAAAGGCGTGCAAAGCGATATATCCCGAGAATGTGTTTCGCCCGGCACCGATTGTGAGTTACCAATCAAGGCAGACGGAATTACCCTGCGCCGGTGGGGGCTTGCGAGGTTTTGTAAGTGCCATGAGAATTTGCACAGCGATCGTAGCGGTGATTTTGGCCGCTTTGGGCGTGGCACCGCCTGTCGCGGCGCAGGTGCCTTCGTATTTTCTGGATCTGGACACGGGTGGGCACCGCGCCACCATCCGCGACGTGGATGTCAGCGCCGATGGTCAGGTGATCGTTAGTGCGGCGGATGACAAAACCGTGCGGGTCTGGGATTGGCAAACGGGCGACAGCACCGCCATCCTGCGCGGCCAGATCGGCCCGGGAAACGAGGGGTTGGTGAATGCCGTGGCCCTGTCCTCGGATGGGGCGATGGTCGCAGTGGGCGGGTATTTCGGCGGGCATTTGGATACCGACGGCCCTTTTGGCGACATTCGCATTTTCGATCTGCGCACCGGGGCGGTGGTGAACGTCCTGAAGGGGCACCAATATATGGTCGAGGCGCTGGCCTATGATCCGGGGCGCGACGAGCTGGTGGCCTCGGGGCAGGGGGGGCAGGTCTGGCGCTGGTCCGCGCCGTTCTCTGATACGCCTGCGCCGCTGCCAGTGCTGGACACCCAAGCCTGGCGCGTGTCCGAGGTTGCCTTTGCCGCAGGTGGCAAACGCCTGATTGTGGCGACTTATGACTTTGGGCTGAGGATCTGGGCTCTGGACAATGACCAGCCCGTGACCGCGCCCGATGACGAGGCGCTGTGGGATTACCCGCTGATCGCGGTGGCCGTCAGCCCGGATGGAGCGCAGTTCGCTTTGGCCAATGATCAGGGTCAGGTCACGGTGCGCGATGCCATGACCGGCGCCGTGCTGCACCGACTGCCGCAGCGCCCCTATCGTGTGGATGCGATGACCTTGGCCGGGGATGTGCTGACGCTCAGCTGCGGCTATCGCTGCGCCAGCAAATACGGCACCGAAATCTGGTCCGTGTCCTCGGGCCAGCAGATCGCAAGCTATGACACGCAGGACGTGGGCATTCATGCCTCGGCGCTGATGCCCGATGGCCAGCAGGTGCTGACCGCAGGCGGGCGATTGCACGCGCTGCATCTGTGGCGGGTCGAAACGGGATCAACCGTCACCCAGATGGGAGGGATCGGAGCGCCCGTAGCCTCGGTCGGGATCAGCGCCAACGCAGACCGGATTGGCTGGGGCAGCGATGATCCTTGCCCCGAACTGGCGATTTGTCCGGCGATCATGGGAACGCTGGCGCAGGAAATGGAGCTGCCGACACAAGAGCGCAGTTTTGAAAAGCCGGCCCCGCGCGGGGCCGCGCGCCTTGGTCGCGCGCTGACACAGCACCCCGATCTGCCGGTCAGCCTGAGCAGCGAACCGGGGAGCGGTTTCGAGGGCTCGCGGCTGGAGCTGGGCGACGTGGCGATCGTGAAGGGCCCCGAGGATGGCTATTACCACAGCGCTTACAGTTTCGTTTCGGGCCAGGATCAGATCATTCTGGGCGGCGGCAACGGAATCTTGCTGGCGCATGATCTGACAGGCGCTGGTGCGGGCGAATTCGTCGGCCATACCAGCGACATTCTGGCCCTGGCCGTAGCCCCGCGCGCCAATCGGGTGCTGAGCGGCAGCCGGGACCAGACCTTGAAACTGTGGAACCTGGAAACGCGCGCGCTGATTGCCTCGATGTTCTTTGCGGGCGAGGATTGGATTATCTGGACACCGCAGGGCTATTTTCATTCCTCGCCCAACGGGGATCGGCTGGTGGGCTGGCACATCAATCAGGGGCAGGACCGCGAGGGGCGCTATGTCCGTGCGCGGCAATTGCGCCAGCACCTGCACTCGCCTGAAATCGTGCGGCGCGCGATCCTGACCGGCCAGGCCCGACAGGCGGCCCTGGATCTGCGCGGGCGTGACAACGAACTGGACGAGCTGCTGACACGCGAACCGCCCGAGTTTGATATCCGCGTCGCAGACGAAGTGCAGGCCCCCGACGGATTCGCGGTGATCGAGGTGTCCGGCACCTCGTTGGAAGAGGTCGAAAGCTGGGGGTATTCGGTGCTGGTCAATGACCGGCGGGTGCATCCGGTGCGCGCGGGCGGTAGCGCGGGCAAGCTGCTGTACAATGTCCCGCTGGAGGACGGCGAAAACCAGATCACCGTCAGTGGCCAGAACGATTTCGGCTATGTGACCGAACGCAGCGCCGTGGCCCTGTTCAAACGCAAAAAGAAGATCGAGAAAAAGGGCAAGCTGTATGTCGCCGTGGTCGGGATCAACAACTATCCCAAACTGCCCGATGCCTGTGGCGGCAAGCCGTGTGATCTGCGCTATCCCGTGGCCGATGCATTGGAGTTTTTGAACGTGCTGCGCGAACGGACCGCGCCCTTATATACGGGCATGGAAACGCTGGTGATGGTCAACAACGAGGTGCTGGAGGCCGACGCCCCGCGTCAGGCCGCGCTGTCGTTGCATATGGACCCGCTGGACGTGCTCGAGCCCGAGGCCCGCGCGATCAGCAGTGAATTGGTCGATTTTCTGACACTGCCCGGCCCCGACGATACCACGGTGATTTTCGTCGCCGGTCACGGGATGAACCTTGAGGAACAGTATTTCCTGCTGCCCACGAATGCGCAAAAGCGGGGGGACCGCTGGCGCACGTCCTCGTTGGTGGATTGGAGCGTCATTCAGGAAGAAATATCCTTTGCCCAAGGGCGCCGCATTCTGGTGCTGGACACCTGCCATGCCGCCAATGCCTTTAACGCCAAGCTGGAAAAAGAGGCCGCCGATGCGCGGGTGGTCGTCTTCTCGGCGACGGCGGCGAATAACACGGCCGGTGAACGCGCCGATCTGGGCCACGGGATTTTTACCTATGCGATGCTACAGGGCTTGCGCGGTGGGGCGGACAAAACCGGCGATGGCGTGCGCTTGCTGGGCCTGGCCGACTATGTCTATCACGAGGTCGTTCGGCTGAGTAAAAAGAAGCAAGAGCCGTTCTATCACATCTCGCAAACCGCGAATTTCCTTTTGGCGCAGGGGGCAAAGTGAGGCGGCTTCTATACAGTATTATATGGGCGCTGTGCGCGGGGCTGGCGCAGGCGGGCTGTCCCGAGGGTGATTTCACGACTTTCTATACCAAGCCAGACGTGTTCAACGCGGGGCTGGAGCGGGCCGCAGATGTGGCCCCGATAGTGGGGATTCGCGGCGCGATCCTGCCGCATCATCTGGAAATGCCCGAGCTGGTGGCCGCAGGCATCGCCATTGCCGCCACCCCCGAGGTCAAACGCGCGATCGTGCTGTTCCCGGATCATTTCTATCAGGCCAGCAGCCCCTTTGCGGTGACGACGCGCGGCTTTAACACGATCTTTGGCCCGGTTCAGACCGACGCGCAGGCTGCGGCCAGCCTGATCGGTGGCCCCGTCACTGAAAGTTGCCTGTTTCAGAAAGACCACGGCATTCGGGCGGCCTTGCCCTTTGTGGCGCGACTGATGCCGGGGGTGCAGATCGTGCCGGTGGCGGTCTCGATCAATTCGGATCGGGCGGAATGGGATGTGATGGTGGACCGCCTGCGCCCGCTGATGCAGCCCGGAACGGTGGTGCTGCAAATCACCGATTTCTCGCATTACCTGCCGCTGCACCAGGCGCGTTTGCGCGACCAGCAGGTGCTGAACGTGCTGAGCGCCGGGGATATCGAGGCCGCCGCGCGCTTTGTGCAGCCCGATCATGTGGATTCCGTCGGGGCCATGTATATCGCGATGACTCTGATGGCCGAGCAAGGCGCCCAGCCGGTTGTTGTCGCCAATGCCAATATGCAAGAGCTCTACAGCCGCTTCATTCCTGAAACCACCAGCTATGTCACCGCCGCCTATCTGCCCAAGGGCGTGGATGCGCCGCCCTTGTTCGGGGCGCAGCGCTTTGTGATTGGCGGGGATTTGTTTCTGGGCCGGGTGCTGCCTTCGTTGCTGAGTGACGAGCTGATCGCGGATCGCGTGACCAAGGCCGCACTGGGCGCGACGCGCGGCCTGCCCCTGGTGCTGAACCTCGAAGGCGTGCTGCTGCCCGACATGCCCTCGCAATTGGATCATATGGTGCTGGCCATGCCGAGCGGGATTGTGCAGGACTGGGCCGCGCGTTTGAACGTCGTGGCCGTATCGCTGGCCAACAACCATGCGCGCGATATCGGCGACAGCGGTCTGGCCGAAACCCGCCGCGCGCTGGATCACATGGGGATCGCCTATTTCAGTCAGGGCGAGGTGCTGGACATGATGGGCGTGGCGCTGGTCGGGCTGACGGATCTGGATGGGCGTGCAATGCCCCGGGTGGATCGCCTGACGCCCGATTTGCTGGACCAGGCTGTTCTGGAGGACGCAGAAACCCCCGTTCTGGCCTTTTTGCATTGGGGGCAGGAATTCGTGACCGAACCGGGTCCGCGCGAGGCTTGGATCGCCGAACAACTGCGCCGTCGTGGCGTCGCGGCCATTATTGGCGCGCATCCCCATGCTGTCAGCGATGGGGCGCAGGTCTTGGGCGGTGGGGATACGGTTGTGATGCACTCGCTGGGGAATTTCCTGTTTGATCAGCTGCCGCCGCACAGCTCGGGCGGGCTGGCCGAGGTGCGGGTTTTTCCGCAGGGAACCCTTTCGGTCCGGCCGCTGCCGCTGCCGCATCTGTTCCAGCTGACACAGGTCGAGTGACTTAACACTTGTCCGAAACGCTTTTCGCCTTGTAGCCTTCCAATAACGAGCCGCGAAAGGAATGATGGCATGACGGACAGGGTAAAAGGTTTGATGATCGGCGCCGCACTGGCCGTGATGGTGGGAGTGTCCGGAACGGTTGTGATGGCCGAGCAGGCGAGTGCCCCCGCCCTTCAGCAAAAGCTGCATGTTATCTATGATCCCGTCAGCCGCGAGGTCGCGCGCCGCATGGTTCGCGTGATTGATCCGCATCCGGAAATGGGGCTGGAATTCACATGGGAGCCCGCAGCGGGCAATTGGCCGGGTGTCACGCCCGAAGGGTTCGCCCATGGCAAAGGGCGGCTGTCCTGGCGGGTGCCGGGCGCGGCCAGCTATGATCCGCGCACGATGCACCACAGCTATGACGGAATGGTGAAAGACGGCCGGTTCCACGGGGCCGGGCGGCTGAGCTATCGGGATGGGTCGTT
>NZ_JBSWTS010000007.1:0-2500 GCF_056158665.1 Thalassovita sp. ABM4_323 | reverse complement strand
CATCGACTTGGTCTCACGTGCAAGCTTAAGCCGTTAGGTGTAGGCGCAGCGAAAGCGAGTTTTAATAGGGCGTCGAGTTCGTGGGATCAGACCCGAAACCGAGTGATCTAGGCATGACCAGGCTGAAGGTAAGGTAACACTTACTGGAGGGCCGAACCCACACCTGTTGAAAAAGGTCGGGATGAGTTGTGCCTAGGGGTGAAAGGCCAATCAAACTCGGAGATAGCTGGTTCTCCGCGAAATCTATTTAGGTAGAGCGTCATCCGAATACCCCGGGGGGTAGAGCACTGGATGGGTAATGGGGCCCCACAGGCTTACTGATCCTAACCAAACTCCGAATACCCGGGAGTACTAGATGGCAGACACACCACGGATGCTAACGTCCGTGGTGGAGAGGGAAACAACCCTGACCTCCAGCTAAGGCCCCTAATTCATGGCTAAGTGGGAAAGCAGGTGAGACGACCAAAACAACCAGGAGGTTGGCTTAGAAGCAGCCATCCTTTAAAGATAGCGTAACAGCTCACTGGTCTAAATAAGTTGTCTTGCGGCGAAGATGTAACGGGGCTCAAGCCATGAGCCGAAGCTGAGGATGCACATAGTGCATGGTAGCGGAGCGTAGTGTGACATAGCACTGATCTTTATTATCGCCAAAGGTCTTGGCGCAGGTAACTGTGCTCAAGTAGCCAAAGGCGGTAGCACAAGATCAAGTGCTTTCTGTGAAGCCGGGCTGTAAGGCATCCGGTGGAGAGATCACTAGTGAGAATGATGACATGAGTAGCGACAAACAGTGTGAGAGACACTGTCGCCGAAAGTCCAAGGGTTCCTGCTTAAAGCTAATCTGAGCAGGGTAAGCCGGCCCCTAAGGCGAGGCAGAAATGCGTAGTCGATGGGAACCAGGTTAATATTCCTGGGCCGTGGAGTGGTGACGGATCATGAAGGTAGTTCATCCTTATCGGATTGAATGGGCTGCTGATTGGTTCCTGGAAATAGCCCTCCTATCAGACCGTACCCTAAACCGACACAGGTGGACTGGTAGAGAATACCAAGGCGCTTGAGAGAACTATGTTGAAGGAACTCGGCAAAATACCTCCGTAAGTTCGCGAGAAGGAGGCCCGGTTTCTACGCAAGTATTGACTGGGGGCACAAACCAGGGGGTGGCGACTGTTTACTAAAAACACAGGGCTCTGCGAAGTCGCAAGACGACGTATAGGGTCTGACGCCTGCCCGGTGCTTGAAGGTTAAAAGGAGAGGTGAGAGCCTTGAATTGAAGCCCAAGTAAACGGCGGCCGTAACTATGACGGTCCTAAGGTAGCGAAATTCCTTGTCGGGTAAGTTCCGACCTGCACGAATGGCGTAACGACTTCCCCGCTGTCTCCAACATAAACTCAGCGAAATTGAATTGCCTGTCAAGATGCAGGCTTCCCGCGGTTAGACGGAAAGACCCCGTGCACCTTTACTACAGCTTCACACTGGCATCAGGCCAAGCATGTGCAGGATAGGTGGTGGGCTTTGAAACCAGAACGCCAGTTCTGGTGGAGCCTCCCTTGAGATACCACCCTTGCTTTGCTTGATGTCTAACCGCGGCCCATTATCTGGGTCCGGGACCCTGTGTGGCGGGTAGTTTGACTGGGGCGGTCGCCTCCTAAAGAGTAACGGAGGCGCGCGAAGGTTGGCTCAGAGCGGTCGGAAATCGCTCGTTGAGTGCAATGGCAGAAGCCAGCCTGACTGCAAGACTGACAAGTCGAGCAGAGTCGAAAGACGGCCATAGTGATCCGGTGGTCCCGAGTGGAAGGGCCATCGCTCAACGGATAAAAGGTACGCCGGGGATAACAGGCTGATACTGCCCAAGAGTCCATATCGACGGCAGTGTTTGGCACCTCGATGTCGGCTCATCTCATCCTGGGGCTGGAGCAGGTCCCAAGGGTACGGCTGTTCGCCGTTTAAAGAGGTACGTGAGCTGGGTTTAGAACGTCGTGAGACAGTTCGGTCCCTATCTGCCGTGGGTGTAGGATACTTGAGAGGAGTTGCCCCTAGTACGAGAGGACCGGGGTGAACGATCCACTGGTGTACCAGTTGTTCCGCCAGGAGCAGTGCTGGGTAGCTATGATCGGACAGGATAACCGCTGAAGGCATCTAAGCGGGAAGCCCCCCTCAAAACAAGGTATCCCTGAGGACCGTGGTAGACCACCACGTCGATAGGCCGGAGATGTAAGTGCAGTAATGCATTCAGTTGACCGGTACTAATGGTCCGATAGGCTTGATTTGATCCAGTAACAGCAAGACTGTTCAATCAAATCAAAAGCATACACAACACTAAGTACAGCGTACTGCCTTGGACACTTGGTTATTACTCGGTTTGGTGGTCATAGCAGAAGCAAAACACCCGATCCCTTCCCGAACTCGGAAGTTAAGTGCTCTAACGCCAATGGTACTGCATCTTAAGGTGTGGGAGAGTAGGTAACCGCCAAACCTAGCAATAACCAAGTAGATCTCTCTACTA
>NZ_JBSWTS010000006.1:0-82355 GCF_056158665.1 Thalassovita sp. ABM4_323 | reverse complement strand
CAGGCGGCAGGGCATGATCTGAATTATGCCGCCCTGTCCGGGGCAATCTGGTCCGTGGGCGACGCAGACGCGCCCCCTCCGGTGCCTCTGAACGTCATTGGCGATCTTGCCGGTGGGGCGATGATGCTGAGTGTCGGGGTGCTGGCTGGCCTGACACATGCACGCGCAACGGGACAAGGACAAGTTGTTGACACCGCCATGACCGACGGTTCGGCGCTGATGATGGCGATGCAGTACGGGTTCCTGTCCGCCGGTTCCTGGAACGACAAGGAACGCGGATCGAATTTCATGAACGGCAGCATGGCCTGGTACGGCTGCTATGAAACCTCGGACCGTCAGTATGTCGCGCTGGGCTGCCTCGAACCGCAGTTTTATGCCGAGTTCCTTGAGCGCGCGGGCCTCACGGATGACCCGCTTTTCAAGGATCAATATGCGCCGACAACGCAGGCCGCGATGAAAGCACGCCTGACCGAGGTTTTCGCCAGCAAGACCCGCGATGAATGGTGCGCCATATTGGAAGGGACCGATGCCTGTTTTGCCCCAGTTCTTTCCATGACCGAAGCACCGGATCACCCGCAAAACAAGGCAAGAGGTACCTTTGTCGATGTGGACGGCGTGGTCCAACCGGCTCCCGCCCCGAGGTTTTCCGAAACCCCGACGGCAGCCCCGACTGCCGCTGGCGCGCGGGAGATGACCGTTACCGATATATTGTCGCATTGGAGTGTTGCCCCATGACCGGACTCAGCTTTGCGGATGTCATGCAGCTTGCCATAATCGGCTTGGCGCAGGGCAGCCTTTATAGCCTGATCGCGATTGGCCTAGTATTGATTTACAAGGCCACCGAACAGATCAACTTTGCCCAAGGCGAGTTCATGATGCTGGGGGCCTTCTTCGGGTTCCAGTTCATCGTGCTTTCGGGGATGCCCTTCTGGTTAGGCTTTCTTCTGGCCATCGCCGTCTTGGGGGCCATCGGATATACCTATGACGCGCTGGTGATCCGGCGGCTCACCGGGCAGCCGGTGTTCGTCATCTTCATCCTGACGCTGGCCACCGGCATCGTGTTGCGCGCGCTGGCGGGGATGTATTGGGGGTTCGACAGTTTCTCGCTGCCCTCGATGATGCCGGGCACAATCGATCTTTCCGGTGTGATCATCGGTTGGGATCACGTGATCGCCATCCTGGCTGCCGCGCTTTTGTCGCTGGCGCTGTTCCTCTTCTTCCGCTTCTCCCGGGTCGGCATTGCCATGCAGGCATTGTCACTCAACCAGCTGGCCGCCTTCTACATGGGTATGCCGGTCAAGCGCCTGACCTCTTCCATATGGGCACTGGCCGCTATGTTCGGCGCGCTGGCTGGGCTTCTTCTCGGCCCCATCGCGCTGGTCAGCACCCAGATGGGCTTCATCGGGTTCAAGGCCTTTGCCGGGGCCATCGTCGGCGGCTTCGGCTCGATCCCCGGCGCGGTTCTTGGCTGCCTTCTGATCGGTGTGGCCGAGCCGTTCTTCGATACCGCCTTCCCGACACTCAAGGGTGTGGGGGCCTATGTCATCATGTTCGCCGTGCTGCTGATCCGCCCGCAGGGGCTGCTGAGCCAAATGCACGCAAAGAAGGTGTAACCCCATGCGTATTACCTTCCGTAAATCCTATAAACAGGACATTCGCCTCTTCCGCGACGGCGCACAGGCGGCGTGGTACCTTGGCTTCCTTGCCCTGGCACTGCTCATGCCTTTGCTGGTCGATGGCTACTACCTGGACGAACTCAGCTTCGTCTACATCTACGCTATCGCCGGCCTTGGCCTGATGATCCTTACCGGCTTCTCGGGACAGGTCAGCTTCGGCCACGCGGCTTTCGTCGCTATCGGGGCCTATGCCCATACGATCCTGATGACCCGCTATGGTGTGCCGTGGTTGCTTTCGGTGCCCCTGGCGGCACTGCTTTCCGGCATTGCCGGTCTGGCGCTTGGCCGCATCTGCTCGAAAATGCACGGGCTTTACCTTGCCATCGCCACGCTGGCCTTTGCCATCATCGTTGAACGGCTGATCGGCTCGGGCGGGGATTTCACCGGCGGTCATGGCGGTATGCCGGTGCCCGAAATCACGATCTTCGGGGTCGAACTGTATGAGAGTTGGCAGAAGTATTTCGTCAACCTTGGCATGTTCGTTGGCGTTCTCCTACTGGTGCGCAACCTGACGCGGTCACGCAGCGGTCGGGCAATGATCTCGATCCGCGACAGCGAGGTTTCGGCCCGTGGCCTTGGCGTCGATATTGCCTTCTTCAAGGCCTATGCCTTCTTCCTCTCTGCCGCGCTTGCCGGGCTATCAGGGTCTCTACTGGCCCATGCCTTCTTCTTCCTCAGCCCAGAAACCTTTGGCATGGGGGAATCGATCCGCCTTCTGCTGATGATCGTGGTTGGCGGGCTTGGCACCATCCACGGGGCCGTCTTTGGCGCCTTCTTCATCATGCTGCTGCCCACGGCGCTGAGCTGGCTCAAGGTGTTGCTGCCTGCGGGCGTTGCCTCGTCCAGCGGGCTCGACAGCCTCGCCTTTGGCCTGATCCTGGTGGTGTTCATGCTGTTCGAACCCGATGGGCTTTATGGTCGCTGGCTGAAAATCCACCACTATTTCAACATCTTCCCGATGTACAAGCGGCGCAGCTTCCAGCGTCAGAAAACCTTCCTCAAGACGGAGCGCCTGAGATGAGCTGGCTGGAAGTCGAAAACCTCACCCTGGCCTTTGGCGGCCTCAAGGCGGTGGACAACCTGTCGTTTTCGGTCGAACCCGACACGGTCTACACCATCATCGGCCCCAATGGCGCAGGCAAGAGCACGGTGTTCAACCTGATCTGCCGGATCTATGACCCGATCGAGGGCGATGTCAGGCTGGGCGGCGAGAGCCTTCTGTCGGCCAAGCCGCACCAGATCATTCGCCGTGGCATTGCCCGGACCTTCCAGAATATCGAGCTGTTCGAACATGCCACCATGCTCGACAACCTTTTGATCGGGCGTCACAGCCGCGGCGGTTTCAAACCCCTGCGCGAGTTGCTCTTCGCCGGTGGCCAGCTCGAACAGGAACTGGCCCATCGCCACAAGGCCGAGGAAGTGATCGAGTTCCTTGATTTGCAGGCCCATCGCCACGCGCGGGTTTCAGACCTGCCCTATGGCATCCGCAAGAAGATCGAGATTGCCCGGGCGTTGGTCGCCGGGCCGGAACTCTTGTTGCTGGATGAGCCCTCTAGTGGCCTGACCACCGAGGAAACCACCGACATCGCCTTCTGGATCGAGGACATCAAGGAAGACCTCGGCATCACCGTGGTGATGATCGAACACGACATGAAGCTGGTGAACAAGGTGTCCGACAAGGTGCTGGCCATTGCCGAGGGCCGCTTCCTGGCCGAAGGCACGGCCAAGGAAGTGCAGGATAACCAAGACGTTCAACACGCCTATCTGGGGACAGGCCATGACTGATCTTCTGAAACTGGAAAACGTCGAAACCTTCTATGGCCGGGTCATGGCCATTCGTGGCGTCAGCCTGTCGGTGCATGAGGGCAAGATCGTCACGATCATGGGCTCGAACGGCGCGGGCAAGACCACGATCCTGAAAACCATTTCGGGTGCGCTTGATCCTTTCAAAGGTTCGATCAAATTGGATGGGAACGAGATTTCCTCGCAAGACCCGGACGTTGTGGCGCGCAAGGGCGTGGCGCATGTGCCGGAAGGGCGCGAGGTGTTTTCCCTGCTGAGTGTGCGCGACAACCTGATGCTGGGGGCCTATTGCCGCCGGGATCGCGAGGCTGTGAAACAGGATTTCGAAAAGGTGCTGGGCTGGTTCCCGGACCTGCGCAGCTTCATCGACAAACAGGCGGCATACCTATCTGGGGGGCAGCAACAGATGCTCGCCCTTGGCCGCGCCTTCATGCAGAAACCGCGTCTGATGCTGCTAGATGAACCCAGCCTTGGCCTGTCGCCGCGCCTGATTGGCGAGATTTTCGACATCATCAAACGCATCAACCGCGAGGAAGGCGTGACCATGCTCCTCGTCGAACAAAACGCCGCCGTGGCGCTGGAAACCTGCGATTTCGGCTATGTGATGGAGACCGGCCGCATCGTCATGGAAGGCGACCGCGAACGGCTCTTGGCCAGCGAAAACATTCAGGAGTTCTACCTCGGGGTAAAGGACGAAGGCGCGCGCGAAGAACGCCGCTGGAAGGGGAAAAAGACATGGCGCTAGACACTGCAAACTGGACCCCGCCCGCCGTTGTAATCGACGGTTGCGATACATTCGCCAAGCTGTTTCGCCAGAATTGCAAGGCGCGCGGCGATGCGATTGCCATGCGCGAAAAGGACCTTGGTATCTGGCGCGCGTTTTCGTGGACGGAGTATTACGACCGCGCCCGGCAGGTTGGCGTGGCCCTGTTGTCCCTGGGTATGAAACCCGGTGACGTCGCTGCGATCATCAGCGAGGACAATAAGGAATGGGTGTTTACCGATCTGGGCACTCAGGGCATTCGCGGCGTCTGCCACGGGCTCTACCCCACCCTGCAATCGCGCCAGATGGCGTTTCAACTGAATGACAGCCAGGCCAAGGTTCTGTTTGTCGAAGACGAGGAACAGCTTGATAAATTCCTTGAGCAAGAGGCCGATCTGCCCCACCTGAAAAATGTGGTGGTCTATGACATGGAAGGGCTGCGCCGGTTTTCGCACCCCAAGGTCATGTCGTGGGAAGCATTTCTGGCGTTAGGCGACGAGGACCGCAGCGCGCTTGAGGCAGAATGGGACAAGCGCATCGACGCAGGCGCCCCCGAAGACCTTGCCATCCTGATCTATACCTCGGGCACCACCGGCAACCCCAAGGGCGCGCGGGTCTCCAACCGCTATATCCTGTCCCAGGCCGACAATGCGCCGGACCTGCCTTTTGGTCCGGGGGACGAGTTCCTGACCTTCCTGCCGCTCTGTCACGCGGCGGAACGGATCTTCTCGGTCGCGATCCCGATCCGCTATGGCTCGGTCATCAACTTCGCTGAAAGCGGCGAGACCTTTGCCCAGGACATCCAAGAAGTCGCCCCCACGGCCATCTTCGCTGTTCCGCGTGTGTGGGAGAAATTCTATTCCCGCATCAATTTCGTCATGCAAGAGGGCACGCCCCTGGGCCGCAAGGCCTATAACATGGCGCTGCGCCTGAATGAAAAGGTGCAGGCCGGCGAGGGTTCCATCCTCACCCGTATGGTAGCGAAGTTCACCGACTACGCCGTCCTGCGCAACATCCGCATCGAACTGGGTCTCAACCGCACCCACACCATCCTTTCCGGCGCGGCGCCGATTTCGCCCAACCTTTTGAACTGGTTTCAGACGCTGGGTGTGTCCGTTCAAGAGGCCTATGGCCAGACCGAGGTCGGCATCATCACCGCCACGGTTCCGGGGCAATCGCCCATCGGCTCGGTCGGTCGCGCGTTTCAGGATGTGGAGTTGAAAATCGCCGAGGACGGCGAAATCCTTGCCCGCACACGCAGCAACTTCTCTGGCTATCATAATGCGCCGGAAAAGACCGATGAAACCGTGGTCGATGGCTGGGTTCATACCGGCGATATCGGCAAGCTCGATGAAAATGGCGACCTGTTCATTCTCGACCGCAAGAAGGACATCATCATCACTGCAGGCGGCAAGAATATCACGCCCTCGCTGATGGAGAATGAGCTGAAATTCTCGCCCTATATTGCCGATGCGGTGGTCATCGGTGACAAGCGCAAGTTCCTGACCGCGCTGATCATGATCGACCAGGAAAACGTCGAGAAATACGCGCAAGACCAGCGTATCCCCTTCACCGATTACAAATCGCTGTGCCGTAACCCGGCCATTGAAGAGCTGATCGACGGGGAAATCGCGGGCGTGAACAAGGGCTTTGCATCCGTCGAACAGGTCAAGAAATTCCGCCTGATCGACATTCTACTTACCGCAGATGACGAGGAACTAACCCCAACCATGAAGCTCAAGAGAAAGGTCGTGGAGGAGAAATATGGCGACCTGATCGCGAGCATGTACTGAACCAACCAACGGAGGAGAAAATGAAACATCTTATCGCAGGATTGACCGCTGCCGCCCTTCTGGGCGCACCGGTGATGGCGGACACCCAAGGGGTGACTGCCGACAGCATCAAGCTGGGCACTTACACCGACCTCAGCGGCCCGCTGGCCGTCTGGGGCGTGCCCAGTGTCAACGGTATGCGCATGCGCATCGAAGAGGCCAACGCCGCAGGCGGGGTGCATGGCCGCACCATCGAGCTTGTAGTCGAGGACATGCAATATCAGGTGCCGCGCGCGGTGCAGGCGGCAAACAAGCTCATTCGCCGTGACAAGGTCTTTGCCATGCTGGGCAGCCTTGGCACGCCGATGAATTTGGCCGTGATGCCCAACCAGCTTAAGGCCGGTGTGCCCAACATGTACCCGCTGACCGGGGCCCAAAGCATGACCGATCCGGTCAACCCGATGGTCTATAGCTTCTTCCGCAGCTACCGCGAACAGTTCCGCGCAGCCGTGGCCCATTTCCACGCAAACGGCGGGTTCTCGACCCCCTGCGTGGCGCAGCTTGCCAACGAGGCGGGCGAGGAAATGACCCACGGGGTTGAAGAACAGCTGGCGGTTATCGGCATGGAAATCGTCGCCAAGACCGAACATGCGGCGACCGAGACCGATCTGACCTCGTCCGTCACCACGCTCAAGAATGCCGGTTGTGACATCGTCTTCCTGTCCACTTCGGTGCGGGATACGATCATCACCGTCGCCACGGCCAAGAAGCTGGGGTTCGAGCCGATCTTCGTGACCAGCATGATTCCTTACATGGATGCCGTGGCGGGCGCTGCCGGTGGCGCGATGCAGGACCTGCACCTGGTGTCGCCCTTCGTCTATGAATACGCCGCCAACGCGGAAGGCGAAGCCAAACGCATCCTCGAAGCCTACGAGGCCGAACATGGCAAGGCGATGGAGCCGCAGGCGCAGCTTGGCTATATCTTTGCCGACCTGACGATCAAGGCGCTGGAAGCGGCGGGCAAGGACGTGACGGTCGAAAACTTCCTCGCCGCGACCGAGGCGCTGGCAGGGTATGTCGATCCGATCGGCGGTCAACCGGTCAGCTTCTCGGCCGATGACCACCAGGGCTCGGATACCTTTATCATGGCCAAGGTCAACAACAGCGCCTGGGAAGTTGTGGCGCGCGGGCTCGACTACTGATCCCACTCCCTTTCGGGGGCCTCTGCCAATCGGTGTGAGGCCCCCGGCATCAAGCCTGTAACAGTTCGATTTGCAGCGCCAACGCGCGCGCGACCCACGGCCCAACCCGCTAGCCGGTTCTCCAGGCTTGCCCAGATGCCCCTGCCGGTCGGCCTTTCGGACAGAAAGGAAACACAATGAATTCGCATGCGACACCCATCGTCCCGGATACGTCCATCGACGATCTCAAGGCGCTTTTTGCCCGCCAGAAGGCGGCGTCGAACGCCAACCCTTACCCGTCCTATCAGGAACGGCGCGGCAATATCGAAAAGCTGCTGACCCTGACGGAAAAACATAAGCACGACATCTGCGAGGCCATCGACAAGGATTTCGGCAACCGTTCGGTGCGCGAAACCACACTGGCCGATCTCATGCTCGTCATCTCGGGGGCCAAACACGCCCGCCGGCACCTGCGCCGCTGGATGCGCACGCGCCGGGTGGGCACCACCCTGCATTCGCTGCCCGCCACAAGCAAGATCATGCCACAACCCCTGGGCGTGATCGGCAATATCGCCCCGTGGAACTATCCTTATGCCATCGCGCTTTTGCCTGCCGTGCACGCGCTGGCCGCGGGCAACCGGATGATGATCAAGCCCAGCGAGGTGACGGTGCACACGACCGAGCTTCTGGGCAACCTCGTGTCGGACAATTTCGACGAGGACCTGTTGGCCATCGTCACCGGCGGGCCGGACCTGGGCAACGCCTTCGCCGAACTGCCGTTCGATCATTTGATCTTTACCGGCTCCACCGCCGTGGGCCGCAAGATTGCCCAGGCGGCGGCGCCGAACCTGACGCCGATCACGCTGGAACTGGGCGGCAAATGCCCGGCGATCATCGACCACAGCTATGATCCGTCCAAGGCGGTCAACTCGATCCTGCGTGGCAAGGTGCTGAACTGTGGCCAGACCTGTATCGGGGTGGATTACATCTTTGTCCCGACCGAGAAGCTCGACGGGTTTGTCGAGGACATGAAGAAGGGCTTTACCAAGTTCTTCCCCAAGCTCGAAGGCAACGAGGACTACACCACCATTGTCTCGGACCGCCATTACGACCGCCTGCGCAATCTGGTGACAGACGCGCGTGACAAGGGGGCAAAGGTGGTCACGGTCAACCCGGATGGCGGCGAAGGCAGCACCAACAACCGTGTCCTGCCGCTCAACATGGTGATCAACCCGACCGAGGACATGACGGTCATGCAGGAAGAGGTGTTTGGCCCGGTCCTGTCGATCAAGACCTATGACAGGCTGGACGAGGTCACGAATTACATCAACAGCCATGACCGCCCGCTGGCGCTCTATTGGTTCGGCCATGACCGCGCCAAGGAAAAATACATGCTGCAAAACACCTGGGCCGGGGGGATGTGCGTCAACGAAACCCTGTTCCACGTGTTCCAGGAAAAGCTGCCCTTTGGCGGCATCGGGGCCAGCGGCATGGGCACCCACACCGGCAAGGCCGGGTTTGACAGTTTCAGCGCCCACAAGCCGGTCTTCCGGCAGGCGCGGCTGAATTCGGCCGACCTGCTCAACCCGCCTTACGGCAAGCTGACTGACACGCTCTTGGCGGTGATGAAGAAAATCGTCTGACACAGACACATAGATAACAGGGAGAGTAACAATGGCAGATTATGTCGTCATCGGCGGAGGATCCTCGGGAGGGGTTGTCGCCGCCCGTCTATCCGAAGACCCCAACACCACCGTCACGCTTTTGGAAGCGGGCGGTCCGGGGAACTCCAAATTCGTCTCGATCCCCGGCATGTTCGCCGGGCTGATCCAGGACTACAAGATCAACAAGTTGAACTGGCGCTTCCGCACCGCGCCGCAGAAGAAGCTGAACAATCGCTCGCTCTATCACCCGCGCGGCAAGATGCTGGGCGGCTCGTCGGGCATGAACGGCATGGTCTATATCCGGGGCGAGTCCGGCGACTATGACCGCTGGTCCGAACTGGGCAACGAAGGTTGGAGCTACGACGAGGTGCTGCCCTATTTCCGCAAGGCCGAGAACAATGAACGCGGCGCGGATGATTATCACGGCGATAGCGGACCGCTACATGTGAGCAACGGCGACGAGTCCTTTGATTTCTATTCGGCCTTCCTCGCCTCGGGGGAAAAGCTGGACTACCCCAAGACCGCCGATTTCAACGGCGCCAACCGCGAAGGGCTGGGCATCTACCAGTTCACCACCAAGAACGGCGAACGCGCCTCGGTCAAGTTCTGCTATCTCGATCCGATCATGGATCGCAAGAACCTGGATATTCAGGTCAAGGCCACGGTGCGCCGCATCGTCATGGAAGACGGCCGCGCGGTGGCGGTCGAATACGACCAGGACGGCCAGACCAAGCGGGTCGAGGTGGGCAAGGAGGTCATCGTCAGCGGCGGGGCCTTCGGCTCGCCGCAAATCCTGATGCTCTCGGGCATCGGGCCGCGCGACGAGCTGGAAAAGCACGGCATCACGGTGCAGCACGAATTGCCCGGCGTGGGTGAAAACCTGCATGATCATCCGGATGTGATGTTCGTGTTCAAGTCGAAGAAACGCACCGGTATTTCGCTGGGCCCGCTGGGCACGCTCAAGAACCTTGCCGCGTTTTACCAGTATTTCACCAAGCGCAAGGGCTGGCTCGCCAATCCGCCCACGGCGGCGGGTGGCTTCCTGCGGTCTGAGCCGGGCAAGAACAACCCGGATTTCCAGCTTCACATGGTGCCGCTGCCCTATCGCAACCACGCCCATGACTACATGTCGATGATCAAGTGGGGCTTTACCATGATCGTCAATATCGGCCATCCGCGCAGCCGGGGGCGTTTGACGCTGAAGGACGCCAATCCGGGGTCCGAACCCAATATCGACCTGAACCTTCTGGATCATGTCGATGACCTCAAGGACATGCGCAACGCCTTCAAGGTGACCCAGGAAATCCTTCACGGCCCGCCGCTCAAGGATAAGATCGCCAAGCCGCTATACCCCAAGCGTTACCTCGACACCGATGCCGAGATTGACGACTTCCTGCGCGCCGAGGTCAACCACGCCTACCACCCGGTCGGCACCTGCAAGATGGGCCGCGATGACATGGCCGTGGTCGATGCCCGGCTCAAGGTTCGGGGGCTGGCCAATGTGCGGGTGGCGGACGCCTCGATCATGCCCGAGATCATCAACGGCAACACCAACGCCACCTGTATCATGATCGGTGAAAAAGCCGCCGACATGATCAAGCAGGACGCAGCCGCCTGACAAACCTCGCCCCCGGGAAACCACCATTCCCGGGGGCGGCTTTTCGATCCCGCGTAATTCATATATATGCCTGCGCCAACAAGCACGAAGCGAGGACGCCGTGAACGAGATCAGCTGGGGCCGCAAGACCAAGGATTCCAAGCGTCAGCAGAAGCTGAAACGCCGGGTTTTGCTCGACACTGCGGCACATGAGTTTACCACCAAGGGCTATTCCGAAACCTCTATCAATGATCTGGCCGACCTGCTCGATGTCTCGAAACCCGCGCTGTATTATTACGTGAAGAACAAGGAAGATATCCTGCTGCAGTGTGTCGAAATCTCGCTTGAACTGATCATGGACATATTCGAGCGGGTCAACGACCTCGCCCTTTCGGGGATTGAAAGGGTGCGTGCCTATTTCCAGAATTACGCCACGATTTGCACCGGCGATTACGGCTATGCCCTGATCCGCGAAGGCAACAAGCATCTGGGCCCCGAGAACAAGGCCAAGATGCGCAAGATCATGGAAAAGGGACAGGAAGCGGTAGAAGGATTGATCGACGCTGGTGTGAAGGAAGGCTCGATCGCGCCCTGCGAAGCCAAATATGTCGCCTATGTTTTGTTCTCGACCTTCAATCAGATGGCATTCTGGTATTCGCCTGAGGGCGACAAGAGCGAAGCTGAGATTGCAGATCAATTGTTGAAAATCGTGTTCTCGGGCATTGAGCCCAGGAAATAATAAATTTTGCCTTCATCTTTCGGGAAACAGCTTTACCGATATTGATACCGGGATCGTTGAGCTGAAGGAGTGTTCCATGCATTTCTCGAAAAGGACGCCGTCGTACCGGCGAAATACAACCCTCCAACTGCCGAGTTTCGAATAGGGATCGTCACGTTCGGCTAATAGAGCTGAATTCGTCACGAAGTTAGCCAGATCTCGGATGAGAAGATAGCTGCTGTTCGTGGTTTGCGCTAGGAAATCGGGAACGTCCTGCGTCTTTCCAGTCACCACGGTTTGTAACAAAAATCAGCTTGTAAAAAGCATTTCACAACAGGGTTTGGCGTCCGTTTCGGGCAAACACACTGTGCCGCCGTAAAGTGCTTGTTGCGGGAGGTCTGTTTTTGCGCAGGCACAAACCTATAGACAAATGGCGGCTCCGTCCCACTTTACGATGATCGGTCCCGGTTATGGCGAAAGGGCGGTTTGAAATTCGCACCGTAGATTGGCTTGTAGTAACCGCTTTGGCGAAATTGGCTACAACGCGGCGATGGATGTGCCGCACCTGCAAGGGAATGCTGCGTCAGCGAACTCCCGGATGGGCAACGGCGGTAAAGTTCGCATCGTGCAAATTCACGTGCGGAGCAGCGAATGTCGGCGCGCCGACTGAGCCCAGACATTGACTATCGACGCCCCAGCCGTCCGAGCCTTGCGAGTTGCGCCAGCATCTGGGTACCAGTGTCGGAGGAGGTGTTGGAAGGGGGTGGAGTTGGACCTCCAGCAGAGTTCGGACGCGCCGGCAGCGATTGAACTCCCAAGAATTGTCTTGCCCTTAGCGCCGCATACTCTGCACCCGTCGCGCCGCCAATGGCATATCGGTTGTAGACCTGCTGGCTCCCGGCAAGCCCACGGGCGAAGGCGTAGCTCCCGCCAAATCCGGCTGAAAGCGCCGGCATCATGATGTTGCCGGAGACGGATCGGACGATAAAAGGTGTCGCGATGATGAAGCCTTTGGCCATGAGCACCATCATGAAGAACGGGATGAGCGCCCCTATGTTTGAAGCGCCCTCGGGATCGCCGAGTTCTGCGAGTAGGGCCCTTGAAACCCCGGTGATCGTTGCGAAGACACCCGCCACGATGATCGGGTACATTGCGAAGGAGATGAGTGCCGATAGCCAGCGTGCGAAATAGTCCTTGGTCACCTCGAAGAGGGTAAGGAAGATCATGACGGGCGCGATCCCAATCAGGAGCGCGACCATCAACCGTGACGCGACGACGATAAATGCAGCCAAGCCGCCGAGGATTGAAAGTAGCAGGACCCCGAGCGTGTCCAAGAGTGCTCCCGCCATCCAATTCAGTTCGGACCCTGCGGCATTGAGATAGTCGCCAAGTGCCGCGATGAGGTCATCGAATTCTTCGGCGAAGGTTCCTGAAGGCCCCGGAGCGCCGCCACCGACGGAGGCGACCAGCGATCCCGCGATACTGTCGATACCGCTCAGAATGGCTGAAGCGAGCCCATTGAACTGAACCCAATTCGTAGCAAACACACCTATCAAGGCGAGTTTCACGGCCAACCAGAAGGCAGTGCGCCCATCCATGGCGCGGTACTGATAGATCATATTGATGCAGACCAGGATGACCACAAGCGTCGTTCCGACAACCAGCAATGTGCCAACTGTCGCGGCCACTGCGCCGAATTGTGTCTCTGCGGCCGTGTCAAGATAGCCTTCAGCTGTTTCTACGAAGTAGGTGACGACGCTCATGAACGGTTACCAGTTGCCTTCGGCTTCACAAATCGGCATTGCCTCACGCCGAAGTTCGTTTGCCCGCTTGCGGTATTCCGATGTTGCCTCGACGACATCCCAATACTCTGAAGCCGCGTAGCGCTCGAAGAAGACGCCTTCGACCGCCTCCCAGGGCGGATAGCGTGTGGCGCATTCGCAGCTCTGCGCATCAACAATGCGTTGCATGCTTTCTGCCCGGTAGATTTGCTGAACCAGGAGACGCTTGTAGGACTCCCGCATTTCGATGTTTTGCATCCACTCCGGCTCGAGGGGCTGTTCCGAGCAAACATCGGGTTGGTTGTCGAGCGTAGGGATCAGGTTGCGCTCGGCCGTTCCGGGTGTCGCGTAACAAAGCCCCAGCAAACATGCAACGGTGATGACCTTCCTCATTTCGACGTCTCGGTGATCTCGCGTTTCACGAAGGTCGTGTAGCCGTAGTCACCCGCCTCAGCCGTGATGACCTCCCAGCCTTCCGCACCTCGTTCGTTCAGGATGCGGCGCATCTCGCCAAAGTCCTTCTGTTTCCTCACTTCGAAGAACAGGATGTCGTATTCAAACTGCTTCATTGATGGTGCCTCCGCTTGTGTTGGTCCCGGGGAGATAGAATTCGGTGATGCCGCGTGCGCCATCTTCGCGACCAGCCTGAATGATCACGTCGATCGAGCTTTCGATGTATTGGACCATGTCCTGGTAGGTCATTGGGATCTCGGTCTTGAGCGCGGCAATGGCCAGGCGCTGCACGGCGAGTTGCGGCGTCTCGGCATGAAGCGTGGTCATCGAGCCGCCGTGACCGGTGTTGATGGCCTCGAGGAAGGTCATGGCCTCCTTGCCGCGCACCTCGCCGAGGATGATCCGGTCGGGCCGCATGCGAAGGGTTGCCGTCAGAAGCACATCGGCGGTCTGGAACTCCGCATCGCGATTGGCGATCAGGGTGACCGCATTTGGTTGGGAGGGCAGAAGTTCGGCGGCCTCCTCGATGGTAACGATCCGCTCCTCGTCGCCAACATGGGACAGGATCTTGCGCGCGGCGACGGTCTTGCCGGTTGAGGTGCCACCGGAGACGATCATGTTGAGCTTGTTGTCGACGCAGAATTTCAGCGCATCGTTGATGTCTTCCGCGGTCACCACTTCCCGTAGAGCGCGGTTCTTCTCCTGTCGCAACTCTTCGAGCTTGCGCTCCTCGCCGTAGAGGAACTTCAGTTCAATCCGATCCAGCGGCAGGCTCGAGAAGAAGCGCAGCGAGATTGACATGCCCGAAAGCACGGCGGGTGGCGTCACCACCTGGGCGCGGATGGGCCGGTCGCGATAGGTGATCGAGACCGAGACGATGGGTTTGTCCTTGCTCATGGTCGTGCTGGCAGAGGACGCGATCTGGTTGCCGAGGTCTTTGACTTCTGTGGCGGAAAGGCGTTGGTCCAACACTCGCATGAAATGGTCGCCTTGGAATTCTCCCCAGCAGGTGCCGTCGGGATTGATGCAAATCTCGATCACATCATCGCGGGCGGCATCCCGCAGCTTGTCGAGCGAGGCCTGGAGATAGGAGAGCGTCATGGGTCAGAAGATCTCCAGATCACGATCTACCATGACGGTGACGCGCGCACCCTGATCGATATGGATGACCGGGCCGATGGAGAGGTATTCGCCGATCACGGAATCGGTGGCATCAGCCAGATCATCGCCAACGTCCTCGAGCACTTCGGCTGTGGTTTCATTTTCGACCTGGGCTGCGGCAGCGCTTGGGGCTGCGGAGATGATCGAGATGAGCGCGGCCGAGCCGAAGCGTTGGGCAAAGCGTGTGTCGACAAATCCGGTCACGCCGGACCGGCCCAATTCATCGCCCCCGAAAGCACTGATCTGGATGGATTGATTGTCAGGCAGGATAATTCGGTCCCAGGCGATGGTGACGCGGCGCTGCGATATCTCGATGCCGGACCGGTAACGGCCGATGAGACGCGAGCCGCGCGGGATCAGCAGCCGCGTGCCATCAAAGCTGAAGACATCTTCGGAGATGATGGCACGGGTTTGGCCGGGCAGGGAGCTGTCGAGGGCGGTTTCCATCACGGCCTGGATCATCGTGCCCTGGATGACGGTGTTCGAGGGGTTGGCGATCACCTCGGCCTGGGTCACGGTGCTGGGCAGTGCACCATTCTGCACGAAATCCGTCACTTCGCCAAAGCTGCGCTCGGAAAGTGCCGTCTCGCCGGTATTGGCACCGCCAGTTCCTCCAAATGCAATAACCGGCGAAGCAATCCGACGTTCCTGGAAGGCACGTTCCTCATCCGCGCGGCGCTGCAGTTCCGCCATGCGCCGAGCTTCTTCTTCGCGGGCTAAACGCTCCGCCTCCCGGGCACGAAGCTCATCCTCAGAGGGGCCCAGCGGGGCAGGGGTTGGTTTGCTGGCCTCGAGTCGAGCCAGTTCCAGGTCCGTACGCAACTGCTGCATCGCCCGGTCGCGGGCGGCAAGCTCCTCTCGGAATTGTTCCTGTGCTCCCTCTGACGCCGCCTGCAAGGCCGCGATCTGCGCGGTCAGCGCATCGATGGCATCTGCGGCAGCCGTGTCTTCCTCGACCACGGGTTCCGGCGCGGTCTTCAGTTCCTCGATCTGGGTCTGGAGGGCTTTGATCTGGGCAAGCAGCTCGGCATTGGGTTCGACCGGGTCGGGCGTAACCACGACAATTTCCGGTTCGGGGGCAGGGGGTGGGACAAAGGGTTCGATCTCGCCAAAGCCATCCCCTTCGGATTGGAACTCGTCTGGCGTCGCCGTTGGCAGGGCGATCTCTTCCTCGGGCGTTGACACGAGGTAGAGCAGCGCACCACCGGCGAGGATCAATCCAACAATGAGGAGTGCGAGCAGTGGCGATCGACGCCTCTGAACGGGCCCATGACGTGGGTTGCCCTGTTCCAAGGCGGCGAGGCGCTGTTCAAGATCGGCGTTATTGTCGCTCATGAGCCCGCTCCCGAGGGTGTCGTCGCTTCGATGCAAACCACTTCCTCGCCGAGCCGCAGCACCCATTGGCGGCTCACGCCGGAGACTCGGATGGCGCCATCTTCCACGACGGCGGTGTTCACCGTGCGCTCACGGCCGTTCGCATAGCGGAAGATGCCGGGCACCGGTGCGTTTCGCGGGAAGGCAAAATAGGTGAAGGTCCCGTCATCCCAGATCCGCGTCGGGGTGAACTCGGAACGCGCACTGGCGCCGTAATTGTAGTTCGGCGCCGCACGTGCGATCGCACCCGCCGCCCGGCGGTTGTCCTGAGGGTAGCGGAACTGGACCACGTAGAAGGTCGGGCTCGAGGCCTCATTCACGTTGAAATAGTAGCTGCGGCGATTGGTGTAGACCGTGACGTTGGTGTGCACACCGCGGGCCAGCGGCTTGATGGCGAAGGCCCGCCCGCCCGGCACGCCGTCGATCTCGAAGCCTTCCGTATCGCCAGCGATGATCGACCGGATGCTTTCACCCTCGCCAAACTCGATGGTGGTGACATGGGTCAACGAAACGCTGAGCCGGTAGACCTGTCCCTCCTGGTAGGTTGCGATCCGCACGCGCCGGTCCTTTGGGCCGCCGCGCGGAATAGCTTCGGCTAAGGCAAGAGTGGGGACAAGAACCGCCAGTACTAGAATGAAACTCAAGGGGCGCAAATTCAGTTCTCCAATCTGTCCGAGCGGATCGAATACTCGATGACGGTAAATCCAAAGGGGTTGGTCCAGACCTCATCGATGGTGCGGCGGGTCTCGGGGCGGAACTCGAAGAGCATCGTCGCCGTGAACAGCCCAGCCTGAACGCCATTGATGGAGGTCAGGCGTTTGCGCAACCGAACGCTCGCCCGGTTGTTGCCGATCCGATTGATGCTGAGGATCTCGACCTCAAGCCTTGCGTTCGGTCCATAGACGGTCGGCGGGTATTGCGCGTTCGCCGAGTTCCAGATTTGGCGCAAAGAGGCCTGCGCGGCTCCGTCCGAGCGTCGCAGCACGCTTCTGATGCGCACATCATTGTCGAGCTGGTTATAGACCTCACGATCGGTCACATAGCGGAAGACCTCCGCCTCGATGATGGCCTGGTTTTCCGTGACGGTGGTGGCGCCAACTGAGGCCTCGGGCAGAGCAAAGCCGGTGTTGGGATCGTAGGGCACGACGACGGGTGGCGGATCCACATCGAGGATCGCAACCGCGGCAGCACCGAGGCAGCCAAGGATGCCGAAGATCAGCCCCAGGAGTCCGAGGCGTTGCCAGAGCCGTTCCCGGCGCAGGGCGCCGTAGACCAGTTCTTCTTCGATGATGGCCGTTTCTTCGTCCAAACTCGTCATCCTTTTGACGTTTCGAATTAGTCCGCACGTAGGGTGGGGAGGGTGAACTCCATGAAGCGCTGCTCCTCGGCGATGGTGGCGGCGTCGATCACACCGCCGGTGCCATCGCCCACCGTCTGCACCGCTTCAAGCTGCCACATGGCCACAAGCGCGATGGCCAGCTCTGCCGTGACGCGGGTGTTGAGATCGACGCTTTCCTTGAGCTCATCCATGTCGTCGATGAGGCCCACGAGCCGATCAACGCGCTCGAGTGATTGCCCGGCATCGTCGTAGCTGTTCTGGGCCGCGGCCGAGACCAGGGCGCCGGTGGTCGCCTGCGTCGCGATACGGTTGGCGCTTGCATTGCCGCTGGTGGCCATCTCGCGGAGCGTATCATCATCGAAGCCGAGATCGGCCAGCACCCGGTCCATCTGGGTTTCGATCTTGCTGGCCCCGGAGCCTGTGAGCCTGGAGAAGTCGCCGGTCTTGATTGCTTCGATGGTTGCGATGATGTCCCCGAACTCCCGATCAAGGAGACCGTTCAGCTCCTCTTCCATCTGAGTTCGGATAATCTCGGGTAGCTCGGCGAGGCGTGTCAGCGCCTCATAGGTGCGTTGCAGCTCCGCGAGTTGATCCCTGAGTGTGGCCAGCTGTTCGCGAAGTTGCGTGAGCTGCTCGTTCTGCAGGATTTCATCTTCGATCATCTGCCGAAGCTGCTGGATATTCTGGGTGATGTTCTGGGTGTCGACGACCGGCACACCCTGGGCCTGGCCCGGAGTGCTGGTGAAGAAACAGCTGCCAATCGCGATGGTGCTGACAAGTGACGCACTGCGCAGAAACTGCGGGAAACGACGTGACCAAAACATCAATCCAAATCCTCCAATGTGAATTCCATGTAATTGCCCTCGGCCATGTGGGCGGCGGCTTGGGCGAGCTGGGCCGCGGTGAGGGGCTGTGTGCGCGCTGCCTTCAGTCGAATGCGCGCAGCTATCAGACGGACCAGCTCTGAGCGGGCATAGGTGTTGAGCGCCATGCTCTCCTGAACATCCGACGTGCTGCCGACGCGGGTGACGATGTCCTGGATGCGCAGCGCGGCTTGCTGGATCGCGGCGGGCGCGTTGTTGCCATAGAAGGCGGCGCCATGGCCGGTGAGCGAGAGATTGGCATTGGCCAGGAGGGCAGGGTCGATCGTACCAAGCGCTTCGATCCCGCCGATCCGCGCCAGGTAGAGGTTGTAGCGCTCCGGGATGACCGTGACGTAGTGCCGGGTTTCCTTGAAGGGCGGCACACCACCGTATTCGATCACGCGACCCGGGCCGGCGTTATAGGCCGCAAGCGCGTTGATGATGTTGCCATCAAAGGTGTTGAGCTGTGCCGCGAGATAGCGCGCTCCGCCTTCGACCTGAAGATAGGGGCTGTCATAATAGCCTGGGTTGATGCCGAGATCGCTGGCCGTGCCCGGCATGATCTGGGTGAGGCCGTAGGCACCGACATGCGAGCGGGCGCCGATGGAGAAGCGGCTCTCCTGCCAGATGAGCGCCTGCAACAGGGCGCGCCATTGCACGACGGAAAGGCCCGCACGGCCGACCCCGGGCCGCCCATGTGTTTCCCGGGCGACCCGGATGATCAGCTGCTCAATGTTTGCCGCCGCATCCCCGAACATCTGCGCGCCGCCGGGGTTGGGATCGACATCACCCGAGCCATAGACGGCGAGGACCGAGCGATCCGCGTTTCCGCTGCCACCTTCCAGATTTGAGACCATGCCGGACACGCCTATGCCGCCGAAGCTGGTCTGCGCCTCGAGGATACGTCGCAGGACGGCCAGTTGCTCCTGCTCGATCTCAGTCAGCTGCTCTTCCACCGTCAGCTTCTCGCGCTGAACGGCGAGATCGGCCTCACGATCGCCGGTTTCGACGATATCACGCGCGGTCAGCCCGCTGTCATTGACCGGGACACCCTGGGCAAGGGCGGCAGCGGGCAGCAGGGAAATGAGCAGGACAAGGGAGAGCTTAAACTTCAACGCCATCCTCCGGTGCACCAAGCGGCGTGAAGATGCAGTCCGGTTCGCCTGGTGTGGCTGAGGCGCGGAACGCGAAACAGTTGGCTTCGGGTTCCTGGTATTGCGCGCAGGATGCCAACGCGCCGAATACGGCCAGGAAGATGAGAAAGCGGATCATGATTGTCTCCAAAAGTCGGTTCGGTCGCGATAGTCCGCGCCCACAAGCGCCTCGCCTTTTTCCATGCCGCCAAGGATGGTGAGGTAAGGACCAAGGGCAGAAAGATCGGCGTCAACAACCACGGAGCCGCTATCGTCGCGAATAAGCGCCAGGCGGCTGGCGCTGCCGGTGTTGAGCAAGACGTCGAGTTCCTTCTCGAAAAGGTTCAGCATCGCGTAGTCGGAGGCATGCGCCCGGATGTTCGGGAGCAGGATCTGCGTCGGCACCGCTTCGATAATGGTCTTGCCGGTGCGCGTGCGTTCGAGTTGGCTGGCATATTGCGTCATCATCACCGCGACCGTGTTTTGCTTCCGCGCGGTCACCAGCCAGTTCGACAGCCGCTCGGCGAAGTATTCATTGTCGAGCGCCTTCCAGGCCTCGTCGATCACGATGATCGTGGGCCGGCGGTCTTCGATCTCACGTTCGATGCGGCGGAAGAGATAAGAGAGCACCGCCATGCGTTCCTTCTCGCTTTCGCTGTCAAGAATGCCGGTGAGATCGAAGCCAACGACATCGCCTTCGAGCGAGAAGGTGTCTTCGAGGCTTTGGCCGAAGATCCAGCCGTAGCGGCCATCCTCGGTCCACTCGAGCAGCCGCTGGTGCAGATCGCCATTGTCGTCGGTGGAGACAAAGAGCGACGCAAAATCCTTCCAGTTCCGCAGGGCAGGGTCGGTTGCGGTGGCGTTTTGACGAACCACCTCCTGAATGCGATTTGTCTGGGCGGGCGTAAGGGGTTTGTCTGAACGGTAAAGAAGCGAGGCTAGCCAATCGGAAAGCCAGGCGGCACCCCGGTCGTCGATCTCGGTCCAGAGGGGGTTGAGGCCGGTCGCCTGGCCCGCTTTGATTGAGGCATAGCGCCCACCATTGGCGCGTACCGCCATTTCCATGCCGAGCCGGTAGTCGAAGACAAAGATGCGGGCGCCGATGCGGCGGGCTTGGGTCATCAGGAAGGCCGAAAGGACGGACTTGCCGGAGCCGGGTCGACCGAGAATGAGGGTGTGCCCGCCGGTGGGTTCTTTGTCGGGCGATCCCTGTTCGTGATAGGAGAAGCGGTAGGCGCTTTGTTCCGGGGTCGGAAAGAGTGTGATCTCCTGGCCCCAGGGCAGCTGGTGTTTTTCCTTGCCGAGCTGGGTGCGATGCAGCGCCGCAAAATCCGCGAAATTGCGGTTGGTGACAGCACTAGCGCGAACACGCTTCGGCTGGTTGCCGGGATGCTGGCTGAAATAATGCGACTTGGCCGCCATCCGCTCGCCGATCATCTTCACGCCCTCGGCGGCAGCGGCGTTGACGATTTCGGCGCCGAGGGTTTGCAGCTCGTCGAGGCTGTCGCAGAACACGGTGATCACCATGTGGTGCTCGCCAAAGCTTTGGCGCTTGGCTTCGAGATCGTCATGCTCGATATCGAGCGCCTCGAGGAGTGAGAGGGCGGCATCCTGGGAGGCCTGCATCTGGCGTTTCTGTCGCTTGATCCGCCCCGCCATCAGGTTCGAATTGATCGGGGTGAAGGAGTGGGTGACGATCATGTCGACCGGCAGGTTCAGCATGTCGAACATGGTGCAGGTGGTGGCCTCGGCATATTCTCCGATGGTGAAGCTTTTACCGTAGCGATGGCCCGCGACGCCGTCCGAGAGTTCGAAATGATCCTCAAAGAAGGTCACGCGGGTGTTGGCGACATTGTAGGCAAGAAACCCAAACCGGTTGGCCGGGTAGAGCGGCAGTTCGCGACCGGTGTTTAGCGCGCCGAGGAAGCCCACGAGTTCGCCGGAGGCTGCAGAAAGGATGCGGGGTTTGAGCTCGGCGAGGCCCGAGGTGAAGACGCCGACCGCTTCCTTGAGGCGTCTGATGCGCTTCGCTGTCTCTTCCTTGAACCGTTCCGGTGCAGAACGGTTCACGAACCCGAGAAAGCTCTTGGGCGGCGGGCGGTGGATGACGGTCAGCGTCAGGGTCTTGTCCCGGAGGCCGGCAGTCCCCAGTTTTGCCTGCCAGGCCTCATCCACCGCCGCCGCGAAGCTCTCACCCCGGACAGGGAGCAAATCCGGGGCGATCGACTTCGAGACCTTGTGCACATAATAGCTGAACTCAGGCCCCAGCTGGGCGATGATTCGGGCAAAGAGCGCGGTCACCTTGTCGAGATAGGTGTCGTCACTGGTATAGCTGTTCACACCGCCGAGACGGATGCATTGGAAGAGCTCGTTGACCCGTGTGCGGACCGTGTTGTCATCGACCAGGCTGACGTAAGGCAGCATATGCGCGAGGTGTTTTTCGCGCGCGTACCACTCCGGCATCAGCGTGCGGTCATCGATGGTGTCGTCCAGGGCTATACTATGGCGCATAGCTGTCGCCCCCGTGGATCGCCCGGTTTCGCGTCGGTGGGGTTTCTTGCAAGGCCGTCAGCATCACGTCGATGAAACGTGGATCCCAATCCGCGGCCTTCCACAGGATGGGATAGAGTATGGCAGCGATCCCGAGCACCACGATTTGCTGCGTCCAGACGAACAGGAGCACCGTGCCGAAAAGCCAGACCATGGCATACATGATCGGTAGCCCAAGAAGCTTCGGCGGGCGCACAAGGCCCAGGAAGAGAGGGGATCGCTTGGCCATCAATCCAAGCCCTCAGGCCCCGCCCCAAACGGCAGCAACGATTGTCGGTGCGGCCGCAACACCTGCGATGCCGACCAGAACCCAGAGCGCCTGGCGCAGGTCGATGATGTTGAAGAACCAGCTGAGGAAGACACCGATGACGGCAAGGGTGGCGATGACGATACCGAGCGGGCCGGTGAGCGCGTCGACGATCCCCTGCAGCAGGCTCTGGATCGGGGAAAGATCGATGCTTTGGGCCAAAGCCGGTTCCGCGGCGATGAGGCAAACCGCCAATGCGGCTATGAATAGAGAGGTGTAGTTCTTCATAAGTTCTTTCCTTCCAGACGGGCCACGACGGCAAGGACGCGGGCCACATGGTTTTGGGTTTCTCGGTAAGGGGGAATGCCCTTGTATTGCCGCACCGCGTCGGGACCGGCATTGTAGGCGGCCAGCGCCAGGCGCGGATCACCGAACTCTTTCAGCATCATCGCGAGGTAGCGGGCCGATCCATCGAGGTTTTGACGCCAGTCATTCGGGTCAACACCAAGCGTCTTCGCTGTCGCGGGCATCAGTTGTCCAAGGCCAATCGCCCCGGCATGGGAGATGGCGCGCGGATTGTAGGCGCTCTCGATCTCGATATTGGCGCGATAGAGGTTCAGCCAGTCGGTGACCGAGATGTCTGCAACGCGAAGGCCGCCATGGCTTGCATAGCGCAGGCCTGTCTCCTGGATGGCAGCGAGTATGTCCGGGCGTGCAACCGGAGCCATGGGTGCAACAGCGGCGACCCGGACCGCGCCACCCTGTTCGGTGGGTTCAGTGTCACCGAAGATACGCAGACCGTCAGCGGCCGAGCCCTGGCCGATCCCGTCATTGTAGTTGCGCGAAAACCGGTGCTGGGATTGCGAGGGCCGGAGCGATCCGTCGCTCTCCATGACCAGCACCATCTGTGCGGGTGCAGGCGCGGCCAGAAGCCAGGAAAGGAGAAAGCTAGCCGCTGCTGCCTTTGTCCTGCGAGACAAGCTTGTGCGAGGTCTTCTGGCCTTCTTCGAGAGGCACGTCGGCATGGGAGAAGCCGATGCCGATGAGGAAGGACACCACGCCAGTGATCGTCTTGAACTCGCGGATCTTGATGTCGTTATACGTGGTCCGTGTACGCGCGGTGACCAGGAGCTTTTCCACGCCTTCGTCGGAGACGACGCGCATGACCCAGAGCCCGTAATAGCTCGGGCCCTTCTTGTGCGCAGACGCCTGGCACAGGATTTCAGCGCTATAGCCACTTTCCACGAGTTCGCGGAAACGTGCTTCCGTAACCACATTTGGTGCTTCGATGTCCCAGTTCATGGCCCGGCTCACGCTTTCTCAAAGGCGCAACATCCGGGCATTCCTACTTGAAGCTCAGAGTTACGATAGTATATTAGTGACCGCAAGATATATTGCGACAGATACGGCTGTATCTCGGTTACTCAAACTCTAGGCACGGCCATTGGCGTCTATCAAGGAAAATAGGGGTTTCAGAAACCTCCGGTTGAGAAACCTGCTCTCATTGCAGGCTTGGGCCATACTCATTCTCTTTCCGGGTGTAAGTCTTGCAGGCTCCTGTCTCGCGCCGACCCGTCCATTTGTTCCAGCCGATTCGCAAGCCGCCAGAGACTACGCTGACATCATCCGGCGGGACTTCGAGGCCTACATTCGCGACATCCAGGAATACTTCCGCTGCCTGGAAGTGGAACGCGCCCGCGCCTTCGAGGAAGCGCACGAGGTCAGTGAAGACTACGGCAGGTTCCTGCAACTGGTGGGGGATTGATGGGCGGCGCAGGGTACACCAGACTTGCACTTCGTGAAAAGACGACATCGATAACGCCCGCAAATATCCACTTTTTAGATAACGGATTTCTTCCGCTAGCGACGTCACGAAAGGTGTGTGACGCGTGGCGAAAACAATCAGAACCAATGGACAAGCGGCACTCTGCCGGGCGTTGGTCGACGCCCGGAAAAAGGCAGGTCTCAGTCAGAAAGACCTGGCAGCGAAGCTCAAGCACCACCAATCATTTGTGGCACGCATTGAAAGCGGTGAGCGCCGGATCGATGTTGTGGAGTTCATTGTGTTGGCCCGCGCCATCGGGTTCGATGCGTTCGAATTGCTTGCGACCGTGGAGGCCGCCACCGAGCCCGACCACAGGATTTGAACCCAATGAAAAATTAGCTACGCCTGGATCCTTGAATCCCGATGCAAAAATCGCTGTCGTGACAGGTTTTAGCCAATCAGAAATAAACGAAGACCGTGATGCGAAAGCAGTTCGCGCACAGGAATTTCCGCGCTGCAATTCGGTTCACCCCAGAAAAGAAAGTCAGTAATCAGTGCACGAAGTCGAGGTGGAAGGCGTCGCGATCGCCAATTTGATCGGGATGGACGAGCGGAGCGTGGTCGGTTGGGTGTATCGCTGGAATACAGGTGCTCTTGCAGTGCGGTGGGACGTCAACGGCCCACAGCCAATATCTGCTATCCGGCCGGATCTAGGTGATGCAGAGAAGCGCGAAATCGACTTCGATGGCCTGAAGAGGATTGGGCGTCGCGACAGCGGGCACTGATTGGGATCGCGCTGTGAAAAGTGAGCGTGTTTGGCTGGAGCTGGTGTGCAGACCGAGAGGCAGCTTGCTCAAGATTGAACGAGACCTTCCAGATCGAGGTTGGATTCCCGTGGGTCAGTAATTCACCTGTTCGAAACCATAATTGCCCTCATAGTCGCGCCAGTCCACGAAGACGGACCGATGATAGATGCTGGGGCAACGATCCTCCCATTGGTCCAGACCTTCATGTGCCGAGGGAAGGCCAGAGGTGGAAGATCTCCGCCAGGAGAAGTCACCTTGGGTACCGTAGGTGCCGAGGAAGACCGCCGCACTGCGGTAGCAGTCACCATCTCGAGGAGATTCACGCTGCCAAGCATATCGCACGTCAAAGACGCGGATAGACCGCACGAAATTGAATTCCGGCCCGCTGATGTCGATATCCGCACGATCCTGAACGAGACGTAGTGCGAAATCTGGAGGCACATGGCCGGTGGCGTCATCGCCGTGGCGCCGGACAGCATCTGTCAGCGAAGCAACAGAAGCATGATCGATCTCGGCGAAGGACTGGCGCTGTGGATTGGCATCTTCGTGATACAGGGCGTCGAAGAACCGAATTGTGTCACGCGGGTGTCGCTCGATCTCATACGAAGCGCCCATCGGGCAGCGCCAAATCTGCAATGGCGGTTCCACAGGCCACGGCGTGATCCGGCGAATGAATTCGGCGCGGGCTCGCGCACAGGGAACGGATGCGGGCCAACCGCCGGACAAGCAAAGCAGGATCGCGCAATCAATCGGGTAGGTCTGTGCCTTGGCGCGGGTGGGAAGCGACACGGCGACAAGCGCCAGGGTCGCCGCCAACGGGAAAACGAGGGTTTTGAAAGGGAGATGCATGCTTTGGCTCCTCGGAAGGCGACTCCAAACATACATGCGAAAATATACTATCGCAACTGAAAGTATATCGGCGCGTAAGATTTATTATGTTAAGTAAATGACCTCGCGCCAAGCTGAGCATATGTAGTGGTGCTTTCCGAGGAAACACTCAGCAACTTAAGCGATAGCTGTTGCAAACGATCTCCTGCGACTTAGGGTGATCGAAAAGGTTCGTTTAAGATGTCGATGATCATAAAAGTATTCAGGATAGTTTTCTTTCTCATTTTGTATTTCGTCCTCTGCATGATTGCTGTGACGACCATTTTTCAAAACTGGCCCGATGGCGCACAGATGCTGTTTTCGTTCGGGACGCCAATTGCGATGGTTTGGTGGGGCGAGAAAAGGCGAGCAAATCGGCAGTCACAATCAAAAGACGACATTCCTCGAGCGGATGCCGAACTGGCACGAAGATCACCCAAACCACAAACCAAGGCGGAACGGCGTGATCGACGAGACCAAAACGAGCGAGCCAAGAGGCGAGAACAGGCATTGATGGAACGCAATCGCGACGCCATCCTTTCGGATTCCTCTCGTAGCCTGCACACACCAGTGGATGAAAATAAGCCAAAATATCAGCCGCCCAAGCAGGACTATGCCGCCATTGTAAAGGCAGGTAGAGCGTCGTCAGCGGATCTCTCTCAAGTCGCTGACAGGAAGGAACGCGCGAGAAGCGCCACCCGCAAAGCCACCCGACGCGCCGGATGGGTTCCGTCATCTGAATCTGTCAGTATCGGCGGGCGAGAGATTGGCGGAATGATTTATGTCGGCACGCCGCCGCGCTTGAACGACTATGGTTATCGGGACAAGTGCCGGGCCTACATTGACCCCTCCCTGTCTGTCGCCCGTGAAGGCACCGACAAGGTGGGGAACTACATGCCCTATTGGCCTGGCTACTCGGAAATCCCATCGCAGTGCCGGGCAACCTATTTGGATTGGCTGGCAGGTGGACGTTCCGATCCATCATATGATCCGGGCTACATGTTCCTCTATTTCTATGGATTGGAGCGCCGTTTCGTTTTGGACCAACCCTTAGATGCTGAAAAGCGGGAAATCTTGCAGGAAGTCCGGCGTTTGAAAAGTCTCTATCCGGATAACGGCTCGGTGCAGCGGTATTTGGGGGAATTCATTCAGCTAGCGCAATTATCACTAGTGAACGACGATAGCGATTTGGAGCCGGTTTTCGACTACCGAGGCTGGGAACTGCCCCTGTCGTTGAAAGTCGCAATCGGGAGCCGCGTGGGGCGCGGAGAACTCCTTTCGGCAGATTGGGCTCTCAGTTGGCTATTGTGCCATCCTGAGCGCCGATTGCGCACACCTGCGACACGTTGTGTAGAAGAGTTCCACGCTCTATTCAGGCTGCGGTTTGAAGAGCGGTTTCCTGAGGGGCTCAAGGTGAACAAGCCGCGTAAATCGCTTAAATCCACCTATCAATCCGCATCAAGTGAATTTCAGGCGCAAATTGAACCCACGTTGGATGGAGCCAAGGTACCAGATATTTCTGGACTTAGAAAACCCGTCGAGATCGCACAGGAAATCGCAGATGAGGTCATGGACGATCTCGACAAGCTCAGCCGTTATCTCGGGCGGAACCCCGATGGACGGGGTAGCGTAGAGGCACAAGCCCTTTTGCCTCAGGAATTGTGGGAGCTGTTTCCCAGCGAAGAATTGGAAAGACTCAAGACTTGGGCTGCGGATCGTGTTGGTTGTGGTGGTTTAATCCCTGTTCTCGACGTTGTTGAACGCCTTGAAGGAACGCGGCCAGAGAAATTGAGCAAGCGTATCCTCACCGGCGCAGCGGATGCGTTGGCACGGATCGGCTATGGCTTTGCCCCGGACCCTCGGTTCGCTCTGCGCTCACCCAAGCTGGATGAACCTGTGGTGTTGTTTGAGTTGGGTGAATTTGTCGGGCAGCTGGAAAACGTGTCTGATGACTACCGCGCCGCGTTGGTCGAGGCTGCGTTGGGATCGTTTGTGGCACATGCAGATGGGCAGATTACAGAAAGTGAAAGGAAGTCGTTGTTGGCCAAGGCCACGGACGTAGATGGGTTGAGTGGGCAGGAATACCGCCGCCTTGCTGCGAATGTGGAATGGATGCTGGCAGTTGCGCCGGACGTGGCTTTGCTCCGGCGCAAGCTCAAGGACACTGGGCCAGAGGCCATGGCGTCGATCAGGTCGGCATTGGTTGCGGCAGCCCATGCGGATGGCATGATCCAATCCGAGGAGGTAGCTGGCATCGAGAAGATCTACAAGGCGTTGGGGCTGGACCCGGCCTTGGTCTATTCTGACCTTCATGCCGGGGATGTCAGTGACGGCCCGGTGCGAGTTCGCGCCGCTGAACCCGGTGCTTCGGGAGAGACCATTCCTGATGAAGCCTCTTCCGGGCTGCCAAAGCTGGATGCCGCTCGGATCGCGGCCATCCAATCCGACACCGCGCGGGTCTCTTCGGTATTGGGGGAAATTTTCGATGATACGCCGGAGGTGCCCGAGGACGCTGAGCCGGATGAAACGATTCTTGGTGGTTTGGACGCCAAGCACTCGCATCTGGTAAAAGCCCTGATCGCTCAGGATCATTGGACGGAAGAAGCGTTCGAGGAGTTATGCCGCGCTGCAGGGCTTCTTGCTTCGGGTGCCATCGAAGACATCAATGAATGGGCCTATGACACCTATGATGAGGCGCTGCTGGATGAATATGATGGTTACGACGTTTCGCCCGACCTGGCCGCGCAGTTGAAAAAGAAATTTGAAGAGGAGATGCCCCATGTCGAGGCTTAAACCCCGTGAACGCGATGCAATTGTTCAGGCCCTGCGGGCGGGTGTCGTGCCCAAGCTGGGGCTGCGGCATATTCAGGTCGGACGGGTGCGCGAGATCGAGGAACTGGTCAAGGACATGGATCGCCTTGCGGATGGTGGGTCTGCGATCCGCTTCATCATCGGTGAGTATGGCTCGGGCAAGACATTCTTTATGAACCTGATCCGCCTTGTTGCGCTGGAAAAAGGGCTGGTGGTGATGTTCGCCGACCTAGCCCCGGATCGTCGCATTCACGCGACCGGCGGGCAGGCGCGAGGGCTTTACGCTGAAATGGCGCGGAACCTATCGACCCGGACCAAGCCTGATGGCGGGGCGTTGGCCAGTGTTGTGGAGCGATTTGTATCAACCGCCCATCGAGAGGCTGAGGCTCGCGATCTGCCCACTGGCAATGTGATCCGTGAGAAGCTGGCCCATTTTGAGGAACTGACCGGCGGGTTCGAGTTTGCGGAGGTTATCCGCCGCTATTGGGAGGGGCATGAAAACGGGGACGAGGAGTTGAAGTCCTCGGCCCTACGCTGGTTGCGCGGTGAGTTCGCCACCCGCACCGACGCCCGCAAGGCGCTTGGGGTGCGCACGATCATCAATGACGCCAGCGTTTATGACCATCTCAAGTTGATGTCCGCCTTTGTGGTCGAGGCCGGATACAAAGGGCTGCTCGTGGGCATGGATGAGATGGTGAACCTCTACAAGCTCACCTCATCGCAGGCCCGCAATGCCAATTACGAGCAAATCCTGCGCATCTTGAACGATGTTCTGCAAGGCAGCGCTGAGAATCTGGGCTTCCTGATGGGCGGAACGCCCGAGTTTCTGATGAACACGCGCCGGGGACTTTACAGCTATGAGGCTCTGCAATCGCGATTAGCGGAAAACACCTTTGCCCGCGAGGGACTTGTGGATCTTTCCGGCCCTGTAATCCGTCTGGCCAGCCTGACCCCCGAAGATCTGTTCGTTCTGCTGGCCAATGTGCGCCGGGTGATGCAGGGCGAAGACACAGCCTTGCCCGATACCGCGCTGGAAGCCTTCATGACCCATTGTTCCGAGCGGATAGGCGAAGCGTATTTCCGTACCCCGCGCAACACTGTGACAGCTTTCGTCAACCTGCTTGCGGTGCTTGAGCAAAACCCCGGTGTGGAATGGTCGGACCTGATCGATGATCTGGACGTGGCTAACGATCAGGGCGATGATATGAGTGATATTGACGAGGCAACCGGGTCACAGCCAGCCGAGGGCGACGACGATCTGGTCAGTTTCAAGCTCTGATCTGGTGCAATGAGTTCTGCCTTCGACAAGCTGGCACGTCCGGTTCAAAAATGGGTGCGCTCCAAAGGCTGGCGGGAACTGCGCCAGATACAGGCGGATTTGGTTCATGTGGTCATGGATGGCAATGCCGACCTGATCGTTTCAGCCTCGACCGCGGGCGGCAAAACCGAGGCTGCCTTCTTGCCCCTGATCTCGCAGGTTCTGGACGCTCCGTCGGAGCGCGACGGGTTCGATCTGGTTTATATCGGGCCGCTGAAGGCGCTGATCACCGATCAGGCGATGCGGCTCGAAGACATCTGCCGAGAGGCCGGTTTGCCTGTCTACCCCTGGCATGGGGACGTGTCGGGCAGCGTGAAGGCGCGAGCCCTAAAGGCCCCCAGGGGCATCCTGCTGATCACGCCTGAATCCCTGGAAGCGCTGTTCGTGCGCCGGGGGTTGGAAATCCCGCGCCTGTTTGGAGCCACGCGGGCGGTTGTGATCGACGAGTTGCACAGCGTTCTGGACAGCGAGCGCGGTGTTCAGATGCGCTCTTTGTTGACACGACTGGAGATAGCCGTGAAGCGTCCGATCCGGCGTGTCGGGCTGTCGGCTACGCTCGGTGACATGAATATGGCGAGCGCGTATTTGCGACCTGATAATGCAGAGGCTGTGCAGCTGATCGAGGCCAAAGGTGGAGAGGCCGAGCTGCTCCTGCAGCTGCGCGGTTATGTGTCCGGCGGTGAGGATGAAGACGCGCCATCTGCCACGGATGCGGTGTCCGAGCACTTGTTCAAGCACTTACGCGGTAGTGACAACTTGGTGTTTGCCGGAGCGCGACAATGGGTCGAAATCTATGCCGACCGGTTGCGCAACCTCTGTGAAAAGGCTCATTTGCCGCAGGAGTTCTACCCGCATCACGCAAGTCTCGCACGGGAACATCGGGACTTTGTCGAGAAACGCCTGAAAGATGCGAACCTTCCAACAACCGCCGTTTGCACCTCGACGTTGGAACTGGGCATCGACATTGGTGACGTGGCCTGTGTGGCCCAGGTAGGTGCTCCGTTCAGCGTGGCAGCCCTGCGTCAACGGCTGGGACGTTCCGGGCGCCGCGAAGGGCAGCCTGCAATCCTGCGCCAATATTCGGTTGAGGCCAGATTGGATAGCGAAAGCAGCTTTGTCGATCAACTCCGCCTCGGACTGATCCGCGCGATTGCCATGATCGAGCTATTGCTGGAGGGCTGGTGTGAGCCACCAAGACCTGAGGCCCTCCATCTTTCCACGTTGGTGCATCAGATCCTGTCGGTAATTGCTGAGAGAGGCGGTGCGCAGGCAAACAGGCTGTATCGCGTCCTTTGTCAGGAAGGACCGTTCCGGCGGGTGGACACCGGGTTGTTTCTGGACGTTCTCCGGGCAATGGGGCGACCTGAGGCTGAATTGATAGAACAATCCTCTGACGGCTTGCTGTTGCTCGGTGCGGCAGGCGAGCGAATTGTCGAGCACTATAGCTTCTATGCAGTATTCAAGACGCCCGAGGAATTCCGCCTTGTTGCCGATGGCAAGGAACTGGGCACATTGCCGATCGACAATATTCTGACACCTGGAATGCTTCTGATCTTCTCGGGGCGCAGGTGGGTCGTGCAGGAAATTCATGATCTGGAGAAAGTCATCCTTGTGAAGCCCGCAAAGGCAGGGGTTCCGCCACTATTCGGCGGCGACCCTGGCATGATCCATGATCGCGTCATCGAAAAGATGTTTGACGTTCTGGAGGGAGAGGTTGAGCCAAGCTACATGGACAAGATATCCCTTCGCCTGCTTAGCGAGGCACGGGCCAACTTTGAGCGGTGGAGATTTGCTGAAACGCCTGTTGTCGAAATGGGTGACGGAGCTTGGATTCTAGCAACACGCTGCGGCACAGTGAAAACCACTACTTTGGCAATGGCGTTAGGTGCCGAGGGCTTTCAGATAACTCAGCACGATGGGTTTCTGCTGGTTGAATCCGGTGAAGCAGAGCAAACTCTGGATCAGGTGCTATCAGAAATGGCCAACGCAGCGACCCCTGATTTGTTCGCCCATTCGCCGAACCTGATTTTTGAGAAGTATCACTCCTACCTCACTCCTGATCTATTGAAATTGGATGCACTTTCCGCGCGGGTAGACCGCTCCTGCTTGCAAAGCCTTTGTTCAGATTTGCGAGCGCAGAAAGCAACTATCTGAAGGAGCCGCAAATGGCTTTCGTATCAGGCTTTTTGCGTTTTTTCGGCATCGCAAAATCTTCGCCAGTTTCCGTAGGTTTACCAACTACGTTTCCGATAGGGTGACTTTGTGCGTGTAAGTGTTTTGTTAGACTTTCGCTGGTTGGCACGAGTTTGTAGCGCCTGGAGGTTTCTCCGCGCGTTGGTTCCGCCCTTTGACTTCGGCCAGATGTGGTCGACTTGCCAACCCATAGGGCTGTTTCTGCCATAGGCCGGTTTGTAGATTACGTTACCCTGGCTATCCCTGCGATAGAGGTTTGGGTTTTTTCCCTTGACGCGGGGCGCTTTGGCCCATGCGTGCTGAGCTTTCCAGTTGTTTGAATAGGGCATAAATTTTCCTTTCGTTAGGCAGCGTTTCTTCGTGGGTGAATGTGGGAGCCGGTCGGCGTGATCTCGATATCGAAGCCTTCGGTGATCATGGTCTTCACCTGTTCGGTGTGGGAGATCAAACCGACCGAACGCATGTCGTTGGTGAGGTCATAAAGCGTCTCGAGAGCGGTATTCAGCGTGTCCTCGTCGAGTGTTCCGAAGCCCTCGTCGATGAAGATCGCGTCCAGCTTGATGCCACCGCTGTTGCGCTGAACAACGTCTGAAAGTCCAAGGGCAAGTGCAAGCGATGCCCGGAACCCCTCCCCCTGACAGGGTCTTTGTAGGTCTTGATTTTTCAGTGTTCCCGTCGAAGACAGAGATTTCCAAACCTTGTTTTTGACGGCCGCCACCGGTGACTTCGGGCCGCATCAATTGATATCGCCCTTCAGTCATTGGCCCGAGACGGTGATTGGCAGCCAAAAGCACTTCGTCAAACATTGCAGCGATGGCAAAATCCGGGAGACGTACTTTCCGATCGTTATTTCCGTTGACCAGGTCCGAAAGCCCACCAACGGGCCCATACTCTTTCTCAAGGTCATTGATTTGCGTGGTCAGGCGCTGAACTTGACCTAGCACCTGTTGCCGTCCGTCGAGTTCGTTTTTCAGGCGAGACTGGGCATCCCGGCTCTGTTCCAACGCTGCCCGCGCTTCATTTCGAGCCTTGGTCAGCAAGGAGAGATCAGGAGTGGGCTGATCCCCGATGTCCTCCGTCAATCCACGAAGCCGTGCGGTAATTGCTGCAACACGATTTTCGTAGTCGCTTATCTGTGCCTCTAGAACGGAGTACTGGGCAACATCGTCTTTTGCTGCCTGGAAAGCCTCCTCGCTCAGCCCGACTTTTTCGAGTTGGCCGAAGAATTCACCTTGTGCTTTCTTCAAGCCCTCGGATGTTTTTGCGACACCGTTCTGCGCGATCTTTGCGGCTTCCTCGGCTGCGCTGAAGACAACGGCCGCATCCTTTTCGTCGGCAACGGCAGCTTCATGATCGGCGGCCAGTTCGTCGTGCTTTGCAATAGCTGCCGAGAGCGCTTCAGAAAGCGCGTTCACGGGGCGCAGCTCATCGGGTACGCCTTTGAGCGTCGTGTCATAGGCGGTCTGTGCCCGGACCTCGACACCTTTGGCATCCGATTCGGCCGACTTTGCGTTTTCTAGTGCTTGGGCTGCATTGCTGGCGAAAGCTTCGGCGGAAGAAATCTCACCCTCGAGATCCGCAAATCTGTTATCAGCTTCGAGCGCAGTTTTCTCCTCGCGTGCCGCCAAGAGGATCGGGGCCAGTGCCACGCGATCTCTCTTGGGGCGTTCAAGCGCATCCACCTCATTTTGCCGCTCGACAAGCGTAGCTTTCGCCGCCGCCAACGTGGTTCTGGCTTCAAGCTCGTCGTTCTCGGCGGAGCGCAGTATCTTACCTGCTCGCTCGAATTCATCATGCCGACCACGACGCTCTGGATCCCCGCTGGCGGGATCGGGGTGGTTTAGGGCTCCGCAGGCTGGGCAGGGCTCGCCTGGCTTCAGTTTTCGGGCGATGTGAAGCGCCTGAATTTCGGTTAAGTCCTGTTCCGCATGCTCAAAGGCCGCTTTGGCTGCCTCAAGTTGTTCAAGCGCCTCGTCATGCTGGATCGAGAGGCGATCCACCTCCTTTGACTGACGGTCCCGCTTGAGAACGGCAGTCTCAAACTGATCCAGGGCTTGCGACTCTGCGTCAAGTGCGCTCATTGCGGTTGTTGCTTCCTGAAGCGCGCGTACGTGTTGGGGGTGCTGCTTTTGCAGGTCGCGCAGGGCCGACAATGCTTGTTGGGCTTCTACGTTCTTCTGGTCGGCGGCGGCTTTGGCTTCCTCAGCCGTTTGTGAGGTCAAATTCGCAGCATTCAACTCTTCCAGCAGTGCTTTGGATTGATCGAGCGTCACCTGTTGACGTTGAAGTTCTGACACCCTGGCCTGTGCGTCTTCCCGCTCCTCTTTCTGCATATGGGTACGCGACAGCGTTTCCCGTGCCCGCATGATGGCATCGGTTGCGCTCTTTAGGTTGTCTCTTGCCTCGTGTTCGCGGGCCGCCGCTGTGGCGCTTTCGTCGCGGGCAGTCTGCAGTGCCGCCTCGGAAACTAGAACGTGTTGGGCGGCACGCGCCTGCTTTAGCCGGATGCGCACGGCATCGATCGTTTTGCATTCTGCCTGCAACTCCAAGTCTTCCTCTCGTGCGGTTGCAAGGGCTTTGAATTTCTGGGCAAGTACCTCGCCCGCAGACAAGCCTTTTTGACGTTTCTCAAGTACCCTTGTTTCAGTTTCGATGGTCGTATCGAGCACGGCGATCTCATCGATCATTGATTGGATCGCTTGCGAGAGCTGGTCTTCGCTCTGATCGTCAAGAAGAGTTGAGCGTCGGATTTTTTCGTCGCTGATCTGACGATAAAGCGTGGCTGCCCTGGCCTTAATCTGGGCGGCGAATGTCTCGTAAAGCCCGACATCAAAGAGCTGTTTCAGGATTGGTGAGCGCTCGTCTGAACTGGCAGTCAGGATGCGACGGAAATCCCCTTGCGGCAGCAAGATGATCTGCCGAAACTGTTTCGCATTGTATCCGAGAAGCTCTTCGACCCGTGCGTCAACAAGGCCGACTTTCTTTTCCGCAAGTACTTCACCTGGATTGTCCTCGGAGATTTCCTCGAGTTTCATTCCCGTCGCCCGGAAGAGATAAGCCTCGTGTGCCTGCGTTGTGGTGCCGGAACCGCGAAGCGCAGCGCGTTGCTGGACGGGAATACGCCGGATGACGTAGCGGTCCTCTCCCAGATCAAAGACCAGTTCTACTTTAGTGATATCTTTCGCATGATCATGATGACACACCATATCTTCAGGCGCTCTTTCTGCCCCAGAAGACTGGCCAAAAAGAGCGAAAGAGATTCCGTCAAACACCGTGGTCTTGCCGGCACCGGTTTCCCCATAAATGCCGAAAATACTCGCTTCGAGAGCTGAAAAGTCGACGACCTCGGTGCCCGCGTAAGGCCCGAACGCGGTCATTGTCAGACGGATCGGTTTCATTCGGTGTCCTCCAGAATGGGTTGATCCAGCACTTCCTTGGTTACTTCGAGTTCCTGGTCCGTCGATCCCTCTCCGCGAACGTATTCGAGGAATTCGCCGATCACGCCGATAGGATCATCTAACTTGGATTGGGCACGACCCGCACTGCTCATCACGAGCTCACGGGCTTTCTCTCGAAGGGTCTGCAGGATGTTGGGGTAGTAGGGTCGAAGTTGAGCGGCCGGCTCGATTAAGGCACCTTCATCAAGCAAGATTGCACGGATGTAGTCGTCGCTGGGGTGCTTAGCCGCGTCGGCGACCAAATCGGCCAGATGTCCTTTCACCTCTCGCACGTGCCGCAGGGGTTCGAAGGCGACAGTTCTAAGGTCAACAATCTGTCCATCCGGATTGAGATCGAAGATCGTCATGGATTTTGTGGTTCCGGCCTCGTCAAACCCGAAGGCTAAAGGCGACCCGCTGTATCGGATCGAGTCACGACCCGCGATCTGCGGGCGATGCAGATGACCAAGCGCGACGTAGTTCGCGCCGTCGAAGATGGAGCTTGGCACGGTTTCGACTGTGCCTACGGAAAGCGTCCGTTCGCTTTCGGATGGTTGGCAATTCGTCACAAAGGCGTGGGCGACGACAATCCAGCGGGCGGTCTCTGGGACGTGCGCCTTGGCTGCAGCGATCTGTGCGCGCAAGACGTCTTCTGGCGAGCGGATGCTTTCGTCTCCGAAGGCACGACGAGCGGCATAAATCTCCGCATATGGAAGCGCAGAGATAGCAACTGGACCAGCACCGTCCTCGAGCACGAGCGGCAACTCATCGCTCGAGACAGGACCGCGCACTAAGATGCGGTTCCGGTCAAAGAGCTTCGATGCCGCTCCAAGCCGCTGTCCTGAATCGTGGTTTCCGGCAATCACCACAATGGCGGCCTCAGTCTCAATATGAACCCGCTCAAGGAAATCGCTGTAGAGTTTTATCGCGGCCTCGGATGGAGAGGCCTTGTCGTAAACGTCACCCGCGACGATTAGGACATCGACTTGTTCAGCCACGACCGTTTCAAAGATCTGATTGAGTACGTACGCGTGATCTTCGTGAAGTGATACGCCTCGCAAGGTCTTGCCAAGATGCCAGTCCGCTGTGTGAAGTACTCTCATTTTCGCACCAATAATTTTTATACGTATAATTTTTAGATGGACATTTTGGCTGAGTCAAGGTAGGAATGAAACATGGCTTTTGACGACCTTAAACATGCCCAAAAAGAACGTCTCGAGTACCTTGATCGTCTGCTGTTTTGGGATGGCGCGGCGACACGGAGTTCGCTTATCGATCGGTTCGGGATCTCGAACCCGCAAGCGGCGCTGGACTTCAAGATGTACCTGCAAGCCGCAGGCCGCGAGGCGCTGAAATATGATGCCTCCTCGAAGCGGTATCTGGCGACCGAGCGCTTTTCCCGACTAAGCGGCGAAGCTTCCACGGACGAGCTTGAGGAATTGCTGGGGGGTCGACGCGGGGCTCTGTATGATATGTTGCCTGACCTGCAACGCACACAGAATGTCCGAGTATTTAGACCTCTTTATCGCGCCGTTCTGGCCAACGAGGCTATCGAGATCGTCTACCAATCCATGCGCGACCCGGAACCTGAAACGCGTTGGATTGCGCCACTCCGTTTTGCTTCTGATGGTGTGCGCCTCCATTTGCGGGCATGGTGCTACACTCGGCAGGGATTTCGCGATTTCATACCCTCACGCATTGATGTGTCCAGGTCTTTCATCAACCGACGAGCCGCGTCGGATGTGCCCAAAGATGACGACTGGTATTCCTGGGCGATTTTGAAACTGAAACCACACGACGATCTAACGGATGATCAAAAGAGGGTCGTGCGCATCGAGTTTGGTTTTGATGGAGATTGTCTCGAAATTCGCATTCGCAAAGCGTTAGAATTTTACACGGAACGAAGATGGGGCCTCGATCAGGAAAACCCGCGGCTTAAATGTGTATCTCGTGACTATGAGGCCATGACCGAGGATGAGATCCATGAGGGTTGATCTGGCACGAACCGATCCTGACGTGAATATGAACAGGTTCTATTACGTTCAACTGACAAAAGGGATCTTCGGTGACGCAGGCGTCGAGCGTTTTTGGGGTCGACGTGGCACCTCGGGGCGGCATCGGCTTGATTGGTACCAAAGCGAAATGGATGCGTCCTCGGCAATGACCAAACTGGTCAAAGCGAAACTGAAAAGAGGTTACGCTCCTATAGAAACAAGGGAACCGCCCAACAACAATCTCATCGGTTTCGTCGCTTCGCTTGCGCGAAAACAAAATGAAACTAAAGATAACTAGGCCAGAAAATGCGAGCATTTATATCCTATTCCCACCAAGATTTAGCCGCGCTTGACCGTTTGCACGTCCATCTTGCCAACCTTCAAAGGGAAGGCCGGATCGAAACATGGTACGACCGCGAAATATTGGCGGGAGACGTTTTGGACGATGAGATTAACCAAGAACTTGAAGTAGCCGACTTATTCCTATTAATGGTCAGTCCCGATTTTATTGCGTCCAACTATTGTGTCGAAAACGAAATGCGGTTTGCGTTGCAACGGCATGACGCTGGGGAAGTGCGGGTTGTGCCGATCATCGTCGAACCGTGTGATTGGGCAGCGATGCCACAACTTCGACAACTGAAAGCAATCCCAAAAGACGGTGTTCCGATATCTGAATGGGCGAACGCGAATACTGCCTATCTTGATGTTGTGCAGGAGATCCGCCGCATTGTTGATGCAGTAGAGATTGAAACTCCCGAACTTGCAGGGGATGAATTCGTGCCGACTGCACCGCAACACGGCATTCCACGCTACCGAGTTCAACGTGACTTTGATGAGATTGACCGTGGAGAGTATCGCGATGCGGCGTTCGCCACCATCAAAGACTATTTCCAACGGGCGATTAGCGAAATAGATGCGGTCGATGGCCTGCGGGGCCGATTTGTCGACCGAGGTGCGAACTCATTTGGCGGCACGGTTGTTAACCGCGGTCGTCAGCACGGAACCGCACACATCACGGTGCACTGCCGAAACGCAGGATTCGCGTTGGGAGATATTTACTATTCCTTCAACGAAAACGCCGGCGACAACACCGCAAATGGCGGGTTCAACGTCTCCTCGGACGAGTACGAGCAGTTCCTAGTCGTCACTATGGCGATGTTCGGGAACGCACCAGAGCGGCTAAACTTTGAGCAAGCGGCCGAATACCTGTGGAACCAGTTTATCGAACAAGCGGGGATCACCCATGCCTGAACGCGCCCGCTTCCGCTGCAAAAATTGTGGGCATCGCTTTGAAGCCGATGTGCTTGATGAAGCTGAGCGCCGAGAAGCCCGTCGTGAAGATCGCCCAACTAGTGCAGTGCATTGCCCTGAGTGCCGCCGCACCGACATTCGGCGGGGTTGGGATTGATCAGGATACCGGAGAACCAAGGTCTATGGCACTGTTTTTTACCTTCACGTTTGTCACCTGACGACCTTGAGCTAGAGAGAAAAAATGCTATCGCCATATGAATTCACAATCGGAAAAATCGAGGATGCAAAGCCGCTTAGCCTGATCTTGCCTACAAGCAAGTACGAAGAAACAATGCTTGTTGGCCAATCCAACAAAGCTGCGGTGGCAGTATTTCTCACTGGGCACCACAAGGCGCTTTTCATTGAAAGCGAGGGGAACAAGAGTTGGGGTGGACTAATCATCCCGGATGTTCGTATTGAGATAGATGAAACGAGCTGTGTTGACGCTTATAACACAGACGCACCGTTTCTATCTGTGACAAGGATAGACACAAGGCTCGTTGTGGCAGGCAAGAGCGAGGGATCATTTGGGCGTTCGACGCTGATTACGCTTCACGACAACCTCACGTCAGCAGGTGAATATCAGGCAGCGTTTACGAAGTGGCAGGTCGTTGTCGGAGAGGGACAAAACACGCGCGTTGTGTGGTCGATGCCGGACAGCGGCAACCCCTAGCTGCGGTCGAGAGCTTGGTAGAGGGGAGTGATCAGGATTGCGGCACAACAACTATTATTGCCTCAGCCAATTCAACATCCCTTGGACACTCTCGTAGTTCGGGAGCGCGTCCCGAAATTCCTCGTTTGGGAATGAAGATAAAAAGGTGCTGTGTACTGACGCGGTTTTGCCTTCCAAGCCCAAATGCGTTTCTATTGTGCCGTCCGTCCAAACCCAGATGCCGTGTTCTTTGAAGTGCTCGTGGATGGCATACACGTGCTCACGAGCGTCTGTCTCAGCAGCCATGATCTCGTACGCTTTAGCTGCGTTAACTTCGCCGAACTTTTTTGGAAAACCGTCTTCGGCCAGGTCGATTTTCCCCTCACCTTGAAGGCGCGTCAGCACCGCCTTGCACCCGACTACAGCTGCGTTGTCGTTGCCAATCAGGCCGTGCTGGATGGCTGGTCTAAATGCGAAATCAAGATCGACGATAGCTTTTGTAGGGATTCCCATTGCCGCAAGTACGGGCAACGCCTTGGGCACGTCGCTCGAGCCACCAAGTGAAACCAATCCCAATTTGTCTTCCTCAAGCGAGCAGTCGGCCTCATGCTGGAACAGGTCCGGTAGTAGCGTTTGCTCGGTCTTGCCTTCGGCCAGTACCACCTTTTCTGAGAAGAGCAGCTTGGTCGAATTTGATAATGCAAAAAGAGTTGTTGACTGATGCTCGGCATCGGCAATTGCGCCTTGAACGGCATCTGCCATCCTGGGAAAACAAATCGTTCCATCCTCAGGCGTGCGGCGGATCAGTAGTGCGTTCGGTGCATCCGATCGAGCAATCATGTTGGCCGAGTGAGTTGAAAATGCGACTTGATAACCCTCCTCTGAAAGGCGGCTTAGCGATGCCCGAACAACTTCAATGGCTTGGGGGTGCAGGTAGAGCTCAGGTTCGTCGATCAGCAGCAAGGTTGTCCGCGCCTCATTGGCAATCGCCTGCCTGCGGATTTCGGACAAGCATTTGATTAGGGCAATTTGAACCGACCGCTGAGCCCCATGTCCGAAGGACGACGCATCTCGACCTGTTTCGTGATCGAACTGCTGGTCGTAGATTTTGATTGTTGCACTTTTTAGGAAGTCGGAAAACTCAGGTGTTTGAATGTGGGTTTTAGCAACGACGCCCGGGAAGAAGCGACCAAGTTCAGTCTGGATCTGGTTGTCGAGTTCAACCAGTGTTTCGTCCTTCTCGGCCCCTTCGGCAGATAGTCGGCTGGAGACTTGTGCGAGCGCATCCGTGACAGGACCTGCATTCCGTTCGGCAACAGGACCAATAATCTCCTTGATCAACTTTCCAATTGTGGTTCCTGAGGCGAACTTGCCGACGTCTTCCGTCGCGTTCTCCATTGCGCCAATGAAGATCGGTTCGGGAAACATCGCTGCTATTGCTTGGTCGATACCAGCTGGGTTCACGACCCACTGCTCTTCACCTTCTTGCTCCTGCTTGATTTCCAAGCGAATTTGGGTGGCGCTTACGCCAGGTACCGCTTGGGTTCGACGCAACTGAATTGTGCCGTCCACTACAAGTGGTTCAACACGGTTCCGGTGGTTCTGTTCCAACGCTTCGAGAACGGCGGCGTCTATTCCTGATATTACGGCGGTGATAACAACGGGAAATTCTGGATCAAAGAAATCGGACGCTTGCAACGAGGATTTCTTGATTACCCAAGACATCGCTTGAAGGATATTCGTTTTGCCCGCGTTGTTGTAGCCGACCATCGGTGTATAGGCTGCAAGGGGTAATTCGATTTCTTTGATGGATTTGAAGTTTTCGATCTTGATTTTAGAAATTCGGTGCATCTCACCCTCACACAAATAAAGCGAGACAACTTTCTCCTATCGGTTGCAGAGTTGCAACGGGTGGCGGCTTTTGTAGGCGCGGCGTGGATGCCGACAAAACTCTCTTCAGGCTCTTGCCGAAATTCATGTCCGCCTTTCGGCAATCCTTCAAATCAAATCTCTGAATTGCTCCAACTCGGCCGCCGTCGCCACCAACCCCTGCTGGGTGAGGATGGCGAGGTAGTCTTCGGCTGAGTAAGGCGGGTTCTTGAGGCGCGCGCGGACCTTGCGAAGGGCTGAGCAGAACAGGCCCGGCGCGAGCGCAAGGTGGTTGCTGAGGAAGTCGTCCGGATGCAGCGTTTCGATGCCGTAAGGCTCGAGGGCGTCCTCGGGGAAATCCTTCAGGTTCTGCGTCACGATCACATCGCATCTGCCGACGATGGCTGCTGCCAGGACATGCCGATCGTCGGGGTCGGGGAGGTCAAGCGACGGGATCAGGGCTTCGTAGCCTGTTACCAGGCAATCTCGTGTCGCGTGGTTCATCAGATCCCGCGTGCGCTCGAGTGTTTCGCGGTCTCTGTGCGGCTCGTTGCGCATCAGAGCGTCGATCCACTCACGGTGGATGTCTTCCGACCATTTGGCCTTGAAGATATCGGTCACAGCGAGCTGCATGAGCACGTCGCGCATCGGCGCTGGATAGAGAACGTTGGCGTCGAGAAGCGCCGTATAGTGGCTCATGGTTTGCCGTAACCCATATCCTGCTCTTGCGCTTCAGCTGCCAGTTGATCGAGCACGCTTTCCCGCTCGGCATTGATGGAGGCCTTGTAGGCCATCACATCTTCCATCCGGATACGGCGGTGTTTGCCCACCTTGCGATGCGGGATCTTCTGCTCATCCAGAAGCTTGATCAGGAAGGGACGGGAGACGTTCAACACATCAGCTGCCTGAACCGTGGTCAGCTCGGCATTCTCGGGAATGATCGTGACCCCCTGCCCCGCTGCCATGGCTTCCAGGATATCCATCAGAAGCGCGACGGCGCCTGCCGGCAGTTCAATTGGTTCGGCCTGCTCTCCATCAGTAACACGCAGCTTGAGAGGCGCTTTGCTCCGTGCATAGCGCGACAGGAGCTGCCCGGATGCGCGTGCGATTGCGGCCTCCTGGGCGCTCGGAGGCAATTGCCGGTGAGCCATCATGTTCATGTGCCATCTCCTTTGCTGCGAACCTCAATATAGGCATAAACGCAATAAATGCAACAAATGAATTAAGTGTAGATCATGCATTGTTCGGTGAATCTGGTTGTTAGAAATGATTGGTTTGGCACGCCAGCGCATTGGCGCTGACCAGGCTCTTGGCTGCGCCCGGAGCCGCGTGACTCGCGTCTCCGCCATTCGGTGCCGATCCTTCGTGCATGTCTCAGGTGAGATCGCGGGCGAGACCGCGATCGCTTGAGCCAGCGGTCAGCCGGGTCTCCGCTCCGCTCTAACCCGGCTGGCAGGTTTTCGTTGTTTGATTCCGCCTGCCATCCGGCCGGTGTCCCGAACAGGGGCTCTGGTGTCGCGTTCCGCACCAGCCTCTGCGGAGAAATCTGGTTCCTCCCACGCGGGCGCGTGGGTCCCTCCCGATTTCACCGCTCCGGCCCCCTGTGTCGGGTCGCCGTCCGGCCGCAGGACGGGCTTCGCCCTCCCCTGCTCTGCCCAGCCGAAAAGCACGGGGGCTTTTCGGACTGACAGATCAGTCGAGGCCTCCGCCACTGGCGGAGTGGTGAGGATCAGGGAACGCTCCAGTGGAGCGTTACCCCGAATCCACGACAAGACCGAGAGGTCTCAAGAAGAAGATACCGCGCCGCTCTAACCACGAAAGGAGCAGGCCATGGGCCTTGATCAATACGCATATGTCAAAACCCCCGAGAGCGGCGACGAGGGCGAAAGCCCGAAATTCGTCTGGCGCAAGCATTCCAAGCTGCAAACCTTTATGGAGGCGCTCTACACCGAGCGGACCGGGCTTTCGGCGTCCGATCTGAACTGTGGCGAGTTGAATCTGGAAACCGCCGACATCAACTCGCTGGAGCAAGCCGTGAAAGGAAGCGCCCTGCCCCAGTGCGAGGGCGGGTTCTTCTACGGGCACCAGTTCCAAGACGAGGTGGCAGCCGAGTCCCGCGACTACGATCTTGAGTTCTGCGCTTGGGCGCGGGCCGAGATCGAACAGGGATCGACCGTGATCTATTCCTGCTGGTGGTGACGCCATCGGGCTGGGGTCTCCGACGCCCCGGCCCCCTCCCCTACCCCATTAACAAAACCAGCCGCCGAGCGCCTGTGCTGCGCTCTGGGCGGGCCTGACATCCATTAGAAAGGACAATCCTATGACCAAGCAACAACCCATCCAGACCGACACCGCCAGCGCCGTGATCCTGCAAATCCCCTTGGAGATGCTCTACATCTCCGATCTGAACCCGCGCAAGGCGGTCTCTGATGCTCATATTGAAAGCCTCGCAGACAGCATTGAGCGTTTCGGCCTCATCCACAATCTCGCCGGTCTCATGGACGAGGACGGCAAAGTCGGGATCGTCGCGGGTGGGTGCCGCCTTCGCGCGGTCCAGATGATTGCAGAGCGGTCCAAGGCCCATCCGTTCACGACGTTGCCGGTCAAGCTGGCCGCTGATGCGACTGAGGCCGAGGATTGGGCCAGCGCCGAGAACGCGGCCCGCGAAGACATGACCCCCGCCGACGAAATTTGCGCCTTTGGCCGCATGAAGTCACGCGGGGCCTCCGTGCCGGAAATCGCCCTCGCCTTCGCCGTCACCGAGGCCCGCGTCTATCAGCGGCTGGCACTGGCAGGCCTGCCCGAGCCAGTGCTCGAGGCGCTTGCGGCGGGTGAAATCAGCCTCGGCACCGCCAAGGCCTTTACCCTCTCCGATGATGAAGCGCTCACCCTGAACCTTTTGGATCAGGTCAAAGGTCAAGCCGTCTCTGAGAGCGCAATCAAGAACGCGCTGCATCCCGATGCGATCAAGGCCACAGACCGCCGCGCCAAGTTCGTCGGTCTTGAGACCTACGAGGCCGAGGGCGGGACGGTCACGCGCGATCTCTTCTCCGACGAGGTCTTCCTCGCCTCCCCTGCCCTTCTGGATCGGCTCTTAGCTGAGAAGCTGGAAGCGGCACGGGCCGATTTGGTCGAGACCCAAGCCTGGGCATGGGCCGAGACCCGCAGCGAGGCTTGGCTCAACTACTATGAGCTCGATCAGATGAAGCTGGCCCGTCTCTATCCCATCGAAGGCGATCTGAGCGAGGAAGAGACGCAAGAATACGACGAGTTGGCTGACCTCGCCAATGGAGGGGTTCTGGACGAGGACGGTGAAGCGCGGCTCTCCGAATTACAGGCCATTCTCGATGGTGACTATTCTGAGGACCAGAAGGCCCATGCGGGGTGCATCATCCTTGTGAATGGGTCGGGCAAACCCGAGATCACTGCCGGTCTGGTCCGTCCCGAGGACAAGAAAGCCGCCATCGAGGCAGGAGTCCTGCAAGCACCGCAGACCACCAAATCAGACACCCCGAAATCCCCCTACTCGCAGAAGTTGGTGGCGGATATGCAGGCGATCCGGCTGGCCTCGGTTCAGGCAGCGCTTCTGGCCAAGCCGGAACTGGTTCTGGACCTGCTGGGCTTTGGACTGTCGGAGGCGTCGGGCAGCTTTGAGAGCGTGTTCGGTATTCGGTTGGGCCGCCCGACAAACGCGCCAAGCGTTCAGGACGGGTTTGACCACGAGCCGCGCCTCGAGCATGGGATCGACGCCAGCGAATATTGGCAGAACGGCACCCGTGTTGAAGACCTTTCCGAGGCTTTCACGGCATTCCGCGAGGACGGCAAGAAAGCCCGCAACGCCCAGATTACCGAGGCGATCGCACGCACCCTGCCCTACCAGGCTGGCGGCGCGGAGTTCTTCGACCTGATCGCGGACGAGGCCGGGGCCGATATCCGCAAGCACTGGACGCCCACGGCAGAGAATTTCTTCTCGCGAGTGTCAGCGGGTCATCTGGTCGATTTGCTCTGCGAATTCATCGACTGCGACGCCCGCGACGAGCGGGTCGTTGCTTTCGCCAAGCTCAAGAAAGCGGAAAAGGCCGAGAAGATGGAAAAACTGGTCAGTGATCCCACCACCCAGAAGCTCATGGGGCTGACAACGGATCAAAAAGCCAAACTCGAGAAATGGGTGCCCGACTGCACCTGACGGCTCCTTCGTGGGGAGACCCAACTGGCCCCGCCTCGGCGGGGCTTCTTTTTGTTCAGCGTTTATCCATAGGCAGGGCCTGGAATATTGTCCTGCGGCGGGGCAGAAGGACAAGCCCCCTGCCCCGCCGCAGGACCGGCGCTGTCCGCGCGGGAGCACCGCCTGGGCGGTGCGGGGTTCAGACGCTACGCGTCTTGGGATTTGATCGTTCTGCTCTGTTGCCCGAAAGTTTGAGAGATTTAGGCGATGCTCTTTTCAGCCTTCGCCGAATTGTTCTTCCAGAGCGCGCCTGGCCAGTTCCAAACCCTGTGCTGTGAGAACGAGGGACTTTGCTTTGCTCGTCGGGTTTTCGATCAGGCCTTTCTGATAGAGCCGATCCGTGACGTCCCAGTCTATCCCCTTCCAAACCCGCGACCCGTCAAGAAGCGTCAGGCTGAGAATGGCCAATGCGGCGGCATCCAGTTTGTCGGTGTCAATGTCCATGGCCTGAATCCGTTGTCCACCTTCGTTATCGCATTTGATGGCGAAACCGGCGCTGACGCAATTCTACACAATCGACGCCTGGTCTTGGTCCGTCGATTGTCGCGCTTCTCGGGTGGCGACGCTCGGCACCTTTAGCTGCCCAGTTATCGCAGCCGTTTCTTGCATTGTGCGTGGTGTCTACGATGCTCCATTGTCCTGTGTTGCATAACATGCTGGTCGCAAGGTCTGTCCTGAACACAAAGGGCGGTTGCCAGAATTGTCCCCTGCCCCTTCGGGTCATTCCTCGCGAAACAAAATTCAGTCCCCCTGCCCTTCTTCGCTGCGCTCCGCCATTGGTGTGTTCCGGCCCTTTGCCCTTGCCGGGTGACCATCATTGCAACACCAGAAAAGGAGCAAAGCAATGACCACCAACTGCATCAAATTCGAAACCGCTGACATCGAGACTGCCAAAGGCGTCGGTTCGATCTCCACCCTGACCTTCGACATCGATATCACGGTGGAGCCGGTCGAAAGTGAAAATCCCATGGCCCCCACGCACCGTGTTCTCGGCCGCTCGCCACGCGGCCGCCTGGTCGAATGCGGCGGCATCTGGAAGAAGCAGAACCGTGACACCGGCGCTGACTACTTCACTCTGAGCATCCGGGACTTCGGCTTCAACGCCAATCTCGGCAAGGCCGCAAACCAGGATGATGACACGGTTCAGGCCGTGATCCCTTGGGGTCCGAAGGAAGCTGCTTGAAGCTTTTAGCTGGCCGGGAAACCGGCCAGCTCTTTTCCCATGCGGGCTATTTTGCACGCGTGCAAAACCCAAGTTGACGGCCAATTGCTGTTCGGTTTTCTCTCCAGTGCAGCCCATATTGTGCGCCAAAATTCCCGTAGGCGTACAATATATGTACATTTCGTCAAAAACCGTGCTATTTATCTCTGGAAGCGATTCCAAGAGAGAATTGAAAGAGAGCGGTGTTATGGGCGGAAGCATAGAACAATTTCTCCAGGAGCTCGAGCGAGGCCTTGGTCGGACGATGGTCTCGGTCAACAAAGAGCTAACGATGAGGGAGCGAATTAAGCGTTCCTGGTCCATGCGCCAGTGTGCTCGTTTCTTGAACATCAGTCATCAGCATCTGACGAAGTTTGCCAAAGACAATGAGGATTTTCCTGCGGGAAAGCATGTTGGACGGGAACGAGTCTTCACACTTGCCGAGCTGATGCATATCCGGGCATTGATGGCTGCGTCCGCCAAGAGACCTGAGCACTTCCTCGCATGGCGAAAGCCTGACGATCCTTTGCCTGTAATCTCATTCGCAAGCCAGAAAGGCGGCACTGCAAAATCCCTGAGTGCGGCTCATTTTGCGCAGTATTTGAGCCTGAACTACGGAATGCGCGTAGGCGTTATGGATGCGGACCCGCAGAGCACCATTACTCTCTATTTTGTCGGGGGTGAAGAAATGCCCGCGCTGCCCGATGATGAGACACCAACGATGGTCGACTTTGCGGGTTTGTTTCAAACTGACGAGGCCGTTCCTTACACTGACTACGATGCCGAAACTCTAGACGGCTTTTTCAAGAAAACGTCTTGGCCGGGCGTGAGGTTGGTTCCGGCCCATGGAGAGACGTCCGAAGGTGAAATCCAAATCGCCCGACTGTTGCGGGCTGGCACGCCCGAGAAACGCTTTTATCGGTTTCTGAGGGACTCTATCGATCGGTGGAAGGAAGGGCATCCGCCTGTCACACGACCAAACGAGCTGGTGAGCAACGGCATGGTTGATCAAGGAAAGCTAGATCAGGCCCTGAACGAAACGTTGGACTGTATCATCATCGACTATCAGCCTGCGTTGACACTGTTCCAATTGAACAACGTCATGGCTTCAACGTCGTTGATTATTCCCCAGACAATGAAGGGTTTCGACATTGCGACTTTGTCCACATTTGTGACAGGTCTCCTCACGATGCTGCGCCATATCTTCGCGACGGATCGTATCGATATGGGTGGAGCGGCGCACATGCTATTGCCTACCATTGTTCAGCGGACAAATGAGCAGGACCTCACTCAAGTGGGTAACCTCCTTGAAAACTGCCCCGATGAAGTCCTTCCGGTATTTTACCTCCGCTCAGATGCCATTTCGAACGCCTCTGACGTCTATCAGTCGGTCTATGAGTATGACCCCGATACGCCTGGCAAGCGCAAGGGCATCAATCGCTTCATTGAAAACGCTGACGCTGTGAACGATGCGATCGTTTCGCGGCTTTGGCCTGGGCTCGAGCGCGGATACGCGGATGAATGGATGCAGAAATTCTACGACTTTGAGGAGGAAGCCGGATGAAAAGAACTCTAAGCAGTTCGGTCCTCAAGAAGAGAGCCGTGCGTCCTGATGACGATGCGGCTGTTGTTTCTGAGGCCGAAACGACCGAGCGGGTTTCTGGGGGTGACTCCAAGCTTGTTGGTGGGGTCAAACCTCGGTTGGGCGGTTCCGGCAGTGCCTGGAAAGCCGGAGCTTTATCGGATGCGAGCCAAATCCTTCAAGTCGAACGGACACAGGTTGTCGAACGAATCCTGTCTGGTCGTCACGAGCTTCGGATCGATCCGTCTCAGATCATCGATGTGATTGGATCCGATCGGCGTGAAGATTGGCGTGACCAGGATGCGTTCGAAAGGCTCAAAGAAAGCATCACGAATAATGGGCAAGACACGCCTATTCATGTTTGGCCCGCGGACCCGGACTGGCGCCCAGATGAGCGCGAACCCGAGAATGTCGACGGAGTAACCTTTCATTTGATCGTAGGGCGTAGACGCCATGCGATCCTTCAAGCGTTGGGCCTACCAGTTCGGGCCTTACTCGTTCCGCAGGCATCTCGCGGTTCTCGCGAAGAGCAGTTTGAAATGCTGTTCATGCGGTTTCGGGAAAATGAGGAACGGGAAAACCTTAGTGCGTTTGAGCGACTTGTATCCATCGGCGAAATGTTTGAGCGGCTTCAGGAAGCAACACCAGATGAGAAATTGACTGCGACCGAATTTGCTAAACGTGTCGGAGTTCATAACAGTGCCGTTTCGCGCGGCCGTGCAGTTTTTGTGGCCAGGGACGAGATTTTGCACGCGTGCAAAAACGTCTACGATCTCAGCCATCGGGATCTCGAAAAGGTCCTCAATGACTTGTCTGGCAAGGCCGCTAAGCCGGCGAAAAAGAAGTCAACGAAACCCAAAAAGCTCACAGTGCAACGTAAGATCGGTTCCCGGAAGCTGAGTGTTACGGGGCAGGGCGGGAAGCTCTCTGTTGCCGCCACGGGGCTCGCATTGGATGAAGATGTCCTCAATGGGTTAGGCGATGTCATCGCCGAGTATTTGGAGAAACATGGATCGAAGTAAGAGGCAGGAGCCGCGGAGACGGTCATCTTCGATCAAAAACGAGGTAAGAAACAGGAGCGCGTATGCTTTGAGATAACGGCAAAAGAAAAGCCCCCAAGCTGAGGGCCTGAGAGCTAATCAAGATTGTTTGGTCGCTATCAAGATAGTTCTCCGGCGAATCACTGTCAACGACGAACGCTCCTGAGCGAACGGGTTTCTTTTGCCTTCCATCGAGCAGAGGAGGCAAAACATCTCATGAAACATTCTGGTTGGCGCAAGCCGACACCGGGCCTTGGCATTGCAGAGCAATTTGCCCAAGCCGGTGAAGTGATAGCTATTCCCAAAACACAGGCCTTTGTGGCGGTGAAGCGCGTAGGAGCCCACATCGGCCTCAAGGCCGGCGACATGCTGCTTCTCGACACGCTTGGGGCCTTCACACAGGCCCAGGACTGGGAAGAGGGGCAGCGCCCGATCGTCTGGGCGTCAAACGCCTACCTGATGGAGCAGACCGGCTTTTCGCTCTCGGCGCTTAAGCGCCATGCCCGGCGCCTGGCCGAGATCGGCGTGATTTCCTTCAAGGACAGCCCCAATGGTAAACGTTGGGGTCACAGAGACGCTGACGGGCGCATCATTGAGGCCTATGGCTTCGATCTGTCGCCGCTGTCGGCCCGTGTCGAGGAATTCGAGCACCTGCAGGCCGAGCTGCAGGCCGAGCGTGAGCTCTGTCAGCGCCTGAAGCGTCAGATTACGGTCGCGCGTCGGATGATCCGCGCCCGGATCGAAGCGGCGTCTCACGCGGCGCTGAGAGGCCCCTGGGATCATCTTTCAGGGCTGTTCGAGGACCTCCTGGACCGTCTTCCGCGCCGGAACACGGCCTCTGAGACGCTTGAGCGACTCCTGGCATGGTTCAGGGAGCTTCAGGAGCGCGTCGAAGCGGCATATCTCAAGGCAGTTCGTGCAGATGAAGTTGTGGAAAACACGCCGGAAACCAATGAACAAGTCAGTGAAAAAACTCAAGAAATGAACCCCAGGGAGGTCAATTCTGAACCTCATATACTAATTACAACCCAACTTAATCCTGTAACCTGTAATCGCTCAGAAACTGAGCAAGCGGCGGGCGTGGTGCCCAATGCGCCACCCGAAGAGCAGCTGGATAGGGAGTTGGAGGATTGGGTTGCGGAAACGCGCAAGAAACGCGGTGTAGCACTCGATTTGCCGACAGTCATGCAGGCTTGTCCGGAATTTGCCTCCTGGGCGCGCAATATAGGCGGATATATGAAGGATTGGGGCGATCTGCACCGGGTTGCAGGGCAGTTGAGGCCGATGATCGGCGTTTCCGAACATGCCTGGAACCTCGCTCAGGACCGGCTTGGGCCTCAAATCGCAACCGCAGCGTTGGTTTTGACTTTCGACAAGCATTGCGCCGGCGAAGTGGCCTCTCCGGGCGGGTACCTGCGGGGCATTGTCCAGAAAGCCGGGGCAGGGGAGTTGCATCTCGAGCGCAGTTTCTACGGCAGGCTCAGCGGACAGGCAGCGTGATGGAAGTGCGGATCAGAGACCCGCGGCTTTCGTCAGGTTCACCCGAAACCGATCCCGGCGGCGCTGATAGCGGCGGGTCATCTCGGCCGAGACGTGCCCGAGCTGCTTCTGGACGTAGCGTTCGTCAACTTCTGCCGAGCTGGCGAGCCCGGCGCGCAAGGAATGGCCCGAGAAGAGAGCGAGGCGGTCATTCTCGGGCAGCTCGGCGCGGATGCCGGATTTCAGGACGGTGGCTTTGATGAGGCGCGCGACGTGTTTGTCCGACAGACGAGCTTCCAGGGCTTTCTTGCCATCGCGGGAGGTGCGCACGAACACTGGCCCGAAGTCGATCTTCGCTAAATGCAGCCATTGTTCGAGCGCATGGACTGGGCAGGTCTGGTCCGAGGATCCGCGACCGATCTCCACCTCACGCCATCCGGTCTTGGCGTTCAGCGTCAGCACGGCGCCGTCGTCGAGGATCTCGGTCCAACCGCCAGAGTCGATTGTGTCGTCTTTCCCGACATCCAGGCTAACGATTTCGGACCGACGTAACCCGCCAGCATATCCCAGAAGCAGGATGGCCCTGTCACGTAGCCCGCGCAGATCGAAACCCAAGGTGGCCACCATGGCGAGGATGTCTTCCGGCAAGATTGCTTCCTTCTGCACCGGCGGGCGGCTATGCTTGCGCTTGATCCCGGCCAGCACGGTGGCGATGTGCCGGTCCTTGCGGTCGAGCGCGAATCCGCGCTGCGCGTAGTTCCAGACGAGACCGGAGAGGCGACGGTCAATGGTCGAGACCGAAAGAGCAGGGGAGGAGCCTGATGGCGCGGCCAGGTCGGTCAGGTAAAGACCGATCATCTCCGGTGACGGGGGTAGGGGATCGGTGCCTTTCAGGCGGCACCACCGCGCGAAGTGCTTCCAGTCGGCCGCGTAGGCCTTATTGGTGTTCTCGGCCGTTGAGGCCTTGGCATAGTCGCGGGCAGTGTCGACAAGGCGATCGAGAGTGCCGGATCCGGCCACATGAGATGGCAGGGCGATGGCACTGTCCGAAACCTCTGCCGGTGTCTCGTGCGGTATGGCGGGACCCTGGGCTGGTAGGCGTCGTGTCACGTGCTACCCTCCCCAATTCCGTATTGGGCCTGGAGTTCCTGGGCGTGCAATCGGATAGCTTCTGCACTGCGTTGTCCACGTTGATCCCGCAAATCAATGACCCAGACGGTGTCTCGAGCGACTGTGTAGAGCAGCGAAAACGCGGTCCCCTTGATCTTGAATTCGCGCACCAAGTCAAAATCCTCGAAGGACGGCCCCGAAAAAGGAAATTCCTTGAGCATGTGCTCTGCCTGGATCAAGGCATCAATGGCTTTGGCCAGGTTGAGCTGCGGGTTTTGGCGGTAATAGGCTCTGAACCAGCGCAAGCCCGGCTCAGAGGTTTCGAGATATCGAAGGTCCATGCGTGGACTCACGCGTCGGGGAAGGGGGCGTCGTCATCAGCCTTCAGCCAATCGTGGACCGCATCCGGAGCCAGAGAGGGTGCATTCCGTTCGACAAGGGCAAGCCCGGTCTCAACGAGATCACGCGTCGCCAGGCGTTCTTCGACAAAGGCCCTGATCGCCTGATTGGCCATATAGGAAGATGAGCGATCTTCGAAGCGCGCGATACGATCGAGCTGTGCTTTGAGATCGGTGTCGATGCGGGTGGTGAAAGATGTTGTGGCCATGAAGCTGTTTTGGACCTCGAGTTCAGTTGTCTTACAATGTAGGTGGACCGCTTGCGCTGTCAAGAAGATCACTCAAGGAGCGGGGGTTCTGATTCCTCAATCGTGGCCTCTCTCGTTGAAACGACGCATCTCTGCCCGGTATTAGCGCACTCAGCGCGACGAGAGAGCGCCAGGTTGCTAAAGAGCCTCCAAACGACGCCAGTCTCACGAATTCCGGCCTGTCCAGTCTCACAAATACCGTCGTGAACTTGGACCACATTGAACCGATTTGGCTCGGCGTCGGGAGTCCAACGATGGACCTAAAGCCTTGTCCAGCAATGAAATACGAACGAACTCGGCCAGAGAGCCGATTTCGGGCGAGTCCACTGGTGAAACATGAGCTGACATCCATGTTTTGGAGCCTATCCCAATTATGTCCGATAATGCAAACTTATTGGACATAACAGGCAAGCGCAGGGTGGGGCGGTTTGCACAGTATATAGTAGGCAAAAGCGCCGGGTTGGGATAGTATTGTGGCATGACATATGCCCGGCATGATCACATCGACGACCTTGAGACCCTACCCCGGATACCGTCTTGGGTCACCTCGGCACGCGCGCAAACCCCTGAAGATGTGGCCTTTTTGTCAGGGGCGGCGCTGAGCCACCTGCATCTTGTGTTAGGGCGCGATGAGGTCCCCCAGTCCTTGTTGCGGGAACGCCTGGCACTGCGCGCGGCTGAGGCTTGCGTAGCACGTACAGGAAGACCGGAAAGGGCAGGGGAGTTGCGGGATGCGGTGGCCTTTCTTCAGCCGGGTGACCTGCCCGGCCCGGCGGGAGAAACCTACCTGTCCTGGCGACGCGCTGTGGAGTGGCCGGTCTCGATCAAGGCGTTGTATCGGGCGCTGCCCGGGATAGAGGCGGGACAGATCGCCGAGTGGTTAGATGCAGGGCAGGGCGCGCCAGTCACTCGTGCCGCGATGGTGTTGGAGGCCGTGCTGACGCGGGCACCGCGACAGGAGTTGCCGGCGTTGATCCTGGCGGATGCGGTGCTGGGGCAGGCGCTCGGTTGGAAACAAGTCGTGCCTTTGCTGGCTGCGGGCTTGAAACGTGCCGACCCGCGCAAGCGTGACGACGCGTTGCGGCTGGCCTGTCATCGCGCCGTGATTTCTTCTGTGAAGAAAGCTGTAGGTCAGGCGACAGACTTGGCGCGGAGGGCTGCGCATTTGAAGGTGGTCGCGCCAAAGCTTCGAGCGAAAGGCGCCGGGGACGCCGTTGAGATGTTCCTGACGCGTGATGCTGTCGCACCCTCGGCTCTGCCTTTGCCGGACCGGGCAGCGCGGCGGTTGTGCGACCGGCTGGTTGAGCTTGGCGCGGTCCATGAATTGACCGGCCGCGATACGTTCCGGCTTTATGGGGTCTGAGCATGGCGAAGGATCGTTCTGAACCTGAGCTGGACCGCGAATTGGAAGACCTGCCGCCCGAGCTGCGTTGGCGGGAATGGCTGCGCAGGATTGAGGCGGTGCTCTTTGCCAGCGCGTCATCGGTGCCGCGCGAGGACTTGGCAAAGGTTGTGGGGCAGGGGATCTCGGTCGATCTGCTGGTCGAAGACCTTGCTGCTGATTTGGAGGGTCGCTCTTTCGAGGTGGCGCAGGGTACGGGCGGATGGATGCTGCGTACGCGGCCAGCCTATGCCCCGGCGATCCGGGCTGCGGCAGATGTGGGCGAGCAGGTTCTGGACCTGAACGAGTTCGATGTCGCCGTGCTGGCCGCCATTGCCTATCATCAGCCGATCACCCGTGACGGGTTGAAGGATATCTTCGGCAAGGAAATCAGCCGCGACCTGATCGGGCGATTGCATGCGCGCGGCCTGATCGGGACCGGTCCGCGCGCCCCCAGACGAGGGGCTCCATATACATTCGTGACAACTGAGCAGTTCCTGGTCGCGTTCGGGTTGGAAAGCCTCGCTGACCTCCCGGATCGGGAACAGTTGGAAGATGCGGGAATGATTGAAGCTGCGGCTTCTTGAAGCCTTTCAATTGGACGAACATCCTGAAAATAACCTTGCGAATCTTCCACTGCATGGAATAAATGCAAGGTATGATCGAGCGTAGTCATAGAAAATCAGTCGAAGAAGCACTGGAAAACCAAGCGGGAGTTGTCCTGCTAGGGCCGCGGCAGGTTGGCAAAACGACGCTTGCTCAGGACATAGCGGAAAGCCGCGATGCGGTCTATCTCGACATGGAGCGGACCGCGGATCGCCAGGTTCTGGAAGAACCGGATCTTTATCTTGACGAACAGGTGGGGCGCCTCGTCGTGATCGACGAGGTTCAGCTATTGCCAGATTTGTTCAGCGCATTGCGCGGACAAATCGACCGTCGGCGTAGGCAGGGGCATCGGACCGGGCAATTCCTGTTGTTGGGATCTGCATCGAATACACTCTTGCATCAAAGTGCCGAATCCCTGGCTGGCCGGGTCAGCTATCACGAACTGACGCCCTTCATGCTGCCGGAGGTTGGTTCGGATGCGATGTCCACTCTCTGGCTGCGTGGTGGCTTTCCTGACAGCTATCTCGCGAAGAGTGATCGGGCCAGCCTCACGTGGCGGGAAGATTTCATCAGGACCTATCTTGAGCGCGACATCCCCTCGTTCGGGTTGCGCATCCCCACTGAGACGCTGCGCCGGTTCTGGACCATGCTCGCGCACGAGCAAGGGGGGCTTCTCAACGCAGCCAAGCTTGCAGGTAATCTCGGTGTCTCGGGGCAAAGCGTTGCTCGGTATCTCGATCTGCTTGTCGATCTGATGCTGGTGCGGCGATTGCCGCCCTGGCATTCCAATGCGGGCAAGCGGCTGGTCAAATCGCCCAAGGTCTACATACGAGATTCCGGACTGACCCACGCTCTTCTTGGGATCGAAGCACAGGAAGACTTACTGGGACATCCGGTTGTTGGCGGCAGCTGGGAGGGGTTCTGCATCGAGAACCTAATTGCTGCTGCACCCCGCGGAACCGAGGCAAGCTTCTATCGTTCATCAGCCGGTGCGGAGATTGATCTGGTTTTGAAGCTTCCTCGAGGCCAGATTTGGGGCATTGAAATCAAGCGGACGACATCGCCGAAAGTCACGCGAGGGTTTCACATCGCAGCCGAAGAGTTGGACGTCTCGGAACGGGTCCTCGTCTATGCCGATGAAAAGGATGTGCCGGGGCAGGGTGGTGTTCGTGCAATGCCTTTGATGGGTGCCTTAGAGCGGCTCGCGTCCGCCTAGAGGGCCGTTCACAGGTGAAGCCACCATGGTTGGATCGCTATGAAGCAGGATACGCTAACAGCGTTGCTCACAACCGTGAACGCGCCATATCAGACTTACCTGGATGGTCGCGCGTTGGCGGCGGCGCTGACTGCGGGCGACATCACAATAGGTCAGGTGAATTCGTTCTTCATGGAAGTCACCGTCGCAGACCAATTGGCATTTGCGAAGCTGCATGGCGTTCAGGAAGCACCCTTGATAGAGACAGCGAAGGCATTCGCAGCCTGGTCCGGCCAGAACCCCGCCATTCTCGCGCGACGCCATACTTAGCATGTTGCCAACTGTACGAGAGCTCTTCGACAACCGCTGAGTGTCAATCGGCATTGAAGTTTGACCCCCTATCGGCATCCAATATTGACCCCCTTGGTGGTGAGCAGGCCCGGCGCTGCGTAGCCCTCACATAGCGCAGCGGCGGCGGGCCTGCGGGGTTTCGGGTTGGCGCTATGCGCGGTTCTTGAAGCGCCAGCTTTCGTTACCGGTTTCGACGATTTCGCAATGGTGGGTGAGCCGGTCGAGCAGTGCGGTGGTCATCTTGGCATCGCCGAAGACGCTGGGCCATTCGCCGAAGGCCAGGTTGGTGGTGACGATGATGGATGTGCGTTCGTAGAGTTTGCTGATCAGGTGGAACAGCAATTGGCCGCCGGTCTGGGCGAAGGGCAGATAGCCGAGCTCGTCCAGGATCAGGAAGTCGAGGCGGGAGATCAGGTCGGCGGTCCGGCCCTGGCGCTCGGCGCGGGCTTCGGCATCGAGCTTGTTCACCAGGTCGACCACGTTGAAGAACCGGCCCCGGCGCCCTGCCCGGATACAGGTCCGGGCGATGCTGACGGCAAGATGGGTTTTGCCGGTGCCTGTGCCGCCGATCAGGACGAGGTTGCGCTGATGGTCGAGGAAGTCGCCGTTGGCCAGGTCGCGGATCAGGGTCTCGTTAACCTCGGCGGCCTCGAAGTCGAACTCCTCCAGTTCCTTGGCGAGCGGCAACTTGGCGATGGTCATTTGGTATTTGACTGACCGGGCCTGCTTCTCCCTGATCTCGGCGGTCAGCAGGTCACCAATGATCTGTTGCGGCTCGTGCTGGCGTTTGACGGCGGTGGTCAGGACCTCGTCATAGGCGGCCCTCATTCCGTAGAGCCTCAGCTTTCCCATCGCGTCGATTACCTCGGATCTTTCCATTCTGTGTTCTCCTCAGGCTGTCATATCGGTTGCAGTCGGCAATGGGCTCGCAGGCCAGCTTCAGCGCATCCGGGGTGGTGATTGTCAGGGGTGGTGGCGGCTCGCGGTGCCGGGCCAGGATGTTCAGCACGACGCCTGCGGAATGGACATTGTGCGACAGGGCTTCGGCGCAGGCCGCCTCGACCGCATCAATCCCGTCGGTCAGCACGGCGCTCAGGATGTCGACCATCTGCCGGTCACCGCCCGGCTGGCGTTCCAGCTTGCGCCACACGCGGCGGATTGGCACCGGCAGCTCCCATTCCCTGAAGGGCGCCCCGTTGCGAAGGGCGCCGGGTTTGCGGGCCAGAACGGGGATGTAATGCAGGGGATCGAAGATGGTTTTGTCCCGCCCGAAGGCCCGCTCATGCTGGCCAACGATTTGCCCATCCTGCCAGCATTCCAGCCGGGCGGCATAGGCCCTGATCTCCACCGGCCGCCCGACCGCCCGGGCATCGACCGAGTAGCGGTTCTTGTCGAACCGCACGAGGCAGGTCTTGGACACCGATGCGGGAACTGCATGGAATCCATCGAAAGGGCCGACGTAAGGCACAAGGCTCGGGCGCTCGTCCTCGAACACCTCCCAGATCGTCTTGTCGCGCAACTCTGGATGTTTGTTCGCCTTGGCATAGGCCAGGCAGCGATCCTCCAGCCAGGCGTTCAACTCGGCATAGGATTTGAACTTCGGACGCGGCACGAAGAAGCGCCGGCGGATCACGCCGACCTGGTTCTCGACTTGGCCTTTCTCCCAGCCCGAGGCCGGGGTACAGGCCACCGGGTCGACCAGGTAATGGCCGCACATCTGCTGGAACCGCCGGTTATAGGCCCGATCCTTGCCAATGAAGATCGCGTCAACGGCGGTCTTCATATTGTCGTAGATGCCCCGCGCACAGGCCCCACCGAAGAAGGCAAACGCCTTGTCGTGGGCGTCGAACACCATCTCCTGTGTCTCTCTGGGATAGGCCCGCACAAACGGCATCCGGCTGTGGCTCAGGCGCACATGCGCAACCTTCACCGTCGTGGTCACGCCGTCAATCAGGACAACCTCATGGCTCCAGTCGAACTGATAGGCTTCGCCCGGGTCGAAGCTCAGCGGCACGTAGGCAGCGGCGGAAGCTTCCCGGGTCGCCTTCGACCAACTCGCCGCATAGCGCCGCACCGCATCATAGCTGCCGTCATAACCCCGGTTGCGCAGCTCTTCGTAAATCCGAACCAGTGTCAGCCGCTGGCGTTTGGGTTGCCGGTCATTCTCAGCCAGCATCTCATCCAGATCGGACCGCCACGGGTCGATCTTGGGGCGGGGCTGCGTGGACCGGTCATAGCTGAACTCGGTTGCCCCGGACCGCACCACCTTCCGCACCGTGTTCCGTGATACCCGCAGCTCCCGGCAGATCTGCTTGATCGACTTCCCCTGGATGAAATGCGCCCGCCTGATCTTCGCAATCGTCTCCACAACCAACATCCCCAAATCGCTCCCTCAATCCTTTGAGGAAGCTTCTGAACAGAAATATCAGGGGGGTCACTTTTGGACGCCGATTACCCCAATACAGGGGTCAATCTTGCATGCCGGTTCACACGCTGAGTTTGAAGAAACGGCCAAGCTCAAATTTGCTAAACAGTGAATATGGCCGGTTTCGTGAACCTAGCGTGAACTGTCAGACTAGGTGATCCTGCGCGAGCGCGATTTTTCGTTGTGGCGCTGCGGATGATTTCAGCTTCCCACCATCAACCTCCACCGTCTCATCCCCGTGCGAGCAAGGGGATCGCGGGTCTGGCGGACGCCGCCGCCCGCGCAATGGTCTGCCCGCTCCATTCGCTGATGCTCCCGTGTTGACCATGCACGAGCGGCTTGTTGCGTCCGCCATTTCCTCCCGCGTCCCGCACGGGGATGAGACAATGGAGGATCACATGGCAAAGCCCGACATCTACACCCGCATCACCGAAAAGATCATTGCCGATCTCGAGGCTGGCACCCGGCCCTGGCACAAGCCCTGGAGTGCCGATCATCTCACCGGTCGCATTACCCGGCCCCTGCGCCACAACGGTATCGCCTATCGCGGCCTCAACATCATCCTGCTCTGGGCCGCGTCCGTCGCCCATGGCTATGCTGCACCCACCTGGATAACTTACCGTCAGGCACTCGAGCTCGGCGGGCAGGTCCGCAAAGGCTCCAAGGGCCAACTCGTCATTTACGCAGACAAGCTCCGCAAGACGGAGACCGATGATGCGGGCCAGGACCGCGAGGTCGAGATACCCTTCATGAAGGGCTACACGGTCTTCAACGTCGATCAGATCGAGGGATTGCCTGAGACCTACTACGAGGTGTCTGAGCCGATGCCCGAGACCGCCGAGCGCGATGCCACTGCGGAAGCGTTCTTCGCCGCGACCGACGCCGATATACGCCATGGTGGCAACCAGGCCTTCTATGCGGTTGATCCCGACTACGTGCAGATGCCGCCCTTCGAGACGTTCGAAACCCAAGAGGCGTATTTTTCGACCCTCGGGCACGAAATCACACACTGGACTCGCCACCCGAAACGTCTTGATCGCAGCTTTGGCTGCAAACGCTGGGGCGATGAAGGCTATGCCCAGGAAGAGCTGGTTGCCGAGCTTGGCGCTGCGTTTCTGGCAGCTGATTTGGGCCTTTCACCTGAACCGCGTGAAGAGCACGCTGCTTATATCGCGCATTGGCTCGAAGGTCTTCGCAACGACAAGCGGTTCATCTTCCAGGCCGCTGCTCATGCACAGAAGGCCGTCGATTACCTGCATGGGTTGCAGCCAAACACGGATGAGGTTGCCGCATAGGCGGCCTCAACTCGGGCAGGTTCGCGATGTGCAGTACCGGGATTGCGGACCTTCGCCGCGCCGTGCACGAACTGGTAAGATGCGGGACGAAGTTGACTTTCGCTGCGGCTGCGCGAATGACCGTTTTGAATATCTGGCGTTTTTGGTAAATGAAGTTCGATGACAGCATTTCCGTATGAAGACCCTGTTTGGGACCAGGCGCCTCACTGCTATGGGGTTGGGGCAAATGTGCTTTTGGCAGAATTGGAAAAAGAGTGGAGCGACGATGCCGCCGACTACCTTTTTTTCTCAGCGCTTCTCCATCAAGGCACGACCTATCCCGCGAGTTATCTCTCGATCCCGCATCTGTTACGCCTTGCCGAAAACAAGACCGGTGAACCGCTACTTATGATTGCAAATCTACTGGGTGGATTAGCCTTGGCCGGACACCAGCCAGCACATACCGGTTATTCTGGTGTTTCCTGCACGCCGGACAACGCATGGCTGAAAACACCTATTGGCCAGGCGGCAGCGTCGGGATTCAAAAACAGCCTTCCGCAAATTGGAGCTTTGTCCATCAAGGCCTTTAAGGCGCATCCATCTTCCCAGTTCGCATCCGGCCTGGCTGCGGCCGAAGGCGAGATCGATCTCGCTGAGTGGCTTGCGCTCGGAGAGAATGGTGGCTTCCAATGCCCAACCTGTAGTGGCGATCATGAATGGTGGTTGCTTGGCACCGAGATTGGCATCTACCGAAACGACGATGTCTTTGGTTACTCAGAAGATTTGCTCGCCGACTACAAAAAAAAGACCTGCGAGAACGCCAATAGTATCGCCAAACCTCGAACCCAACCACAAACGATTACACGCCTGAAATCGAGACTTGGGCCTCTTGATTCAACAACCGATGCTCTTTTCAGAAACTACAAAGCCACTGTTGTCTGTGCTCATTGTGCTTGGACCGGGGAACACCCGTAAACCCACCCTAGTTGAAGCCGCAGCATCTCAGGAACCCGAAAGCTGCCATCCGTGCACAGCGCGGCATCCGTCACTCTGGGCTCATTTGAGACCTTAGCCGCACGCTTAACGAATGGCCGCTGACGGGAAAGTGGTTCTCAAGTCAAAGGCACCCTGGACGCCTCAATGACGCGACGGGGCCTCCACCATCTCATCTGTACTGAGTTGCAGGCATGCACGCCAAAGCGGCGTCTTCCAATAGGTCTTGTCGGACCTCCTTTCGCTGCCGGAATTCTCTGCCAGAAACCCGATCCAGCTTAGGGGCCGCAAGACATGGGTGAACAGAAACCCCGCATGGTCGTAGTATTCCCGATCATAGACACCTTGCCGTTCCAATCCGTAGAGCGTCTTCACCAGATGCGGCTCGGTCAGGCCTTCCTCCGCCTCTACATTGATGATGTTGAGGAAGATGTCCCAGTTGCCCGGCGCGGTGAACTCGGTCCTGGCAGTGCGGGCGTGGTTGTAGCGGTAGAGATAGGTCTCGGCGAGGTCTGCGAAGAAGGCACCGCGGTTTGAGGCTAAGGCCCTGGCTTTCTTCGAGACCTGGAACTTGCCTTTCACGTGTCGCCCAAGCTTCATGACTATCATGAGGTCATGCACGACCATGGCTGGCGCGACATCCCATTCGTTGAGGACCTTGTTCAATCGCAGCAGTTCTTCTGCCTTGTAGTCTGGCCAGGGCGAGTTCTCCGCCATCCAGTGCGCGAATTTCCGGTTGAAGGCCTTGGTCTGTGTCAGTCCGACCCCACCGTTTGTGTCGGCATAGGCGAAGGCGAGCTCCATGGCCCGCAGCAGCCGGGATTGGTCCAGTACAGGGTCGTGATCGGCAATGGGTTGAAGCTTGATCATGCCCCGCCATATCAGGTTGCGCAGGGACATGTCATTCCGGTCGTGGCAGCTTCATCCAAGTTCAGGCATCGGCCACCTTGGGAGCATCCAACCACCATTTCGGTCTGGCGCGATCGGCACGTTGCCCGGCCACCTCGGTTCCCCTCTCGTTTTCTTCCTGATGCAATCTCCGTGATCTGGCCCGTCTGCCGGGCGCGGCTTTCAGCCACCCCCTTCAAGCAGAACTTTCCCCTGTGCGCTTCGCGCCCATTCCTCGCGACCCAAAGTTCAGCCTGACAGCCGGTCCGGACGGTCACGGTCTCCCGTTTGCATCGAAAACGAAGGAGAACCGATATGACCAAGTACTACACCGTCACTACCCCTGACACCGGCAAGGATGGCAAAACTCGCTTCCACAAGGTGGGTGTCGCCTTCCCGCAGAACGAAGGCGCCAAGTCCTTCATGACCATCCAGCTCTTCGCAACCCCGGTGAATGGCGAGCTCGTCCTCTTCGAGCCCAAAGCCGACAGCGACGACGGCCAGGTCACCGAATGACCCGGCCGGGGAGGGGCCTTGTGCCCCTCCCGCCAAACCTCACCGACATTTCACACGAAGGACAGACACAATGGAACTTCTGCCCCAATCCATCCTCGACCAGCTGGCCGCCAATGGCCGCGCCAACCAGGCGCGCATCGAAGCCGGTGAAGACACCATCGACCATCACCCGGTCGCCAAGCTCTTCACACCTGACGGCGGCGCCACATGGCTCCTCAGCGAAACCGACCCTGTAGACGCGGACATCGCTTTCGGTCTCTGCGACCTCGGCCTTGGTTATCCCGAACTTGGCTCAGTTCGGCTCAGCGTTCTCAAGGCGCATCGTGGACGTCTCGGCCTACTGATCGAACGGGACCTCCACTTCAAACCAAACGCGCCGCTCGGCACCTATGTCGAACGCGCCCGCGAAGCCGGAGAGATCGTCACATGAGCACCAACATTCGACCTGAACATATCAGCGCCTTTGAGGCGCTGACTTCCGGAGAGCACGACAATTTCGCGCTGTTCTCCTGCTTCCTCGATGGCGAACCAGCCGTGGCAATCGTTGCCGTGATGCCGCCTGGAAGCGACGAGGGCGAGTACCAAATCACGCCGCTCTTTGTCGGTGTCACGGAAAGCATGGTTCTTACCGATCACAACGGGACACCTGCCTGAGGCAGCGCTCCGAAGCAACAGGTTGACCCAACCGTCTCATGCGACGGTTGGGTTTTCGCTTATCTGCTTTCAGCGCGCGCGACTTCAAAGGAATGCCGGGCCTGCCTAACTCAACGGGTCGCCGTCTCGGTTGCAAGCCATGGGGTCAATGCAAGCATTTTCAAATGCCGTTTCGGACACTGCCGGGAAGATTGCAGAAGGCGAGGTTCGAGGCGTTGCCATGGCCGGAGTGCGAACCTCAGACTCCTTGTTGTCCGAGCCGCCGGCTCGGTAGCCTGTCCCCTGGCGGGGCAGGCGAGAAGCGGAATTCAAGATCACTTCAACTGAATCTACAAAAATATAGTATTGACGACGACATATAGTATCGTAAGATGAACGTGACCTTGAATGAAGTTGGCAGGAAATAGGGGGTCTTTCTTCGCATGTCCCGGGCCAGGAGACTGACAGATGCTGAAAAGGCAGAGATTCTGCGTGAGGCCGCCGAGGGAGTTTCGACGTCTGTGCTCGCGGAGCGGTTTGGCGTGACGCCTCGAGCGATCCAATACACTCTGAAGGCGGACGCAGAACGCCAGCGGGATGCGGCGGTTCCGGTTGCTGCCGTGAGTGTGAAAGTGACGCCCGAGGAGTTGGCCGCCTTCGATGAGGTGCTGGCCGCGGCGGAGATTGAGACGCGCACAGAGGGGCTGCGAAGGCTTATCCAAATGGCGGTCGGGACCTTCGTTCCGGACGCCCAATTGGCCGCCGAGATGGCGCGCTACCGGGCGTCCTTGCATGAGGTTGGCAATGGCGTCGCGCAGATCGCCAAACAGATGACACAGGCCAACCGTATGGGGCAGGGGGCCGGTGATGGGGCGGGGCCCGAGTTCTCCGAACTACGGCTTGCACAGATGCGCGGGCTGGCGCGATTTATCTTGGATAGTGCTGACGAGATTGACCTGCTCCTGCGTCGCCGCCGGGATGCGATGCAGCTCTCTGCCACTGCCGTGCTGAGGGAGTTTGCCCATGCGGCTGAATGATGCCGTCCATGACGTGACCGGCGAGGTATTCCGGGACGGCTGGAGCCGTATCCGGGGCTCGATGCAGGGGCTGCAGGCTGGGCGCCAAAAGCAGCTCGTGCGGGCCGCCGCAGGGCACCGCGCTGCGGTCTTCAAGGCGATCCGGGGCGGGGGCACCCATACGAAATCCCAGCTTGCCAACCAGCTCGAATACCTCACGACCAAGTCCACGCATATCGTTGACTCAAGCGGCTTCCTGGATGGGAAAGTGAAGCTCGAGGCGAAGGAGGTGAAGGACCTCACCGAGCGGTTTGCGAAGCGCTGGAGTGCCGGGTTCAAACCCAAGCTCGGCCAGACGACGCATATGCTGATGTCCTTTCCCGTAGGCACCCGCGGTGAAGATGTGCGGGACATCTCGTCCAATGTGGCGGAGCGGTTCTTCCAAACCGACGAGGGGCATTTCGACTACATTATCGCGGTGCACGAGGATCGGGATCACCCGCACGCGCATTTCGTATTGAACCGCCGGTCGCAGGAGGGCGAGTTCTTCTTCCTGGGCCGGGATCACAGGTTCAATTACGACGACTTCCGCCTCGCCATGGTCGAGGAAGCCGAGAAGTTTGGGGTGCGCCTTGAGGCAACGCGTCGGCTGGATCGGGGTATCGTGCATTACGCGCCGCGCACCCGCGAGGTCTACGCCGCCAAGGAAGAGGGCCGGGTGGCGGAACCGCGTGCGCGCGTCGGGGCCGATCTGGATCGGGCGCTCGAAGAGATTGCGAACACGCGGATCATCTATCACTCGCTTGCCGCCGAAGCGTCCCATGACAATCGCGAGGATATTGCCGACGCCTTGTTCCGGGCCGGAAAGGTCCTGGCGCAAGGGGGCAAGCTCAATCTTGAAGGAGGGGTTTATATGGCCGAGGAACAATCGTTCGAGGATCTGAGAACCCGCTATGCCGATCAGGTCGAGCGTATCCAGGGCATGATCGCAGAGAAGCCGGAGGCGGAACGCCCGCGTCTGGAACGCAGCCTCAACGAAATCCAGTCACGCCTGGCCCATATGCAACCGCTGGGTTTGCGCTCCGTGACCCTCACCGAAAAGCCGTCCGAGGGCGGGGTCTATTCCGAGGTCAATATCGACCGCGATCAGTTGGATCGTTTGCGCGAACCGGAGGTCCGGGCGCAGGTCGATACCGCCCTTCGCGGCACGGGGATCAGTTCTTCGGTTGTCGTCGCGCGGATGGAGACCGGCGCGCAGAACGCGGCGCTTGAGCGGCAGTGGATCGCCGATGATCTGGCGCGGGTGGCCGAGAAGGACGGGCTCAATCTCGAGCGGAGGGCTGATCTCGAGACCGCTCGCGAAACCCTCAACCGGGCCCATGTTCAGCTGGGCACGGCACTGGAGCGGGCGGGCGTGTTGCGGGAGGATGGCGTTGTGGAAGAGCCGACCGTCACCGAGCGGTTCCATTATCATCCCGAGGCGGTCCGGGCCATGGAAGGAACGATCCGGCAGGAGATGCGCACGGAAGGTTTGACCGCGCAGCAGATCGAAGATCGTGTCTGGCAGGTTGCGTCTCGTGCCGAGCGCCGGGTTGAGGCTGAGCAGCGCAGCTACCTTGATGCCCATCCGCAACTGCTCGCACGGCCTGGCGAGGTCATTGATCGGTCCGAGCCGTACCGGGAACATATCACCGATGATGCCCGCGTGCGGGAAATCACCCGCGAGGTTGATCGGATCATGGTGGAACACGATACCCGAACCCCCGTCGCAGATGCCGTTGCGGCCGACTTCCGCACCCGATATCCGGATATGCCGTCTCATCTCGCACAGGGTCTTGGCGCAACCTATGCAGCCGTTGCCGACGCACGGGATACCGAGGCCATCAATGAGGTTCGCCGCGAGGATGAGATGCGCGACGGTCCGCGCCGTTTGTCTGCGGAACTTGCACATGTCGTCAATCATGAGCGCGCCGGTGTTCTGTCCTCGCCCTTCGAGAATACCGATCAGCAGGCAAGGTATCTCGATGCGGTCGAGCGGGAGCTTGATGAAGATCAGATCGCCCGGCTGCGTGATGGTGATGCCGACGTGCTAAAGGATCAGATCGAGGATCGGCTCGACCGGCTCTATGCGGCCAAGGTCTATCTGCAATCCAATGAGGCAACCGCCAACAGTGAAGCGACACGAACCGTGGTCGAGGAGATCGCGGAACGCGAGTATCAACTGCACCGTGCCGATCTTGTCGATGGTGAGTTTGAGCGCGGGGAGACCCATTGATGGGATCGATGCGGAGAGGCCGTCTTGCCATCGGCGTGTTATTGGTCACGCTTGTGGCCGCCGCGATTGGCTATGTCATCGCATCCACGGTTCTGACCTTCAAAGACCTCGGGTTCCAGGCCGAGATCGACTTTTTCTATATCGCACAGAACTACCGGGCCATTGGCAAGGTTCGACCCGACGACTTCAAACTGATCAACCTGATCATGGGTGGCGCAGGGGTCGCGGGTCTGATGATGAGCCTGGCGATGTCCGGCTCAGCGCTCACCCGCTTCGGCTATACCCATTGGCAAACCCGCCGCGAGATGAAACGCAACGGGTTCTTTGGCAATCCCGGCGCCGGGTTCGTGATTGGTAAGCTTGGTAAACCGATATCACGGGCGCCTTTCCTCTGTTCCAGGGTATTCCCACATGCCTTGATCGTGGCCCCGACAGGGCGTGGCAAGACCACCGGTTTTGTCATTCCGAACCTGCTCACCTGGCAGGGATCGGCCGTGGTGCTCGATGTGAAGGGCGAATGTTTCGAAGCCTCCGCCCGCCATCGCGGCGCGCAAGGTGACATGGTCTATCGCTTCGCGCCGACGGATTGGGAGGACAAGCGCACCCATCGGTACAATCCGCTTCTGCGCATCTATGAGCTTGAGGACCCGGCGCGCCAGCAGATGGAGTTGCAGCTCCTGGCAACCCTCTTCCTGCAGAACGACAATGATCGGGTGCAGGGGCTCCTGAAAGGTGGCATTGATCTATTCGTTGCCGCCGGCCTTCTGGCCTTCCAGCGCAAATGTCCAACCTTGGGCGAAATCTACCGCATTGCCGCATCCGGTGGGAACAAGCAGACGGAGTATCTTGCCCGCTCGCATGAGGTTCAGAATGCGGCGGCGAGATTGATATTCACGCGGTTGGCCTCGACCAACAATGACACTCTGACGTCTTATGTCTCGCTTCTGATGACCTCGGGTCTGGATCAGTGGCAGAACCCGGCAATTGATGATGCGACAGCGGTGTCGGATTTTGATTTCCGGACGATCCGCAAGAAGCCCTTCAGCGTCTACCTGGTCGTTCAGCCGCTCATGATAAAGCCGTTGGCGCCGCTCATTCGGCTGTTTTTTTCCGATTTGCTTTCGGCATTGCAGGACAAGGAACCCGGTCCGGATGAACCCTGGCCGGTGATGATCATGCTCGATGAATTCAACCGGCTGGGCAAGATGCCGATCGTCGCCGAAAGCATCGAAGTGCTGCGCGCCTATCGCGGGCACCTGGCAGTGGTGACACAGACCATCCCCGCCATCGATGAAATCTACGGTGAGAACACGAGGCGTGCGTTGCAGGGGAACGCCGGTATCAAGCTATACCTGACACCTTCGGACGAGAAGACTGTCGAGGAGTTGAGCAAGGCGGTCGGCAAGACCACCAAGACCGTGGTCACGCGATCCCGCGCGGTTGGGAAAAACCCCTTCGAAGGCCGCAGCCAGTCCGAGCGGACCGAAGAGGTTTCGCTCCTACCTGAGGACGAGGCACGCCGCCTGCCGCTCGACGAGGTTATCGTTGTGGTCGATGCACAGATGCCGGTCCGGGCGAAGCGGATCGTGTACTATGAGGATCCGTTCTTCAAGGGCATCCATGCGGCGCAGGAGGGAGAGTTGCCGTTTCCAAAAGGGCCGGTCGGGCCGATGGGTGAGTTGCCATTGAGTGTTCGGGCGATGCCGACAGCGCCGCGGGCGACAGGTTTGTCGGAACGCGATTTTGAAGCCAGGATGGGATTCACAGAGCCCATTGGAAACGCTCCTATCGACCCAAGTTCCGCCACAGTGGCCCAGCACAGCCGTGCCGCTGTCATCGCAGAGGATCGGCGCCAGTTTGAGATGGATTTTGGGAGCCGAGAAGCGCTTCAGTTCGATAATCCAACAGAGGCGGACTCTGAGCAGGTCGAGGACGCCTTGAGTGCACTGGACAGATTGGAGGGGGAGATTTTAGGTGTTTCAGGTTCGAGTGCGGAACGAACCGAAAGGCTGGTCTCGGGCTAAGCGGTTGTTGGGGCAAAATGCAGAGAATGGCAGGGGAGAGCCCTTCTCGTGAATTTGAAATTCTCGCTGCGTGCGCACGCGGCACGAATTTTGCTGCGATTGCGTGAACCATCGTGCCGTGCCGCGATGTGAAAAGGCGCCGTTCATGCAAAGCTCAGCAAGTCGGAGGGATCAATTCACAGATCGCGGAGGAAACCAGACAAACTGATTATTCCCCAACTATGCAGCAATTGCCGAGGGTTAAATCCTGCCGAGACAAAGGCATTGCACGTTCCTTGGTATTGAAAACCGCCAAGCGCAAAGTTCAGGTCGGTAGAGGGCCTGGAAGTGAGTACCCTCTGCTTGCATGCATCAATCCGCTTGCGAACCTGTAAGCTTTGAACCCGGTGATCCGCCGCATCCTGAACAATAGTTGCCGGGGCACTCGCTTTTGCCCTGACAGTGCTCAGCCGGGTGAATGAGTGGTTGTTCATCAAGCAATATGGCCAAATCACCAATGTAAGTCTGTTATTGAGCCATATTGAGTTTCTCTTTTCCATGGAAAACCAATGCCTTGGGTAGTCATTTTTTTGGCCAGATTGTCCACTTGCCGCGAAATCGGGAATCAATCCACTGTCAGAACAAGACGCGGCAAGAAGTCGCGCTGATGGGAGGGAATTCACGTTCCCACACGAAGAATCTTTCCGGCTTGGCTGAAATAATTCAGCCTTAAGCAACGGATATTATTGTTAAAATTTCCATGCCGGGCATGGAAGCCGCTGATGAGGTGTTGAAATGAAATATGCGCATATCACTGTTGAGCCGATGAACCCCAATATCGGTGCCACGATCAGCGGGGTCGATCTGAACAATGTCACCAACCCGGCGGTTTACGAGGAAATCAAACAAGCGCTGTGGAGGCATGGTGTCATTTTTTTCCGAAAGCAGCCTCTTGAGCCAGAAGCCTACCTGAAACTTGGTCGAGCCTTTGGTGAGCCGGAAACGCACGAGTTCTTTCCGCATCCCGAGGGATATCCCCAGATCCAGAAGATTTCACACCAGGGGTTTGACGCACCGGACACGGACCGTTGGCACCACGATGTCAGCTTCCGCGACAACCCGAGCCTGATCTCGATCCTGCGGGCGGTGGATATCCCGCCATCCGGCGGCGATACGATGTGGATGAACTGTAACCTGGCTTTCGAAAGCCTGCATCCGGCAATGCAGACGTTGCTGTTGGATCTCGAGGTTATTCACGATCTACCGGCCCTGTTCCGTCGTATGGGACAGTTCGAGAAGATGGCCAAGGCCAAGGGTATCGCTCGTGAAGAATTTGAAATGCAGATGATGAAGGCGAACCCGGAAAAGATACACCCGGCCATCGTCAATCACCCGATCACCAAGAAGCTGACGCTTTACGTGAACTCGGCCTGGTCGCGCGACTTTGTCGGCATGCACCGTGACCTGTCCGATGCGTTTATGCAGATGCTGTGGGAATGGGTCAAAAAGCCCGAGTTCATGTGCCGGTTCACCTGGGAAAACGACTCGATCGCGATCTGGGACAACCTTGCCACGCAGCATTATGCGGTCTTTGACTATGCGCCGCATTACCGCGAGATGCAGCGCATGACAACCGCCGAGTTCACCCCGGTTCTGGATCGTTCGACCGTTGCGGCCGAGGTGCGCCCGGCAAGCTGGCAAAGCTCACCATCGGCACAAAAGGCGCTGGACAGCATCGTTGACCAATCACGCCTGGCCAATGCCAGCCCCAAGGAACGCGCGGCGGTCGATGCGATCTTTGATGCGCTCAAATCCACTGATCTGAACGCCCTGGCGCGCAACGGATAAGGGCGAGAGACACGATGCTCGACCAAACCGAACTCGACAGCGATCTTCTGGCCCTGCAACGGGTCCGGGTGCTGCAGCGCAATGCGCGCAAGGCGGCGGCGGATCTGGCCCGGCTGGACGAAAGCGCGGCCAAGGCCATCGCTGCCAAGATCGGTCAGGCGATGATGCCACGGGGCGAGTTCTACGCCGAATGGGAACTACGCGAAACCGGCTATGGCCGGGTGCAGGACAAGGTCGCCAAACATGACGCCATCGTGGCCAGTGCGCTGAATGACTGGAATGATGTGCAGCTGGGTGGAACCCGGATCAACGAGGATGAAAAATGTGTGGAAATAGCCTACCCCGCTGGGGTGATCGTGGCCATCGTACCATCGACCACGGCCGTTCCGGCCATCATCTGGAAGGTCATGATGGCGATCATGACGCGCAGCGCGGTCATCGTAAGCCCGCATCCGGCGACGAACGATTGTTCGGTGGCTGCGGTGGAGGAAATCGCTGCGGTGGCACGGGCGGCGGGTGCCCCGGAGCATGCGGTTCAAATCCTTGACGGGCCGACCCTGCCGACAACACAGGCCCTGATGAAAAACCCGGGTTGTAACCTGATCATGGCGACAGGTGGTAACCCCCTGGTGCGGGCGGCCTACTCCTCGGGCACGCCCGCACTGGGCGTTGGGTCCGGCAATGTGCCGGTCTATGTGGATGAAAGCGCCGATCTGGACCTGGCCGCCTATTGCACGGTCACTGACAAGGAATTCGAATATGGCACGCCCTGTTCTTCGCCGTCGGTCGTTTTTGCGCACCGGGCAATTGCCGAGCAACTGAAGCAAAAGATGAGTGCCCAGGGGGCGCAATTCCTGACGTCGGCCGAGACCGACAAGATGCGCGAATGCGCCTTTGGTGGTGGTTCTCTGAACCCTGCTATCGTGGGGCAGAGCCCGGCCAAGGTTGGCAAGATTGCCGGCTTGAACGTGCCTGACAGCACCCGCGCGATCTATTGCCCGATCCCTGGCAAGCCGGATCGCAGCGAAAGGCTGCTCAAGGAAAAACTCTCGGTCATCTGTGGCTTCATCGAGGTGGACAGCCTGGATGATGCGATTGATATCGCTGGTGAGATGCTCAGCTACGCGGGCAATGGCCATTCCTGCAATCTCTATACCGAGAACGCGGAACAAGCCGTTCGGTTCGGCGGGGCGCTGACCTATAACCGGATCATCGTGAACACCGGTGTCGTTGTCGGCGCGTTGGGGGACAACAATTCGCTGAAGGGATCGGCCATGATCGGAACCGGTTTTGCCGGGGGCAGTTCGGTTGGCCACAATGTACAGCCCACCGACCTGATCCAATGGAAGAAAGTCGTGTTCGCGACCAACCCGGTCGATGTCCCGCAAGCGAAGGTCGCCGCGCAACCTGCCCCCGCTGCCACACCGGACACGCTTTCCGACACAGTCAAGAACGAGCTGCGCGCGCTGTTGCGCGAAGAGCTGGCAAGGAACCAATAGGACCGACGATGACGCAACTGAGATCATATATCTTCCTCGATCAGCTTCAGCCGCAGACCATGTGTTTTCTCGGCGCAAACCAGCGGGGCTTCCTTCCGCGGGCCAATGATGCGGCCATGGTGGTTGAGGTCGCGCCGGGGATGGATATCGAATACCTGACCGACATCGCGCTGAAACAGAACGATGTGAAGCCCGGGAACCTCGTGGTTGAACGGCAGTTCGGTTACCTTGAGTTTCACGCCCAACTGTCGGCCTCGGTGCAGGCGGCAGGGTCCGAGATTTTGCACGCCATTGGCGCGCGCGAAACAGATGCAATCGCGCCCGAGGTGCTGTCGTCAACGGTCGTCGACAGGGTCGATAACCTGCATTCCTTCATGATCAACCGCAACAAGACCGGCTCGATGCTGTTGCCCGGGGAATCGCTGTTCATGTTGGAAACCGCACCGGCGGCCTATGCCCTTCTGGCGGTGAACGAGGCCGAGAAAGTGTCGGATGTGAAGCTGGTCGAGTGCCGGTGGATGGGGGCAGCGGGGCGGATTTACATGTCGGGCACCGCATCCGGTGTCAGAAGCGCGCAGGAGGCGGCCGAAAACGCCCTGCGTGCCATTGCAGGGAGGATCGGAGGATGAGTGGCGAGATTTCCACCCTTGTGCGCGAGGTTGCGGCCGAAGCGTTTCACAATACCCCGGCGAACGATGGGGGCATCGTGATCCCTGTCCGGCTTGATACGCCTGCCGACAATGAAGTTTTCATCGAGTTGATCCTGGCGGTCGCCTCGGTGCCGACGCTGGGTGATCTGCTTGAAAAGCGCATGATCCGGTTTTGTGCCAAGGGCAATGGCGCCGCTGGGCAATCACAGGCCAAACCGGCCAATGCGCCGACACAACCTGCACCTGCACCAGTGGAGCCGCAGGTGCAGGTCGTCACCACCGATGCGCGCGTGATTACCGAGCGTCTGGTCAAGCAGAACGAAGGCAACACGCTTGAGGTGCCAGCCAAGGCGGTCATCACCCCGCTGGCGCGTGAATTGGCCCGGCGGCTTGGGGTCGACATCAGAAAGGCCGCGTCATGAAACTCGGAACCGTCACGGGCCGGGTCTGGTCCACCAAGAAACTCGCCCAGTTGCCCCCCGGGGCGCTGCTGATCGTGGAACTCGATGATGGCGAGGGCAAGATCGTCGCGCTTGATACCTTGGGCTGCGGCGAAGGCGAACGTGTCATCATATCGGAAGACGACGGCGCGGCGGACCTTGTCACAGGCCAGGGCACCGTGGTCGACGCCATCGTCGTCGGATCGCTCGACAAGAACCAGAATTAACCTAATTCCAGACAGTTAAAGGAGAAAACCATGTCTGAATCCATCGGAATGATCGAAACCAAGGGTTTCATTGCCGCCTATGCCGCCGCTGACGCGATGGTCAAGGCCGCCAACGTGAAAATCACCGGCAAGCGCGAAGTTGGCGCGGGTCTTGTGACCGTCGAAGTCGAAGGCGACGTGGGTGCCGTGAAGGCCGCAACCGAGGCCGGTGCAGAAGCCGCCAACCAGGTTGGCGAAGTGGTTTCGCTGCACGTGATCCCGCGTCCGCATCTCGAGGTCGCCAAGGCATTCGGCACCGGCAAGTAACGCCCGCTGAAACCGAAAGCCGGAGGTTGACATGAGCAAACCGCAGTTGCGGGTCTATTTGCCACTCAGGGATTTGCAGCGCCAGTTTGCTGCCTTTCTGAGTTCACCCGTGCCCGCCCGGGGATATGTGCCACTTGAGGGGACGAACTCGCTTTTCATCGAGATCGCCCCCGGCCTGTCCATCGAACGGATGCTGGACCAGGCATTGAAGACCGAACCGGGGGTCGAACCCGGCATGCTGGCCGTCGAACGACAGTTCGGTATGCTGGAGATCCACAGCCAGGACCTGGACGAGCTTGACCGGGCCGGCAAGTCGATGCTGGATTGGCTGGAAACCGACCTTGGCGCACAGGTGCCGCCCGAGATGCTGTTTACCGACATCATCGAGGACATATCTGACCGCCATGCGGTGATGATCAACCGGACGAAAAAGGCCAGTATGATCATGCCCGGTCAGTCGTTATTGATCATGGAGGTCACACCGGCGCTCTACGGTGCCTATCTGGCCAATGAGGCGGAAAAGGCGGCGCCAGAGAATACGCTGGTAGAATGCCTTATGATCGGCGCCAGCGGACGGGTCTACATGGCCGGGAAGCCGGAGGGGCTGGCCAAGGCCCGCGCGGCCGTCGAGGCCGGGTTGAAAGACATTGCCAAGGCGATGAAAGCCAAGTGAGAGGAGCCGAAGGGCCAGTATCTTGACCTTAGAAACGCCAGATAACACGCCCCGCAAGGTGGTGATCCTTGCGCCCGAAAGGGTGCTGGCGTCGGCTATTGTCGGGCCCTATGACGTTTTGTCCTCGGCTGGGGTGGTCTGGCCGCTGTTGCGCCACGGGGTTGAACGCAAGCCGATCTTCGAAGTGTCCACCGTGGCGTTGCAGGCGGGTGAGCTGGACACCTATTGGGGTTTGAAAACCCGGGCGGATCATGCACTCGAGGACATCCAGCAAGCGGATTACGTGATCCTGCCGACCTTCATTGCCCAGTGGAAACTGGGCCCCGATTGGGGGTTTGGCGTTACTGGCTTTGAAGAGATGACGAAATGGGTTCAACGACTATATGACGGTGGTGCCACCATATGCAGCATTTCGTCGGGGGGCATCCTGCTGGCCGAAATGGGGCTGCTTGATGGGCACGAGGTAACAACCCATTGGACAATGGCCGAGTCACTGAGCCAACTTTATCCGCAAATCCGGTTCTCCTTTGATCGGGCGGTTTATCGTGTTGGCGAGGACGAGCGGATCTGGGTCGCAGGCGGCGGCACCTGTTGGCAGGACCTGGTGATCCAGATCATCTCGCAAGAGGCCGGGCCGTTGGTCGCGGCCCAGACGGCGCGGGCCTATACGATATTCGGTCAACGCAGTGGGCAGCTTCCGTTTTCCGAATGGCAACCCAAGATCGACCATGGTGACAGCGCGATTACGCGAGCACAGATGTGGATCGACGAGCAATATGCCGCGCAGGATGTCCTGCCCGGCGCGATCGAGGCTTCGACCCTGGCGGACCGGACCTTCAAACGACGATTCAAGGCCGCAACCGGTCTGCCGCCAACGCATTACCTGCAGCGGGTGCGCGTGGAAGAAGCGCGCATGCTGCTGGAGACAACCAACATGAATGTCGAGGCGGTGGCCGTCCATGTTGGCTATTTCGACACCGCCTTTTTCAGGAACCTTTTCAAGAAATTCGTTGGTCTCAAACCCAGCGAATACCGGGAACGGTTCAGCCTGTTCAGCGAACGGTCCCAAGAGGCCGAAGATGAACTAGGCCGTGCTGTCGCGTGACAGGGCGGCAAACCAAAACAGGAAGGAAAAATCAATGAAACTTTTCACCAAAACGGCCGTTGCTGCGATGCTGAGCATGAGCCTTGCCGCAGCTGCCGACGCGGGCGCCCTGCGCCTGGGCACAGCCGCCCCCGAGGGGTCGCCCTGGGGCAAGTTCCTTGCAGGTTTTGCCGCAAAAACCGCGGAATTGTCGGGTGGCGAGCTGACCATCACGCCCTTTTGGAGCCAGGAGTTGGGTGACGAGCAGACCATGGTCCGTCAGGCAGCCCGGGGCCGGGTCGATATCGTGGCCGTGTCCAACACGGCGATATCGCTACTGGTACCCGAGTATTCCTTGATGTCGGCGCCCTACATCTTTGATAGCCCTGAACAGGCGGATTGCGTTTATGACAAACATATGCGCGACGCCTTCGGGGCGGAGCTTGATGCTGCGGGCATCGTTCCACTGGCGGACTTTGAGGTTGGCCAGCAGATCATCTTCTCCAAGTCGCTGATCAAGACCCCAGCCGATCTTGCCGGGACCAAGATCCGTACCGCGCCGACCATTCCGGATTCGGTGTTCATGGAAGAGGCTGGCGGGGTTGCCGTGCCGCTGGGCGGTGTTGACACGATGCCTGCGTTGAAGACCGGAAGCGTCACGGCAGTGACCTGGCCGACCGTCTTTGGCATTGCCGTGGGATACGCCCAGGAAGCGCCCTTCGTGACCACGACGAACCATGTCTACCAGGTGGGCCTTGTGGCTATGTCCAAGAAAACCGCCGCGGGGTTGAGCGAGCAGGAAATGGGCTGGGTCATTGAAGCGGCCACAGCGATGAACGGCCTGCGGGGCGCCATCCGCGGTGCGGAAGGTGCGCTGATCGGCAAGATCAAGGGGGCAGGTCTGACCGTGCATGATCCCGACGCCGACGAACTGGCCGCCTGGAAAGCCGTCGCCCCCGCTGCACAGGCACGTATCGTTTCGGAAATGGGTGGTAATGCCGCCGAAGTCTGGGACCGGGTTCAGGCCGCCAAGGCTGCCTGCACCAACTGATGGCTGGCAGTCTTGAAGCGCACGATTGACATACTGACCACAATCGAAGGGGCGATCGCCACGCTGGCCTATAGCTGCGTGGCGATCCTCCTGATGGGCGATGTCATCGGACGCGAGCTGTTCGGCATCTCGGTTTTGGGTATCAAGACCGTGGCGGTCTATGTCGCCATCGTGGCCGGGTTTTTGGGCCTCGTGTTGGCCACCCATCACAATGCCCATCTTCGGCCCGAGATATTCGATCACCTCATCACCGGCCGCCGGGGCGCGATGTTTGATCGGATCGGAGACCTGCTGTCAGGGTTGTTTTTCCTGTTCCTGGCAGGATACGCAATCTATTTCGTGGGCCAAACCCGCGCCGCGGGCGATCGGGCCGCCGTACTTTATTTCCTGCTGTGGCCGATCCAGTTGATCATTCCCTATGCATTCCTGTCATCGGCACTCAGGCATTTTGCCTTCTGTGTTTCACCCATTCTGAAATCCAAATCGCAGGACCGTTGATCCATGGATGTTGCTGGTCTTCTTGCCCTGGTCTTTACCTGCCTGTTCTTCCGGATGAACGCGGTTGTCCTGCTCTTGGCGTTGGTGGCCTATGTCCACCTGGTCTGGGGGGATGGACGGCTGGAATACCTGGTCGAGGACATGTGGATCAGCCTCGACAACGATCTCTTGCTGGCGATCCCGATGTTCCTGATTGCCGGGAACATCATGACACGCGGGTCAATCGCAAAACGTCTGATCCGGGTCACGATGCTGGCCACCGACCCGTTGCCCGGGGGCATGGGGGTGGCGACGGTGCTTTCCTGCGCTCTGTTCGCCGCAATCAGCGGGTCGTCGCCCGTCACTCTGCTGGCTGTTGGCGCAATCCTCTATCCGGCCCTGCGCGAGGCGGGTTATTCGAAACGGTTCTCCCTTGGAGCGATCACCTCGGGGGGAACCCTTGGGATCGTGATCCCGCCTTCAATCCCGCTGATTGTCTATGGGCTTGTCACGGAAAAAAGCGTTGCCGACCTGTTCATTGCGGGCATCGGACCGGGTATCCTGCTGACGGCGGTGCTGGCTGGGTACTCGTTCTGGGTCAATCGGCATCTGCCGTCGAAATCCTTTGATCTGCCGGCCTTTGTGATTGCCTTGAAAGAGGGCATCTGGTCGATGCTTTTGCCGGTGATCCTTCTGGGGGGGATCTATAGCGGATACTTCTCTCCGACCGAGGCGGCGGCTGTGGCGCTGGCTTATGGGCTCCTGGTCGAAGCCTTCATTCACCGCGAACTCAGCTTCGCGGATTTTCGCAAGACCACGCTGGATACGGCCGTGATGCTGGGCATGCTCTTTCCGATCATAGCAGTGGCGCTCAGCCTGAAGTCGGTGCTGACCATCGAACGCGTGCCACACGAGCTGGCTATGTGGATCACTTCGATCACCGAAAGCAAAATCGCCTTCCTGATTGCGGTGAACCTTCTGTTGCTTGTGATCGGGTGTTTCATCGACGTGATCTCGGCCATCCTGATCCTGGCGCCCCTGCTTCTGGTTCCGGCGATGAGCTATGGCATCGACCCGATCCATTTCGGGGTGATGATGGTCATCAACCTGGAAATCGGGTTCCTGACCCCGCCCATCGGGTTGAACCTCTTCGTTGCGACAACGGCCTTCCGCGAGAAGTTCTCGGAAATCTGCCTTTCGGTCTTGCCGTTCATGGCCCTGATCGTGACGGTGTTGATGATGGTTACGTTCATTCCGGGAATTTCGCTTTGGCTGCTTCGTTGAGGCCAAGTGTTTCGAGCGCCACGTAGCGACCAGATTGGCCTGTCTGAACTGTGTGGAGACCGAGTGTCAGCGACTGCTTTCGTCGATCTTCTCTAGATCGTCTTCAACGTCGGCATGGCTTCCTTCTGCAACGGTCAAAGTCGGTGTTGCAGGCTTCTGCAATGGCGACAATGGGGCTCTGAAGAGTGCAGTTCCGCCGAAGTCAGTGATGTCTTCATCGCTGAAAACGCAGGCCACGTGAAATGTGTCGCACGTGTGCCAACATGCAAAGTTGGTTCAGGACGGATTCAGCGGGTCGGGGATATGACCAGTGCCAAGGCTATGCGCCAATAGTTCGCGGTTCGCCCGCGGCACCATCACTAAAAAATCGGTCTTTCGAATCGGAAATCGTCAGGACTCCGAAGATCATTGGAGTCCGTAAAACACCATCGTCTTGTGGTGGAATCATCGTAACTCATTGGTTTTTTGAGGGAAATTTTTCTATTGATTTATATTACCGACTGGTAATTAATAAATAATCAAGACGTGGAGGGCCGACGTGGCGTACGAAACCATCGCAGTGACTGAGACCAACGGCGTTGCCACGATCCGGTTATCGCGTGCCAAGCAGATGAATGCTTTGTCATTCGATATGATCGATGAGCTCGCCGACGCGCTAAGCCGGATCGAGGAAAAGGATGGGGTACGATCCCTGGTGATCACAGGAACGGGTTCGGCATTTTGTGCCGGCGCGGATCTGAAAGAAGTTCTCGATACCGTGGGCGTGCCCGGCAAGCGAGATTTTCTTGATGTGATTGCTGTATTGTTCAGGCGCCTGCGGAATGTGCCGATGCCCGTGATTGGCGGGCTGAACGGGATCACAATGGCGGGTGGGCTCGAACTTGCCATGTGCTGTGACGTTCTGATTGCCGGTGAAAGTGCCCGGATCGGTGACGCGCATTCGAATTTCGGTGTTTTCCCCGGTGCCGGCGGCGCGGCGGTGCTGCCTGAACGGATCGGGCTCAACAATGCCAAATACCTGCTGTTCACCGGTGATGCGCTGCCCGCGCGCCGCCTGATGGAGATGGGGCTGGTGCAGGAGGTCGTGGCCGATGACGAACTGGCGGCGCGGCTGCAGACTTTTGGCGAGAAACTGGCGGTGAAAAGCCCGCTGGTGCTGCGCCGGATGAAATCGGTCGCCAACCAATCGATGGAAATGTCGCAATCGGGCGCGCTGCAACTCGAGCTGGAAACGCTACGCAATCACTTCCGGTCGGATGACATCAAGGAGGGCCTCGCGGCCTTTGCCGAGAAACGCAAACCGGTCTTCACCGGGCAATAAGGATCAGACAAGAATGACCAAGACATATGTCATAGGCGTCGGCATGACCCGGATGGGCAAACAGGCCGACAGCACGGTGAAATCCTTGACCCAAGACGCGGTCGATGCGGCGCTGGCCGATGCCGGGGTCCAGAAATCCAACCTGCAGGGCGCCTATTTTTCCAACGCCACCCAGAACCACATGGAAGGCCAGTTGATGGTCCCCGGTCAGGTCGCCCTGCGCGCCATGGGCGTAGGCGGCATTCCGGTGGTCAACGTCGAAAATGCCTGTGCCAGCGCGGCGACGGCCTTTTCCATGGCCAACCAGTTCCTGCGTGCAGGTGATGGCGACATTGTCCTGGCTGTCGGGGCTGAAAAGATGTTTTCGACCGACCGCGAACGGATGTTCAGCGTCTTTGACGGCGCCTGGGACATATCCACGGTCGAGGCCAACAAGGCACAGCTTCTGGCGCTTGGTGAAGGGGTTGAGGTGCCCGAAGGCACGACCTCGCCCAAACCTTACAGCGTTTTCATGGATGTCTACGCCGCCTTCTGCCGGCTGCACATGAAGCATTTTGGCACGACCCAGGCACAGATTGCCGCCGTCGCCGCCAAGAACCACAGCCATTCGGTCCAGAATGAAAAGGCGCAGTATCGCGATCCCTATACGGTTGAACAGGTATTGGCGGCGCCGCCGATCACCTATCCCCTGACCCTGCCCATGTGCGCCCCGATCTCGGACGGCGCAGCGGCAGCAGTGCTGGTGAGCGAAGAGGGGCTTAAACGGCTCGGTCTCTCGCGCGACCGGGCGATCGAGGTGAAAGCCTCGATCATCCGCACCGGGACGGACCGGCTGGCAGAGGATTTCAGCAATCACATCACCGCCCGCGCGGCCCGCGATGCCTACGAAATCGCGGGAATTTCGCCGTCAGACGTGTCGGTGGCGGAGGTGCATGATGCAACCGCCATGGGCGAGATCATTCAGATCGAAAACCTTGGCCTTGTGCCGTTGGGCGAAGGTGGCCCGGCCTCCGAGCAGGGTGTCACCACCATTGGCGGCCGTGTTCCGGTGAACCCGTCGGGCGGGCTTGAAAGCAAGGGCCATCCCATCGGGGCGACAGGGTTGGGGCAGATTTACGAGCTGGTCAGCCAGTTGCGCGGCGAATGCGGTGCACGGCAGGTCGAAGGCGCCAATGTGGCCGTGGCCGAAAACGGCGGCGGGCTTGTCGGGCTGGAAGAGGCCGTGGCGGCCATCACCGTTTTGGCACGCTGAGGAAGGGCAGGAGCATGTATCGCAAGACCGAAGAACAACAGATGGCCGTGGACAGCCTGCGCCGTTTTCTCGACGAGAAACTGGAGCCGGAAATCCGCAAATATGACGATGAAGTTATCCCGGACGAGAAATTCCGCGATTGGGCCGGGCAATTGTCCGAGTTCGGGTTGCTGACCGCGCCCCACCCCGAAGAACATGGCGGCTATGGCATGGATTGGGTGACGCACCTGATGCTGTTCGAAGAGGTGGTCTATTCCTCGCTCGATCTGGCCGTGCCGCTGCTGATCAACGTGGTTGCCGCCGACCTGCTGATCCGCCTTGCCCCGCCGGAATTGCGCGACCGTTACGTGCCGGACCTGCTGTCGGGTAAGAAATTCGTCAGCGTCGGTATTTCGGAACCGGACGTAGGATCGGACGTCGCGGCGGTGAAAACCCGCGCCGTGCGCGATGGGGACCACTACGTGATCTCGGGCGAAAAGACCTGGATTTCCAGTGGGCGCTTTGCTGACATTTTCATCTGCACCTGCCGCACTGAGGAAGGGCTCAGTCATATCCTGATCGACCGCGAGGAACACGGATTCGAAACCCGCGATATCAAGAAAATCGCGCTCAATGGTCAATCCACCGCGCAGGTCTTCCTGAACGAGGTACGGGTGCCCGTGACCAACGTGATCGGTGATGCCGGACAGGCCCTGCGCCAGACCTTGGTGGTGTTTGAGCGCGCCCGCTGTCACATGGCGGTCTGGGGTTACGCGGTGGGGCGTCGCGCCAATGACGAGGCGATCAAGTACAGTCAGGAACGCAGCCAGCACGGCAAGATGATCGCCGGGCACCAGTTGATTGCCGACAAGATCGCCACCAACGCCACCAAGATCGACGCCGCGCGCCTGTTGACCATGCGGGCAGGCGCGATGATCGACGCGGGCGAACGCTGTGATGCGGAATGTGCCATGGCCAAGTGGTACGGTACCGAGATTGCCATCACCGCCGCACGTGATGCGCTGCAGATCCATGGCGGTAACGGCGTGACCAAGGAGTTCATCGTTGAACGGCTGGCGCGGGAATCCCTGATTGGGCCGATCCCAGACGGGACCACGGAAATTCAGAAACTCATCATCGCGCGCGCCCTGACCGGCATCGCGGCGTTCTAAAGGGGGCCCGTCATGCAAATCGAGGGAAAGACCATCATCATCACCGGCGGCGCCTCGGGCCTTGGGGCCGAGACCATGCGTTACCTGCACGGGAAGGGCGCCAACGTCGTGGCCTGCGACATGAATGCCGAGGCTGGCGATGCGCTGGTTGCGGAACTGGGTGAACGCGCCATGTTCGCCCGGCTGGATGTGACCAGCGACGAAGAAGCCGCAGATGTGATCGCGCGGGTGGTCGAGAAATTCGGCGCCGTGCATGTCTGCATCAACTGCGCAGGCGTCGCTGCGCCGGGCAAGATCATCGGCCGCGAGGGCAATGCGACCTCACTTGACGCTTACCGCCGGACCGTCGACATCAACCTTGTCGGCACCTTCAACATGATGTCCAAATGCGCCGCCCAGATGGCCAAGAATGACCCCGAGGATGGCGAGGAACGCGGCGTCGTGATCAACGTCTCGTCCGGGGCCGCATACGAGGGACAGATCGGGCAGGCGGCCTATGCCAGTTCGAAAAACGGCGTGATCGGGCTGAACATGCCCGCCGCGCGCGAGTTGGGCCGCTATGGTGTGCGGGTGAACGCAATCGCGCCGGGCCTTTTTGGCACGCCCATGGTCATGTCGTTTGACCAAAAGGTGATCGACAGCCTGATCGAGGCCTGTGAGGCCCCCAAACGCGTGGGCCGTATGGAAGAGTTCGCCCATGCCTGCGCCTTCCTGATTGAAAATGCCTATGTCAACGGCGAGACGCTGCGGCTCGACGCGGCGACCCGGTTGAAAGCACGGTGAGGTAGGCGGATGCAACTTCGCAGTGGTCCACTGAAAGGTGTTCGCGTGGTCGAAATGGCCGGGCTTGGACCCGCGCCGTTTTCGGCCATGCATCTTGCCGATCTCGGCGCCGAGGTGGTGCGGGTCGCGCGCCCGGGCCAGAAGTTTCCCTTCCCGATCAAGGAGAAGTTCAACATATACGACCGCTCACGCAGATCGGTGGTTCTGGATCTGCGGTCAGAAGATGGTCGGGCCGATCTTTGGCAGTTGCTGGAGCGGGCTGAAATCCTGATCGAGGGTTTTCGCCCCGGCGTGATGGAAAAGCTGGGATTTGGCCCGGATGACGTGCTCCGGCGCAACCCCGCGCTTGTTTACGGCCGGATGACTGGCTGGGGACAGAGCGGTCCGCTGGCG
>NZ_JBSWTS010000005.1:0-16348 GCF_056158665.1 Thalassovita sp. ABM4_323 | reverse complement strand
TTCAGTTACGTATTGCTAAGGTTAAAGGTCTACCTCGCTAACACCACTGCAGCACCTACCGAGGACACCTTGCCGAAGCCGTCGGGGCCCATCAGGATCGCGCGCTTCTGGTCCTGCAGGGCACCGGCGACGATTTCCGCCGCCGAGGCGCTGCCACCGTTGATCAGTACCACCAGCGGAACCTTGTCGTTGGGATCGGCCGGGTCGGCGCTGAAGCGCAGCTCGGAGTTGGCGATGCGGCCCTTGGTGTAGACGATCAGGCCCTTGGTGAGGAAGGCGTCGGCTACCTCGACGGCGGACTGCAGCACGCCGCCGGGGTTGTTGCGCAGGTCCAGGACCAGGCCCTTGAGACGGCCCTTGTTGTCCTTGCGCAGCTGGTTCAGCGCCTTGACCACTTCCTCGCCGGTGTTGACCTGGAACTGGGTGATGCGCAGGTAGGCGTAGCCGGGTTCGAGGACCTGGCTCTTGACGCTCTTGACCTTGATGATGGCGCGCTTGAGTTCGACGTCGAACGGTCTGCCGCCATCGCGGACGATGGTCAGGGTGATCGGGGAGCCGGCCTTGCCGCGCATGCTGTCGACCGCTTCGGTCATCGACTGGCCCTTGGTCGGCTTGCCGTCGATCTGCACGATCAGGTCGCCGGGCTGGATGCCGGCGCGGGCCGCGGGGGGTGTCGTCGATCGGCGAGACCACCTTGATGAAGCCGTCTTCGCTGCCGACCTCGATGCCCAGACCGCCGAACTCGCCGCTGGTGCTTTCCTGCAGCTCGGCGAAGTCCTCCGGGCCGAGGTAGGCGGAGTGCGGGTCGAGGTTGCTGAGCATGCCCTTGATGGCGTTTTTCTCTTCCAGCAGGGTCTTGTCGTCCACTGGCTCGACATAGGCGGCCTTCACCCGGTCGAGAACCTCGGCGAAGGTACGCAGCTCGTCGAGGGGCAGCGGGGCACTGCTACCGTTGGCCAGTGGCGCGGCGTCGGCCGGGGCGTCGGCAGCCTGGGCCGCGCCCGCGCCGAGCAGCAGGGCCAGCGCCAGGGTGGTGGGACGGAAGCAATGCAGCATGTTCAGCTCCTAATCACGAGTTCGGCGCCTATCCCTGTGCGCGGCACCAGGTAGTAGGGTCCGCCGGGCGGCCCTGATGGCGAATGGCGAAGTACACGGCCGGGCTACTCTGGCCGCCGCTGGTTCCAACGGTGGCGATCGGGTCTCCGGCCTTCACGGTGTCGCCGGCGTCTTTCAGCAGGCTTTGATTATGGCCATAAAGGCTGAGGTAGCCGCCACCGTGGTCGAGGATGACCAACAGGCCGGCTCCGCGCAACCAGTCGGCGAATACCACGCGTCCGCCGTGCACCGCGCGGACGGTGCTGCCGGCGCTCGCCGAAATCAGTACGCCGTCCCATTTCGCCCGCGGATCGTCGCCGCGCTGGCTGCCGAAGCGCGCCACGACGCGGCGATTCACCGGCCACGGCAGCTTGCCGCGGGCCGAGCCGAACGCGCCGCCGTAGACCGCGCCAGTGCTTGAGACCAGCGGGCCCGGCGCAGGTTCGCGCGGCGGGCTGGTGACTCGTCCGGGGGCGGCCTGCTGCTGGCGCGCACGCTCGCGTTCGGCGGCCAGCGCGCGCTGGCGCTCGCGCTCCGCCGCGGCGGCGGCTTCGCGGGCCTGGCGGGCCAGGGTTGTCCTCGATGGTCCGCAGTACCTTGGCCAGCTCGGCCTGGTCCTGTTGGCGGGACTTGAGCTTCTGGTCGCGTTCGCGGTAGTCGCTGTTCAGCTTGGCCAGGGCTTGCTGGCGCTCCTTGCGGGTCGCTGCCAGCGCCTCGCGGCGGCTGTCCAGCTCGCCTTGCTTGCTCAGTTGTTCGGCTTTCTGCGCAGAGATGTCCTGCTCGACGTTGGCCAGCTGGCGGAGGGTTTCGTTGAAGCTGGCGAGCTGTTCGAGACGGGCTTTGTTGATGTAGTCGTAGTAGGTGAGGGTGCGGCTGAATTTTTCCGGGTGTTCCTGGTTCAGCAGCAGCTTCAGGTATTCCTCGCGTCCACTCTGGTAGGCCGCGCGGGCCTGGATGGCGAGGAGGCGCTGCTGCTCAATGCGCGCGTCCTGGAGTTTTTTTTCTCCCCATCCAGCCGTTTCAGCTCGGCTTCGCTCTTGTCCAGCTCGTCCTGCAGGGCCTTGATCTGTTTTTCCAGGTCGCCCATCTCGGTCTCGGTGGACTTCAGCTGCTTCTGCACGCCGCTCTTTTCCTGCTGGATGCCGTCCAGCAGCTTCTTCAGCTCGCCGATGTCCTTCTGCGTCTGTTCCAGCTGGCGTTGGGTGTCGGCGCGCTCGTCGGCGAAGGCCGGAGCGAGACAGGCGAGGGATAGCAGGAGAGGAAGGAGGCGGAGCATGGGGTGGCGGGCACCTGGGAATTGGACCGGCCTAGTATGCCCGTGGCCGCCGTTAAAAAAAACGCCCCGCACCGCGCGCTGTGGGGCGCTTCCACGTATTTCAGCCGGATGGCAGCGGCGGATGTCGTCGACGACGAAGGCCACGGGCATCAGGCGGGTCTGTAGAGCGGGTAGGTGAACAGCAGCAGATGCGTCAGGTTCAGCCCGAAGTGGAACAGCGTCGCCACCCACAGGCGGCCGCTCCACAGCCAGGCCAACCCGTAGATCAGCCCGGCGAGGCCGGCGAACAGCATCAGCAGCGGGCCGCCGGCGAAGTGCGCCAGGCCGAACAGCGCCGAGGCCAGCGCCAGGGCGGGCCAGGGGCCCAGCCATTGGCCCAGGCGTTGCTGCAGGTAGCCGCGGAACAGCGCTTCCTCGGCAAGGGAAACGAAGAACAGGTTGGCCAGGATGAACTGCCAGAGCCAGGCCGGCGCGTGGAGTTCCGGCCGCAGCAGGCCGACGCCGACAGCCAGCAGAAGCAGCGCCGGCACCGCCGCCACGAGCAGCAGCCAGTGCCAGGGGCGGCCGGGAGCGCGGGCTTCGTCGCGGAACAGGCTCGGCAGGCAGGCCAGTAGCAGGAACGGCACCAGTGCCTTGTCGAAGTTGAAGTACATGGTGAACGGCAGGCTCTGCGGGCCGACCACCGCCTTGTCCAGGATACTGGGGTTGGCGAAGCCGGGTAGCAGGTGCAGGAACAGGCCCACCGCGCCGGCGACCAGCAGCAGCTCCAGGCCCAGGGCCCAGGCGCGGCGTGCCGCCAGGCGCCGGCGCAACAGGGCGAGGACGCCCAGTGCAGCCAGGGCGGCGACCGCAGGCGGAGCGAGAACCCCGTCGTAGAAGGCGAGGCAGCAGGTCGCGAGCAGCAAGACGAGGGCCAGCAGGCGCTGGAAGGACAGGGCGAGGAGCGAGGTGGCGAGGAGGAACCACATCGGCGGAAATCCTTGTAGGGCAGATGGAAAAGACAGCGCGGGCAAGGCTAGCACGGGCCTCGGCGACGTAGCGGGAGGCAGGGGGGGAGACGCGGAAAATGAAAACCGCGGCACACGTCTCGACGCCGCGTGGCCAGGCCTGTCGGCCGATCGGCAGCGTTAAAGCGGGGAAGGTGGCGTCGTGGAAACAGGGCGCGGCGCCCGGCCCGCTACGGCGGATAACGTCGCAGGCGTTATCCGTCGATGGCCTGCAGAAGCGGCGGATAACCGCGACGCGGTTATCCGCCCTGCGCGGGAGTTCGTCGTTCGCGGATCAGCCGAGGGTGACGATGCTGCGACCGGTCATTTCCGCCGGCTGCTCCAGCCCCATGAGGGTCAGCATGGTCGGCGCCACGTCGGCCAGCACGCCGCCTTCGCGGATGCTCAGCTTGCGCTTGCCGACGTAGACGAAGGGCACCGGTTCGCAGGTGTGCGCGGTGTGCGCCTGGCCGGTGGACTCGTCTTCCATCTGCTCGACATTGCCGTGGTCGGCGGTGATCAGGGCTTCGCCGCCGACCTTGTCCAGCGCCTCGACGATACGGCCCATGCAGGTGTCCAGGCACTCCACGGCCTTGACCGCGGCCTCGAACACCCCGGTGTGGCCGACCATGTCGCCGTTGGCGTAGTTGACCACGATCACGTCGTAGCGCTGTTGCTCGATGGCCTCGACGATACGGTCGGTGACTTCCGGCGCGCTCATCTCGGGTTGCAGGTCGTAGGTGGCGACCTTCGGCGAGGGGATCAGGATGCGCTCCTCGCCCTCGTAGGGTTCCTCGCGGCCGCCGGAGAAGAAGAAGGTCACATGGGCGTACTTCTCGGTCTCGGCGATGCGCAGCTGGGTCTTGCCATGCTTGGCCAGGTACTCGCCGAGGACGTTGGTCAGCGGCTCCGGCGGGAAGGCGCAGGGCGCCGGGATGCTCGCCGCGTACTGGGTCAGCATGACGAAACCTGCCAGCTGCGGGGCTCGTTCGCGGGGGAACTCATTGAATGCCGGCTCGACGAAGGCGCGGCTCAGCTCGCGGGCGCGGTCGGCGCGGAAGTTCATGAAGATCACCGCGTCGCCATCCTCGACCCGCACCGCTTCGGCGCCGGCCGGGACCACCGCGGTGGCCTTGACGAATTCGTCGCTCTCGCCGCGGGCGTAGGCGGCCTCGAGGGCTGCCACCGAGGAGTCGGCGGTGAACTCGGCCTTGCCGTCGACGATCAGTTCATAGGCGGCCTGGACGCGGTCCCAGCGGTTGTCGCGGTCCATCGCGAAATAGCGGCCGATGATCGAGGCGATGCGGCCCTTGCCGAGCCCGGCGAAGGTGGCGTCGAGACGCTCCAGCGACGGCTGCGCGCTTTTCGGCGGGGTATCGCGGCCATCCAGGAAGGCATGCAGGTAGATCTTGCCGGCGCCGCGCCTGGCGGCCATCTGCGCCATTGCCACCAGGTGGTCTTCATGGCTGTGTACGCCGCCCGGGGAGAGCAGGCCGAGGATGTGCACCGCCTTGTCGGCGGCGACGGCCTTGTCGACCGCGCCGGCGATCACCGGGTTTTCGAAGAATTCGCCGTCGCGGATGGCCTTGGTGACGCGGGTGAAGTCCTGGTACACCACGCGGCCTGCGCCGAGGTTCATGTGGCCGACCTCGGAATTGCCCATCTGGCCGTCGGGCAGGCCGACGTCCATGCCGGAGCCTGAGATCAGGCCGTGCGGCTGGGTTGCCAGGAGGCGATCCCAGACCGGCTTCTTCGCGGCGTAGATGGCGTTGTAGTCAGGGCTTTCGCTGTGGCCGAAGCCGTCCAGGATGATCAGGACCAGGGGTTTGGGCGTGGCAGTCATATGTCCGGCTCTATTTCCGCGGGGTTCAGAAACTGACCAAATTTAGTGGGAACATTGTCGTTCAAGACGTAGGAAGAGGCTGATTGATTAAACCGATGACGCCGATCCGCAACCGAATGCCGCTATCCTCGCTCCCTCTGTCCCGCCCGAACCGTGCCCGGGCCGGAACTGGCCAGCTTCACAGAAAAGGACCGGCATTCTAACCGTGAAGTTTCCCGCGACGCCATTTCCTGGAGCCGAGCGGGGCGCCGCCCGGCGGGTTCCCCCCTGGCCGGCGCGGTCTGTATACTGGCCGGCATTTTTACGCCCTGGATATCCGTCACCATGCAATTCGTTTCCCGTCTGATCGAGTTCGCCACCAACCACTACCTGCTGGTCGCGGCGCTGCTGGTCCTGCTGGTCCTGCTGTTGCTGCACGAGCTGCGCAAGGGCGGCAAGAGCCTGTCGACCCGCGAGCTGACCGCGCTGGTCAATGCCGACCAGGCGGTGGTCCTGGATATCCGTCCGGCCAAGGAGTTCGCCAGCGGGCACATCGTCGACGCGCTGAACATCCCGGCCGACAAGCTGAACAGCCGCATGACCGAACTGGAAAAGTACAAGGGCAAGACCATCATCCTGGTCGACGCCATGGGCCAGCACTCCGGTACCTGGGGCGGCGTCCTGAAGAAGGCCGGCTTCAACGCCGCCAAGCTGTCCGGCGGGGATCGGCAGCTGGCGCGGCGACAACCTGCCGCTGGTGAAGTGACATGCCGCCCGTCGTGATCTACACCACCGCCTGGTGTCCGTACTGCATCCGCGCCAAGCAGTTGCTGCAACGCAAGGGCGTGGACTTCCAGGAGATCGCCTGCGACGGCAAGCCCGAACTGCGCGCCGAGCTGGCACGCAAGGCGGGATCGACCACCGTGCCGCAGATCTGGATCGGCGAGACCCATGTCGGCGGCTGCGACGACCTTCATGCACTGGAGCGCGCCGGCAAGCTGGACGCGCTGCTGTCTGCCTGAAACCATTCATGAATTGACCCAAGGGAAGGCCCGAAAATGACCGAGCAAGCTACCAACGGCGCTGCCGACGAGCAGCAACCCCAGTTCTCCCTGCAGCGCATCTACCTGCGCGACCTGTCGTTCGAGTCGCCGAAGTCACCGGAAATCTTCCGCCAGGAATGGAACCCGTCCATCAGCCTGGACCTGAACACTCGCCAGAAGCAGCTGGACGGCGACTTCTACGAAGTGGTCCTGACCGTATCGGTGACCGTGAAGAACGGCGAGGACACCACTGCCTTCATCGCCGAAGTGCAGCAGGCCGGCATCTTCCTGATCAAGAACCTCGATCCGTCGAGCATGAGCCATACCCTTGGCGCGTTCTGCCCGAACATCCTCTTCCCGTACGCTCGCGAAGCCCTGGACAACCTGGTGGTACGCGGTTCGTTCCCGGCGCTGATGCTGTCGCCGGTGAACTTCGACGCCCTCTACGCCCAGGAAATCGCCCGCATGCAGGCCTCCGGCGAGATCCCGACGCCGTCGGTCCAGTAAGCCCAGCGCTTGCGAAGAAGCCCGCCTTGCGCGGGCTTTTTCATGCCTGTCGGCCGGCTCAGTCCATGGCGAAGCCGAGCTGGCGCCAGGCTTCGTAGACGGTCACCGCCACCGTGTTGGACAGGTTCAGGCTACGGCAGCCTTCGCGCATCGGCAGGCGCAGGCGCCGATCGGTTGGCAGGGCGTTGCGCACGTCCTCCGGCAGTCCGCGGCTTTCCGGGCCGAAGAGGAAGGCATCGCCGCGCTGGTAGGCCACTTCGTGGAAGGCCCGCGACCCCTTGGTGGTGAAGGCGAACAGGCGTGGCTGGCCGAGGGCCTCGAGGCAGCTCTGCAGATACGGGTAGCGGCGTACGCTGGCGTATTCGTGGTAGTCGAGGCCGGCACGGCGCAAGCGCTTGTCGTCCAGTTCGAAACCGAGCGGCTCGATCAGGTGCAGACTGCATCCGGCGTTGGCGCAGAGCCTGATAATGTTGCCGGTATTCGGAGGTATCTCCGGTTGAAACAGGATGACGTGGAACATGCAGGGCTCCGGAGCAGATAACGGGCGGCATTCTACCTCCGCCATCGACGATCTGCGGCGCCAGCGCTGGAAAGTCTGGGGTGCGCTGGTGCTTGCCGGGTTGTTGTTCGGGCTGATGCTCGGCAGGTTGTTCGGTCCCGCTTCGCTGCCGACGTCTGCGCCGCAACTGCTGGCGGTCGGGGAGAGCGAGCAGGGCCTGGTCCTGCGCTTCGATCGCCAGGCTGCGGTTACGGCGGCACGGGTGGAGGGTGCCCTGACGTTGCGCATCGTCGCCCGGGGCGCGGCGCAGCAGGGAGACGGGCGATGGCTGGGCCAGCCGTTGCGCTGGCGCCTCCGCGAGGAGGAAAGGCGCTGCTGTTGAGCCTGGTCTCGACCCACCCCTTGCAGGGGCGCTGGCAGTGGTCGGAGGATGGCGAGGGCTGGCGCCTCGTCGTCGAACTGCAGGAGCGCGACGGCCGGGAATAAAAGGGGGAATTCTCAGCCTGCCTGTACCGAGGTCCCCAAACGGGAGGGCGGAGGCGCGGATCGCTGCGCTACCGCCGGGCATAAAAGAGGGGAGTTCTCAGCCTGCCTGTACCGAGGTCCCCGAAACGGGTGTGGCGGTTGCGCGCGGATGCTGCGTCTGCCGCCGGGTGTAAAAGAGGGGATTCCCCAGCCTGCCTGTACCGAGGCCCCCGAAATCTTCGTTATCTGCTCCTATGCAGGGGCTGTGCCAATTCTCATGAGCGCGCTGGCGGCGCGCTCGCTTTCCTGAAGGATTGTGGATAAGTCTGTGGGCGAGCTGGTGATGAATGCCTCTGGAAGCCCGTGGATCAAGGGCTTGGCGGCATCCCAGGGGTTTGTGGGAAGTCGATTGCGGAAAAATGACGGAGCGGGCTTTTCCGCCAGCGATTGATGCCGATTTGTCGCCTGCTGGTGCACGCTGCCCAAAATCCGGGCAAGGGCCGCTGCCCTGCACAGCCGGCGGATAACCGCGATGCGGTTATTCGCCCTACGCCATGGTTTGACCGGTGGTGCCGGGCGGGCGCCCTGCCGAGGCTGGGGCTGTGCTGCGGACGGTAGGGCGAATAACGCCATAGGCGTTATCCGCCGCGGCCCTGCACAATCGGCGGATAACCGCGATGCGGTTATTCGCCCTACGCTACGATTTGACCGGTGGTTCCGGGCGGGCGCCCTGCCGAGGCTGGGGCGGCGTCTCGCTTGGTACGGGCGCGCGACGGACCATGAAAAACGGGGCCCGAAGGCCCCGTTGGGGTCGCTCATCGGGAGCAGTGGCGCTTCAGTCGTCGCCTTCGTCGTCGGCTCCATCGACGTTCATCCCCAGCTCCTTGATCTTGCGGGTCAGGGTATTGCAGCGCCCCAGCCGAGCAGCACGGCGGCATCGCGGCGGCGGCCGGCGGTGTGCTTGAGGGCGGTTTCTATCATGATCCGTTCGAAGGCCGGCACGGCGCTGTCCAGCAGGTTCGACTGGCCGCGGCCCAGCGCCTGGTCGGCCCACTGGCGAAGGGCCTGTTCCCAGTTCGCCGCCGGCGCGCTGTCCTGCGGCTGGGTCAGCAGCTCCGGCGGCAGGTCGTCGATGTGCACCTCGCGGCCGGAGGCCATCACGGTGATCCAGCGACAGGTGTTCTCCAGTTGGCGGACGTTGCCCGGCCAGCCGAGGTTCTTCAGGTACTCCTCGGTTTCCGCCTTCAGCAGCTTGGGTTCCACCGCCAGCTCCTGGGCGGCGCGGCTGAGGAAGTGCCGGGCCAGCGCCGGGATGTCCTCGCGGCGGTCGGCCAGCCGCGGGATGTGGATGCGGATCACGTTCAGGCGATGGAACAGGTCCTCGCGGAACTTGCCGTCGCGCACCAGGCTTTCCAGGTTCTGGTGGGTGGCGGCGATGATCCGCACGTCGACCTTCACCGGCGTGTGCCCGCCGACCCGGTAGAACTCGCCGTCGGCCAGGACGCGCAGCAGGCGGGTCTGGGTGTCGGCCGGCATGTCGCCGATCTCGTCGAGGAACAGGGTGCCGCCATTGGCCTGCTCGAAGCGTCCGCCGGCGCTGGCGCGGCGGCGCCCGGTGAAGGCGCCCTTCTCATGGCCGAACAGCTCGGCTTCCACCAGGTCCTCGGGGATCGCCGCGCATGTTCAGCGCGACGAACGGCGAGGCTGCGCGCTGGGGCTGTGGCGATGCAGGGCATGGGCGACCAGCTCCTTGCCGGTACCCGATTCGCCGTTGATCAGCACGGTGATGTTGGAATGGCTGAGGCGGCCGATGGCGCGGAATACCTCCTGCATCGCCGGCGCCTTGCCGATGATCTGCGTGCGGCGTGCGCGCCTGGTTCGCCGGCCAGCTCCAGGCCCTGCTGCTCCTGGGCGTGCTGGTTGGCGCGCTTGACCAGGGAGACCGCCTCGTCGACGTCGAACGGCTTGGGCAGGTATTCGAAGGCGCCGCCCTGGTAGGAGGCCACCGCGCTGTCGAGGTCGGAATGCGCGGTCATGATGATCACCGGCAGGCGCGGATGCAGTTCGCGGATCTGCGCCAGCAGGTCGAGGCCGCTGGCGCCGGGCATGCGGATATCGGAGATGATCACGTCCGGCTGCTGCCGGCCGAGGCGGCCGATCACGCTGTCGGCGCTGTCGAAGCTCACCGTGGTCATGCCTTCCTGTTGCAGGGCTTTTTCCAGTACCCAGCGGATGGAGCGGTCGTCGTCGACAATCCAGACGGTCTCTGATCGGCTCATGGTCAATGCACTCCTTGTTCCAGGGGCAGGAACAGACTGAATACGGTATGGCCGGGGTGGCTCTCGCATTCAATCAGCCCCTGGTGCTGGCTGATGATGTTCTGGGCGATGGCCAGGCCGAGTCCGGTACCGTCCGGACGGCCGCTGACCATGGGGTAGAAGATGGTTTCCTGGAGCTCGGCCGGAATGCCCGGGCCGTTGTCGATGATCTCCACCTTGCACACCAGGCGGTGACGCGTGTGGCCGATGGTGAACTGGCGCAGGGTACGGCTGCGCAGGGTGATGCGACCGAGGCGCAGGTCGTTCTGCCCTGCGATCGCCTGCATGGCGTTGCGTACCATGTTGAGCACGGCCTGGATCATTTGCTCGCGGTCGAGCAGCAGGTCGGGGATGCTCGGGTCGTAGTCGCGGACCAGGGTGATGCTGCCCTGGCTCTCCGCTTCCACCAGGCTGCTGACCCGCTCCAGCACTTCATGGATGTTGGTCGGCGCCAGGTTCGGCAGTTTGTTCGAGCCGAGCATGCGGTCCACCAGGTTCCGCAACCGGTCGGCTTCTTCGATGATGACGTTGGTGTAGTCCTTCAGCGACTCTTCCGGCAACTCGCGAGACAGCAGTTGCGCTGCGCCGCGGATGCCGCCGAGCGGGTTCTTGATCTCGTGGGCGAGCCCGCGCACCAGCAGCTTGGTGGTCTCCTGCTTGGACAACTGCGCTTCTTCGCGGGTGATCCGCATCAGCCGGTCGCGCGGATGGACCTCGAGCAGCAGCAGCGTCTCGTTGCGGTTGAGGATGGGCGTCACCGCATAGTCGACCGTGATGCTGACGCCGGTGATCGAGGTCAGGGTCGCTTCGCGCTTGGTGAACGGATGTGCCTGTTCCACCGCCTGGCGCAGCGAGTTCAAGGCTTCCGGCGATTCGGTGAACAGCTCGCTGATGAATTGCCCGTGGCTGCGCTGGCCGCTCACGGCCAGGAGCATCTCCGCCGCCGGGTTCATGTACTCCAGGCGCAGTTCGCCGTTGAGCAGGATCACCGCGGTGGTCAGGTTGTCGAGCAACAGTCGGTGCAGGGTATCGGTCGGCATGGCGGGCAGCTGTTCCAAGGTTGGGCAGGAAAATGCAAAAAGCAAACCAGGCGCCGAAAAGGCGCGTTTTTTTTGCCGAGGCGCTGGCTAGAGGTGCGCCGGGAAGGTTTTCGGCGACGAGCGGTGACCCGAAATGGGGACAGTATAGAAAGTGGTGCGGGTAATCGCACCAATCTGGTGCGTTGGCGTGGCCGGCGGCGTTTTCGCCAGGAGAGTCGGGAAAAAAACCGGAAAATCCCGCCCACCGTGGAGTGGGCAGGGGAAGTTCGGCTAGCGCTCGCTTGGCTCTATCGCGCTGACCAGCGGCGTATCGACCTCCGGCAGGGGCTGACCGGCGATGCTCACTCGATGCAGGTGGAAGGGCTGGCTCGGGGTGCTTTCGACGGTCATGCCGTCGCCATCGATGATTTCCACTGCGACCTGGTGGGTGCCGCGATCGAGGTTCTTCAACGGGAACACCGGGCTGCGTCCCGGCACTCCGGCAGGCTTGCCGTCGAGCAGCAGGCGATAGCGATGGCCGGGCAGCAGCGCCGGCTCGCTGGTGACGGTGACGATGACGTCGCCGCTGTTGGCGCGCAGGGTTGCGTCCGGTTCGGGGAAGAGGATGCGCAGTAGCTGGTAGGCCGGCGGCTTCACCTCCAGCGGCGCGGCGGGCGGACGATAGCGTATGCCCGGCGGCGCCACGCTGTTGCCCGGCGCCAGTTCGACGCGTTGGGCCTTGCGCCCGCTGGGCGGCTGGTCGGTGTAGACGCGGTTGCCCTCGGCGTCGATGTAGGTGTAGACCCCCGCTTGCGCGGCGCAGGCCAGGCACAGCAGGAGGGCGCCGAGAATGCGCGGGATCATCGTTTCTTCCCGAGGTGCACGCGCTGCACGGTGAAGGTCACCGGCGGGCTGGATTGCAGCACCCGTTCGCCGTTGAGTACCTGTACCGCGAGGCTGTGGTCGCCGCGGTCGATCTCGTGCAGGGTGAAGCGGGTGCCGCCGCTGGGCGTGCCGTAGGGTTTGCCGTCCAGCACCAGTTGCAACTGGTGGCCGCTGTGCAGGGCCGGGCGGATGCTGACGCTGACGTTGAAGGTGCCGTTGTTGGCGCGCAGCGCCTCTTCCGTGGGGAGGTCGCTGAGGGCAAGGATCTCGTAGGCGGCGGCCTCGCTATCGGCGGCCGGGGCATTGCCCGCGGAGGACTTTTCCGGCGTGTCGATTCCTACGGTATTGGTCGGCTGCAGTTCGACGGTCTGCGCCTGCACCCCGTCTGGCGGCTGGTTGGTGAATACCTTGTTGCCGTTGGCGTCGGTGTATTGGTAGATCTGCGCCATGGCCGGCAGGGCGGCGGCCAGGAGCAGGCAGCTGGTGATCAGGCGCATGGACGGTCTCCGGGTGAACCTGCCAAGCGTTGCACCGCATCGGCGCGCTGGCAAGCCGTGCATTGTGCGGCATGCGGGTATTCGAAGGTGTGCGCTGGGGCACGTTGGCGGTCGCTGTGCCCCGCCGCGCGGCTGCGTCGTCTCAGCCGGCACTGGCGGGGCGAACCCTCGTTGCGCCAGAGTGTCTGTGCTTGCGCCGCCGGCCGGCGGCCCCGTTCAAACGGCGGGTGTCCGGCTTGTATGATGCGGCTGTTTCGGTTTCTCACCTTGGGGACTGCCTTTCTCGTGCCGATCATCGCCCGCTTCACCTTCGCTCCCGCGTCCTGGCGGCCCTGCTGCTGTGCCTCTGCGCCGCCCTGTTCTACTCGCCGCCGGGCGCCGCGGCGCTGCCGAACCCGTTGGCGGGGAGATTCCCCGGTGGCGAGAAGGTCAGCGATGCGCAGTTGGAACAATCGCTGAACCAGGTCATCCAGACCCTGGAGAACGACAGGCAGCGCGCCGACCTGCTGAAAAAGCTGAAAGCAGCTGCGGGACGTGACCAAGAAAGGCAAGGAAAGCGAGGGTGGGGTGCTGGGGCTGATCGGCGATACCCTGACCAGCCTGGAAAAGCAGTTCCAGGGCGCGAACAGCCCGGTCGCGTTATGGGGCAACCAGTTCCAGCTGGCGCGTGCCGAACTCGAGGAGCGCTTTCCCAGCTGGCGCGACCTGCCGGCGATGGTCTTCGATTTTTCGGTGGTGATCCTCCTCTGGGCCTGCCTGGCCAGCGCGCTGCTCTGGCTCAGCCGGCGCATGCGCGAGCGCTTCGGCCTGTCGGCGGAGTTGCCGCAGCATCCGAAGACCCGCGACCTGCTGCTGTTTTCCCCTGCGCAAGCTGGGCCCCTGGCTGGTGGCCTTCCTCATCACCCTGTACCTGTCGGTGGTGCTGCCGGACTCCCTGAGCAAGACCCTGGCGATGGTCATGGCCTATGTGCTGGTCTGCGGCACGCTGTTCTCCGCGCTGTGCGTGATTTCCCTCTCGCTGCTCAGCGGCCCGCACCGCCAGCGCGCCCTGGATATCCTGCGGCGCCCGGCGTTCCGCCCGTTGTGGCTGATCGGCAGCCTCGCCGCGCTGGGCGAGGTCGCCCACGATCCGCGGCTGATCGCCGGCCTCGGCGAGCACACCTCGATCTGCCTGAGTACCCTGGCCAACGCCAGCGCCGCGCTGTTCACCGCGCTGTTCGTGATGCGTTTCCGCCGGCCGATCGCCCACCTGATCCGCAACCAGCCGCTGGAGCGCCGCCTCAAGCGCCGTAGCCTGCACGACCTGGTGCAACTGGTCGGCTCGCTGTGGTTCGTGCCGGTGCTGGTGCTGGTGGGGATTTCCCTATTCGCCACCCTCGTTTCCGCCGGCGACAGCAGTTCGGCGTTGCGCCGGGCGCTGGTCTGCGCGGTGCTGGCGGTGGTGGCGATGACCGTGATCGGGCTGATCCGCCGCCGTTCCAGTCGGGTCGGCGCCGGCCCGCGCCGCAGCGCGCCGTACATCGAGCAGTTGCAAAGCTTCGGCTACACCCTGCTGCACATCTTCGTGGTGCTGTTCTTCATCGAGGTCGCCTTGCGCGTCTGGGGCATGTCGCTGATTCGCTATGCGGAAGGCGAGGGCGAGCAGATCAGCATGAAGGTAGTCAGCTTCGGCACCACCCTGCTGGTCGCCTGGCTGATCTGGATCCTCACCGATACCGCGATCCAGCACAGCCTCGGCCTGGGCGGCAAGAGCCGGCCGAACACCCGCGCGCTGACCATGCTGCCGCTGATCCGCAACGTACTGTTCGCCACCATCGCGGTGATCGCCCTGATCGTCGCCCTGGCCAACATGGGCATGAACGTCACCCCGCTGCTGGCCGGTGCCGGCGTGATCGGCCTGGCCATCGGCTTCGGTGCGCAGTCGCTGGTGGCGGACCTGATCACCGGCCTGTTCATCATCATCGAGGACTCGCTGTCGATCGACGACTACGTCGACGTCGACGAGCACCTTGGCACGGTCGAGGGCCTGACTATCCGTACCGTGCGCCTGCGCGACCTGGACGGCGTGGTGCATACCATCCCGTTCAGCGAGATCAAGAGCATCAAGAACTACTCGCGCCAGTTCGGCTACGCGATGTTCCGCTGGCCGGTGCCGGCGAGCATGCCGATCGACGACGCGGTGGCGCTGGTGCGCGAGGTCGCGATGGAGCTGCGCAGCGACCCGGCGGTCTACCGCAACCTGTGGTCGCCGATGGAATTGCAGGGCGTGGAGAGTTTCGACAACGGCCAGGCGATCCTGCGCTTCCGCTTCAAGACCGCGCCGATCAAGCAGTGGGAGGTCCAGCGGGCGTTCAACCTGCGCCTGCGTCGGCGCCTCGACCAGGCCGGCCTCGAACTGTCCATGCCGCGTCTCAACGTACAGTTGAGCCGGGCGCCCAAGGCGAAATCCGCGGAACCGGACGAGCAGGGCACGCCGGCGGACGGCGGCATCTAGCGCGACAGGATGACCCGGCAGATGCGGCGCATGTCGCGGTCGTCGATGCCGTCGCACTGCCACGGCGCACGCGATACCACGGCCCGGCACTGGCGGCGCATGTCGCGGCTGTCGATGTCGTCGCAGCGCTTGCGGTCGCCGCGGACGATGGCGCGGCACTGGCGGCGCGTGTCGCCGTCGCGGATGTCGTCGCAGTCGTAGCGCTGTCCCGGCGCCAGCAGCGCGCCGCAGTAACGCCGCATGTCGCGGCTGTCGATGTCGCCGCAATCCCCGCTGTCGCCGCGTTCCAGTGCGTTGCACATGCGCCGCAGGTCGCGGTCGTGGATATCGCGGCATTCGGTGCCGGCCTGGGCGGGCAGGCTGAGGATGGCGGCAAGCAGGAGCCAGAGAGAGTGACGCATGGACAGGTCCTTATCCTTGGGGCGGGGAGCGCGGCAAGTCTAACCGAACGGCGCGGCGAACTTTGCGTTTCTCCATGGGCCGGCCCATAAAAAAGGCCTCCCGAAGGAGGCCTCAAGAGGGTGACTCGTTGTTATAGGAAAGGGGTGGATCAGACGCTGTAGTACAGGTCGTATTCCAGCGGGTGCACGAAGGTGCGCACCTTGATCTCTTCTTCGCTCTTCAGCTCGATGTAGGCATCGATGAACTCGTCGGTGAACACGCCGCCCTTGGTCAGGAACGCGCGGCCCTTGTCGAGTTCTTCCAGCGCCTCTTTCAGGCTGCCGCAAACCTGCGGGATTTCCTTCGCCTCTTCCGGCGGCAGGTCGTACAGGTTCTTGTCGGCGGCATCGCCGGGGTGGATCTTGTTCTGGATGCCGTCCAGGCCGGCCATCAGCAGCGCGGCGAAGGCCAGGTAGGGGTTGGCTGCCGGGTCCGGGAAGCGCGCTTCGATACGGCGGGCCTTCGGGCTGGATACGTAGGGGATACGGATCGAGGCGGAACGGTTGCGCGCCGAGTAGGCCAGCATCACCGGAGCTTCGAAGCCCGGGACCAGGCGCTTGTAGGAGTTGGTCGAGGGGTTGGTGAAGCCGTTCAGGGCCTTGCCGTGCTTGATGATGCCTGAAGTCCCCGCGGGGAGGGAGAGAGAGAGAGAGGGAGAGAGGGAGAGAGAGAGGGAGGGAGAGAGAGAGAGAGAGAGGAGGGAGAGAGAGGAGAGAGAGAGAGAGAGAGAGAGGGAGAGGAGAGGGAGAGAGAGAGGGAGGGAGGGAGGGAGGGAGGGAGGGGGGGAGGGAGAGAGAGAGAGGGGAGGGAGGGAGGGAGGGAGGGAGAGGAGGGAGGGAGGGAGGGGGGAGGGGAGGGAGGAGAGAGAGAGAGGGGGAGGGAGAGAGAGGGAGAGGGAGGGAGGAGAGAGAGAGGGAGAGGGAGGGAGGGAGAGGGGGAGGGAGAGGGAGAGGAGAGGGAGAGAGAGAGAGAGGGAGAGAGGGAGAGGGAGAGAGGGGAAG
>NZ_JBSWTS010000004.1:0-79513 GCF_056158665.1 Thalassovita sp. ABM4_323 | reverse complement strand
GACCGTGCGCGCTGCGGGGCAGGGCTGCTTGAGCACGCAGCGACGTCAAACCGCCCCAACCTACTTCGACGTGCGATGCGCGCGGTCACCTTTGGCATGTCGCTCAAGGCCGTCCGCGGGGATCCGTTATTCGCTCTTCAGAGCCCCAGACCGGAAGTGAGGCTGTTCTGCCTTGCGGCGATCGCTGCGGCCCAGTCTCGTCCGCTGATAAAAGCGGCCATATCCAGCGCCGGTGCCGACGACTATGTAAGAATTGCTCTGTTGCGCGCCTTCGAGAGAGAGCCACGTCTGCTTGCCGCAGTTGATCATGTTGCGCAACAGCGCGCCAGAAGCACAGGACCAAAGACAGCCGAATCTCACAGTTAAGGACAAAACTCGACGCTCAAAGCGCCATGTCTCAGATTTAAAGGCAAAGCGACACGGCGTAAAGCTCGCCATTCCGATACTGCCGCCGCCACATAGTCAGCAGGAAGCGCGATACCATGCCGACGTGTCGTTACCGCCACCTCACGTCGCCCGACGAAGCTCCCCTCCACGATCTGGAGGTTGTCCGCATCACCCCAGTATCGCCGCCGCGGCACGTGCCCGTCATTCCCACGCTTGACAGCATAGGTTTTACGGCTAACAATCCAAAAGCGCGAATTTCGGATATTGTTCGAATAACGAACATCGGTTTTTTTGAGAATGAAGCTACCTAAAACGGCGAAGAGCCAGGATCTACCGGCGACGCGACGGAGGATGCGTTTCGGTAGAGGGTTGCTGGAGCAATTAAGGGCATTCGCCGCCCGCTGTGCGAGTGCGTTTGATTTGTTGAAGCAATTCCGGGGTGCGCAGGAGTGACAAAATGGAGGAGAGTAAATGCCAATTATCAGATCAACTACGGCCCTTGCAGCAATCGCGAGCGGTTTCTTCTTGACGGGTGTGGATCATGCCGATGCCGCTGTCGCCGGAGATTTTCCCAATCAGTTTCTATCTTGCTTTGACGCGGCGAATCTCACGGAGACTGAGCTTCCAGCGGATGTCCAAGGTTTTCGCCTGATCGAAATTGCAGAGCATGCCGGAGATAAGGGTATGCCGGCGCATTGTGAAATTGTCGGTGCGATCAATGATCGGATCAGCCCTGTGGACGGGCAACATTATTCGATCAAGTTTCGACTCAGGTTGCCTCAGGACTGGAATGGCCGCTTCTACATGGAGGGGGGCAGCGGCTCGAACGGCGCATTGAAAGACGCCATGGGGCCGACGGGGCTCAACCAAGAGGATTCTGCTCTTGAGCGTGGCTTTGCGGTCGTGACAACAAATTCAGGCCATGACAATGACACCAACTCCGACAGCAATGCCTCGGGGCGCTCCGCATTCGGCATGGATCCGCAGGCGCGGCTTGATTTCGGCTACATGTCCTATGATATTGTGACACGTGTAGGGAAGGCAATTGTCGAGAAATATTATGGTGCTGCACCTGAAAAGTCCTATTTCATCGGTTGTTCGGAAGGCGGACGCGAAGCTGCGCTGATGACGCAGCGCTATCCCGATCTGTATGATGGTGTTGTGGCCGGTGCACCGGGGATCCACTTCTCATACTCGGCAGCCTATGCGCCGTTTCTGCTCAGAATCTTTGGGAACCTGGCGGAAACGCGGAACCAGTCGGGGCCTGACGGAATCCCGCTGCTGAACAAGCTTTATTCGGACAACGACGTTCAACTGATCGCTGACGCGGTTGTTGGTGCCTGCGATGCGCTGGACGGGTTGGAGGACCGGATGTCCAATAATATTGAGGCCTGTACGACTGCTACAGTGCTTCCGCGACTGAGAGCACTTACTTGTTCTGGTGCAAAGGAAGAAGGTTGCCTGCTGGAGGATCAGATCGACGCCTTTGTCGCCGGGATGGCCGGACCCGTGACATCAGACGGGACAAGGCTGTATCCCGGCCATCCCTGGGATCCCGGTATCGGCGGGCGGATCGGCGACAGCGTGAATGACGGATTCCGGTCGTGGTGGTTCGGTTCCTATGACAGCGACCAAAACAATGCCCGCAAAGTGACCCTCAGCACTCCGCAACACGCAATGCTCTGGCAGACCCCACCGGTGCCTCTGCGCCCGGATGAATATGTGCGGTTCGAGATGAACTTCAACATAGACGAGACGCCGGCGCTCGCCTATGCGACTACCGATCTTTACCCCGTCTCGTCGGCCGAACTTGGTAACGCGGATTCGCCGGACCTTTCCGATTTCGCATCCCGCGGCGGAAAGCTCGTGATCTATCACGGAGCGGCAGACGCAGCATTTTCCGCACTTGATACGATCAAGTACTGGAATGCCGTCAACGAGACAGCCGATGGTCAGGCAGCGGACTTTGCGCGGCTATTTATTATCCCCGGGATGAACCATTGCCAGGGAGGTCCGGCAACAGACGATGTCGACCTGCTGACCCCGCTGATGGCTTGGGTCGAGGACGATCTTCCCATCGAACGGCTTGAAGCCACGGTGTCCAACCCGGACTATTTTGGCGGCAAGAATTTTTCGCGTCCTCTGTGTCCGTACCCGCTCTATGCCGAGTACGATGGGGAAGGAGATCCGTCGAGCGCAGAGAGCTTCACCTGCGTCGCCAACTGACAAGCAACGAGAGGTGGGCGGCACAGCATATGCCGCCCACCGTGTCCTTGAGCCATCCGATGGCGGCCGACGGGGTGAACTGCCATCCCGCCAAATAACAGCAGCTATCGTTGCTGGCATTGGGGTCAGGATTTATAACCAATAGATGACGACAGCCGCGAGGGCGATGGCTGAGAGGAGCACCTTTGGGCATCGGTCATAGCGGGTCGCGACGCGCCTCCAGTCCTTTAGCCTGCCGAACATGATCTCGATCCGGTTGCGCCGCTTGTGGCGTCGCTTATCGTATTTGACCGGCGTCTTCCGCTGTTTTCGACCGGGGATGCAGGCGCGTATGCCCTTGTCCTGCAATGCTTTTCGGAGCCAGTCGGCATCATAGCCGCGATCACCGAGCAGCCATTTGAAGTTTGGCAGGCCGCTGAGCAGGGCCCGTGCGCCGATGTAATCGCTCACCTGTCCCGCAGTGACGAACAGGTCGATCGGTCGTCCCTGACTGTCACAGATGGCGTGAAGTTTAGTGTTCATGCCGCCTTTGGTTCGCCCGATCAGGCGGCCACGCCCCCACTTTGACGGCCATGCTGGTCGCCGTTCGGTGGGCCTTCAGCAATGTCGCATCGATCATCACGGTCGTCTCTTCGCCGTGTGCCGCCGCTAGCCCGACCATCATCCGCGCGAAGATCCCCTTTTCGCTCCATCGCTTCCAGCGGCTGTAAAGCGTCTTGTGTGGATCATAGGCGGAAGGCGCATCTCGCCAGCGTAAGCCATTGCGGTTGATGAAGATAATCCCACTCAGCACGCGTCTGTCGTCGACCCGAGGCTTACCGTGAGACTTGGGAAAGAAACGGGCCAGACGTGCCATCTGCGCGTCGGTCAGCCAGAAGAGATCGCTCATTTCAACGCTCCGTTTTCGGAGCCGTGAATCATGCTGTGCAACCGAAATCAATGCATCCTGACCCTAGAGAACGATTGCAGGGCCGCTCGGCGGACGGATCGCGCGAGCCGGTGCGGATCATCGAGCATCCCGACGTGCGCAAGATGCTGTTGACTGGCCAGGCTCTCACCAAGGCCGGGCGGGCGCTGGCGGTCTTCACAGCCTTGCAGATGGATGTCGCCGAGCGCCACCCGGACCAGGACCGGAGGCGGAAGGCCGAGGGGCTTGTGGCGCTTCTGACGCCGGTGGTAAAGGCGGCCTTCACGGATTTCGGCTTCGAGATCACGGTACAATCCCAGCACGTGTTCGGCGGTCACGGATACATTCGCGAGTGGGGAATGGAGCAGTATGTGCGCGACGCCCGGATCGCTCAGATCTACGAAGGGACCAACGGGGTTCAGGCGATGGATCTGGTTTCCCGCAAACTGCCGCTGGAAGATGGCGCGGTCGCCCGCGGTTTTTTTGACCTGATGCGCGCAGATATCGTGAGAGCGAAGGGGGTGCCGCAGTTCGACAGCACCATACAGGCCGTCGAGGGAGCGCTCGGCAGGCTGGAGAAGCTGACCGACGAGCTTGTTGCCAAACGGGGCGACGCTGTGGAACTGGGTGCAAGCGCGACCGATTACCTGGGGTTCGTCGCGCTGGTGAGCTTCGCCTGGATGTGGGTCCGCATGGCGGCAAGCTGCGACCGGGATACTTCGGCGAAGCCACATTGCCGCAGCATATCCGCTTTAGCTCGGTTTTTCGCTGCAAGAGTCCTTCCTCAGACCCAGGCTTTGGACGCTGCAATCCACTCCGGCGCCACCGAAACAATGGCGCTGGCGGACGAACTACTCCGAGCGGACCAAAGCCGTCGATAAAGCCAAACCCCTGGGCAGGTCCGCTTAGTCGAGCCGCTTAACCCACTAGCGAACTCCATCCGAAGGCCGTGCCGTAAGGCAAATTTCACTTCCCTTGAAGCAAGACTTTTCGGGACTTTCATCGTTCAACTCTGCATCCGCGAAGTTGACATCACGCCTCAAAATGCACAAAAATAGGGAAAATGTAAATTTTTCACGGTGGCAGAATATGGGGGAAACTAAGAAATCCGTGAGCAGGACGGCGCAGACCTATGAACGTATCCGGTACGCGATCATCAGTGCGGAGATCTTTCCTGGCGAGCGGTTGAAGATCGACGAGTTGTGCAAGAGATTCGACGCGAGTTCCGGTGCCATTCGTGAGGCCCTGTCTCGCTTGTCTTCCGACGGATTGGTGCTAGCAGAGCCTCAAAAGGGGTTCGTGGTCGCGCCTATCGCGCGCCGGGATCTGATCGAACTGTCGGAGGTCCGCTCCGTAATCGAAATGCGATGTCTCGAGCAATCGATCCGCAACGGGGGGGTCGCCTGGGAGGTTGCCGTGCTCTCCGCTCGACATGAGTTGAACGCGGTGTCGCACGCTAGAATTCTGCCGGAGACAGGGGAGTACAAGGATTACTACCTTCGGCATCAGAAGTTCCATGACGCGCTCGTCTCGGCTTGCCCAAATGCGTGCTGGTTGGAAATTCGCAGCTTGCTTTATCTCCGGTCCGAGCGCTACCGCCGCATCGCGATGCCAGTGGACGAGACCGGGCGCTCGGTTGAGAAGGAGCACAACGAGATAGCCGATCTAGCGCTCGCCCATGATGTCGATGGCGCTGTCGCCGCCATAGAACGCCACATCCAAAATACCACAGATATGATGCTTCGTGCGAACCTGCCGGAACTTGCCTCTGAGTGATCTGCTTGGGCATTGTGCCCCCGAACGAGACACCGCAACCGACTGGTCTTGCCCCCGTTTCAGCGGACACTCAGGCGGTTGCGGTTTGAGCTGCGATGAACTCGCGCGGTGAGCGCATCTTCAGCCCCGCGACCGAGGTGATTTTCTACTCCATGTGGCACGAGCGAGCTGGTGACAATGTCTACGGCACTTGACCGTCTTGGCATGTAATTACCCCGCCAAGGTCGGGCCGTTGCAGATGCAGCATGGAGGCTTCAACATGGCGGACATCGGCCTCCTGCAGCTTATCTTATTGTTAATTAATAGTTAATTGTACTTCACGCGGATTGCATCGTCTCCGCCAGCCATCGATTGACTTTACTAAAAATACATTTTAGTTAAGATAATGCGTAATTTGCCGCATCCTGATTGGACAGTTGAACGGCGAGACGTGAGGGAGGAAGCGCGCAACACCGGGTCAACTACCTCAGTCTGGTTCGGGCCAGGTGCAGGCATCTGCTGTGCATGTGAGGGCGCCGGTGGACAAGGCGCGTGGTGAAGCGGTCAGCTCTGCGACAGAAGATCATTAATGGGAGGAAAATATGAACAACACTAGAACACTAGCCGCGACAATCATGGCGATTGCGATGACGACCAGCGCGGTAGGAGCGGAGACGCTGCGACTTCTCACGTCTTGGCCCTCAAGCGACACACTGACATACGCGCAGGTCGAGGGGTTCAAGGACGCGGTCGAAGCGGGCAACGCGGACTTGCAGGTGGAGTTGAACGGCCCGGAAGTGGTGCCCGCCTTCGAGCAACTCCAACCGGTGAAATCCGGGGTCTTCGACCTGCTCTACACTCACGGCGCTTATCACGCTGGATCGAGGGGGCTAGGATTGGTGACCGACGTGATCGCTCCAGACGTGGATTTGCGACGGTCCTCTGGCGTGTTCGCCGCTTTAGATGCGTTCTACCAGGAAACTCATGGGCTGAAACTCATCGCCATCTCGCCGCTGGCCCCGCAGGGGTATCATTGCTACTTCCGTATGCCGATTGACCCGGAAAACGATTGGTCCGGCCTAAAAGTACGCGGTATCTCGAGCTTTCAGGGTGTGATCGCGGCCATGGGGGCCCAGCCCGTCGCGATGCCGTTTTCCGAAACCTATACCGCGCTCGACCGCGGTGTCGTCGATGGGGCGTGTGGGCCGAGTAGTGGCATGGTCGCCACTAAACATTACGAGGTTGCGCCCTACCGCGTGATGCCGTCATTCGGCAATGTCGATGGCTTGTTCCTGATGAACCTCAATCGCTGGAACGGACTGAGCGACGCGCAGAAGGCCCTCATCGAAAAGGTCGCTGTGACACTCGAGCACGACAATCTAGAAGCCGGCCACGCTTACGTCGAAAACGAACAGAGCCAGCTGGAGAACCTCGGTGTGCAAGTTGTCAAGCTTTCCCCCGAGAACGCAGACATAGTTCAAGATGGCTGGGTGTCGCACAACTGGCAGTTGGCCGAGACCTGCTGCGGCGAGGCGGCCACAGCCCTGCGCGAACTTGCCGAGAACGCTGGTCTCACGAAGTGACATCGCTGCGCTCGTTGAAGCTGCAATTCCTCTTCAACGGGCGCAGTGAGGAGACTGTCAAATGGAAAGCCCAAGCAGTATGTCAAATCAGTTCGGAACCCTTCGAGATGCGATCACGAGCGTGTTCTACGTGATCGCCAAGTTGTGCCTTCTGGCCATCGTAGGCAGTTATTTACTCGAGATCGTGGCAAGATATTTCTTCAGCAAGCCGCAGTGGTGGGTCGAAGAGACCGTATCCTACCTGCTTCTCGCCTCGGTGATGATGTCGATGCCAAAGATCACACAAGACAAGGCTCACGTTGCTCTGTCCGCAGTGCTCGAATATCTCGGCGAGCGGGCGCGGGATCGTTGGGTGGTTGCACTGAACCTTGTATCGGGCATCGTTTGCCTGCTTATCACGGTACTTTCGCTCGTTGAGAACCATCGCCAGTTCGTCGACGGCATTCTCCTAATCAAGGTCGGCTCAATCCAAAAGGTCTTCATCTCGATCTGGATCACATACGGGTTTCTCTGGTCTGCTCTATACTTTTTCCGCGACGCATATGCCGGGCTTCATACGGCGCTACGCTGCCGCCAGGAGGTCCTGTGATGGCGTGGTGGATTCTCATTCCGTGCGGGTTCGCGTTCCTGATCATCGTCTTCGCCTCCGGCGTTCCGATGTTCGTCGGCTTTCTCCTCGCCAATATCGGCGGACTACTTCTGCTAGTGGGGTCGAAGGGATTTCCGCTAATCGTCAATTCGATCTTCGACACGCTAACCGGGACCGTCCTAGCCGCCGTGCCCCTCTTTATCCTAATGGGCGAGATACTGTTCAGGTCAGGTTCCGTAAACCGACTGCTAAACTCAGTGGACACGCTCATCCGCGGGATCCACGGTCGGCTCTACATCGTGACGCTAGTGCTCTCGGTGATCTTCGGAGCCCTATCGGGATCCACCATGGGTGTGTCCGCGATGATGGCGCGGCTGCTCTACCCTGAGATGATGCGCCGGGGTTACGACAGCCGACTTACGATTGGCGCAATACTGTCGGGTGCCTCGCTGGCCCCGATCATTCCGCCGAGCATCGCCATTGTTATCACCGCCATGCTGACGAACGTTTCCGTCGCCAAGCTCCTGATCGCTGGCATCCTGCCCGGCATTTTACTTGCCGCCATGTTCATTGCCTACATCGCCCTCCGGCTGGTCTTGACGCCGTCAGTGGCGCCACGCAAAGGCGACGAACTGCTCAACCCTATTTCTCTCAGGGACGTGGCCAAAGCCATCGCGGGGATCCTTCCATTCAGCATCATCATCTTCTGCGTAATCGGGACGATCCTGCTGGGTATCGCTACGCCGACGGAAGCGGCGGCCGCCGGCGTATTCGGAGCCACATTACTGTCGGTCGCGCAAGGCACTTTCAAGCCTAGCGTACTGTCTGAGTCCGTCGCCTCCACGCTGCAGGTGTCGCGTAGCCCTTAATTGTGAGATGAGAAATTCAATGAATTCAACGACTGTGTTTTGCCCTTAAATATGAGATTTTGCCTTTAATTCCGATATTTTTGCCCTTAAACCTGAGACAGGGTTCACAGGCTTGTGCGGCAGATATCGATGGAAAATGATGGCGAAGACTCAGTTGCCGTTGGTGCAGAAGAGGCGCGCAGGGCTGCAGTGCTGCGTCCGCTTGTTCAGGCATATCTGAAAGGTACTGGCGGTCTGGAAAGTGGCATCAATGATGCCGTTTGGGAACTCGGTGTCAGCAGGGCTACGGTATGGCGTTGGTTAAAGCGGCTGGCCGAAGAGGGTGGGCGCACGAGCGCTCTGGTGCCGCGGAAACGGGGCCGCCCGACTGGAACAACTTTGATATCCGGCAAAGTTGAAGCGGTGATCGAAGAACATCTTCGCCGTTATTTCTTGCGCCGGGAGCGTTCGAGCCTGTCGCGCGTCGTGACAGAAATCCGCAGCGCGTGCTGGCAACAAGGCTTGCAGCCGCCGACACGGCGGACGGTTCAGCGTCGTCTGGATGCGATGGATGCCCGCGAAGTTGCGAAAGCACGAGAGGGCGCAAAGGTGGCCCGCCAGAAATTTGCGCCGGTCACAGGTGAGGTCAAGGCCAGTGTGCCACTGGAGATCGTCCAAATTGATCATACGCCGGCGGACATCATTCTTGTCGACAGCTTTGAACGCCAACCAATTGGGCGGCCTTGGGTCACGCTGGCGATCGACATCGCAACGCGGATGGTAACTGGATACTACACCTCTCTGGAGGCCCCTTCGCGTCTGTCAGTGGCGCTTTGCCTGACACAGGCTGTGGCCCCCAAGGCGGAACTTCTGGCGGAATTGGTGTGCAATGTTCCTTGGCCCGCGCAGGGTAAACCGCATAGCATCCACGTCGATAACGGGCGCGATTTCCGGTCGCATGCCTTTCGGTCGGCATGTGCGGAATGGGGGATCGATCTGGTCTATCGGCCGCCAGGCAGTCCTCATTTCGGAGGGCACATCGAACGATTGATCGGCACGATGATGGGGGCCGTGCACCTGTTGCCTGGAACAACGCAATCCTCGGTCGTGGCCAAGGGCGACTACGATGCCGAAGGCATGGCCACGATGACTTTAGGCGACTTCGATCGCTGGTTTGCCCTGGAAATCTGCCGCTACAACAACAGCATTCATTCAAGTCTTGGCTGTACGCCCGTCGCCAAATGGGAGGCGCTCTCAGAGCAAATGATGGGCGACATCCCCTTCGAGATGGAAGCCTTTCGGGTGAGCTTCTTGCCGAGCGAATTGCGCAAGGTCAGGCGTGACGGCATCCATCTGTTTCAGATACGGTACTGGTCGGATGCTCTTGCAGGCCACATTGGGCGCAGCGATGGGAAGGTGGTCGTTCGCTACGACCCTCGCGATATCTCAATGATCTGGGTCGAATTGGACGATGGCCGATATGTTGAGGCGCGTTACAGAAACCTGGAAATTCCGCCCGTGCCGCTCTGGGAATATCGCGAAGCCATGAGGAAGGCCCGTGCACTTGGCAAGTCCGGGTCCAATGAGCTGGTCCTGGCTGAGCTGATCCGACAGCAACGCCAGATCGAAGCTGAAAGCCGGGGCCTCACGAAGGCCGAACGCCGATCCCGTGAAAGAAAAGGGACATTGGAGGGCGCCAACTCGGCTGTCGCGACAACCGAAGGGCTGCGCGCGATCGATACGGGTGATACATCGCGCCCATTGTTCAAGGTAGAGAGATGGTGAATTGACGGCAGGGACAACTGAGGAAGACGGTCGGATCGCCCTCATTCAATCGGACATTTGGATCGGCTTTCCGCGGGCCGAACAAGTGCTGGACCGTTTGCAGGGTATGATCGAGGCGCCAAGGCAAACCCGTATGCCTGGCCTTCTTGTGCATGGCGCGTCCGGGATCGGAAAGACGATGATCGCCCGAAACCTGTCGCGCAAGTACGCACCAGAATACGATCCGCCGTCAGGCATCACGCGCACACCGCTTCTGCTGTTGCAAGCGCCGCCCGCACCCGACGAACGGCGGTTCTATCTGCACATCTTGGCCGCCGTCGGCGCCCCGGCGACGGCACTGAGCGCCCGCGCTCAAAATGTGGCTTCCCTCGAAGTCCGTGTCATCGCACTCTTGCGCGACCTTGGCCTGCGGATGATCATGATCGACGAGGTCCACAATCTTTTGGCCGGGACCCACCGCGAACAGCGCCGCTTTCTCAATGTTCTGCGGTATCTCAGCAATGAACTCGAAGTGTCGCTGGTATGCCTCGGGGTCAGCGAGGCCGTCGATGCCATCCGTGGTGATCTCCAGCTTGCCAGGCGGCTGGACGAACATCACCTGCCAAACTGGCGCGACGATGCCGAGTTCTCGGACATGATTCAAACACTCATCGCGGCAATGCCCCTCGAGAAGAAATCCAATCTGAAGGTCAAGTCGCTCAAGCAGATGCTTGCACTGACCGGTGGGGTGACCTCGCGCATCTTCGCCCTGATCAAGGATCTTTCCATCGACGCCATTGTCACTGGTGATGAATGCATCACCGATGACGCAATCGCAAAATGGACGCCGGTTTGGTCGCGTCACGCGTCCGCTGGGCGGCGGCTCGAGAAGTCCCGGGTGTGAAGCCGCGCCCGCTGCCAAAGACTGTCGCGCCGCTGCCAGACGAGTTGTTGTCAGGTTGGTTGTCTCGGCTGGCTGCGGCCAACTACTGTAATGACGCGGAACTGCTGGCCCATATCGAGATCGATACACGACATGGCGCCGCCCTGGACTTCGACGTTGAGGCGGCCGATGCGGAAAAGATATCTATCGCTGCGCGTGTCGATCCCGACACCGTGCAGTCAATGACTTTTAGGGCAATGACGAAAATGGAGATGATGCTCACAGCGCAAGTTCCTTTCCAGTCTTGCCCCGAGTGTTCCCGACGCGGCCTCTCGCTCAGGCATTGGCGGCGATCCTGGGCATTTGATTGCCAATTTTGCGGGACCCTACTTGTTCGGAGCCTCGCAAAGCCCGGTGACGAAAAGTTGCCTGAAAAACTGATAGACCGTGCGCGCTGCGGGGCAGGGCTGCTTGAGCACGCAGCGACGTCAAACCGCCCCAACCTACTTCGACGTGCGATGCGCGCGGTCACCTTTGGCATGTCGCTCAAGGCCGTCCGCGGGGATCCGTTATTCGCTCTTCAGAGCCCCAGACCGGAAGTGAGGCTGTTCTGCCTTGCGGCGATCGCTGCGGCCCAGTCTCGTCCGCTGATAAAAGCGGCCATATCCAGCGCCGGTGCCGACGACTATGTAAGAATTGCTCTGTTGCGCGCCTTCGAGAGAGAGCCACGTCTGCTTGCCGCAGTTGATCATGTTGCGCAACAGCGCGCCAGAAGCACAGGACCAAAGACAGCCGAATCTCACAGTTAAGGACAAAACTCGACGCTCAAAGCGCCATGTCTCAGATTTAAAGGCAAAGCGACATGTGTGGAGAATTCGGGATACCCGCCCGGGTGGCTATGGGCGATGCCGACGATCAGGCCTTCTGCTTTTGCCACACGACACAGGTCAAGAAACGATTTCGTTGACCAAGTGACATGCTTGTCGCTGGCCGAAATCAGATCCTCGTCCGGAACTGGGATCACGCGGTAGGACGTCAGTCGCAAACGGGATTGGCGATCCCAAGGGTCCATCGCGACACGGCTCACTCCATAAAGCACGTAGGCTGCGGCTTCATGGCCATCGGGGCGGTGCAGGAGCGCCCGAAGCTCGGCTTCGTGACGTTCCTGCAAGGTGAAATCGAGGCGGCTCATGCCGCAATCTCCAGCGCCGTCTCAACCCGCTTAAGCATGGTCCAGATACCATCGGTGCCGGGACGCCAGTCGCTGTTGTGCCGCGACCAACGCTGCCAGCGCTGCCCATTGAAGATCAGCGGCTGGTCGGCTTGACGCGGGTAGCGGCTCGAAAGGGCCAGTGTCAGCCAGGGCTGCGCATAGAACATGTCCGGCGCAGCATCCGGATAGCCCCGCGGCAGCAGGATCAGGATGTCGGCCTGTGCCACCTGATATTTGCCGTCCGGTAGGCAATAGCCTCGCAGGATTACACCGGTCTGCGCTCCTTCGCGGTATTCGACGAAAGTCAGGCCGCGTCCTTCGAGGTATCGGCGATCACGCATAGGCAGGATGGGGGCTTCCGCGCCTTCGGTCGAGGTAGTCGCCCCGGTGAAGAACCTCTCCAGACCTTTTCCGTCCAACCTGACGAGCTCGTTGTCGTCGATCGGACGGTCCTCAGCGCCACGGATTTCCATCCAGACACCGTAGTCCGGTTTGTCGGCGGCACCTGCCAGCTGCTTCAGGACCCGGCCGCTGATTACGCAGGCGCCCCATTCCTTCACCTGACCATCCAGTTCGATGCGGTAGGATTCCGCACTCTTGAACACGATGAAGCGCTCAACCCCTGCCGTGCGCAGATCGACCGTCTCATCGAGCGTCAACTCTTTCAAATCGCCATTGCGAAGCAACTGGAACACCAAGTGCTCCTCCGCGGGACGCGCCGAGACGAGGTCCAGAAGTTGCCTCCCGGTCGGCACCGGATCGTCGATCCGGTATCCGTCAAAGGTGAGGTCTCCATTGCCGACCTGCACCCGGTACGGCCCCTGGGGGCGTGGGTTCCGTCCAGCAGCGACGCAAGCCGCCACGTCTTCAAGTTCAATCGTTTCCAGCGCCATGGCCAGTCTCCTTTTCTGTGCTCGCCGAACCAGACCGGCCTCATTTGGTGGATATAGTAGCCAAAGAATGGCCAGTCAATGGCTAACTGTAGGCTATTTTTAAGTTGACAATTGCTTCAAGTATGGCTATGTCTCACGTGTCTTGGAGGATAAGGAAATGAGCAAGCGAACGATGACGCTCAATCTCACAGATGCGGAGATGGGCGTTTTGGAAGGCCTTTGCGCCAAAAAGGATCTCAGCAAGATCGGCGTGATAAGGCAGGCCCTGCGTCTGTATCAGATGGTCGATGTCCGGCTCGAGCGCGGCGACAAGCTGTTCTTCGAAGACGACAAGACCAAGGATAAGTCGGAAGTCATGATGCTATGACCGCCTACCAGGTCCATTTGTTCGATGCCGCCGCTGGTGCGATGGTCGAGGCCGATCTGCATGACGAGATTGCCGAGAAACAGCTGATCGACTGGCAGTTCCAGTGGCGTCCGGCCGTCCAGGCCTACATGAAGCGTCTGGTGGACAACGGTATCGGTCCCGCCGACACCGCTTGGCCCCAAAGTTGGCACTGGGACTGGCGCGGCAAGATGAATGAGGTTCGTGGGCTGCTCGGCCATACTGGGTATAGTGTCGTCTGCCGCGATGTGACCCAAGGCATGATGCGGCTAGATCTCGCCTCCCGCCGTGCTCGCTTGGACTCTCAGGCCGGACAGGATCTGGTCTATGTCGACTATCTCGAAGTCGCGCCCTGGAACTGGCGCGAACCTTATGCCGACGCGCCGATTTATCGACTGGTCGGCCCTGTGCTGATGCACGCCGCCATTACCCGCAGTGTCGACGAAGGCTTCAAAGGCCGCGTCGGCCTGCATTCCCTGCCGCAAGCAATCCCGTTCTATGAGCGCTGCGGCTTCACTAACCTCGGCACCCGGCCCGACGAGTATGAGGGCAAGTTGCCGTATTTCGAGTCCACACCGGGCGCCGCCGAGGCATACCTAAAAGGAGAGCTAAAATGACTTACGGTATCTCCGCAGAATGGTCCAAAAAAATGCTCGCATTCGACGAGCATGTTACCCCTGGAGCTGGAGCTCTTGCCACGCGCCCACATGTTGACCCTGATGCGGTATCTCTGCGTGTTGAAGAAACCCGACTGGTATTCGGCCACTTTATCAATGTCGCGCGCAGACAGCGGCGCCTGACAATCGAAAAGCTCGCCGACGACGCGGACATCGAGGTCGGCGAGCTGCTGAGTATCGAACAGGACCCTCATTACGAACCCGATCTCCGGACCGTATGGGGGTTGTCGAACGCGCTTGATCTGCCGCAGCCAAAGCTGATGGAACTGGCTGGCCTTGCGGTCCCAAAAGAAGGCCATTGGCTGGAAGAAGTCACACGATACGCCGCCAGGTCCGCTCCGATCAAGGATGTGACACCAGACGAACAAGCCTTTCATGACGCTGTTGTTGCAGCGCTGACGATGAAAGCGACGTAACAGAGCGAGACGGGTCCCATGGCCAAAAACTACATTCTTCGCCGGCGGACTCAGGAACGTATCGACGAACGCGTTGAGCGGCTGCTGAACAGACTGGGCAATCCAGAGCCGCCGCTCAAACTTGAGCATGTCCGGGATGCACTCGACCTTGATCGGGCATACTTCCAAAAAGACGATCCATCGCTGATGGACGATGTCATCAGCATGTTGCGCGTCGCCGGGAAGCAGGTCTTGCGGCGACCAACTCTCTTCATAGATGCCGTCAAGAAATTCGATCTGCGCGCCTTCTACCTTCCGGATGAGAAACGGATCCTAATGGACAAGGATCTGCACAAGCTGAAATTCCGTTGGATTGAAGCACATGAAGTAGGTCACAGCCTCTTGCCCTGGCACGAAGGGGCCATGCTCGGCGACGACAAGCAAACGCTCCGGCCCAACTGCCATGAACAGATGGAAGCCGAGGCGAACTTCGCTGCTGCGCGTCTTCTATTCTTGCGCGATAGGTTCGCCATCGAAGCACGGGACTATGCGCCAAGTTTGGAGGCGGTGAAGGCACTCCAGCCCCGCTTTGACAACACACTCACCACGACGTTCTGGCGTTGTGTCGAAATCTGGGGCGCCTCGACGCCTATCATCGGTCTGGTCACCGGACACCCGCATCCAATCAAACGCGAAGCGGACTTCGACCCTAAAGAACCCTGTTCACACTTTGTGCAGTCGCCTGCGTTTGCAAGCGGCTTCAAAGGTTGCGATGAGATTGACGTCTTCAATATGGTTGTGGATTATTGTTCGGCGGCCAGGGGTGGTCGACTGGGGGGTGCCGATATCGTACTCCATGATGACAACGGCGATCCACATGTCTTCACCTTTGAAACCGTGAAATGGGGATATGCGCTAACCCTCGGCGTTTACCGAGGTCCGCACCGATCAGTGATCGCAATCTAGCATATTCTAAGAGCCGTCTGACAATGCCTGCCAAGCTCTCTGAAATGCTTGCGCTTCAAGGGTTGGCGCTGCTTGTCAATGACGGCCAATTGCTGCTGCGAGATCATGCTTCATAGTAATTGTCCTCATCAAAAGGGCATTCACCCCGAAGCATGACCGCTCCGCGTTTCACCGAATTTTCTTCGGTGCCGAACACCTCCACAGAGTGCCGGCACCGGGTACAAGTGATGATGAGACCCGGAACCGCGCCATAGTCACCATCCAGTTCCTCTTCTGAGACATCGATTTTCACTCGCATGTGCCAACCCTATTGCGATTCACGCCGGGAGAATGGGATCACCGACCCTCCTGCAGGTGCACCTGTCTCACGCGAAGCGTCCGTCTTGAGAGCCAATGACACCACGTCGCCTGTTTTCTTGCTGAACCAACCAGACGGAAGGCCGACGAGGTTCTCAATATCGCCTGGATGCATCGTGAACTCGACCGAAAGCAGGTCGTCCTTACTGCGGGTGCCGGAATCCACGATCAGGCAAAGAGCGTCATGCAACATACGTGGCTTTGGAACAGCCCACTCCTTGTCCATCGGCTCTTGTCGGTTCCAGCCTTTGGCGGAATAGGTCTTATAGAACTGCGTGGCATGATCCTGCGGGATGATTTCTAGATCCACCAACCGCTTGATCTGGGCCTTCACAGAAACGCGCCAACGTTCTTTCAGGGACAGCAACCCTGCAAGGGAGTAGTTCGGGACCTCCGGCACATAAGTCGTCTGCGGCATAAGAAACGCGCTTGCGAAACGGAATGCCTGGCGCTCGATCTCTGGAAGATCATCGCGCAATGCTTTTGCGCTGACATTCCGGTGCAGCACTGCATGACCCAGTTCATGAGCGGCGTCCATCTGACGACGGGGGAGATTCATCTTGTCTGATGCGAGCAAGATGTGAGGACGGTCCTCGGACTTGGACCAGCTGCAGACGCCGTCGAGTTTGGACGTTCCCATTTCGATGGAGCCGACGACACAGCCGATCTTTTCAAGGACCGCTACGACATTTGTGCAAGGGCCTTCGCCCAATTGCCAGTGGGACCGCAGTTCGCCGGCGATGTCCTCGATGTCTTCGTCCCGAAGCTGACTGTAGCTGGAGCCACCCAGAACGTCTGGAATGTCGAGTTCGGGGAAATCAACATAATGCTGCAAGACGTGGCTGATCTCATGTAGCCAGCTCACCTGAGAAGTTTGATACTCGCGGTCGCGCTTCAGCGTGCTGACCAGTTTTCGATAGAACATCGGTCGCGGGCTATCGAAGACCGGACGGAGAAAAAACTCTCGCCGGACCCGCAGGGCCTTCGCCAATTCTGCCAGAGCATCAGCTTCCGGCGCCTGTTTGCCGGTTTCCCAACGGGAAACCGAACTAGGGCTGACTCCCAGCATCAAGGCCAACTCTTTCATGCTTTGAACGCGCCGGGCGGCGCGCGCCTCAACGAGACGTTCCGGCACGAAGCCGGGTGTTCCCACTCGCATTTTTCCCTCCTCTGGTGCCGGTGGCACCCTTTACGCTTTGCCATCCTGTTCGTCATCCACAGATGGAGCCTCGGGGGGAACAAAAAGCTTCATCGTGCGCTTCAGGCGGACAGCACCGCTGGCAGGCAATGCGGGAGGAGTTGAAAACGGCGAGCTGGGTTCCGACACATCCCCGTCATCCGCGAGGTACTGGTCGATCCGTTCGTAGAAAAGGTATTGCTCATAATCGGAGTCAATGAGCCCGATGGCCAACTCCTTAATCTTGCCGGCTTGTTCAGGGTCGCGAGCGAAGAGAAACAAAATGCAGATGTCCCCGATCTGAGGGGCAGTACCATCAAAATCGAAGTGAGGAGACAGCTTGTAGTTCAGTGTCACACCGGCCTTCCGCGACTTGTTCTTGACCGGAAGCTTGCTGGGTTCCGGCATTGCCGCGAGGCCAAGGATGAAGCCTTGCCCTTCATGCTCGAAACGCATGAACGGTTGGAAAACCTTGAAGTCCGAACCGGGGATAATGCCGCCGTCGAGCAGTGCGCCGCCATGAAGTTCACAGACCTCCTGAAACCCCTTTTCCATCATGTGGAAACGCGACATTCCCTCAAGGCGCCGTGCACGACGTGTATCCAGACCAGAGTGATCCTAAATCATTCGATGAGCTTTAAGGGCTTCTCCGCGCAGGCGGTCCTCAAGATCAATGATCAGGCCGCGATAGATCGCGACCGGGAAACGGGTTTTGACAAAATCCCCCATGACTGCTCCAATTCTTTGGGGTTGCGTTTTGCGGGAAATGTGGCTCAAAAATTGCGTTAAGTCAATTGCGAGCAGCCGGCTTTGTTCATCTTATCGTCCTGGACATCCCGAGCTAGTGCCTCGCTTTGACCAAGTGCCGACCGGTCCAAGGCTGGCCGAGTGGCCTAGGACTGGATCCTCTCGAGGTTCATCCTGAAGACGAGGCCGGCGATAGGTTATTGTTTCACATGCCACTGCCGCATCTCCCTCGGCTGTTCCCCTACCTTCCTTCGTGGCCACCGCACTTCTCCCTTTGTCTGAGTTGCATGACATGCTGGTCGCAGCTGTCGTCCCGTCCACAAAGGTTGTCGCCGATCCTTTTCCCCTGTCCCTGCGGGCCATTCCGCGCGGAACAAAAAGACCGGCGCCTGCCCCTCTCCGCTGCGCTTCGCCTTCGGTGTGGCCGGGCCTTGGCCAGCTGCAAGGTGACCATCATTGCAACGCAAACAAGGAGAAGAGCAATGACCACGAACTGCATCAAATTCACCAGCGCCGACATCGAAACCGCCAAGGGCGTCGGCTCCATCTCGACCCTGACCTTCGACCTCGACATCACGGTCGAACCTGTCGCAAGCGCGAACCCGATGGCCCCGACGCATCGCGTCCTCGGTCGCTCCCCGCGCGGCAAGCTGGTCGAGTGCGGCGGCATCTGGAAGAAGCAGAACAAAGAGACCGGCGCGGACTACTACACGCTGACCATCCGCGACCACTGCTTCAACGCCAACCTCGGCAAGGCCGCGAACCAGGACGATCTGTCCCTGCAGGCCGTCATCCCCTGGGGTCCCAAAGACGCCGCCTAAGCCACGGGCCAGACCGCTCCGGCGGTCTGGCTCTTTCTCGTTCCGGGGGAACTTGTCCTCGACTGGTGCACTATTGGTGTCCGAAGGATGCGGTATATTTCGGACGCGGACGCCGACGCGGATAGTCAGACTGGATAGTCAGACCGGATAGGTCGCCGACGCGGCTTCGATCTTTCTGTTCAGTGACAGCGCGGATCGCAGGAACCCCAGGCGGAACCGAATGTCAGCATAGAAAACTGGGAGCCTACTGTGCGAGGTAAGCGCACCCCTTCTCTCAGTCGAGCAACCCGTGCCTGGGTCGTCTTGGCGAAGCTCCCTGGGGCGGCGAACTCGCCCTGCGCCGCAGGCAACGAAATCGCAAATCATCGTCATGCATCCCGGGGCAACGTCTCACGTGAGGATCACCGCCGCGCGCCTTTCCGTCGACCTGTTGGCCTTTCAGATCGCTAGCCCGGGGTCGAGCGGTCTGCAACGCCGGGGGCAGGTTTCTGGACGGCTGACGCCTTGAGCGCTGCCGAGGCATCGCTCACAACAAACCTGCCCCCGGCGTGCTCCATTTCATTCCGCCCCGTGCCGGGTGCAGCCCGCTCTCATGCCCCCGGTCTTTTCCACGATCCGTCCAACGACGATCAACGGAAAGGATCACACCATGACACTCGAACAATCCATCGACCTCGCCGAACTGCAAGCCGACATGGCCTTCGAGGACTACCTCGCCGCCTTCGACGAAGACGCCCATCCCGAGACCCTCGACAGCCTCGAGACCGAGGCGCTGATCGCCCGCAGCCGCTACGACGACCTGCGTTCTCTGGGACTGGGTCACTGACCCAGATACCCCTGCGGGTCTTCGGATCCGCAGGGGTCTGACGTCGACTCTCAGAAGCATCGTGACGCTCGCAGACGGTGCGACCCGCGCCATCCAGCGCGGGCCATTTTCGTGTTCCTGGCGCCCGATCCGTGACCGGCTCGAGCGTTTGGTTTGCCTGTCGTCGTGTGCGTCATGAACACAAGTTTCGGAAGCTTTTTCGACCTGGTTGTCCTGCATCGATGAGGGCGGGACCCGTACCATGTCGCGCCGCGCCGCGGGGTCTTGATGGCGTCTATTTCCAGCAAAAAGACACACTATGCAAAACGTAATATTGCGCAATGTGATGTATTGAAGTATAAGCGAAGGGGAGAAGGATGACGTTGGCAGGATATGGCCAATGTTTGCACATTTTGTCCGAGGGGTCTGACCCGTGCCGAGGCCAGCGAAAAACCTGAAGCTAGAAGAGCGCATCGAAGTGGCGCGGCGCTTCACGGCGGGCGAGAGCGCGAAGGAGCTGGCGGCGGCGTTCGGTATCTCTCCGCGCCACGTGAACCGGCTCGCGAAAGAGGAGGCGGGGGAGGGCATCGCGGTGCGCGACCCGAGCGAAACGGTCGCCTTCCGGGCCAGTCAGTCTGAGCTTGCTGTGTTCGATGCCGAGTGGTGCGAACGGGGTTTTGCCAACCGATCCCAGGCGCTCAATGCGGTGCTGCGCGGGCGGTGCGGTTTCCTCGATGTGCCCCGTGATCTGGTCTCGGAATTCTGCGCCGCATGGCGTCAGGCGAAGGACGTGAGCGACGCAGGATTGGTGCTCGCCAAGGCGGTGCATCGCGGTCGGCTGGAGGTTTCGGAGGCGGACCGCGCGGTGCTGATCGAACTCCTTGATCTGGCGCAGTCCATGAGCCGTGAGATGGGCCGGATGAAGGATGCGGCGCAGGCGCTGCGTGCTCAGGAGTGGCCGAAAAAGGAAGAAGGGCAGGGGACAGAGAGCGCGGTTCTGGAGGACGGCTCGCGCACGATCGAACGCGGATTGAGGCTCATCAGGAATGGCTGATCCGCTCGCCCTTTACGTCTCGGTCATGGGGCGGCTCTGGGAGGATGAGCGCATCCGGGGCCAGGCCGCGGCGCGGATCGACGCGCGGCTGGCGGGGCGTCGGCAGGGTCGCAGTTTCGCACGCGTCGGATCCCTGTCGGCGCGTAACGCGCTGAAGGCGGCCTCGGGTCAGAGCCGCGCGGCGGTCTTCAAACGGATCCGGGCAGGGGGCTGCAAGACGCGGGTGTCCCTCGGGGCGCAGATCTCCTACATCAACGACAAGGCGGTCTACACCTATTCGACGATGACCAATGCGCTGACCGACGCGGCGGTGCTTTCTGAAGAGCAGAAAGAGGACATCATCGAGGATTGGGCCGGCACCTGGCGCGGCTCGACCAAGCTCGGGTTCACCTCGCACATGCTGCTGTCGTTCCCGACCGACGTAACGGTCGATCAGGTGCGCGACATCGCCATGGACTGGACGGATCATTTCTTCGAGAGCGGCGAATACGGCGATCAATGGGACTATGTTCTCGCGGTCCATGATGACCGGGCGCACAAGCATGCGCACATCATCCTGAACAATCGCGGCCTCGAAAACGGCACCTGGTTCTCCTGCTGGGCTGAGGGTGTGATGTCGCCGCAGCTCATGCGCGAGAAGCAGGCCGAGATCGCTGAAGGCTATGGCGTCATGCTCGACGCCACCACACGGCTCGAGCGCGGTATTTTTGAGAAGCCCGCCGGGATCGAGGAGATCTACCGCGCCAAGGAAGAGGCTCGCCTGCCGCGCGAGATCGTCATGACCGCCAAGGAATCCGCCATCGCGCAGGCGCAGGTGGTGGGCTTCGCCAAGGACTACAAGAACCTCGCCGACCTGCTGGACCGGATGGACCAGCGCCACATGGCGCGCGCCGTGCGCGTCATGGCGGACGGGCTCGGTTCCGGCACGCCGTGGAACTTCACCGAAAGGACGATAGATATGAAGGACATCAAGACCGTCGGTGATGCGATCGACTATTCCGAGCGCACGATCGAGGCGCTGAGGCTCAAGGCCGAGGAACTGGACCCGGCCGAACGCGCCGCCTTCGAGGCCAAGGCCGCACCAATCATCGCGGACCTTTCGCAGATGGTTCCAGACCCAGAGCTACGGGCGCGGTTTGGCAAGCAGCTCGAGGAACCGTATCCGCCGGGGGCGGGCAGCGAGGTGCTGATCGCCGCGCTGCGGTCCGGCAATGACGAGGGCTTGCGCGATGTGCTCGAGCGCGCCGAAGAGGTGGGCATGGACACCGAGGAGCTGGTGGCCCGGATCGCGGCGGGCGGAACGCGGAACTACGGCATGGCACAGGACTGGGTCGAGCGCGACATGAACGCGGTGCTGGCGAAGGACGGCCTGAGCGTCGAGACCGCGAGTGACGACCAACTCGACGCCGCGCTCGAAAAAGTCGATGGCGTGATGGACGCGCTGATGGAACGGGCGAAGGAGATGGGTGTCGAGATCGGTCGGACTCTCGCGGACGAGGAAGAGGCGACACTGCCCCTCATCGATGAGGACGACCGGACGCCCAATTCCTACCTGCAGGACCTCGCCGACATGCTGCGGGACGGCAAGCTCACCGAGGAACAGGAAGAGACCGTCGAGCGGACCCTGCAGTCCGAGCTCTTCAAGGAGTTGGGCGAGGAGGGCTTGGCCGAGCTTCGTCGCGGCAACTACGAGGTTCTGGATGCGGTCCTGCCGAGCAAGCTCGACCAGATCACGGTCACGCAGGAATTCCTTGAGATGACCTTCGAGGAGACAGGCGACCAGATCTTCACCGACCGCGCCGCCGGGTTGCAGCAGGACAAGGCGACCGAGGTGGCGCGGCTGCGCGGCCAGCAGGAAGAGCTGGGGCGCGACCTTGGCCGCGACCGCGGTCTCGATGACGAGATGGAATTCTGAAGGGGATGACCACCATGACCAAGACACTCCCCCTCTGGGCCGCGCTTCTTTTCGGTGTGATCTGCGGCGCCGTAATCGGCACCATCGTTGCCGCCTTCTACCTGACCCTGGCCCTGAAAACCGGGTTTCAGAGTTTCGACATGCTTGCGCTCTGGAAGGCCAGCACCGGCACCCGCGCCGCACATCCGGATGCCTTCAAGGTAGGGTTTGGCGCTGTCGGCTTCGGAGCCATTGGCCTCGGCGCGCTCGCGCTGGCTTGGACCTGGAAGAAAGAGCGCGACGACTACGGATCGGCCCATTGGCAGACCAAGGCGGAGCTGAAGAAGAACGACATGCTGCAGGCCCCCGGTAAGGGCTTCGTCTGCGGCAAGCTTGGTGCCCCGGCCTCGAAGGCTGAGTTCATCTCCTCGACGACCATCCCGCATGTGATGATGGTGGCCCCGACCCGCGCGGGTAAGGGTGTGGGTTTCGTGATCCCGAACCTTCTGAGCTTTGCTGGCTCGGTCGTGGTGCTCGACGTGAAGGGCGAGAACTTCGAGAAGACCGCGCGGCTCCGGGCACTGAACGGAGACGAGGTCTATCGGTTCAGCCCGTTTGATTGGGCCAATGCTACGCACCGCTACAATCCGCTGGCGCGGATCGCCAAGGCCCGGACGTTCGCGCAGCGCTTCACCGAGGTCTCGATCCTGGCCGACCTCTTCCTCGACAAGGACAACAAGACGCTCGACACCTTCTCCGAGGCGGGCAAGTCGATCTTTGTCGCGGCCTGCCTGCTGGCGATCCAGCGCGGCACGCCGAACCTTGGGGAAGTCAACAAGATCGTCGCCGGGGGCGAGTACAAGAACGCGCAGTACAAGACTTATGCCGACGAGGCCGAGGAAGACATCCTGCGCGAGCTCTGGATCAACGCCGCTTCTGCCTCGTCGCGACTGTTGACCTCGAACATCCAGGCGCTGATGACCGCCGGTCTCAAGCAATGGGACAACCCGGCGGTGCGCTCGGCCACCGAGGCGAGCGACTTTGATTTCTCAACCTTCCGCAAGACCCCGCAGTCGCTCTACATCGCCGTGTCCGAGGATCACATCGCAACCCTCGCCCCGCTCCTGCGCCTGATGTTTGCCGACCTCATCGCCTCGATCCGCCTGAACGAGCCGGGCCCGGACGAGCCCTGGCCCGTTATGATGATGATCGACGAATTCCAGCAGATGGGGGCGATGCCGTATCTCGAACGCGCTATCCATTCGCTGGCGAGCTATGGCGGCCGCGTCGCGATGATCGCGCAGTCGCTTGCCTCGCTTGATCGCATCTACGGGCCCGAGGGCCGCGAAAGTCTCGAGAACGGGGCAGGGCTGAAGCTCTACATCACCCCGCGTGACCAGCGCACGGTGAAGGAGGTTTCCGCCGCGGTCGGCAGCACCACCCGCGAGGCGGTCACCCGGATGTATGGCCGCGACAAGGGTTTCCTCGGCGCAACCTCGACCTCGGCGCGTCTGGAAGAACGGCCGCTGCTTTCCGAGACCGAAGCGCGCCTGATGGACCCCGACGAGGTCATCATCCTCGCCTCGCCCCAGCACCCTATCAAGGCGAGCCGGATCAAGTATTACGACGATCCCTTCTTCAAGCAGATGCTGGCCCGCCAGGAGGGCAAGCCCTTCCCCTATCCACCGAGTGTGCAGGGCGTGGGACCTTGGGGTAGCGTGGATGGTGACGCAGCCCTCGCAGACGAACAGGCGAAACCAGCCGAACGCGCGCCTGTCCGGGATCGCTCGCAGCGTCGCGAAGCGCGCGCGATGAGCGTGATGGCGATGGAGGCTGGGCGCGGGCAACCAGAGCCAGAGACGTTGGAACGGGAAACAGCGGTGCCGAAGGAATGGGAGGCAGCGGTCGATCGGCAAGAGGATTTTATTGAGGAGTTGTTGGGTGGATGACCGAAGCTATCGTGCAAGCGGCTTTGGTTGATCTTCTGTGTTGCGTGAAGCGGATGACTCATTGCAGCCTCCGGTAGCGGCAAGGCCATAGTAAAGCGTACCTGCTAATGACTTCTCCACAGCCGCTGTCTGGCAGAGTTGCTCAACAAACAAAAAGTCTTTCACCCGGTTAAGCAGTCCGAAGCTCACATATCGCGCAAGAGCAAAACAGGAGTTGACAAGTAGAGCTTGGAAATGCGGGCCGTTGAGTTCACCAACAGCGAGGTGGGCGAAGTGTCTATGCTACTTGCATTGCCCACCCAAATCCTTCCCGACCAGGAGATCGGCAATGGTACTGCCGACGGCGTTTATGACACCGGCATGTGCCACGATGCCATCGCTGCTAAGAGAGCCGCCACAGTCTTGTTATCTCGCAGGAGCATCGCGCCCTGGAAGCCGGACACCCCTCGGGCTGGCGCGTTCAACGAATGCCCTCCGCACATCAAGGCGTTTAGGGCGCACGACTTGGACACGAATAAGCGGTTACCAACGCAGAAACCGGGAAGAGATTAAAATGCAATGTGTGACAAAGCTAGGCCAGTAGCTGACTGTACTGGATTTGGATCGCAAGGTCACAGAGTTCAGAATGTTTGTTGCTGTCATGTACGCCTGCGATGCGCTCGGTCTACGTGTCGTTGAATTCGTTGGATATGCCGGTTCAGGGAAGAGGAGCCTCAGCCATCATCCGACTTTAAGCAACCGCACACCTCAAAAAAACATGATCAGTATTCATCAAGCAAGCACGTTAGGCCACACCAACATGCTGCAGACTATTCAGCGGGAAACAGAAGTTTTGCAATAGTATTGTCCAAAAGCTGTGTCTGCACGTTATCAGTTAGTTTGCCATTGGACTGAAAAATGCTGCCTGCTGTGCCCAGGCGAATATTCTGAGAAATAACATTTGCGCCGAGAGTGAGAAACAGCTGTTGAAGAGCGGGATGGCCGCGAACAGACCCCACACCGCGTGAAGAAGCACCGCATATCGCGACTGGCTTGTTGTTAAATGCCGTGCCGCCTAGGCCATCTTCCAGAACAAGCCAAGAAATCAGGTTGCGAAGCACAGACGAATAAGCACCGGTATACTCATCCGAACCGATAATAAAGCCATCTTGTATTCGCAGTAAGTCGCGGAACTTTATGACTTGATGCGGCATCTCGGGCCGTGAGGCATTCGCACCATCAATATTCGGCGCATCAAAATCCATAAGATTAACAAATGTCATTTCAACTTTGCCCGGTTGATGCGATTGACTCAGATCAGCCACGGCCTGCACCAACTTGGAATTGATTGAATCCTTTCGACTGCTCCCTGAAAAGGCCAGTAATTTCATCATATCACATCTCCAACATTCTTAAGCCCGCAACCTAGTGGGGGGCAAGATCGACAATTTTGGACCCAACCAGACTTGTTCATTTACCGAACAAGAATTGAATCGCCTCAACGCTCCCAAGTTGTCCGGTCCACCGTCCATGACATCCTTGCGTCTCTAGAGGTACTTGACACCGAAACGTGCTCATGTAAAGAACAATGTACGATATTCGATCAACGTTCGGTAAGCGAACATATTTGCATGAGGAGATGCGCTGATGGTAGACCCTGAAGAAGTATCGGCTAAACAGCCGACATGGCCCGCTAAAGATGGAGCAACGCGTGTTCCGTATTGGGTTTTTCAGCGCCAAGATGTTCTGGAAGCAGAAAATAAGAAGATTTTTCAGGGCCCTGTTTGGAATTTCCTGTGCCTTGAGGCCGAGCTCGTAGAGGCAGGAGATTTTGTTGCCGTCTTTGCTGGTGAGACTCCTGTCATTGTGACGCGTGACAAAGATGGCCAAATCTACGCATTCGAAAATCGTTGCGCGCATCGTGGTTCATTGTTGGCTCTAGAGGATAGAGGGAACGTTAAAGACTTCACGTGCGTGTATCACGCTTGGACGCACAGCCTTCAGGGGGATCTGATTGGAGTTGCCTTCAAAGATGGCATCAAGGGCTGTGGCGGTATCGCAAGTGACTTTAAAATGGAAAATCAAGGCCCACGCAAAATGCGGGTATCAGTGCTACATGGGCTTGTTTTCGGAAGCTTCGATGAAGATGTGGATGATATCGAAGATTACCTGGGAGAAGCGGTTCTTGAGCGCATTGAGCGCGTTTTGGGAGGGCGGAAACCCGTTGTCCTTGGCAAATTCACACAAATTCTCCCCAACAACTGGAAGCTCTACGTAGAGAATACAAAGGATAGTTATCACGCCAGTATTCTCCACACCTTTTTTACGACTTTTGAATTGAATCGCCTGTCGCAAAAAGGCGGGATCATCGTGAATGAAACCGGTGGATGTCATGTGAGTTATTCTTGCGTCGACCATGGTGGTTCTTTGGACGAAGTTCAAAAAAATGCATATAAAGACGAAAATATCAGATCCGATTCCGATCTGAGTTTGACTGATATGACGCTTTTGGAAAGCTTCAAGGAATACGACGACGATATTACGCTCCAGATTCTGTCTGTTTTTCCAAATTTCGTTTTGCAGCAAATCCAAAATTCAGTTGCTGTTCGTACCGTATTGCCCAAAGGCACAGACAGCATGCATTTGAAGTGGACCTATATCGGGTTCGAAGACGATACTCCAGATCAGCGGAAGGCCCGTCTCAAACTTTCCAACCTAATCGGACCGGGGGGGTATGTCTCCATGGAGGACGGCTGCATTGGTAATTTCGTTCAGCGCGGAACAAAAGGGGCCGCAGAAGAAAGTGCCGTACTTGCGATGGGTGGTTACTCAATCGAAACGAGTGAAGATCGAATTACTGAGGCCGCAATTCGTGGTTTCTGGACCGAGTACCGTGGGAGAATGGGCCTATGAGCAGCATGAAAAAACGAGCTGAATTGACCAATCTTATCGGCATGGCTCAAGCCCAATATGCGTATACGATCGACGATGGTGACTTCTATGACTGGCCAAATTTTTTCGCCGATGATTGCTTTTATCAGATCACATCTGCGGACAATTTTGCGCAAGGCCTTCAGGCTGGCTTGATGTGGCTAGATAGCAAGGCAATGCTTCACGACCGAATTCTGTCGTTATTGGAGGCCAACGTCTACGAACGTCACTCCTACAGGCACATTCTCGGGCAACCGAATATTTCGAGCATAGATGGTGACGAGGTGGAATCAGAAACATCGTTTATGGTTGCACGGATTACCCGCGAAGGTCCGACTGACCTTTTCGCCACGGGCCGATATGTCGACCGTTACAAAGTATCCGAAAACGACGCAAAAATCATGAAGCGTATTGTTGTTCTCGATAGCAGCTATATTGATACGCTACTTGGGTTTCCGCTGTGAGATTGTCCGACACTAGGTCTGTGCTGCTAACCATCGGCGATCCCAATGGTATTGGACCTGAAATTGCGACGAAAGCTGCAGCCAGCTTGTACCAGGATCCTGTTTGTCGCCCAGTATTGCTGGGCGATGAATACATAATTTCTCCTTTAGCAGATTCTTTGGGATTCGGTGTTCAAACCAACCGATCTAAGTGGGGAAGCGATGAAAAAACGATTGATCTTCATCCAATCGAAGCGATGCCTACAGCGGAGTTCATACCAGGAAAGGTAAGCGCCGCTGCAGGGCGAGCTACAGTTGCCTATGTCGAAGCTGCATTAACATTGTTGTCCGATGGCTTTGGACGAGGAATTGTTGGATGCCCCCATTCGGAAACAGCTGTCAATTTATCGGGGCGAAAGTTCTCGGGGTACCCGAGCCTGTTGGCAGATCTATTGAAAACCGGCCCTGACAGCATCTTTCTGATGCTGGTTGGAGGAGGTCTGCGTATTGTTCATGCCACATTACATGAGGGCATAAGCGGCGCACTGAATCGGATAGATCCAGAACTAGTAGTAAAGGCGGTCGTCGCCGCCGATGCAGCACTACGCGAATTGGGAGTGGACAAGCCGAAAATTGGATTGTTTGGCATCAATCCTCATGCAGGAGAAAATGGACTTTTTGGGGATGAAGATGATCGTATCATTGTCCCCGCAATACAGAAATTGCGTGAACAAGGCATTGATGCACATGGTCCCGAAGGTGCCGATACTATGTTGGCAAGAGATGGATATGATGCATTCGTCGCAATGTATCACGATCAGGGGCATATTCCAGTCAAGCTGCTAGCCGGTAGAAAGTCTACCGCTCTATCAATTGGAGCTAACACCCTGTTTTCAAGCGTAGGACATGGCGCGGCTTTCGACATCGCGGGCAAGAACTGTGCCGATCCTGAAGCAGTCATCAGGGCTGTAAAACTCGTTGGAGGTGCAACATGACCCACAAAATTTCCGTTTTTGGTCAGGATATCAGTTTTGAGTGTGGAGAGAGTGAAACCGTATTAGACGCTGCCGAACGTGCCGGCTTCGCGATCCCTTATTCTTGCCGAAAAGGCGTCTGTTCCTCATGCGAAGGTGGTATTGCATCCGGCGAGGCTGCCGTTCGTGGGCAAGGTGCATGCGTCGGGCCCGCCGAAGGTGTGTTTCTGTGCCAGGCCAGACCTCGTTCTGATCTTGAAATCGCCCCGAAAAGTATCAAGAAAGTTGAACCCGTTTCTCGCAAGACATTCGAGGCCAAAGTTCGAAAAATTGAGCAGCCCGCTTCTGACGTGTCAGTCATTAGTTTGAGGTTCCCAATCGGCAACCGATCCATCTTTCAGGCCGGTCAGTACCTAAATGTGCTAATGCCCGACGGTGATAGCAGAAACTATTCGATGGCCAATCCGCCTCATCAGAACGATGGTGTTGAATTGCACATTCGCCACGTTCCCGGCGGGAAGTTTTCTCAAACGGTTCTTGCCAACCTTGAAAAGGGATCGATCCTATCAGTTGAGCTTCCATTTGGAAATTTCACACTAAATGAAAACACAGAAGCTCCCGCAATTCTGATCGCAACAGGAACGGGATTTGCTCCCATCAAGTCAATCGTCGAACACCAGATCAGAGAGGGTGGATCGCGTCCATTGCATCTGTATTGGGGAGCAAATACCGAAGCCGATATCTACCTGCGTTCGCTTCCTGAAATGTGGGCAGAGAAGCATGATTGGTTTACGTTTACGCCCGTTCTTTCTGATCCTCCGGACGCATGGAATGGTCGTACCGGTTTCGTACATAAGGCAGTTCAATCGGACTATCCGGATATGTCGAATTTAGAGGTTTATGCTTGCGGTGCCCCGATGATGATTGATGCGGCAAGCAAAGATTTCTGCGCGGAGTCCAAGCTCGATAGAACAGCTTTCTACAGCGATGCATTTGTGCCGTCGGGCGAACCAACGGACGAACTACCTGCATAGGCAGCAACAGCGGAACAAGTGTCACAACTGATAAATTCCTCAAGGCCAAATTCCAAGGGAGGAGTAAGCCATGAAATTTCAACAGCAATTTGAGAGCAGATCTCACTCATATCCAGTACCAGTTGAAGGAGTGCCTTCGTTCTGTCTGACGTCAGCACCAATGGGACAGTTTAGGGTGATTTGATAAGAGAGGGTTTCTGGCACATCGTAACCACCAAGGAGTGGAGATGAGACAGAAACCCGGAACACGCAAAAGCCACGGCGAGAAGGTTGTTAAGGACATCCGCCGTGCCACACGCAAACAGTATTCTGCCGAAGAGAAGATCAGGATCGTGCTGGATGGCCTGAAGGGCGAGGATAGCATTGCTGAGCTGTGCCGCCGCGAGGGTATAGCCCAGAGCCTGTATTATAGCTGGTCGAAGGAATTCCTTGAAGCTGGGAAGAAGCGCTTGGCTGGGGATACAGCACGTGCGGCAACGTCGAACGAGGTAAAGGACCTGCGTCGGGAATCCCGCGATTTGAAAGAGGTCGTGGCCGAACAGGCGCTGGAGTTGCGGCTGCTCAAAAAAAGCATGATCGCGGATGGGGACGACGACGAATGAGGTATCCTGCATCTGAGAAGCTGGAGATCATCCGGCTGGTCGAGCGGTCGCACCTGCCAACCAAGCGCACGCTGGACAAACTGGGCATCCCCAGGACCACGTTCTACCGCTGGTATGATCGCTATCAGACTAGCGGCCCTGAGGCTCTGGAGGATCGCAGCCCCAAGCCGTCACGGGTCTGGAACCGCATTCCAGAGCCGGTTCGTGAGACGATCAAAGAACTGGCCCTGAAGGAAAGCGATCTGTCGCCACGCGAGCTGGCCGTGCGCTTCACAGATACGGAAAAGTATTTTGTATCAGAAGCTTCCGTCTATCGCATCCTCAAGTCCTACGACCTGATCACCAGCCCGGCTTACGTGGTTCTGTCTGCCGCTGACGAGTTCCACGACAAGACGACACGACCGAACCAGCTCTGGCAAACCGACTTCACCTATCTGAAGGTCATCGGCTGGGGCTGGTTCTATCTCTCAACCATCCTCGACGATTACAGCCGTTACATTATTGCTTGGAAGCTCTGCACGACGATGAAAACAGGCGACGTGACCGACACGCTGGACCTCGCTTTGCAGGCTTCTGGCTGCGATCAGGCGACCGTTCTGCACAAGCCGCGGCTGCTATCGGACAATGGCGCCAGTTACATCTCCGGTGAACTGGCTGACTGGCTGGAAGATCAGCAGATGGACCACGTGCGCGGCGCTCCATATCACCCGCAAACTCAGGGTAAGATCGAGCGATGGCATCAAACCTTGAAGAACCGCATCCTGCTGGAAAACTATTACCTACCAGGTGATCTCCGCCAGCAGATCGACGCGTTCGTCGAGCACTACAACCACTGGCGCTACCACGAAAGCCTGCAGAACCTTACGCCCGCCGATGTCTACTTCGGGCGCGGACAAGCCATTCTGAAAAAACGAGAAAGGATCAAACAGAAGACCATCGAAACGCGACGCTTGCTTCACCGCAAATCGGCCGCATAGTCAAACCAACCAGATGAGCCAGATCCTCTCTTAGATCAGGCCGCCCTCTGACCCAAAATCTCTGACGACGGACACTCTAAATCAACAATTAATTTCTTGGAAGGGGCGAAATTCCTTGATTGAGGTATTCAATTATTTTGGTTTTTTGAGTGTCTCAAGTGCGCAATGAGGTCTTCTTGTTGTGAGTCGGAGTCCCGTATGAGGTCGACTTAATTGCAAGAAACTTCGATCAAGTAACAATTTTCCGTTCTTAAAAAAGAGATTCTCTCGAGATTTGAATGGTTTCGGCACTTCAACATTAATAATTCGCCCACCACCTCCTCCCTGTGGGCGAATTTCGGGCGGTACCGATGTTGTCGGTGCCGCCCTTTTCCGAAAGAGCGATTGAACAGTAAAGAATGTGTACGAGACAGCTCAACCCGTGACTTGGATATCTGCAGGCATCCCATTCCGGCGATCTCGCGCCGCTCTAAGATTTCTACTCTACACCTCTGAATGTAACGTATTTCGCGTGGTGATATTTCGTGCAACGTGTCCGTTTCACGGGCATGAACTTGCGGGACCGTGTTGCACTGAACATTCAAGACTTGAGACGCGCCCGCGGCCTCAGCCAGGAGGAGCTTGCTCATCGGGCCAATGTGAGTCGCGGCCATATGGGCAAGGTCGAGAACGCCAAGTTCGCGGCCTCCCTCGACCTTCTCGAACGCATCGCCCGGGCGCTCAATGTCGACCCCGAAGTACTCTTCGCGAAGCGCTAGTCCGTTTCCTTAGGCTTTGATCCAGTCCCCCAACGCGAGGGACATAACTGCAAGAACGGTACGAGTGGCGCGGGTACATGGCGAAGAGAAAGACAGGCTGGCCTTTCCAGGAAGGGTTTCTGAACGACGGGGAGCAGGAGATCCACCTGTTCACCGATTACCGTTGGAATGATGGCTCGGTGAGCCGCCACTGGCATGTCGATCCGGAACGCTTTGATGCTTGTCTGGCCGAGCTACGCCCAATTTCCCTGAAGCCCAGTGATAGCTCAGATCAGTAAGAAAACCACTCCGAGTGGCCCATGTTGCTCTCGTAGTCGCCGTACTCGACCATGATGCTGCGGGAATAGAAGTGCCAAAGACCGCCACCGCTTGGGTAGGCGATCTCCTGACCGCTTTCCGAGATGAATGTCGCGGGCCAGGGCGTGTGGGAACCGTAGACCCGCTGGATGTAGCGGCAGGTCCGGTTTTCGCGATCGCAGGAACGGATCGACCAGTCCCACTGACGCGGCTCGTCGCGCGGCTCGTAGGAGCGTCCGGTGAACCAGATCACATGGGTCCGGTTCAGCCATTCGTATTCCGGCAGATTGGTATCTAGCTCACCCTCGCCGCCGGGCCCGCCCAACTCGACCGGCACATGGGCAAAGGTGCAGACCCCGAAGGGCGGAAGGCTCGGCCAGGGCGTGATACGGCGGATCATGGTGCGATAGGCGCGAGCACAAACGGCGCTCGGGGGGAAACCACCCGCCATACAAAGCATGATGGCGCAATCGATGTCATAGGCCTGCGCCTTCTCAGGGGCTCCGAACACCGCCATCGCCCCCATCACAGCTGCCATCGCCTGTCGCTTCATGTCGCTCTCCCGCAAAAGTTGAGCAGACTATCGCTCAATATGTAATTTTATGCAATATGGCGTATTGACTCCATATGACTTTATGGCCTTAGTGTCGTGAAGTAGAAGGGCTCTCGTGGGGAGAGTCCGAACATGCCGATAGCGCGCAACCAGATCCTGATCACCATCGATGGTGTCAAAGACTTGTCCGAGAAGGGCATCGCGTACCGCTGCCGGTATGAACTCGTGGGGTTCACGGACGATGGCAAGCCGCGCTACCAGTGCATCTACCTGCGCGAGGGCGAGCCGGAAGCCATTCTGGTCTCGACCCGGATCACCCCGCACGGGCCAGAGCCGCGGTATTTCAACATATGGCCGGGGCTCTTCAAACATCATCTCGAGTTCGGTGACGGGCGCGATCTGCGCTTTGGTCCTGAGTACAGCATCACCCTCGAGGAGCGCGGCTGACGTCATCGCCTTCGGCCGCGACGGGACAGCCCGGACATCCGGCTGGACCTTTCATGGCGAGCGGCCTGTATGGGCGGGGTTGGATGATCGCTCTGAAGCCGAAGTCATTCTGGCCTCATTGGACACCGCGCCGCTGTCCGGTCGCGACGACATCCTCTTCCTGATCCGGACGACTGCTGACCGCCACCAAGGGAACCGTGCCCTGCGCCAGGTTGGTCTGGGTGCCGACGACTGGCAGGTCCTGTTCCACGCCCTGGTCGAAGCTGAAAGCAGCTACAATCCGACTGCCGTGAGCCCCAAGGGTGCCTATGGTCTTGGCCAGCTGATGCCGGACACGGCACGTGCCCTCGGAGTCGATCCGCGCGATCCCTCGCAGAACCTCGACGGCGCGGCGCGCTATCTGCTCGCGCAGCTCGCCACGTTCAAAGACATCGACCTGGCGCTGGCAGCTTACAATTCCGGACCGCACCGGGTGGTCGAATATTCCGGTGTCCCGCCTTTCACCGAGACCCGCGACTACATCGCGCGCATCCACCGGATCCGGTCCCAACTCGCGGGTACACCTGTTTCCGCGCCGAACATCCGCGTCGCTGCCCGGGTGCCTGCGCGCGCTCCGGTCCTCATCGATCTTCAGTAAAATAAGGGAACTTCGCATGCTCAGACATCGCCTCAGCCGCCTCTTGCCTGCCGCCACAACCCTGGCGGCTTTCGCAACGCCCGCTCTCGCGCAGGACTTGTCGCCTATCCAGACCATGCTGGAAACCGTCGAGGCCGCGCTGACGGGTCCGATCGGGATCGCGGTCGCCACGCTCGCGGTCATCGGCACCGGCTTCATGTGCATGATGGGGCGGCTGAACTGGGGCTGGTTCGCCTCGGTCATCATCGGGATCGTGCTGATCTTCTCGGCCGGCACCATCGTCGACGGCTTCTCCTGAGGTTGGCCGATGACTTTTCCGCACACTCGCATCCTCCGGTCGTCTCGAACGCGTTTGCACTGCAAACGCTGCCTCGAGACGTCCTACGGATTCTTCATTTCAGCTAAGCGGGAAAGCATCTAGTTGGCAGAACGATCCCCCCTCTTTCTGGGCCTCGCCCGACCGCCCAAGTATCTGGGTCTCCCTGTCGGATACCTGGTGGTGCTGGCGACCGGGGTCGTTCTGCCGTTCATCTGGACCAAGTCGATGGTGTTTTTCCTGATCGGCCTTGTCGCCTATCCGATCCTCTGGTTCGTCGCCGACCGTGAGCCGCATTTCTTCGAAGTGCTGCGCGTCTCCTTTGGATCAGTGCGCCCGACGAAGAACCGGGCCCTGCACGGAGGCGACAGCTTTGGCGCTTGATGCGGGCACACTTTCCACTCACGGAACTGTTCTCCTTAAAGCGGGCGGCGCGGAGTTCGCGCGGGAGAGCTATCTCGCGGAGCACTTGCCGTATTTCGCGCTCGCGGATGACGATGTGATGGTGCTGCGCGAGGGCGACCTCTTGGCGACCCTGCGCCTTGATGGTCTGAACCCGATGACTAGCGAAGACGCCCGGCTTGATGCGCTGAAGCGCGCGGTCGCCGCCATCGTCGCCCAGACCGGCAACGCCTTCGGTTTCTACATCCACCGGATCTCCGTGCCGCAGGATCTCGGGATGCGCCCCATCGAGGGAGACAGTTTCGCAGCCGCGATCGACGCGCGCTGGCGGGCCCATGTCAAAGACCTCCGCCCCGCCAAGCGCCAGCTCTATCTCAGCGTCATCCGGCGCCCGGACATCTCCGCGCGCATCCCGCTTCTGCGCGCTCTGGCCCGCAAGGCCTGGGTCAAGGATCGCGCGACACGCCTGCAGGAGCTGACCGAGGTCATGGGCTTCTTCGAGGTGGCGCTTGCCTCGGCCAATCCAGTCAGGCTCACGAAGTCGGACGGTGAATGGCTGGGCTATCTCAATACGCTGAACGCAGGCAGCTTCTCCCCCATCGCCTTCGGGCAGAGCGCCCTGCCCCTCTCGCATACCCTGAGCAACTGTCGCGCGACCTTTGATGGCGATGTCGTCACCCTGACCGACGTCGTGACCGGTCAGGTCAAATACGGCGCGCTCTTCTCAATGAAGTCCTATCCGGCGCTGACCGACGTCACGCTGCTCGACGCGCTCGACCTGCCGCTCGACATCGTGCTGACGAACTCCTTCAGCCCGATCCCGAACAACATCATGGCCGAACGCATCCAGCGCATCATCCGCCAGATGCACGCCTCCGACGATGCGGCCGTCTCCTTGCGCGAACAGCTCGGGCAAGCAGCCGACGACCAGGAAGCGGGCCGCATCGCCTTTGGCGACCATCACCTCTCCATCGCGGTCTACGCCCCGGACCGCGATACGCTCGAACGCGCCGCCGCCCAGATCAAACGCGTTGGCCAGGAGATCATGTCGGTGATCGTGCGCGAGAACATGGCGCTGAAAGCCACGTATTTTGCGCAGTCGCCCGGCAATTTCGGCTACCGGGCGCGGAAGACGCCGATTTCCTCGATCAACTTCGCGGATTTCGCGGCCCTGCACGGCAGCGTCGAGGGGCGTGGGCCGGACCAGTCACCCTGGGGCCAGACCATCTCGGTCCTGCCGACGGTTGGCACCTCGGGCTATCGGTTCAATTTCCACGAGGCGGGCAGCCCTGGCAAGGAACCGACCGTTGGCCATACCCTTGTGCTGGGGCGCACTGGCACCGGCAAGACACTGACCACTGCTTTCCTCGCAGCACAAGCGCAGCGGGTCGGCGCGCGGCTCTTTTTCTTCGATAAGGATCGCGGGCTTGAGATGGCCGTCCGCGCCCTTGGTGGACGCTACAACGAAATCCGTGCCGGGGTGCCCACGGGGCTCAACCCACTCGCTACGGAGACCGACGAGCGCGGCCGAGCCTGGCTCTCGGACTGGCTCGCGACCCTTCTCACACGCAATGGAACCCTCTCGGGCGAGCAATCTCGCCATATCCAGAGCGCCGTCGGCCAGAACGCCGATGCGGGCGCGACCTTGCAGCGCTTTGTCAGTTTCGAGACCCTGTTCAAGTCGCTCGATGACGACGGCGAGTTGCAATCCCGCGTCGCCGAATGGGCGCCAGGTGGGCGCTATGGCTGGGTCTTTGACGAGCCCGAGCGCGGCGCAGGCCTCAAGCTCACGGGCGACATCGTTGGGTTTGATATGACCGAGATCCTCGACATGACCACCGAGCGCATGGCGGTGCTCTCCTACATCTTCCGCCAGATCGAACGCGTGGTCGAGGATCGCCGCCCCACCATCATCGTGCTCGACGAGGCCTGGAAGCTCTTGGACGATACCTATTTCGGGGCGCGGCTGGAAAACTGGCTGGTTACGCTTCGCAAGATGAACTGCGTCGTGATCATGATGACGCAATATCCGAGCCAACTGCGCGACAGCCGCGTCGGCAAAACCATCGTCGAGACGGTGCCGACGCAGATCCTCTTCCCGAACGATCGTGCTGCTGTCTCCGATTACGATTTCCTGCGCGTGAACGCCAAGGAGGCCGCGCTCCTCGTCCAGCCCACCATTGGCCAGCGCATCGCCCTTGTCCGCTCGGCGGGCGACAGCGTCTTCGTCGACGCCGACCTCTCCGCCTTGGGCAACCTCCTTCCCATCCTTGGCGGCGGCGCCACAGGCGAGGCGCGTGTGCCCGCCGATTGGCGCGCCAATCCCGATTTCTGGAGACATGTGATATGAGTTTGAAACCTCTCCTCGTGCTTTGCGCCGCCGCAAGCCTGCTGTCGGCTTGCGAGAAATACACCGAGAAAACCTCGCCCTGCTTCGGACGCAATGGCGAGCCGCAGGTGACGCGGTCCGCGCTTTCCTTCTCGACCATGGGCGCACCGGCTCAGGAGACGGCCAAACCCGACTGCACCTTCGAGCCCCTGCCCCGTCCGGAATGAGCCGCGCCGCGATCATATCCGCCGGGCTTTGCCTTGGCCTCGGCGCCCTGCCCGCACATGCCCAGGGAGTGCCGACACAGGACAATTCCGCGATCGGTCGCGCCATCGCGCGGGTGACGGCGCTGGTCGAAGATCTGGGCGTCCAGCAGGACAAGGATCGGACCGAGTCCACGCTCGCCGATGTCCAGGCCGACCAGTTGCGCGTTCTCGAAGAGATGACGGCAGCGATCACCGGTCCCGGTTTCGATATCCGCGCGCTCGAGGGCAATGCGGATTTCGGGGTGGCGGCGGTCTATCCGAACACCGATCCGAGCCCGATGAACAGCCGCCTCTTCGGCGAAGGCCGTGAGACCGTCGAGATGATGATCGTCGAGGTCGCGGGCGAATTCGCAGGCGCCCCCGGTGTGGCCCGTGCCGGGCTCTCGGCCACCCAGTGGCGCTGCCTCTTCCAGGCCCTGATCAAACAGGAAAGCCGCTTCAACGTCGCCGCCGAAAGCCCGGTCGGGGCCTATGGCTTGACCCAGCTCATGCCCGGCACCGCCTCCGATCTTGGAGTCGACCGCTATGACGTGAAAGACAACCTGCGCGGCGGCGCACGTTATATCACCACCCAGCTCAATCGGTTCGGCAATATCCCGCACGCGCTTGCAGCCTATAACGCAGGCCCGGGCCGGGTCATCGAATATGGCGGCGTGCCACCCTTTGCCGAAACGCAAGGCTACGTGCGCAATATCTCGAAGTTCTACAACGAGTATCTCGCCGTGGTGGGCGGTGCCGATGTGCTTGGCACGCTCTCACCTTCAGACTTTGCGCTCGCCGAATATGCCAGCATCTCCGAGGCCGGCGTCTATTACGCCGCCGACAGCTCCGCCACCACCGAACAGGTCATCAACCGGTTGCGCGCGATCATCTTGCAGATCGATGCGCAGCCCAATGCCAAGGCGGCTTGGGAACTCAACACCTACGCCAAGGCCGAGATCGGCCGCATCCTCAACCTCCGCGTCCGGCTGATGGCCGCCAACCAGCAGCGCGAGGCGGCCTATGCGCAGCACCTCGTGGCCGACCGGCTGGCCGAGCGCGACTTCATGCAGATGGGAGTTCCCGAATGAGACACCTTCTCCTGACCGCCGCGGCGGTCACAACACTCGGGCTCGCTTCGCCCGCTGCTGCCCAAGGCGTCCCAACCTTTGACGGCTCGGCATTGCAGCAGTTCGTGGCCCAGCTCGAGCACATGGCCGAGGACCTGAATGTCCAGATGCAGCAGCTCGCGACCATGCGGCTGGAACTGGAAACCCAGCTGTCGCAGCTGACGAACCTCGAGGCGCAACTGACCTCGCTCATTGAAAGCAGTGGGCTCGGAGAACTCTTCGCCACGGTCGAAGAATTCCGCGCGCTGCGTGGCAAACTGGTGGCCCCGCTCAATACCGCGCAATCGCTGGCGAGCGGCGATTTCCTGAGCGGCTTCAATCCCGGCGCGGAACTGTCGGCCTCGGTCGAACGGGTGCTGTCGGGCAGTGGCTTCACCTCGGAGCGCCTGAGCACGCTCTCAGGCTCCGACCAGCCCGCCGACAACCGCATCGCCACCTCAGCCGGGGCCAGTGCCATGCTGTCGGTCGCAGCGCAAGAAAGCCATGAAGAGGCAGGCCACAGCCTCGAACGGCTCGAGACAATGGTCGGGCTCATCGACGATCAGGACGGGCTGAAAGCCGCCGTCGATCTGAACACTCGTGTCACCGCCGAGCTCGGCATCATTCTAACCCAGATCTGGCGGCTGGAAGCAGCGCAAGGCGTGAGCGCCGGCCAGCTCGGCGTCGTCGATGCCGCAACCCTCGCGGATGAGCGCAAGTTCCGCTCGATGGCGGTGGATCCATGAGAATGTCCATGACCCGCAGGTTGGCGCCAATCCGGTCTCTTGGTCTCGCAGCACTTGTCGTGAGTGCCACACCCAGTGTTGCGTTGGCCCAAACCCCGACCACGCAGCCATCCGGTGACACACCCTTCAGCTCGATGGCCATCGCGCGGGAAGCAGAGGACAATTGCCGCATTCCAAAACCGCCCGCCGATCTGGCCGAGACCGCCTATCTGCGCAACGGCTACCGCGCGATCCTGCGCATCCTTGTTGCTGAAGAAGCCCTCGCCTCGGAAACCTGCACCTGCCTGCTGGATCAGTTCACCTGGGATCAGGCGCTTGACGCCCTGCCCCGGTTCCAGACCTCGGACAATCCGCGCCTGCCTTTCAAGGTACTCGATCTCTACGCTCAGGCCGATGCGCTCGAGGCGCAAGTCGTGGAGGCCTGTGCCGAGTAGATGGGCGTTATTCGCGACATCCTGAGCCAGGTCGACGCCGCGGTGGATACCGTGGCGCAGGACGGCTTTGTCTCCTCGGCGGGTGCCGTCGGCGACGTGATCTCCGCCGGGGCCGCACTCCTTGTCGTGCTCCTCGGGATCAATGCGGTCATGCAACTCCGCCCCCTGCCCTTCGGCACCGGCTTTGCCTTCGGGATGAAGGTGGCACTGGTGGGGATATTCGCGCAAAGCTGGGACAATTTCAGCGTCATCTATGACATCGTCACGCGGGTTCCGGACTCCGTCGGTGCCTCGATCCTGGCGCTCACCGGCTCGGGCGACGAGGCCGGGGTCTATGAAAGCCTCGACAACATGGTTGCCCGCATCACCGCCTATGGCGATACGATCGGCGACCGCGCGGGCTGGGTCTTCGGCGCAGTCTTGGGCGCAATCTTCTTCGTCCTTTCAGCCGTCTTTGCCGCCGTCACCGCCGGGATCATCGCCTTCGCCCGCATCGTCTTCGCGCTGATGATCGTCATCGCCCCCTTCATGATCGTGACCTCGCTCTTCAAGCCGACCCAGTCCCTCTTCGAGGCCTGGACCCGCGCCACCATCGGCTATGCGCTCATGCCGGTCGCGGCCGCCGGGGCCGCGGGCATCATCGTGGCGATCGCCGAGGCCATCGGGGACGCCTCCGCCGATCCCGGTGACGTCGAAACCGTCAGCCTCATCCTGCCCTTCCTCGTGATCCTGATCCTCAGCGCCGGGATCATGGCCTCGGTCCCCTACATCGCCTCCAACCTCACAGGCGTCGTGGGCATTGCGTCCAATGCCGTGGGCCTGACCGGGCTTGCACGTCAGGGCTTTGTAAACACACGCCAGTACGGCACGGGCGCAACCTCGCGCCTCGTCACCGGCAAGTCTCCCCATGAGCTGAACCAGATGGCGAACGCGGGTGTGGTGAAGACCGGCGAGATGATCCGGCAAAGCCCCGGCGCGCTTCTCTCCGCCGCCAAGGCCTTCCGCAAACCCTGATGTGAAAGACGATTGACTTGAAGAAGCTTGTGACCAGTTCCCCCGCGCCCGATCGCGACGCTTTCGAGGCGGATTTCATCTACGGGCCAAGACGGCGTGAGCGTTTCGCCTGGTTCGTCGCGGCGGCCGGCGTGCTGGTCGGCGTCGCCGGCATGGTCGCGGGCGCGAGCCTCTTTCCGCTCAAAACGACAGAGACCTTCGTGGTCGTCGTGGACAAGGAAACCGGCGAAATGGACCGGGTCGCCGCCGTCCAGGCGCTGACCCTTTCCGAGAGCGACGCCATTATCCAGGCCAATCTCGTGGCCTATGTCGACGATCGAGAGACCTATGACCTGACCGACGGCGAGCAGCGCATCAACTCGGTGCTCGACCGCTCCGACGGCGATGCCGCCCGCACGCTGCGTGATCTCTGGTCCTCCACCAACGAAGACTACCCGATCACGGTCTACGGCCGGGACGCCAAGATCGAGGTGGTGATCAAGTCGGTGAACCAGATCGAGCGCGGCGTGGCCCAGGTCCGCTTCACCCGCACGCTGCGCCGTCCCCGCGACACCCGCACCGTGACCCGGTCCTACGTCGCCACCGTCGGCTACGACTTCCAACCCGAAACCCGCCAGCGCCTTCAGGACGTCTGGGCCAACCCCTTGGGCTTCGTGGTGACCTCCTACCGCGTCGATGCCGAGACCCTGGAGAACTGACCCCCATGAAATCCCTGCCCGCGCTCCTCACCACGCTTCGCACCACGCTTTTTCTGGCGCTTGCCCTTCCCGTTGCCGCCTTTGCAGAGGCCACCCCGCAAGGCGGCCCGCTCGACATCCGCATCCGCACCGCCGTCTATAACGAAAACCAGGTCTACCAGATCGAGACGGATCTTCGGCATTCGACCACGATCCATTTCGGGGCCGGGGAGAGGTTCGAGGCGGTGATTGTCGGCGACACCGAAAGCTTCCAGGTCGATCCGATCCCCGAGCTTGGCAATGTGCTCACGATCAAACCGCATGTGGCCAATGCCTCCACCAACATGACGGTGATCACCAACCGCCGTACCTATTCCTTCCATCTCCGCGAAGGCTCGATACCGAACCGCACCGGCATGTTCTTCGAGGTCCGCTTCCGCTACCCCGACGAGGAGCGCCGTGCGGCGGGTTCCACCCAGCCCAAGGGATTTGAGGCGCCAAGGAACTACAACTACCGCGTCTCCGGCGAGGGCGACTTCCGCCCCAGCCATATCTATGACGACGGGCGCTACACGTATTTCGTCTTCCCGGAGAACGGTCGCCAGCCCGCGATCTTCAAGGCAGACGACCAGGGCCGCGAACGCACGGTGAACTGGACCCAGCAAGGCAACACGGTCCGGGTGCTCGGGGTGAACACATACTGGACACTGCGCATCGGAGACGAGGCGATCTGCGCCTGGCGCGACGAAAGCGCCATCTATGTGAGCAACTGACCATGGCCGATCAACCCCCTCCCGACCTGCAGGACCGCCTCGATCAGTTCAGCCAACGCGGCAAGTCCAAGCGCCGCGGCAACAGCCTCGGGGTTGGCGCGCTCGCCGCCGCCCTCGCCCTCGGCGGCGCCGGGGTCGCGTATTTCCTGGCCACCGGCCTGCAGGAAGGTGACAGCGCGCTGGAGACCTCCGATGTCGAGACCTTCCAGGACCGCCGCCCCGGCACCGGCGGGCGGCTGGAGTTTCCACCCGACGAGACAGAGCAGCGGGTCAATGACGCGCTGATCGCCGTCGAGGAAGCGCTGGAAGTGCCTGCGGCGCCGGCACCTGAACCGAGTGCCGAGGTGCTGGCCGAGATCGCCAAACTCCGCGAGGCCCTTGCCGCCAGCCAGGCCGCGCGCAACTCGGAAATCCAATCCGCTGTTGCGGATCTGCGCGAGGCCTTCGATGAACAGAAGGCTGCCTTGGAAGCGCTTATCGCTGAGAAGGAAGCAGAGCTGGCAAACCTCCAACGCCAGACAGAGACCCGCATCGAAGGTCTTCAGGCCATGCTCGATGCCGAACGGGCGCAGCGCGAGGGCCTCGAGGCCGAGCTGGACCGCGAAGGGTTGATCGCCGATCAGCGCCTTCTCGAAGAACGCCGCCGACAGGAAGAGGAACAACGCCAGCGCGAGGCCGAACGGGTCGCCGAGGAGCTTCTGACCGCGCAGATCAAATCCCCCGCCGTGGTCTACGCCGATGGTCCACGTGGTGGCCAAAGTGGTGCGGCGGTGGCCGATCCGGCGGCCGCTGGCACTGGCGGGCCGGTCCTCTCGGGCAACGAGCAGTTCCTGCAGAGTGCGCGACCGCTCGAGGTGCAGGAGGCCGCCCGCCTCAACCATCCTGAACGCACCCTGACCCAAGGGTCCGTCATCCAGGCGGCGCTCCAGACCGCTATCAACAGCGATCTGCCGGGCTCCGTTGTCGCGGTCGTCTCCGAGCCGGTCCCGGCGTTTTCCGGGGACCGGATCCTGATCCCCCGGGGCTCCCGCCTTTTTGGCCAATACCGCTCCGGGATCGACATGCACCAGAAGCGCATCCTGATCCTCTGGACCCGCGTCCTCACCCCGGACGGCACCTCGATGGAAATCGCCGCCGTGGGCGGAGATCAACTCGGTCGCTCGGGGCTTACTGGCCTCGTCGACACCAAGTTCGCCGAGCGCTTCGGCGGTGCGGCGCTGATTTCCGTGATCGGGGCGGCACCGGCCGTGGCGGCGGAGAGTGCTAACAACGAAACCACAAGCATCGTCCTTGGCGATGTCGGCAGCGACCTTCAGGATGCCGTCGGATCGGTCATTGCCGACCAGGTTTCGATCGCACCGACGATCTATGTCGATCAGGGGGCCTCGGTCACCGTGCTCGTGGACCGGGATGTGGTGATTTACTGATGGAGCAGGCATCACCAGCCTCATACCTCGAACGCTATCTCGACCCGTTCCGCGACCTCCTGAAGCGCGACGACGTTGTCGAAATCGCTATCAATCCGGACGGCAAGGTCTGGCTCGAGGTCGCAGGCGACGCCACCATGCGCCACGAAGGTCAGACCGTGGATCGCACCACAGCCCTCAACATGGCCCAGACCATCGTCGGCGACGCCAAGGCCCGCGTCTCTGAAAAGAACCCGCTCGTGTCCGGCAAGGTGGAATATGCAGGCCGGCCCCTCCGGGTCCAGGTCGCCGTGCCGCCCGCCATCGATCGCGGGGCCTCGATCACCATCCGTCTCTTCGCCGCGGGCAACGTCCGGGACTACGCGCCCACCTATCTCTTCGGCAAAGCCGTCTCGCTCGACGCGCTCCGCGCCGAGAAGATGAAGAACATTGCCAGTCTTGCCGAAGAGAACCTCGAGGCTGCCCTACAGACCCTGGTCGAGGCACGGCTCAACGTCCTGATCAGCGGCGGCACCTCGACCGGCAAGACAACCTTTGCTCGGCACCTCCTGACCCATGTGAGCGAGCACGAGCGGCTGATCACCATCGAGGACGCCTTCGAGCTCTTCCCCGGCCAACCCAACACCGTCGCCCTCCTGGCCGACCGCGGTGCCGGGTCGCAACGCAGCGCCAACGCCCTCCTTCAAGCCTCCCTCCGCATGCGCCCCGACCGCATCATCGTTGGCGAGCTGCGCGGCGCCGAGGCCCTGACCTATCTCGAAGCGATCAACACGGGCCATGGCGGATCGGTTTCCACCATCCACGCGGAAACCGCAGAGCTCGCCATCGACCGGTTGGCGATCATGGTGCTGCAGGCTGGGACGCCGCTGACCTTTGCCGAGGTGCGGGAATATATCCGGAAGTCCATCGATGTAATCGTCCAGCTCGGGCGGGTCGAGGGGAGGCGGGGGATTACGGAGTTCTATCTGCCTGGATCGCGAGACGTTCCGACAGAGCGAGCGTAGAGCGAAAATACCCTATTTCGTCTATGACAGGCACAGGTGTTCCCGTAATTTAGGAACATTAGTAAGAGTTGTTAAGGTGTATTGCCTGAAAAGGTTCACGATTTGAAAGGACGAATTGAGGAGCCTTTAGATTACTAGAGGCTTCGCAGCCAAATTTTAAGGCAAGGTAGGCGACATTGGGACCAAAAGTTTCAGCACAAGTTTAAGCGGGATGCGATGCATCAGATTACAGTGCGGGTATTCGGGAATTGAGACCTCGCGACGTTTGGGTGGCGGTACGCACCTCAACCCGATTAGCTTTGGGTTACCGATATTACCTAGATCATGACTTATGAAGGCTTGCTGTACATGTGCGTCGTCAATGACCTGTTCTCACGCCGTGTGGTTCGCTGGGACGCCTGTTGTGTGTGAAAGAACACTGAACTGGCTCTGCAGGCTCTATTGATGGCCGTATAGCGGTGTAAGCCAAACGGTGAAGCCTCGGTAGGCTCGGAGCAAGGCCCGCAATTCACAAGCCGGAAGTGACAGACGTTCTTGTACCAGCGCCGCCTAGACCCGCGCATGAGCCGACCTGGAAACAGCTATTACAACATAGTGGTCGAGAGTTTTTTCCAATCTTTGAGACGAGAGCGGATCAGGCGACGAGTATATCAAACACGCGATGAAGCAAGTCGTTACATGTTAGACAACATCAAGTATTTCATGAACTAAAACGACCGCACACGAGCAACGGAATACTGCCGCCCATTGATTTCGACATCAAGCAGCAGACCTGAACTAAGCAGGTGTATAGAAAACTAGGGGCATCTCGGTTCTTGTAAAGAGTTGCTTAGTTTCCTGTTAGAGTGACTGAGAAAGTCTACTGGCGTGCATTTGCAGAGTTGGTAGGTACTCTTCCTGTAACTTTTGCGTGCTGATCCTCGCGCTGGAGGCGCTCATGCTCATAGCTGCGACTACGTTTCCTTGGTTGTCTAGAACTGGTACAGCCATAGAGACCATTCCCTCTTCAAGTTCATTGACGGTGATTTCGAAGCCAACGTTCTTGACCTTTTTGATTCTCTCGGAAAGCTGATCTTTATTAGTTATTGTTACTGGCGTAAGCTTTTGGAGCTTATTTTTGTTCAAGTATTTGGTTAGAATTTCATTTGACTGTGCCGCTAAGAGGACGCGCCCTGTGGCGGAAGCGTATGCTGGCAGACGTCCACCTAATTTGGCGAGGCTGGAAACTATTCTTTCAGCTTCAGCACGAGCGACAAATACCGCGTAACCTTCCTCGAAAATTGCTAGCGAAATTGATTCGTTCAATTCGTCCCGAGCAGCCTCAAGATGTGCCTCCGCCAATTGGGGCAATGAGGCTGACTCATAGTAGGCTGCGCCGAGGCGAAGCATTCTTGGAGTTGGTCTATATTTGGACCCCTGTCGAAAGAGGTATCCAGCATCAGCAAGTGTGAGCAGGCAGCGCCTAGCGCTCGCCCGTGACAGACCCGCCAACTCTGCTGCACTGGCGACTGTGAGGTGCTCGTGATTCGACCCGAAAGCCTCGATAATTGTTAAGCCTTTGGCCAAGCCTGCCATGCCTTCTGGGGCGCGAGCTTTCGAAGGTGCAGGCTTCTTAAAGTTTGCGCCATCTGTCATTGGAAATTGTTTACCTGCTGTTTTGGTGTGATCAAACCACTATTCCGAATGCGGGGCTAAAGTAAGAAACCCATTGATTACCGGTTGATGCTGATCTCTATTTTTGTTCATAGGCACAGTTCGATTGCACCAATTGGTTGATCGCCGAGGTTACTCTTCCCCGTAAGGACTTATCATATGACTCCAGTGAAGGGCATGCCAAGAGCAATGTAGCCGTTGCTCTGCACGCCAACTCTGGACCACCCGAGGCTGGAGTTTTCGGGGTTTGTTCGCGATGATGGGCTGGTTGCGCCGTCGGGAAAGTGCAATAAGTTCGGGGCGTTGCATCCGATTTCGCAATGCAGTCTGTCGTCGCTTTAGTGTCTACGCCAATTCTCCAGCATTTTACCTGCATCTGCAAGGCTCTTGAACCAGTGGGGGGTGAGATGGTCCCTATTTCCCGGACAGTTTTGCGGCGCTGCTAAGCTTGCCTGTTGATCATGCCGCCGCCTGGAGGTCAGGGCCCTGATGGGCCTCGACCGGTGTTCTGCCGCCGAGCGCGGAATGCGGGCGCTCGGTGTTGTAGAAGTCGATCCACTTGCCGATGCCTGTCCGGGCTGCCGACCCGGTTTCGAATGCGTTCAGATAGACGCATTCGTACTTCAATGACCGCCATAGCCGTTCGATCATGACGTTGTCCATCCAACGACCTCGGCCGTCCATGGAGACTTTCACCGTCGCGTCGTGCAGGATCTGCGTGAAGCGCGGACTGGTGAACTGGCTGCCCTGGTCCGTGTTGAAGATCTCGGGCCTGCCATGCAGCCTGAGCGCATCCTCCAGCGCCTCGATGCAGAACTCGGTATCCATCGTGTTCGACAACCGCCAGGACAGAACCCTGCGCGTGCCCCAGTCCATGATCGCGACCAGATAGAGAAAGCCGCGCCGCATCGGGATTTAAGTTATATCGGCACACCAGACGTGGTTGGGGCGTGTGATCACCAGGTCCCTGAGCAGATACGGATACTTGCGGTGCTCCGGATGCGGCACCGTCGTCTTTGGCTTCTGGTAGACGGCCCGCAGGCCCATCCGCGCCATCAGCCGCCGGACGCGCTTGCGTCCGACGCAATAGCCCTGCTTACGCAGGTGCCTTGCCATCTGACGGCTGCCATAGAACGGCGTCTCCATGAACTGGGCATCGATCAACTTCATCAGCGCCAGGTTCAGCGGCGTCTCCGTCCTGCCCGGGCCATACCATGCCGACCGGCTGATCCTGACCAGAGCGCATTGCCGGGTGATCGACAGCACGAGGTGCCACGGATCGATCATCTCTCGCCTCCGGGCCATGCTCACCGCCCGGAGGCTTTCGCTAAAAAATCCCGTTCCACAACGAGCTGGCCGATTTTGGCGTGCAACTTCTCGATCTCGCCGTCCTTCTCGGCGGCCTTCGCCTCGGCTTTGCCCGAGAAAATCCCGGACATGCCCTCGAGCGCCTGCCGCTTCCAGGTGTCGATCAAGGTCTGATGCACGCCATGCTTTGCCACCAGCTCGGCGACCGTCAGCTCGCCACGGATGGCCTCGAGCGCCACCTTCGCCTTAAACTCGGCTTTCGTTTGTCAGCCACGCTGTTCTTCCTCGTCATCGTTGGCGGCAAGCTTAGCAGTGTGTCCGGTTTTCAGGGACCACCTCACTCAGATCCAGTGCCGGACAGAAGCATGAGTGAATATCGACGACTGTTAGAACCCAGGGCAATGCAACCACACTTGAACCAGGTCTTCATTAAGGCTCGCTCTTGCCCCACGCGGAGCGTTGACAAGCGCGGCTCCAGTCAATATGGTTCGCTAATAGAACGTCGTTCGCTTATCGAACGTACGGAGGGGACTAAAGTTGCCCAAATAAAGGACTGGGTGCTTGGTGCGAAAAAACCGTGGAGGACGCATGAGGAAGATTTCGCTAAAGAAAGCTGTATTTGCAGCTTTTGTGGGAGTAGTTGGGACGTTGACAGTCGGCACCGTCGCGACGGCACAAGAGTTTACTCTGAAACTACATCAGTTTTTGCCTGCCCAGGCTCACGTGCCCAAGAATGTCTTGGACGTATGGGCCGACAATGTGGAGCGCGATTCCGGCGGCCGCATCAAAATTGAACGGTATCCTTCAATGCAACTCGGAGGCAGGCCTCCTGAATTGATCGAGCAAGTCACAGACGGCGCAGTTGATATCATTTGGACTGTAATCGGCTATACCCCTGGTCGTTTCCCGCGCACCGAAGTTTTTGAATTACCCTTCATTCTCCCGAACGCCGAAGTTGGATCTCGCGCCTTCTACGAGATGTTCGAAAACGAAATGAAGGACGAAGAGTTTAAGGATATGCATGTCCTGGGCGTTTGGACTCATGGACCGGGATCCTTTCATTCGTCCAAGCCCATCGTGAACTTGGAAGATCTGAGGGGGATGAAGATTCGCGGTGCGTCTCGCACGGTCAACATGCTTCTCGAAGAACTGGGCGCAACGCCGGTAGGAATGCCAGTTCCGGCCGTTCCTGAATCTTTGTCGAAGGGCGTGATTGATGCAGCGACTTTACCTTGGGAGGTAGTTCTAAGTTTGAAAGTTCCAGAACTTGTACACAATCACACGGAGTTCACAGGAAACGCTCTCTACACTGCCACGTTTGTGTTCGCCATGAATAATGCAACCTATGATGGTCTTCCTGACGATTTGAAGAAAGTGATCGACGACAATTCGGGCTTTGAATTCTCTGCCTGGGCTGGAGTTACTCAAGAAGCCTACGCGTCACCAAGCCGCGAAATTGCTCGAGAGATGGGGAACAGTATCGTAGTTCTGGATGAAGAACAGTCAAAGATCTGGAGAGATGCTGCGCAACCTGTCTACGACAAATGGGCTGCTGACATGGACGAGCGTGGTTTTGACGGCTCCGCTTTGATTGAAGAGGCAGAAAAGCTCATAGCGAAGTATTCTGCTGAGCAAAAATAAAGCGCGAAAAAAATATCTAGGGGTCAGGTGCGTCGAAGTGCCTGGCCCTTGAAGCGATGAATGAAACGGTTCCATGCATTGAGCGCGGCGCTAAAAATAAAATTCCTGTTGGGAGGGCCAGAATTGGCGACATATAGGTTCTTTGAGCAGCTATCAAAAGCTGCGGCAATATTTGGTGGTCTTGTATTGATTGGCATCACCATTTTGACATGTGCGTCTATTGCGGGTCGGGCAATGATTGGCCTAGGCCTAGGTCCAATCAAAGGTGACTTTGAATTGGTTGAGGCTGGTGTAGCAATAGCTGTATGTGCGTTTCTTCCTTGGTGCCAAATGCAGCGAGGACATGCGACCGTCGATCTTTTTACGAATATGCTTCCCATTGATGTAAATCGTTGGATCAATCTGATTTCTGAAGCGCTGATGGCGATGGCGCTGGCTGTGATGACTTGGAAACTGTGGGACGGAATGGCAAATAAATTCGAATATGGCGATACAACTTTTATCCTCGAGATGCCTGTTTGGTGGCCCTACTTGGCTTGTTTCATTGTTTTGGTTCTCGCGTGTGTCGTTGCGGCATATCTTGTATTCGCAAGAGCCGTAGAGGCTTCAACCAAGACCAACATCATTTCTGGCTCGGGAGCGGTCCATTGAGTGTTCTTGAAATAGGAATTTGGTCGTTTCCTGCCCTTCTTGTCCTAATCTTTCTCCGCATTCCCATCGGTCTGTCGATGTTGGTTGCCGGAGTGCTCGGCTCGTATCTAGTCACTGACAGTTGGTTGCCCATCTTGTCGAAAATGAAAAATGAGACTTACTCAACATTTTCAAGCTATTCGCTGTCTATCGTGCCGTTGTTCTTGCTTATGGGCCAGTTTGCAACTTTGGGCGGAATGTCGCAGGCGCTGTTTAACTCAGCCGAAAAATGGGTAGGGCACAAAAGAGGCGGCGTTGCTATGGCCGCTATTGGCGCTTGCGCTGGTTTCGGTTCGATTTGTGGTTCTTCCTTGGCCACGGCTGCTACAATGAGCCAGGTCGCTCTACCGGAACTGCGCCGGCACGGGTATTCTGGACAATTGGCTACAGGCACTCTGGCCGCCGGCGGGACGCTTGGGATTTTGATTCCTCCGTCGTTTGTTCTTGTTATCTATGCCATTCTGACGGAACAGAATATTGCAAAGCTATTTGTTGTGGCGTTTATTCCTGGGCTCCTCGCTGCTTTAGGATATATGATCGCAATTTCAATCTATGTTAGACTATTCCCCGAAACTGCCGGATCGAGGGAGAGAGCTCCCTATTCAGAAAGATTTCGATCGCTGATTGAGGTTTGGCCGGTAGTAGTGATTTTTCTTGCAGTAGTAGGAGGAATCTACTCCGGTTGGTTTACACCGACCGAGGGAGCTGCCGTTGGTGCCGCAGGAACTGGTCTTCTGGCTTTGATCAATGGCGGGCTAACTTGGAAGACACTTGTGTCGTGTCTGCTGTCAACAGCATCCGCAACAGCCATGATTTTCTTCATCGTTTTTGGTGCAAGTATCTACAATGGCTTTTTAGCTTTGAGCCAAGTTCCTGTCGAACTTGCGAATTGGGTAGTAGAGCTAGGGCTGAACCCGTGGGCAGTCTTGGTCTTGATTCTGTTGGTCTACTTAGTTTTGGGGTGCGTCATGGATTCTCTGTCTATGATTTTACTTACGATCCCAATTTTTTTCCCCATAGTCTCTGCGCTTGATTATGGGCTGGGAGCTGAGGAGTTTGCACTCTGGTTTGGGATCATTGTTCTTATCGTAGTGGAGGTGGGGTTAATTACACCACCGGTCGGTATGAACCTTTTCGTTATCAATTCTATGGCAAAGGAAACGCCTCTTTCTGCTACGTTTAGAGGTGTCGTGCCTTTCATTTTGTCCGATTTGATTAGGACTGCGATATTGGTAATGTTCCCCTCAATTACATTGGTGCTTTTGCGAATGCTTTACTGACCGTTGGCGGGATAGACTTCGCCTTTCTCAACTTAGTCTTCTTCCGCCTAAGTCGCACTTAATCTCGCAGAGCAGTGAAGTGAATGAAAATTCGGAGATTAACAGGTTAGCCGGAGTATGGAGCCCACATTACTTTGTGGGCTCCATACAAAATCCGAAGTCGATGTTGAGTAGCAGCTTAGGTTACTTCGCAAAAATTCAGGCATCCTGCCGTTGCCTAACTTTGCTAGGTAGCGGCGTACGACCTTCGGCAATGAAAAGTTGAAAGATGATCGACTCGAACGATGCCTTAGCCGTTTTCGAGGAATTTGGAATACCAAAGGAGGAATTATGCCTAAACGTACCTTTGTTTTGGTGCCGGGAGCCTGGTTTGGTGGCTGGGTTTGGCGCGATCTGGCTGAGCGACTGCGTATGCAGGGGTGTATCGTCACTACCCCAACACTAACCGGTCTAGGTGAGCGCTGTCATACTAATTCCAATTCTGCCGATCTGACCCTTCATATTGAGGATGTAGTTTCGCACATTCAAATGGAAGGGCTAGACAATGTTGATCTATTGGGGTGGAGCTACGGAGGTATGGTTATCTCCGGGGTGCACTCCAGAATCCCTGAAAAAATTAGATCTCTAATATTTTTCGATGCATTTATGCCTGATAACGGTATGTCGCTGGTAGATATGATAGATATCGATAAGCGGGAATTGTACGATACGGCACGAGGCGCAGACCAAAAAATTCCTCCCATTTCTATGAAGGCTTTCGGCGTTAACGATCCAACAGTACTTGAATTTGTAGAGCCGCGGACGTGCTTGCAGCCTTGGCGTACGTTTTTTGAGCCAGTTAGTGTTTCGCCTGACATCGGTCTAGTTTCGCAGTCTTATATACTTTGCACCAAATGGGGAATAGTTTCGCCTATGACTCGTTTTCTGCCTTTGGCGCTTACGCGCAAGGCGAATGTAATTAAAGTCAAAGGTAGTCATCTGGCAATGCTGACCGAACCAGATGAAACACTTGCTGCCGTACTATCCACTCCTTAAGGCGCCCTAAACCGATTCATCACATACATTTAGATTTGCTCAGATGTACCGCAGAAATCTCATATTATAGATGGCACAGTTTGCGGGCTAGCGCTGTAATTGATGGGCTACCGCTTCCGCGCAAGATGCCGATCTTTTGTGGGGGCAGTCAGTATCAGTTATAGAATCGCAAATTTCGTTTTCAGCGTGTGAATGCTCTGGAGGAGTGCCAAATTCATTCGGCTAACATTCTAGGGTGGAGATTTTCCTCCGAATTGTTGTTGTGAGGTACGTGAAAACAATGCAAATGGTTGCTCGCCAAAGATGGCTATCTAGAGCCTCATCCATTCTGCTGCTCGGTGGAACCGTTTTCACTCTCGCAGATTTGTTAAGTGAAAATCACTTGTTTGCAGGAGCTGCGATGGTGTTGATCGTGTCTCACATTCTATTGTGCTGGCATTCCGTGCGATCGAACTCCAAAATTATGTTCCTACTCGCCATCCTATCTGGGTTGTTATTGATTCTTGCCGGGGGCGAGGTGGAAAGCCTTGCCCTTGCTGCGAGCCGCGCGCTCTACCTTCCAGCGCTGCTGACCGTCATGGCGATTCTGCGGGTGGCTGCGACACGTTCGAAAATCGTTAGCACCGCTGCGCACTTCCTGGTCACCCAGTCACCTTCACGGAGGTTTGCGCTTTTGGCAAGCGGAAGTCATATCTTTGGCATCTTGCTGAACCTTGGTGGTATCCAGCTTCTGTTAACGATTGCGTTGGCGCAGCGTAACCGTCTCGCGCCAACGCACGATATTGGAGAAGTACAGGGCCAGAGAATTACAAATGCAGTACTCCGCGGATTCGGAGCGACGATTCTTTGGTCGCCTATGGGCCTCGCGATCAACATGCTCATCCCAATGATGCCGAGCATCGATTACATTTCCTATTTGCCATATGGTCTCGGTCTAACTGTGATATTCTTCGTCCTAGGTTGGATCTTTGATCGCCTGGAAAACACGGTTCACCCTACATTTGTGCCACCGACTCATGAAGGCGCTGGTTTGGCGATGGTCGCGCTTCTCGGATTAGTTCTCTCTATCACGGGGTTATCGGCTGTTTCGGAGGCGCTGATCGGAATTCCATTACGTGCGGCAATTCTAATTGTTATTCCCTTAGTAGCGGTCCTTTGGGTGCTACTAACTGAAAGGCAACCCTTCTCTAATAGCCTGACATCCCTCGCCCGCGAAGGTTTCAAAGCGCTCCCGGATTCCACCAGTGAAATTTGCCTGATTGGGGCCAGTGCCTTTCTTGGTTTTACTGTTGTTGAAATACTACCAGACGATCATCTTCGAAAGCTGTTTGAGAGTGTTTCAATTAGTCCTGGCGCAGTGGGATGCATTGTTATTCTTCTTATGACAGCGGCTGGCCAACTTGGTTTATCGCCGATGGTAAGTGCGTTGGTTTGTACCGGTGCAATAATCTCATCAGGAATTGATGTGCCCGATCTGATATTGATGATAGCTGTCATGTGTGGCTGGTCTGGTACCATGCTCATTTCTCCATTTGCATCACCATTGGCGATCGCCGTGGCCTTGACTGGCAAGCCCGCTCATGAGGTTGGGCTGAAATGGAACGGCAGCTTTGTGGTGTGCTATTATTTGGTAATAATGATAGTACTTTTGATCGCAGGCGCGATGACCTGAGCTAATGGGATGAACAGCCTTCCCACCAACCCGCTGCTAGAGTGTCGGACTAGGTGGAGAGAGGAGAATCTGATGGCCATGCTTTCCTCTTTACTTTTTAATGTCTGGCGTAAGACCTGGGAGGCTACGCCGCATCTAAAGCGCTCTATAGCTAGTGGAAGCTTTGAAGTTACAAAGGTCTTTTTGCGCGGATAATGGCCGGCGTCGTTCAAGGACACGACGAGGACAAGACCTCAAAGTTCGCTGTAACCTACCTGAAGATGCTCCGTTGCGCGACCGGTAGGGTCTTTAAAAGAGGGAGCGATGCCACCTTATCTGTCGCACTAAGGGCGGCGTGGACACAAAACTTAATTCCAAACCCAAAGCAACGGACAGCCTGCGCGAAGTACAACCAGCGCCGCAATTGGGCCGAAAGCACGTTCGGCAGGCTCAAGGATTGGAGGTGTGTGGCGACGCGCCATGACCGAAGTCACAAGGTTTTCCTCTCCGCTATCGTTCTCGCACTAGTCGTCATCTACTGGTTTTGGATTTTGACACTAAGCCAAGAACTGAAAGTGTCACTTGAGAAAGTCCGAGAAAGGGAAGCCCGGGTGCCGGGCTTGAAAGGATAGAGAGAGCCTCATCCGGGTCCGGCATGACAAGGACCCTGATCATGGCCAAGACCACAACTCGCCCGAAACCCGCCACCTCCAAGAAGACCGAAGCATCCGGATCGGCCGCGCCTGACGGCGCCGCCGACATCCGAATGATCCCGCTCGATCAGTTGGAGCCGAGCCCGCTCAACGTCCGCAAAGTCGCGGCAAGCGCCAGCGATGATGCAGAACTCCTCGCGAGCATCCGCGAGACGGGCATCAAACAGAACCTGGTGGTTCATGCGTTGTCAGAGACACGTTTTGCGGTAGATGCCGGCGGTCGCCGCCTCAAGGCGCTGAAACAACTCGCCGAGAACGGTGTGATCCCCGCAGACCACCCGGTGCCCTGCCTCGTCGAAGATGAGCGCAACGCTGTCCTCACCTCCGCCACGGAAAACCTCCAGCGCGCTGCCATGCACCCGGCAGACCAGTTCGAAGCTTTCGACAAGATGATCGCTGAAGGCCGCAGCGAGGACGAGATTGCGCTGAAATTCGGCGTCTCCGTCGACCTGGTGCGCCGCCGTTTGAAACTCGCTCGTGTCGCGCCCGAGATCATCGAGCAGTTCCGCGCAGGCGATCTGACCCTCGAATGCGTCATGGCGTTCACGCTGACCGACGATCATGATCGTCAACTGGCGGTCTGGAACGCGGTGAAGGGTAGCTATCACATCCATCCTCAAAGCATCAAACGCCAGCTGACCGAGACGGCGCATTCGGCGAACTCGGCCTTGGGGCGTTTTGTCGGTATCGAGGCCTATGAGGCGGCGGGTGGTGTTCTGCTGCGTGATCTCTTCGATGATCGTGCCTGCGCCCATATGGAAAACCCCGACCTCCTCGAGCGCCTCGCTATCGAAAAGTTGCAGGCTGCGGCCAAACCCTTCGAGGCCGACTGGAAATGGGTCGAGGTGCATCTCTCGGTGGATTATGGCGCGTTTCGCAGTTTCGGGCGGGTCTATCCGCAGGATATCGACCCCGATCCGGACCTGCTTGCCGAGGAAGAGCGTCTCATCGCGCGCGAGGAAGAACTGGCGGCGCAGAATGACGGTGAGGATTGGACTGACGCCGAAACCGAGGAATATTACGCCATTGAGCCGCGCCTGCGTGAGATCGAGGCCCTTCAGCGCGAACGGCAACCCTATGCGGACGAAGATCGCGCTATTGCCGGTGTCGTTCTGACCATCGGTCATGACGGGGCGCTTCGGGTCGAGAAAGGCCTCGTGCGACCGGAGGATATTCCGGCCGCGCCCGAGCCCGACGATACCACCAAAAATGCGGATGGCGCCCCCTCCCCTGCCCGGCCACAGGTGACGCCGCCGACCTCCTCCACGCCGGTGCCGAGCTCCGACCCGGCCGCGACGTTGCGCAAAGCCGATGGGATTTCGGCGAGCTTGGCCGATGATCTGCGCGCAACGCGCCAGCATATCCTCAGGGCACATCTCGCGGCGGATTTCGAGGTGGCGTTCGATGCGATGCTCTACGCGCTCTGCGAACAGGCTTTGGGGCGGTCCTACAACAACGAGGCGCTCGACATCTCGATCCGTCCCTTCCAGGTGCAGAACCGCGAGGTGCTGCATGCAGATACTGTTGCCCAAAAGATGCTCGAGGCGCTGGAACAGGATCTCGCTACTGACTGGATGACGCTGGAGAAACCCCAGGACTTCCGGGCGATGTCGGCGCTGCCCATCGCGGACAAGCAGGCGCTGTTCGCCTGGGCAACGGGTTTGGCGGTCAAACCGCAGCTGTCCTCCGACAATCGCCCCTCCCCGATCATCGAAGAGATTGGTGCGCGGCTTGATGTCGACGTCGCGGCTTGCTGGCGCCCGACGGCGCAGAATTACTGGGGTCGGGTCAACAAGGGCCATGCGGTTGCCACGTCGCGCAAGTTGATTGGTGACGACTACGCCGAGGATCGCAATCGCGAGCGCAAGGGCGATATCTCCGCCGCGATGGAGCGGGCTTTCGCGGAAACCGCCAGCGAGACGGAAGGTTTCGACGCCGCGACGGTTGCAAAGACGACGCGCTGGCTGCCCGACGGGATGGTGTTTGCCGGTGCGACTGAGGCCGACGCCAAAATGATTGGCGATGCGTCCGAGGCGGAGGAAGGCGACGTGCCCGCCGCAGACGTACTGGCCGAGGCGGAGAGTGAGGAACCGTCGTCCTTGCCCGCCTTTCTCAGCGGGGACGCGGCCTGACGACGCGAACACCGATCTGATTACCACATGAACTTTGGGCCGTCCTCACATCGAGGGCGGCCCTTTCCGGCTGGCGGGTTGCCTACAGCCGATATCGGATCGGCTGGCCCGTCCCCGGAGACATCCCATGACCACCACCCTTGACCTCGATCCCGTTCGGGAAGCAGCACTGATCGCCACGCAGAATGATGCGTTTCGACGTTCCATCCTCGGAAACACTACTGTTGCCGATGCCCCGCAGGGCCAGTTCGTGATGACACGCGGCGTCGCGGCGCTTGGGCCTGACGCCCAACTGGAGCTCACCCGCCGTGTTGCCGCGTTTGACGGGTTCGATGCCGACAGCGACCCGCAGGGCTGGCATGAGATGGGGGTCATCGAGTTTGAGGACATGACGGTCTGGTTCAAGATCGACTTGTATGACGTCGATTATCAGTACGGTTCGCCCGAGCCCTCCGATCCCGAACAGACGCGTCGCGTGCTGACCCTGCTTCTGCCGTCGGAATACTGAACGCTCACCGCATCTCCAACAGTGTCCCGGAACGCCCTCACCTCGAGGGCGGTCCTTTCGTGCTGCCGGGTTCCAAGGGGCGCGATGCCCGCGTTCCGCCCGCCGCAGGAGACCAGAAATGGCCAAGACACTCGATTACCAGATCACCCTCTATCCCGCGCATCGCGATGGCGCCTTTGTTGTTACCCAGTTCCAGATGCTGGGGAGCTACCCCGAAAAGCGCATCCAGGCCGCTGGCATGGATGACCTGATCGACAAGGTGACGCAGTTCGCGATGGAGCATGGCGAGAGTTGCAGCGCTTCGGTGCGCTGCCTCGCCCCGCGCAAACCGCCTGGGTTCAAGCGCGCGACCGAGAACCTTTATTTCAACCTGGTTGACCGGACAGCTGAAAACCGCGGCGACGCGGCGGCCTGAAGCCCGCTTGAGGAAACCACCAGGGCGGCCTGGCTGAGCGGTCGCCCTCCCCTCTCCCAATTCCAAAGGACCAAAGACATGACACAAGCGACTGATTTCTACGCGCAGATGCTCAAATCTCAGAGACCGGCTGCTGAACAGCGGGTCGAGACCCGTGCGGCGCTTCTCTCCGAGTTGCGCACCCTCGGTGCGACGAGCATCGAGGTGCAATACGAAGGCTACGGAGATTCCGGCAACGTTGAGGATGTCGTGGTGACGCCTGATGCGATCACCCTGACGGAGGAGTTGCGGCGCCGGGTCGAAGACTTCGGTTGGGATTTTGCCTATGCTCTGAGCCCAGGCTTCGAGAACAACGAGGGCGGCTACGGCGAACTGACCTGGTCGCTCGAGGCGGACAAGATCGATGTCAGCCACTCGAACCGCTATATCGCGTCTGCGACCACCGAACACGAGGGACTTTAACACATGGCACATCCCCTCCATCACGCCGAAAGTTCGGCCCGAAAGTTCGGTGGAGTTCCAGATGATTACCAGCATGTGCATGACTGGTTTGACTCATCCAAAGAGCACCTGGCCCTCTTTGTCCACCGAGCCTACCGCCATCATACGGCCGGAATCTATGATGCCCAACGGATCTTCGGACACAGCCTGACCAACAGCGCGGGCCGGGTCGTCCCGATCCGCTGGATTGGCGAGCAGCATGTGCGCGAAGACTGCCAGGGGCGCATCCCGTCGTTGGCGGACTGGCTCGCCCGCATTCAGCCGGAGCCGTGGATGGCCAATGGCCGGATAGACAACGATCCGACGCAGATCGGCAGCGATCCGCGCGCGGTCTGGATCGCGGCGGTGGCCAATCACCAGACCATTCTCGGGTTTGAGGATTGGCTTCTCAAGGTCTCGGTCGAGCACGTCCAGCATCGCCTGAACCGCGACGCCGCCTGATCCGTCGAGCGGCAAACTCACCAACCACCTGACCACGTCGCAATCGACCCGCTCGAGCCCCAACCGGCTCGGCGGGTCGATTGCGTTTCAAGAAAGGATAACGACATGCACGACCCTGTCTACGAGGAGGCCTACCAAGGCCACACCGTCAAGATCTACCATGACACCGACGCCGAAAGCCCGCGTCAGTGGTCCAACCTCGGCACATTGATCTGCTGGCATCGGCGCTATCGGCTGGGTGACAGCCACCAGTTCGACGGTCCCGAGGCGTTCCTACGCGATCTCGCTGGTGTCTCAGACCAGAGCGACCTCTCGATGGACCAGCTGCGCGACCGCGCCGAGTCCAAGTCAGTGCTACTGCCTGTGTTCCTCTATGACCATTCCGGTCTCGCGATGAACACCATCGGGTTCCACTGCCCGTGGGACTCCGGCCAGGTTGGCTATGTCTATGTGACGCTTGAGGCGGTCCGGACGGAGTTCGGTGTGAAACGCGTCACCAAGGCGCTGCATGAAAAGGCTGAAGATATCCTGCGCGCAGAGATCGTCAGCTACGACGCCTATCTCAGCGGCCGGGTCTACGGCTATGTCATCGAGCGCGATGGCGAGGAAGTCGACGCCTCCTGGGGGTTCGTCGGCGACTATGAGACGGGCTGTTTGCCCGAGGCGCGACACGCTGTGCCAGTACCGTCGCCGGGTCAAACACCCCAGTCCGCTGCCGCTCAAGCGCAGGCTCTCCCTTAGAGGCGGGCAAAGGTAACACACAGTCCATTTATTGCGAGAGTCCCAAGTGACCTCGCATTGCTGCAATGCAGAAATGTCATGGCCCGGCTATTGTGCGGTCGCAGCATGACCACTATGCTTCTAATGTGATTGGTTCTCTCCTCCTCCCTGAGCCGATCTAAGCTAAACGGCGGCATACACCTCCTCCCGGATGCCGCCTTTTTCTTTTTCAGAGCTCTTCCTGAAGGTTGTCCGGATACGTACGGCCGCCGATCGGTCGACGACGGACCTGTTTCGGATGCGCAGGCCGCAAACCGCCCAAGACTTAGGCGAGCTGGCAATGCCTCAAGCTGACAAGGGCTTACGCGGCAGCGCCCACAGACCCATCCCCAAATTCTGGGGACAAGTTTCCGCTGCAGGGCGGAGATCAGCAATCCCATGAAAGAGCGAGAGGCAGGGCGGGAGGGGTGACCCCTCCCGGGCGAGAGAGTGCGCACGGAGCTTGGGGCCAACCCTCAACCCCGGAGATTGCCGATGAACGCTCACCCCCATTCCGTCCCGCTTGCCGCCGAGCCCGAAGCCCCTGCCCTGTGCGAGGCTACAGGCTTTGCCCAACATCTCATGCAGGCTGCGACAGCCCTCGTTCCCCTGTTCGAAGCGGGAAGGTCTCTCGACGCCGCTGCCCTGCGCACCGCGATGGAGGATGCCTTCCGCGCCAGCGACACGAGCGGCGCCTGGGTCTGGAAAGACGCCTATGAGGCCGCCGAGATCGCCCAGATCTATATGCTCTCGCGCTACGGCGCATTGATGCAGCGCCAGGCGGCCTCGCCGCAGGCCTTCCTCACAATGATCGAACGTCTCGCCGGCCTGGCCCCGTCGCACACGCGGCGCTCGGAAGACAGTATCCGTCTGCAACAATTCTCGACCCCTCTGCCCCTTGCGGCCATTGTTGCGCAGGCGGCGGGGGTTCGGGCCGACGACCTGGTCCTCGAGCCATCCTCTGGCACCGGCATGCTGGCAATCTTCGCACGGATATCTGGCGCTCGCTTGGCGCTGAATGAACTTGCGGAGACCCGCCGCGCCTTGTTGGGACTGCTGTTTCCCGATGCCGCATTGTCAAACCACGACGCCGCTTCAATCGACGACCGCCTCGACCGGTCCATCGTGCCCTCGGTCATCGTGATGAACCCGCCGTTTTCTGCGGCCAACCATGTCGAGGGCAAGTTCTTGCAGGCCACCAGCCAGCATGTGCTCTCCGCACTAGCACGCCTCGCGCCGGGCGGACGTCTTGTCATCATCACTGGCGAGAGCTTCCGCCCCTCCACGAGATCTTTCCAGTCAACTTTACATCGGATCGCACAAAGCGCAGACGTGGTGTTTTCCGCCGCGATCGACGGCAAGGTTTTCGCGCGGCACGGCACCACGATCGACACGCGGCTCACAGTGATCGACAAACGCCCGGCTGGCGCTGAAGAAACTGAGCCGGTCGCCATCGAGGCCGCCTATCATCCGATCTGCGCGACCACGGGCGATCTCCTCTCCGCAGTGCTCGCGCATTGCCCGGAGCGGTGCAGCCCTCCGCCCTGCCCCACCAGCGCGGCCTTGGCGGTGCCGAAACCCGCGGCGCGGACCAACCTGAACGCCCTGCGCAACGCCGCCCGCCAGGAAACCCGTGCCCTTGCCGAAGAACGTGCGAGGCATCCATTTGACGACATCGCGACGGCACCGCTCGACTATCTGCCGAAAGCCTGGAGCGAACCCGACGGCGCGCTGCAGGACACGGTCTACGAGGCCTATGACCTGCAGGCGATCCGGATCGACGGAGCGGCGGAACATCCGACAGCACTCGTGCAATCCGCAGCCATGGCCTCGGTGCCGCCGCCCGTGCCGAGCTACCACCCGCTCCTGCCAAAGAGCCTCGTCGAGGATGGCCTTCTCTCCGCGCCGCAGCTCGAAAGCGTCATCTACGCAGGCAATGCGCACCAGACGCATCTCAAAGGCTGGTTCAAGCGCGGCGAGATCGAAGGCCAGCTGATGGCGGCGGCCGAGGGTGACGAAGGCGTCTTCCGCCTGCGCAAAGGCTGGTTTCTCGGCGATGGCACGGGCTGCGGCAAGGGGCGGCAGATCGCGGGCATCATCCTCGACAACTGGCTGCAGGGGCGCCGCCGGGCAGTCTGGGTCTCGAAGAGCGACAAGCTCATCGAGGATGCGCGGCGCGACTGGATGGCGCTCGGTGGCCGCGAAAGCGATATCGTGCCGCTCTCGAAATACCGCCAGGGGAGCGACATCCTTCTCCCTGAGGGCATCCTCTTCGTCACCTATGCAACGCTGCGCTCTGCGACACGCGAGGGTAAAGCCTCCCGCCTCGACCAGGTCACGTCCTGGCTGGGCGAAGGGTTCGACGGGGTCATCGCTTTCGATGAAAGCCACGCAATGGCCAATGCTGCGGGAGAAAAGTCCAACCGCGGCGACAAGAAGGCGTCCCAACAAGGTCTTGCGGGGCTCGCACTGCAGAACGCTGTGCCTGATGCGCGCGTCGTCTATGTCTCTGCCACCGGTGCGACGGTCGTCGGCAATCTCGCTTATGCCTCCCGGCTCGGGCTCTGGGGCACCGGTGATTTCCCCTTCGTGACACGGGCCGAATTCGTTGCTGCGATGGAGGCCGGCGGCATTGCCGCCATGGAGATGATCTCGCGCGACCTGAAGGCACTCGGGCTTTATCTCGCGCGGTCCCTCTCCTATGCCGGGGTCGAATACGAGATGCTGGTGCATGAGCTGACGTCCGCGCAGATCGCGATCTATGACAGCTACGCCGATGCCTATCAGATCATCCACAACAACCTTGAAGCCGCGCTTCAGGCCTCGGGCATTTCCTCCGAGACGGGCACCTTGAACGCCCAGGCGAAATCCGCCGCGCGCTCGGTCTTCGAGAGCAACAAGCAGCGTTTCTTCAACCACCTCATCACCGCCATGAAGTGCCCCTCCCTGATCCGTTCGATCGAGGCGGATCTGGCAGCGGGTCATTCGGCGGTGATCCAGGTGGTCTCGACCAGCGAGGCTGTGATGGAACGTCGGCTCGAGGAGATCCCGACGTCGGAGTGGGAGGACCTGCAGGTCGATTTTACCCCGCGCGAGAATATCATGGATTACCTGATGCACTCCTTCCCGACGCAGCTTTTTGAGCCCTACACCGACGAGAATGGCGATCTGCGCTCGCGCCCCGCCCGCGATGGCGATGGCAATCCGATTATCTGCCGCGAGGCGGAGCGGCGCCGCGATGATCTGATCGAGCATCTTGGGGCGCTCGCTCCGGTGCAGGGCGCGCTCGACCAGATCCTCTGGCATTTTGGCGCGGACGCCGTGGCCGAGGTCACGGGCCGCAAGCGGCGTATCGTGAAAACACGCGAAGGACGCCTCAAGGTCGAGAACCGACCCGCCTCCTCAAACCTCGGCGAAACCCAGGCCTTCATGGACGACGCCAAACGCATCCTGATCTTCTCCGATGCGGGCGGCACAGGGCGCAGCTATCATGCGGATCTTGGATCCAAGAACCAGCGCCTGCGGGTGCATTACCTGCTGGAGCCGGGCTGGAAGGCCGACAATGCGATCCAAGGGCTCGGGCGCACCAACCGCACCAACCAGGCGCAGCCGCCGCTTTTCCGGCCTGTGGCGACCAATGTCAAAGGTGAGAAGCGGTTTCTCTCCACCATCGCGCGCCGTCTCGACACGCTTGGGGCCATCACGAAGGGGCAACGCGAGACCGGAGGTCAGAACATGTTCCGCGCCGAGGACAACCTCGAGAGCCCCTACGCGCGCGCTGCGCTGCGGCACTTCTTCTACAAGCTGCGCGCGGGCAAGATCGACGCCTGTTCTTACGCGAAGTTCGAGGAGATGACCGGGCTGACGCTCGATGAGGCGGATGGCACCATGAAAGAAAACCTGCCGCCGATCCAGCAATTCCTGAATCGCTGTCTCGCGCTCCGCATCGACATGCAGGACGCGATTTTTGAGGCCTTCGGCGGGTTTCTTTCGGCGATCATCGAGGACGCGCGCCAGGCCGGCACGCTCGATGTGGGCCTGGAGACCCTGCGCGCCGAGAAGTTCGAAATTGTCGACCGCAAGGTCATCTTCGAGCATGAGGCGACCGGGGCGACGGCCACCGCCTTGACCGTGGAGCGCACCGATCGCAACGATCCGCTGACCTTGCCTCGTGTCAAACAGATCTGCTCTGAGTTGATGGGCGCGACGCTGTGCTGGAACTCCTTCTCGAAACGCGCGGCGCTGATGGTGAATGCACCTGCCTTCATGGATGAGGACGGTGTGCCAATCCTTCGGGTGAAGCTCCTGCGTCCCATGGCGGCCGAGATCCTTGCCCTGACCGAGTTCTCGAAATCGCACTGGGAAGAGATCGAAGATGCGATGTTCGAGCAGCTCTGGCGGGCCGAGGTTGAGGCGGTGCCCGAGTTTACCACCTCGAAGATCACGCTGATCTGTGGGTTGCTCCTGCCAATCTGGGACCGGCTGCCCGCTGACAACATGCGCATCTACCGCCTGCAGACCGAGGATGGCGAACGCTCCATCGGCCGCTTGGTCAGTCAGGAGCAGCTTCTGAACGTCTACGCGCGGCTCGGGCTCGACTGCCAGATCGAAATGACGCCTCAGGAAGTGCTCAGCGCGGTCATGGAGGCGAAGACGACACTCAGCCTCCTTGGCGGCTACCAGCTGCGCCGGTCGCTGGTCATGGGACAGCCGAGGCTCGAACTCATTGGGGCGTCAAGCACGGCCCTGACCGCACTGAAGGCGATGGGCTGTTTCACCGAGGTAATCCAGTGGAAGACACGGGTGTTCATCCCCGTCGACGGCATCGAGGTTCTGGCACGGGTACTCGCCGCGCATCCGGTTGGCGCAAGCGCCGCGGAGGCCACTGCATGAGCGCGCGACGCAGTATTGCAGAGCTCTCGACCGATCTCTCCAATCATACCGAGAGTTTCTGCCGCCAGTATTTCCCCGAGGGGCGCAAGCAGGGCAATTATTGGCAGGTTGGCGACACCTCGGGCGAAAAGGGTCAAAGCCTTGTCGTCCGGCTCCAGGCCCAGGGTGGGCGCAAAGCCGGATCCTGGACCGATTTCGCGACGGGGGAATATGGCGATCTGATCGATCTCCTGCAGCAAAGGCTTGGGTCGGCCACGCTCAAAGAAACGCTGAGGGAGGCCCGGGCCTTCTTGGGAGAGACCCCCTGCCCTGCCGTGCCTCGTGAACCCGGAAGGGCGGAGCGCCCGGATGCAGCCTCCAGCAAACGCATCACGCGGGCATGCAAACTCTTCGCCGCCGGCAAGCCGGTGCTTGGCACTTTGGCCGCCAGCTATCTGCAGGGGCGCGACATTGCGCGCTTCGGTCCTGCGCTGCGCTATCACCCGCGGGTCTTTCTGGGCCCCGGCGCGGACGACCCCGATCTGCCGCAAAGGGCCCCTGCCCTGCTCGCGAAGATCACCGACAATCGCGGGCAGATCACCGGATGCGCACGCTTCTATCTCGACCCGTCCACCGGCAGTTTGGCCGAGATCGAGAGCCCCAAGCGGATCCTGGGGAAGCTTCACGGCCATGCCATCCGCTTCTGGTCCGGCTCACCTCGCAGCGATCTCATCGTCGGCGAAGGTCTCGAGACCACCCTCTCGGTCGGTACGGCTCTCCCGGAGTTCGACCTCGCCTCCTGTCTCACCGCCACCCATCTCGGTCTCTTCATCCCGTCGTCAGGCGTCAAGCGTATCTGGATCGCGCGGGATAAGGACGAAGCTGGACGTAACGCATCATCGAGATTGCGTAACCAACTGGAAACGCTTGGAATTGCCTGTGGTGATCTCGTGCCGACGATGGGGGATTTCAACGACGATCTGCGGGCATTTGGCAGTGATGCGCTGCGCCGGTCCCTGCTCGAGGCCATGAAAGCTCAAGGTTTGGAGATCAAGGACGGGTGACCGCCAACCTCACCGGGGATGTCCGACCGGGCAAAGGTTCCGACGGTTCGATCTGATCCCGTTTGGATAAGGGGAGCGATGGGCCAGCGGGTCGGGGCTGAGTGCCCCTCGCCCGGGCAGCAATGCGCCGCGCACCAGAAAATTCCCCTGCCCCTTCGGGCCATTCCTCGCGGGACAATTTTCCGGCCCGTGGCGCATTCTCCGCTTTGCTCCGATCCTGACGGATGCGGCCCGGTCGCCGCCGGTCCAGGTATCGCCCCATCCAAATCGGGTCAGATCAAACAGAGGAACCTGACAATGCCCCATCAGACAGACATCCAAGAGGAAACCGGCGTGACCTCCGCCATCCTCGACCACCTCGCACTTCATGGCGCAACGCCCGGGCCCGGCGAGACCGATCATCGCCCCCTCCCCCAGCCCAACGAGGTCGAGCTCGCTATGGCGACGCTCTTTGACACCACCATCGGCCTCCTCACCGGCAGCCAGTTGGAAGACAATCTCGAAGAGATGCTCTGGTCCCTGACCTCGATCTTCCATCGCCGGCTCACCCATATCCAGAAGCTTCACGATGACAATGAATTCGAGGTCCGGGAAAGTCTGGCAATCCAGGACGGCTCCGAGGTCGCCTCGGTCGAGCTTGAGCGCCTCCAGATGATCGGGCTCAAACTCTGGGACCATCGCGACGCCTTCGAGCAGATGCGCGATCTGGCCGTGGACCATTTCTCGGCCGCCACCGGTTCGCCCTGGCTGCCCCGCACCGGATCCAAGGTCTCGCATCGCGGCCTCACCTCCGCCGTGGTCGACAGCCGGGCCTATCTCTCGGCCAAGCGCCGTAAGGAGACCGAAGTACACTGCCCCGAAGGCACGCGGATCGCTTTCTCGGGTGGGGATTATCAGGCCTATGATCTGATCTGGTCCGTCCTCGACGCCACGCACGCCAAATACCCCGACATGGTGCTCCTGCACGGGGGGACGCCCAAGGGTGCCGAGATGATCGCGGCCCGCTGGGCAGATACCCGAGGTGTAACCCAGGTGGTCTTCAAGCCCGACTGGAAGAGCCACGGCAAGGCCGCCCCCTTCAAGCGCAACGACAAGATGCTCGAGACCATGCCGCAGGGTCTGATCGCCACGCCCGGTTCGGGGATCACCGAGAACATCGTCGACAAAGCCCGCAAGCTCGGGATCCGCATCAAGAGGATCGGGGCTTAGGCCCCGGTTAACGTGCCGCGTAATAGATCCTGCACGACAGAAGGCTTCTTTGCGATCAATGCCAGCAGAACCTGAGCCGGGCCTGTCGGGTGTCGGCGCCCGTGTTCCCAGTTCAGCAGCGTGCCTTTCGCGACGCCAATGCTCTTGGCGAACTCCGCCTGGGACAGGCCAGTCCGTTGCCGAACTTGGGCGACATCGACCTCAGCAACGGAAACTTCATGGACCTTCGCGCCGGCCAATTCGCCATCTGCGAAGGCCAGCGCCTCTCCCAGTCCCTTGGACACGGATTCAAATGCACTCATGTTGTGTCTCCATATTTCGCGACAAGCGCTTTGCTCATCTCTACCGCCGCGGCCTGCTCAGACTTCGACAGGTTGGCTTTCTCATTCTTGGCAAAGACCGTAATCAGAAAGATCGGCATATGGGTCCCGCCAAAGACATACACCGTCCTGAAGCCGCCGCTCCTTCCGCCCCCCCTCTCTCGGGATTCGGACCTTCCGAAGTCCGCCGCCAAGAGAGATGCCCGCTTCCGGATTGGCGGCGATGAAGTCGATCGCGGCCTCTCGCTCCTGGTCCGACATGATTGCCTTGGCGCGCCTCTGAAATTCGGGCAGTTCGACCACTGTTTGCAATCGTGTCATCTCTTGTCCCATATAGGTTTTCGCGGCGTATGTGTCAATGACGTATAGTATGCGCACTGGAAGGGCAAGTGGGCAACTGATGCTAGAGCTAGGCAGCAGTATGCTCTGTCCGTTGGTTGCGGCGGCCCTTGACGAAATATCTTGTCGCATTTTCTGACCGAACCAACTAGCCGGGCTGTCATTTGGGGTTATTGGATGGTTGCGGTGTCTCGTGGCGACCCGTCCTTTCGTTCCACGCTCTGTTCGCCTGCAGCACTCCTCCGCATCGTGGGCGCTTCAGCAAAGACAATCGGCGCGGTAGTGATCCTGACGGACGCGGTTTTGACATCTGCACTGTGTCTTACCTCCGGTGAGTTCGAAGGGAGCCAGGGCCCACGCGGCATCTCCCTCGGCTGTTCCCCTACCTTCCTTCGTGGCCACCGCACTTCTCCCTTTGTCTGAGTTGCATGACATGCTGGTCGCAGCTGTCGTCCCGTCCACAAAGGTTGTCGCCGATCCTTTTCCCCTGTCCCTGCGGGCCATTCCGCGCGGAACAAAAAGACCGGCGCCTGCCCCTCTCCGCTGCGCTTCGCCTTCGGTGTGGCCGGGCCTTGGCCAGCTGCAAGGTGACCATCATTGCAACGCAAACAAGGAGAAGAGCAATGACCACGAACTGCATCAAATTCACCAGCGCCGACATCGAAACCGCCAAGGGCGTCGGCTCCATCTCGACCCTGACCTTCGACCTCGACATCACGGTCGAACCTGTCGCAAGCGCGAACCCGATGGCCCCGACGCATCGCGTCCTCGGTCGCTCCCCGCGCGGCAAGCTGGTCGAGTGCGGCGGCATCTGGAAGAAGCAGAACAAAGAGACCGGCGCGGACTACTACACGCTGACCATCCGCGACCACTGCTTCAACGCCAACCTCGGCAAGGCCGCGAACCAGGACGATCTGTCCCTGCAGGCCGTCATCCCCTGGGGCCCGAAAGACGCCGCGTGACGCAAAGAATCGGCTGGGGCAACCCAGCCGATTCCCGCTGCTTCCCTTCACGCTGACACGCATTCCCCGTATTTTGGGACCAGTGGTTGGCGCGCTTGGTAGAAGCAACTTATCACTGAATCGGCTCAAGGTGATGATGACGCAATCCGTTTTGGAGGAGACGGATTCGTGGTCCCCCTAGCGTTCTGAAGCTTCGAGCGCTTTACATTTTGACAGCCGTGCAGTGCAGAAAAATAAAATAATAACAGGTAGTTGAGGTGTAACGGGCGCGAAGTTAAAGTTGACTGCACATCCGAGCTAGTGACGGCTCCCCCTAGATATTGGGTGGCTACATTCCTCAATCGCTACACTTTGTCGAGACATCTAGGCACTCTGGTGGATTGGGTAAGATCTAGCCGCCGGGCGAAAATCGTTGTTAAAACTCGTTTTTCCGTGTAGATGACACTTTAATGGGCGAAATCGCTGAAAAAGCGGTATTTAGAGGACAGGCGGATGCGAGAACGGTCTTTTGCGGCTGATACGAAGGATCAACCCTTCGACGAGATCATCCTACAGCAAGGAGAGCTGATTTCCGACCGCCTCAATATGTTGCGGCAGGAACAGTATCCTCCGGACGCCCAAAAAGGTCTACGTCAGTTTTCATTGGCCGAAGTTGCCTACTATCTCGGCGTAACACAGTCGACCATTAAGAAGCTTCATCTCGAAGGCAAAGGTCCTGAACCTGAAACATCGTCGTCCGGGAGGCGCAGCTACTCGGCCGAGCAGATGCTGGAACTGAGAGCTTATCTCGACAAGCATGGCCGCCCCGGAAAACGCCGTTATGTCCCCTATCGGCAACCTGGCGAAGAACTGCACGTTGTATCTGTCGTAAACTTCAAGGGGGGTTCCGGAAAGACCACTACCGCCGCCCACCTCGCGCAGCACTTGGCGTTGAAAGGGCATCGAGTTCTTGCGATCGACTTGGACCCTCAAGCCTCGCTCACAGCTTTGCACGGCATTCAGCCTGAACTCGACGACGTGCCTTCGCTCTACGAGACACTTCGGTATGATGACGAGCGCAAGCCGATCTCAGAGGTGATCCGGCCAACAAACTTTCCCAACCTAGATATCGTTCCGGCAAGTCTCGAGCTTCAAGAGTACGAATACGATACCCCAGTTGCTTTGACGAGCAGTGATCCCCATGAGGGCCGTACCTTCTTCACTCGCATATCGAAGGCGCTTAGCGAAGTTGATGATCGCTATGACGTGGTTGTGATCGATTGCCCTCCTCAGCTGGGCTACCTCACGCTCACTGCTCTCACGGCTTCTTCCTCGGTCATTGTGACGGTCCATCCTCAGATGCTGGACGTCATGTCGATGAGCCAGTTTCTCCTGATGCTGGGCGGGATCATGAAGACGATCCGTGACGCTGGAGCGAACATGCGCCTGAAGTGGTTCCGTTACCTCGTAACGAGATTTGAACCAACGGACGGTCCACAAAAGCAGATGGTTGGGTTCCTCCAGGCGATGTTCCCAAATCAGATGTTGTCGGCTCCTGTGCTGAAGTCTACGGCGATCTCCGACGCTGGGATCACAAAGCAGACGCTTTACGAAGTTGAACGGTCTCAGTTCGTGCGGACTACTTACGACCGCGCCGTGACGTCTTTGAATGATGTGAACGACGAAATCGCTGAACTGATCCACAAGGCTTGGGGGCGAGAATGAATGTGGTTTTGACAGCCGTGCAGAGAGCCAGTTTTGACAGCCGTGCAACTGTCGAAATGCGCGCTGCGTGTCGGTTGGATTCGGACGAAAGGGAGATGGCTTGATGGCTCGCAAAGACCTCCTAAAGAGCGTCATGGCCGGCTCGCCGGAGCAGCCGAAGGATTCCGGTCGCTCTGGATACGCAATGCGCGGTGCTTCGAAATCGATGAAGGTTTCGATTGATAGCCTTGCGGAGAACTCGAAGCGTCTCCTTGAAGGCGAAACCATTGTCGAGATCGATCCGAAATTGATCGATGTGTCATTCGTTTCGGATCGGCTTAGTGATGACGATGTTGCTTTCGACGAACTGAAGGCATCAATCGCAGCGAGTCGCCAGGACACGCCGGTATTGCTTAGGCCGCATCCGGAAGCGGATGGCCGCTATATGATCGTCTTCGGGCATCGCCGTGTGCGAGTTGCATCGGCGCTCGGCCGTAAGGTTCGCGCAGTTGTAAAACCAATGGACGATGTGGCTCACATTCTTGCTCAAGGGCAGGAAAACACTGCGCGCGCAGATCTCTCTTTTATTGAGAAGGCCCTATTTGCGAAGAGCCTCTTGGATATGGGGCAAGCAAAGGACGTGATCCAGTCCGCCCTTACCATCGATGGGACGTTGCTTTCACGGATGCTGTCAGTGGCGCAGAACGTCCCTCGGCACGTCATCGAACAGATTGGGCCGGCCAAGCAGATTGGGCGTGATCGCTGGGAAGACTTCAAGAAGTTGGCTTCGGAACCATCGAATGGCAAGATCCTCAAGGGAGCTTTGGAGTTCGACGGGTTTCAAAACCTCGACAGTGATGCTCGCTTTGAGTTCCTGCACAGCAAGCTGGCAGAAGCGGGCAGGGCGCCGAAGCGCCGAAAAACGCGTGCTACGCCCAAGAAGCGAACCTGGACTGCCGGCAAAGGCCGCATCAAGGGAGTCATCGGTCGTTCCGGAAAGGCATTCAGCATTTCGCTTACGGCACAAGATTTAACCGAGTTCGGGGACTTTCTCTCGGGTCGGCTTGATCAGCTGTACAGTGAATTCCTCGCGACGAAAGAGGAGCAGTCAGAACAATGATCTAGGCAAAAGAAAAGCCCCCAAGCAGCGTGGCCTGAGAGCTAATCTGAAAAGTTTGGTCGCTTAGAAGATATCTCTCCCGCGAATCACTGTCAACAAGAACGCCACTTCGGCGAACGGCTTTCTTTTGCCTCCACATAACTGGAGGTGAGAAACAGGCATGAAACATACAGGTTGGCGCAAGCCGACACCGGGTCTTGGCATTGCAGAGCAGCTTGCCCAAGCCGGTGAACAGGTGGCTGTACCCAAAACACGGGCCTTCGTGGCCGTGAAGCGGGTCGGTGCATATATTGGCCTCAAGGCCGGAGACATGATGCTTCTCGATACGCTCGGGGCCTTCACCCAGACCCAGGACTGGGAGGAAGGGCAACGTCCGATCGTCTGGGCTTCGAATGCCTATCTGATGGAGCAGACGGGGTTTTCGCTCTCCGCACTCAAGCGCCATGCACGGCGCCTGGCCGAGATTGGCGTGATCTCCTTCCAGGACAGCCCAAACGGCAAGCGGTGGGGCCGCAGGGACGCCGAGGGGCGCATTGTCGAGGCCTATGGCTTCGATCTGTCGCCGCTTTCAGCCCGTGTCGATGAGTTCGAGGAGCTTCATGCCGATTTGCAGGCCGAGCGCGAGCTCTGCCAACGCCTGAAGCGTCAGATCACGGTGGCACGCCGGATGATCCGCGCGCGCATCGAGGCAGCCGTCAGCGGCGCGCTGCGCGGGCCCTGGACGCAATTCACAGGCCTTTTCGAGGAGCTTCTGGACCGGCTTCCGCGCCGTCACGAAGCCTCAGAGCAGCTTGCACGACTCTTGACTTGGTTCAAGGAGCTTCAGGAGCGCGTCGAGGCTGCCTATCTTAAGGCAACAGAGGTCGTTCAATCTGTGGAAAACACGCCGGAAACCAAGGAGCAAGTTGCTAAGAAAACTCAAGAAATGAACCCCAGGGAGGTCATTTCTGACCCTCATATACTAATTACAAACCAACTTAATCCTGTAACTAGTAATTCCTCAGAAAATGAGGAAGTCGCGGCCGCGGTGCCCAATGCTAAACCCGAAGATCAGGTTGATAGGGAGCTGGAAGAGTGGGTTGCTGAGGTACGCAAGAAGCGAGCAGCACTGGATCTGCCCACTGTGATGCAGGCCTGTCCCGAATTCGCGTCCTGGGCCCGAAATATGGGCGGGTTCCTGAAGGATTGGGGCGATCTGCATCGTGTTGCCGGGCAGCTCAGGCCGATGATCGGGGTGTCCGAGCATGCCTGGAACGTGGCGCAGGACCGATTGGGCAAACAGGTGGCGACAGCGGCGCTGGCGCTTGTTTTCGAGAAGCATTGCGCAGGCGAGGTTTCCTCCCCGGGCGGCTATCTGCGCGGCATGGTCGAGAAGGCCGGGACAGGGGATTTGCATCTCGAGCGCAGCTTCTATGGCAGGCTCAGCGGGCAGGCGGCGTGATGGGGCAGGGGGTCAGAGACCGGCAGCTTTGGTCAGGTTCACCCGGAACCGATCGCGCCGGCGCTGGTAGCGGCGGGTCATCTCGGCCGAGGCGTGTCCCAGTTGTTTCTGGACATAGCGTTCGTCGACCTCAGCGGAACTGGCAAGGCCGGCACGCAGCGAGTGGCCAGAGAACAGCGCCAGACGTTCCTTTTCGGGCAGTTCGGAGCGGATGCCGGCGTCCAGGACGGTGCGCTTGATCAGCCGGGCTACATGCTTGTCGTTGAGCCGCGTTTCGGAGGCCCGTTTGCCATCGCGCGATGTGCCGACAAAGATCGGACCGAAGTCGATCTTCGCATAGTGCAGCCATTGTTCGAGAGCATGCACGGGGCAGGTCTGACCTTTCGAGCCGCGGCCGATCTCGACCTCGCGCCAGCCGGTCTTGGCATTGAGGGTCAGCAGGGCGCCCTTGTCGAAGATCTCGATCCAACCGCCAAAGTCCGGGGTGTCGTCTTTGTGCGCGTCTAGGCTGACGATTTCCGAGCGACGCAAGCCTCCTGCGTAGCCGAGCAACAGGATTGCACGATCTCGTAGCCCGCGAAGATCGTAGGACAGGGTGGCGACCATCGCGAGGATGTCTTCCGCCAGGATGGCTTCCTTCTGAACCGGTGGTCGCGCGTGCTTGCGCTTGATGCCCGCCAGCACTGTCGCGATGTGTCGGTTCTTGCGATCGAGCGAAAAGCCGCGTTGCGCGTAGTTCCAGGCGAGACCCGACAGGCGGCGGTCGATGGTTGAGACGGAGAGGGCAGGGGAGGGGCCTGAACCGGAGGCCAGATCCGCGAGATAGAGCCCGATCATCTCAGGTGAAGGTGGCAGAGGCTCCGTGCCTTTCATTCGGCACCAGCGCGAGAAATGCACCCAATCCTTCGCGTAGGCCTTCAGCGTGTTGTCCGACGCCGCCGCGCGAGCATAGTCGCGGGCCGTATCGACAAGCCGATCGAGCGTGCTGGAACCGGAGACAAAGGACGGAAGGCTCAAGGCGTCGGTGTTGGGGCGATCTCTCTCGTTGTCCTTGTTGTACAAGGAACCGATTGGCGGCTCTGAGCTCGATTTCTCGGTGTTATCTGACATGTTTGCGAGCATACTCGTTTATGTCCGATAATGCAAACTTATTGGACATAAATAGCATCGGCAAAGAGAGGCGGTTTATGTGCTATTTTCTGGCAAAAAGCGCCGTCGTGATGTAGGCTTCGGGCATGACTTTTGCCCGGCTAGATCACATCAGCGACCTCGACACGTTACCCCGGATGCCTGCCTGGGTCACCTCCACGCGTGCTGAAACCCTTGAAGATGTTGCGTTTTTGTTGGGCGCGACGCTGAACCACCTGCATCTTGTGTTGGGACACACGGAGGTGCCCCACGCCTTGTTGCGGGACCGCTTGGCACTGCGCGCAGCGGAGGTTTGTGTCGCGTTCTCTGGCCGCCCGGAGCGGGCAGCGGAGTTGCGCGACGCTGTACACCTTTTGCGCCCCGGAGACCTTCCGGGGCCAGCAGGGGAAACATACCTGTCGTGGCGGCGTGCGGTGGAGCGGCCGGTGTCGATCAGGGTACTGTCTCGGGCCATAGGCGGGTTGGGTACAGGACAAATCGCGGACTGGCTGGATGCAGGGCAGGGCGCGCCGGTGGCCCGAGCCGCCAGGGTGTTGGAAACTGTTTTGACGGACAGGTCGCGCGCGGAGACGTCAGCACTGATCCTCGCCGATGCCGCTTTGGCACAGGCGCTTGGCTGGGAGACGCTGCTGCCTCTCATGGTGATCGGTTTGAAACGCGCCGATTTACGCAAGCGCAGGGACGATTTGCGCATGGCCTGTTATCGCGCGGTGACGGCTTCGGCTATGGAAGTCGTAAGTGTGGCGGTCGACCTGTCCCGGCGCGCGGCACACTTGAACACAGTCGCGCCAAAGCTGCGCGCCAAGGGGGCGGGAAAAGCGGTTGAGATGTTCCTGACCCACGATGCCGTGGCGCCTTCATCTTTGCCCTTGCCGGATCGCGCCGCGCGGCGGCTCTGCGACCGGCTGGTCGATCTTGGCGCGATCCGTGAACTGACCGGTCGCGACACCTTCCGGCTTTATGGGGTGTAGGGATGGCCAAGGATCGCCCCGCAGCCCAACTTGATCGCGAGTTGCCCGACTTGCCGCCTGAGCTGCGCTGGCGGGAATGGATGCGCCGGATCGAGGCGGTGCTCTTTGCCTCAGCTTCGCCGGTACCGCGCGACGATCTGGCGCGCGTGGTGGGGCAGGGGGCGTCGGTCGACCTGCTGGTTGAGGACCTCGCCGCCGATCTGGAGGGGCGGGCCTTCGAGATCGCCCAGGTCGCTGGCGGCTGGATGTTCCGCACGCGCGCCACCTACGCCCCCGCGATCCGCGCGGCGGCAGATGTCGGCGACCAACTGCTGGACTTGAGTGAATTCGACGTCGCGGTGCTGGCGGCCATCGCCTACCATCAGCCGATTACGCGCGACGGGCTCAAAGACATCTTCGGCAAGGAGATCAGCCGCGACCTGATCGGGCGGCTGCATGCCCGTGGCCTGATCGGGACCGGGCCAAGGTCGCCTCGGCGTGGGGCGCCTTATACATTTGTGACGACCGAGCAGTTCCTTGTCGCGTTCGGGTTGGAGAGCCTGCGCGATCTTCCCGATCGGGAGCAGCTGGTGGATGCCGGTGTAATGGGTGTTCCAGATCAGGTAGTGTGTTCCCAGCAAGCCTAAAGTTGAACAACGTGTGCGAGATGAGCCATCCAGCGGCTTTTGCTCTGACCACCAGCAATTCTATCTTGCTTTTATGGCCGCTTCCATCTCTCGGCTTCGATTTGGGTGCGACTTAATTTTCGGACTGTCCGCGCACCATTGTACCTGCCCTTGACGAACCCAAAAGTGGCAATGGCACTGGTTAGTTTGCCGGATCGATGGCTCCACAGTCGGCCGACCGAGCCAGTCAAGCCGCACCGACCAACGCGGGCGCCGACTTCTACTCAGCGACAGCTGGATCTTCTGGCCGCAGCCGCCCGGGCACTGGAAGCAAGCCCATTTTTCGATGCTGCCGTCTCGGACGACAACCAATGCATCTGCCGTTAGGGCAGTGGTCTCGGGATGCGTGGCCTGCACCCGGCCGACTAGGTCGACGCGGGGGATAAACCGGCACCAGGTCAGAAAGCGTCGTGCAATGTTACCAAACATCTTCTCAACCCACCCTATCCATGAAAGGGTCGACATCACCCCGGCCCCAGTAACCCTGATCGACACACAGGATGCACCCGGGATTTTGCTTTGCCCCCTGCAATCGATCAATCCCGAGATCAAAACGCCGAATGCGCTGCGCCGCCCAGCCGCCATCGCCTCGATAACCGGTCAAACCCTGCAGCAGCTCGTTGACGGCCATAGTCGCTGTTTCCGTCGTGAACGTGACGACCGCTGGTGCTGGATTGCCGCCGCCGCGCACATAAGCTTCACGTTTCTGACGCTCATACTCCGCCGGCGCGGCACGACGCAGTTCTTCCGCCGCCGCCCGATGTGGGTGTGCGATACCGCGGCACAGCAGGCAAGGTGTGCCAGGGCGCAAGACCGTCGCCCGGCCAATCATGTTCCCAACTTGACCGTCTTCACCACGCGGTGTGAGTGCGAGTCCCAGATCAATGACCGGGCGCAGGTAAAAATATGCGAACCTACTTAGAAACAGTCGGCCTGCGTGATCATCAGTGCACCCAAAGATGATGTCGCAGGAGAGCAAGGCATCGCGTGCCTCATCTGCATCCGCCCAGTGCGGGATCACAACCGGGCGGACACCAAGACCAAGACCCGCCAGTTCTCGCGCGACGACTTCGACCTTAAGCCGCATGCCATCGGCATCGTCCCGTCGAGCTCCATGCAAGCGGTTCAGATTGCTCACTTCAACAATGTCTTCGTCGAAAAGGGCAATCTGGCCGACGCCGAGCCGGGCCAACAGCATCGCAACCGCACTACCCGTGCCGCCACAGCCCACGACACCGATTTTCAGCCGGGCCAGCAGAAGATTCAGTGAAGGTCCGAAGGCAAGCGCTTGCCGCTCGAAGGCTTCTCCGGAAAACCCGCTCAGCCCATTCAGAACACGAAGCCGTGCACCAACGGCTATGACAGCATCGCTGTCGATCGGCTGGGTGTCGTCGATCCACAGACGTGCTGCGTAATCACAGATATCACCATCAATCAGCAGCAGGCTTGCTAACATGACGCCGGCACCATTCCGGTTCCGCGCCAGTCGATACAGTTCCCGTTCGTTTTTTTCGTCCTGTGTTGTCGCGTAGCCCTTAATTGTGAGATGAGAAATTCAATGAATTCAACGACTGTGTTTTGCCCTTAAATATGAGATTTTGCCTTTAATTCCGATATTTTTGCCCTTAAACCTGAGACAGGGTTCACAGGCTTGTGCGGCAGATATCGATGGAAAATGATGGCGAAGACTTAGTTGCCGTTGGTGCAGAAGAGGCGCGCAGGGCTGCAGTGCTGCGTCCGCTTGTTCAGGCATATCTGAAAGGTACTGGCGGTCTGGAAAGTGGCATCAATGATGCCGTTTGGGAACTCGGTGTCAGCAGGGCTACGGTATGGCGTTGGTTAAAGCGGCTGGCCGAAGAGGGTGGGCGCACGAGCGCTCTGGTGCCGCGGAAACGGGGCCGCCCGACTGGAACAACTTTGATATCCGGCAAAGTTGAAGCGGTGATCGAAGAACATCTTCGCCGTTATTTCTTGCGCCGGGAGCGTTCGAGCCTGTCGCGCGTCGTGACAGAAATCCGCAGCGCGTGCTGGCAACAAGGCTTGCAGCCGCCGACACGGCGGACGGTTCAGCGTCGTCTGGATGCGATGGATGCCCGCGAAGTTGCGAAAGCACGAGAGGGCGCAAAGGTGGCCCGCCAGAAATTTGCGCCGGTCACAGGTGAGGTCAAGGCCAGTGTGCCACTGGAGATCGTCCAAATTGATCATACGCCGGCGGACATCATTCTTGTCGACAGCTTTGAACGCCAACCAATTGGGCGGCCTTGGGTCACGCTGGCGATCGACATCGCAACGCGGATGGTAACTGGATACTACACCTCTCTGGAGGCCCCTTCGCGTCTGTCAGTGGCGCTTTGCCTGACACAGGCTGTGGCCCCCAAGGCGGAACTTCTGGCGGAATTGGTGTGCAATGTTCCTTGGCCCGCGCAGGGTAAACCGCATAGCATCCACGTCGATAACGGGCGCGATTTCCGGTCGCATGCCTTTCGGTCGGCATGTGCAGAATGGGGGATCGATCTGGTCTATCGGCCGCCAGGCAGTCCTCATTTCGGAGGGCACATCGAACGATTGATCGGCACGATGATGGGGGCCGTGCACCTGTTGCCTGGAACAACGCAATCCTCGGTCGTGGCCAAGGGCGACTATGACGCCGAGGGCATGGCCACGATGACCTTAAGCGACTTCGATCGCTGGTTTGCTCTGGAAATCTGCCGCTACAACAACAGCATTCATTCAAGTCTTGGCTGCACGCCCGTTGCCAAATGGGAGGCGCTCTCAGAGCAAATGATGGGCGATATCCCCTTCGAGATTGAAGCCTTTCGGGTGAGCTTTCTGCCAAGTGAACTGCGCAAGGTCAGGCGTGACGGCATCCATCTGTTCCAGATACGGTACTGGTCCGATGCGCTTGCAGGCCACATCGGGCGCAGCGATGGGAAGGTGGTCGTTCGCTACGACCCTCGCGATATCTCAATGATCTGGGTCGAATTGGACGATGGCCGATATGTTGAGGCGCGTTACAGAAACCTGGAAATTCCGCCCGTGCCGCTCTGGGAATATCGCGAAGCCATGAGGAAGGCCCGTGCACTTGGCAAGTCCGGGTCCAATGAGCTGGTCCTGGCTGAGCTGATCCGACAGCAACGCCAGATCGAAGCTGAAAGCCGGGGCCTCACGAAGGCCGAACGCCGATCCCGTGAAAGAAAAGGGACATTGGAGGGCGCCAACTCGGCCGTCTCAACAACCGAAGGGCTGCGCGCGATCGATACGGGTGATACATCGCGCCCATTGTTCAAGGTGGAGAGATGGTGAATTGAGGGCAGGAAAAACAGAGGAAGACGGTCGGATCACCCTCATTCAATCGGATATCTGGATTGGCTTTCCGCGGGCCGAACAAGTTCTGGACCGTTTGCAGTGTATGATCGAAGCGCCAAGGCAAACCCGTATGCCTGGCCTTCTTGTGCATGGCGCGTCCGGGATCGGAAAGACGATGATCGCCCGCAATCTTTCGCGCAGATATGCACCGGAATATGACCCAGCATCGGGAATTACGCGAACGCCGCTGTTACTGTTACAAGCACCACCAGCTCCCGACGAACGACGGTTCTATCTGCACATCCTGGCGACCGTCGGGGCACCGGCCACGGCACTGAGCGCGCGCGCTCAAAATGTGGCCTCCCTCGAAGTCCGTGTCGTCGCGCTCTTGCGCGACCTTGGCCTGCGGATGATCATGATCGACGAGGTCCACAATCTTTTGGCCGGGACCCACCGCGAACAGCGCCGCTTTCTCAATGTTCTGCGGTATCTCAGCAATGAACTCGAAGTGTCGCTGGTATGCCTCGGGGTCAGCGAGGCCGTCGATGCCATCCGTGGTGATCTCCAGCTTGCCAGGCGGCTGGACGAACATCACCTGCCAAACTGGCGCGACGATGCCGAGTTCTCGGACATGATTCAAACACTCATCGCGGCAATGCCCCTCGAGAAGAAATCCAATCTGAAGGTCAAGTCGCTCAAGCAGATGCTTGCACTGACCGGTGGGGTGACCTCGCGCATCTTCGCCCTGATCAAGGATCTTTCCATCGACGCCATTGTCACTGGTGATGAATGCATCACCGATGACGCAATCGCAAAATGGACGCCGGTTTGGTCGCGTCACGCGTCCGCTGGGCGGCGGCTCGAGAAGTCCCGGGTGTGAAGCCGCGCCCGCTGCCAAAGACTGTCGCGCCGCTGCCAGACGAGTTGTTGTCAGGTTGGTTGTCTCGGCTGGCTGCGGCCAACTACTGTAATGACGCGGAACTGCTGGCCCATATCGAGATCGATACACGACATGGCGCCGCCCTGGACTTCGACGTTGAGGCGGCCGATGCGGAAAAGATATCTATCGCTGCGCGTGTCGATCCCGACACCGTGCAGTCAATGACTTTTAGGGCAATGACGAAAATGGAGATGATGCTCACAGCGCAAGTTCCTTTCCAGTCTTGCCCCGAGTGTTCCCGACGCGGCCTCTCGCTCAGGCATTGGCGGCGATCCTGGGCATTTGATTGCCAATTTTGCGGGACCCTACTTGTTCGGAGCCTCGCAAAGCCCGGTGACGAAAAGTTGCCTGAAAAACTGATA
>NZ_JBSWTS010000003.1:0-184256 GCF_056158665.1 Thalassovita sp. ABM4_323 | reverse complement strand
ATCAACACCGGCCATGGCGGGTCCATGACCACGCTGCACGCAGAAACGCCGCAACTTGCCGTGCAGCGTCTGGCGATCGCGGCCCTCAAGACCGAGATCCCGATGACCTATGCCGACATGATCCAATACATCGAGAGTTCCATCGATGTGATCATCCAGGCCGGTCGCCACGACGGTAAACGCGGCATCACCGAATTCTATCTTCCAGGCGCAACCCAGATCGGAGCTTCCCAATGAAGACCTTTGAATATGACATCCTGTCCTTTCCCATGACCCGCAAAACCAGCCTTTCCGACATGCAGGCCAGCCTGAATGCCAAAGGCGCAGACGGGTGGGAGGTGGTGTCGATCAGCACTTCGGAATTCGCCAATATCGGGCACACCGTTTTCCTGAAGCGCGAAACCACACCCGCTGGAGCCACGGCATGAGGCGGGCCCCGCATCCCCTTGTGCTGGCCGCGCTGGCCCTAAGCCTGACGCCTACCTTCGCCTTCGCCGAGCGCAACCTGGTGCCGACCCTCGGGCGCAGCTTTGACGTCTGTCCGGACCGGCCCGCCGAGCCCGTCTGGATGCAGGAGATCCCCCTGCGCCAAGCCTATCAGCGCGTGTTGGTTCAAGACATCTACCGCGCCCAGAATCTCGAGCGCATCGTCGAGACCGAAAGCTGCGACTGTGAAACCCGGTTCCCCTCTTGGGACGCTGCCGAGGCGGTGTTTCGGGAAAGGTACGCGAGTGACGAACGATGGGAGATGCTGCAAGCCTCGGACGCCTACAACCGCCGCGCAAACGCTGCCCGCCCTGCCGCCAAGGCCATCTGCGACGCCGCGGGCAATTGGTAAGGCAGCCCCGTCATGAGCGTCGTCACCTATTTCGTTGAAACCTCCCAGGGCTATCTCGACACCGCCGCAGAAACCCAGTTCGGGTCGGTCGCGGTAACGGTCGGCACGCTTCTCGTCCTGGGAACAACGCTCGTGGTGATCCTCGTCTTCCTGAACATGATCTACCAGTACAAAGCGATGGACGGGCGCACGGCCTTCTGGCTCGCGGTCAAGATCGGGTTGATCGGAATATTCGCGACCAACTGGGTGCAGTTCAACGCCCTCTCCTCCGCTATCCTGGCCGGGATCGACAGCATTGCGGGGGCGCTCGTGGCTTCGGTCGGTGGTGGAACTCCTGGCCCTTCTGGAACTTTCGCCGAAGAGTTTGACCGGCTGATCGCGGAACTAGGGGACTATCTCAACGCCGCCGGGTCTGAGCTGAACTGGATGGCCGGCGCCATGCTCGACATTGTCGGGGTCCTCTTGCTCTCGATCCTGGGCGGTTTGGCCGCCTTTATCCTCGTGGCATCCCGCCTGATGATCGCACTTCTGATCGGGATCGCACCGGTGATGATTTTCCTGACCCTCTTCGAGGTCACCAAGGACTATTTCGCGCGCTGGCTGTCGGCGCTGGTTTCCTTCGCGCTCTACCCCATCGTCGTCGCAGGGGTGTTCGCAACAATCACAGGTGTATCATCCGCCCTCATTGGTGAACTCGGCGACCCGGAAGGGGCCTCAAATATAGGCGCGCTCATCCCCTTCTTCATGATGGTCCTCATGGCCAAGGGCTTCATCATCGCCACGCCGTTCATCGTTCGCGCAATCTCAGGGAACATCATGATGCCAGCGCTGTCTGGGGGCTTGGCAGGAAGCTACAGCTTTGCGCGCGCTGCGATGGGCAATCAGCAGGCTTACAATCGGTATCTTGTTGGTGGTGCCAGTGGAGCCGAATATGCAGCACTCAGAGCACGGCAGTTCTTTGGGGCCCAACAAATGCCGCAACGGCCGGGAATGGCAAATGTGACACCTGCAGGGGGCAGTCCATCCACCGGAACCGGATCGCAAATGATGGCGCAGCTGGCTCGTTTGGGAAGGTTGGGGAGGCGTTGATGAGGTTTTTTTCTGCGACGCCGTTGAACAATGAATGAGCGAGGGTCCCATAAGCATTCGCCAGTAAAAACGGTACCATTGGAGCTGGTCCAAGCAGTCCTGCGCTCAGCAATCAATGGAAGATCTGTCGGGCTTGAAGAGGCAATACGGACCCTGGATTGCGATGCCCATCATGCTGACCTCATCTTGCGCCAGATGGCCGAGGCTGGGTACTTGGAGCCTGCCGACATCTTTGACGGTTTGTTTTATTGGCAGCTAACGCCGAATGGGACTCGCCTCGCACTGGAACCCAAGCGAAAGCGTATCGGGCGCGATAAGGTTCAGACCATCATTGCTGAACTTCTCGCCCGGGCTAAGGTCATCAACGGCGATCCCGATCGCCTGCAGCGCATCACCTTGAAGCTGTTCGGCAGCGCGCTTGAGGAGCGAGACGACTACGGTGACGTCGATGTTTCTATCGCGTATCTACGACGCCAGCTGAGCGATATCGAACGTGAGCGCATCGAAAACGCACTGAAAGCCCGCCAAAGCAATTCAGATCGGCAAACCTTTCAAGGGCGGCTCATGGGCGCGGAACGTCAGGATACGCGGGAAATCATGGCGTTCCTGAAAAAGGGTCTGCCACATCTTTCGCTCATGAATGATGATCCTAAGGACCTCGGGACACCGTACCGTTGGCTCGTCGACCACGACGTGAAAACAGACAGGCCAGTGGATGTTCCTGACGATATCGTTCGACCCAACGCTCCCTCAATTCTCGACCAACACCCGAGCAAACCGCTACCGCCCATTACTATGATTGAAGCCCAACACAGAGCCATTTCTGCGAATACCAAAGTTGCGATTGATGACATGCACATAGGTTTGGAGGACGCAGCCGCGCTCGAAGAGAAAATGTGGTCTCCAAAGGTCACACGCGAAGGCAATTTCGTTGCTAACGACATCAGAAGTGAGAAGCGGGTCAAATTCGCCGGGTTTCAGCACTTATGTCCGATCTGGAAGAAAGACCTAGGCGGCGTAGCGATGTTGAAGGAAGCCCTCGACTGGTGCGATGAACATAAGGTTTGGGTCAGGGACCTATTTCCGAGAGTTTCAATCCAACGGTCCGACCGGACACATATCATACGCCTCGGGTGGGGCCATGACCTGATCTATTTCAATGTCGGCGGTAAATCGACAACTGGGAGCCTGCTTCCTATAAATCGGACACGCGTTTCCAAAATTGACTTGGCCGGCGCTTATGCGGTCGGAAGGGCACTTTCGAAGATGTATGATGAAAGCCGGTGCGCGAAAATGCCATGGTTCAGCGCTGACATTTTGCTTCCGTTAGTCGAGATAGACAGGCTCCCGGATTTCCCGCGGCTGCATAAAGCCGGCGCGTTCAAAGAAGGCGCGTTTCAAGGCCTGCGGGAGGTCACCTTCTTCTGAGCTCGGATCACGCGCCCTACTCCGAAAGAACCTGTTTCAATAGAAAAGCACGCCTAAGCGCCCGGCTCCACCTTGACGATCAACTGGCGTTGGCTGTCGTACCTGTACTCATGCAACCTGCGTTCTTGAATGAGCTGAACGGCTTGGCTCACATGCTCAGGAAGCACGTAGAACCATTCTCGAGGATGGACCGCCTTGCCGAACCGGTCGGTGATCACAAGACCCTGCGGCCGCGCGACATCAAAAAAGCGATGCAAAAGGTCTTCGACCTTCATGCGTTCCAGATTGTGCAACTCATAGGTGGCGACAATTTCGACAGGCGCGAGCAGGAAAGTTGGGTCGTTTTTCGCATCGGCAATGCGCCGCCGGACATCCTGACTGGTCACACCGACCTTGTGCAGGATCTTTGATACTTCTGCGATTTCCGGGACTCTGGACAGGCTTCGCGCCACATACACTGTGCCGGTGACCGCCATGCTATCCTGATCCCATTCTGGATCGAGCCGGCCAAACCCAGCCCTTTCGACAATCCGTGCGGTCTTATCTGCTGCGAGCGCTTTGCGAAATGAAGATGATAGAGGATCGTTCTCCATGCCATTGGAAAAGATGATCCGTAAACGGTGATCCGGCTTACCGCTCCTGCGCGAAAGTTCCGTTTTTTCGGCGACATAGACCAGAAGGCCGCGATGGATGAAGAAGTCGCCTTCGTAGACCGTGATCTCGACATTGTCCTGAACCGGGAGAACCTTTCGATCTCCGGACTCGAGCTTCGACTGCATCTCGGCAAAGCCGCCTTCAAAGTGTTCGAAATCCGGACACGGGAACATGTCGGCCCGGTGGTCAGGCAACTGGCGTTCTGAGGCTGGCGTCACATAACGGATGTTGAGAACCGCGTCATGCACGTCGAGGTCATCATCGCCGAAGATGTCGTCAAGGCTTGCTGGAACGTCCTCGTCGGCAACGTCTTCGCGCCAATCGGGCTCAGGCACGGGCGGAGCCTCCGTTTCGACAATGGTTGCGGTCGGTGCCACTGGATGGCCATGCCCAAGAAGCCGGTTCCGGTCTGCCTCCATCATCGCTGCCGTTGGACTGGTCCGGATCGATCGCCAGATCGTACCAAGTTTCATCTCTTCGAGGTCCAGGCTGTTGTCGTCCGGAATCCGGCCGTTCAACTCGTAAAAAGCATTCACCTGCGAGACGATCTCGGCATTGCGGGCGTCTGGCGTTGCCGCCGCGCCGCGGTTCCGCTCCTTGATATCGAGCAGCCCGAACTCATCCGGCTCGTCGAAGATTTCATCGAGGGATCGGTAGCGCGGCATGTGGCTCAGGTTCCCGACTGAGCCGCTCGCTGGCGTTCGGCTTTTTTCGTCTTGATGTATGCGTGAGCCTCCGCAAGGCGCTTCTCCAATGGATCCGCCGAATGCGGATTGGGTTCGCGGCCCTCCTGCGCCCGAAACCGTTTGATGCGCGGCCACAGTGTCAGCGCTTCTTTTTCAGTCATCTGGATGCGCTGAGAAATCATCGCGTCCTGGATCGTCTTCAAGAGTGGAGTGTCGAAGGCGCGCGAGGCGACGTCGAAGCCTTCCTTGAATGGGTTCACGCTGTCGATCAGGTCGATATCCAGTTCACGGACATTCACGAACCGCTTCACCATGTTCATCAGGGACAGGTTCTCCGACGGCTCAGCGTCGTACTCCTCGCCCTCTTCAGCAAACCCGCCTTCTTGCGATGCGCGTTTCGCCATGCCGATCAGGTTCATCCGCGCGGCAAGGTCCTGGCGCACGGATTCTATTTCGTCGTCTGACAGGTTCTCGTAGGTCGTCTCTATGATGTCCGTCAGCACCATTTGTGTGGCCACCTCGGGTGCCACGTCATCCGCGACAACGCGCCGGTCCATAGCTTGACAAGCCTTGGCCACCAGCTCGTTCATATCGTTCTCAACGATAGCACGGGCGCGAGGAGTTGGCGGTTCCATCAAGCCCCTTATACCGATATGCACCGTGCCGTCCTTCGTCGTCTCCACAGGCGCGCGGATATCGCCGTCTTCACGTCGATAGAACTTGAAGTTGGGCGCGAGCACCTGCTCCATCAGCATCGCACCCGAAATCGCCTTGAGCATGTCGTTGACCGCGTCCGCCACGACCGTGGTTTCCACGCCAGGCTCGGCGACGAGGTTGGTGAACTGGGCGTGGGGCTTGCCGGGTGCATCGCGGGTGGCCCGACCGATGATCTGGACGATCTCCGTCAGGGAATTCCGATAGCCGATGGTCAGCGCATGCTCGCACCATGGCCAGTCAAACCCCTCCTTGGCCATGCCGAGGGCAATGATGATGTCCACTTTGGCCCGATCCGCTTCGTCGTCTCGCTTGCCATCCGAGCCCTTTGCCTCCGCCTGCAACGCGGCCTTGATGCGCGAGCGCCCGTCGCCGTCATCCACGAGGTCAGCGATCTTAAGAACCTTGCCGTCCGAGGCGCGTTTCACCAGATCGAACCCGGTGTCCGGATCGCGGCCGACGTGTTCGCCGATCGCGCCCATGATCAGCCCGACCTCATCGTGCTTCTCGCCAAAGGCTTCCGCCGATCCACGGTGCGGGATGTGGATGATCGTCTTGCGGTCCGTGTCGAGCACATCAGGGATCGCCGAGATATATCGCCCCCGGTAGAACGAGTAGGAAATCCCCAGCGACTTCAGGTGCTCATAGCCTTCAAGCTGCTCATAGTAGCTGTAGGTGATAGACTTGAACCGCGCCTCATCCTCGGGGCGCAGAACCGGTACGCTGTCGCCACGAAAATAGGAGCCGGTCATTGCCATCACGTGGGCTTTCTCGCGGGCCAGCAGCTTGCGAAGGATCTCCCCAAGGCGGTTGTCATCGGCTGCCGCAACGTGGTGGAACTCGTCGATAGCGATCATGCAATCGTCAAAGGCCTCTACGCCGCGCGCTTTTTCGATGGCGTCGAAGGCAAACCGGAATGTGGCATGGGTGCAGACGATGACGCTGGCGTCGCTGTCTATGAAGGCCTCAAACGCCTTCACTTTTTGCGATTTCGCCATGCCGTCCTCGCCCGACAGGCAGAGGTTCCATTGCGGCTTCACCTCCCAATCGGCCCAGAACCCGTAGGAGGTCAGGTCGGTTGAGCGGAATGAACTACCGATGGAGGTTTCGGGCACCGCGACGATCACCTTTTTCACGCCCTGGTTTTCCAGCTTGTCGAGCGCAAGGAACATCAAGGCACGGGACTTGCCCGCCGCCGGGGGCGCCTTCAACAGCAGGAACTGTGCGGCGCGTGCCTCGTAAACGCGGGCCTGCATCGGGCGCTGGCCAAGGCTGTTCGTCTTGGCATCCGCCCCGGAATGGCCATAGGTCATACGCACAAGATCAACCATTTACGCGGCCTCTTCCTTCTTCAGCTTCTCGATCCGCGCGGCATAGAGCTTGAAAAGCCGCTCCAGCCGTTCGGTATCGTTGCGGAACGGACGCCCGATGTACATCGTTTCCAGCAATTCGTCATTCTGGCGGTGCACCTCGCGCAGGTCGTCTGGCATGTCGTCGGGGTCGTACAGCTGCGCGATGGTCTTGGGGTGGTGCATGTAGCGTGTCTTGAGGATCGCGCGAGCGGAGGCGTTTAGTGCCTCCAGTTGATCGTCGGTAAAACGGGGTATTGGAAAAACGTGCCAGCACAAGGTGCTACTGTAGCGGAAATCATTCTTCATACGTCCGCTGACGGTACTCACCCAACACCATTGAAGCTTAGATGCCAAGATCGCAAAACACCATTCAGGAGGGTCGAAGATGATCTGGCAATCTGCCGAGGCAACAACATCACTGCCGACCAACTCGACCGGTAGATAAGGCCTGCGAGAGGACGATGTCCGCGGCATTAAGATCGCTGATTTCTTCGGCACGCCTTTGCCAGTGATTTGACCAAACCGATGGGGCACAGCGGCTGCGTCTCGAGTTACTTGTGCATCGCTTTCGGACCTAAACTTGGCTACCGCATCTAATCGTTTCGCCAACGGAGGAAAGCGTAGCACATCTTCCAGTTCATTGGTCTCCGCCCATAGACAATAACGGACCAAGCCTTGCGCTACTTCCCTGGCACCCATGTAACGGCGGATAAATGGCGCGGCTTCAGGATGCTCCGAAATAAGCTGGGCTCTCTCTGCTTCCGAGAAAATCAAGTTCCCTTCGTCACGCGCTATGCTGCCAACATCCATTTTGGGAAGCGGGAAAATCGGCCGACCCTTCTGCGCAACCGTTACGTCGGGTGCATCGAGAAGGTAGCCGTTGATGTTGTTAGCATTCTTCCGAAGTTCGCCGTCAAAGATGACTGACTGTCCAGTTCTTGAAGATGAGATGCCAACTACTACGCATGAAACCGCCGCATTCTTCGCAGCATTGTTGGACCACATGAAAGGTCGATGGGCGAAATTAATTCTGATCCCTTCACGCAGGACCTCGGGCCAAAGAACATTGACCGTCACTCCTTGGGCAATCGAATTGGTCGAAACCAAAGCTCCCGCTCCAGCGCGACCGCGAATGTAGTCAGCAGCCTTGATGAACCAACAGATCACCAAATCGAGGCGCTCAAAGCTCTTCAGCCGGTCGGTCAAAAGGAAGCGCATGTCTTCTGATTGAGCTGGCGTCCTCGAGTTGAAACCGACAAATGGCGGATTCCCCGCAATAAAGACTTCCTCATTTTCCCCCGGCGGCGAGCAAACCGCCTCCCAATTCAATCGCAGCGCATTGTCGCAAACGATGTTACCACCATCTCGCAGGGGTAGGGCCGGGGCTGTATTCCCGAACATCTCACCGAACCGCGCATTGGCCTGATACTCCGCGATGAAAAGTGCCAGTTTCGCCGTCTCCGCGGCGAAATCCGTGATCTCGATCCCGTAGAAATTCGCCAACCGCACGCCAGAGAACATCTGCGCCGAGGCCCCGCCATCCAGTTGCGCCATACTCTCCAGAACGCGCATCTCCCGCGCTCGAAGCTCCCGATAGGCGACGACAAGGAAATTGCCCGATCCGCAGGCCGGGTCGAACACCCTGATCCCCTCGATCCGTTTCAGCACCCTTGCCAGCGCCTTGCGGCTATCGCCAGCCTTCTCGATCTGCTCATCCAGATCGTCGAGGAATAGCGGCCCCAGCACCTTAAGGATGTTCGGCACCGAGGTGTAATGCATCCCAAGTTCGGACCGTTTGTCCGGATCGGCGACCGACTGGATCATGGACCCGAAGATATCCGGGTTGATCTCTTGCCAATCGAGCTGGCAGGCGTCCTGAAGGTAGCGATAGGCGCCGCGGTCGAATTTCGGCACGTCTAGTGCATCGGCGAAAAGCCCGCCGTTCACGTAGGGAAAGGCATCAGCCCAGGCTGGCAGGTCCTGACGCCGGCCATTGGGTAGGTTCATCGCGGCAAAGGCCGAGGCGATACACGCCTGCGCCTCCTCCCCCTTGTCGCCCGCATGGGTGAAGATCAGGCGCGAGAACAGGTTGTTTTCAAAGATGCCCACGTCCTCTGCAAACATGCAGAAGATTAGCCGCGTCATCAGCTGGTTCAGGTCATGCCGCCGTTCCGGTGTCTTCCATTCCGGGTTCTTCTTGAGAAGCGCATCATAGAGCTTGGCCAGTCGTCCGGCCGCCTTGACGTCGACCTCGTTCTCCTCCGCCGCCTTGTAGCGCGACATGCCGGCCGCTGGCAGGAAGAACCCGAAGTGATGATGTAGGTCGGCGAACTTTATGTGCAGGCTGTCACCCGAAGCGACATGTTCGGCGGACAAGTCGACACCGTCGGTGGCCAGCAGGATCGCCGGTTTGTGGGTGGTGGTCTTCTTGTCCGACCGGATCATCGACAGGCCCTGGTCCACCGCGCCGGGGTCGGTCACCATGGCATAGAACTTGCGGTTCATCAGGACCGCGCCGGGCACCTTCGACTTGTTGATCGTCCCACTGCGGAGCTTTGAAACCGTGGCTTGCGGACTTCCCATGGCGGCGGCGAACGCAAACGGGAACTCGCCACCGTCGAACGGGCGAGTGGCGATTTCTTCCAGGGCGTCTGCGATTTCCGTAGGGTTCATGTAAGGTCCGTCGGTAAACTCATACGAATGCTACAGAAAGTTTGGGGCGATGACGATAGCGACCGACGCCTTAAACGGCCCAATTCGGCCGTCTTCAATGAAATACCGTGCGTTGGCACCACGCCGCCATTTTTGCCGATCGTGAAATTACTGGCGATTTTGATTCTCCGAGAAACTCTGCAGCAACCACCGGCAATGTCGCAAATGGGTGATCGGCACACTCGTCCCAAGGTTAATCTTGACGACGTGACATTCTTAATCGGCCAGACATGACATCAATCACCACAGCCCCTTCCACTGCCGATGCCCACAAGTACGGTGTGCTCTTCGTATTTGCGGCGGGTGTGTTGTGGTCGACGGTCGGCCTTGGTATTCGCCTGATCGAAGACGCTGTCGTGTGGCAGATACTGCTCTACCGGTCGATCAGCATGTCGCTGTTTCTCTACGTGCTTATCCGCGTGCGGTCTGGCGAAAGCCCATTTGTTCAGATCCGACGCATCGGCGCCCCCGCTGTCATCGCAGGGCTTTCACTGGTTGCGGCCTATTCAGGCGGAATCTACGCGATCCAGAACACCTCGGTCGCAAATGCCATGCTTCTGTTTGCGACAGCACCGTTTATGGCTGCGGTGCTCGGATGGATAGTGCTGCGAGAACCTGTCCGCGCCGCAACCTGGATAGCGATCGCCGTCGCAATCGGCGGGATCGGGATCATGGTCGCCGACAAGTCCGGAGGCGTCGCCCTGAAAGGCAGCCTTGCCGCGCTTGGTTCGGCATTCGGTTTTGCAGTCTTCACCGTGGCGTTGCGATGGGGGCGGACAGGGGAAATGCTGCCAGCGGTGTTCCTCTCGGGCATTTTCGCGATCGCCATCACTTCGGCCATATGCTTGGGCCTCGGGCTCTCCTTCGTGCTGAGCCCCAGTGATGGCGGCATTGCAATGGGCATGGGGGTATTCCAAGTCGGCGCAGGTCTGATCCTCTACACATTAGGATCGCGTAGCCTACCCGCCGCAGAACTCGCCCTTTTGTCCTTAGCCGAGGTGCTGCTCGGACCACTCTGGGTCTGGCTGTTTCTCGGGGAAACCGCGACTGCGAACACTCTGATCGGAGGTGCTGTTCTGCTCGCGGCCATTGCGGGCAATGCGCTTTCGGGCAAGCGAAGAAAACCACCGCCAATCACGGCTCCTTAGAACCGCAACCTCGGCCCATAGCTGCCGTTGACGCAGCGCGCAGAGAACGGCGGCATAGCGCCCATTTTAACCGACAGCTTTGATGTCAAATCGAAGGTTCAAGTTCTGCCCCTGCAAACGATCTCGACGCAATATGCCGTGTCGCTTGCTGTCCCGAAAGCAGAACTGACCGAGAGTTTTAAGTAACAGGGTCGTCTGCCGTCAGACCAGTCGGTTCAATAGCGCCGAAACCTCGATCTCGAACTGTGCCGGTGCACCCTTATCGCCCCTGAGATACGCCTGAAGGTGGAAGCGAAAAAAGCTGTCCAGCACCAGATAAGTAGGTCGAGCCTGCTCCGGTGAGACGCCAGTTCTTGAGAGAAATGTCGCTACAAGTTCTCTCAGACCGTCTTCGATGTCCGCCACGACCTCTTCGAAAGCGGGATCGAACATCGCTTGCGTCCGGATGTCATACCAGAGCCGATGGGTTTCGGCGTCACGTCGGATCGACAGTGATAGGCCTTTGATGAACCGGTCTGCGAGTTGCTCAGGTTCGACATCGGCTTCCAGAATTGATCCCATGTCCGCCACGAACCCCACCTTATAGCGGCGCACGCAATAGGTGATGAGGTCGACCTTGTCTTCGAAATAGTAATGCAGCGTGCCGACCGCGACCCCCGACATTTCGGCGATGTCGCGCAGGCTGGTGCGTGCATAGCCAAGTTGCTTCAACGCTGTAATCGCGTGATCGGCAAGCTCATCCTTCTTGCGCGCCCGCTTCGCGGATTTGGCTTCGGCCTTTTTCGCAAGGCGGGCGATTTTGTCGAGTTTGGTCACGTCCGGCTGGCCTTTGTTTTAACCACGCAAGGCATTGGCGAATATGCGCGGCAATTTCAACCAGCTTGGCTTGTGCTGGAAATGGGTCAACAGCCGGCCAACCACATGCTGCCGCCGATTTGTGACGAACCACGGGGGACGGGGCAGGAGTGTGAACTGACCCGACAACACCCCGCGCGGGAAGGGTCGCCACGGCGCGGTCACGACCACCCGCTCGGGTTTGTCGAACATGAAGGTGTTATGCGCAAAGCCGATCCCGCTCCCCACATCGTCCAGCGTATGACCAGGAAACGCACCCCACGGGCAAGCGGTAGCAAGGAAGGCGAGGCCAGTCCACGCATTCACCGCGATGGTTCCGTAGTGCAAATCGGCGATGATCTCTTCGAAGCGTTTGCGCCCGATCTGCCGAATGGTGCGCGGGTGAATGACGATATTCGCGCCCAAGGTGCCGTGCAGCGTTTCGTTGGCGTATCGGATCGCCTCGATCAGATAGGTTTCGGCGTCCTCTGCCTCGATCTCATGGGTCGACAGAGCAGGGGCGAACACCTCGTTTTGGGTGAACCAGTTCTCCCCTTCGTTCACCGGGGCGAAGATCAGCGCAGGTGCTTCGCCACGGTCGAATGACGTCGCATTCGCCGACTGATCCGCGAAACCGGCCATTCGGTCCGCGGCACCCGGGTAATAGGCCTGACGCGCATCCATGTCGCGCATCACGCCTCGAATTGCATCGATCAACGCGTCTTTCTGACCCCACGACTTCGGCAGCACCAACATCTGACAGGCCACGCAGTTGAAGCCCGAATTGTGGAGCTTTTGGGTCGCCAGGTGCTCGGCCTGAAACTTGATGTCGGCCTCTGACCAGTTCCCCGGCACAACGATGGTCGGACAGACCGCACCCAGTTCAGATGTGATCGGCTTGGTCAACTTCGGCGTGTTTGCGGCCTTGTTCTTGGCCCCTTCCTCGCCCGGACCCCAGACAATCGCATCATGCGAGGCGGCAGCCCCGGTGATATGCACCTCGTCCACCGCGGCGTGATTGCACAGGTAGCTCCCAACCTCGGCCCCGCCTTTCACGATCCGAAGCGCATCGCGCTCGATCAGCGGCTTCAACGCGGCTTCCAGAAACGGCGTTAGATATTCGTTCACGGGGTTCATCTTCAGGATGACCGCTTTATGCGCACCAAAAGCTTTCTCGAACACGTCCAGCGGCGCGATCGAGGCGATGTTGCCCGCGCCCAGCACCAATGACACGCCACCGTCTCGCGCATCCACCGGGGTGTCATAGGCGCACGCTGTATGTGCCGCCAGATTCGCTTCATCTACCTGCGGTTGCATCCAGACATCCGCAGAGACGCCTGACAACAGCAGCCGATCCCAGATCGAATGGGGCAGGACGCGCACGGCCAATTGCCCATTCGCCGTGGTGCGTTTCGACAGATGGTCGAGGAACGCTTTTCCGTTCATACCTGCCAAAGTCTGCATCAACCCGTTACAGGCAGACATGACCGCATAAGGTCCAGAAATCCATTCTTCGCCCGCCAAAGGCGACCCCGCCGGGATCAGCTTTCGCCGCGCCGCGGTCTCGGCCCAGCCTTCGGCGACCTCCAGCAGCCGGTCCTTGATCTCGGCCAGAACCGCGATGCGTTCGGCGTTCGATGTCCGCGCCCAAGCCTCAGCCCCTGACCGCAATGCCTCAAGGTCGCGATCCAGCGCTGAAAAATCAGGTGTAATATCCGTTGCAATCTGGTTCATGGCTCACGCCTCCTCCAAAAGCACGTTGCCATAGGCCTCGCGCAGCTTGTTTTTCAGGACCTTGCCCGTGGCCCCCAGCGGCAGATCGTCGACAAAGATGACCCGATCCGGCACCTGCCATTGCGCGACCTTGCCCTCATAGCTGGCCAGCACGTCCGCCTCGTCCGGGGTTTCGCCTTCGGCAGCCACGGCAACGATCACCGGGCGCTCATCCCACTTCGGATGATGCGCGGCGATGGCGGCGGCATTGGCAATCTTCGGATGTGCGATGGCGATGTTCTCAAGCTCGACGGTCGAAATCCACTCGCCGCCAGACTTGATGATGTCCTTGGACCGATCCCGGATCACCATGTATCCGTCGGCGTCCAGCGTCGCTACATCGCCCGTGTCGAACCACCCATCGGCGGTCAGGGCGGACCCCTCCTGCCCGAAGTAGCTTTCGACAACCCAATTCCCGCGAATTTGCAATTCGCCTTGCGTCTCGCCATCGCGCGGCAACTCGGTGCCGTTTTCGTCCACGATGCGAAGCTCTACGCCCCACGGCGGGCGGCCCTGACCTTCGCGTAACTTGGCCTGCGCGTCCTCGCTCAGCCCGTCATGTTTCTGCAAAAGCTGGTTCAAGGTACCCAAAGGTGACGTCTCGGTCATGCCCCACGCATGGATCAGTTCCACGCCATAGCCATCACGGAAGTCGCGGATCATCGAGGGCGGAAGGGCGGAACCGCCTACCACCGTGCGTTTCATCGAGGTGGGCTTGATCCCGGTTGAATTTAGCGCGGCCAGAAGGCCCATCCAGATCGTCGGCACCCCCAACGACAGCGTGACCTGTTCGGTGTCAATCAACCGTGCGAGGCTTTCGCCATCAAGGTTCGGCCCCGGCATCACCAGCTTGGACCCGACCGAGGCCGCAATATACGGCACACCCCAGGCGTTCACATGAAACATGGGAACGACCGGCATCACCGTGTCCCGCGCCGCGATGTTCAATCCGTCCGGCTGGTTGCCCCCGATGGAATGCAGCACAAGCGACCGATGCGAATACTGCACGCCCTTCGGATTGCCCGTGGTGCCAGAGGTATAACATAGCGCGGCGGGGGCGTTTTCATCCAGATCGGGCCAACCGTCGGCAGGGTCGGCCTTCTCCACGAGCTCGTCGTAGAACAAGAGCCCCTCGACCTGAGCGGCGGCCTCGTCATCGCGCGGACCCATCAGAACGTAATGCTTTACCGTTTTCAGATGCTCGCCCAGTTTCGCCGCGATGGGCAGGAACGTGCGATCCAGAAACAGCACCTCGTCGGCGGCATGGTTGAGGATATAGATCATCTGTTCGGGCGTCAGGCGCGGGTTGATCGTGTGCGTCACACGACCCCCCGCGCCGATCCCGAAATACAGCTCCAGATGCCGCCGGTTGTTCCACGCAATGGTGGCACAGCGCGCACCGCCCGACACGCCCAGATCATCCAGCGCTGCCTTGATCCGCCGCGCATTGGTGCCGACCGCGCCCCACGTGGTGCGGGCCTTGGTCCCGTCCGTCTCGACCGAGACGATCTCGGTGCCTGCATGGTATTTCTCAGCATGTGCAATCAGGGAGCCTGTGGTCAGTGCCTGCGTCATCATTGTGCCGGACATGATGTCCTCCTTCGTTCTGCCGCGTCGCGCGGCGGTCTTCATTCTGCTGCGATTGCGGCGGGCTTGATGCCCCGGATCATGTCGGCGGCGCGTTCCGCGATCATGATCGTGGGCGCATTGGTGTTCCCGCCGATAAGGGTCGGCATGACCGAGGCATCGATCACGCGAAGCCCTTCCATGCCGTGCACCTTCAACTCGGGGTCCACCACTGCCATGTCGTCGACGCCCATCTTACAGGTCCCGACCGGGTGATAGATCGTATCGGCCCGCGATCGAATGTGCTTTTCCCATTCGGCGTCGCTCATCCCGTCCTTGGTGCCGAACAACTCCTTATGGCGGTATTTCTTCATCGCCGGAGCTTGCAGGATTTCGCGCGTCATTTTCGCGCCCTTGATCGTGGTTTCCAAATCGCGCGGATCGGTCAGAAACTGTGGATCGATCCCCGGCGCGGCCATCGGATCACCGCTTTCAAGGAACACTTCGCCACGGGAATAGGGGCGCAGCGCACAGACGTGGCAGGAAAAGCCATAGCCCATGTGCAGCTTGCGCGCATGGTCGTCCACGATGGAGATCACGAAGTGAAGCTGAATGTCAGGTCTGTCCAGCGCGGGATCGGTTTTCAGGAACCCGGCCCCTTCGGCGAACGGCGTCGCGATCATGGAGTTACCATGCTTGCGCCATTTCAGAATGTGCTTCGTCAACCCGATGGTGCCCGCCAACCCGATTCCGAAATTGTCGGTATCCTTCGACTTGTAGGCGAGGATGAAATCCAGGTGATCTTGAAGGTTCTTGCCCACGCCCGGCAATTCGTGAACCATTTCGATCCCATGGCGCTGGATGTCCTCCGCGACGCCGATACCGGACAGTTGCAGGAGCTGTGGCGAGTTGAAGGCGCCCCCGCACAGGAGCACTTCCTTATTGGCCTTCACCTGATGATCCGAGCGCCCCTTGTGATAGGCGACGCCGGTCGCGCGCTTGCCCTCGGTCAGGATCTTGGTCGCATGGGCGCCGGTGATGATGGTGAGGTTCTTGCGGCTCTTCTGGACCGGGTGAAGGTAAGCCGCTGCTGCCGAGCACCGCTCGCCATTGCGCGCCTCGTCATGAAACTGCGTGACCTGATACAGCCCGACGCCCTCGTTGTCGCCCGTGTTGAAGTCTGCCGTTTCGCGGTGCTGGCATTCGGTAGCGGCCTCGACGAAGGCGCGGCTGATCGGACGTGGCGCTTTCTGGTTCGAGACGTGCAGCGGACCGGATGCGCCGTGGAAGTCTCCCGCGCCGTCCTCGTTGTTCTCGGCACGTTTGAAATAGGGGAGGCATTCGTCCCATGACCAGCCATCACACCCCAGGTCGGCCCAACCGTCGTAGTCGGATTTGTGCCCACGGACGTAGAGCATGGCGTTGATCGCGCTTGACCCACCCAATGCTTTGCCGCGTGGTTGATAACCTTTGCGACCATTCAGTCCGGGTTGAGGCGTGGTCTCATAGGCCCAGTTCGAGATCTTCCCATGTCCCGGCAGGATCGCAACCGTGCCGGCGGGCGCGCGGATGAGAATGTGATCACCGTTCCCACCTGCTTCCAAGAGGCACACGGACACCGCGGGATCCTCGGTCAAACGAGCAGCAAGGGTCGATCCCGCAGAACCGCCCCCAACGATAACGTAATCAAAAGCCGACTTATCGGGCATATCAAATCCTCCCTGAACAGAGCCTCCTCGCTCTGTCTCTATGCGAGCACAAAATCTGAACGTTTGTCCAGAAAAATTGTTCAAGAAAAATTTTCGCGAATAAAACTATTTTGAATCAGATGCTTGATGTCGTTCTTCGCCCCTTAGTCGCTCTTCGAAAGGAATGTTGCAGAAACCACGGATTTGCTGCGAGGCGATTCCGAGTGGCAGATTCCACGCCGTTTCGTCGTGGCTATTGGAACGCTTCTTCAGGGTGTTCTTCCAGAGCGCAACGGTAATTCGCCAAAGTCCAAACCCTGCCGCCGCAACCAAGAACTCACATCATGAAATGGTCCGGCCAAAATGCGTCGAACATGCCAAGTATGGCCACTGGCGCCATTTCTTCAGCGACAATTTGATTCGGGGTTTGATGTTCTTGATTAGAAGAATACTCCCGTTTCAAACCAGAGCGAAACCAGCGAACGGCCATAGCGGTCGTTCACGCAATGCGCAGCGAATGACCGCTTCCCGCCCTGCCTGACAGACAGGCGATGCCTACCACCCTATCGAGCAACCAGCTTTTCACCCTCCTCCTCTCGCAGCATCTCTTCCATTTCATCCAATCCATCGACAGCAGAGCGCATCTGCGCCTCATCATCCACGCCCACTGTCTCGGCATCCGCAACCTGGCCCCCAAAATCCATCTCCATCTGTCGCTGCTCCTCGGCGACGACGGCTTGAACGACGGGCGCGGTCTTCTTTGGAGCGGCGTCGGCTTGGCCTGACGGTTGACCATCGCCATCCTGGCTTGCCCTCTCCACATCGGCTTCTGTTCCCTCTGGCCCATCCGACGGCGGCGTCATCGGCATAGCACGCATACTCAACGGTAGTGTGCCCTGCGTCCCCCCTCCCCCCGGGTCCGGGAACGGCAGCTCCCCTGTCTGCGCATCATGGATCGCCTTGAACAGCCGATCGTCAAAATACTGGATCCGCTTTGCACGGACCGGCATCTGGGCATCGATGACCATGACGATTTCATCGAGCGGCAGGCGGCGCGCCTCATCTTCAGGCAGCAAGGAACTTTCTTCTGTCCGTGTGGATTGGCTGCGGCCCTCGAAGGGGTTCTTGCCGATGGACTGGGAGCGCGTGATGACGGTTTTCGTGGTCTTGCCGACCGCCTTGCTCAGCTCCTCGACGGTCTTCTCGTCCGAGGGCGTCAGGTAGAGCTTCACGCCGGCATTGCCCTGCAGCGCGCGGCGGGTGTTCTCGCCATAGATTTCATCGAGGGCGGGGATAGTCTGGGTGACGACGGCCAAATGTCCGCGATAGGTCCGCAGGGTCTCGATGCTCTCGACCACAATGGGCATTTTGCCAAGGCGGTTGAACTCATCGAGCATGATCATCACGGGCCAGGGTTCATCCGGCCCGGGGTCCTTTTCCTGCATGGCGGAGAGGAGATCGGAAAAGAACAGCCGGATCAGCGGCGCGAGCGGCTTCACCATCAGCGGCTGGACCACAAGATAGACCGAGAAGGGTTTCTTGCGGATCGTGCGGAAATCAAAGTCCGACACCGCCGTCGCCTCATCGATGGCCGGGTTCTGCCATTGATCGAGCCCCGAGGTCATCAGGAGCGAGACGTAGGACGTCAGCGTGTCGTTGTTGGTCGAGGCGAGCCGCGTGAAGATCAGCTTGGCGGCCCTGTTATCGACCTCATGCCCCCGCGCGGAATACTCCTTCTGCTTGTTCCCGCCCGAGGCAGCGATGCGGTAGATTTCGCCCAAGGTCGGGCGCTTGCGCTGGAACGCCAAGAGCCCTGCCGCGACGAAGAGATCGATCCCGCCTTTGAGGAGGCCCTGCACCCGGTCGTTGTCGCTTTGCAGGAAGAGCGTCGCAAGAAGCTGCAATTCCATCTGCTGGCGCGCGGGATCTTTCAGTTGATAGATGCGCAGGAGCGGGTTGTAGCGATGCGTGCGCTTGCCCTCCCAATCGGTGGGGGCAAAGCGATAGACCTTGTCGCCTTGGGCTGCGCGGTGCCGGGCCGTGGCCTCGAAACACTCGCCCTTCACATCGAGCGTCACGGCGGAGCCCTGCCAGGTCAGCAGGTTCGGAATGACAAAACCCGTGGTCTTGCCGCGGCCCGTGGGGGCCACGATCAGCGCATGCGGGAAAACCTTCGAGCAAATGTAATTGGCGCGAGAGCCAGGCGTCCCCAGCTTGCCGAGGATGAACCCGGTCCCGGGCGCCCCGAAAAACCCATTGGCCTTCATCTCGCGCGCGGTCTGCCAATGGGTCTGGCCAAAGCGTGTAAGCGCGGACCCTGAGAGCGCGAGGCTAAGCATCAGCCCGGCGGCGGCGAAACTGCCGATGATCAGGTGAATGAGTTGGGCATCCTCCGGGCGACGATCGAGGATCGTCAGATAGTTCTGCGCGATATAGGCAAAGTCGATCTCGGCCCCGAAGCCGAGATCCTGGTAGGTCAGCACCGCCGAGGCGATGGTATAGCCCATGGCCCCGGTCACAAGCGTCACCAGCAGGACACCCGTGGCGATCCGCGCTTTTCCCATGACGGCGCTCAATGGACCTGACCCCGCTCGGTCTCGCCATCCACGTCTGTGGCGCGATGTTTTTCGTATTCGGCATCGGCGAGTTCATCGACCACCTGGCGCAAGGCCTCCGTGTTGGCCGTCGTGGCATCGGATTGCAGGTAGACCTTGGCAACATAGAGCCGGTCGAGGCGGTCCTCGAGAACCTTGTCCAGCGCATCGGCATCGCCGGATGTGAGGCGGCCCAATTGGCGGTCATCCAGCACCCGTGCGATCTCGTTGCGGAAGGCATCCCGTTCCGCTTCGGTCTCGAAGGGCGCGGACAACTCCCCCGCCCGCTCATGGTCCAGGACACGTGCAATCTCGTCTGCGAGACGGTCGGTACGTTCATCAGACCGCATCGCCGTTTCATCGCGGGCTGCGAGGGGTGCGTCGCGCGTGCCAACCCCAAGCCCCTCGCGCAACTCGGTTTCGCGGCGGACCTGATTGATGGCTTCCGTGTCCCGGATCTCGACGACGGCGGCGTAGGTCGCGCCGAGCCCACGGGCGAGGTGAGACGGCATATCCGGATAGCGCGCGCGCAAGTCATCCGTGACAGCATCTGCAACGGGCGTACGGATATCGCGCCCGTCCATGATCCGGTCGACTTCGCGGGTGATCTCGCTGGCGCGGGCCGCATCGCTGATGGTCTCCCTGTAGGGCTCGGACCGGTCGATCACATCTCCCGGTCGTGCGAGCAAGTCCGGGTGTGCCTCGAGATACGCGCGCTGCTCCGCTTCGATCCGGCGCTCCGCCCGCGAGACAACCTCCCAGTCCCGGTCCTCGATCTGCTGCGCTGTCAGACCGTCTGCGCGCATCTCCTGACGGATTGTCCCTTCCATCGCCCGGACCGCGCCCTCGTGATAGTGGAACCGCTCGCTGACCGCATCCGCTTCCATTACACCATCCCGGCGCAGCACGTTCTCCCGTTCCAGAAGCGTGCCAAGCTCGACATGCACGTCATTCAGGATGTCACGCGCCTTTTCCAGGTCGGCGCGGCGTTCGAGGTTCAGGTCCCGCGCCTCGGCCACCTTGGAGAGATCATCGGCGATCCATTGATGCTCAAGCGCGGCATTCGAGGCGCCGGTTTCGATCCGGGCGACCACTTCCGATGTGCTGATCCCGGTGCCGCGCAGCGCGGTGTCGATGCGCGATCTCAAGTCGGGCATTGCCAGACGCGCGAGCTGGCTGTTGTCGATATTGGCCTCGGAATAGACCCCGCCCTCCGAGGGGGTCTCCGACAGCGTGGATGATCGCAGCCCCAAGGGCTGCATGTGCTGGACCTGCTTCTGGATCTCGATGAGGCGCTTTTCCAGCGCGGGACGTTCCGCATCGGACTTCTCGGCGATCATGCCCTGAACCCGCGCGAGCTTTTCCGCATAGAGGCTTCTCAGATCCTCGAAACTTTGATCCTCGGCCATATACACATCTCCTGTTCGGTCCACCTGCCCGCCATGCGCCAGCACCTCGCCCGCGCGAAAGAGGGCTGTGGCAATATCCTCGCGGGCCTCGCGCGAAGCCTCCGCAGCAAGCGAATGGTAGACGGTTCTGGTGTTGGCGATCTCCGCCAGCGTCCGGGTCAGGTCGGCCCCGACGCGTTCACGCTCGCGGGGCGCGCGACCCTCTTCCTTCGCGGCATAAACTTCGCTGGTCCGGGCCGGGTAATGGACAACCCCGCGATCGACCCGGCGCGTGGCTTCCAGGCGCACGCCGTACTTTTCCGCCTCCTCGACCATGGCGAGGCGGAAGTCGTCATAGTTGAAGCGGTGGTTGCGCCCCAGGTAGAAGAACTCGCCTTCTTGCGAGCGGCGGTTCAGAACCAGATGCGCATGCGGGTGATCGCGGTCCTCATGCACCGCGATGATGTAGTCGAAATGCCCTTCGTCGGTCTGGAAGAACCGCTCCGCCACATCTGTCGCGATGTCGCGCACATCCTCCCCGCGCGTGCCGACGGGGAAGGACATGAGCATGTGGGTTGTCTGGCCCAGCTTGGGTTTGAAGCCTGCATCCCACCGCTTGGCAAAGCGCTCGGTCAGATCCTTGATGTCACGCGCCTCGAGCTTCGCCTTGCCATCCAGAAACCCGCTACTGTCCACGATATGGGTGGACTTGGTGGTGAGGTACTCGAGCTGGTTTGCGAGCTGTGATTTGGTATGCGTACCGCCGCCCCGGATCGCCTTGAAGACCGCCGGCCGATGCCCTGCCGCCGCGCGCACAAGCTGGCGCTGCTTGGCGACATGCAGCCCCTGCATCGAGCCCCGGATTCGGCTCCAGCCGTCCCGAAAGACCTCGCCCGTGACAGCGTCAACAGCATCATTCAGCCGCATGGGCAAACTCCCTTAGCGCAGCACTGGCTTCGAGCTGCATCGCGTCACGGCGGCGGCGCAGGAGCAGGTCGATCTCGTCGGCGGAATTGAGGATGAACCGCGCCAGCCCGCGCATCTGCGCGAGACGCAATTCGGTGAACTCGGCACTCGTGCCGCCCACGGCCACCTGCCCCATCCGGTTGGCCCGCGTCATCTGCTTGGCGATCTGCGCGACCCCATTGCCAACCTCATGCAGCGAGGCGCGGTAACGCGCCATCTCAGCCGCCATCTGCGCGTCCGGAACGAACACCCCGCCTGCCGCCTGAATGAGCCGCCGCAGACCCTCGGCCCGGCTCTCGATCCCCGCCTCGGCCAGCACCTCGTCGAGCGCCGCCAGCTCCGCAGCCGTGACCTTCACACTGACTGCTAAGACCGGAATAGCGGCATCGGCCTGGCGCTCGGCATCGGCTTTGAGCGTGTACTGGATCGCCCGCGGCGACACGCCAAACCGCTCCGCCAACACGGATGTCGACACACCTTCCGCAGCCTCGCGAACGATCTCCATGCGGTCCGCATCTGTGAGACGTTTTGAGCGCGACATGCGAAGAAAGACCCCCTATTTCCTGCCACCTTCCACCAAGGCTGCCCTCACCTTACGATAATATACCTAGCTGTCAATTATATACTTACGTTGCATTCAGTCTCAGGCAGCCTTGGTGTCCGCTTCCCCCGCGACCCGCAGGGGCGCGGGCCTGCCGCCCTCACCACCGGGCGACCACCTGTCCTAGGGGTCCCGTCCGCCAGCCCCGCCCGAGGGTCTGGCCGAACACGCATGTGTTCGGACGGAACCGCGGGCGGGCGCAAACCCCACCGACAGGGCGGACAGGCAGGGTCAAGGAGGGCCAGATTTGGGTCCCCAAATCTCTGCCGCAAAAACCGGGAGGCCCTGGCCTGCCTGTTTTTGTGGATGGCCCCCTTGAGGCTGACTGGCCGGTCTGTCGCGGCATGATCATTCCGGGGGGGAGTGCGTCCTTTGAGCGCGAGGATACCGGCACCAAGAGTAGATCACTGTCGGCGATCACCCGCGCCAGTGACGGCATCCCTGGAACAGGGACAGGGCCGCCTGATGGCGGCCCATCCTCGTCAGAGGATTTAGTCCTGCGGATCCTTCGCGCTCGGCGGGAACATCACCAGCTCCGAGACCGCGACGGGGAAGTCGAGCTTGAGGCTGAAGAACTCCGAGCCGTCCCCGTTGCGGGTGTTGCGGAACATCGCACCCACGCGCTGAAAACGGGTGCGCTCCTGGCCATCGGTGTCGGTGAACTTGACTGGGACGGTGGCGACGTAGTGGTTGGTCATTTGGGTTACTCCTTGTTGCGATGGGGATCACCCGGCACGGGGGCAAGAGGCCCGGTCGCAAGTGCAAATGCGGAGGGTCCGCGGCCCTGCCGTGGAAGCCGTATTTGTGCTTGCCGAAGCGTGAGCTGAGGGCACGATTGGGCCGACCCCGTGCGATCCACATCTATGAGCAAAAAGGAGTGATCCGGATGACCCTTGCCATCACGCTGCCGCCACCATCCGCGTCCTCGTCCCGCCAAGCCTGGCCGGGGAGCTAACGGAGCCCGATCGCTTAGGTGCGATGTCCCGAAACGCCACCCGAGGGTTGTGCAGGTCTTCAGCCTCATGTGCGACGTCTCGACCCCTCGGTCTTGCGCTGCTGACGATGTGCGAGGTGCGCACCATCCCCAGCCCGTACCGATGCGGATGGGCCGAACTCTGACGGGCTGGGTAGAGGGATGACGGTGCTGGACGCCGTGAGCTGCCGATCAAGTGTGACCGATCGCACGCGCCATGAGACATGACGAAAGGGCCGCCCGAAGGCGACCCTCTCAATTCACTCCTGCGACGCCGTCTTCGCCGGGTCAGCAACCCGCATGACCGTCAGGCCTTTCGCTTCCGCCTTCTGCCCGAGGTTCAGAGCGACCCCGTTGCCGCCGAAGAGTACAACCCCCGTCGCCGCGAACTTGTCGTCCAGCATCTCGTCGTTGCACTTGAACGGTGCCGCCCGCCCGTGTGCGGACCAGCGCGGATCGAAGCGCGCCTGCGCGACCCCGCGGGCGCGCGCCCACCGGGCCGCAATCATCTCCGCCCCGTGCTTGCCTCCCTTGTGGCAGAGGAAGATCTCCTGGTTGCGGTTCTGCTTGATCCGTTCGCGAACTTTGTCGAGCGTATTGAAGATCACATCGACATCGGTCCAGTCGGTGGCGCCCGAGACGATCAGGGGCACCCCCTCGACTTTCGACTTCTCGGCGGTTTCGCGGTCGTGCTGCTCCAGCAGCTGCCGCGCCTCGAAGACCGCCCCGGTCTCTTGCGCCCGGACGCTTGCGCGCGACCCGGCGGCCGGGATGAAGGCGTGACCGGTCTCGATCTCGTAGCATTCCGCCGCTGCCTCGCTCATCACCTCGATGGCGCTGACGATCTCGCGCAGCTGCAGGAAGCGTACCTGCGCTTCTTCCAGCGCGGTCTCGGCGATCTCCGATCCGTCATGGGATTTTGCGAGCGCGCCGATCTTGTCGGCGGTGCGGTCGACCTCCTTGCCAAGCGCCACCTTGCGCCGCTGCAGGATCGTGGCGAGCCCATGGGCCAGCGGTTCGATTTCCGCCTCGAGCCCGGTATTTCGCAATTGACCGAGCAGAGCCTCGAAGCTCTCGCGGATGATGCGGTCGGTCAGGATGTGGTCGTCCGGGATCGGCAGCTGTGCATCCTTCTCGGTCAGTCCGAAAAGCTCGATGGTCTCGTAGGTGTTTGCAGTGTCGTAAGCCATGTCTGGTCTCCAGTGTTCGGTTGAGGAGCCACCACGTGAGTGTGGGGGCATGGCCGAATGCCTGGTTTCCGAATTTGCCCGGGTCAGGGACGGCGAAGCCGCCGGCTTGCCGGGCGCAAAAGTTTTCCGCGCGCAACACCAGACACATGCGCGCGCTCACGCACGGGATCGCCCCGCACCACAGACCCCGCACTCGCCGAAAAGTTTTGCGATCCTTGACGCGGGCTGATTTGGGGGCCATCCGGAGGATATGATTCCACGCTCATGTGTGTGTGTTTTGACGGTAGGTTTGCCCGACACGAGCAGGCAAACGGGGCGACCGGACGCGGGAGACGGATGAAGCGGCGGGATCGTTTTGGCCTCGGCCAAAACAGACCAGAGCGCAATCCGGCGGAGCGGCCGGGGAGCAACGTGCTCGCGAGGCGGGCAAACCGGGATGCCGGGCGCTACGCCGCGGTGAGGCCGCATGGCCGAATGCGCGACGGACCGAAGGGCCGTTCTCACCTGCGACACGCGAAGCCGAGCTGGGGAGGCCGCAAGGCTTAGCCCAAGGTTGATGTGCTGGCGACGCTGCTGCCGACTATAGTGATTGCTTTTCCGGGCATTGGACGTGATGGGCGGGAGCCAGTCATTCGCTGCGCCTTGGACGAACGGCAGCGATGCGTAGGAAGTGGACTTCGCAAAGTTGCGGGTTTTGGCGGCGGGTGGAGATACATATGCTGCGTGCGCATCTGGATAAACCGTCTTTTGCCGTAGGGGCAGCCGCCATACATCATCCAACGGAAGGGATTCGGGGCAAAACTGCTCTCGCGGTAAGGATATCGGCGTCGGTACTAACCATTACTTGCCGCTTAGCCACCGCCGGAAACGTTGCCAAAGACCTTGTGGCACATCCGCATTCGCCATTGATGCGGGGGCTTCCGGCGCATCGTAATACCGACCTTTGGCGCGACGGTCGTGCGCCCGTCCAGCGGCAATCTGTTCATCACTCATATCACCTGCCCACCGGATATTGCTGTGCTTGATCCAGTAATGCGACCGGCAAGGAAAGCTCCAGTTCCCGATGGACGGCGAGAGCGAGATCGACACACCGTCATAGCCCATCTTCCAGTCCGTCGGGCTTAAGGGCGTGACGACTTCCCTGCCACAGCCGCAGGCGCATTTGTGAACGGCCGTTGCGTAATCCATGGCGAGGTACAGAACGCCCTCCTCGGTCTGCTCGGGGATCGCATCTACAAATTTGTGGGTAATCTTCTTAATCGTCATCGCGCCCGTCCATGTTGTTTATCGTGTTGCCATCAATCGTGTAGTTGCTGGAATGCTCGCCCTCAAAATCGGCGTAAAACCCTACAAGCTTCTTCCACCGGATCACCGCGAGCGTCGCGTTCAGGGCGTTCAGGTCAGCCACCTGGATGTTGGTGGCGTAAGCATCATCTACGTCCGCCTCGCCCATGCCGACGCGGCGACGAAGCGGCTCTCGCTGTTCGGCGGTGCTCAGCGTCACCCGCAGCACACCCACCAGGGCATCGTCGCCCATCTCGATCCCCATACCAACATCAATGAAGGGGGTGCCCTGTTCTTCGAGGTGTTCGACAGCCGGGCGTTTGGCGGCGCCGGAGTCAACGCACACAAAGACGAAATCCATCTCGTTCAGCAGGTCCACGTTGGATTCGTCGAGATAGACTGGATGCGGGACGATCCCTTTACGTATAGGCGCATAAAGCGCTGCGAAGTAATCGACCTTCTTGTTCCGTTCCCGCAGTGTTTCAATGCTGGGTGCGCCCGGGCTACGGAACGCGTTGTGCTGCAGGAAATCATCACCGTCGATAAGATGCAGCTCGCGGATCGGCGTCTTAGCGAGCAGATCGAGCACATAAGAGCCTGTTCCGCCGAGGCCAACAATGGCGACCTTGTTCATCGCCAGCTTTTCGGAAAAACCGCCGATCCCGGCCCGTGTCGAGGCTGTGTCCTGGTAGTTGAATACCGGATCAGGTTCATCGGAGTCTGCGACGACGTAGGTGCGCGCATCAGCCGTCGGATCGATTTTCCGCGCGGGCGATGCGATCATCTCCACATAGGTGGTCATTTTGTGTTCGTAGTCGCGGTAGCCCTCTTTTGGCTTGGCCGAAAACATGTGGTCTACCGTGATGTCTTTGCCGAGGCTCTGGCGTTTGCTGGAGTGCCTGATGCCTTCGAGTGTCTTGCCATTGTGATCGCAAGGATGCTCGCCCACGAAGTACGCCTTATGGTCGCTCGGCGCCATCGTCTCGCCACCGTTCGTCTGCAGAACAGAAACGAGCGTGCCAAGCTTTACCTCGCGATTGGCCTTCACGTAGGGCACGTTGGAGATCACGAGGTGGCCACTTTTCACAGCCACCTCGTATCCGCCTTCTTCGAGGGCCTTGAGATCGGCGTTACGACTTATCAGTTGCCGTGACATTGAAGATCATGCCCTCCTTCAGCTTCACGGTATCGCCCTCATCCAGCGTGCCCTCGGGCTTGTTGCCCTGGCCGCGCCGGTAGGTAATGGTGAAGCAGATCAACTCGCCCGTGGGCGGGTTTTCGTAAGCAAGCGCGACCAGATCGTCCTCGCCAAGTTCTGTCGCCGTCACCGTCTTCTCGCGGCCGTTCACAACAATCGTGTACTCTTTTTCCGGTTTGCCTTTTTCGTCCTTCGGCATGGCCAGGTCCTTTCTTTTTAGCCTTTCGGCGGGAACGGGTCGCCACCGTGGCTGTCACTGCTGGCGATCCGTCCGTCGCGGTTGTGGATACGCAGTTCGCTTTGCTGGTTGCGGCTGATTTCACGTCCGCGATCAACGGCGTCCTGCTTGGTTTCATGGTGGCTGCTGGCGCGGGATGCGCCGCCACGCTTCACATCCCATCCGCCTGCCGGGTTCGGCACGACGTGATGGGTCTTCGGTCCCTTACTCATGGTTTCCATACCTCCTGTTCGTTAGGGTTGCAGGCATAAAAAGTATGCCTACTCCGAACATCATATATTTGTTGAAAGTCAGAAGTCAAGCACGTAAAGTACGCCTTTACCGAACAATAAGATCGACGGGGAGGCCGCCACATGACCAACAGCCTGGGAGAGAAGATTCGCCGCTTACGGAAGGAGCAAAAGCTCACGCTTGACAAACTTGCCGAGCTCACCGGCTCCAGCAAAAGCTACATATGGGAACTGGAGAACAAGAACCCGCCGCGTCCATCGGCGGAGAAGCTGGCCAAGATTGCAGAAGTACTTGGTGTCACGATTGAATACCTGCTCGATGAAAAGCAGGCGATAACCGAGGAAGACGCCGTCGATGCGCAGTTCTATCGTGAATACAAACACATGGACCCTGATACCAAAGAAAAAATCCGCGAGATGGTAAAGCTGTGGGGGAAACCCGGATGACCAAGCCGAAGTCGCCGCAACGATGGGCATACGACCTGACCATCATCCTGAACACCTTGGGTGGCGACGACCGCTTTCCGGTCAATGTTGAAGCGCTTGCCTACGATTTTTCAAAGCAGCGCTTTCCTGACGATCCGATAAGTCTTGTGCAGGGTGCCCCGCTGAAGGGATTCGAGGGCGCCTTGATGAAGGCCCCGCCTGGCGAAATGGGCTGGGGCATCTTCTACAATTCGGACACAGCATCGCCGGGGCGCATCAACTTTACCCTCGCCCACGAGTTCGGGCACTACCTCTTGCACAGGCAGGATCATCCTGACGGTATCCAGTGCAGCACCGAGGACATGGAACGCTGGGACAGCAAATATCGGCAGATCGAGAAAGAAGCGAACGAGTTCGCCGCAAATCTCCTCATGCCACTGGATGACTTCCGTGCGCAGATCGCTCCGAAGTCTCAGCCTGAACTAGAGGCCTTGGGCGCATGCGCGGACCGCTACGGCGTTTCCCTGATCGCGGCGACGCTGCGCTGGCTGCAGTACACCGAGCGCCGGGCAGTTCTTGTGAAATCTATTGATGGCTTCATTCATTGGGCGCGGTCGAGTGATCGCGCCTTGCGCACTGGCGCCTACTTCAAGACGGCTGGCCGACCGCCAATCGAGATACCGGCGACCGCGATACCGGCAACGGAAACTGAACTGGTTCGGCGAAAAGCAACGAGAGAGCATGAGTCAGGAAGCTGGTTCAAAGAGCCCTGCACCGAACATGCTCTGGTCTCCGAAGTCCACGACTTTGCGCTTTCCCTAATCCATCTTGGGGACGCGCCGTCACGCTTCGAGCCTGCCGAAGAGGCTGAAGAGGATACATACGACCGTATGGTGAGCCGCACGCCGGGTTCATCGTGGTTGGGCTAGCAATGCCCCATGGTTCGATCTATAGAAATAGATCGTTTCTAGCTTACGATATGTCAAACTAGATCACGTCTTGAAAATTCAGGCTTCATATGATACATTAAAGTAGATCAAGCGCTTTGCTTGATATGCAGGATTATATCAAAATGAGCTATGAGAGCGAGAAACTGGCGGCGACACTGAAAGCTGCCCGCGAAAAGAAGGGGCTGAGCCAGCGCGCGCTGAGCGCCCATGCAGGCGTGCCGCAGTCGCATATCTCCAAGATCGAGAGCGGCGCTGTGAACCTCACCGTCTCAAGTCTGACCGCCATCGCCAACGCCCTTGATCTGGAACTGGCGCTTGTTCCGCGCAAGGCCGCGCCTGCCGTAAGAACGATCACCCGTAGCATAAACGACGTGCCGAAGGCCACGCCGGAGGCGCGTAAAGAGATTGCCCGGCTCGCCAAGCAGCTTGAGCACATCCAGTCGCTCAAGATCGATAGTCCCGTCTTCGAAAACCTGCAGCGGCAGTTTCGCGAGATGCGACAGTTCGAGAACCTGATCCGGAATACCGACACATTGCGCAGCATACGTGAAGCGCTCAAAGCCGTGGAGAACGCGGGTGGCGTTGCCGCGCTGCAGGAAGCGTCAAAGCAGATGAACAGTTTCCGCAACGCACTCGCCCATGGCATAGCCGATGAGGAACGGACGCGCTTGCCGCGTCCTGCCTATCGCCTTGATGGAGACAACGATGAGTAATGTCTCCGTGCTGAACGTAAACCTGTATGGCGAGCCCATTGGCACGCTCACCAATCTTGGCGGCGATCGCACCATCTTTGCCTTCACCGACGAGTACATCGAAAATCCTGACAGGCCGACCCTCGGGCTCGCCTTCAAGGATGAATTCGGGGAACTCTATACGGATTTTCGGCCCTATCAGAAGCGCGTCATGCCCTTCTTCTCAAACCTTCTTCCCGAAGGCCATCTGCGCAAATACCTGGCCGAACAGGCGGGCGTGAATCCCGAACGAGAATTCTATCTGCTTTGGGCGCTTGGCCATGACCTGCCCGGCGCGATCACGATCACCCCTGCTGACGGTGAAGCCTGGCCGCCGGATGCGGCCGATGGCGCCGATGATCATGGCGATGATCAGCGAGAGAATGCTTTGCGGTTTTCGCTGGCAGGCGTTCAGCTCAAGTTTTCCGCCGTGATGGAAGCTAGTGGCGGGCTGACCATTCCCGCCTCTGGTGTCGGGGGCTCCTGGATCGTGAAGCTACCCTCGCGTGAATTCGCAGGCGTCCCTGAAAATGAATTCTCGATGATGAAGCTGGCCGGCCTTATCGGGATGAACGTCCCTGCCATCGATCTGGTCAGTATCGATGCGATCAAGAACCTGCCCGAGGGTATCGATAAGATCGGCAACCATGCCTTTGTGATCGAGCGGTTTGATCGCCTTTCCGACGGGTCGCGCGTGCATATCGAGGATTTTGCGCAGGTCTATGGGCTCTATCCCGAAGACAAATACGGCAATGGCACATTCCGCAACATCGCCCAGGTGATCGCCGCCGAAGGTAATGATGCCGACATCATCGAATATGTCCGGCGCCTGACCTTCAACATGCTGATCGGCAATGCTGATATGCACATGAAGAACTGGTCACTGATCTATCCGGACAGGCGGTATGTCTCGCTGGCACCAGCTTATGATTTTGTGGCGACTGTGCCCTACATTCCGGGTGATGCGACCAACATGAAGATCAGCCGTGCCAAGGTGTTTTCGGCATTCTCGGTTGATGAGCTAGAGCACCTTGCCGTCAAAGCATCGATCCCGAGGAAGATGGCGATCGACGCGGCCCAAGAGACGGTTCAGGCTTTTCGGGAGCATTGGGGCACAGAAGCGGCAAACCTGCCGATGAGTGATGAGGTCAGGTCTGCCGTTGAGGATCACATGAAGACAGTGCCCATCCTGGAAGAACTTTCATAGGGCAAGAGGTTCCTGACTCACTAGCAGAGCAGGGCGGAGGCGGGTGCCCTGATCTTCTGCGCCGCCGCACCCCCATCAGCAAGTGAGGGGTGACGGACGGCTCCGGCGAAGCAGGGCGATAGATGTTAGCTTGCGACGTTTGGCAGGTTCCAGAATTTCTTGGCGCTCTCGAACAAGTCGCCCGATCGTCCGCTGATCTTTGCCTCGTTCCAGCTGTCATGTTAGCAAAGGCGCTTGTTGAGATAGAGAAAGGCTGAGTTTCCAAAGATCGCTAACTGCGCTTCGCTGCCCTTGGTGCTTGCTGCAGCATCAGCCGGGGTCGCCACCGACTGCAGAATGGCGGCTCTAGGCCTACTTCGACACCTGACCTAAGCATAGTTTACTTCGCGCCATCTCCAAACCACACCAGCACAGAAAAAGGGGAACCGTGATCCCACGGCTCCCCTTTCGGTTCAGATCGTCTCACCTCGCGCGCTGTTCAGGCAACCAGCGACAGCCCCGCGCCCGCGTCTTGCGCCTGATCACCGCTGTCGATGAACGGAATGATCGAGAAAGTCTGGCCACCGCGCTGTTCTTCGTTCTGGACGGCGTTGACACGCAGGTCGCCATCGGGCGTGTTGATCAGCAGCGACAGGTAGTCATTGCCCGTGCGGCTGCTCTTGGCCATCCACGCCGAGCCAACGCGGATCGGCGTGCCCCGGGGCGAGCTGACCTCGATGCGGTAGTCAGGGTGGGTCTCCTCGGTCTTGTAGCTGTTCTCGATCAGCATGAACTCCAGATCGAACATCATATTGGCGATGTAGCCGGTGAAGGCGTTGTCAGCGTCCATGGCGGTGAGCTCGCCCGAGATCGAGCCGGATTTCATCAGGCCGTTCGAGACCAACGGGATGATCTCGAATTCGCCGCTCTGGGCCGCGCGCGCCTCTTTCGTCTGCACCGCGTTGACCCGGAACGGGCCGAGGCCCACATCGATCTGCATCGAGATATAGGGGTTTCCGCTGGTATTGCCCGTCTCGTTCCAGGCCGTGCCGATGCGGACCTTGCGGCCCGATTTGTTGACTGCTGTCACGTCGTAATCCGGGCTGCGCGTGGACATCTTGGCCCGTGCCTCAAGCTGGATGGCGATGTCAAATCGCGTCGAGTGAATCATGCCGGTGTATTCGGCGGCGGCGGTCTCGACATTGCGGGTGAGGGTTCCTGCGAACATGGGATAGTTCCTTCTTGGATTGGCCGGTGCCTGACGTTCTTGCCAGCGCATCCGGGATTGCTTTCTCGACCCCTCCTGGGATCACAAATCAGAAAGCCTGCTTTCCTTTCAGCCCCGGCCGCGGGTCAGCGCTGCCGTCCGAGTGGGAATGCCCCCGCGCCTCCGGGTGCTACGCCCCTCCCCTGCCCGTCTGGTCTTGATTGGTTGCCTGGAATTTCTGCGGCGTCCTTCGATCGCGCGACGAAGAACTCCGCCTCTTTGCCATTCAACCGGTGCCCTTCCCGGTCGGTTAGACCGATGCAGCTGCCGTTCGGCAGAAAGCTGATCAGGTACTGACCGAGCCGGTCCTTGTGCACAACGTAGCCAGTATTGACCCAATGCACGGTCTGACCGACATCGACGGCGGCCTTGATGTCTTCGAGTGTCATGCGAACCTCCTTACGAAGAATGGTGGGTAAACGCCGCAGGAAGCCCGGTCGTCCAACCGGGCTTCCGTGCACTATTCGTTTGGCAAACGGTCGAGAGCTGTCAGGCACCTTGCGTGGCTTGCGTCGCGCGCGCCGCCATCCAATCCTTCAGACCAAGAACCGTTCGCCCGGCGGCCACCTCTGATGCCCAGGCAACTCTTGGATCGCTGCAGGGCTCCACGCTGACATGCTGCTCGATATGGCCATTGGCCATCCATGGCTCGGGCTGGATCCGTCGCAGCCAGTCCGCCATGCTCGGGATGCGGCCTTGGCAGTCTTCACGAACATGCTGCTCGCCGATCCAGCGCACGGGGATCTCTCGACCAGCGCTATTGGTCAGGGTCAGACCGAAGGCACGTTCGGCTTCAAACAGGCCTTGGGCATGGTGACGCAAGGCCCGGTGCGTGAAGAGCGCGAGGTGCTCTTTCGAGGCATCGAACCAGTTATGTATGGACTGATAGTCGGACGGCACCCCGCCGAATTTTCGGGCCGAGCTTTCGGCATGATGAAGCGGATGCGCCATCTCAAAGCCCCTCGTCATAGCTGTGTGAGCATTCGACATAGCGGTCGGCGTGATCGAGTGTGATGCTGTCTGCTGCAATGTCCCAGGTCAGCGTGCCATAGCCGCCCTCGTTGTTCTCGAACCCAGGGTGATGGTGATAAGCGAGCGACCAGGCGAAATCGCCCACCTCTGTGGCAAGCACCTCCGGCAGTTTGACCTCCGCAGACTGCACGGTCACATCCTCGATATTGCCGGAGTCGCCATAGCCTTCGTATTCGGCAGTGACTTCGCTGATGCCAAGCGCACGTAGTTGCGCGATCAGCTCCGCTCGGGTCGCCTTCAGGGTGGTTTCGCGCTCCGCGCGCCACTGAGCCGCCATTGCGGCATAGTCGATCTGGGGATTGGTCATGGGTCTGTCCTCTTGTAAGAAATTGAGGGGTCGGGCGTGGCATTGGCCCGCGCGCGCCCGGAACGCGCAGACCGGACAAATCCCGATCTGCGACGCCCCACCCAAAGCCTGCTTTGGCTTTTCAGGCGGCTTGTTCTGCCGCCTTGCTGGTTCTCATCCCCACGATCCGGGCCAGAATGTCGCCCGTGTCGACACCGTCCCCATGCGGCAGGAACACCCGCAGCTGGAAGGCGATGATCTCGGTGAAACACCCAATGGACTTGAGACCCTCGATCATGCCCCGTTCCGCACCAGAGAGCTCGAGGCGCATCTCGCCTGCAACCCGGCGACGGGTCATCGTGAGACCCCGGCCCAGATCGACCGGTGCGGTGGTGCCGAGGGCGGCAGTCAGCATCTCTTGCGGCGTTTGCGGGTTGGAGACAAGGAAGCGGGCGCGCAGCGCGGCTGCCCCTTCCTCGCTCAACGTGCGCCCGATCATGGCCGTCGCCCCGTCAGGCGTGACCCGGTAGATGCGTTCATTCGTGGTCGGAATGTCCTTCCAGATCGGCAACAGCAGCCCGGTCAGCAGGTAGAGCTTGGTCGTGGTGGTTTTCGGCAGGGACGCAGCCTCAGCATCCCAAAGCCCTGCAAACTCGGGCTTGCCGATCTCTTCCCAGGCCGAGGCCTCAAATCGCGTCTCCTCGAGGTAGCTCGACCCGTTGGATCGCACGGCCTTGCGCATCAGCGTGACAATGTCCTCGTCATACATCTGCATGGGGCGCGCCGAAATGAGCGCCGCGCGGCCGGAGGCGCGATTGACCATCGGCCGCTTGTCGGGGTTGCGCGACAGGGCGTCATCCGCCGACAGCACATGGACCGGGTCCGTCACCTCGAGCCCGATGATCCGCGTCACGGCGCCGGATTTCGGGCAGGTCCAGAGATCCTCGGTCGAGACCTGTTCGATCTTTTCGCCGCGGAGGGTTTCCACGCCGAGATCGAGCGTGCCTGCCGCGCGCGCCCGTTCGGTCTGATCAGCGATCCGGCGCATGAACTCGGCAAAGAGCGCGTTCTGCATGTGGATGGGCAGCGCCAGCACCCGGTTGAGAAACCGCTGGATCGGCGGAAGCTCTTCGAGCAGCACCCCGTCCTTGTCGATCAGCCGCAGGGCGGTCCAGTCGGTGAAACTCTCGTAGCTCATCGCCTCGGCGCGCCCGGCGGCAAGATCGGCGAAATATCCCCGCAAAGCCGCCCGTGCGATCGGGCTTTCCAGATTGTCCTCCTCGCGGAACATGCCTTGCGAGCCGGTCTCGCGCTGGCCTTTGGTGAGGGCCCCAAGCTGATCGAGGCGCTTGGCAATCGTCGAAGTGAAGCGCTTCTCGCCATGCACATCTGAGGTGCAGACCCGGAAGAAGGGTGCGCTGACCTGCGCAGAGCGATGCGTGCGGCCCAGCCCCTGGATGGCCGCATCGGCGCGCCAGCCGGGCTCCAGCAGGTAGTGCCGCCGCCGCTTCTGGTTCTTGGCCGTTTGTGCCGCATGATAGGACCGGCCCGTCCCGCCCGCATCGGAAAAGATCAAGACATCCTTCTCGCCGTCCATGAAGGCTTGGGTCTCCGACGAATTACTGCTTGCGCTGCGCTTCTCGATGAAGAGATGACCATCCTCGGCCTTGAGGGGCCGGATGGACCGCCCCGTGACTTCTGCCACGGCCTCATCGCCAAAAGCCCAGAGGATCTGATCGAGCGCCGAGGGGATCGGCGCCAGCGTCATCAACTCCATCATGGCCGCGTCACGTAAAGCGAGCGCTTCGCGCGAGACGACCAGCGCGCCGGCCTCATCCCGCAAGGGTTCCGCGACCATGTTGCCGTCGATCTCCACGAGCTTTTGCGCGTGGATCGGGAAGGCCTGTTCGAGGTAGCCCAGAACATAGTCGCGCGGCGTCAAGGCAACCTCGACGAGCTCGTCGTCGGGGTCCATCGTTTCAAGCCGGCGTTTCAGCAGGCTCTCACCTGTCGAGACCACCTGGATGACGCAAGCGTGGCCCGCCGCGAGGTCATCCTCGATGGCGCGGATGATGGTCAGGGCTTTCATGCCCATCAGGAGATGGTTGAAGAAGCGCTGCTTGGTGCTTTCAAACCGGGACTTGGCCGAGGCGCGGGCGGCCGAGGCATTGGTCTCCCCCGAGGCGTCATTGACACCGGTCGCAGTCAGTGCGGCTTCCAGATTGTGGTGGATCGTCCGAAACGCACCCGCATAGGCGTCGTAGATCTCGATCTGGGCCGGAGTAAGTGCGTGTTCGAGCACGTCATACTCCACGCCATCGAAGCTGAGGGCGCGCGCCGTGTAGAGGCCGAGCGTCTTGAGATCACGCGCGACCACTTCCATGGCGGCAACGCCGCCGGCTTCCATCGCCGACACGAAACTCTCGCGGCTTGGGAAGGGGTATTCGGGGCCCTGCCCCCAGAGTCCGAGCCGCGCGGCATAGGCGAGGTTATGCACGCTCGTGGCACCCGTGGCCGAGATGTAGAAGACGCGGGCGCGGGGTGCGGCCAGTTGCAGCCGCAGGCCCGCAAGGCCCTGCTGGGAGGGTTTGACCCCCCTGCCCTGCTCGGACCCTGCCGCGTTCTGCATGGCATGGGCCTCATCAAAGGCCAGCACGCCATCGAAGTCGTCGCCCATCCAGGCGAGGATCTGGCTCAGTCGCGTGGTGCCGCATTTGCCCGCGGACCGCAGCGTGGCGTAGGTGACGAAGAGGATACCGTCGCCCATCGGGATGGGCTGATCCGGTTTCCATTTGGAGAGCGGCTGGATGTCGGCGGGCGAGCCGCCAAGATCGGTCCAGTCGCGGATCGCGTCCTCGATGAGCGTGGCGGATTTGGAGACCCAGATCGCCTTTCTGCGTCCAGCGAGCCAGTTCACCAGGATGAGCCCGGCGCATTCGCGCCCCTTGCCGCAGCCCGTGCCGTCACCGAGGAAGTAGCCAAGGCGATAAGCATTGGCGTCCGGGTCATCATCGGCACGGGTGAGTTTGGTCTGGTCGTCGTCGATGGTGAACCGCCCCGGCAGGTCACGCCCATGGGCATCATGGGCCATGATGATGGTCTCGAGCTGAGCCTCGGAGAGATGCCCATCCTCGATCAGCCTGGCTGGCAGGCGCAATTCCGCACTGGCCGTGTCCGAAGGCACGGGCGGCGCCACGGAAGCCATGGCGATGCTTTCGACCAGCGGAGTGGGATGTTCCTGCGCGCCCGCGATCTCAATGCGCTGCGGCCGGTAGCGCGCATAGATGTCCGAGACGGGCCTGTTGTCGCGCGGGGTCTGAAAGCTTGTGAAGCTGAGCGGACGGACGGCATTGGGCCGTGGATTGGAGGCGGCGAGAGGCGCAGCGGCGGTCTTGCGCGGGGCAGAAGAGTGAACGGTCGGCCGCGCGTGCGGCATCGACGCCACCCTTTGGGCGGGGCGCGCCTCGGGCCGGGTTGCGGCCACTGCGTCGACATATGCCAAGGCTTCATCCAAGTCCCTGACGCTGGCGCGGATCATCTCTCCGTCCTCCTGCACCTTGTCGAAGACCATCAGCTGGGTTTCCACAGAGGTGCCGAGCTTGCGGTAAACCTGTCCCGGCATCGTGAGGGCCAAGCGCGGCGTCAGGAGACCGCAAGCGCGCGACCAATGCGCGGCATCGCGTTCGGGCGTGAATCCCGGCGGCATGATCGCCACCAGCCGCCCGCCATGCGCGAGACGCTTTGCAGCCGCAATGAGATGTTTGGCGGCGATGTGCTTGTCGCGGGATCGGTCGACCGAAGAGGCGAAGGGCGGGTTCATCACCACGATGTCGGGTAGAACCGGCGTCTGCAGCAGATCGTCGATATGCTCGCCGTCATGGCTCGTCACCTCGCCACCGAAGACAGCGCGCAATAGGCTCTGGCGAAAGGGGTCGATGTCATTGAGCAAAAGCATGGCACCGGCCCGGGCGGCGAAAGCAGCCAGGGCACCAGTGCCAGCCGAGGGCTCCAGCACGGTCTCGCCCTTGCGGATCGCCGCGGCGCACACCATCAGGGCCGCGAATGCCAGCGGCGTGGAAAACTGCTGCAGCCGGATCTGCTGCTCTGACCGGCGGGTTTCCGTCAGCAGCCGTGAGGCAAGCAGCTTTGCGGTGGCGATGTCACCCGCTGCGTTGTCCTCCCGCAACAGCATCTGGACGGCCGCGGCCTGCATCAGGTCATAGGCCTTCCGCCAGTCCCAGGCACCGCCAGAATCGCTACCAAGAAAGGTCTCTCGCATGATGCGTGCGAGCGCTGAGCTGCGCAGGGGCTGGTGGTCGATTTCCGCGCCGATTTGCGCCAGCGCAGAGGCGACGTTAGCGTCAGAGATTGAAAGAGTCGGGTTCGCCGGATTGGGCTTGGTCATGGGGAATTCCTTTGGATCAGGGTCTGAGTTCCAAAGGACAAAAAGCCCGCTTTCGCTTTTCGGTGTGATGAGGTCAGACCGCGCTGACCTCCAAGGCTTGGTCAGGGCTTGGATTGGCCCTGGCGCTTCGCATCAATCAAAGCCTGCGCGGCCTGCATTACCTGAACCTGTGAAGTTCCCGCGCGTGCATCCTCAAGCGCGGTCTGTACCTGCGCACGAAACCACGCGTCATACGAATTGACATCAGCCGCCACGGAAATGCTTCTCGAGACCGAGGTGCGGCTGTTCCTTAGCCGTTGGGTCCATTGCGCTTTCTCCGACTATGCGATGGGTCGATGCTACATCACCCACAGTGGTGCCGTAAACGGCAAGGCCGTAAGGTTAATAGCTAACCGGGCCACTTACCGATCGGGCGCCGCTTCGAGAGACGTCTCGAACCGCTTGTCCGCCACCGCAGCTTCTTTCAGGAGCGCGTCGAAATCGTCAGGTGGATTTCCATCTTCCAGCATCCCTTTGAACGTCGCATAGGCATCCGTCTTGCTGCCGTAGGCGCGCAGGGTCTTATCGTCGTTCACCCAGGCCACCACGATGACCTTCGCATCGCTGTTGAACCGGTAGAACAACCGATACTGCTGGAAGAATTTCGCCCGGAACCAGTGCTTGCGGTGATCGCCGAGTGTGCCGCCTTGCCGGAAGGCCGCGGAACCCGGATCCGCCGGTATGGCCTCGGCCACCAGCTTGAAGATGGCGGCAAGCCGTTTCGTGCAGTTCTTCTTTCGCCATGTCTTTGGATCGCGTGCCTTACGCGCCTCGACCTCCTCGATCAGCCCTTCTAGCTGGTCCAGAAAGAGCGGATGCGCATAAATCGACCATCCGTTTACGACAAGGGGCGCTTGGGCGGGCACGCTATCGCCGCTCATTCATCCTCAAGCGATAGCGGCGCATCGAGATCGACCTCAACCTCTCCGACCAGTGCTGCAAGACGGTCATGCAAAGCCCCATCGAACGCCCGAATGCGATCCGGATGCGCCTTGATATCGGCCTCGACAAAATCGAGAAAGGCTCCGAGCGCAGGATCTTCCTCGTCGCTGCGCACGGGCTCGATATAGACCCTGCCACTCGGCTCGGTGCAGTAACGAATTTGGTCGCCCTTGCCCAGCTTGAGCTGTTTGCGCACACCCGCCGGCACGGTCGTCTGATACCGATCCGTGAGTTTCGAGACATCTTGTGCGAGGGCTGTCATGGCAGTCTCCTGAAAGAATGGGGGTCTTTGCTGCTTGCGCTAGGTAATGCATTTGCATTGCCATGTCAAGACAAGCCGCAGGATCTGCTGTCGCCGGCAGGTCGATGAACCGTCCGGCACAGCACCTATTCTCGCCCCGCGAGATACTCCGCCAGCACCGGGCTGACAGCACCTTTCGCGGAGCTGAGCAGCTCCGAACCCGCAAGCGTCGCTTTCGACAGGCGCACGAGCGCGCCGGTTTCCTCGATGCGGTAGCACCGGCGTTTTTGCCGCCCGCGCCTGTAGTGGGTCGCGGTGACGATCTGGCAGGTGCTGCCGTCGGTGAGCGTGACCGGTTTTGCGAGCTTGATCTTGTCGCCTTCCTCGTAGTCCGGGATCGACGCCCAATCCCGGCAACGCTGGCGCCAGTCCTGGGCGTAGCTGTCCGGGTCTTTCAGATCGGAGAGAAGCTCGATCAGCCCAAGGGGAGCACGACACTCGTTCGGGCCAGCGCTTTCCTCCATATCCTTGTAGCCCCAGCAGCCGTCATCGTATCGGGTGAGGAAGACGGCTCCGAAAGTGATCGAGCCGTCCGCATGCGTAACATAGGTCGAGTCCTCGACAGGGGTGCCGTCGAGATTGGTGACCTTTGCCGCCGCATACCAGGTGGAGCCGACCTTGCAGGCTTTGACCAGTTCGGTTTTGCGCGTGTCGCCATGACAGGTGCAGAGCCGGGTGATTTCCGCTTTCTCATCCGCGTAGGTCTGGACGCGGCGGTCGGTGTAGAAGAGCCATCCCATTTCAGTGTCCTTTCTCTCGTTGGGGAAAATTGTTGTCGCCAATGTCCCGATAGGGCCGCAGGCCCGGCAGGGTATTGGCGATGCTTGCTTGAGAAAGGGCGCGTTATGCCGCCTTCCGATCATCGAGTTCCATCAGCGCATCGAGCGGCACGCGGTAGGGCTGCATGGCGTCGAAATCCTCGCAATTGCCGCAGTTCTGCACGATTGCGAAGGTGTCGCAGGCATCTTTGAGGATGACCTGGAAGGTGCCGCCGAGGCCCGAGGGCACTTCGTAGGTCCCGCCGATGAGATAGTCCGCGGCCCGGCGGACGAAGACACGGATGCTGTGGCCATCGGTGGCGAGCCGGATGGCCCCCTGCCCCCGGTCGATGAGCACCTGCACATCGTCGAGAATGTCGGTATAAAACTGGCCGGTCAGATCGCGAAACGCCATGCGGCGCTGCGCCATCCAATCGGTATCCCGAAACGGGTTCATGCCGTCGGCAAAGGCGAAGGACGGATCGGCCTGTTCGGTGGTGACGATGCGGGTGGTCGTGCCATCGATGCCGTTCGAGCGCAGATGCACGCCGTTGCCGACGATGAGGATCAGGGCCGGCCTGTCCACCGGGCCGTTCCAGTTGGGAAGGAAGGTTTTGCAGGCGCGCGCATGGGCGATCTGCGCTGCGACAGCGGAGGCAGAGAACTTGAGAATAGCCATGGGGATGTCTTTCCGTTGGGTGTGGGAGGGTCGACCCGCGCGGGCGGAATATCTCGCGCGGGTCGCGTGAGGCCTCAAGCCGCTTGCGCGATCTCGCTGTCAGGCTCGGGAGATGCCGAGGCGGGCTCCGCCTCATCACAGACGACACCGGCCGTCTGCATCATGGGCGGGCACCAGGCGGCCACGGCAGCGCGCTGCGCTTCCGTGAGCGTGGCGAAGGGCTCGGCGAAGAGCTTGTCGCAGAAGGCGACGATCTCCTTCTTGCTCGACGAGGCCAGCGTCACTGCCTCCTGTGCCAGACCCAGATCCTCGCCGAGGATCTTCAGGAGCCAGGCCTTCTTGAAGCGGTTGAAGAGCGCCGCGTTCGGCGTCCAATGCGCTCGGATGTCGGGCATGATCTCGATCTCGAAGTCATGCATCAGGCTGTCGCGCCGCGGGTCCCGGGCAAAGCAGGACTGCGTGGTACTGGCGGTGGCATAGGCCACGAGCTTGGCCTTCTCGCCGGCCTCCAGCGCGCGAAACGCCGCGAACTGATCGGCGGGCGAACGGCTGTCATCGAGCCAGGAGAGGTCCAGCGCATCATGCGCCGCCGCCACCTGCTCAAGCGAGGTCTCGTCGATCTCGTCCATCTTGGCATGGCTGCGGTATTCCTTGCGGGCGTCGACCTTGATCGCCTGCGTGACGCTCATGCCGCTGCCCAGAACATCGCTCACCAGCTTGAACAGGGTCAGATCGAGCGTGGCCTCCGGATGCAGCGCCATCGCAGCCCCGAGCGCCATGGCCCGCTCGGTCTTGAGGTCCTCTGCAAGCGAGGCCGGGTAGCTGATCTCGCCAGCGTCAGGGGCCTCCTGCGCGGTCGGGTTGGCCGACGAACCGCGCGCGCCCTCCTCTTTCGCGATGTCCTCCGGGCGGACGAGGCCAACATGGAGCGTGATCTGCCCACCCTGCCACGACGCAATCACCCCGGACCGCGCGAGGTCCTCAGCGCTATAGGCCTCTTGCAGGTCGCGAGCTTCCTCTTCCAGAGCGTCCACCCGGTCGTAGAGCGCATTGTAGGCATCGTCTTCGAGCCCCTCATCCTCCATCTCGAGTTGCAGTTTCTCAAGTTCAGCGGTGATCTCGTCCACGCGCTTCTGGGCGGTCTCATCCGGCTCGACGGGTCCTGGGTAGACGCGGCCATATTCGGCCATGGTCGCGTAATCATAGCGCACCATTGCATCGGCCCAGGCAAAGCCCAGCTTTATGCGAGCCTCTTCGGCGGCGGCCCCGAGCTTCTCGAGCAGGATGGTCTCGATCAGTGCGGCGTCTTCCAGCACCGAATGCTCTTCCAGCAGATCGGCCGCGACGGCACCGCCCCGCGCCTCATAGTCCTCGCGCACAAAGGCCCCGATATCATCGCTGACCTGCACACCGCGGGATCTGAGCGCCTGACGGACGGTATAGGCCTGCAGGTAGCTGTCTTCCTTGGTGAGTGCCTCGTAGACCTCCTTCTGCACCTCCTGGCTGGGATGCTCGGCAAAGGCCTTCATCGTATCGAGCGTGATCGTCTTGGCCCGGGCCGCCGCGCGGACATCGGGGTGGATCAGGCCATAGCGCAACCGGCCTTTCACGGCAGCGATCGTGGTGCCGAAGGTTTTTGCGATGGTCTCGGGCGTCTGGCCGTCGACCTCCATCATTCGGGCGAAGGCCTCGAACTCGTCGATGGCGTTCATCGGTGCCTGGGTGATGTTCTCGGCAAGCGACAGGGCCGTGGTGACATCGCAATCCTCGGGCACGAGGCGGCAGTCGATCTTCGTCTTCGCCGTGAAGCCCTTCGCGGACTTGTCCGCGACCAGTTCCTTCAGCGCGGCATGGCGTCGGCCACCGGCCAGCACGGCGTGTTTGCCGTCAAGCTTCTGGACAAGGAGCGGCTGGAGCAGGCCCAGCACAGCGATGCTGGCCTTCAAATGCGCGATGTTTTCGGAATTATAGGTTTCCGGCGAGTTGCTGCGCACATTGGCGGGATGCGGGATCAGATCGCCGATGGCGACGGTGAGAGGGGTAAAGTTTGCGGTCATGGGATGTCCTTTTCGATGGGTAGGATGCGGTCCGCGCGCTCGCGCGCGGCCAATCCCCGGCTTCAGGGATCACCACGACAAAAGGCCCACTCTCCCTTTGAAGGGTCAGTGGGCCTTCCGTGTCGGAGGTGTAGGACTTAAGGCTCCCCCCGCCCTACCAGTCGCGCGCCAGCATGATGGTCAGCACGCGCGTGGTAGTAGCGGGATTGTCCGGGGCCTCGGCACCGTAGCGGAAATCAGAATCCGCTTCATAGAGATCGATTTTCCAGAACACGGTCTCGCCCCGGATCTCGACCGCCCCGAAATCGTGCCAGCCTTCCGGGTCATTCTCGGGCTCGAACGTGGCAAACTCACCGGTGGCCTTCACCGCCTCGGCCATGAAGCCGTCACCGACCTCCATGAGCGAGCGGGTGACATGCATCCGGCCTTGGACGGGCTGCGCGGGCGGCACTCCAAGGCACGCGAGCTTGCGGAACGCGTCGTTCTGCGCCGCGATCACACTCGGATCAGGGCTGTCTGTCTGGGTTTGTGCGGTGATGGTCATGGGGCATTCCTCTGTGAAATTGAAACACCGAATCCAAAGCCCACTTTTCCTTTTCCGCACGGCGGATGAATCGAGGCCGAAGGCGCCCTACCCGAACAGCCCCTTGGGTCTGTAATTCGGGTTGGGGATGGTTTCGATCCAGCCGCCCTGTTCCTTGATGGTCTCGAGCGCTGCCGAGAGTGGATAGGCGCCCTCGGACTGGCTCCACCAATAGGCACCGCGCTTGAAGGTGATGATCTTGCGGCGGCCACCTTCAAAGCAGGCCACCCGCAGCGTCTTGGGTTCCTTGCGTGACATGGGCGTCTCCGTTCTCCCTGTGGTCAGGCGGCCTCGGCGTCCTCCTCTACCCTCCCCACCTCCGATCTGGCGATCAGGTAGTCGCAAGCGCGCTGCGCGTCAGCGGCGTGCTTGAAGATCGCGCCCTTGTCCGACCGAAGAACGCGCAACCAGTTGTGGAGGTAGGCGGCATTCATCTCGAGCGTATGCGCCGTGAAGCCGAGCGTCTGACCCAGGAACACCGAGGTCAATTCCGCGACGATCTCCTCGCGCGCATAGGACGTGTTGCCAAACTTCGAGAACCCGAAATCGCGGTTCAGTCGATGGGGGGCTTTCGTGGCATGGGCCAGCTCATGCGCCCAGACCCCGTAGAAATTGCGCGGGTCCTGGAACCGCGTGATGGACGGCATGTAGACCTTGTCCACGGGCGGCAAATAGTATGCCTCCGTGCCCGTGAAAACGGTCTTGATGTCGATGGCATCGAAAAACGCCTGCATGTGCGGGATCGGCTCGGACGGCGGATGCTCGGGTACGGGCTCCGGGTCAGGGTAGAAACTTTCGGGCAGGCCATCGATCTGGCAGGCATTGAACACGCGATATGATTTCTGGAAGCGGAAGATGCGGGCTTCCTCGGAGCGATCATCCCCGTCGCTGCGGTCATCCTCATCGCCGGCATCCCTCCGGCTTTGACCGTAGTAAACGACGACAGAGGACTTTTCGCCCTTGCGGACCTTTGCGTCCAACGCATTGGCTTGCGGCAGCGTCATCCAGAAAGGTGAGCTGTGGCCCGCCATCACGGTCCGCATCGTCAGCAGGAAGTTGTTCACCCCCTGGTAGGGTTCACCGCCCACGCGCAGGGGACGAGAGCTGCCCCCTGCGGTCCATGGCTTGCGCCACGGCAGGACGCCGCGCTCGATGATGCGGATGATTTCGTTTGTGATGACCTCGGAGGCATCGAATTTGGGCGTGCGGGATCGGGCCATGGCTGGCCTCCTTTCGAGTTTTGGTGAGAGGGAATGGTGATCAGGCTGACTGACGGGGCCGCGGATCATTGGTGATGCTCACGCCAAGCTGTTCGACCATGTCGATGTAGGTGATCAGCGAGACGGACTTGCCAGGCCCCCAAGGTTCAGGGTCGACCGATCCGTCCCGCGTCACCCGCGGCAAGTTCGCGAAGGCGATGAAGTCACTGATGGGTCGGATATCGATGAACGGGGTTCCTCGTGCGACCGCGAGGGCGGCCAAGGGAAAGCGCTCGATCGGCGCGAGGGTCGAGACGGTGGTCCAACCGAGATGGATGAACGTGCCGCCCTCTCCGCAGATCACATGGGCATTCGGCAGCGTCGCCGCCTGCCTGAGATAGCCGAGATCACGCAGGACGGTCTCGCGCTCGAGCTGCAGTGCCTGGCCCGTCTGGCCAGTTCGGCGTAGTTCCTTGTGCCGCCACCACGAGGCAGCGGTCGCGCGTAACACGCGCAAGACACCTGTTTGCATCGGAATGCCCTTCATCAGGAAAGACAGACCGGAATCCGGCCCGGACCCATCTGAGGGACCCCAAAGGCCCTCATCCGTCAGTCACAAAACCCGAAGAACACTTTCTCTTTCCAACCGCCAACTGGACCGCGGAAACTGACAAGGGTCCGACACCACCGCGGTTCCCAAGGGCTTCATACAGTCAGTGCCGGTTGGGGTCCAAGATCGGCAAGGAATATCGGCAACCCCAGCCCGGACGCGGCAATCGTCGCCCTATTATCAATGACTTATCTGATTTTCTCGATCGGCAAAAATCGCGCCTGCTGCGACTTTTCGGGCCCAAAAATCTGGATGTCCGACGTTCAGAGCAATCCCGCGTTACGGATTAGCTTGGGAAACGAAGGTGCTGCACCCCCTGCCACCTTGCAATTCAGCAATAATGTCGCTATATACCGTCATTATCACTGTAGGGGCATAGATCATGCACATCACGAACTTTGCAGAAGCTGGGCAATTCGAACCGCGCAAGATCGCCGCAGCCTTGCGCACTTCGGCTGAGGAAATCGCATTGACCGTTGGCTTGGGCAAAGATGCGTTGCAGAGGCGAACCCGCATCGGTTCGGACAAGACGCAGCGTCGCCTGCGCGAGTTGGTTGAGGTGCTGAACAAAGTCGAACCGCGCTTCGGCTCAGAACTGATGGCCTATGCATGGTACCGGTCAGAGCCCCTGCCCGGCTTTGATGGCCGGACAGCCATGCAGCTGGTGCAGGAAGGCAAAGCTCAGCAAGTTCTGGAATACATCGATGCGGTCGATGCGGGCGTCTTTGCCTGATGCCGCTGAAAGATGGGCGCTACACAGGGCCACTCTATCGCGCCCTGAACCCGGTCTATGCGCGTGAACCTCTCTCCGGACGAGGCGCTGAACTCTATGGAGGGCGCTTCAACGCCAAGGGCACCCCTACGCTCTACACCTCGCTGGATCCCGCGACCGCTCTTAGAGAAGCCAACCAGGTCGGCAGCCTGCAACCCACGATCCTGGTGTCCTACAAGGCCGACCTTGGGCCTATTTTCGATACCCGCCATCAGGACGGACTTGACCGGTATGGCGCGACCGAGGCGATGCTTGCCGACCCTGTATGGCGCATGAAGATGCTCGATGGCCAATTGGTGCCGACACAGGAGTTAGCACGCGCCCTCAATGCGGATGGGTTTGCAGGGCTTCTGATCCAGAGTTTTGCCAAGGGCGCGTCATCATCGGACTTCAACATCGTTTTGTGGGGCTGGGCTGGCAAAAACGGTTCTTTGGAAGTTGTGGATGACGAAGAACGGCTGTCACGCATGTGAGTTGTGAGACTTGGTGCCGGATCTGTCCACCGCGGTGGACATCGGCCGGTCGGAGAAACACGGAATGACCGCGCAGAAGCGCCCTATTGGAATTTGGCTCGGTAGCTATGATGCGTGTGGAAAGACCGCGGGTCATCCTGCCGTTACCCATGTTGGGCCGTTCGTGGTTGTAAGACCAGAGCCACTCCGTGGCAATCTGCTGAACCGCCTCAATGCTTTCGAAAATGTAAAGGTCCAGCCATTCGTGCCGGACCGTCCGGTTGTAGCGCTCGACATAGGCATTCTGCTGGGGCTTGCCGGGTTGGATATAAGACAGGGTGATGCCCTTGTTCTCAGCCCATTCCATGAGGGTGCCGCTGATGTATTCCGGGCCCTTATCGAAACAAATTGTTCCAAGAGCACCGCGCCATTCGATGATCTGGTTCAGCGCCCGCACGACCCGCTCAGCAGGCAGCGAGAAGTCGATCTCGATGCCCAAGCCCTCGCGGTTGAAATCATCCAGGACATTCAACAGCGAAAACTGGCGACCGTCGCCGAGGCGATCCGCCATGAAGTCCATCGACCACACCTCGTTCGGTGCGTCCGGCACAGCCAGCTCATCAGGTTTGTCCCGCTTCATCCGTTTGCGCAGCTTGATCCTGCGGTTCAGTTCCAACTCGCGGTAGATCCGATACACCCGCTTGTGGTTCCAGCCATGCCCCTAGACGTTGCGCAGGTAGAGAAAGCACAGACCGAAGCCCCAGCTCTTCTTCGCTGCTGTCAGCCCCAATAGCAGATCCGCGATTTGCTCGTTCTCATCGTCTAGGTTGGGGCTGTACCGATAGCAGGTCTCACTGACGTCGAACGCCCGGCACGCCAGCGCAATGCTGACCCCCTTCATCGCCACCGCTTTCACGGCCAACTCTCGGCGCTGAGCTCGCCGTCTCATTTTTTCCAAGCGCCTCCTTCAGGAGGTCATTCTGCATGCTGACGTCGGCATACATGCGCTTCAGGCGTCGGTTCTCCTCGGCCATCGCCTTCATCTCGCTAATCAGGCTGGCGTCCATGCCGCCGTACTTCGCCCGCCATTTGTACAGCGTGGCGCTGCTCATGCCATGTTCCCGGCACAGTTCGGCGGCAGGCACAACGCCCTCCATCTGGCGCAGCACGCCCATGATCTGCGCCTCGGTGAATCGTGTCTTCTTCATCGGAATCTCCTCGTTCATCCTGCCGAGAAAATTTTTCTTCCGCATCTCCTTTAGATCGGTGGGTATTACCATTGGACTAGTTGCCGGTCAGACGTCCACCGCGGTGGACACTAGGCGGTTTGCATAGCAGTTTTGGATAGACGCTTGATCAAAGCCATTGGATCAAACTGGTCTTGACGTTGGCCCAAGGTAATACTGTGAAAATACGCTCCAAAGTCCCTGATACGTTTTCCAAGTTGTAGCATGATGAAGATCGCGCATGACGCTTTCTGAGCTCCGACTGCATTCTTGGCTTTTTCGAATGTATCTGGGTGAATCCCCATCATGGGTGCAAGTGTTCGAGCATGGTTTTCAATTTCCAACCAGTTTCTAAGTCTCTCTGTGGAGAACGACGTCGCTTGATCGCAAACTGAGGTTAGCAAGTCTGGTTTCAGAGCTTCATTGCCTATGTTGCTATCTAAATCTTTTTTTTCTTCTTCAGACTTAGATTGGTGCCGGACAGTTTGTCCGTCATTGGCGGGCAATTCTACAGTTTCTGGTGGGTCATCTGGGGTATGTAAACTCTGGCATTCTCTGTCTGTGTCTGCGAGTAGCGCGTGGTATTCAGGAAGGCTCAGCTTCCTGCGTAGAGCTCTCCGTGCGTGGCTGATGAATGTGTTGCTGGGATCATGCTCTTCCAAGTGGGCGAGTTTTGTGAGGATCTGTTTGCGGGCAAATATCCGATCCCGCCGGTTATTTTCCATCTCATGTGCTATGGCGATAAGCTCGTTCGCACGTTGGAGGAGGGGGGTTAGAGATAGTCCATAACTGATGCATTCCCCGCTGGACGAGCGAACGCGGTAGCGCTTTCGGTTCGAGCTGTCATTGCGCTTGATGAAACCGAGTTCAACGAAACGGTTGATGTGTCTGCGAAGGGTCCGTTCGTCGATACCGCCGACGCGCTGGCAAATCGAGTCGTTGGACGCGAAAACCGTTTCCCCATGGCCGGGCTTCAAGAAACTGAGCATGGCTTGAAGTGTTTGGATATGGCCAGGACGCAGACCGAATACGCTACGTGCATCTCTCAGTGCCCTGAAGATGGTCCAGATGTCGGTTTCAGCCGCAGAAATTGAGCCGCAAGATGCATCAGCACCATCGGTTCTGATCGATAGTTTTGTAAATGCCATGGTTTGTTCACGACGACCGTTCGGCCCACAACTTCCCTGTCTCTTCCCAAGATTTCGCTCAGGAAAAGGCAATAAAAATCCGTCCACCGAATTGGTGACTCTTGACCAGTTTGCTGGAGGTTGCTACATCATGAGTGCTAATCGAATGATGAGGGCTCTCCAGGGGAAACTTTGGGGGGCTCTTTTCTTTCTGGTCTTCGCTTTTCTCCTCTGCTCGCGTTACTCGGTGTGGCTTGGGTTAGGACCCAGAGCCGCTCTCATTCCGCCACTGTTTGAAGAGCTGCAAAAGCGTTGCCTCCGCGCGCTCTTCGAACCATCGGCCGAATTCTGGGTTGTCCTTCTTGGCGATCTTGATGGCGATCGTTTTCTGATCGACTGTCAGTGTTCCCACGGAGCTACCGTCCCCGTCTTTGACGACGGACGTTAGGCTGCGGTTGGCTTGCTTCTTGTCGCTACGCGCCTTGTTCGAGCAAGCCGAGTAGACTGCCTGAAACTTCTCCGCGCTTGGAGTGTCGTCGGGCAGGGCGGCAATTGCCTCTTTGGCCGTGTTCACCAGATCTATCTTTTTTGAGAACGCGGCCAGGTCACCCCACTGCCGTCGTCCGATGCCATGTGCCGGCCCGATCAGCTGTACAAGCCCTTCTGGCAGTTGCTCTATGACGACGCGATGGTTGGATACGCCCTGCCGTGTCAAGCCTAGAGCATCCTGAATAACGTTTGGCTTGTAACCTGATTCCTGCATCTCTTTGATAAAAAGAGATTTCTCGATGAAAGACGGGTCTAGTCGGAGGTTGTTCTCTTGGCCCTGTGCGATCAGAGATGCGTCGTCATCCAAGGTTCGAACGATCGCCTTGACCGTTCCGCCGACCATGCGGATCGCTGCAAGTCTGCGTCGGCCGTAGATGATACGGTATCTGTCCGGTTGGGCCGATGGACGGACCATAATTGGCACTTGTTGCCCATGCTTGCGAATGCTTTCGGCCAACTCATCAATACTGGAATCCTCCAGTACCAACCGATCGCGCAGACCATCCATGTCAATCTGATCGGGCTCGATGTCCCGAATGGAATTCGCGGTAATCTCGCGCAAAGAGTCGCGCAATCCGCCAACAGATCCTGGCAGTTTTGCCGCTTTTGGCGGGGTAGGGGAGGGGGCCGCGCTCTGCTTCTCGTCCTTTGGAGGCTGATTGAAGATATTTCGGGCCATCAGCGACGCCCCCATGCCATTTGGATTGTTTGTTCCAACTCATCGCCAACGCCGTTCACGCTGGTCAGAGCGCGATCAATCGTTTTCCTGATGAACTGGCTCGGATCAACTTCGTAGACGGTTTGCTGGGTCATGCCGGCGTCCGAGATTGCTGTAGACTTCAGCATTGGCTCAGTCATGACCTGACCGGCCAAGATCGATCTCAGGTAGCCCGCCATTTGCGTCTGAGGCCCGTCCGAAGGCTCGTATCTCGTTATCAAGAACTTAACGAAGTCCCAGGTAACGCGCCGGCCAATGGCTTCTTCGACAGCCTTCACCGTTTCCGAAGCAAGCTTGAGGAACTGGCTCATAGAAGCAATGTCGAGCATGCCTGGTACCACCGTTACCAGGAGCCCCGTCGAGGCTGCCAACGCCGTTAGGGTAAGAAAACCAAGTTGAGGTGGACAGTCGATCAGAACGATGTCGTAATTCGCCTCTACTTCCTCAAGCGCTAAGGCGAGACGCTCCGCAAATATGGGCTGCACCCGGCGGGCGAGGGCGTTTGCCGTCTCAGTTTCGTATTCCGAGAGCATTAGGCCCGCTGGGACCATATCGAGCTTATGGAAGTAAGTTTTTTGGATAACGGCCGAGAGCGGAACTTGTTCCTCATATCTCAGGGCATCATAGATTGTGCCGCCTTCAGCGAACTCGAGCTCAGGCCGAAAGCCGAAAAAGGTGGTCAAACTTGCCTGCGGATCGAGATCCAAGACCAACACTCGGTAACCTCGCAAAGCATACCGTTGTGCAAGATGGATCGTTGCTGTTGTTTTTGATGATCCGCCTTTGAAATTGACGACAGATATCACCTGGAGACGATCGCCGTCACGTCGACCAGGGCGGTAGCTTTCTGCGTTCTTTCCGGTGCGCCCCAGAATGTCGCGCAGCTTATCGATCTCCTGGGCTGTGTAGAACCGGTGTCCGCGGTTGTCTGTTTGAACTTCCGGGAAGCTGCCGTCCTTGTGCCGGTTGCGCAGGTTAGATGTGCTCACGCGCAGGAGGCTGGCAACTTCGGTAGAACTGAAACGGCGCAGGGACTTTCGTTCTTCGGGCTCGAAAGCGATCTTCATCTGGCGATCCAAAGATTCAGCCAGATTGTCGGCAAATGCTCCGATGTCGGAAGAGCCTATGCCTTGCGCGTATCCAACGTTACGATCATCCATGTCCTGCCGCCCACTCTCGGCCTCTGTTGAGGCTCTTGGTCATTCTGACGGTGTACAGCGCGTCTGACGCGTTTTGCCGTCAGAACGGGAATGCCACGATCAAGTGAGTCCGGCAAGAAGAATTTAGATGTAGTGTGAAAGTTATCCACAGCACCAATACGTACAGTCACATCAAGATAACCGCAAGTTGTTGATTTTACGGCAATAAGTCCACAAGACCGTGCTTCAAGCCGCTCATGAGGATTGTTTGGACGGTATTGGCTAAACCCATGCAACCAATGGCACAATTGACCTTCTGACAGTGTTTGGAGCGATAGATTCAGCTGTTTGAGCCTCTGCTAGTTACAGTTGGGAGTGAGCCGATTCTGATGAAATTAGGCCAAGCCGCTCCGCGCGTTCGAGCAACATTTTGACCGAAGACGGCTGCCAGCTGGTACGACCTCGAGGGGTCCGTTCGCGCATCGATTCCAGCCGGTCGCAGATCGCCTGCAGCGTGATTTCGGGGTCCGCGCCTTTGATCGCTGCGACGATGGCCGGCAGGCGGTCATTGGTTTCGCGGCGTCCGGCGCGGCCAAGCACCTCGGCAGGAAGGAAACCGTCTCTGACATAGGCCTTCACAGCGCGGAGCAGTCGGCTTTGTGTCCAATGGCGATCTGGGGACAGTCGGCCATTGATGATCCGCAGCAGGTCTTCCCAGGCCATATCCGGCCGCAAGCGGCGCACATGGGGCACCCAATCCTGCGCGGTCTCGTTGAGGCGCTCCATATAGCCGTCCTGTCGCGCAAGCCGCACCTTGCGCAGCGCGGCGGGATCCTTGGCGCGTAGCCCAGGATTGCCACCAACGCGCCCTTTGGCGCGCGCAGAGGCAAGCCCGGCCTTGGTGCGTTCGCGGATCAGAGCGCGCTCGAACTCGGCCGCGGCACCCAGAACCTGCAGCGTGAACTTGCCTTGCGGGGATGCGGTGTCGATGGGATCCTGCAGGGAGCGGAAGAAGGCGCCCTTGGCCTCCAGACGTTCGATCACCTCCAGCAAGTGCGACAGAGACCGCGCAAGCCGGTCGATCCGCACAACGACCAGCGTATCGCCGCTCTGGACGCGTTCGAGCACGCGTGCCAGCACCGGTCGCGCGCGATTGCCGCCCGAGGCGTGCTCTTCAAAGATCTCGACGCAACCCGCAGTTTGCAGGGCCTCAGACTGGGGCAGGGGGGTCTGATCCTCTGTGGAAACACGGGCGTAGCCTATCAGGGGCATGAAATCGGGCCGTTTGCAATTTAAGGTATCGCTAATAAACGACCGTTTGTAAACGAATGCAAGTAAGTGCTCTCTCGTCGTGCTCGTCCAAAAACCCTTGGTTTCCTTGCGCTGAGCGCGATCTGAGAGGTTCCACCGGCAGTCGCGCGCGCATACTATATAAAGAGCAAAGGCAACCGCCACAAAATCACTTGGGTAATGTGCAAAAGAACAGTATTTTGCACATATGAAGCCCCAAGCATCCGCTTTGACAGATAATTTCGATGACCCCCTCATCACCATCGAGGAGGATGAAGAAGCTCACGAAGAGGATCTCTGGTTTCTGCCGGGACCACTCGATGAAGAACCGGATGATTTGCCGCCCGGGCCACGGGCAGAACCGTCCGACATTGCTGTCATCGACGACTGGGCAAAGGCGGAAGCGGCTCAGGCTGCGCGGCTGGCAAAGGTGGCTGGACGCCTGGGTGCGCTGGATGACCGCTTGCTGCGTGGCCCGGATGGCTGGCGACACAGACTGGCACTGATCGAGGCGGCAGACCTCAGCTGGCTTGCAGGGGATCGGGTGAGTTCTGACCGCCTCGCTCTTTGGATATCAATGCGATTGTCTGGCGCACAGGATGACCCGAATGCCTTGGCAAGAGTTGGCTGGGCTGTTCGCCGCCTGATGGGTGGTCCGGGTCCAATGGTCGATCTGGCGGCCTTTCTGGACCGCCGCGATCCCGAGAACATCGAGGATGCCACCGAGCGGCTAGAGGAGCGCGCGGGCGGATGGCTGGAGGTGATGAAATCAGCTGTTCATCTACACCCGATCACGCGGGCTTGCATGGGGTTTCACCTCTGGAGCTTGGCGGGTCTCGGGCAACAAGGCGACCAGATCGAAGCAGCCGTTACCGCGGCAAGGATCACGGCCAGCGACGGAAAGGGAGCGAACTTTGCACCACTAGCTTTGGGTGGGGCAGGGGGGTTGCGCGCGTCGGGCTTACCACCGGAGCGTCTTGCTCGCTGGCTGGATGGGATGGAGACTGCCTGCCTGACCGCGATGCGGCACTTGGACTATATCGAGACATGGTCAGCGAGGACAGAAGCAGAGATGAGCTCGCTCTCAGGCAAAACTCCACCGGCTTTGCGTGCCGTGCTGACCGAATGGCCGCTCCTCTCCGCACCGATGGCCGAGGCCCTGACCGGCACTAGCCGAGCGGCGGTCCAGCGGAACCTGACCTGGATGGAAGAAAGGGGATTGGTCCGTGAGGTAACAGGGCAGGGAAAGTTTCGAATGTGGCGGACAGCAAATTAGAATTTGCCTAAATGAGAACAAGAACATGCCCAAGCGGGATTTCAGCCATTCAGTTTCCAGTAAAATACGCGACCTTCAGGAGAGGCGCGAGCACCTCGAAGCCGCGGTGCCGGATCGAGCGATAAATCTTGCGGTAACTCTGTGCCTGCACCTGTCCGAGTTGATCAGCTTGGCCGGCTACGGCCTGATTCGTGGAAGCGGATGTCTAGGAAACTAGGGGCACCTCAGAGCGCGGTTTCTTCGCTGCCCGCGATATTGGTCACGGTGTTCCTAGCGCGGAAGCCAAGGACTGTCCGGTTTGATTGCCGCGGATTTCCTCAAGAAACCTTTTAGGCCTCCTCCCTCAGCGCATCTATGACGGGGCATTCGGGCACATCGTCTCCGCTACATTGCGCCACGGTGGACGACAGGACGTGCTCAATGCGCTTGAGATCCGCGATCTTGGCGCGGACTGAAGCGAGATGCGCATTTGCCAGACCCTGCACCTCGCCGCAGGTCTGGGCCCCGCCATCGACCAATGCGAGCAGATCGCGAACCTCGTCGAGCGTGAACCCCAACTCGCGCGCGCGCATGATGAAGCGCAGACGCGCGACATGTCTGTCATCGTAGACGCGATAATTTTTGCTGGAGCGCGGCGGCTCGGGCATGACGCCGATGTTCTCGTAGTAGCGAATAGTTTCGAGATTGCAGCCGGTCAGCTTGGCCAGATCTCCGCGCCTGAGGACCTTCACCGATCTGTGATGATTATTCACACCAAACCCCCTTGAGCCTGTACCAGCTACAGACCCTAGATTGAGATCATCACTGAGGCAAGGATGATTCGAACCATGACTGAAACCACATCCGCCGGCCGCCAGTCGGCAATGGGCGAAACCCCGGCAGCTGACAAAAAGGCATGGGCGACAACCGGGCTCGGCGTACTCGGCGCGCTGGCCATGACCTCCTGTTGCATCCTGCCGCTGGTGCTGGTGAGCTTCGGCGTCACCGGCGTGTTCATCGCCCAGTTGGGCGCGTTCTATCAATATAAGTGGATCACCTTCGCACTGAGTGCCGCTTTCATCGGATACGGCTTTTACAAGGCGTATAGCCCGATCCCGGCCGAAGCCTGCGTTGATGGCACCTGCGCGCGACCGATGAACCGAACACTCATGCGGTCCATTCTCTGGATTGCCAGCGGGATCGTCGCCGTGGCGATGATCTTCCCCTACCTGACCCCCTACATCCTGTCCTACTGAAAGGCGTAACCGATGAAACATCTCTCTCTCGCACTCGCAACTCTCGGCATTCTGGCCGCAATGCCCGCCAGTGCCGAAGAACAGCGCATCAATGTCGGTGTCGCCGAACTGACATGCCCGACCTGCTCGTTCACCGTCGCGGCGGCGATGCGCGGCGTGCCCACGGTCGAAATCGTCGACTTCCAGGAAGGCGAGGAGTTTGGCACGGGCACTTACGTCGTGGCCTTCGACGATCAGGCGGCCAACCCAGACATGATCATCGAGGCGGTTCTGGCCAATGGCTATCCGGCCGAAGTGCTCCAGGCGGGGGAGTCCTGAGCACGGAAGGACGGGTATGGCCATGGATGACAAACATTTGGGCGGGCTTCTGGCCTTCATCATTGCCGCGCCGATCATGGTGATCTGCTGCGGCGGCGGTGGCGTCATCCTAGCCACCATTCTCGGCGGGATTGGCGGGTGGTTGATGGGGCTCGGCGGAATAGCCGCTGTCGTCGCGGCAATTGGCGCGGCGCTGGTTGTTCGCGAGATCAGGCGCAGGGGATCAGCAGGTGTCGATGGCGCACCGGATGAGACTTGCACCAAAACCCGGGCCGCCGGTGAGAGTATCCACCGCCCGGCCGATTTCGCGGCTGTCGCGTAGCCCTTAATTGTGAGATGAGAAATCCAACGAAATCAACGGCCTTGCTTTGCCCTTAAATATGATATTTTGCCTTTAAATCCGATATTTTTGCCCTTAAACCTGAGACAGGGTTCGCAGCTTCGTGTGGCAAATATTGATGGATGATGATCGCGAAGACTTCGTTGCCGCTGGTGCTGAGGAGGCGCGCAGGGCGGCCGTTCTGCGTCCGCTTGTTCAGGCATATCTCAAAGGAACTGGCAGTCTGGAAAGTGGCATCAATGACGCCGTTTGGGAGCTTGGTGTCAGCAGGGCGACTGTCTGGCGCTGGATAAAGCGTCTGGCCGAAGAGGGTGGGCGCACCAGCGCGCTGGCTTCTCGGAAACGGGGCCGCCCGACTGGTACAACCTTGATATCCGGCAAGGTGGAAGCGGTGATCGAAGAACATCTTCGCCGTTATTTCTTACGGCGGGAACGCCCAAGCCTGTCGCGCATCGTGACAGAAATCCGAAGCGCGTGCTGGCAGCAGGGCTTGCAACCGCCGACACGTCGGACGGTTCAGCGCAGGCTGGATGCAATGGATGCCCGTGAAATTGCCAAGGCACGCGAAGGCGCAAAGGCGGCCCGCCAGAAATTTGCGCCGGTCGTAGGCGACAACAAGGCAAACCGGCCACTGGAGGTCGTGCAAATCGACCATACGCCTGCGGACATCATTCTCGTCGACAGTTTTGAACGCAAACCAATTGGGCGGCCTTGGGTCACGCTGGCGATCGACGTCGCAACGCGGATGGTGACCGGATATTACACCTCTCTCGAGGCACCTTCGCGTCTGTCGGTGGCGCTTTGCCTGACACAGGCTGTGGCCCCCAAGGCGGAACTTCTGGCGGAATTGGTGCGCAATGTTCCTTGGCCCGCGCAGGGTAAACCGCATAGCATCCACGTCGATAACGGGCGCGATTTCCGGTCGCATGCCTTTCGGTCGGCATGTGCAGAATGGGGGATCGATCTGGTCTATCGGCCGCCAGGCAGTCCTCATTTCGGAGGGCACATCGAACGATTGATCGGCACGATGATGGGGGCCGTGCACCTGTTGCCTGGAACAACGCAATCCTCGGTCGTGGCCAAGGGCGACTATGACGCCGAGGGCATGGCCACGATGACCTTAAGCGACTTCGATCGCTGGTTTGCTCTGGAAATCTGCCGCTACAACAACAGCATTCATTCAAGTCTTGGCTGCACGCCCGTTGCCAAATGGGAGGCGCTCTCAGAGCAAATGATGGGCGATATCCCCTTCGAGATTGAAGCCTTTCGGGTGAGCTTTCTGCCAAGTGAACTGCGCAAGGTCAGGCGTGACGGCATCCATCTGTTCCAGATACGGTACTGGTCCGATGCGCTTGCAGGCCACATCGGGCGCGGGGATGGAAAGGTGGTCGTCCGCTACGACCCTCGCGACCTCTCGGTGATCTGGGTCGAACTGGATAATGACCGATACGTCGAAGCTCGGTACCGAAACCTGGAAATTCCGCCTGTGTCGCTCTGGGAATATCGCGAAGCCATGAGGAATGCCCGTGCCCTTGGCAAGTCCGGGTCCAATGAGCTGGTCCTGGCTGAGCTGATCCGACAGCAACGCCAAATCGAGTCTGAAAGCCGGAGCCTGACGAGGGCCGAACGCCGATCCCGTGAAAGAAAAGGGACATTGGAGGGCGCCAACTCGGCCGTCTCAACAACCGAAGGGCTGCGCGCGATCGATACGGGTGATACATCGCGCCCATTGTTCAAGGTGGAGAGATGGTGAATTGAGGGCAGGAAAAACAGAGGAAGACGGTCGGATCACCCTCATTCAATCGGATATCTGGATTGGCTTTCCGCGGGCCGAACAAGTTCTGGACCGTTTGCAGTGTATGATCGAAGCGCCAAGGCAAACCCGTATGCCTGGCCTTCTTGTGCATGGCGCGTCCGGGATCGGAAAGACGATGATCGCCCGCAATCTTTCGCGCAGATATGCACCGGAATATGACCCAGCATCGGGAATTACGCGAACGCCGCTGTTACTGTTACAAGCACCACCAGCTCCCGACGAACGACGGTTCTATCTGCACATCCTGGCGACCGTCGGGGCACCGGCCACGGCACTGAGCGCGCGCGCTCAAAATGTGGCCTCCCTCGAAGTCCGTGTCGTCGCGCTCTTGCGCGACCTTGGCCTGCGGATGATCATGATCGACGAAGTCCACAACCTCTTGGCCGGGACCCACCGCGAACAGCGCCGCTTTCTCAATGTTCTGCGGTATCTCAGCAATGAACTCGAAGTGTCGCTGGTCTGCCTGGGGGTCAGCGAGGCCGTCGATGCCATCCGTGGTGATATCCAGCTTGCCAGGCGGCTGGACGAACATCACCTTCCAAACTGGCGCGACGACGCCGAGTTCTCGGACATGATCCAGACACTCATCGCGGCAATGCCCCTCGAGAAGAAATCCAATCTGAAGGTCAAGTCACTAAAGCAGATACTTGCGCTGACCGGCGGGGTGACCTCGCGCATCTTCGCCCTGATCAAGGATCTTTCCATCGACGCCATTGTCACAGGTGATGAATGCATCACCGATGACGCAATCGCAAAATGGACGCCGGTTTGGTCGCGCCATGCGAACCCCCATCGGCGGCTCGAGAAGTCCGGGGTGTGAAGCCGCACCCGCTGCCCAAGACTGTCGCGCCGCTGCCCGACGAGTTGTTGTCAGGTTGGTTGTCTAGGCTGGCGGCGGCCAACTACTGTGATGATGCGGAACTACTGGCTCATCTCAGAATTGATACCGCGCATGGCACCGCCTTGAACTTCAACGTCGACGCGGCTGCGGCGGCGAAGATTGCCAACGCCGCACGGATTGACCCAGATGTTGTGCGATCTTTGACCTTCCCAGCAATGACGACACGAGAAGCCTCGCTGACGGCCCAGATACCATTCCAGCATTGCCTGCAATGTTCCAGAGAGGGCCTTTCGCTCAAGCATTGGAGGCGAGCCTGGGCATTCGACTGCCAGGTTTGTGGGACGAGACTTGTGCCGACGCTCGGCAAGGCCAGTGGCGAACAGATGCCCGAAAAGCTGATAAATCGTGCGCGCAACGGCGCCGCGCGGCTTGAATACGCCGCGCGATTACGCAGCTCCAAGCAATTTCGGCGCGCAATGCGCGCGGTCACCTTTGCCATATCATTAAAGGCCTTCCGCGGAGATCCGTTATACGCTCTTCAGGGCCACAGGCTGGAAGTAAGGCTGTTTTGCCTTGCTGCAATTGATGCAGCCCAATCCCGTCCACTGGTCAAAGCGGCCATCTCAAGCTCCGGCATCGACGACTATGCAAGGGTTGCTCTATTGCGCGCCTTCGATAAGGAGCCACGTCTGCTTGCCGCGGTTGTTTACATCGCCCGGCAGCGCGCGAAAAGCATAGGCGCGATGGCAGTGGAATCTCATAATTAAGGGCAAAAAATATCCCCGAACGCGTCGTGTCTCAGATTTAAGGGCAACGCGACAACCGCCTACATCCAGCCAGGCAGCCCATGGGAAAACGGATATTGCGAAAGTTTCAACGCCCGGTTCCGTGACGAGCTTCTAAACGGTGAGGTCTTCTACAGCCTGCGTGAGGCACAAATCCTGATCGAACAATGGAGGAAACACTACAACACCAAACGACCGCATAGTGCTCTGGACTACCGCCCACCAGCGCCGGAAACCGTCGTCCCGATGGACCAAAGGCCTGTCATGCACTAACAATCAAACTGGACCACTTAGGTGGGGCTGATCAGATCCACAAACTGGCGGCGGCTCACACTTCCATCATCCCAGCGGTAGTCGGTAAACACATGGGTTTCCGCCGTTCCGTTGATGATAAACCCTTCCTGAAAGGGCCAGGCTGTCTTTTTCTTAATCAATTGAATGCCCAGAAAATAATTCAATCCAAGAGAGTATTTACGCGAATAATTAGTGATCTAAAATAGCAGATAGTGAGCGTATGGCGGTAATTTGCTTGCTAGTGGAGGGTCCAATATTTCACTTGAATGTTGGTAGCTGGGAAGGCATTAGTCACCCCAGCCGATGCGCTAGCGATCAGCGGCACCCGGTGGGGGGAGCCTGGCAGGGCAGCTAACCTGCGCGCCGCCCGGCGAAAACCTCTCATACGCGCAACGATTTCACTTGGCAGGCGATGGGGTTCATTGGTTGACTATATTAGAAATCTAAGTAATCAAGGGCAATCGCGGGAGGAAACATCATATGCGCATGGTGAATATGGATGCAAACCATGCTCTCTCTGGTAAGGAGCAGCTGTATTGTGGGGGCGCATGGGTTCCGCCAAGCGCAGGAAATTACGAGGAGACTTTTAACCCGGGCACAGGTCAGCTGATCGGATTAGTGGCTGCGGCGACCCGGGCCGAGGTGGACGTAGCGCCTGCGTGTTTGAAGGAATGGCGTGATGTTGCTCCTCTTGAGCGTGCCAGTATTCTGCAGGAAATCGCGGCTCTCTTGCACAAGCGCGGAGATGAGCTTTCGATGATGGACGCGGCCAATTGCGGCAACCCATATACCGAGATGCGCGGCGACGCGGCCATCGCGGCGGCCCAGATGGAGTTTTTCGCCGGTCTTGTGACTGAAATGAAGGGCGACACGATCCCTATGGGGCCGGATCGGGTGAATATGACCCTGCGCCAGCCGCTTAGTGTTGTGGCTCGATAAGTCGCGCATTCCTGTACGAGGATATCCACGACGAAGTCATTTCCTATCTGGCCGAGTTTGTTGAAAGATATAAGCCGGGCGTTCCGACGGATCCTGAAACCACGATAGGCACGATTGTCAGCCGTGCGCAGTTCGACCGGGTCATGGGTTTCATTGACTCTGCCAAAAGTGAGGGTGCGCGCGCCGTTACTGGCGGTTATGCGGTCACGGATAGTCCGCTGGCGAAAGGCAGCTTTATCGCGCCGACGATTTTTGCGGATGTAACGCCGCAGATGCGTATCGCCCGTGAAGAGATTCACGGGCCAGTTCTTGCGGTTCGCAAATGGTCGGACGAAGATTCCATGCTGAACGAGGTCAATGCACTTGAGCTTGGGCTGCCCTGTGCAATTTGGACTCGGGATCTGGTGATGGCTCATCGTACGGCTGCACGCGTCGAGGCCGGGTTTGTTTGGGTTAACGAAGTCGGTCGGCATTTCCTTGGTGCCCCGTTCGGTGGGGTCAAGCAATCGGGTATCGGGCGCGAAGTAGGTATTGGCGAACTGATTTCCTTCACCTATGAAAAGAATGTGCATATCAATCTGTCGGGTCAGTGACCCGGTGCGTAGGTAATGTGCGAACGGGGTGTGGGATCCAAAAGCTTTTTCTGTATTGATTGCTTTGGACGGGATGAGACCATCCCTTCCTGCCCCTTTTGCAAACCGATAAGGATCTAAAAAATAATGAGCAATGTTGCGAACGTCCCCGATATCATCCTCGAACCCATGGTTCGGAACGCTATTATGGAGGACCTGGGTGCCGCAGGCGACGTGACAACCCGTTCCGTTCTGCCTGAAGGCACGCGCTACAAGGCGCAAATGCGTGCACGGCAGGACGCGGTTGTTTCTGGGATGCAGGTGGCCTCTCTCGCGTTTCGGCTGATTGATCCCAATCTTGTGGTCGAGACTGTCGTCGCGGATGGTACGGCCTGCAAAGCGGGCGATACGTTGATGCGTATAGAGGGATCGGCGGCGTCGATCCTTGCCGCAGAGCGTGTTGCCCTGAACTTTGCCGGACGGTTGTCTGGGACGGCAACCTTGACAGCGTCCTATGTTCAGGAGCTTGCGGGTACCAAGACACGTATCACCTGTACACGCAAAACCACACCGGGGCTGAAACTTGTCGAAAAGCTCGCCATTTTGCATGGCGGCGGCCACAATCATCGGTTTTCCCTGTCCGATGCGATCCTGATCAAGGACAACCATATCGCAGCGGCTGGTGGCATCAAACAGGTGCTGGAAGCCGTTCAACGAAATGTGGGTCACATGGTCGTGGTAGAGATCGAGATCGACGGTTTGCATCAGTTGGACGAGGTGCTTCAGACCGGGGGCGCAGATGTCATCATGTTCGACAATATGTCGACCGAAGACATGGCCGAAGCTGTAAAGCGCATTGACGGGCGGGCGAAGACAGAAGCCAGCGGGAATGTGACCCTTGGCCGTTTGCGCGAAATCGCATCGGCAAATGTGGATCATATTTCCTCCGGTGCTTTGACCCATTCGGCGGGAACCGTCGATTTCGGTTTGGATTTCTGATCCTCTGAGCCGCTCCAGACCGTCTGAAATGCAAAATGCCCGCCCTTTCGGCGGGCAATGGATACCTATTGCGTACGCCTTTCAAAATGGGGCGCTGTTGCATCAACACTTCATAAGGAAAGGTCAAGACACATGACAGACCACAGGCTGTATCAGGTTGAGCGCCCAGTATCGTCGGATAGTTTGGGGGTGTGGGGTAGCGATGTATTTGCGGATATATTGCGAGGTTTGGGGGTGAGTGAAGTATGTTGCACTGAACCCGGGGTCGAGCTTTCGGGGTTTGCACGACAGCCTTGTGAACCACCTTGGCAATGAAGATCCGCAGATGCTGTTGTGTCTGCACGAAGAGCATGCGGTTGCGATTGCGCATGGCTATGCGAAGGTTGCGGGGGAGCCATTGGCGGTGATCCTGCACAGCAACGTGGGTCTGATGCATGGTACGATGGCGATCTTCAACGTGTGGTGCGACTGTGTGCCGGTTCTGATTTATGGGGCGACGGGGCCGGTTGATGCGGCGCTGGAATCGATGTTGCGTGCGGATGTAATCGCGTGGAGCGAACCGAAAGGCCCGACCTATGTGAACTTCGACGTGTCGATCCAGGAAAAGCAGCACGAGAAGGCACCGGAGTTGCCAGATTTTGCGCGTTACCAGCCGTCGCCTCCGGCGGCACCCTCGGCCGAAGGAGTGGCGCGGGCGGCAGATCTGCCGAAGAACGCCAAGGCGCTGGGGCGAAGGTTCTGACGGATATCCGGAACGGGGCGTCCTTCCCGACGGATCACCCGCAGCATCGCGGCAAACCGGCCTTCTTCATTGACGATGCGGCGGGCGCGGTGCTGCGCGAGGCGGATGTGATCCTGAGCCTGGACTGGCTGGATGTCGCGGGCACGCTGAAACTGGCGGGCGATGTGAAGGTGCAGGTGATCCAGGCGTCGCTGGATTATCAGCTGCACAATGGCTGGGGGATGGAGCATCAGGCGCTACCTGCGCTGAATCTGCGGCTGGCCTGCGGTCCGGATGTTGCGATGCATGCGATTGCAGATGCTTTGGGTGTAGGGGCGGGCGAGATGCCCGGTGATTTACCGATCAAACCTGCGCTGAACGCCCCCGATGCAGAGGTTGAGCTTGATATCATGACGCAGGCCGGGGCGCTTGGCGAAGGTCTGGAAGGTGTCTGTGCCAGCTTTGTGTGTTTGCCGTTGGGCTGGGCGGGCGAGGCGTGGCACTTCCGTCACCCACTGGACTTCGAGGGTTCGGATCGTCTGCGGACCGAAGGTTGGGAGGTCGTTCGCGGCCCCCAGATCACCCTAGGTGTTCCGCTGCGGCTGACGGAGGAACAGCGGCAGGCGCTGCTGTCGGACGTTGCTATCATCGTGGTCAGTTCGCGGTCGGGGCTGAGCGACGCGGATCTGGACGCCTCGCCACGGCTGCGGGCGCTAGTACTTCCAACGATCGGGGTGGGTGCGGGAGATCTGGGAGGCCTGTGCCGCGCGGTCTGATCGTGACGAATGGTGTAACGCCCGAGAACTTTTTGGGGATGCCCGAAGCGATAGGGATGCTGATGCTGGTGCTGCTGCACCGTCTGCATGAATCCGAGCGCCTGCTGCGCGAGAATGCGGGCCGACCGCAACAGATATTCGCGCGGATGGTGCGAGGCCGGGCGATCGGATTGATCAACTCGGGGCGGATAGAACCGGGTGATCGAGCGACAGTTGGCGTTCGATCCGGCACAGATCCGGCACAGATACTGGTGCACGATCCCTTCCTGATACCGGACACCGCACCTACGGGCGTGGGGCTGGTGAAACGCGCTGAGCTTCTGGCCATGTGTGATGTTGGTGAGCCTGCATGTCCCGTTGAACGCGCAGACACGAGGAGTGATCTGCGAGGCCGAACTGCGCATGATGAAGCCGGATGCGGTGTTAATCAACACCTCGCGCGGGGTTTCATTGATGAGGATGCGCTGGTGCGGGTGATGACAGCAGGACACCTAGCCGGTGCTAGGCTAGGCGTGACGGAAACCGAACCGCCGACCACCCGCTGCGCGGCTTCGACCGGGTGATCCTCCCCCCGCATATCCCGGGACACACCATTGAGCTCTACACCGTCTTGCCCGACATCTTCGTCGAAAACGCAACACGCATCAAGCGCGCAGAAACCCCCAAATCGAAAAATATGGAGAGAAAAAATCGAAAAGTTGTAAGCAGGGTTTGCTGCAAGATTTACGTCGGTTTGCGCGCACCGCATGTCACTAGCTGTAAAAGTAGTGACATTGTTGAGGCTTGCATCTTCGTAAGATGACAGGGATAGTCTCGGACCTGTAGAAGCCCAGAACTGATTTTGGGCAATAGATGTTTGTGGTCTGAGCATACATGAACGAAAAATCTGATTCCGCGTTGAAAGACGACGGTTTGACCCAATATAACGAGCGCATTGCTCGCTTGGTACGTCTTGCGGCAAGAGGGTTTAACCGTGCGTTGCAGTTGCGGTTACAGACGCAAAATGTGACTTTCGGGCAGTGGATATTCCTTCGAATCCTTTGGCAGGAAGATGGTTTGTCGCAACGAGAGTTAAGCGAAAGAGCACATCTGACAGAGCCTACTGCGCATACTGCACTCAGCCGAATGGAAGAGCTTGGATATATTGAACGCCGCAATGTGGCTGGGAACCGTCGTCGTCAGCATGCTTTCCTCACGGAAAAAGGTTGGGAGTTGCGGGAGCTCCTGGAGCCTTTGGCACACGAAGTGAATAACGCCGCCATCAGAGGCCTGAGTGGTGCCGAAGAGAAAACATTGCGCAAGGCCCTTGCTGTAATGATTCGAAACCTTGAAGATGATGAGGAAAAAGCTGCTTTGAGCGGTGTCCGCGTCCCACCGACCAGAAGTAACCTTGGATCCTGAAGGTCTCTTTAGCTTCATCTGCGATAGCCGGGCCTTTTAGGCTCGGGTGATTCCGTTGGGCTACTTCCGCTGAGATGTATGGTTTTGGGGAAGCTCTGAGAGAGTTCGGAATAGTCTTGTGCTAGGCCTTGGGCGTGCTGCAACCTTATGTGAGTAGGGGTTTGGATGCTCTGCGAGAGCGTTCAAGCCATTCGCAGTTCTTAACCTAAATTTTTGGACGGTGTCTCGGTTTCGATCATGGTTGACGCAAAGTTCGGTTTTTAATAATGATCTATAAGATAGATATCTAAATTTAGAAATCTATGATAATATGACAGGGAGGAAACCATGAAAAAGCAAATCAAGGCTGCCGTTGCGGCGCTGAGCATCTCCGTTATCGGGACCGGCGTCATGGCGGACAGCGTCAACGTCACGTTGTCCGGGGGGAGTCCGTCAGGTCTTTGGTCGCTGCTGGGCGCAGGGATCGACCGGGCTGTGAAGGTTGACGATGCAAGCGGTGTCGTGACCTACCAGGCCACTGGTGGCGGTTTCGCAAATATCGGTCTGCTGGGTGCAAACCGGACCGATCTGGGTCTGGCCCATGATGCAGAAATCAAGCTGGCGCTAGCGGGTGATGAGCCGTTCAAGGCGCCCATCGAGAACCTTCAGGCAATCGGGTACATGTACAACTGGGCCCCGATGCATTTCTTCATCAAGAAGTCTCTTGCCGAAGAGTATAACATCGACAGCATCGACGACTTGGCGAAGTCGGGCGCTGCAATCCGTGTGGCGAACAACAACGCAGGTAACATCGTGGCCAATATTGCCACTTTCATGCTGGAAGAAGCAGGCTATGACGAAGGAACGATTGAAGCGAATGGCGGCGTTCTGGTGCGTGGCGGTTCGTCCCAGCAGGCAGACCTGATCAGCGATGGCCGTACGGATATGGTGATCAACGGTATCTTCGTTGGGCACTCGTCGTTCCGCAAGGTTGATGAAGGCAACGACGTTGTTCTGCTGAGCGTGCCTCAGGATATCATCGAAAAGACCAATGAGCGTTTTGGCACCGGGACCTACGTCATTCCCGCCGGAAACTATAAGAACCAGACTTCCGATGTTATCACGCTGGCACTTGGCGCGATGGTAATCACCTCTGATGCCTTGCCCGAAGAAACCGGTTACATGCTGGCCAAGAGCATTGCCTCGAACATTGATGAAATCCGCGGCGTTCATAACGCAATGAAACAGCTCTCAACTGAGTTGCTGGTTTCGCAGAGAACGCTGCCGTTCCACCCGGGCGCGAAGCGCGCCTACATGGAGCTGGGGCTTCTCAAGTAAGCCTTCGGAAAACAATGCCGGTGCGCTGACCAAAGCGCACCGGATTCGTTTGCAAGAGTGCCTCTGTCGTGCTCTGGCCGTGCTGATCACGGGCAGTAGGATGATTTTGCGCACTCAAAGCTGACCTAACCTCACAAACATGGAAATGGTGCCAGCATGAATTTCCCTTCTCTTACCGAAACTGGACGCCGTCGGAAGCTAGAGCCACCCATGCGGACCGTCGTCATGGTTCTGGCCGCGGCGTTCGCGGCATGGGTGATTCACTCTAATCTGTTCATTATCGCAGACCCGCTCATTCAGGGGATCCTGTTCGTATCCGGGATTTTCACAATTCTCTTCTTGGCGATTGGTGCAACCGCGAAAGCGCCAGATAGCATTCCATTTTATGACTGGATGTTGTCTGCGCTCAGCTTGGCCTGCGGGATTTACTTCTATGTAAGCTCTGGCGAGATTTCGGACCGTATCAGCCTGCTGGACCAGTTCACGACGGATCAGTTGTTCTTTGGGTCGTCACTGCTGTTCCTGACCATCGAAGCCACGCGCCGGACAACTGGCTTGGGGCTGACAGGCGTTGTGATGCTGTTCCTGATTTACAACCTTTTTGGCTATCTTCTGCCGCCGCCGTTCGGGCATCGCGTCAGCGAGTTCAGCTATCTGCTCGATATTCTGATCTTCACCACAGATGGGTTGTTCGGTGTCCCGCTTCAGGTTGTGGCAAGTTACGTCTTCCTGTTCGTGATGTTCGGGACTTTCCTTGCCAAGGCTGGGGGAGGGGACTTCTTTTTCAACCTGGCGGCTCTGGTCACCGGGGGCGCACGAGGCGGCCCTGCAAAGATCGCCATCATTTCGTCGGGTCTGTATGGAACCATGTCTGGTAGCCCAACCTCGGATGTTGTGGCCACGGGGTCCATCACGATCCCGGTGATGAAGCGCTTGGGCTATAAGGCCCGGTTTGCGGGTGCGGTTGAAGTTGCGGCGTCCACGGGGGGCAGTGCCATGCCGCCGATTATGGGTTCGGCTGCCTTCATCATGGCAGAGTATTCGGGTATCTCGTACAATGCGATCGTGCTTGCCGCGCTTATTCCTGCGTTGCTGTACTATATGGGCGTGTTTACCCAGGTGCACTTCCGCGCAGTGAAATACGATCTGCGGCCTTCTCAGGATGAAATCCCGACGACGAAGGAAACGTTCAGAACCGGCTGGGTTTTCTTGCTGCCCATTATCGGGATCATTGTGGCGCTGATACTTGGCTATTCGCCGACCTTCACCGCAGGTGTCGGTGTTCTGGTGACAATCCTTGCGTCGATGATCCTCAAGCAAACGCGGATGTCGTTGTGGGCAATGGTGGAAGGCCTTGGCACAACCACCCTGCAAATTTTGCCTGTCGCTGGGGCATGTGCTGCTGCTGGTCTGGTTATTGGTGGCCTGTCTATGACAGGATTGGGGATGAAATCGGCTAACGTGATCCTGACGGTCAGTAATGCGCAGCCGCTGTTGACGCTAGTGATTGCTGCTGTGGTGACCATTGTGCTGGGCTTGGGTATGCCGACTCCGAGTGCGTATATTCTGGCGGCTGTGCTTGTCGGCCCCGCTCTTTCCAAGCTGGGTTTCCCTCTGCTGCCGAGCCAGATGTTCCTGCTCTACTATGCAATCCTGTCTGCTTTGACGCCGCCAATCGCTGTGGCTGCAATCGCAGCGTCTGCGATTGCTGATGACGATCCATTCAAGATCGCATTCTCGGCTGTGCGGCTTGCAATTGTTGGCTTCCTTCTGCCGTTCGCTTTTGTCTGGAACCCCGGCATCGTTCTTGAGCTTGGTCCGTTGGCAAATACGCTTGCTGTTATTGGTGCCGTTGCTGGTGCTCTTGCAGTCTCGGCGTCAATGGAAGGCTTTATCAAAACCCAGCTCAGCTCGTTGGAGCGAGGTCTCCTGACGATTTTTGCAATTGGCGCGGTTAGCCCGTACTTCGCGGTCTCAATTGTGTGTACCTTGCTTATCATCGCTCTGGTTGGACGACAGGCCTTGTTGAAGGAAGAAGTCCCCGCAAGCGGGTAACGTCAGCCACGTGTAATGTGCTGAATGCGAATCCAAAGTGGCCGCCAGGTTTGGCGGCTACTTGCCGTTTTGACTGAGAGACGGAAAAGTTTCAGGCCGCGTCTTTGGTTCCAATCGCGGTCTGTTCGGATGACTGTCTGCGGGCTTTTTTGCCCAAGAGGTTATTGATCAAAATACACTTCGGTGATTCTGATCGATGCAGGGAGCTGCGCAAGCGGGGTGTACGAATCCCGAGGCCATAGAACAACCAGAGAGGAACCGGCAGAGCAGATCTGTATGAACACAAGGCCCGATCATGCGCGGAATAATACCAATTGCTCGCAAACCCATAAGTAGTTTTATTTACGTGGGTTTTTCTTACTTGTGAGGTGAAGGGAATATCGCTCTGACCATTGACAGACTAAACTTAGAGAGCTAAGAATAATGGCGTTTCCCAATAAAATTTCGCAAATTCTGATGCGGCGACCTGTGGAGGAGATTCAATGCTTACACCTGAAGAAAATGAACTGCTGACGCGCGTGACCGGTGATGCACCGATGGCACGTCTTATGCGTCAGCACTGGACCCCTGTATGCCTGATTGAAGAAGTGGAAGAGCCCGACGGCAAGCCGCTTCGTGTTGAGGTGCTCGGGGAAAGCTATGTAGCGTTCCGCGACACCAAAGGGCGTCTTGGCCTGCTTGATGAACTTTGCCCGCACCGCAAGGCATCGCTGGTCTATGGCCGGAACGAAGAATGCGGGCTGCGGTGTCTGTATCACGGGTGGAAAATGGATGTTGATGGCAATGTCGTTGCCATGTCTTCCGAACCCGAAGGTAGCCCCCTTATGGATAAGGTGAAGCATCGCTCTTATCCTGTGAAAGAATGGGGTGGTTTCGTTTGGGCCTGGCTGGGTGACAAAGAAGATATGCCTGAATTCCAGCCGCCGGCGTTTGCCCCGCGCGAGGATTCGGCGATCGCTATCCTTAAAATCCGCATTCCCGCAAACTGGGCGCAGATCCACGAAGGTCAGATCGACAGTGCCCACTCGTCCTCGCTGCACTCGTCGGACATGGTTCCGGCCCGCGTGGAAGGTGCTGCTGCCGATGAAAAATCCTGGTACCGTCCCTCGACGGACAAGTCTCCGCGTATGCAGACAGAGACAACCAGCTACGGGTTCCACTATGCTGCAATCCGTACGCCGATCAAAAACGCGGCGACCCATAACTATATCCGTGTGACCGAATTTGTTGCGCCCTACTATTCGTTGATCCCACCGAACAACAACTATCGTGTGGCGGCCGTTATCGTGCCGATCAATGATGAAGAGACCGCGTTCCACTTCATCGCTTGGGATGGCCCGAATGTGCCGTCGACCGAAGAATGGCGCAAGTTTACCCATGCTGTTCCAGGAGTGGATGTTGACGACAAGTGGCGCTGCCTGCGGACTGTCGAGAACGACTTCTTGCAAGACCGTGATGCCATGAAAGAAGGTAACTTCACTGGGATCAAAGGTATTCCGAACCAAGATATCGCCATGTGGGTGTCGATGGGCGCGCGCGTTCAGCGCCATACCGATGTGCTTGGTGCTTCGGACCTGGCTATCGTCGAGTTCCGTCGCTTGATGGCGGATGCCGCCAAGAAAGTGGCAGAGGGTGGCAAAGCAATCGGCACCGATTATGAAATCCCGCAAAGCATGATCAACTCTCATGAAGGCGTTTATCCGAAAGATGTGGATTGGCGCACCTTGCTGAATACTTCGGGCAAAACAGCCGCAGCTGAATAACCGGTCCGACGTTTGCAAACAGATCCGCCCGGGGCCGCATAGACCTTGGGCGGATTTTGATTCTGGCCCTGAGCATGGTTGGTGGCCATGTTGAAATTGGCAGGAGGCAGGAGGCCGGATGCGGCAAGAAGTAAACATCGAAGATTTTCGCACCCGAGCCAGGCGGAGTTTGCCCCGTGTGGTATTTGATTTTCTGGATGGTGGTGCCGAGAGCGAAATCACGCTGCACAGGAACCGTAGCGCATTTGATGATATCCAACTCAAGCCACGTATTCTCAAGGGTGGGGATGTCGATCTCTCTGTCACGCTGTTCGGTCAGAAGTATGCGGCGCCTTTCCAAATCGGACCAACCGGCCTGAACGGGCTTTATTGGCCAGAAGGGGACTTGCACCTTGCAGCCGCAGCAAAGCAGGCCGGGGTCGCATTTACGGTTTCGACAGCGTCAAACACGACTATGGAAGAAATCGCGTAGAAAAATAATTGGCCACTTTGGTTTCAGCTGTACCCATGGGGCAAAGAAGCATTTTCCAATGCATTGATCGAACGGGCGTCGGCTGCGGGCTACAGTGTTCTTGTAATCACTGTCAACTCGTTGGTGGGTGGCAAAAGAGAGAGGGATTTGCGGCATGGTTTCGCGCATGAAATCCGCATGAGCCCCTCTGTCGTATTGGACGGATTGTTGCATCCGAGATGGTTCAAATCCGTATGGCTGAGCCAACATAGGCCGCGACTGCAAAATCTGGCGGCCTTTTAGGGGGATGATGTCAGCGACAAGGCGCTTGCCGAATTTACGCGGGCGCAACGAAACCCGAATTTTTCCTGGGACGATGTAAGGCGTCTTCGGAAGCTGTGGCAGGAGCCACTTGTGATTAAGGGGATCATGTGTGCTGAGGATGCAATGGCCGCACAACGCGAAGGCGCTGATGGGGTGGTTGTTTCCAACCACGGTGGCAGGCAGCTTGATGGAGCTCCGGCGACGATTGAAATTCTTTCAGAGATTGTGTCCGTCTTGGACCAACATATGACAGTTTTGCTTGATGGTGGTGTTCGGCGCGGCAGTGATATCGTCAAGGCGCTTGCGTTGGGGGCGGACGCTGTGCTGCTGGGCAGGGCACCTCTTTACGGCCTGGCGGCGCGGGGGCGTGCGGGGGTTTCCAGCGCGCTTTCGATTCTCGAAGACGAGATGCGCAGGACCATGATTTTTACGGGATGTCATGGCGTTTCGGACCTGTCTGAAGCAGGGGTTGTCATGTCGGCCAAGGATATTGGCGGACGAGAAGACCGTTTAGGGCCAAATATGTGATTTCTAGACACAATTAGCGCGTGGCTGGGCGGTGCGTCCAGTTGACATCTTGAACTTAGCTATCTAATTATATTTCGGAAGCGAACGGACGGGAGGACCCCATGGAGCAGATCAAAATGCGCGTCGAAAAACGGCGCGATCTGACACCTACTATTGCAGAATTCACTTTGGCTCCGGTTGGCGGCGAGTCCCTGCCAGAGTTCAACCCAGGTGCACATATCACGATCGAGACACCATCGGGTGCTATGCGCCGATACTCTCTGGTAAATGATGGGAGCGACCCAAAAGAATATGTGGTCGCCATCAAGCGAGAGCCGCAGTCGCGCGGGGGGTCTGCCTCCATGCATGAGCAAGCTGTTGTCGGGACAGAGTTGAATATCGAGCACCCGGAAAACGATTTCCCGCTGACGGATGTGCAGAAATACCTCTTGATTGCCGGCGGTATCGGTATCACGCCAATCTATTCGATGGCGCGTTATCTGGATAAGAAAGGTAAGATGCTTCGGATCATTTACGTAAGCCGGAGCGCGGAAGAATCGGCCTATCTTGATGAGCTGATGAAAGATTTCGAAGGCCGGATCATCGTGCACCACGATGACGGCGATCCGAACGCTGTCTATGATTTCTGGGACGATCTGGTGACGCCGCGCGCGACCCATGTCTTCTGCTGCGGACCCAAACCGCTGATGGAAGAAATCAAAGCTTTCTCGGGTCACTGGCCCGAAGGCCGTGTCCACTTCGAGGATTTCAAGCCTGTTGATGTGGTTCGTCAGGATGACGTTGCTTTCGAAGTCGAGCTGAAGAAAAGCGGCCAAACGGTTACTGTTCCTGAGGATCGTTCTATCCTCGAAGCACTGCGTGATGCTGGCTTCGCAACAAGCAGTTCTTGCGAAAGTGGCACGTGCGGTACTTGTAAAACCCGCCTACTGGAAGGCGAGGCAGATCATCGTGATATGGTGCTGATGGAAGAAGAAAAAGGCAGCCAGATCATGATTTGCGTTTCGCGCGCCAAATCCGGGAGGCTGGTTCTTGACCTCTGATCCCGTTCGTCTTGGCGTGGCGGGGCTTGGGCGTGCTTTCATGCTCATGGTGCCTTCGTTTGATGCCGACACCCGTGTGAAGCTGACGGCTGCCGCCGCCCCAAGGGAGGAAAGCCGCGACGCATTCGAAAAAGAGTACGGTGGCACAGGGTATGCCACCGTCGAGGAATTGTGCGCAGACCCTGACGTTGAGGCCATTTACATTGCGACGCCGCACCAGATGCATGTGGATCATGTGTTAGCTGCGGCGCGCGCGGGCAAACATATCCTTGTCGAAAAGCCGTTGGCCGTTTCGATGGAGGATGCCGAAGTAATGGTGTCCGCAGCCAAGGAGGCTGGGGTGCATTTGATAGTTGGGCCGAGTCACAGTTTCGACCCGCCGGTTGAATTGGCCACGCAACTTATTTCCAGCGGAAAGTTCGGTCAGTTGCGCATGATCCAGGCCTTTAACTATACGGACTTCCTCTATCGTCCGCGTCGCCCGGAAGAGCTGCGAACCGAAGAGGGTGGGGGCGTGCTGTTCAGTCAGGCGATCCACCAGATTGATGTGGTTCGCAGGCTTGCCGGCGGCATGGCCGAAAAAATTTATGCCATGACGGGCGCATGGGATCCCAAGCGCCCGACCGAGGGCGCATTCACTGCACTGATGAATTTTGCCGGGGGGTGTGTCGCGAACATGACGTACTCGGGCTATGCGCATTTCGACAGTGATATCTGGATGAACAATGTCGGAGAGCTTGGACAGCGTAAATCAGAAGGGGCTTACGGTGGAGCAAGGCGTGCTTTGCTGGATCTCAACCCTGATGACGAGGTCCGGCTGAAAACTACACGAACATTCGGCAGCGGCACGACGATTGAGGCCGAACATAACGAACATTTCGGTCCGGTGATCGCGCTTTGTGACCGTGCCGATCTGCGACTGACCCCGGATGGGATAGAAGTGTTCGGTGACACCGAACGCGGCTTTATCGAAGCCAAATTCGGACCGGCACCACGCAGAACCGTTCTGGATGCGCTGGTGGATGCCGTGCGTCATAACAAGGCCCCCGACCAAACAGGGGAATGGGGGCTGGCAAGCCTGGAGGTTTGCCACGCGATCTTGCAATCCGCAGAGACCGGACAAGCGGTCGATCTTCAGCGGCAATGTAAAACAAATCACTAGGAGCCGACAGGATGAGCAATCTCAAACTTTCCCTTGCAATGGGTAACTATGACCGCACACGGGCAATCGTGGATGGGCGTGTTCAGATCGACGGAGTAGACCCGGTTCCGATGCTGTTGTCGCCGGAAGAAATGTTCTTTCGCGCGTTCCGCCACGAGGCTTTCGATATCAGCGAGATCTCGCTGTCGTCCTATTCGATTTCGGTTGCCCGAGGGAATCCGCATTATGTGGCAATCCCGGTCTTCCTGAGCCGTGCGTTCCGTCACACCTCTGTCTATATCCGCACGGACAAAGGGATTAACAAACCAGAAGACCTGAAGGGCAAACGTATCGGTATCGCCGAATATCAGCTTTCAGCTAACGTTTGGGTGCGTGGTATCCTGGAAGAGGAATATGGCGTTAAGCCCTCGGATATCATCTGGGTGCGCGGCGGCATGGACACACCCGGCCGGCCTGAAAAAATCAAGGTTCAGTTGCCCGATGACATTCGTATGGAGGAAGCCCCAGAAGGTAGCACGCTGAACAGCATGCTTGAAGCGGGTGAAATTGATGGCTTTATCGGGCCGCGCTGGCCGCGTTGCTTTGCTGAACGTCATCCGCATGTTGGGCGACTGTTCGCAGACAGCATTACAGCGGCGGAATATTACTTCGAGAAAACCAAAATCTTCCCGATCATGCACGTACTGGGCGTACGCCGGAGCCTGGCAGAAGAATACCCGTTCTTGCCCGCGGCATTGCTCAAGGCATTTACGCAGTCAAAACGGTTGGCCGAAGAGGCCCTTTCGGACACATCTGCCACCAAGGTGACGATGCCCTTCGTGGAGGACAATCTCAACCGTGTCCACGCGCTGATGGGGGATGACCCTTGGAGCTATGGCGTCAGTGGAAATGCGCATGTGCTCAACAAGTTTTTAGATTACCACGTAAGCCAGGGCTTGTCGCCGCGCCGTGTGGAGATCGAAGAGCTGTTCCATCCGTCGACCCTGGAAGCCTATAGCCTGTAAGAGGAATGCCGAGAATGGAAGATTATCAACCTGGCGACATTGTTGAGATCGAAACAACTGCTGGTTTGGCTTATGTGCAGCTTACGCATACCCATCCCAGCTATCCCCCGGTCGTGAAGTTCTTGAAAGGCCCATTCCAGAAACGGCCCGAAGCTGTAACCGTTCTGGCACGCGAGGCCTCGCCCATCGCGATGGTGCCTTTGAGTGGTGTTCTGAAAAAGCTCGGGCTCAAACACGCCCGGGTGGGTACGGTTGAAATTCCCCGTGCTGAAGGGGAGTTCCCAATTTTCAGAATGCCCATTCGGGATAAGAAGGGCGAGATCATTTACTGGTGGTTCTGGGATGGCAAGGGGCTGACATACACGACAGAGCTAATGCAGCAGCAGGAAAAGCTGCCCATGCGTGAAATTATGTCTGCAGAACGCTTCCTGGATCAGCTTGTCGCGGATGAATAGCGCCGCTCTTGTTGCCCGATTAGACCAATGACTGCTGGCTTTGGTGGTCTGATGGCCGCGTTTGGTGCGTTTTGTTATGCGCTTAGCTCGGTCGCAATTGCCAAAAGCTCTCAATCCGCCCAAGGGCGCGGGAATGATGTTCTGCTGTCAGTGTTGATGACAGGTATCGTTTCCGGTGCCCTTTGGCTGGTTTGGGGGCCAGAGCTGCTTTCTGTTAGCCAGCCCGTACTGATCGGGGTGGCCTATTTTGTGCTGGCGGGTGTTCTGGGGAATGTGGTTGGCCGCCTGACGTTGTTTCGGTCGGTGGAGCTGGCTGGCGCGATCGAGACAGGCTTCATCCGGCGTCTGATTCCTGTTTTTGCAGCGATTTTCGCATTTCTCCTGCTTGGAGAGGTGATTACGACTTCTATTGTGATTGCGTTTATTCTGGTGACAGGTGGCGTGTTGATCATGATGACTCGCAAGTCCGCCAAGGCGGTATCGACCCTGGTCTCTACGGAACCTTCGCCACAGGACAGGACCAAGGGTCGGGTTTTGGCGCTTGGCTCTGCTGCGGGTTATGGTGGTTCCTTCGTAGCGCGCAAACTCGCGATGCAGACCTTGCCTGATCCGCTGGCCGGGGTGTTCATTGGTGCGTTGACGGGATTGGTATGGTTCGTTGGGTGGGGGCTTTTTCGATTGCGTGGCCGGGTAGGGCTTTCATGGAGGTTGCATAAGCCAAGCGGGTGGCAATTGCTGGCTGGTGGTGCGATGACAATCGGACAAGTCGCACTGTTTTTCTCGTTGATGTTCACCAGTGTGACCGTCGTTGCCATCATGTCATCTATCGAGATGTTCTTTGCAGCCTGGCTTGCTGGGCATATCTTCAAAACCGAAAGACGGCCTGGCCCCAGGTTCTACATTGCGGCTGCTCTGGCTGCGACGGGGGTCATCATCCTTGCGATTGCTCCGACGCTTGAGTGAACGCCGAGGGACGGTCAGCTATGTGAAAGGTTGCTGATCAGCTTATCCATCGCCGCAAAGAAGACGGTAAGTTCGTCTACGTCTGAGCTACCCCCCGAAATTAGGGCACTGACGTAGGCTACGATTTGTTTTCTGCTGATCTTCGACGAGAAGGAGATCAGAGATGTCGAAACGGAAGCAGCATTCGCCGGATTTCAAGGCGAAGGTGGCGCTTGAGGCGCTGAAGGGTGAGCAGACGGTAGCCGAACTGGCGAGCCGGTTCGGGGTTCACCCGACGATGATCCACACATGGAAGAAGGCTTTGCTGGAAGGCGCGTCGGGCGTGTTCGAGCGCGGTGGCAAGAAGGCCCCTGAGGTCGACGAGGAGTAAATGAAGGAGCTGCATGCGAAGATCGGGGAGCTGGCCGTGGCCAACGATTTTTTGTCCAGAAAGCTCAAGCCGTGGACCGGCAAGTGAGGCGGAAGATGGTTGAACCCGCCAATCCCGATCTGTCGATCGGCAAGCAGTGCAGGCTGCTGTCGATCTCGCGGTCGTCGTTCTACTACACCCCCAAGGGCGAGACGGCGCTAAATCTCGCGCTCATGCGCCAAATTGATGAACAATTCCTTGAGACACCGTTCTTCGGTGTGCGGCAGATGACCTGGCATCTGCGCAATGAGGGTCATCTGGTGAACGAGAAGCGCATTCGTCGTCTCATGCGGCTGATGGGTCTCATGCCGATTTACCAGAAACCCAACACGAGCAAGGCGGCGAAAGGGCGCAAGACCTACCCCTACCTGCTGCGCGGGTTGCGGGTGGACCGGCCTAACCAGGTCTGGGCGGCGGACATCACCTATCTGCCGATGCGGCGAGGGTTCCTGTATCTCGTCGCCATCATGGATTGGCACACGCGCAAGGTGCTGGCCTGGCGTATCTCGAACACGCTGGAGGCTGACTTCTGCGTCGAGGCGTTGACCGAAGCGATCCATAAGTTCGGACCACCCGAGAACTGGCACCAATCGTATGACTGTCAGAATGCACCATGACCTTTCCGTCGGGCTTTCGCCGCCACACGGCCATCAGCAAGGCTTGCAAGGCGAGGTCGGTGGTCATGCACGATTGCGCCGACCAGCCGACCACGCGGCGCGAAAACAGGTCGATGACGACACACAGATACAGCCAGCCCTCGTGGGTCTTGATGTAGGTGATGTCGGTCACCCAGACCTGATCGGGCGCAGAGGCTTGGAACCTCTGCTCCAGCCTGTTCTCAGACACGATGGCTGGCTTGCCGCCGTAGCGCCCGGGACGGCGTTTGTAGCCAACCTGTGCGGCGATCCCGGCCAGAGACGCCAAGCGCGCCACTCGGTTCTCGGATATTTGCTCGCCCTGATCGCGCAGATCGTCCGTCAACTTGCGATAGCCGTAGACCTTGCCGCTGTCGGCCCAGGCCTGCCAGATCAACTCGGTCTGACGCGCATCCTCCTGTGCACGGTGGCTTAACGGTTCCTTAAGCCATGCGTAGAAGCCGCTGAAATGGACCCGAAGCACCCTGCACATGGCTCGGATGCCAAACTCCTCGCGATGCGCCCGGATAAAGGCGTACTTCATTGGGACCCTCGCGCGAAGTACACCGTTGCCTTTTTTAGGATGTCGCGCTCCTCGGTCACCCTGGCCAACTCACGCTTCAGTCGCCGGTTCTCCGCCTCATGATCCACACCCGGCTTCTTTGGGGCGGGATCGCCGAACAGCTTCATCCACTTGTACAGAGAATGCGTGCTGACGCCCAAGCGCCGGGAAACCTCCCGGACCGGATACCCCCGCACCGTGATCTGATGCACCGCATCCCGCTTGAACTCGTCGCTGTAATTGCTTGTCCCCATTTCGGCCTCCTTGCCTCAAAGTTAGGGGGCAAAGCGTCTACAAATCTAGGGGCACCTCACACATAGTGCCTTGATATCGCCCACCCGCCCCGGAAACCATCGCTCTGATGGACCCGAGACCGGTCATGCACTAACAATCAAACCGGACCACGCACGTGGGGCTGATCATGAACTGATCCCACGCTCTCGGCACACAACCGTCTTCGAAATGTCGCTCTCCTGCTTCTTCAGGATCGCGATGATCTGTTCTTCGTTGAACCGTGATCGCTTCATTCTTCCGTCTCCTTCGTTGGGACGGATTCTACCTCAAAACGGAGGAGGAAACGGGTCTCAGGTCAGACATTCCGTTCCTCGACGAGATTGAAGCGAACAAGAAAGGGTGATCAAGCATCCTGCACTCCTCATGAAGCGGAATGTAGGGCTTGTATCACCAGGGGACTGGGCAGCTTGCTTGCCCAGTCTTTTCTTTGTCGGGATGCAGGGCGTGTACTGTTCCTCATAAAATCATAGACTTCTAAGATTGTGATTGCTAGTTTGCCTATGAAGTTCGAATTGTGAGGATAAAATGAGCATCAAGAACATCCTTATTGCACATTCCGGTAGCGCAGGCTTCCCAAGCAGCGTTAAGCACGCGGCAAAAATCGCCGCAAAGCACGATGCATGGCTGACTTGTGTCTATGGGAACGCATCCTCGTATTTCGAGCATGTTCTTGGTTTGACAGAAGATCTTCTCGACAAGCTTGGCAGTGCAAGAAACGAGAAAATTGCAGCAGCACGTGATCTGTTCCAACAGGCGGCTGCCGAGGCAGGCCTTGCAGAGCGGTCCCGCTTTATTATGCCGAATGAGATTGGCAAAATGAACTTGCCAGAGCTGGCGCGAAATTTCGATTTTGTCGTTACCGGCTATCATTCCAACCTGCCAACAGATGAGTTTCGGGCCGTCAGCCCGGATATGATGTCATTGCAGAGCGGCCGACCCGTTCTTGTGGTTCCGAATGGATATTCTACGGATCAGCTTGCATCGCATGCACTTGTCGCATGGGACGGAAAGCGTTCTGCGGCCCGGGCGCTCAACGATGCAATGACGATCCTCGAGGAAAAGCGGCGTCGGGTGACAATACTAAGTGTTGGGTCTAGCTTTCCGAAAATGCCGGAGGGGGCGGATATCTTGACGCATCTGAAGCGTCATAATGTCGACGCAGAGCATGTTACCCGTCCAAAAAGCAAGGGCGGTATCGCCGAGGTTATTCAAGAGACGGCCAGAGAACTGGGCGCAAAGTTAATCGTGATGGGGGCGTACGAACATAGCAAGTTCTCTCAAGACCTTTTTGGTGGTGTCACGCATGAGGTAACGAGGACCAGTAAAGTTCCGGTTTTTATGTCTCACTAGTACCCTGGCGAGGTATTTTGAGGATTGGTGTCGCTTCCTGCCGGGAATAGTTGTCAAAACTTCGTGGCGGGGCATGGCAATATCAATCACCGCCAAAACGGGCTCGGCCTGTGCAATACTGTTACCGGCCATGGTCGGTCTGCCTTGCGGTGTAGTTTGTGCAAAACCACTGTAGGGACCTGAAACCCGGCTATGATCGCCTACTGCGCAATCTGTGGGCTCCGCAGGCAATCATAGCCTTCAATCAGCGCTGTTCCGAAGGTGTTACGGAACGGAGTTCACCAGCCGGGCCATCCTGAGATGGGCCGACCACAATGCCATTCCCTGCACTACATTGACCCCGGCAAGCCACGACAGAATGCGTTCATCAATTCATTCAACGGCAGCCTGCGTGACGAACTTCTGAATGAGGAGTTATTCGACATGACCTGCCCCCCTTCGGTCCCTCGTTCATAACGAGAGTCTGCGGGTTTGATCTTGATAATCATGGGTTTCGGTTTGGGCAAGTGCGCCGGGCGCGGAGCCCTCAAATTGCTCAAGCGCTCGGCGCGCTTGCAGTGGCGTCTGGTTTCCGAGCGACGAATGCGGCCTGACGGCATTGTAGTCATATCGCCATAGCGCCAGCTTTCGCCGGGCATCGTTCAGGGTGTCAAAGATCTCCTCGTTCAATAGCTCGTCGCGCAGGCTGCCGTTGAACGACTCGATGAAGGCGTTCTGCTGTGGCTTCCCTGGGTCGATGTAATGCCACGGCACATCGTTCTGGTCGGCCCATTTCAGGATGGCCCGGCTTGTGAACTCCGTGCCGTTATCACTGACGATGCAACCTGGTTTTCCGTAGACCCGCACCAGCGCATCCAGCTCGCGGGCGACACGGGCTCCCGAGATACTGGTGTCGGCCATGAGGCACAGGTTTTCGCGGCAGCAATCGTCGATCACTGCCAGGATGCGGAACTTGCGTGAAGCACCAAAGCTGTCCGACAGAAAGTCCAGCGACCACCGCGCATTTGGGCGCGCCGCCTCCGGCATCGGTGTGCGTGTGCCGCGGGCCCGTTTGCGGCCACGTCGTCGCTTCACCGAGAGACCTTCCTCCCGGTAGAGCCGATACAGCTTCTTGTGGTTCATGATCATGCCCTTGCGTTCGAGCAGGACGCCGATCCGACGATAGCCGAACCGACGTCGCTTGCCTGCAATCTCCTGCATCTCTTTGCGGATCTCGGGGCAATCCGGCGGGCGTTCGCGCCGGACCGTCTTTGGATCGACACCGACAAGCCGGCAGGCCCGGCGCTGCGAGATGTCGTGATCCCGCATCGCTCTGAGCGCTGCCTCTCGCCGCTTGGTCAGCGTCGTCAGTTCTTTCCCAAAAGATCTTTCAGGACCACGTTGTCGAGCATCGTATCGGCCAGCAGGCGCTTGAGCTTGGTGTTCTCGTCTTCCAGCGCCTTCAGCCGGGCGGCTTCCGACACCTCCATGCCGCCGTATTTGGCTTTCAGCTTGTAAAACGTGGACGGGCTCAGCCCGTGACGACGGCACACTTCGGCCGTCGGCATGCCCGCCTCTTGCTCCTTGATCATCCCGATAATTTGCGCCTCGGTAAAACGGCTCTTTCGCATTCGTCTGCTCCTTCAAGGTTGGGCAAACTCTACATCATGATGAGGGATTTCGCGGGGGGCAGGTCAATTGGTCTGGCCGACATCCGGCATCCCGAAGGCGATCCATGTCGATAACGCGCAGGAGTTCCACAGCGACGCCTTCTCATCGGCCTGCGAAGATTGGGGCATTGCCGTCGAGTACCGCCCGCCTGGTGCAACGCACTTCGGAGGTCATATCGAACGTTTGATCGGAACGGCCATGGGGGCTGTTCATGTTTTGCCCGGGACCACGCAATCCTCCGCTGCCGAGAAGGGCGATTATGACAGCGAGAAACATGCGGCTCTGACCCTGGCCGAGTTCGAGGACTGGCTTCATCTGGAGATTTGCCGCTACCACAATACCCGCCACGAAGCCCTCGGGCGAACGCCGCTGGCCGCTTGGGCTGACTTGGGCGGAGACACTGCGGGGCGGCAGGTTGTCGATGTCGAAGCCTTCCGGACAAGCTTCCTGCCTTTTGAGTTGCGCCAGCTCGGGCGCACTGGGATCACTCTCTTTGGGGTGCACTACTGGAGTGATGCCTTCGCGTCGTTGGTCGGACGGGGCAGCGGCAAGGTGCAGGTGAAGTACGACCCGCGGGACCTGTCGCAGGTCTGGGTTCTCGTCAATGATGGCCGCATGATCCCGGCTCGGTATCGGGATCTGAGCCACCCTCGGATATCGCTTTGGGAAAGTCGTCGGGCGCGGAAGGAATGGCAAGACAGGCATGGCGGTCGGATCAACGAGAAGGCCTTGTTCCAGGTGATCGACGCGCAGAGACGACTGGCCGAGGCGGCGCGTCAGAAGACAAGGACCGCCCGTCTGGAGAGCGAACGCGAGACGCGGCTTCCCAAGCACCAGCCGCGCCGCGATCCGTCCCGAGAAATGTTCGCCATCGACACTGGTAACCCAGACCTCCCCACTTATCCGATTGAAGAGTTTGATGACCCCAGAAGAAAGAATTGACCGCATCCGCAGCGATCATTGGATCGCATTCGACCGTGCCACGATTGTTCTCAACCGATTGACGTCCCTGATGGAAATGCCGCAGCAGAGCCGGATGCCTGGCCTGATGGTCTATGGCAGTTCCGGTATTGGCAAGACGATGATCGCCAAGCGCATGGCCAGCAAGTATCCGACGCAGTACAACGCAGAACTGGGCATCACGAAGACCCCCATCCTGCTGGTTCAGGCGCCGCCAGCGCCGGACGAGCGACGCTTCTACCAGCACATCCTTTCGACGATCGGGGCGCCGATGTGGGGGCGGCATACCGTGTCCGAACTTGAGGTCCGCGCGCTCAGTCATCTTCGGGATATGGACCTGAAGATGCTGATGATCGACGAGGTGCACAATCTGCTTGCCGGTAGTTACCGGGAGCAACGCCGGTTCCTGAACATGCTGCGGTTCTTGGCCAACGATCTCTGTGCCTCGCTTGTCGTTTTCGGTGTCAACGAAGCGCTCGAGGCCGTCCGCGGTGACGACCAACTGGCCCGTCGCCTGGACGAACACTACCTGCCGCTCTGGGAGGACGACGTGGAGTTCTCTCGGCTCATCCAAACGCTGATTGCCGCGATGGCACTTGAGCAGCGGTCGGGCCTCACGGTTGCGTCGCTTCGGACAATCCTGAAAGTGACGGGCGGTGTGACCTCGCGCGTGTTCATCATGATCAAGTCCTTGGCCATCGATGCGATCGAGACGGGTGAGGAGCGGATCACCGATGAGGCCGTTCAGGCCTGGCAGCCGGTATGGGCGAAGCATGCTTGGAGCATTCCGCGCCAACCCATCGCGGAGTTCGGGTGACCGTGAACCCATTGCCGCGTCGACCGCCACCGGTATCCGACGAGCTTCTCTCGAGCTGGATCGGGCGGTTGGCCCGGGCCAATCATTGTTCCGTCGAAGAGCTTTGCGGCTATCTCGGTTTGGGGCAGGGCAGGGTGCCGGAGCATGCGGGTGACCTTGGGCATGTGAACTGGGCTCGGTTATGTCCGGCGGTTCAGCAGACCCGGGATGAGATCGCGGCCATGACCCTCCCGGACACGACGCATCATCCCGCTCAATGCGTATCTAGCGATGACTTCCAAAGTTGCGCAAACTGCTCGAAACAAACCTCGGGACTGGTCCTGCGCCACTGGCGCTTCGCCTGGTCGCTGACTTGCGAAAACTGTGGTCGACCTCTTGTGGCGAGGCATCCGGCCGATGGTCTATCAAACAGGCTACGTGTCCGCGCCGCTCGGGGCGCGGCATTGCTGAAGACGGCGGTTGCCGCCGCCGATCTGAGGCACATGCAGCGGATCAGCCATACGCTGTGCCTCTTACAAGTACTTGAGTTGGTATACAGCGTGCCACTCACGTCGCGGTGTCAACTGGAGCGGTCAATAGTGTCAATCGGCATTGAAGTTTGACCCCCTATCGGCATCCAATATTGACCCCCTTGGTGGTGAGCAGGCCCGGCGCTGCGTAGCCCTCACATAGCGCAGCGGCGGCGGGCCTGCGGGGTTTCGGGTTGGCGCTATGCGCGGTTCTTGAAGCGCCAGCTTTCGTTACCGGTTTCGACGATTTCGCAATGGTGGGTGAGCCGGTCGAGCAGTGCGGTGGTCATCTTGGCATCGCCGAAGACGCTGGGCCATTCGCCGAAGGCCAGGTTGGTGGTGACGATGATGGATGTGCGTTCGTAGAGTTTGCTGATCAGGTGGAACAGCAATTGGCCGCCGGTCTGGGCGAAGGGCAGATAGCCGAGCTCGTCCAGGATCAGGAAGTCGAGGCGGGAGATCAGGTCGGCGGTCCGGCCCTGGCGCTCGGCGCGGGCTTCGGCATCGAGCTTGTTCACCAGGTCGACCACGTTGAAGAACCGGCCCCGGCGCCCTGCCCGGATACAGGTCCGGGCGATGCTGACGGCAAGATGGGTTTTGCCGGTGCCTGTGCCGCCGATCAGGACGAGGTTGCGCTGATGGTCGAGGAAGTCGCCGTTGGCCAGGTCGCGGATCAGGGTCTCGTTAACCTCGGCGGCCTCGAAGTCGAACTCCTCCAGTTCCTTGGCGAGCGGCAACTTGGCGATGGTCATTTGGTATTTGACTGACCGGGCCTGCTTCTCCCTGATCTCGGCGGTCAGCAGGTCACCAATGATCTGTTGCGGCTCGTGCTGGCGTTTGACGGCGGTGGTCAGGACCTCGTCATAGGCGGCCCTCATTCCGTAGAGCCTCAGCTTTCCCATCGCGTCGATTACCTCGGATCTTTCCATTCTGTGTTCTCCTCAGGCTGTCATATCGGTTGCAGTCGGCAATGGGCTCGCAGGCCAGCTTCAGCGCATCCGGGGTGGTGATTGTCAGGGGTGGTGGCGGCTCGCGGTGCCGGGCCAGGATGTTCAGCACGACGCCTGCGGAATGGACATTGTGCGACAGGGCTTCGGCGCAGGCCGCCTCGACCGCATCAATCCCGTCGGTCAGCACGGCGCTCAGGATGTCGACCATCTGCCGGTCACCGCCCGGCTGGCGTTCCAGCTTGCGCCACACGCGGCGGATTGGCACCGGCAGCTCCCATTCCCTGAAGGGCGCCCCGTTGCGAAGGGCGCCGGGTTTGCGGGCCAGAACGGGGATGTAATGCAGGGGATCGAAGATGGTTTTGTCCCGCCCGAAGGCCCGCTCATGCTGGCCAACGATTTGCCCATCCTGCCAGCATTCCAGCCGGGCGGCATAGGCCCTGATCTCCACCGGCCGCCCGACCGCCCGGGCATCGACCGAGTAGCGGTTCTTGTCGAACCGCACGAGGCAGGTCTTGGACACCGATGCGGGAACTGCATGGAATCCATCGAAAGGGCCGACGTAAGGCACAAGGCTCGGGCGCTCGTCCTCGAACACCTCCCAGATCGTCTTGTCGCGCAACTCTGGATGTTTGTTCGCCTTGGCATAGGCCAGGCAGCGATCCTCCAGCCAGGCGTTCAACTCGGCATAGGATTTGAACTTCGGACGCGGCACGAAGAAGCGCCGGCGGATCACGCCGACCTGGTTCTCGACTTGGCCTTTCTCCCAGCCCGAGGCCGGGGTACAGGCCACCGGGTCGACCAGGTAATGGCCGCACATCTGCTGGAACCGCCGGTTATAGGCCCGATCCTTGCCAATGAAGATCGCGTCAACGGCGGTCTTCATATTGTCGTAGATGCCCCGCGCACAGGCCCCACCGAAGAAGGCAAACGCCTTGTCGTGGGCGTCGAACACCATCTCCTGTGTCTCTCTGGGATAGGCCCGCACAAACGGCATCCGGCTGTGGCTCAGGCGCACATGCGCAACCTTCACCGTCGTGGTCACGCCGTCAATCAGGACAACCTCATGGCTCCAGTCGAACTGATAGGCTTCGCCCGGGTCGAAGCTCAGCGGCACGTAGGCAGCGGCGGAAGCTTCCCGGGTCGCCTTCGACCAACTCGCCGCATAGCGCCGCACCGCATCATAGCTGCCGTCATAACCCCGGTTGCGCAGCTCTTCGTAAATCCGAACCAGTGTCAGCCGCTGGCGTTTGGGTTGCCGGTCATTCTCAGCCAGCATCTCATCCAGATCGGACCGCCACGGGTCGATCTTGGGGCGGGGCTGCGTGGACCGGTCATAGCTGAACTCGGTTGCCCCGGACCGCACCACCTTCCGCACCGTGTTCCGTGATACCCGCAGCTCCCGGCAGATCTGCTTGATCGACTTCCCCTGGATGAAATGCGCCCGCCTGATCTTCGCAATCGTCTCCACAACCAACATCCCCAAATCGCTCCCTCAATCCTTTGAGGAAGCTTCTGAACAGAAATATCAGGGGGGTCACTTTTGGACGCCGATTACCCCAATACAGGGGTCAATCTTGCATGCCGGTTCACAACCCAAGACGCCGTGCACGCCGTTCGTACAAAGTTCGGAGTCAGTCTGGAGCAGGAGCCCGTGATCTACTGATCCGCACCACCCGCTGACAGGACAGCCTGTCGTCGTCGCGCAGTGGCCGCCTAGTCGACCTGGGCTTTGTCGGACAAGACGACACCGTGGACCTGTCGGGCCTGTTCCGAAGAAACCAATCCGGAATACAAATCATCGACGACGGCTTCCAGGCTCCGCTCTAGCGCGGAGCCATACCCGCCCCGCCCCGGATGTGAACTGATGAATACGGTCACCGACGTTCAGCCTTAGTCCGCTGACCACGCGGTGTTGTCACGTTCACGGGGGCGAGGTTGCCGGTTTGTTAATCTGTGCGTAAGCGGCGTAGACCTCTCATAAGAGAAAGTCCGGCGCCGTACCGCTCTTACTATCCGGTATCACCGCCTCGAAGCTTTCGATGCCTGGAAATCGCCGGCGCATGTCGCCTGAGCAGCCAACCCGATGCCAAATTGAAAATTCAGCGAATTCACGTGACACCACCCAACATGCGACAACACCTAGGATGTCCCAGCTCCATATTTGGACGCATGCTTCAGAACCTCAGACTTGGCAAATAAAGGGCGATCTGGGGGAAGACGAGCAGTAGGGCGATCCCGAGCAGCATGGGGATCACGAAGACGATCGCGCCCTTTGCCGTTTCCGTGATCGACAGGTCGGGCACAACCGTCCGCAGGACGAATAGGTTCAGTCCGACTGGCGGGGTGATGGCGGCGATCTCGATCTGGATGGTCACGATCACACCGAACCAGATCGGGTCGTAGCCGAGACCGACGATGGTATCGAGAAAGATCGGCACCACGATCACGAGAATGCTGAGCGGATCAAGGAACATACCCATGATCAGGAGCAGAATGTTGATCGTCACGATGATGACCCATGGCGGGACATCAAGACCGGTGAGATAGTTCGAGATATCCTGCGGCACGCCAAGACGCGTCAGAACGAAAGAGCTGAAGAGCCCGCCGACAAGAAGCAGCATGAACATCCCTGTCGTCCGGACGGTCTTCTGCAGCGCTTTCGGCAAAACACCCCCTTTTAGTTTGCCAAGCGCGAGCGCAACCAGTACCGCCGCTGCCGCTCCGAAGGCACCCGTCTCGGATGGGGAGGCGATGCCCGCGTAGAGGGCACCGATGATCATTACGGCGATCAGGACCGTCGGAAAGGCTTCGGCGCTTGTCTTGACCCGCTCGGTAAAGCTGACCCTATGCGTGATAGCCGGAGCGATCGACGGGTTCATGAGGACTTGCAGGATCACCGTGCCGGACAGCAATGCGGCCATCATGAGCCCCGGCAGGATCCCGGCAAGGAAAAGCCCCCCGATGGACGTTTCGGTGATCACTCCGTAAAGGATCATCGGCACGGACGGCGGGATAAGGATGCCGAGCGTTCCCCCGGCGGCCGTAGCACCCGCGGCCAGGCTGCGGGCGTAGCCGTGCTTGGACATCTCGGGGACGGCCATTGCGCCGATTGTCGCTGCGGTGATCGGGCTCGAGCCGCAGACCGAAGCGAAACCTGCGCTTGCGGCAATGGTCCCGATGGCAAGGCCGCCGGGCAGCCGCCTGAGCCATATCGCAGCCGCCCGGAAGAGAGCGGCACCGAGGCCGGATAGCGCAATCACCTCGCCCATCAGAACAAAGAGCGGCACGATGACGAGCACGAAGCTCCATGTCTGCGAGTATGCGATGTTCGCGATCTGGACGACGGCTCGGGGTGACACGAAGGCTGCCGTACCGACAATGCCGATGAGACCCATGCTAACCGCAACCGGTATGCGAAGCGCCAGCAGGAATATGAGTGCGCCAATGAAGGCGCTGAACCAAAGCAAGGCTTCCATGTGAATTTCCTAGTCTTGTTCCGTGGCGGCGAACCGCTGTTGTGCTTCGAAAAGTCGGAGCACAGCCGTAAGCACGAATTGAAGGACGCCAATCGGGCCGATGACCTGTATCCACTTGAGCTGAACTGCGATCACCGCAGTGGCTAGGCGGTTGTCGGAAAAGGCGCGGGACGTCAGCTTCCACAGGTACCAGCAGAAGACGATCCCGAAGATGAGGCAGGCGATGGCGGCAACGTGATCGAGGTACTTTCGGATCCAATTGGGAAGGAAGCCTTCGAACAACTCGACCGTTACATGCTGTCCGGACTGAAGCGCAGGTGCCAGCGACAGAAAGACAACGTAGGTGAAGGCAATCTGAGCATAGTCGTGCGCCCACATCTGCGGTTCGCCAAAGGCGCGGGCCAGGGTTGCGCCCACCACGATCAAGCCGATGGCGGCGATCAGAAGACAAGCGACGAAGGTGAAGAGGGCGTTTACGCCCTCTACCGTTCGTTTGAAGCCCAGGTAGGGCTGAGATTGGTAAAATGCCATCTCGGCACTCTTACCGACCGAAAGCGTAAAGCGTGTCGACAAGATGCTTGCCCAACTCGTCGGTCACTTCGCCCATGGCTTCCTGATAAACCGGGTCCCAGGTTTGCAGCAGGTTTGCCAACTCTTCGTCGGTGACCTTATGGTAGGTTGCCTTGGCCTTGATGTTCTCGGCTTCCTGGACACTCACTTCGCGAAGCTGCTTGGTGCCCTTCACGGTGGTCTCGTTCGACAGATCGGTGACGATCTTCTTCTGCTCGTCCGTCATGTCGTCCCACACGTCCGCGCCGACCAAGGTGATCAACATGTTGCCCGCGAACCCGTAGTCCGAGAAGTAGGGAGCGACTTCGTAGAGGGAGTTGGACAGGTAGATCGATCCCGAGATCAGCGCGCAATCGATGGTGCCGTTCTGCAAGGCCGGATAGATGTCCGACGCTGGCAGAGAAACAGGACTCGCGCCAGCCGCTTCCATCTGCTTGGCCTGCCAGCGGCCAGCGGTCCGAACCTTCTTGCCGCTCCACTCTTCCACGGATTCGAGGATCTCACTGGTACAAGCCAGGCCGCCCCCGAAGGCGGGCATGATCCAGAGCGCCTTTGCATCATGGGGCGCCAACAGCTTTTCTACGTCGGGAAAGATCTGTGGCATCGCCTCTTCGGTCAGCGGATTATTCACCGGGACGCTGAGGTTCAGCTCCAGATAGCCAAAGGCCGGGATCGTACCAGCCATGGCCGAAGCCACACCCATGGCGGCTGGAACCACGCTGCCTTGAATGGCATCGAGCGTTTCCGGAATTGTCACTAGGGCCGAGTTTGCGACCGGCTCAAAAGTGATCTCGCCGTTCGTCGCGGCGGATACCGCGTTGGCCCACTCGATACCGATCTTCGAGAATTCGTTGGTCTCGTTGAATGGCAGTGAATACTGCATGTCGGCTGCGGCTTGCGTTCCGATGATGCTCGCAATTAGCGCACCTGTCTTCAGTTTTGTCATTTCTGTTTCCTCCCATTTGGTTGGCTGTCCCCGTCACTGCGATCGGTTGACGCCCTTTTCAGGCCTTGCGCGCAGCGCAGAGGCATGAATTCACTTCCGGCCGCGTTGGTCGGCATTGGGGGTCTCGTGAGGCGGCGCCGGTGGCGTCACAGCTAGCAACATGGATGATGCGATGCTGTCGATTACGACCTCAGGGCATTCAGGCCTTGCCATTTTCCTCTCCTCCCGGTGCGGTGGCCCTGTGGGCCAAACACTCCGGCTCCCCTCTCCTGACCCCAGCACCGGTCCTCTCCGGTGCCTGCGGACTTGCCGATGCTGCGGGTTAGATTTCGTCCAGATAACTGCCGGTCTTCCGGACCCGCCGTGCTCCCTACGCACAGGGTTCGGTCGCTCATCGGCCGGACGTCTTGCCCTTGGCTCTGAAGGGTTCAACACGTGCGAACCCAGATGTGTCCGGATGTGTTGCGGTCCCTTGCGGGCGGTCGAACCACCCTTCAATTCGATATTGCGTAGATTTCTAAGCTATGCAAATTGATATTGAGGGGCGGCTTTATTCGCGTGGTGAATTTAGGGGGGAGCATGCACGGCTTGAACAACTTGGACCTGAACTTGCTGAAAGTTTTCGACGCAATTCAGCAGGAAAGAAGCGTTTCGATCGCGGCGGATCGACTCAATATGACACAACCAGCGGTCTCCAACGCCCTCAACCGGCTCAGGCAGACGCTTGGCGATCAGCTTTTCGTGCGGACGCGCAACGGAATGGAGCCGACGCCCCTGGCCCAGATGATCAGCAATCCGGTGCAACAGGGACTCAAGGGAATTGAGACCTCTATCATGCAAGGGTTGTCCTTCGTCCCGGCTGAGTTGACCCGAGCCTTCACCATCCTTGCGACCGACGTGGGAGAAGAGACCTATATCGCCGCACTTATGAAGGTTCTTGAGACCGAAGCGCCGAACATAGAGATCAGCGTTTTCGAAGCGCCCTTGGACGAATATGAAACGCTCCTCGAATACGGATACGCCGACTTCGCCATCGGCCGGCTGGAGATCTCCGAGCGCTTCAGCCGAGAGCACATGGCAAGTTGCCGTTATTCCGCACTGATTTGCTCCAAACACGCGCAGAAGATAGGAGTTACGGAAGGCAGCACGATCCCGCTCGACGTCTACCTGGCACATCGTCATATCAACGTTCTGACACGGGCCACGCCTGCGCATCGCCATCCGGTCGATGTCACCCTCAAGCAGATGGAGCGCCCCAGAAAGATAGCGCTGACCCTGCCTCACGCGTCCGTACTCTCAGAAATCCTTCTCGGCACCTCACTGATTGCCACGGTCCCTGACCCGGCCGTGGCGCCGATTCGGGCACGGGCGGACCTCGTCAGGGCGCGCCTGCCGTTCGAGACAGAGACGCTTCAGGTGCTGTTGATTTGGCACCGGCGCCAAGAGATGGACAAGGGCCACACATGGATCAGAGAGCAAATCTTGAAGCTGCCGATGGCGGCCTGGAACGTAAAGGATGTCATTGAACCGCGGTGATCTGTGCCCAATGTCTTCATGTTGAATGTGTCGTGCCTGCTTTCATTGGGGCAGATTGTTCGTCAATAATTTCAGATTGTTGCGTTAGGCCGCGACGTGACTGGAAAATCCACCGAAACAAGCTTTATTCACCCTCGTGATTTTATCTGAAGATTAAATCAATTTGAGTAACACCGATGGCCATGCCTACGCTGTCCTCAGGATGACAGATTACTAGACCGCATTCGGCGCCGAGCGAGGACGACGCAGGAACATGGTCAGGTCATCCAAAATTCTGGAGGAGGAAATCGAATGGGAAACCTTCGAAACGACGCCATTGATGCACAGACCGCCCGGCGTGCCGACGCGGTTCACACCGGGGCAGACCTGCTGATCGACACGCTGGTCGGACTTGGCGCCGAAAAGGTATTCAACATCACAGGGCTTGGAATGCTGGGACTGGCCCGCGCCCTGATGACCCGCCGCAAAGAGATAAATTGCGTAAGCCATCTGAACGAGACGAACCTGACCATGATGGCGCAGGGCTACGCACGTCAGACGGGCAAGCCGACGTTCTGCATCGTGTATCACGCCTCCGGCACCGCTCTAGCGATGATGTCGGTCACGACGGCCTGGGCGGACAATATTCCCATGGTGATAGTGTCGACGACCGGGTCGCGCACGACAAGCGGACGTGATCAGTATGCCGCGACTCCTCGCTCATTGACCGAAATGAGCGCGCAGTTCACCAAATGGAACTACGACATCACGACGCCTGAGCGCATTCCCGAAATCCTTGCCCGCGCTTGGGAAATCGCATCGACCGCGCCCATGGGCCCGGTCCATATCTCGATCCCCTCGGACCTCTACGATATCGAATTGTCCGGCCCCCCGCCCCGCGAGGACTACGCGCGGATGCGTACGTTCGACGCGCCGGTCGCGGACGAACTCGGGTTGGCGGAAACGGCACGGCTTCTGGGCGAAGCGCGTCGGCCGGTGCTGCTTTGCGGCAGTGAGGTCGGGCGTCTCCGGGCCGTCGACGAGATGGTCGCACTTGCCGAGGCAGTGGGCGCTCCGGTTGTGTCCGAACAGGATCCTTCCTTCATGGGGTTCCCGACCAGCCACCACCAGTATGTCGGCACTCCGGCGAACAATGCCGCGATCCTAGCTGAGGCAGACGTCGCCTTTGCCATCGGCTATGAGTTCACCGAAAAAGGCGTGCCCGATGAAAAGCGGATGCTGCCGTCCGGGACGCGGCTGGTTACGCTGTCGGTCGATCCGATGCTGACCGCCAAGCAACTCTGGCCGGACGTGGCCCTGCACGGTCATCCGAAACCAAGCCTCGCCCGGCTGGTCGAGATATTGAAGCACACGCCTGTCGCCGAAGACGCACGGGCACGCAACCGCGAGATCTGCGCCGCACCAAGACAAGCCCGGCAGACCGCGATCGAAGAGGCGGACGCGCTACCAGGCGATCAGTCCCCAGTGCCGCAAAAGAAACTCATCCGCGAAGTGTACAAGCAGTGCGGATCCGACTGGATTATCGTTCAGGCAGGCAGCACCCTCGGCTGGCATGTCGAGACGATGTACGACTTCGACGACCCTCTGAATTTCCACGCCGTATCTGGAAAAGGCAGTGCGCAGGGATGGGGCGCGCCGACGGCGATTGGCATGCAGATGGGCGCCGAGGATCGACGGGTTCTCGCCTTCCTCGGAGACGGGAACCTCATGTTCAGCGCTACCTGCATGTGGTCGGCTGCGCAGCAGAACCTGCCTGTGGTTTTCGTGGTGAACAACAACCAAGGCTGGCTCTGTGTCCCGGATGCGATCGATGCGGTCTACGACATGTCGACCGGTCTTCAGGAACGCAACGAAATGGCATGGACCTGGGAATCCGCACCGGTCGATTTCACCCAGTTCGCTCAGAGCCTGGGTCTTGAAGCCAAACGTGTGACGACCGCGGATGACCTGTCGGCCTGTCTGAAGACGGCAAAGGCAAGCAATCGGCCCTGGCTGATCGAGGTGGTCGGCGAATAGCGCCGGCCTGCGCGCCGGAGGGCGCCATCAATCAAAGCCATCGGGGCCCCGACCCCTAATCCTGCTGCCAAGGGCCGACGGCCCGGCAGCGGGCCGGACCTGAACGACTTCAGCAATGGATACGCGATGAAAGCGGCCTTCTACACCGAAACCGGCGCACCGGAAGTCCTGCAATACGGCGATGTCGAAGACCCGACATGCGGCCCGGCGGACGTCGTGATAAAAGTCAGCGCCATCAGCATCGAAGGCGGTGATCTCCTGCATCGGCGGATAACGCCGGTGGACGGAGCGCGACGGATTGGCGGTTATCAGGCCGCCGGGACCGTCACCATGGTCGGACCCGAGGTCAAATCACTGCGCCCCGGCGACAGCGTTGTGGGGTTCAACTTCTCGTGCTCTCATGCCGAACTCTTCGCGGTTCCCCAACATTTCGCCTACCCGGTCCCCGCCGGTACCGATCTGAAGGCGATGTCAACAGTGCCGGTTGCTTTCGGAACGGCGCATCAGGCGCTCTTCGAATACGGACAGTTGAGATCGGGTGAAACTTTACTGATCCACGGCGCCTCCGGAGGGGTGGGTATCGCTCTCGTCCAGATCGCCAAGCGGGCCGGCGCCCGGGTGATCGGCACCGCTTCTTCACCCGAGAAGATCGCCGCCCTCAAGACGCTCGGTCTCGATATCGGTATCGACGGCAGGACGGGCGACATCAGGGCCGAAACTCTGGCGGCGACCCGGGGATATGGTGTCGATCTAGCGATCGACCTTGTCGGTGGCCCCAAGTTTTCCGACTTATTTGCCGCCATTCGCCCCCGGGGTCGGTTGGTCATGGTCGGCATGGCAAGCGGCGTTCAACCCACGCTTGACCCTGCCGCGATCCGACAATCCGCGGTCACGGTCACAGGCTTCATCTTCGGCAAAGTCATGCACCTTCCCGAAATCGGACAAATGATTTCGGGCCTGCTTTCGGATGTCGCCGCCGGAGAACTCGTGATGCCCGTGGAAAAGACTTTCCGACTGAGCGAAGCTGCCGCGGCGCATCGCCATGTCGAAGATAACCGCCCGTTCGGGAAGGTCGTCCTGATCCCCTGAACAGACCAAACCTAAGCCAGCAAACAATGGAGTATACCATGGCAGACGCGACAGCGAGCACCTTCAAGATAAATGTCGTAGGCATTCCTGAAAACGAAACGATCCCCGAAACCTTCGTCTTCAATGACTGGGGCTGCACCGGCGACAACAAGTCGCCCGGCTTGGAATGGAGCGGGGCGCCCGATGGGACCAAAAGCTTTGCCCTCACGATGTACGATCCCGACGCCCCGACCGGCAGCGGGTTCTGGCACTGGATCCTCTTCAACATCCCCGCCGGGACAACCAGCATTCCGGAAAACGCCGCAGCGACCGGCGACCTTCCGATGCCGACTGTTCAGGGCCGATCTGACTGGGGCGCCCCGATCTACGGCGGTCCGGTTCCGCCACCGGGCGACAAGCCGCACCGCTATGTATTCACATTACACGCCCTGAGCGTTGAAGCTCTGCCGCTCGACGATCAGGCCTCGGCCGCGATGGTCGGCTTCATGGTTCATCAGAACAAGATCGCGTCGACCACCTTCACGGCATACTACGGCCGCTAGTCCCGACGCCGCCCGATTGCACCGGCCGGAGGAGGAGATCGGCCCGCAATCTTAAGGTGAAATCTGGATGTCAGGCCCCAGGGCCTGACTGTCCCGCCCGGATCGGACTTTCGGCACCGTCGTCCGGATGAACGGAATGACCTGGCCTGAAGACGCCGAACCGCGCCGAATAGGGAGGAATAGCATGCAGGACGACACGGTACGCCCCGACACCGGTTTCCAAAACGGACATGAGAGGGTCGGATCATGAGCGACGACACCTTGCTGGACGTGCTCATCATTGGCGCAGGACTAGGCGGCGTCGGAACGGCTGCGCAATTGATCGAAAGCGGATACGACAACATCGCCGTCATCGAGGCCGCAGATAGCGTGGGCGGCGTCTGGCGGCAGCACCGATATCCCAATATCGCCTGCGACACGCCGATCGACCTTTACGCCTACAGCTTCTACCCCGGCACCAGTTGGTCGACCAATTTCGCGCCAGGCAGCGAAATACTAGCCTATCTCCGCGACCTCGCCGACCGGTATGGCGTGACCCGCAAGACGGTGTTCAACACTCGCATCAGTCAGGCCACCTGGAACGATGACGCCGGATGCTGGCGCGTGACGAGTCGCGATGGCCGGACTTGGGCCGCACGGATGCTGATCTGGTCCGGTGGCCTCCTCTCGCAGCCGACCCTGCCTGAGATCAAGGGCCTCGACGGGTTCGAGGGCCAGTCCATCCATACCTCTTTCTGGAACGACGATATTGACCTCGACGGCAAGCGGGTGGCCGTCGTCGGTGGCGGTGCGACCTCAATCCAGGTGGTGCCCTATGCGGCGAAACATGCTGAAAAGCTTTATGTTTTTGTGCGTACCCCCTCCTATGTCATGCCGCGTCCGGACATCTCTTTTGCGGATATCGATCGCGACAGCGAAGAGTTTGCCAGTCAGCAACTGGAACGGCGCAAGGAATGGTTCGACCGTTTCGAAGTGATCGCCAAGTCCCGGTTTCCGATGAACGGCGCCGTGATCGCGGAACAGGAAGCGGCTTGGCGCAAGCTGTTTGACGAACAGGTCAAGGATCCGCATGCCCGCGAGGTGCTGGCGCCGAAATACCGGTTCGGGTGCAAGCGACCACTCTTCAGCACCGACTATTACCCGGCTTTCGAACGCGACAACGTCGAATTGATCGGACGCGGTGTGTCCGGCCTTTCGGAGGACGCGATCGTCGATGTGGACGGCGAGCGTTACCCGGTCGATGTCGTGATCTGGGCCACCGGTTTCGATCCAGCCGGGATGATGGGCGACCTGACCATCACCGGCAGCCAAGGCCGTGTCCTCGCGCAGGAATGGCAGGAGGTCCCGCACGCCTATTTCGGGTCCATGGTCGAAGGGTTTCCTAACTTCTTCATGATCTGCGGCCCGAACGGCGGCGGCGCGTCGGTCACCGACATGGTCGAGGCGCAGACCCGTTTCATCCTTGATGCAATGAAGCAGGCCGAAGATCGCGGTGCAGACATCCTCGAGGTCGACGAAGCGGCTTATGCCGCCTTCAACGACGATATCCAGGCCAGGGCCGATGCCAGCGTCCTCGTTCAGGGGAACTGCGTGTCCTACTACCGGGTCGGCGGCACCGGCAAGGTGTTCACTCACTGGCCCGACACCATCGAAGCCTTCCGCAATCGCGTGAAGAAGGAAGCGCTGTCCGGCGTCCGGTTCAGGGCGTCAAACTCTGCCGGTCCTGCATCGGTTTGACAACACGCGGGGCCGAAGGCCTGCGCGCCTGTCGGAGGAGGCAGACGCGCTCGCTGATACAAGTGCGCGGCAATCAGCCCGCACCAACCAGGGAGGAAAACACATGAAGAAATTTGCAGTCATATCGGCAAGTGCGCTGTGTCTCGCGACGGGGGCGATCGCCGAAGAACATCCCTACTCGCTCCCCTTCAATGCCGCGAACGAATTCTCGCAGATCGGGGTGACATGGGCTGAGACCCTGGCCGAGGCCACCGGCGGAGAGGTGCAGTTCGAGGCCGCTTTCAATGGTGGTTTGGTCTCGATCCCCGAAGCGCTCGACGCTGTGGGCAGCGGCGTGCTGGCCTGTCGCGACGCCTTTGTCGAAACCATAGACGACTGGGCGGGAAAGAAGATCCGAGCAGCCGGACGCTGGCAGGCCAAGCAGGTCGAGATCCTTGGCGGCAGCCCAGTCGCCCTGCCGGCCTCTGACGTCTACACCGCACTTCAGACTGGAACCGTCGACTGTTCGCTGACCGTTCCAACGATCTACCTTGCAAGTTCAATGTACGAGGTCGCGCCGTATTTCTCGGGCTACCAGCTGACCGGCAATGCCTTGATTACCGTTGTCGGAATGGATGTCTGGGATGCGCTGAGCGAAGAGCAGCGGGCAACCGTCGAACGCGTGTCCTCCGAAACAACATTGAGTGGAACGAAAGGCCTGCGCACCATCAACGAGACCGCGCTGACACAGGTTGAAACAACGGCCAACCTCTATCGCGTGACCGAAGAAAATCGCCAACGTCTCGCCCCGGCCTGGGACCCGGTCTTTGCCGAACTCGCGTCAGAGATCACTGACGAAACCAGCAAGAGCCTGGTGACCACATTGACATCGCTTCGGCAATAATTCGGGCGCCCTGCACTTGCCGGTCGTACAAGCGTGCGGTTGGCATTCAAGGGCATGGCCGGCTCAACCACCGGCCAAGCCTAACGCAATAGTCGCAACATTCCGAGGCGGACAGGGCATCAAAGCGACACAGAGATTTTCAGGAGGGTTGCCCGCATGGCGACCGTGACAGGGAGGGCAAAACCATGAACACAGGTCTCGAGATTCAGACCGGCGCAGAGCAGCAAAGGGCACGCAGCCAGCAGCTGGGCGATCTGCTGCGGCGAAGCGCGGCCCGGTATCCAGACCGGCTCGCCCTCGCCTTCCGCGAGCACCGGGACACATTCGCCGATCTGAACGACGTGGTGAACCGGACTGCGAATGCACTGATATCGCTTGGCATATCGAAGGGGGAAAGGGTTGCCATCCTGTCACGCAACAGCCGTGCGTTCGTCATCGTCCGCTTTGCGCTCGCAAAGATCGGGGCCATCGCAACGCCCGTCAACTTCATGCTGAACGCCGAGGATGTCGCCTACATTCTGGATCACTCTGGGGCCCGTGGCCTGATCTGCCAAGATACGCTCTGCCCGGTCGCGGAGGAGGCGCTGGACCGGATCGGGGGCGGCCCCGACATTCTGCTCTCTATCGCGCATGGGGGCGGAGCGGTGTCCGACCGGTGGAGCCCGGTCGAAGACCTTTTTGCCTGTGCCGATGCCTCCGAGCCTTGGACAGATGTCCAGCCCGACGACCCGATCCAGATGATGTACACCAGCGGCACGGAATCCCGGCCTAAGGGCGCGATGATGAGCACTTCCGCGCTGCTCGATCAGTACGTCACCGTCATCGTGGATGGAGAGATGCAGCCGGACACTGTCGAACTTCACTGCCTTCCGCTCTTTCATTGCGCCCAACTGGATTGCTTCCTGACCCCCGACCTCTACCTCGGCGCGACCAGCATCCTGCATGATGGGGCCGACCCGGCGGCCATGTTCGCCGCTATCGAGGCGGAAAAGGTGACCAAGCTTTTCTGTCCGCCCACGGTCTGGATCCTGCTGCTGCGCCATCCCGAGTTTGACAAGCACGACCTGTCGAGCCTGCGTCAGGGCTATTACGGCGCCTCTATCATGCCGACCGCCATCATCGAGGAATTGTCGGCGCGACTGCCGAACATGCGGCTCTACAATTTCTATGGCCAGACCGAAATGGCGCCCTGCGCGACAATCCTCAGACCGGAAGAACAGCTGACCAAACTAGGATCCGCGGGCCGTCCGGGCCTGAATGTCGAGACGCGTGTGGTCAACGATCAGGACGATGAGGTCCCGGTCGGGGAAGTTGGCGAGATCGTGCACAGAAGCCCCCACCTTACGCTTTGCTACTATAACGACCCCGATAAGACGGCAGAGGCGTTCCGCAACGGCTGGTTCCACAGTGGCGACCTCGGACGGTTCGACGAGGATGGGTATCTTTACGTCGTCGACCGCAAGAAGGACATGATCAAGACCGGCGGAGAGAACGTCGCGAGCCGCGAGGTCGAGGAGACCATATTTCGACATCCCAAGGTTGCAGAGGTTGCTGTCTTCGGCGTTCCGCATCCGAAGTGGATCGAAGCCGTCGTCGCCGTCGTGGTGCCAAAACCAGGGCAGAATGTGACCGCCGAAGAGGTTACCGATTACTGCCGCGGCGCGCTCAGCGTATTCAAGACACCCAAGCACATCGCCCTGCGGGACAGCCTTCCGAAGAATGCGAGCGGGAAGATCCTGAAGCGTGAGCTGCGTGAGGAGTTCGCTGTATTATTCGAAGGGTAGAGTAACCATAAACGCTGATTAATCAAAGAGATCAGCGTCGCGACTTTTCAGCTGTTCCGCTTTGGCAACGGCCCTAAAATCTTGTGTCTGACGTCCGGAGCCGATCAGCAGTTGTGCATTGGCGCAATTTCGAAAAAAAAAACGCTTTGACCTTACGCAAATATGAACTTGACACTCATAAATTTAGCCATCTACGTTTATTGACAGGATGGCGGGACGAGAGGAGCTCTGCGCCATCCAAAACACAACCTGGAGGAGAACCATGTTTCGATTTTCATATCGGGCGGGGCAGAAGATGCTTTGCCTAGCGCTTGCGGCCAGCCTTGCAGCCCCTGTCTCGGCACAGGACAAAACCCCATTCCGCGAGCATAGCGGCGTTCTGCCCGACGGCACTTCCTGGCTCATCCGCGTCCCGGAGAACTGGAACGGCCGCCTGTTGCGCGATCTCGATTTCGCCAGCTTCATCCATGTCCCGGGCTACGCGCCCCGTTATGAAGATCTGCTGGCGCGCGGCTATGCCTTTGCCGGTCTGGCGCGCCATCCCCTCCGGCTCTGGCAATACGATCCGCAGCGCGAGATCCTGAACCTCCAGACCGTTCAGGACACCTTCACCCAGCTCGAAAGCGAGCCCGACATGGTGATGCAATACGGATGCTCCGGCGGCGGTCTGGACAGCCTCGCCTCGGCCGAAGATTACCCCGACAAGATTGACGGCTCGGTGGTGCTTGCGGCCCATACACCGGTCTGGATCATGAACAGTTTTCTGGACGGTTGGTTCGCGATGCGGGCGCTGCTGGCGGAAGATTTCGTGGCACAGGGCCTGGGCCAGGCCTCGGATCTGACGGTCGCTGGTCTGCCGAACGCAGGCGCGGGCGGCGATCGTAACCTTGACGCAATCCGAGCGTCGTGGAAGAGCGCTATCGAAAACGCGGGCAAGACGCCCGAAGGTCGCGCCCGTCTGGCGCTCGCCTTTGCCATTGGTCAGTGGTCGCCCTGGATGGTCGAGGGAACCGACCTGCCCGACACGTCCGATACCGCCGCGATGGCTGACATGGTGGTAAAATCGGCGATGCGTAATGCCGGCAATGTCGGCGGCACCGCGCGGCTGCTCTTCGAAAATGCGGCGTCGGGTCAGCAGTTGTCCGGAAACGAAGGCGTCGACTACGCCGCGTTCTACGCCAACGCCGCACCGGCGATGAAACAGCTGGTCGAGGCGCTATATGCCGAAGCCGGGCTGGACCTTCAGGCCGATCTTGCGACGATTGAGGCTGAACCCCGGATCGCGGCGTCGAACTATGCGCTCGACTTCTGGGCCGGGGACGGACGCACCACGACCGGAGAGCTCGAAGTTCCCGCCATCCGGATCCACATGCTGGGAGACTGGGCCATCCCCTATTCGCTGATGCAGGGGTACGAGGCGCTGGTCGAACAAACCGGCACCACCGACCTCTATCGGCAGGCCCTCGTTCAGGGGACCGGGCACTGCGAATTCATGGCCGCAGAAAGCAGCGTGATCGTTGAAATTCTGGCCGAACGGATCGAAACCGGCACCTGGCCGGAGGTCACGCCCGAGGCACTCAACACGGCCGCGGCCGCGCTGGAGACGGGATCCGATCCCCGCTTCGTCGAATTTGGCGACTGGCGCGTTGGGGCGTACAACCGTCCCTGGACGCCGAGCCAATGACCCCTCGCGGGGTCTGCCCACCTGGGTGGACCCCGCCCCTAGCCTGACAGGAGCTCGACGTTGCGCGTCAGCAAGACAGACTACCGGATCAGCATCGCCAGTAGGAATTCAGGCGACCGACAGACACATCGGATGACGACCGGCGCGAGACCTCCCCGCGCCGGCTTTTTCGTAATCTAGGGCACGCTTGGAATGCCTATCGTGTCATTATGTGGAGACGAAGGGATTGATCTCGAAATCGTAGGGCAAGCCGACGAGGTCCCAACCACGTTTGAGGTCCGCGACGTGCCGCGCCATCCAAAGCTCGGCCTCGTCCGGATCCTGCCGCTCGACGGCGTCGAAGATCTTTTCATGCGCTGCCATCTCGCGCGGCCGGGCCTGCTCGAGCACCGGTTTGAGGTGCCGCGAGGCCGGAAAAAGCAACTGCCCGATCGGGAAACGGGTCAGTAGAAGCGCGACATTGTTGCTCGCCTCCGCAATCAATGCGTGAAACGCGAGGTCGATCTCGTAATCCGCCCGTCCTGTTTCCATCGCATCCCGGAATTCGATCAGGTTTGCCCGCAGCGGAACCAATTGATCTTCTGTCCGGTGGATTGCCGCCAGTCTCGCCGAAAGCGGTTCGACCTCACGACACACCTCCCAGAGTTCGAGGAACGTAATGCGTGACAGGACCATGGCATCGGTGGCGCGCGGCGCGATCTGCGACGTGTCCGGGATCGACACGAAAAGTCGCCGGCGTCCCGAACGCCGGACCAGCCCGTCGGCTTCGAGCTGACGGATCCCCTCGCGCACGGTGGACCTGTTGACCCCAAGTTTCTCGGCAAGACTGAGCTCCGACGGAAAGGGCTCACCCGGTTGGAGACTGCCCGACAGGATGAGTTTGCGGATCTCGCGCGACACGACCTGATAGGCCGGCGGCGCCGACAACGCCTCGATTTTTAGGTCTTGAACCATTGTGCTCCCATAGTTCCGCGCACCGCGCCGACCTTGATCACCGCAAGGTGTCAGGCCGTCTTGATGTCCCGCAGCACGTTCTTCAAGACCTTGCCGTTCGCATTGCGCGGCAATGGCCCATCCAGAAAGGTCACGAGGTCGGGAACCTTATAGTCGGATAGTCGGGCAGAACAATAATTTTTGATCTCGTCCGCGTCCACCTGATTTCCATCCAGGAAAATGTAGGCGTGCACCCGCTCGCCCAACACGTCGTCAGGGACGCCCACCACTGCCGCTTCAACGACCAAGGAATGCGACGCCAGCACGTCCTCGACCTCGATACAGTAGACCTTGAAGCCCGCGCGGTTGATCATGTCCTTCTTGCGGTCGAAGACGCGGACGAAGCCATTCTCGTCTTTTGAACCGATGTCGCCCGACACCCAGTATCCGCCGGTGAACCCCTTGGCATTGCCTTCCGGGTTCTCCCAGTATCCCGGCACCACCATCGGTCCTCCGATCAGAAGCTCTCCGCTTTCGCCGGGGGCCACTTCACGACCAGCGTCGTCGACCACGATGATGTCAGCAAGGGGCAGCACCTGTCCCACAGTATCGGCATGTTCTGCGATCTGGCCGCCCGGCATGATGGTGACCGGCGATGTGGTTTCGGTCGACCCGTAGACATTGTGCAGCACCATGTTCGGCAGGTCCCTTGCCAGCGCCGCAATTGTGGATTGCGGCATAGGCGCACCGCCGAAACCGGCCACCCTCCAGCAGTCCAGATCAAAGGAACGGAAATCGGGGTCGAGCAGGCACAGATTGTACATCGCGGTGTCAATCGGCATTGAAGTTTGACCCCCTATCGGCATCCAATATTGACCCCCTTGGTGGTGAGCAGGCCCGGCGCTGCGTAGCCCTCACATAGCGCAGCGGCGGCGGGCCTGCGGGGTTTCGGGTTGGCGCTATGCGCGGTTCTTGAAGCGCCAGCTTTCGTTACCGGTTTCGACGATTTCGCAATGGTGGGTGAGCCGGTCGAGCAGTGCGGTGGTCATCTTGGCATCGCCGAAGACGCTGGGCCATTCGCCGAAGGCCAGGTTGGTGGTGACGATGATGGATGTGCGTTCGTAGAGTTTGCTGATCAGGTGGAACAGCAATTGGCCGCCGGTCTGGGCGAAGGGCAGATAGCCGAGCTCGTCCAGGATCAGGAAGTCGAGGCGGGAGATCAGGTCGGCGGTCCGGCCCTGGCGCTCGGCGCGGGCTTCGGCATCGAGCTTGTTCACCAGGTCGACCACGTTGAAGAACCGGCCCCGGCGCCCTGCCCGGATACAGGTCCGGGCGATGCTGACGGCAAGATGGGTTTTGCCGGTGCCTGTGCCGCCGATCAGGACGAGGTTGCGCTGATGGTCGAGGAAGTCGCCGTTGGCCAGGTCGCGGATCAGGGTCTCGTTAACCTCGGCGGCCTCGAAGTCGAACTCCTCCAGTTCCTTGGCGAGCGGCAACTTGGCGATGGTCATTTGGTATTTGACTGACCGGGCCTGCTTCTCCCTGATCTCGGCGGTCAGCAGGTCACCAATGATCTGTTGCGGCTCGTGCTGGCGTTTGACGGCGGTGGTCAGGACCTCGTCATAGGCGGCCCTCATTCCGTAGAGCCTCAGCTTTCCCATCGCGTCGATTACCTCGGATCTTTCCATTCTGTGTTCTCCTCAGGCTGTCATATCGGTTGCAGTCGGCAATGGGCTCGCAGGCCAGCTTCAGCGCATCCGGGGTGGTGATTGTCAGGGGTGGTGGCGGCTCGCGGTGCCGGGCCAGGATGTTCAGCACGACGCCTGCGGAATGGACATTGTGCGACAGGGCTTCGGCGCAGGCCGCCTCGACCGCATCAATCCCGTCGGTCAGCACGGCGCTCAGGATGTCGACCATCTGCCGGTCACCGCCCGGCTGGCGTTCCAGCTTGCGCCACACGCGGCGGATTGGCACCGGCAGCTCCCATTCCCTGAAGGGCGCCCCGTTGCGAAGGGCGCCGGGTTTGCGGGCCAGAACGGGGATGTAATGCAGGGGATCGAAGATGGTTTTGTCCCGCCCGAAGGCCCGCTCATGCTGGCCAACGATTTGCCCATCCTGCCAGCATTCCAGCCGGGCGGCATAGGCCCTGATCTCCACCGGCCGCCCGACCGCCCGGGCATCGACCGAGTAGCGGTTCTTGTCGAACCGCACGAGGCAGGTCTTGGACACCGATGCGGGAACTGCATGGAATCCATCGAAAGGGCCGACGTAAGGCACAAGGCTCGGGCGCTCGTCCTCGAACACCTCCCAGATCGTCTTGTCGCGCAACTCTGGATGTTTGTTCGCCTTGGCATAGGCCAGGCAGCGATCCTCCAGCCAGGCGTTCAACTCGGCATAGGATTTGAACTTCGGACGCGGCACGAAGAAGCGCCGGCGGATCACGCCGACCTGGTTCTCGACTTGGCCTTTCTCCCAGCCCGAGGCCGGGGTACAGGCCACCGGGTCGACCAGGTAATGGCCGCACATCTGCTGGAACCGCCGGTTATAGGCCCGATCCTTGCCAATGAAGATCGCGTCAACGGCGGTCTTCATATTGTCGTAGATGCCCCGCGCACAGGCCCCACCGAAGAAGGCAAACGCCTTGTCGTGGGCGTCGAACACCATCTCCTGTGTCTCTCTGGGATAGGCCCGCACAAACGGCATCCGGCTGTGGCTCAGGCGCACATGCGCAACCTTCACCGTCGTGGTCACGCCGTCAATCAGGACAACCTCATGGCTCCAGTCGAACTGATAGGCTTCGCCCGGGTCGAAGCTCAGCGGCACGTAGGCAGCGGCGGAAGCTTCCCGGGTCGCCTTCGACCAACTCGCCGCATAGCGCCGCACCGCATCATAGCTGCCGTCATAACCCCGGTTGCGCAGCTCTTCGTAAATCCGAACCAGTGTCAGCCGCTGGCGTTTGGGTTGCCGGTCATTCTCAGCCAGCATCTCATCCAGATCGGACCGCCACGGGTCGATCTTGGGGCGGGGCTGCGTGGACCGGTCATAGCTGAACTCGGTTGCCCCGGACCGCACCACCTTCCGCACCGTGTTCCGTGATACCCGCAGCTCCCGGCAGATCTGCTTGATCGACTTCCCCTGGATGAAATGCGCCCGCCTGATCTTCGCAATCGTCTCCACAACCAACATCCCCAAATCGCTCCCTCAATCCTTTGAGGAAGCTTCTGAACAGAAATATCAGGGGGGTCACTTTTGGACGCCGATTACCCCAATACAGGGGTCAATCTTGCATGCCGGTTCACAGGTCAATAGCACTCGCAGCTGTCGATGTCTGCTCAGCCCGTCCATTATTGGGAGTGGCCATCTTGCTGCGCGGAAATGAACAAGCATTCTGGGATCTCCGACGCGCCTTTCCTCAGCGCAGACGTTTGATTGAGAAGGTGCGCAAGCTGTCGATGAACCTCGATATGCGACTTCCGCGAAGACGTCGGCAGGAAAGCAGTCCCGTTGACCGATCTGCCAGGGCGACGTCGCCCAAAAAGACGTCTGCGCAGGCCCTAGACGCTGCCCGTCAGGCCATCTCCGAGCTCGGTGCCGATGCAGATCGTCAAGCGCTTCTGGCACGAGCCGATGCAATCTGGAAGCGCCAAAGCTGTGTCAGCCACTGACGCAGCGCCCTGTGGATATATTGCAATTAAGGGTACAGAATCTGCCGAAAACGCTTCCAATCCGCAGAATCTGATTAATTAGGGTACAGTGACAGCTGCGCTGTCGAGCGGGTCCGCATGGGCGGCATGGCTATCGGCGGCGTCGGGCGACACACGTTGGCTTTCTGGGAGCGTCACATCGAGATCCCGCGCGTGGCGCTCGTCGAGACACGCGGTTTCGAGCTGCAGCGTGACCATGTGAAACCCATATTGTTCCGTCAGTCGATGATAGGCCCGGTTCAGCAGGTCTGAGGCCTCTGCGGGCTCACCATGGCGGATATGGGCAGAAAATGCGTGCTTGCCGCTGGTCAGCGTCCAGGCATGCACATGGTGAACATCCAGAACCCCGTCCTGGCCGTTCAGGTCCGCCATCACAGCCTCGAGATCCGTTCCCTCTGGCGTGCCTTCCATGAGAATGTGAACCGCTTCCTTGATGACGCCGACGGAGGCCCAGAGGAGAACCACCCCGAACGCCATGCCGAGGATCGGGTCAATCGCCAGAAAGCCGGTGAACTCGATCACTAGAGCGGTGACGATGATCAGGAGGCTGCCGACAAAGGTCTGGATGATGTGCCAGAGCGCACCACGGGCATTCAGATCGTCCTTGCTCGATTGCCACATCAGCCCCAGCGAGATCACTTCGGTGACCAGGCCTCCGAAGGCGACCCAGAGCATGGGACCCGTGGCCAGGTGAATCGGATTCCCGAGCCGCATCGCGCCCATCCAGATCACCAGTAGCGCCATTCCCAGAAGAAAGCCGCCATTCACCAGTGCCCCGATGATCTCGGCGCGGTACCAGCCGAAACTCCGCGCCGAATCCGCCGGGCGGCGCGCAATGCGCTGCGCGATGATGGCCACGAGAACGCCGCCAACCGCCGACAGGGTGTGAAACGCATCCGACAGGACGGCAATCGAGCCAGTCCAGAGCCCGACGGCCAGTTCAATCACGAAGTAGACGCCGGTGAGCCAGGCCGAAATCACAAGGGCCTTGCCGGAACTCGGCATGTGCCCGGCGTGAGAATGACTGGCCATATCAGCTCTCCTCCCCTTGTGTGCCGGTCTTTCGCGTCGCGGCGAAGAGAACCGACAGGCCGGTAAAGCCACCGAGCGCAAGCGCGGTCCATGTGGCAGTGCGGGCATCTCCGTTCATCGCCTGGTTGCCCATGTGAGCGAGCAAAAAACTCGCTGGAATAATCCCGGCCATCGTGGCCAGCGCGAACCTCCAAAGATGCAGCTTGCTCAGACCTGCGGCGTAACTGATCATATCGAAGGACAGAAACGGCAGCAGGCGACTGCCGAAGACCAAGAAGGTCAGAGTGTTCTGCGATCCGAACAGGCCTGTGTTAATCTTCTGACCGAGATGACGCTCAACGAAGGGACGACCGAGACCGCGGGCCAGACCAAAAGCGGCAAGCGCACCGAGTTCCGCGCCAAGAACGACAAAGAGTGTCCCGAACGTGTGCCCATAAGCCGCTCCGGCGGCGAGTGCGATCGGCGCCGAGGGCAGGGGGCTTGCCACGATAGCGATTGTCATAAGCGCCACGATAACAATTGGTCCGGCAAGACCTGCCGCCTCGATCCAGCGGTCAATTTCCGCGCGATCCGGCAGGCGAATGTCAACGCCAAGGACGTCCGGGAAGGCCAATGCGACGACTCCCATCAGGAACACCGCAATAAGAAGGATGCGCATCATCATGGATCAAAACACGGCATAGAGCAGAACGAAAAACGTCGCTGCCAAAAGGTCAAAGGCCACGCAGAATGGAATATACCAGTTCGGAATCCGGGCGAGACGATAAGAATTGTGGTGTGACATGTCCCAAAGGGCGTGCAGGGCCAAGCCCAAGGGAAGGAAAGCCCAATGCCATATCAGCCCCAAAAAGGCTGCCGAGCCGAACAAAAGGGCGACGGCGAGCTCTGCCCAGAACACGCGCGCTCTGCCGTCCGCGGCGCCAAAGCCGATATAGGCACCGCCAATCAAAGCAAGCGTGATCGAAGCAAGAGCTATCGAGCTCTTTTCATCCAAAAACAGGTGAGCCGGCATTGTGAGCAAGACAAACAACACGCCAACCCATACGGGAGATTTCAAGATATCCCCGTGTCGATGGTGCGATACGTGATCGCCTGTCTTTTCGAAAATCTGTGCCATGGCTTTGTACCTAGGGATTCCAGCAACTGGAAGGTCAAGGGCTATTCATCCACGCGCGCAACGCAGCGCTCACTCAACCGTTCCACGGTGAGGTCAAAGGACCGATATCAGGACGTATTTGACGCTGACGCCAAGCTCATGTCCGACGCGCGTGGCGATTTTCAGTCATCTTTCGCCTTCTGCCAGACTTGCTGGCAGGCTGAGTAAAGAAACGTCGCTGACCAGGTCAGCAACATGAAGCCCAAAAGCGATTGCAGCATCAGCAACAGTCGAAAGGGCCCGACCACCTCTATGGACGAATAGCCAAGGGTCGAGAACGAGATGCCCGTAACATAGAGAACATCCTGAAACATCGGCGGGCTGTTGCTGAACGATTGCGGCAGAACGCTTGCCACCACCATCGTGTTGAACACGGCGAGCGTCACAAGTTCCAATACGTGCAGCAACAGCAACGCGGAAAACGTCAGGATGATCCGAAAGCCGGAGCCATCCGACCGCTGCGGGGAAAACTTCAGAATGCCCGACAACGCATAATGATGGACAATTCCCATCACGATCGCCGCGCATATTCCGACAAACATAGCCATCAACTCGGTCATACACCCAAACCCGTCTTCCTGTTCAAACAGGTCAATTTGACCATACATCAGGCTTTTAGCACAACGGGACCAATTGATTCTTCACTGGTCAGGCCAACGCGGGGGGCAACCCGTTCAGGGCGACATCCACCGGAACGGTTGGCAAGTTCGATGCGATCCAGCCAGGCCCTTCGCCTGATCCCAACATCCCTTCCGAGATATCGGCGTAGCCCGAATAACCAGCTTGTCTCAACGCTCGAAGCAGCGATGCGGAGCGTCCGCCAGTGGCGCAGATCAGTCCAACAGTGCGATCACCGCTCAGTTCCTTGGCCCTGAACAATCGGTCCGGAAAACCGGACGCGTGCATGCTTATCGGCCATACACCAGCACCTACGCCGGTTTCTTGCCACTCTTTGTGCGTTCTGACATCGATGATCCGCGCCGTATCCGATAGAAGCGCGTCAAAGGCATTCTCTGCCGACCAGACAGATCGGCTCTGCGCCAACAGCGGTGACGCCGTGACGGTCAGCACCATCATATGAGCACCCAGAACGAAACGGCGCCGGTTCAAATCAAGAGCCATATTCGAAAACCTCATCCTTTGATCGGTTGCGATCCCAAAGGGCACATAACATACCCGCGACGCTACCCGGGAGCACGATACGGTGCAGGCACAGATTTGTATCCATCTGTAGCAAGGGACTGACCTGATACAAACGGCTACAATTCTACCCATGAAACACGGTGCAACGATGATCTAGGAAGGACGCCATGGGACCGCCACCTCATATCCTTATCGTGGACGACCACGCTCAGATACGCGAAAGCGTCGCGCGCTTCCTGGAGAAGAATGGAATGCGCACGACCGTCGCCAGGGATGCCGTGGAGATGGATGCCAAGCTGGCCACCGGTCACTTCGACCTCCTCGTGCTCGATGTCATGATGCCGGGCGAGGACGGTTTGTCGGTTTGCCGCAGACTTGCGCCAGAGGGTGATCTTCCGATCATCATGCTGACGGCGCTTGGTGAGGAAACGGATCGGATCGTGGGGCTGGAAATCGGTGCGGACGATTATCTGGCCAAGCCGTTCAATCCACGAGAACTGCTCGCCCGCATCAAGTCGGTTCTTCGGAGAAGCAACCGCAACGAACCTGTGGCCGGAAGCCTCGCTGGCAGGAAAGTTAGTTTTGCGCATTGGATACTGGATACCGACCGGCAGGTGCTGATCGATGAGACCGCCACAGAGACGCCATTGACGACCTCCGAGTTCAAATTGCTGGCGGTCCTGCTGGAACGCGCGAGGATGGTGCTCAGCCGTGACCAATTGCTTGACCTGACCGCTGGTCGGACGGCAGGCCCGATGGATCGCACCATCGACAATCAGATCAGCCGCCTCCGCCGCAAAATCGAGCCGGATGTACTTAGGCCCAGTGTCATCAAAACGGTGCGGAACGGCGGATACTGTCTGGCTGCCGATGTCGAGGATGCGCCGTGATGCGCCGTGCGATGAGGTCTCTGAGCGGCCAGTTGATCTTGCTTGTGGTCGCGGTACTTGTCATGGCCCAGGCGATCAGCCTGTTCCTGTTCGCTGACGAGCGCAGCCTTGCGATCCGTGCTGCATTGGGGTTTGAGGCCGCGGGTCGCGCAGCGAATGTCGCGCGGTTGATCGAGGAGGCTCCGTTGGATCTGCAGGACTCGATCCTTCGCGCGGCGAATTCGCCTCTGATCCGGTTCGATCTGTCGGACGCTCCGATCGTGGATCACACCGGTCACTCGGACGGCGGCATCGTGGAAGCGCGAATACGCGCCCTGATGGACGACAGCTACAGCCGGGACATTCGCATTGAATTGCACGAGGTCGAAGGCGAGTTGCGGCCCCTTCCCAACCTCTCGGACGAGATGACGGAAATGCATCTCGCGATGATGCGCGGAGAGTTGACGGCGGTTGAAATGAACCTGTCGATCGCCATCAAGGGAGCGCGCTGGCTGAATGTCGGAACGCGGTTCGAGCGTCCGCCAATCCAATGGCCTTTCTATTCGATGCTGACCTTCGGAATTTCCGCCGGACTGCTTCTGGTGGCGATCTTCTGGTTTGTCTTGACGCGCCTGACACGTCCTCTTCGGACACTGTCCAAGGCCGCGGACCATCTTGGCCGAGGCGAAGATGTGGGCGAATTGACGGTCGCAGGACCGACCGAGGTCAAGGACCTGACCGTCGCCTTCAACCGCATGCAACGACGGCTGACCCGGTTTGTCAGTGATCGTACACGTATGCTCGCAGCCCTTGGCCACGATTTACGCTCGCCGTTGACTGCCATGCGTGTCCGCGCGGAGCTGGTTGACGAAGAAGAGACGCGGGACAGCCTCATCGCATCGGTCGAAGAGATGCAGAGTATGGTCGAAGCGACGCTCACCTTTGCACGCGGCCTTACCGGATCCGAAGGTGCCGAAGTGGTCGATCTGCGCAATTTTCTGGACAGCTTGTGCAGCGATATGGCGGCACACTGCACCTTTGCCCCGAGTGATGATGTTGCCGTGCGGCTTCGACCCAACGCGTTCCGAAGGGCACTGAGGAACTTGCTTGAGAACGCCGTTCGCTACGGTGGTGCCGCAAAAGTCAGCTGGGCGACCCACGGTTCGAACCTCGTACTCAACATCGATGACAATGGGCCCGGCATTCCCGTCGACCAGTTGGAAAAGGTCTTCGATCCGTTCTATCGCCTCGAGCAATCGAGGTCTCTGGAAACGGGCGGTTATGGGCTTGGGCTCTCAATCGCGAGGACAATCGTCCAATCCCATGGCGGCGATATCCAGCTGGTCAATCAGAACAGCGCGGGTTTGCGCGCTGTTGTCACCATCCCGTTGGATGAAACCGAACTGATCGAAGGAGAAACAGATGAAACTGAACGCGTTGATCCTGCCGTTGCTGGCCAGCTTGCCCGCCAGCATGGCGCAGGCTGATGGACCAGGCTCCTGGACGGGGCACATGTGGGGCAGTGGCTATGGCTTTATGGGCGGCTTCATGATGCTCGCCTTCTGGGGTGCGCTGATCGCATTGGTGGTGTTTCTGGTGTTCAGGCTGCGGGACAATGGCACCCGTCCCCCGGACTCGGACGCGCAGGAAGCGCTCAGGCGCCGCTTTGCAAATGGGGAAATCGACGAAGAAGAGTTCCGTCGCCGCAAAGCAACGCTCGACGAATAGACCCCGCCGCGGACGCCAAAGCCGTCCGACGCGACGCCCACCGACGCTGAATAGGAAAGAACGCCATGGTCCCGGAAATTGGTCACTTCGCACTGGCCCTCGCACTGGCGCTTGCGCTTGTTCAGAGTGTTCTACCGATTGCAGGTGCGTCGCGTAGAAATGCCGTCTGGATGAAATCCGCCCAGGCGACGGCAATAGGACAAGTGCTGTTTGTGGCCATCGCCTTCGCAGCGCTGATGCAGGCTTTCATCGTCAGCGATTTTACCGTCAGGAACGTCGTCGAGAACTCCCATTCGCTCAAGCCAATGCTCTACAAGGTGGCCGGGACCTGGGGCAGCCATGAGGGTTCGCTGCTGCTCTGGATCCTGATACTCGCGGTGTTCGGCGCGGGCGTCGCCTGGTTCGGATCGAACATCCCCGCCGAGACCAAGGCGCGCACCTTGTCGGTGCAGGCGTGGATCAGCGTCGGCTTCCTGTCCTTCCTGCTGCTGACGTCGAACCCCTTCGAGCGGGTGTTTCCGCCGCCGCTCGACGGCAATGACCTCAACCCGTTGCTTCAGGACATGGGTCTCGCCATGCACCCGCCGCTCTTGTATTTCGGGTATGTCGGCTTCTCCATCGTGTTTTCCTTTGCCGTTGCGGCTCTTCTGGAAGGGCGCGTCGATCCGGCCTGGGCCAGATGGGTCCGCCCGTGGACATTGGCCGCGTGGGTCAGCCTTACGGCAGGTATCGCTCTTGGATCGTGGTGGGCCTATTATGAACTGGGCTGGGGCGGCTGGTGGTTCTGGGACCCGGTCGAGAACGTGAGCTTCATGCCCTGGCTTCTGGGCACGGCGCTGCTGCATTCCGCCATCGTCACCGAAAAGCGCGACGCGTTCAAAAGCTGGACCATCCTACTTGCCATCCTGACTTTCTCGCTTTCGCTGCTCGGGACGTTCATCGTCCGGTCAGGCCTGCTTACATCCGTGCATGCCTTCGCCGTCGATCCAGAGCGCGGGCTTTACATTCTGGGTCTGCTGGCCGTGTCCATCGGTGGGTCGCTGGCGCTCTACGCCTGGCGGGCGCCCGAAATGGAGCCGGGTGGTCTGTTTCGCCCGATCAGCCGCGAGGCCGGGCTGCTCGTGAACAACCTCATTCTGGCCGCCGCTACGGGAACGGTCCTGTTCGGGACGCTTTATCCACTGATCCTGGAGGCTGTCACCGGGGACAAGATCTCGGTCGGTCCACCTTTCTTCAACGCGGCCTTCATTCCGATGATGCTGGCACTGGTCGTGTTCATGGGTCTTGGTCCATTCCTGTCGTGGAAGCGGGCTGATATCGCCGGTTTGCTCGATCGCATCCAATTCGTGGCCGTGCTGGCGGTCATTGCAGCCTTGGCCGCATGGTATCTTCTGAACGGTGGGCCGATCATGGCCTATCTTGCCATCCTCGGCGCAGCGTGGCTGCTTTTTGCGACCCTGCGGGAATGGGCGCTACGCATCCGTCTGTTCGAGGTTTCCCTTGCAGAGAGCGCGAGACGCGTGCGCAACCTGCCACGCGCCTCTCACGGTATGACGCTTGCCCATGCCGGCGTCGCTGTGTTGATGATGGGGATGATCGGCTCGACCGGATGGAAGAGTGAGGAGATCGTCTTTGCCGCCCCCGGGACCGAAGTCACGATCGCCGGGTTCGACATCACCTTCGAAGGGGCCGCAAAGGTTCAAGGGCCGAACTACATCGCGGATCGCGGCACCCTTGTGGTGCGTCGGGATGGCGAATTGGTCACGACACTTTTCCCGGAACGGCGGTATTACCCGGTCGCGGAAAGCCAGACGACGGAGTCGGCCATCCGCTCCACATTGGCGGGTGATCTCTATACGTCGATTGCAACGCCAGCCTCCGATCAAGTGAACAACGCCGGAGCATGGACCCTTCGGATCCTCTATGAACCGCTCGTCAACCTGATCTGGATCGGCTCGATCCTGCTGGTGATCGGTGGCTGTTTGTCCTTGTCGGATCGCCGTTTGAGGGTCGGGGCGCCGCGCCGTGCCAAACAGCCAGCCACCGATGCCGTTCCTGCCGAGTAGGAGAGAAGATGAAACGTCTCATTGCCGGGCTGCCGTTTATTGCGGCGGTCATATTCGGTGGGTTTTTTCTCTGGGGGCTCAATCCCGACCGGGATCCCAACGAGATCCCTTCCGTCCTGATCTCGCAACCGGCCCCGGCGTTCGACCTCGATCCCGTGCCGGGGTTGGAGACACCCGGCCTGGCCCGAAGCGATCTTGTCGGCAACGAACGACCGGTCGTGGTCAATGTCTTTGCGTCCTGGTGCGTGCCCTGCCGCGCGGAACATGCCGTGTTGACAAGATTTGTCGAACGAGACGGCATGCGGTTGTTCGGAATAAACTACAAAGACAAACCTGAGGATGCCGTGAAGTGGCTCAATGACCTCGGCAATCCCTACGAGCGGATCGGGTCCGACCTGTCGGGCCGGACCGGGATCGAATGGGGCCTGTCGGGCGTGCCGGAAACCTTCATCGTCGATAGCGATGGCACCGTTTTGTTTCGCTATGTCGGGCCGGTCGTGGGTCCGGACGCCGTCGAACGGTTCACGCAAGCCCTGAAGCAGGCAGGCGCACTGCCAAATGGAGCAGGTTCATGAGACAGTTGATTTTCGCGTTTTGCATCGGGCTCCTTCCCTTTGCCGCCAATGCGGTGGAACCGGACGAAATGCTGACCGACCCGGTATTGGAACAGCGTGCGCGGGAGATTTCCAAGGATCTACGATGCGTCGTCTGTCAGAACCAGGACATCGACAGTTCGAACGCGGGTGTGGCGCGGGACTTGCGTCTGCTCGTACGCGAGCGCCTGGTCGTTGGAGACAGCGACGCGGAGGTGATCGAATACATACGGGCGCGGTACGGGGATTACGTGCTGCTGAAACCGCCTCTGGAGCCTGCGACCTACGCGCTTTGGTTCGCTCCGATCGCTTTCGTTCTGATCGGGGTTTTCGTTGGTGGCGGGCTACTGATGAGTCGGCGAAAGCAAGAGGCATTTGAAGACTTGGGCTCGGAGGATGAGAACACCGTGTCCGAAATTCTCAGGCAAAACGAAGCGGGGGATGCGTCATGATCTGGGGTATTTTCGTTCTTTTGACGCTGGTCGCAATCGGAATTGTCCTCTACCCGCTGCTGCTGTCCAAATCGAACACTCTCACCAGAGGGGATGCGGTACCGGCGATCCTCGCCGATCAGATGCGGGAAATCCAACGAGACATGGACCGCGGTTTGATTTCTGAACAGGAAGCTCAAGCGGCCAGACTCGAGATCAAGAAACGGATCCTCGCGACGACCCGCAATTCGGAAGAAAAAGCCGGATCATCCCGTAATGGTGGCAGAGTCACTCTCGTTGTCGCGGCGGTCCTCGCGCCGGTTATTGCCGCGGGCTACTATCTGACGATGGGATCGCCGGAGGTTCCTTCAATGGCCTTCGCTGCCCGTGCAGAGGAGCGGGCACAGACTGATGAAGTGACGGCGCTGGCAATACAACTTCGCGAAAGGCTTGTATCCGATCCGACCGGCGACCCTAGCGAAGGGTGGATGCTGTTGGGCCAGACCTATCAGCGCATGGGCAGAGCAGCCGATGCCGTCGAAGCCTTCGAAGTCGTTGCCGAACGGGAGGATGCCACCTCCGCGACATTCTCCATGCTGGCAGAGGCTGTCGCGGTTGCCAATGACGGCGTTGTTATTCCACGGGCGAAATTGGCCATTGATCGCGCTTTGGACCTTGACCCATCCAATCCTGCGGCAACCTACTTCGAGTCTCTGTATTACTTTCAGCAAGAAGAGACGCGTAAGGCCTACGATCTGCTTGTTTCACGACTGAATCAGGAAGAGGCTTACGTTCCCTGGATGGAGACCTATGCAGCGCAGATCAACCGGATTGCAGCGGCAGCTCGACCTTCCGGTCGTCAATCTACCCAGCGGGCCGACGTCGCAACCAGGCCCGAGTGCCGCAGATGTCGCGGCGGCGTCGGAGATGAATGACGCGGATCGCGCGGAGTTCATCCGATCGATGGTCTCGCGGCTGGCCGAGCGTCTTGAGGATGAACCGGACGATCTGGATGGTTGGATGCGGCTGGCAAATGCCTATACCGTCCTTCAGGAGCCCGATCGCGCCGTTGAGGCCTACCGCAAGGCTGAAGCGCTGTTGGAGCAGCAGCCCGCCAGTGATCCTCGGCGTGCGGCGGTCCGTGCCGCGCTTGAGCGGCTCGGCGGCTGACTACTGCTCGGTGTCCCGGTCGAGCAGGTCACTCCTGTCCGGCAACCTTTGCGGAAACATCCCGACCACTGGCTTGCGCCAAGGCGTTCATCACGTCCTCGGTTTTTAGCAATTCGGACAGCACAATGCCATTCGGTGCCGATGGTCCGTAGACGGCATTGAAGGGGATGCCGTATCTGCCGAAACTCTCAAGGTAGCGGGAAATGCGCGTGTCCGGGCGTGTCCAATCTGCCTGCATCGCCGTGACTCCAGGCGCTTCAAGCGCGCTCCGGACTGGCTCCCGATCGATGATAAGTGTCTTGTTCGCTTTGCAAGTCAGACACCAGTCAGCGGTCACATCGACAAAAACGACCTCTCCTGCGGACACGCGTTTCGCTATTTCCGAACGATCAAATGCGATCCAAGCCATTGCCAACTGCGGCGTCGAACGCGCAGGTGCTGATTGCTGCAAGAGAGGACCTGCGGCAATGGCCAGGACAAGGCTGGCTATGGCAATAGACCACCTGAATTGGGACTGCACATTCGGGAGAGATAGTATCAGAACGGCGAGACCGGACAACGCCGCGACCGCGATGACAGACGCAAGCCCGGCGACACCGTCGAGCACCCAGAACAGCCACACGGCGGTTGCAAGCAACAAAACCCCCATGACGCTTTTGATGATCAGCATCCATCGACCAGGCTTGGGCATGAATGCGACCAGACGCGGGAACGCGGCGATGACGAGATAGGGCAGGGCGAGGCCGAGCCCGAGGCTCGTAAAGACGATGAGGATGTCCACGCCACGCCCGGCCAAAGCAAAGGCCACCGCGGTGCCGAGGAACGGTGCCGAACAAGGCGTCGCCATGACGGCACCGAACATGCCAGTGAAAAAGTCGGCGGAATACCCGTTGCGTCCTCCGGCCCCTGCAAGCCGCGTCTGCATGCCGTGTGGAAGGGCGAACTCGAACGCTCCGAACAGATTTGCCGAAAAGACGAGCAGGACAGCGATCATCGCCGCAAGAAACAGCGGGCTTTGAAACTGCAAACCCCACCCGACGCTGAGGCCTGCCGTCTGGAGCGCCCAGAGGACGAGCGCCAGACCCCACATGAACGTCATGATGCCGGCGCTGGCAGCGACGAAACCGAACCGGACACGGGTTGTGTCGTGATCGGTGTGTTTGAGCACAGACGACACCTTGATGGACAGCACCGGCAGCACGCAGGGCATCACATTCAGGATCAATCCGCCCAGCAGCGCGATCGCGGCAATCCAGATCAGTTCCATCATGTCCGGTGTCGTGGCGGCCAGTTCAAAGGGTGGTGCTATTCCTTGCGCCACGCGATCCGCGATGATCGTGAAGGCCCGGTTCTCGCCGTCGGTGACGGTAATCGACGGAGCCACTGTCACATCCGTATTCGACGAGAGGATCGGCAAGCGCGCCCAAAGCAAACGATCCTCTTCTCCCAAACGGATATCGGGTTTGCCAAGCGCAACACCCATACCCAGTTCGGGAAACACATCCGGCGACTGGAGTGGTTCATCGACGCGAAGGCTGACGATCAACTCCGTGAGGTCTTCGTCGATGAAGGCATTTGCCTCGCTGACGCCGCTCGTCTTGGCCCCTTCGGGGACGCGCTCGGAAAACGTACCGATCAGCCCAGCCGAAGTGCTGTCGATGACGTTGCCCCGTCCGAGGCGAAGTGACAGGTCAAACTCTTCCGGGACACAGACATTGGAGCACACCAGCAGTTTGACCTGCGCGGAAAGAGTCACAGGTGCGCCGGGATCTTTGAGCGTTATGCGCAGCGGAAAGACGACTTCACCCGCATAACCAAAATTTTCGATGCCGAAGGCGGTGAAGCGCGTCGGGGCGGGCCACATGAATTCGACATCTGCGACGTTTTCGGAACCGCTCCATTCGACCGAAGGCGGTATTCCCACCTCGCCCGGCGACCGCCAATAGGTCTTCCAGTTTTCGTTCAGTTGAAGGTGAAGCCCGGCTGACAGAGTCTGTGTGTTCTCGGGAACGCCGTCCTGTACACTAATGAGATGCGCGGTGAGTGGCGCGCTCTGGTATTCAGCAGAGGTTGCTGCCGCGACACTTCCAGAGACAACGGCCAGGAGCACGAAGGGAATAAGCAAAACCCGTCGCAGGATCAAAAGGCAATCGATCAAGATACCTGCTTCCTTCCCATATTTTCCGCAGATTTCGCCAGGACGGCGGAAATTGCGTCAAAGTCCACCTGTGGCAAAACCCTGACGACCGTCCGCACAGACAATTCGCGCAACGCCAGTCGCAGAAGATGAAAGGGTTCGACACCCATCCGGCAGAAGGTCTGACGCTTGCTTCGTGGACACGATAGCGCCGCGATCCGAGCAGTCTTCAAGACTTCCTGCACATCCCCCAAGCATGAAACCCGACAACAGCAACGCGCCTACGCGTACCTTCCCGCGCACATCACGGCCTGTCGCGGACCACGACTGGAATCGCGGAGGTTATGGGCTCGGTCGTTTCCTCGATAGTATCCTTTGCCTTGTCGGAATGGCACGATTTTCCCATGAACTTGTGCATCACGAGATGCGCCCCAACGCACAGCAGGAGCGGGGCGAAAGCCGCTGCATTGCCCCACATGCCCGCCAATGTGCCGCCGGCAAGAAAAAACCCCGCAACGGGCAGCAGCATGACGACGCAACACGCCATCATACCATAATGCATGAGCCTGTCCGTGATCGGCTTTTTTCTGTGGCTGTGGTGGTCCATGACACCCTCTTTGTCTCGTTCCCGGCGTCATTTGCGACCCTCCAGCAGGGTAAGGTCAAGGATACAAATGGATACACTTCTCGCGGCCTTGTCAGGTTGCCTGATGCCGGGTCTCCCTTAAAAGACATGTACAAACCGTAGGCTAGGAGTGTGTCATGACGACATCGCGAAACAACAAGATCAATCGACGAAGCCTGTTGGGGTATGCGGCTGTCGCTTTGGTTGCACCAAGCGTGGTTCGAGCCGAAACCATTCGCCGCAACATTTCTTCTTTCCGAGTTCATGACTGGCAAGATCACTTCGACGCACTCGGAAAGGGGATCATCATCTCCGATACCGTGACGAAGGCGCTCCAGCATTGGACATCAGATGGCGAAATGCGGATCTACCCAACGTCCGTTCCGCTGACCGACGAACTCACCAAACGCGGTTACACCGAAGTGGTGGAAAAACGCAAAAACCCCAGCTGGGCGCCAACGCCCTCCATGCGCGAACGCAATCCGGAATGGCCGGCACGTATCGAGGGGGGTGATCCGGAAAATCCCTTGGGAACCCGTGCACTTTACCTGTCGTGGCAGTATTATCGTATCCACGGAACACAGGATACGCGCAAAATTGGCCGTCGGTCGTCAAACGGCTGCATCGGTTTGTTCAACGCACAGATCGAGGAAGTTTTCGAGCGGGCACCCGTCGGCACTCAAGTCAAACTCATCTGACCCAACGGGCAAGGCGGAAGATACAGGCATGGACAAATTGACTGCGCTGATTGGTGCCGTTTTTGTTATCGGCGGGGGTTTTGCCGTTTGGCAGTTCGTTGGAGCCGAAGATACAGCGGTTGGCCACTCCATGACGCCGCCTGACACAAGTGAGATCGCTGAAGGCGGCCCGATCGTTCAGGTCCAGCTGCCGGACGAACTTTCGCAGCAGGCGGCGCTTGGAAAGAACATATTCGAGGCAAAGTGTTCTGAGTGTCACGGTGAAAATGCTGCCGGTCAAAACGGTGTTGCGCCGCCTCTTGTGCACAAGATCTACGAACCAAGCCACCATTCGGACATGGCCTTCGTTTTGGCTGCACAAAATGGCGTCCGGGCGCATCACTGGAATTTCGGTAACATGCCGAAGATTGAGGGGTTGACCCAAGGAGACGTCAAGATGGTTGCCGCCTATGTCCGCGAACTACAGCGGGCCAACGGGATCAACTGATGCGTTGGTCGAAGACAAGCCAATGGATTTGTCGATGATTCTTGGCCTTTTCCTTGTAGTTCTCGGGTTGCCTGAGGTACCAGCCAATCATGGCGAAGCATCCTTGGCGCAAGAAGTTCACCCTCACGAAGTTGTAGGGTCATCGACGAACGAAGCCTCTGACCACTGTCATCCGGGACTCGATTGCTCTGTCCCGGTAGCGGTTTTGCTTCAACCAAAAGTGGCTTACGAGCCTCACTTTCTGAAGGCCGTCATGCATGACGGCGCGACCCTACAAACCGAGTTGCGCCCCACCAACGATCCTCCACCGCCGCGACGGTGGGTCTGATTTCACATCGCTCGAAAAGCAGACCCAAAGAAGGATCGAAGACATGAAAAAGACGACTATCGTAGCGGCAGTGTTGATTGCAGGTACTGCGGTCACGGCATTCGCGCATAGCGGTGCCACCGGCATCGTGAAAGAGCGCATGGATGCCATGCTTGCAATGGGGAAGGCGGTCAAGACCGTGGCCCCGATGATGCGGGGCGAAACGGCCTATGACGCAGAAACAGTGCGCGATGCCGCGCGCCTGTTCCAGCAGCACGCCGGTGAGAGCATGACAAAGCTGTTCCCAGAGGGCACAGGGGGCATGCCCTCGGAAGCCAAGGACGAGGTGTGGACCGACTGGGAGCGCTTCGCGGCATTGGCAAGTCAGCTGGAAGAATACTCTGAGGGCCTGGAACGCGCAGCCGACAATGGATTGGGCGGCATGAGCGGCAATACCTCCATGGATGGCGCCTCGATGATGGGCGGCGGGTCAATGATGGGAGGCGATACAACCATGATGGGCGGGAGCACGATGATGGGCCGAGGCGACATGATGGATGCGGCCGCCATTGCCGAAATGCCCGCCGACGCAGCATTCGCGATGACGACCCAGGTCTGTTCCGCATGCCATGAACGCTTCCGGGCGGAAGAAGACTGACCATGCGCCGGTTCTTGACACTCGTCAGCGGGGCCGCCGTGCTGGGCGCGGCCAGCCTCGGCGTCGTGATTGCATGGCCTGTCGGCAGTGCAGTGACTCCGATTGCAATAGAGGGCAATGTCGACCGGGGCGCATATCTGGCGCGCGCCAGTGGGTGCATTGCCTGTCATACCAATTTTGAAGCGGGCGGCGCACCACTTGCCGGAGGGGCGCCGCTCGAAACCCCGTTCGGAACGTTCTACCCGCCCAACCTGACGACAGACCCGGAACATGGCATGGGCGAATGGACGGCAGAACAGTTCGCAAAAGCCGTGCGGCAAGGCATCGGCCCCGATGGAACGCCGTACTATCCGTCTTTCCCGTACACCTTCTATGCGGATTTTTCTGATCAGGATATCGCTGACCTCTGGGCGGCGTTTCAAACCGTGCCGCCCGTGGACGAGCCTGCACCAGAAAATGATGTCAGCTTCCCATTCGACCAACGATGGGGGCTGAAGCTCTGGCGAGCGGCGTTCTTCTACGATCCGGATACCGAACCGATTGAAGGGCGAAGCGACGCATGGAATTGAGGACGGGAATTGGTGCGCGGTGCGGCACATTGCGGAGCCTGCCATACGCCGCGCAATCTTGCGGGAGGCCGCGATATCGGTGCTTCCTTTGCAGGCAACGCCCAGCTTCCCGGTGGCAGCAAGGCCCCCGCGATACGGCCAAAAGACCTGGTCAAAAATGACTGGACGGTTTCAAACCTCGCTTATGCGCTCCAGACCGGCATCACCCCTTCGGGCGATGCTTTCGGCGGCAGCATGGCGGAAGTGGTTCGCGAGGGAACTCGGTTTCTGACACCTGCCGATCGCGAAGCGATGGCGCTTTTCCTACTGAACAAGGACACGGTCGAGGCGGAGAACTCCGCTTCGAACTAACATCACGCGGGGGCGACACGCCCCCGCTTTCTCGAGGATCGAAATGAAACAAACACGTCGGGATTTCTTGCGCAATGCAACTCTGGCGGCCTGTGCGGCCGCCATCCCGCGGTCGGCTTATGCCGCAACCCCGTTCGAGGACGTGGTTACCAAGGTTGCGCGTCGACAACTTCTTCCGGACACCTACCCGGAAACAGAGATCTGGGGCTATGACGGTCTTGTTCCGGCCCCGGAAATCCGGGTTGCACAAGGCGATCGGGTGCGTCGCAGGTTCCGCAACGAGGTACCCGATCCCAGTTCGGTTCACTGGCACGGAATCCGGATCGATAACGCGATGGATGGCGTTTCAGGACTGACCCAGAAAGCCGTGGCACCAGGTGAAACCTTTGACTACGACTTCGTCGTACCAGACGCGGGCACCTATTGGTATCACGCGCATAATCGCTCATACGAGCAAGTCGCGCGTGGTTTGCGCGGTGCCTTGATCGTCGAAGAGGCCGATGGGCCGGACATCGACCGCGAGGAAGTCATCGTTCTGGAGGACTGGTTGCTCGACCCTGAGAGCGGGCAGCTGTTCGACAATTTCGAACAGCCTATGATGATGAGCCATAGTGGACGTACCGGCAACTTCATCACGACCAATGGGCGCTATGACCTGACCTTGCCCGCGAAGCGTAACGAACGCATTCGCTTGCGCATCATCAACGCAGCTAGCGCGCGGATTTTCCCGCTGAGGCTATCGGGGGTGAGTGGCTGGACGATGGCCCTGGATGGGATGCCTATCGGCCAACCCCAGCCGGTTGACGGTGAATTGATCCTCGGTCCCGCACAGCGCGTGGACCTGATCGTCGATGTGACCGCAGACGAAGGCGGAACCGCAGAGGTGCTGCGCATCGGCGATGATGATCAACTGACCCCGCTGGTGACTTTTTCCGTCGATGGCACAACCAGTTCAGTACCGAGAGACAAGCCGCTGCCGCTGCCGCCGAATCCCGCGGCACACGCGCCGGACCTTGCCGAAGCGCGTGATTTGCGACTGGTCATGTCCGGTGGAGCAATGGGGCGGATGCAGTCTGCCATGCTCGGAGGGGAACGCCTTGGGTTTCGTCAGCTTGCCCAGGCGGGCAAGTTCTGGGCCCTGAATGATGTCGCCGAAATGACCGACACGCCATTGGCCGATCTATCCCTGAACGAGCCGGTGCGCTTGAAGATCGAGAACCAGACCGTGTTCCCACATGCGATGCACCTGCACGGAATGCATTTCCGTGAGCTGCGCCCCGACGGCGCGTTCGGACCGATGCGCGACACGATCCTGTTGGCTGGCAACGAGTCCCGCGAGATCGCCTTTACGGCGGACAATCCCGGCAAGTGGCTGTTCCATTGCCACATGCTCAGCCACGCCGCGTCCGGCATGACAACCTGGATGCGGGTCACATGAGGTATCTCGTTTGGTCCGTTCCGATCACTGTTGTCGCAGCCGCTTTCACCTATTGGCTCTCGACCAGTGCATCCTCGGATGTCGGCAGCGCGTCCAAGGCGGAGAGCTCCGACATCCAAGAAGGCGCGTTGCTCTACGCAGACAACTGCGCGTCTTGTCATGGCGCAAATCTGGAAGGCCAGCCGGAATGGCGAACGCCCGGCGCGGATGGGCGCCTGCCAGCACCACCGCATGATGAGACGGGTCACACCTGGCATCATCCTGACAGCCTGCTCTTCGATTACACAAAACTGGGGGGTGCGGCGCTTCTGGCGCGTCAGGGTGTCGAATACGACAGCGGAATGCCGGGTTTCGCAGACGTGCTGACCGACCAGCAAATTCACAACATCCTGGCCTTCATCCGGTCCACCTGGCCAGACCGCGTTCGCGAAGTCCAGGCCGCGCGGACAGAAGCCGACGAACAACGGGGAGATAATTAAAATGCGTTTCAGACAAGCCTTCACGACTGTCGCGATAGCTGCCTTGCTTCCGATACCGGTACTCGCCGACGAACTGTCAGAGTCCCGGGTCAAGGAACTTGTGCTCGAGGCAATCCGCGAGAACCCGGAGATTGTCATGGAGGCCGTGGCGATCCTCGAACAGAGGCAGGCGCAAGCGCAGGAGCTCAGTCAGGCCCAAGTTCTGAATGACCAGCGCGATCTGATCGAGAACGATCCGAATGCGCCGGTTCTCGGCAACCCGGAAGGGGACGTCACCGTTGTGGAATTTTTCGACTACAACTGTCCCTATTGTCGGCGGGTCAAACCCGAGGTGCGGGCTTTGATCGAAGAGGATCCAAACATTCGCCTCGTCTATCGTGAATGGCCCATTCTCGGAGACGGATCGGTGTTCGCCGCGAAAGCGGCCTTGGCAGCGCGCAAGCAGGACAAATACGAAGAGTTTCACTGGGCGATGATGGGGCTGGAAGGCCGCGCGGAAGAGGCCTCCGTGCTGCGCGTTGCCGAGGAGATCGGCCTGGATATCGCGCAGTTGCGCAAGGACATGGAGGCCCCCGAGGTCGAAGAGCACATTGCGACATCCATGCAACTGACCCAAGCTCTGGGCTTCAACGGCACGCCGTCTTTCGTGATCGGTGACGCGCTGGTGCCTGGCTTTGTCGAAAAGGCGCAGCTTGCCGACTTGGTCGAAGAAGCCCGCAAAGACGAAGACTGAAAGTTCTTGCCCGGACCGCCCCTGGGTGGTCCGGGCACTGCATCAAGCGGCCGCAGGTTCCACGTCATAGCCCGCATCCCGAATGATCGCTTGGACCTGATCGGCTGGTAACACGCTGTCGACACGCACTTGTCGGGCAGAAAGGTCACATTCTACGCCTGCATTCGGATCTGCGGTTTTCACTGCGCTTTCGATTGCTGCGGTGCAATGCCCACAGCTCATGTCCGGAACGCTGAACTTCATCGGAACCACTCCTTGATCTGATTTCTGCCGGTGACATGGGGCTTCCCCGCGCTGGAAGGTCAAGAGAAGAAATTTATTTGGCGCCCTCCCATTGACCCTCCAGTTACTGGAAGCCCTACATTCCACCTCGAATGGAAAAACAGGTGAAACATATGCCCGAACCCAAACAGATCAGCCTGCCGATCGAAGGCATGTCATGCGCGTCCTGTGTCGGCAGGGTCGATCGCGCATTGAATGCAATCGACGGCGTAGAGGATGTGTCGGTGAATCTTGCATCCGAAACCGCGCGTATGAGCGTGGACGCGCTCAAGCGCGTTCCGGAAGTCATCGAAACTCTCCGCGAGCTGGGCTACCCTGCGCGGACGGTCAGGGCCGAACTCACGATTGCGGCCATGTCCTGTGCCTCTTGTGTCGGGCGGGTCGACAAGGCGCTTGCCGCGGTGCCCGGGGTGGTCGAGGTGAACGTCAACCTCGCCTCCGAGACGGCGACGGTGGTTTACGTCGAAGGTCTTGTCACGACATCCGATCTGATCGATGCAAGCGGCGCGGCAGGGTATCCGGCCACCGTGGCAACGGCCCAAGCCGGTGACGACAGGGTTGCGCGCAAGGAGGAAGAGGCTCTGGCGCTTGCCAAACGGGTCACCTTTGCAGCCATCCTCGCCTTGCCGGTCTTTTTGATCGAGATGGGTGGCCACGTCATTCCGGCCGTTCATATGCTTATCGAGACCACGATTGGTCAGCAGACGAGTTGGCTTCTTCAATTCGTTCTCACGACAATCGTTCTCTTCGGCCCGGGCCGGACGTTTTACACCAAGGGTTTCCCGGCCCTATTCCGGGGCGCGCCCGACATGAACAGCCTCGTCGCGGTCGGCACCGGGGCGGCTTACTTCTATTCCGTAGTTGCGACATTCGTACCATCGGCCTTGCCTGACACGCTGCGCTCTGTCTACTTCGAGGCGGCAGCGGTCATCGTCGTCCTCATCTTGCTGGGGCGTTTTCTTGAAGCGCGCGCTAAGGGGAGAACGGGCGCGGCCATCCAGAAGCTGCTGGGGCTTCAGGCGCGGACCGCACGCGTGATGCGGGACGGTGAAAGCATAGAGATCGAGATCGATGCGCTAGTTCAGGGTGACATCGTCATCGTGCGCCCTGGTGAACGCATCGCGGTTGATGGCGAGGTCATCGAGGGGACCAGCCGCGTCGACGAAAGCATGCTGACAGGCGAGCCGATTCCCGCTGAAAAAAGTGCCGGAGATCCGGTGACCGGCGGGACGGTCAATGGTGCCGGAAGTCTGCAATTCCGCGCCACCCGGGTCGGCGCCGACACAACCCTGGCGCAAATTATTCGCATGGTCGAAGAGGCCCAGGGCGCCAAGCTGCCGATCCAGGGATTGGTCGACCGGATCACGCTTTGGTTCGTACCTGCCGTCATGGCGATCGCGGCGGCGACCGTGCTGGTCTGGCTGGTTTTCGGGCCTGATCCGGCCCTGACAATGGCGCTGATCGCCGGTGTGTCGGTGCTGATCATCGCGTGCCCCTGCGCGATGGGGCTTGCGACGCCGACCTCGATCATGGTCGGGACGGGACGTGCTGCGGAAATGGGTGTCCTGTTCCGCAAGGGCGACGCCTTGCAGCAACTTGATTCCGTTGATGTGGTCGCCCTCGACAAAACAGGCACGGTGACCGAGGGGCGACCCGCACTGACTGACCTGGTGCTGGCCGAAGGGTTCGATCGTTCAACAACGCTCTCGAAGATCACCGCCGTGGAGTTGCTCTCCGAGCATCCTGTCGCGGACGCCATCGTCCGTGCCGCGCGGGCCGAGGGCGCACCTCTTGCGGGGGCCGAAGGCTTTCAATCGGTCACAGGTTACGGCGTGCGCGCCGTGGTCGAAGACGTGGAGGTGTTGGTTGGGGCCGACCGCTACATGGCGCGCGAAGGCATTGACGTCTCGGCATTGACTCCAGAGGAAACGAAGATCGCAAGCAAGGGTCGCACGGCGCTTTACGCTGCCATAGATGGACGTGTCGCCGCCGTGATCGGCGTCGCCGATCCGGTCAAACCGGCAAGCCGCGCAGCCATCGCAGCGCTGCACGAGAAGGGTCTTGCGGTTGCGATGATCACAGGGGACAAACGCGAAACCGCCGAAGCCATCGCCCGCGAAACCGGCATCGACCATGTCGTTGCCGGCGTTCTGCCAGACGGCAAGGTCGCGGCGCTTGACGGTTTGCGCGAAGGGAACAAGCGCATCGCCTTTGTCGGCGACGGGATCAATGACGCCCCGGCGCTGGCGCATGCCGATGTGGGTATCGCCATTGGCACCGGCACTGATGTGGCCATCGAGTCCGCGGATGTCGTCCTGATGTCCGGCGATTTGCGCGGCGTGGTGAATGCCTTCGAAGTGTCGCGGCGAACCATGCGAAACATCCGGCAGAACCTGTTCTGGGCCTTTGCCTACAATGTCGCGCTGATTCCGGTCGCCGCCGGGGTGCTTTATCCGGCCTTTGGGCTGCTCCTGTCACCAATTCTCGCGGCGGGCGCGATGGCGTTGTCGTCGGTGTTCGTTCTAACCAATGCCCTGCGCCTGCGAGGTATCGCGCCGGCGATGGACGAGCAGCGCGCAATCCCGGCAGAGCTGGCAGCTGTCACTCCTGCTCCAGCAGAATAACGGAGGTTCGACATGAACATCGGAGACGTTTCCCGACAATCGGGTGTGCCCCCAAAAACAATCCGCTACTACGAGGAAATCGGGCTGATCCGCCCGAACCGAAGTGAGAACGGCTATCGCGCATTCACCGAGAACCACGTTCACAAGCTGGCGTTTCTCGGTCGAGCACGGGCCTTGGGGTTCACCATCGAAGATTGCAGGACGCTTCTGGCTCTCTACGAGGATGAAAACCGCGAAAGCGTTCAGGTGAAAACGGTTGCGGAAGACCATCTTCGCCAGATCGAGGAGAAGATAGAGAAACTGCAATCCATGAGAACGACGCTTACCGAGCTTGTGGAGAAATGTGCCGGGGATCATCGTCCGGATTGCCCGATCCTCGCAGATCTCTCACCTGTACGAATGTCCGAATAATCGATGCCGGTTCGGCACGTTTCAGAACCAAATTGCGCGGACCGGCATCCAGATACCCATGAAGATCATCATCAGGTTTTCCGTCAGCGAAATGAACCCCAGCGGGACGGAACTGTCACCGCCGACGCAGGCGCATTTCAACTCCCGCTTGTCAATGTAGACAGCCTTGAATACGCTGACAGCGCCGACCGTGCCGATAAACAGGGCGACAGGCGCCGAGAGCCACAGCAGCGCGCCGGCAGTCATCAGGACACCTGCCAACGCTTCGCCGAACGGATAAAGCTTGCCGTATCGTACCCATTTGCGCGCCAGCAGATCGTAGTTGAGGAACATCGTCGAAAACCCTTCGACATCCTGCAATTTCTGGATCGCGAGAATGGTCATGGACAGCGAAATGAACCATTCGAACCCGCGCAAGGTAAAGACCGACCCGTACTGGTGCCAAGACAGGCCCAGTGCCAATAGCGCGGCGACGGAAAAGATCGCGATGACCGGCTGGTAGGTCGTGTCGCTTTGCTCTTCCTCGGGTGGGTCGATGTCAAAGAACACCCTGAGATCATCGTAGCCGCCGATCCGTTCTCCGCCGATGAAGGTCTGCGGCGTCGTCTCGACCCCGTGCTTCTCCATGAAAGCATCGGTGTCTTCACGGGTCTCAAGCGGATGGTCTTCCACCTCGAAGCCTTGCCGCTCCAGCAGGTCTTTCGATTTCAGACCGTAGGGGCAGACATGGCCCGGCATGACCATGCGATAAAGCTGCGCGGATTTACTGTCTGTGTCCCGGGGCATATGCTTTCCTCCTTATCCGGCGCAGGTGAATTGACCACGGAACCCGGCTTCGTAGTCGGTTCCGCGCTGACGATCAGATCGGTCAGGTCACCGTCTGTCTCTACGATCTCGGCCGATAGCGGGCCTTGAGAAAACGCATTTTCGCCCTGCGCATCCAGGCGCACCAGGTCACCGCTGATCTTCATCGCGGCCCCAGTCCCTTCGCCGGTCTCACCGGTCACCAGCACGGCTGGACTGTCCGAGGTGTAGGCAAATCGGCAGTCTCCACCATTCGGGAACACCGCTGCGATTTCGTCTTCCGTCAGAAACTCGGGATCGATTTTTGACACGACCTCCGTTTGAAGCGCCTGTTGCGCATCCACGACCTGTACCGGCGTTCCGGTCGGCGTGGCCGATGCCTCACCGTTTGCGCCAATGTCAGCAATGAGGTAGCGCATTTCGGCGATTTCCTTGTCCTGCGCATAGATAATGTCGTCTGCGAGCCCCCGGACGCGCGGGTCGGTGATCTCGGCACGAGTCGACGTCATGATGGCGATCGAGTGGTGCGGGATCATGGCGCGCATGTAGGACCTGTCCTGCACCGTAAATTGCCCGCGTACCAGCCAGAGGCTTGCCGCAAAGACAAGTATGGCGCCCCCGAAGATCGCGATGTTGGCTTTGGTGTTCTGATACATGGACAACATGTACGCCAACATGATCACGGCCATGGTCGCCCCCATCAGGATGGCCATGTAAAGGCGTGTCTCCGAAAAGAAGATATGGCCCCAAAGATAGGTGTTCAGGTACATCAGAACGAACATGACCACGGTCGATGTTCCGATCATCATAAAGAACCGTGAGTAGTGCATTTCCAGTCACCTCCTTGCAGTTCTCTGTAAAACAACAACATTCCAGCGCTGGAGAGTTCCAAAAGCGCGAATTTTCGTAGTTTCAAGGCAACAAAGGCGCGTCGTTTGCCCCGGTTCACGGCTTCTTTTCTTTGCCCCTGACGCGCACTGAATTTTCATGGGTCCGAGGAGATCGCGCCATGCAGAATTTCACGAGACGAGAATTGATTTGTGCCGGAGCGATGGGTTGCTTTCTGCCCACAATTGCCTGGGCCCACAAAGTCAAATTGCCCGAACGGTTCGAACCGCAATTGGTAAACACCCGTCGTGGTGACTGGGTTAAAGACGATGTCCACGTCGTTCCCGACGATTTTTTCCTTTATTTCATGCTCGAGGACGGGATGGCGATCCGCTACGGGGTCGGGGTAGGGCGCAAAGGTTTGTACGAACCCGGAGAGTTCACGGTAGCGCGCAAGGCCAAATGGCCATGGTGGCGGCCAACGAACGCCATGATCCGGCGCGAGCCACGCAAATACGCGAAGTACAAGGATGGGCTGAAAGGCGGGCCAAACAACCCGCTCGGGGCCCGCGCGCTGTATCTCTATGATGATGAGGGACGCGATACCTATCTTCGTATTCATGGAACCAACGCTCCGGAAACCATTGGATCGGCCGTGTCGAATGGATGCGCGCGGTTGACGAATGAACACGTAAAAGATTTGTATGATCGCGTAGAAATTGGCGCCCGCGTCTTCCTGTATCCCAAAGTGACAACGGCGTGAGGAGCGTTCTGTCGCCTTGAAGTTCCTCTTCCGGAAATGGCACAAGTGCGGCAGTTGGCGAAAGCCAGTCCATCATTCATGAGGTGACGGAATTGTCTTTGAGCCGGAGGTCTTTCCTTGGCGGGATGACCGTTGCGCTGGCTGGTACCCGCTTGCCAGCAGCGACACGCGAGTTGATCCTCGCGCCCCAATCGATCAAGGCGCGCCTTGCTGGGTACGACGTGTCGATGTTGGGCTTCAACGGTGGTCTGCCGGGCCCAGAAGTCAGAATGCGACAAGGACAAACCGCCCGCATTACCCTCGATAACCGATTGGAGGAGGGCGCTCTTGTTCACTGGCATGGGTTGCGGGTTCCAAATCGGATGGATGGTGTCAACGTTCTCACTCAGGATGTGGTCATTCCGGGCGACACGTATCGTTATCAATTCGGCGTCCCGGATGCCGGCACGTATTGGTATCACTCGCATTACCTGTCTTACGATCAGGTCAGCCGCGGCCTTTTCGGCGCCTTCATCGTCGAGGAGCAAAATGCGCCGGCTGTCGACCATGACATTGTTGTTCAGTTCTTCGATGTCTTGTTGGATCAGTCCGGACAGTACGACGAAGGGTTCAACCCGGCTCATTTCGCGACCGAGGGCCGTATCGGCAATACGGTCACGGCGCTTGTTTCCAATGGAACCAGCAAGAATGTGAGACAAGGCGACCGCCTGCGTTTGCGCCTGATAAATCCCTCTATCGACAGGGTTTACCGTGTCGGGCTGGACGGTCTGGCAGGCAAGATCGTTGCACTGGATGGTATGCCCCTGGCGCAGCCACAGACACTCGAACCCATCCTCCTAGCTCCGGGGCAAAGATGCGATGTGATTGGTGATGCGACCGGGCCTATTAGATTCGACGACAGCTTTGGAGAGTGGACGTTGAGCCTTGGCGAAATCGCTGTTTCCGGCTCTCGTGACCCTGCGAAAGTGCCCATCACCGCGTTGCCCGCCAACCGAATGCCCGCCCCGCAAGACCCCGGCCAAACCGCGGAGCTGGTGCTCCAGGGAGGTGCGGGAAGCGCGTCCCATAACGGCACTGGAACATGGGCGCTCAATGACGTATCTGGACTGCCTCGAACCCCTTTCCTATCCGTCGCGCGGGGGACGACCGTGCGCATTTCAATCCGCAACGAAACCGGGTTTCCACACGTCATGCATCTGCATGGCCACCATTTCTGGGAACTCGATGCGGCGGGGGAAGCCGGTCCATACCGGGACTCGACCTTCCTGGATATCGGCGAGACGCGGGATATTCTCGTCGTCCTGGACAATCCGGGATCCTGGATGCTGCATTGCCACATGTTGAGCCACCAAGCCGACGGTATGGCAACGTGGATCAGAGTCGGCTGAGGGTCGAGACGGATACATACCGTTACAAATCTCTGAATGATAACAGGCCTTTTGCCGTCTACGTAACCTGACAAGCGAGAAACAGGTCCATCGATTGCCAACGGGAGCGTTCATTGACCCTGACACCAAAATCTCTCGGCATGACTGCGGCGGCAGGATCAGCCGCCTTGCTGTTAGGGGCCTTCGTTTTCCAGGCTCTTGGGTACGCGCCGTGCGCAATGTGCATCTGGCAACGCTACCCACACGCAATCGCCATTGGAATGGGCGCTCTGTTGCTCTTTGCTCTGCCGATTTTGCCAATCCTGATAATCGGTGCCCTGTCGGCACTCAGCACATCCGCGTTGGGAATGTTTCATACCGGTGTCGAGCGCGGCTGGTGGGAGGGACCGACTTCTTGCACGGGATCCGGCCTCGATGTTTCCCAAATGTCGGTATCGGAATTGCTGCCCTCTGCGAGTTCAAATGCGTCCACTCTTGTTCTGTGCAATGAGGTTGTCTGGGAATTTCTGACGTTGTCCATGGCGAGTTGGAACGCGATCCTAAGCGGTGTCCTTGCTTGCCTCTGGTTGGTCGCGATCGCAAGACATCAAAAGGTTCGGTGGCGTGGGGTCGCGGACGTTTCTTGAATTGTCTCGCATTCATCGAAAACAAACAAAGGGCTTCGTTTCATGGTTACAAGACGACACTTTCTTGCACTCTCCGGTTCGCTGTTTTCAGCGTCTCTGAGTTCACCTGTGTTCGCGAAGACTTGGCCGACGAAAGCCGAAAAAGCGGCTTGGGACGCGCAGGTCACGCCCGCCAACTATGACCCGGCAACAACCAACCCATGGGGGCTGCATCCCAGGCTGCTGCCGCAACGCGTTTTGGCGAATGACGGTTTGCGCCCGGGTGACATTCACGTCGATGCGATCGCGCGCTATCTGTACCATATCGAGGAAGGTGGCACCGCGATGCGATACGGGGTGGCGATTGCCAAGGGCGATCTCTATGAACCCGGCACCTATACGATCCGCCGAAAGGTCGAATGGCCGCACTGGACGCCAACGCAGTCAATGATCGAACGCGATCCGGAGGCTTACGAGCGGTTTGCCGACGGTATGGAGCCCGGCCCCAACAATGCCTTGGGCAGCAGGGCTTTGTATCTATTCGTCGGAGATCGGGATACGTACCTTCGAATTCACGGAACGCCGAGCCCTCGCAGCATTGGCGGCCGGGCCAGTTCGGGATGCGTGCGCATGGTGATGGCCCACATCAATGATCTCTATCCGAATGTCGCTGTCGGATCGACGGCGTTCCTTTACTCGGCCGAAGACAGCGTTACCGCTCGAAGCTAACCTATTGCATCTTTGGCTCACACGCCGAGGACTGCGTCGTGCAGGGACATCTTCCAATGAATTGTTGGACGAACACTCACGGCTGTGTCGCAAGTGAACTTTCGAACTGTGCGATCGCTACGGATTTGTCGTCCTCATCGTTCTCGAACAGCTTTGTGGTTCGCACGCCCGGCAACTTGCCAAAATCCGCCATCAGGCGCTTTGGAAAAAATGTGCGTCCGATGGATTCAAATCCTGGTAATTGTCTGAGTACCGCGGAGGTACTGGCACTACAAAAACCGGAAGCGGCTGGGCCGCTGGCAATTGCAAGGCGCAAAGCCTGCTCCGCGACTTCGGGAGACACATCGATCTCTTGTATGACGACATGGTAGGTCTCGCGAGCATGAGCCCGCGCATAAAAATCGGCCACTTGTGGAGTAATGCCATAAAGCACATCTCCCCGTTCCGGTACAGCGCTCAGCCGGACCGTTCCTGCCGGATCGAAGATAACACGCTGCGACCCATTAATCATGACGCTGCTATGCGCACCCGCCCCGGACCTGTTGTTGATCATGGTGTACAACGTCAGCGCGGCCGGTCCATCGTGACGGTAGGATGCGCTACTGATGACTTCGGCTGAAGCATCCGGGCGCATGTCGTTTCCTGCACCGCACCCCGCCAAAATTACCAAGGTTAGAACTGAGAAAATGCGGTTCAAAAAGAGCACCCTGCAGCCTCCTGCCATGGGTTGAATGATTGAATTTTCGGGATATTCAGGGCCTCTAGCAATCTCGACATCAACTCTTCCGGATTTCACCTCTACCGAAACATGGGTTCGGTTTCGGTTGGTATACGGATCCTCGACACCTTTTTTTCTGGATATCGCATGTTTCAGATGAAGAGGAGCGTTCGCCCCGAATTGATTTGTCGCAATTTGTAACAGACCCCGCCTTTGTGACCTCGCGATACAAAACACCGGCTCGCGTGGCATTCCGCATCTGCAGGTGCCCCCCATATGCTGGGTATCGCAACACTGACACGAGGTGATCGAAATGAAACGCAACACTTTACTCGCTGCAATGACCCTGGCTGCAACCGCCCTTGGCGGTGCCGCATTCGCGGACGCCAACCACGGGCGTGGGGGACAATTTGGCGCCCAGAGCGGACCAGGCATGATGCAGAACGGTGGTCCCGGTATGATGGGGAACATGGGCGGAATGATGGACATGATGAAGCGCATGCACGGAAACATGATGGGCGCAGGCATGATGGGCGCAGGCATGGGCAGTGGTATGATGAGCCCAGGCATGGCTGGCGGCATGATGCAAATGTTCGACACTGATGGAGACGGCACAACGACGCCGGAAGAAATGCGCACGCAGCTGCAGGCCAAGCTTTCCGAGTTTGACAGCGACGGGGATGGAAGCCTCTCGATTACCGAGTTTGAAGCTCTCCACAGCGCGATGATCCGCGAAATGATGGTGGATCGCTTCCAACACCTCGATGCCGATGGCGACGGCGCGGTGACGCCGGAAGAGATGGCCGCTCCTGCCGATAGGATGGAGCGGATGCAGATGATGCGGTCGAATATGGCAGATGCGCCTGCGCGGCCTGGCAACGGTCAGGGCATGGGCAACGGCTCCATGATGCAGGACAACTGAGCCAATGGGTGCCGGTTTTTTTCCGGCACCCGTCCTCACAACCCCAAAACCATTCGCGGTCGGGACATTGAACCGAACCGCGACCTGAACCGTTTAGCCTCGGTATGCCAACAAATAGAGACACGGAAAGGAAAATTCCCATGGCCTATACCTATGATCGCGTCCTGAAAGACACCAAAATCGATGACGCAGAGATGCGTGTTCGGGATGCTTTGGCAGACAAGGGCTTCGGCGTTCTGACTGAGATTGACGTCAAAGCGACGATGAAAAAGAAACTTGATGCGGACATGCCGCCTTACCGCATCTTGGGGGCCTGTAATCCGGGCATGGCGCACAAAGCCATCGAGATCGAGCCTCGCATCGGTGCGATGCTTCCCTGCAATGTTATCCTGCGGCAACTGGACGGCGACACCGAGATCAGCGCGGTCGATCCTGTCGCTTCGATGCAGGCGGTGCAGAACCAAGACCTGGACGCGGTCGCCGGCGAAGTCCGCGATCTCCTTCGGGACGCCCTCGACACCGCGTGATGGCGGGATGGGCGTTGGATGCCCTGTCGCAGATCGAGCGCCTTTAGCGGTGCTCGATCAATGCCATCTAATCCCCACGTAAATTCCTGATGAGGAACTCACCCAGTGCTGCCAGCGGGATTGCCATTTCCGGATATTGGAACCGACCTCTTCTCCTTCGACATCGGGGGGGTCACATTCGCACTCCGCTGGTACGCGCTAGCCTATATCTTCGGTATCCTGATTGGCTGGCGCATTTGTTCGAGTGCCATAAGCCGTCCCGCGCTCTGGACGTCAGCTGGACCGCCGCTTGACCGAACGCAGATCGAAGATCTTCTGACGTGGATCATCATCGGCGTGATTGCTGGTGGTCGCCTGGGCTTTGTACTGTTCTACCAGCCCGCATATTATCTCGCCAATCCCTTGGAAATTCTGATGGTCTGGCAAGGCGGCATGTCTTTCCACGGGGGGTTCGCGGGAGTTGTCATCGCGGCCTTGCTGTTCTGCCTTAGACAGAACGCGTCATTGCTCAGCACTGGCGACTTGCTGGCTTTGGCAACACCACCAGGCTTGTTTCTTGGAAGGCTGGCGAACTTCACCAACAATGAGTTGTGGGGGCGTCCAACGGACGTTCCCTGGGCGGTGATCTTTCCCGGCGAAGTCGCGCAGGCCTGCCCAGGGGTTAGCGGCCTCTGCGCCCGACACCCGTCCCAGCTGTACGAGGCGGTATTGGAGGGGCTCATTCTTGGAATACTGCTCATTTATCTCGCTTGGGGCCGGGGCTGGCTGAAAATGCCCGGTGCCTTGGCTGGCGTGTTTCTGACCGGCTATGGTCTTGCCCGAAGTTTCGTCGAGATGTTCCGGCAACCGGACCAACAATTTGTGACGGCGGACAACCCGATCGGCCATGCGCTTCATTTTGGTGAGTGGGGTTTGACCATGGGCCAGTTGCTCTCCATGCCAATGGCGCTGGTCGGGCTGGCGTTGATCGTGTTCGCCCGGCGGGAACGGGGCCGGACAGCGCCACCCCGCAGAGCCGCAATGTAATCGCCGTACTGATCTCTCTTGACCCTCCCGCGGATGGAAGCCCTAGGCAAGAGAAGCATTCTCGGAAAGGACCGCAAAATGAGCACTCCCGACAGTTCTGAAACCACAGCAGCTTCTTCGGTATTCGTTTGCCCCATGCACCCTGAGGTGCGGCAGGACGAGCCCGGCAATTGTCCGAAATGCGGGATGCACCTCGTGCCGGAATCGGAGCTCGAGGTCCATTCAGCACATGATCATCACGAACACCACGCGGGTGCCACGCCGGCCGATGGCCGATATGATCTGGTTCCTACAGGACATGATGGTCCCATTTTCACCTGCCCGATGCACCCTCAGGTGCGGCAGCCTGATCCGGGCGCGTGTCCGATCTGTGGTATGGGATTGGAACTGGAATCCGGTGTGCCGGGCGATGAAGGTCCAAATCCCGAACTGGTGGATTTCACACGGCGGTTCTGGGTCGGCACAGTCCTGACGATCCCGCTCCTTGTCCTCACGATGGGGCCATTCGTCGGTTTCCCCGCAGTCCGGACTTTTTTTGGCGAAAGCACCACACAATGGATCGAATTGATCCTGGCAACGCCAGTGGTCTTGTGGTGCGGCTGGCCGTTTCTGGAACGCGGATGGATTTCGTTCCGCACATTGAACCTCAACATGTTCTCCCTGATCGGCATGGGCGTTCTTGCCGCCTGGCTCTTCAGCGTCGTTGCCGTTCTCGCACCGGACATATTCCCTGATGGGTTCCGAGACTCCGAAGGCCATGTCGGCGTCTATTTCGAGGCGGCGGCGGTGATCGTGACGCTGGTGCTGCTCGGCCAGGTGATGGAACTACGCGCCCGCGAGGGGACCGGCAAGGCGATCCGCGCGCTTCTCGACATGGCGGCAAAGACCGCGCGGGTCATCCGGGACGACGGATCCGAGGAGGAAATCCCGCTGGAGGACGTGCAAGTCGGGGACCGGCTGCGCGTGCGGCCCGGTGACAAGGTGCCGGTCGATGGCGTGGTTCTGGACGGCCGGTCCTCGGTCGACGAAAGCATGATCTCCGGTGAACCCGTGCCGGTCGAGAAGACCGAGGGCGACCCGCTGACCGGCGCGACGATCAATGGCACCGGCAGTCTGGTGATGGAGGCGACGCGTGTCGGGTCCGACACGATGCTGGCTCAAATTGTCGAGATGGTGTCGAACGCGCAGCGCTCGCGCGCCCCGATCCAGAAATACGCCGACAAGGTGGCGGGATATTTCGTTCCGGCCGTCATCGGTATCGCGGTCCTGTCCTTCATCGCCTGGGCGATCTGGGGGCCCGCGCCTGCGCTTTCCTACGCATTGATTTCGGCGGTGGCGGTTCTGATCATCGCCTGTCCTTGTGCGCTTGGCCTGGCGACACCGATGTCGATCATGACAGCGACAGGACGGGGCGCTCAGGCAGGGGTGCTGATCAAGAACGCCGAGGCGCTGGAGCGGTTCGAGAAAGTCGATACCCTGATCGTCGACAAGACCGGCACGTTGACCGAAGGCAAGCCGCGGCTTGTCGACGTACTCCCGCAACCCGGCCACGACGAAGCCGAGGTCTTGCGTCTCGCCGCATCGCTTGAGCGCGGATCGGAGCACCCCTTGGCCGAAGCGATCGTCAGGGGTGCGGAGGAGCGAGATGTCAAAATGGACGAGGCACGGGACTTCGAGGCGGTCACTGGCAAGGGCGTCAAGGGGGTCGTTGACGGCAAAGCGGTCGCGCTCGGCAATTTGGCGATGATCCGCGAATTGGGGCTCGAGGCGGGCGCGTTGACCGCCAAGGCCAATGCCCGCCGCGACGAAGGCGAGACGGTCATGTTCGTTGTGCTGGATGGCGAGATCGCCGGTCTAGTTGCTGTCGCCGACCCAGTGAAGGAGACCACGCCAGAAGCCATCGAGGATCTGCATGAACTGGGGTTCCGCGTCATCATGGCGACCGGCGACAACGAACGCACGGCCAAGGCCATCGGCACGCGGCTCGGAATCGATGAGATCCGGGCCGACGTGCTGCCGGAGGACAAGGCGCGGATCATCCTTGAGTTGCAAGAGGCGGGCCACAAGGTCGCCATGGCCGGGGATGGCGTCAACGACGCCCCCGCGCTCGCGCAGGCCGATGTCGGCATCGCCATGGGCACCGGCGCCGATGTGGCCATCGAAAGCGCGGGCGTCACGCTGGTCAAGGGCAACCTTGATGGTATCGTGCGCGCGCGGCGGCTCGCCCGGGCCACCATGCGCAACATCCGTCAAAACCTGTTCTTCGCGCTGATCTACAATGCCTCCGGCGTGCCGGTCGCAGCGGGAGTTCTGTTTCCCTTCTTTGGCATCCTCATCAGCCCGATGTTTGCTGCCTTCGCCATGAGCGCATCATCGATCTCGGTGGTGCTCAATTCGCTGCGTCTTCGCGGCGTTCGTATTTAGTAGCGCAACAGCGTTCGGACGAACCAAAATTAGAAGGGGACAATTTATGCAGAGCGAACAAGACACGTACCGCGAAGGGTCCATCAGTCTGGGCGGAGCCATTGCGATGGGAACAGGCGTGATGATTGGCGCCGGGATCTTTGCGTTGACGGGGCAAATCGCGCAGCTCGCCGGCCCTCTGTTCCCGCTTGCATTCATCGCCGGCGCGGTCGTCACAAGCTTCAGCGCCTACAGCTACATCAGGATGTCGAACAAATGGCCGTCCTCCGGTGGCATCGCCATGATTCTGCAGAAGTGCTATGGCACCGGAGCTGTCGCAGGCGGCGCCGCGCTGCTGATGGCGCTCAGCATGGTGATCGCGGAAAGCCTCGTCGCCCGGACCTTCGCCACCTATGTCTTGCGCCCTTTCGACATCGAAGGTGGCCCACTGGTCCCCGCTCTGGCCGTGGCCGTGATCGTTTTCGCCTTTCTGGTGAACATCGCCGGAAACCGCTCGGTCGGGCTGTTCTCGCTGATCATGGCAGCAATCAAGATCGGAGGCATAGCTCTGTTCGGCATCGCGGCCCTGTGGTCCAGTGGTTTTGCGTTCGCCGCGGCCTCCGAGACGCCTCAATCCTACGGTATAACTGGTTTCATAGCATCCACGGCGCTGGCTATCCTGGCCTTCAAAGGGTTCACGACGATCACCAACAGCGGGGCCGAGATCACCGAACCCAACCGCAACGTTGGCCGAGCAATCATGTTCTCGATCGGGATCTGCGTCGTCATTTACCTGTTGGTCGCCTTCGGGGTTGGTTCGAGTCTGACGATCGAGGAGATCATCTCCGCGCGTGACTATTCACTGGCACAAGCGGCGCAGCCCGCCCTTGGACAAACCGGCTTCATACTCACAGTAGTCCTGGCTGCTGTCGCAACCGCGTCAGGCGTTCTGGCCAGCGTCTTTGCGGTGTCGCGTATGCTGGCGATGCTGACCGACATGGAAATGATTCCGCACAGCCACTTTGGTATGTCCGGCCCAATCCAACGCCACACGCTGGTCTATACCGTTGTCATCGCTTCAGCGCTGGCCGTGCTTTTCGACCTGGGCCGGATCGCATCCCTCGGTGCCTTCTTCTACCTTGTAATGGACATGATCATACACTGGGGCGTGTTCCGCTATCGTCGAACAGATGTGGGCGCCTCCGGTATCGTGCTTTTGAGTGCCCTGTCGCTCGATGCGATTGTACTGGCAGCTTTCACCGTGATGAAGCTTCAAAGCGACCCGATGATCGTTCTCTACGCCGCTGTCGGGATGATCGCCGTGTTCGCCTTCGAGCGCGTTTACTTGTCGAAGTGGATGGCACCGCAAGCTGCACACGCCCCCGCCCACGCCCACGGTGATTAGCCTACCATCACCTGGCCTGAAGAGATGCGATGCCTTGTGCGCCGATCGTGATCAGCCCGACCGACAAGGCAAACGCAGCCAGGGCAAGCAGCATCACGCCCGTGTTCATGGGCAAGCGACGTACAACCGGTCCAAGAAATTCCGACCGCCCGAAAGCCGAGACGTAGAGCGGCAACGCGCTTATCATAGTCGCATAGAGGTAAACGCCGGAGATGTTCTCGAAAAACGCCGAACGCGCAAGAGTTGGGGATACAACCGCCAAAGCGGTTGAACGATTGCCGCCGAATGACCCGAACCAGTCGGCAGATAGAACGTATATCAGCACGTGGAGACCTGGAAAGAGAAGGGCTCTGAGCAAGACATCGACCAGCACGAAAAACGCCGTGTCTCTTGAGCCCGCCTTTGGTTGCTTTGTCATAGCGAAAAGGAAAAAACTGACATAGTTGACGGCAAAAACCACGGGCAAACCGTTGGTCGCAACCTGCCTTAGTAAGCGCATGAGTGCCGGTCCGCCGGCAGCAAGAGCCGGAGCAAAGCCCGGAGCCAGTAAGACGTAGAACAACAGGACCGGCAGTAATGCAGCGAAGCTGAACAGCAGGACATTTCTAACAAACTGAGCCGCGGGCATACTGATAGAGAAAAATCTATCCATTGAAATAGCCTGCCATGTGGGCACCACTAGGTCGATGATACGGGGCGTTGTTGTACAAGTCTGACGCCGCAGGATTCTCTTCGCGAACCCATGCTGTTAGGCGCATTCCATGAGCAACCCATCTCCCGCCCGCTATCATACGACCAACTGGTCCAGCTACAACGCATCGCTGAGCAAGCGGGGGTCCCTGCTGATCTGGGTCGACGAAGACATCACTTGGCGCGCGCCCTCACCGCCGCCCTCCTAGCCGGTACGATATCATTACTGTCCCCCTGCGTGCTACCTCTTGTGCCAGGTTATGTCTCCTACATGGCCGGGCGCACAGCCGCTAAAGGCGGGGCGGCTGCGGCCTCGCCGTTGCGCACCGTTTGACTGAGTTTGTGTTTTGGCCTCGGCTTCTCCATGATCTTCATCGGGCTTGGCGCTTCAGCTACTGCAATGGGTCAGGCCCTACTTCGTTGGCGGTATGAACTCAACCTCGTTGGGGGCGGCATCATCATTGTCTTCGGGTTTTTCATGATCGGGGCCGCGCGTGTTTCGGTCATGGAACGCGACTTCCGATTCAATCTCAACATCCCCGGGGGCCAACCCGCTGCGTCCTATGTCCTCAGTCTTGCTTTCGGCTTCGGTTGGACGCCGTGTATCGGCCCTATCCTCGGCGCAATCCTGACAGCCAGTGCGGCGAGCGCCACGATGGGCGAAGGCGTCATGCTGCTTGCCGTCTATTCCGCAGGCCTCGGGATACCCTTTCTGATCGTTGCCGGTTTCACTGATCAGATCGCGGGCCGCCTCCGGGCCATTGGCCGGATCGGCCGTCGCCTTCACCAGATTGCGGGCGTTGTGATGATCCTCATGGGCGTCGCGATGATGACGGGACAGTTGAGCGCGTTGTCGTACTGGATGCTTGATACGTTCCCCGTGCTTGGGCGAATAGGGCAACAGCTCATGCGTTTTTACGAAAGACATCTCCTTCCCGGCCTCACGCATCTCGCCATGCGACAGGACCAGCTTCTTCCCTACCGGCGCCGTGCCGTCTCAGGTGCGAAGGGACGCGTTCTGGAGATCGGGATCGGCTCGGGCCTGAACCTCGCGCTCTACCCCGAGGCCGTACGTCAGGTCGTCGGTGTGGACCCGTCGCCGGAACTCCTCCGTCGTGCCGCGCAGGCTTCTCAGGGCTTGACCCCGACAACGGAGATGATCGAGGGCGTGGCCGAAGCATTGCCGCTGGAAGATCGCAGCGTTGACTGCGTGGTCGCCACCTGGACGCTCTGCAGCGTGTCGGAACCGGAGAAGGTGCTGGCCGAGATCCGGCGCGTTCTCAAGCCCGACGGCGTCTTCCGCTTCGTCGAGCATGGAACGGCGCCGGAACCCGGTGTCCAGCGTTGGCAGCGCTGGCTCACGCCTGCCTGGAAGCGGTGTGCCGGGAATTGTCACCTTGACCGCCAGACAGACACTCTGGTCGAGCAGAACGGCTTCCGCATGGAGCGGCTCGACACCGGTTACGCGAAAGGGCCGAAACCTTTTGTTTGCATGTATGAGGGACAAGCTCGCCTTTATTGAGGCAGCTTAGAAGGAGAACAATGTCGGCTTCCAAATGGCGAGATACTGATGACAAGGTAACCAACTCTCGGCGGGAACTTATAGAATATATCAGGGGTTACCGCATCATGAGCAAGCAGAAAAATGATAGACAAACCAATCTGACACGCGGCATCCGCGTCGAGATCGCCAGCCTTGTCTACAATCTGATCGAGGTCGTCGTATCCGTCACCGTTGGACTTCTGACCGGCAGCGCCGCACTAGTGAGTTGGGGTCTCGACAGCACGGTCGAAGCCACCTCAGCCGGGACGCTGATCTGGCGCTTGAAGGCCGAGAAGGACGGTGGCGACAAGCGCACGGTCCTGCATCGCAAGAAGGTCGCGCTCTATGTGGTCGCCTGTGCTTTCTGGATCGTCGTCGCCGGGATCCTCTACGAGGCGGTGTCCGCCTTCATCTCGCAGGAGGCACCGGGCTTCAATTGGTGGGGGATCGCGATCCTGTTTGTCTCTTTGGTGGTCAATCCGCTATTGGCCTGGGGCAAGTATCGCTACGGCAAGAGGCTCGATTCACCCGCCCTGAAATACGATGCCAAGGATACCCTGATCTGCGAATACCAGACCATTGTGGTGTTGGCCGGAATCGGTCTGACGCAATGGATGGGCTGGTGGTGGGCCGATCCGGTCGCGGCGCTTCTGATCGTGCCCTACGTTGCGTGGGAGGCGTTCGAGGCCACGAAGGATGCGCGGTCGGTCGGGCCGGGTGAGGCCGAAGCTACTGCCGACGCCTGACGTTGCGCATGATGAACCGGTTCTGGGGCAGTGATGGCAGCTCTCCTGGGTCAAGCTCCAAATCCTGATCCGGCACATCGTAGTCGATGTCGTTCACAAGATATCTGCAAAACGCCTTCATCTGACTGATCGCGATCCATTCACCCGGGCAGCGGTGGTTCGTGTAGTGGTTGCCGCCGCCCTGTGGAATGAAGTCGTAGGGGTTTTCGGCGCGGCCCCGAAACCGTTCGGGCCGAAACTCAACTGGCGCATCCCATGAACGCCGATCGGTGTTCGTGCCATAGAGGTCCAGCAGAACCCGGTGTCCTTTGGGAAAGCGATACCCTTGCCACTCGAAAGTACTTTTGACTCGTGCCGCGACCGCAGGAAAGAATGGATAGAGGCGGCGGACCTCCTGAACGAAGGGTTCGAGCAGTCCTTCGTCGTTCCGCAGTTTCTCCTGCCATTCTGGGTACCTGTACAGGGCGTGCGCCGTCTGCACGATGAATACGGACACCGCCACGGTCGGACGCAAGACGTTCAGCAACTCTACGGCGGCCACCTTGGGGTTCAACAACTCCCCGTCGAGATCACGCCATGTCGCGATGACATGAAGGGCGCTTTCCTGCGTCGGCTGAAGCTCGCCTTCACGCACCTGTCGGATCATCCCTGCTGCCCATTTTTCCAGGCGGTGGCGCGCCAGACGTGCAGCCCAGTGTTTCGGGCCAATGGCCCCGGCGTCCTGAAAAAGCGCTGTAAGTTGCGCCGTTCGAGTCGCCACCTCCGCCTCGGGAAGCGGAACCCCACACCAGGCGCAAACGGCTCTTGTGAGCATTTCGCGCACTTCGTCGTAGAAAACGACTTCGTTCCTCGCCTCCCAGTCCGGCGAATAGTTGTCCAGCATGTGAAGCGACATGCCCTGAAGCGCGGCTATATGCTCGGTCCCCATCATCGACATGAACATCTTCTTGCGGTGCTGGTGGGCAGCGCCGTCCAATCCCTGAACGCCGCCTTCACCCAACAGGGTCTTCTGTATGCGGCCTGGCATCGAGCCTGCGCGGATCAGCCGGTCTTCCCGATAGAAGGCTTCTGCCGCCGCCGCGCCGGTCATGCAGATCGTCTCTTGAAGGAGGATGCGGGTTTCGAACAGGTCTGTGTCGAGTGCGCGGCAGGTCTCCGAAATGAACCCATACGGATTTCGCAGCAGGGTGAGTGTGCTGTCAAAGCCTTTCGCAGATGGTATGCTGAACATGGGTTACATCCCCGTTGTGTTTTCCTTGCGTTGACCCTGACCAGGCTTGTCCTTCGCAGAGCGGAAGCTGTCCCAGAACAGCAGGGCCGCGCCGCAGAAGATTGCTACGTCCGCGAGATTGAAGGATGGCCAGTAGTATGACCCGTAATGGAAGTTGAGAAAGTCAGGGACGGCCTGATAGCGAAGTCGGTCGAGGATATTGCCAAGCGCGCCTCCGATGATCAGACCGAGCGCCGCACCTGTCAGCCTGTCCGGAGCCTTCCACAGCCAGATCAGCAGCCATGCCACGATCACGGCAGCAAGTGCGATCAGACCCCACCACGGCACGACCCCGCCGAGCATGCCAAAACTGACTCCATCGTTCAGAACCCGAACCAGATTGAGGAAGGGCAGAACCTCGACCCCATTCTCTAGCGCCGGGGTGTTCAGGGCAAGAGCCTTGGTGCCCTGATCGAGACCGAGCGCAGCGATTGCGCAGAGCCCACCGAGAACGCGAGTGTTCATGCCGTCACCTTCAGATCGGCCCGTGCGTCGCGGATGATCGCCCATGACGAGTGCAGGAACAGTCCGGCGATACCGAAGGCGACGATAAGGTCGGGCCACGCGCTGCCCAACCACGCCACGAGACCGGCGGCGATGACGACCGCCGCATTGCCGATGGCATCGTTGCGCGAGAATAGCCAGACGGCCCGCATGTTCGCGTCGCCCTTACGGAATCGAAGAAGCGGCAGAACGGAGACGACATTGACGACAAGAGCGATCATGCCGAGCAGGCCCATGAGGCCCGCATCCGGCGTCGTCTGTTCGAAGACCCGCAAGATGGTTGTGCCGAGGACACCAAGGCCGAGCAGGCCGAGGAAGATGCCCTGAATCAGGGCCGAGCGCGCCCGCCAGACCAGGCTCCAGCCGATGGCCAGCAGGCCGAGGAAGGTGATCGCACCGTCGCCGATAAAATCAAGCGCATCCGCCTTCACGGCCTGCGACCCGGCGATGAACCCACCGATCATTTCAAGGACGCCATAACCGACATTCAGGATCACGACGATCCAGAGCGCGCGTCGGTAGGCCGGGTCCTGATGGGCCGGATTCGGCGGAATGTCTCCATCGCCCTCGATCCGGTCAAAGCCGTAGCCGGTCACCGCAACGGCCTTTTCGATGTCCGGCAGACGCGCTTCGGGGGCGTTCAGTATCATGATGTGCGTCGCGGCCGACACCTTAACATCGTTAGGCGCGACCCCCGCCGCCTGCGCCGCCCGCTCGATCTGTGCGGCATCCTTAGCGCAGTCCATGCCGGAGACCCGGTACCGGACGGCCGAGACTTCTAATAGTGTGTTTTCTGCGTTGGCCATTATCGCGGCTCTCCTGCTAAAGTGGATGGAGAACTAATACATCAGTGAGAAATGATATGACGCAGTTTGCTGTGGACCACAAGACCGCCACTATTGAACAGCGCGCAAAGTTGCTTCGCGGCTTCGCGGACCACAGTCGGTTGGCAATCCTGGACGTCTTGTCAGAAGGTCCGATGGTCGTTCACGAACTCGTCGCCCGCACGGGTCTATCACAACCCAACGTCTCCAATCACTTGCGATGTTTGCTGGAGTGCGGGCTTGTTGCCAGCGATCGAAATGGCAGGTTTGTCCGTTACCGCATCAGCAGCCCGCGCATTACAACGCTATTGAGCGAAGTAGATGCGCTTTTCGATGTCGTCGCTGCAGGGGTTGAAGCTTGTGAGAACTATCGCGGGATGTGACTCAAGATGTCGCGGCCTTCGATCAAGTGCCAACATCGCTGTGATTTGGCCCTTATTCAGCTAATTGTTCTGTTTAACGTCAGACAGAGGCGTGATATTCGGCAATAGTCTGTCAACCAAAGAAGAGCACCGGCCCCGAACACAGAGCATCGGGCCCTCCCGCGGAAGGCGTCCAAGTTCTCGGCTAGGACGCTCGTCGCGAACATCCCTTCGACTGCGACAGCGCACGCCACCTTAGTTTTTCTGAGCAGGATTTGTGGTGCGCCTCCTTTGGGATTTCGACCCCGAGTGTCTTGGGTCCGAGCTGGCGTTCCAACTCGCGGATGTGGTGTTCTATACGTCGCACAGCGCGATTTTCAGAACGACATCGTCTCAAGGCACAAGCACAGTTCCTCTCTTCAGCACCAAACGCCGACAATGCCGACAATATAGCAAGTTCGGCGCCTCGCCATCGCGACGGTCCACGGCATAGTTGCTGGCGATATCGTCTGTCCTTGCCTAAGTGAGAACACGAAAGCACGTGTGACATCGGTATTTATTCTTGAACCTCTAGTAGCTTTAGGAGTTAAGCCACCGACAAAGAACGGCACCATGGAGCAAGTTGCCAATAACGCCTCACTCCTTCCCGGGCGAACAACACTGCGTTCGGGGTAAGGTTCGGTTTGCCGTCCAATGCGTGAACGGAGCAATCTATATGCTGACAAGACGACATTTCATCCAGACGACCACCGCGCTGTTTTCGGCATCGATATCCAGCCCGCTCCTTGCAGACACGTGGCCTACCGATGCGCAGAAGGCAGCTTGGGACGCACAGGTTACACCTCCCGGCTACGACCCGGCCACGTCCAACCCTTGGGGCCTTCACCCTCGCTTCCTGCCACAGCGGGTCCTCGCGAAGGACGGACTTGTACCCGGTGATATCCATGTCGATGCTGTTGCGCGCTATCTCTACCACATCGAAGAAGGCGGCACGGCGATGCGCTATGGCGTGGCGATCGCGCGCGGTAAACTTTACGAACCGGGCACCTATACGATCAAGCGCAAGGTCAGGTGGCCGCATTGGCAGCCGACACAAAACATGATCGACCGCGACCCAGAGCTCTACGCCGATATCGCTGACGGTATGGAACCCGGACCTGAAAACGCGCTCGGATCGCGAGCCCTCTATCTCTTCGTCGGCGACCGAGACACCTATCTAAGGATTCACGGGACGCCGTATCCGAGAAGCATCGGCGGCCGTGCGAGTTCCGGTTGCGTCCGAATGGTCATGGCACACATCAATGATCTCTATCCCAACGTCGAAATTGGCTCGACGGCATTCCTGTACTCGGCGGAAGACAGCGTCACCCCGAGAAGTTGACTGGCGCATCATGTGTTACGCGTGGGCCTGACGCATCTATGGGCTGATCAGGACTGGCGCGAAGTGCAGATGGGGTTGCCACCAGCCGAGCGTAGCGGAACCAAGGTGTTTTCCACCGGACCGCTGTGTTCATACCAATAACAGCCATCCTCGGGACGAAGCCGCGCCGTGGTGAGATCCTGACCAGGCGCAGCAAGGGCAATGACGGCCTCGGGAACACTTCCCGCTTCGTTGCGAGCGGCGCCGTCGTCCAGCGTTGGCACCGCGCAGCCAGCAAGCACCAATGTCGCTGTGATAATCGGTGCGTTTCGTTTCTGCATGTCTACCTCACTCATTCTGATCGCTTCGTACCGGCAAGCGTTGCTCCAACCGCGTCGTTTCAAGGGGGCGGCTAGCTTCAAGCCTCCGCAGGGCGCCTTTCTTGCTGGACGAATATCCACTTTTTGCCCTTGAAGCTCTAGTTACTGTAGGGGCTATGTCAATGTGGAATCAATGAATCCTGAGGTCAATCCATGTCTTCCGACGGCAACGGCAACGATCACGGCCATCCGAGTGATCAAGAGCATTCTGACCCAAGAGGCAAATCCTGTTGCGACGCCAGCAAGGACGTCGCGTTCACGGCGCCAGCGCCGTCCGGCGGAAGGAGCTTTCAGGTCTCCGGGCTCGATTGCGCCGAAGAGGTGGCGATCCTGAACCGGGTTGTCGGGCCGAAAGTGGGCGGAACCGAACACCTGGCATTCGACGTGATCAACGGGCGAATGACCATCCTCGATAGCGCCGAGAGGATACCAGACGACGAAGTCACGCAGTTGGTCGCAACGACCGGCATGAGCGCGAAGCCATGGGATGCCGACAACGCAGCGGAGGACCAGGCGGCGCATCTGGCGCGTCAGAAGCGCTTCACCGCGTTGAGCGGCGGCTTCTGGGCGGCGGGTTTCCTTTTCCACATCGTCGAGACGGGCATGGGCGGCGCGCTCGGGCTCTTTGCGGGGCATGGCGAGGCGCCGATGCCAATGGCGGAAGCGGGGCTCTTCGCCGTCGCAATTCTTTGCGGTGTCTGGCTTGTCGCGCCCAAGGCCTGGTCTTCGGCGCGGAGGCTTAGCCCCGACATGAACCTGCTCATGGTGGTGGCCGTCGCGGGCGCCATCGGCCTCGGCGAGTTTTTTGAGGCCGCGACGGTCGCCTTCTTCTTCTCGCTTTCGCTTTATCTGGAGAGCTGGAGCGTGGGGCGGGCGCGTAATGCGGTTTCCGCGCTCCTCGATCTGGCGCCGCCAACGGCGCGGGTTCTTTACGACGACGGATCGGAATCCGACGTTCCGGCCGCGGCCGTGGCAGTCAATGCAAGGTTTATCGTGCGCGGCGGCGACCGGATCCCCCTCGACGGTGAGGTCGTGGACGGGGCAGGGGCCGTCGATCAGGCCCCAATTACTGGGGAAAGCGCGCTAGTGCCCAAGGAACCCGGCGACGAGGTCTATGCCGGCACGATCAACGGCGAGGGCACACTGACGGTGCGGGCGACGAAGGCCGCCTCGGACACGGTGCTCGCGAAAATCATTCGCATGGTGGGCGATGCCCATGCCCGCCGCGCGCCGGTCGAACAGTGGGTGGCCAAGTTCGCGCGCATCTACACACCCATCGTGATGGCTCTGGCGATCGCCATCGCGCTGGTGCCGCCACTGCTGCTCGGCGGCGCCTGGGACTACTGGTTCTACAACGCTCTGGTTCTGCTGGTCATCGCTTGCCCTTGCGCGCTGGTCATTTCGACGCCGGTTTCCATCGTGGCGGCGCTGACCGCGTCGGCACGGGCGGGGGTGCTCATCAAGGGCGGCGCCTATGTCGAGGCACCGGGGCGGACCACGGCATTGGCGATGGACAAGACCGGGACGATCACCATGGGCGAGCCTGGGGTGGCGGCGGTTCACCCACTGGTCGGCGTTTCCGCACGCGATCTCATGGCGTTGGCAGCAAGCCTGGAGGCGCGGTCTTCGCACCCGCTGGCACGCGCCATCCTCTCGCGCGCCGAAGCCGATGGTGTTTCCGTGTCTGCCGCAGAGGACACCCGCACCGTGCCCGGGCGCGGTCTGGAAGGACGCGCCGACGGGCGCGCTATCTGGCTGGGCTCGGATCGGTTCGCCGAAGAGAAGGGGTTCGGCAATGCCATTCCGGCGGATCTGCGGGATCGGATCGAAGGGGCAGGGAGCACCCTCGTTGCCGTGGGTGACGAGACCGGCGTGACCGGCGTACTGGAGCTTCGCGACCGCATCCGCCCAGATGCAAAGGGGATCGTTGCCCGCCTGCATGCGCAGGGTGTGAAGACCATCGTGATGTTGACGGGCGACAACGAACGCACCGCGCGCGCGGTGGCAGCCGAAGTCGGCATCGACGAGGTGCGCGCCGAACTTTTGCCAGAAGACAAGGTGACGGCCATTGAGGAACTCGTCGAAAGCCACAACATGGTGGCGATGATCGGCGACGGTGTGAATGACGCACCGGCCATGGCGCGGGCGCATTATGCCATCGCCATGGGCGCTGTCGGATCGGATGCCGCGATCGAGACGGCCGACATCGCGCTGATGACCGACGACATCGGCAAGGTACCCTGGCTTATCGGCCATTCGCGCCGTGCCATGACGATCATCCACCAGAATATCGGCATATCGCTGGCGACCAAGGCGCTGTTCGTCGGGCTGACCGCGTTCGGCATGGCCTCAATGTGGGGCGCCATTGCTGCGGACGTAGGCGTGTCTCTGCTGGTGGTCGCCAACGCACTTCGGCTCCTGAACGGCCATCAGGTTGAGGCCGGGCCTTCAGGCGGAGAACCGGTGGGCGAGCAGATGGCGAAGGGAGCACTGGCGCACGGTCATTGATCCGGCGGTTTCGGTAGAGTAACGTCTGACATCAACCAGACCTCGCAAAAGGGGCGTCGAGCGGTGATGAATACCAGAATTCCACGGCGGGTCTTGCTGTTGGGCGGATTGGGCGTCTTCCTGTCAGGCTGTGCCGGCAAGTTCCGGTCCTACAACGGTCCCGAAGTGACCCGGCTGCGTATGTACAAGGCGCAGCGGCTGCTGGTTCTGGACGGGGCGGATGATGTCTTGCGGACCTATCCCATCGGATTGGGCTTCGCGCCCGAAGGCCACAAGCAGTTCGAAGGAGACGGCCGCACGCCGGAGGGCTCCTACGCGATTGACCGGCGCAACCCGGACAGCCTCTTCCACCTCTCCATCGGCATCTCATATCCCAATGAGGCCGACATCGCGTTCGCGGAGGCGCAAGGAAAATCGCCGGGTGGCGACATCTTCATCCACGGGGGGCCCCGCAAGGGGATCGACCCGATGAACAAACGCGACTGGACCGCGGGCTGCATCTCCGTCACCGACCGGCAGATCGAGGATATCTACGCCATGGTGCGGGACGGGACACCGATCGACATCTATACCTGATGGTCAGGCAAAACGACGGCGCAGCGCAACGTTGATAGCTTCGATGGCGATGACCATGACGACGACGGCAATCGTGACGCTGGCCGCCTTGTCATACTGGAAAGAGCGCACGTAGGTCTGGATGTAAAAACCGATCCCGCCCGCGCCGACAATGCCGAGGATCAGCGACTCGCGCAGGTTCAACTCGAACCGGAAAATCGTGTCGCGGGCGACGACCGGCGCCATCTGCGGCCAGATCGCGTATCTGAGCCGCACGAGCGGCCCGGCGCCCGCGCTTTCCAGTGCGGCGATCGGCGCGCGGGACACGCCGTCGATCGCCTCGGCATAGAACTTGGCGAGCATCCCGGTGGCATGAAAGGCGACCGCGATGATGCCGGGCAACGGCCCGAGCCCGACAGCGCCCACCATGAGCATGGCCACGAGGATCAGCGGAATCGCCCGGATGAAAGCAAGCAGCGTTCGGATCGGCCGGAACACCGCAGGCGATACCATCGTCTCAGACGCGAGAATGCCGAGGGGAACGGACAGGATCACAGCACCGAGGGTGCCGAGGATCGCGATCCGCAGCGTTTCCGCGCTGCCCTTCTTGATCTCGGCCATCACCGTCGGGTCAGGCGGAAACATCCGACCGAGGAAATCGGCAATGCGCGGGCCGGCCGACATGAGACGCGACAACTCGACATCGGTCGTGGCGAAGGACCACAGGATCGCGGCGGCGATCAGACCACTCGTCGTAAAGCCGCCAAACCCGCGGAACGCCATCAGGACACCGCCCTGAGGCCGATACCGGGGATTGGCTCAACCGCCCGATAGAGCTCCGCTGTCGCATCCTCGTTCAACTCGGAGGCCGGCACATCGAAGGCGATCCGCCCGCCACGAATGCCGATGATGCGCTGCGCGAAACGCCGCGCCAGGTCGGGCTGGTGCGACGAAAACAGCGCCGTCGCGCCGCGCGCTTGCGCCGCCCCGGTCAGCAGCGCCAGGATCTCACCTGCACGCGTGGGGTCAAGGTTGCTCACCGGCTCGTCGGCGAGGATCAGCCGTGGCTCCTGCGCCAGACACCGCGCGATGGCGACGCGCTGTCGCTGCCCACCACTGAGACTGTCGACCCTGCGTTCGGCAAGATCGGCAATGCCGCAATCGGCAAGTGCCGTGCGCGCAATCTCCAGATCATGCTTGGTCGGCGATCCCATCAGGGCCCGCAGCGGCGACATGCGCCCCACGCGGCCATTCAGGACGTTACGCAGAACCGTGGAACGCTCGACCAACGCAAACTCCTGAAACACGAAACCGGTATCCGGACGGCGCGCGCTCGGCGGCGGGCGGTCGGGATCGAGCGGCGCACCCAGAACGGATACCCGCCCGCTCCAGCCTTGGAGCCTGCCGTCGAGCAGTGCCAGCAGGGTCGTCTTGCCCGCCCCGGACGGGCCGAGCAAAGCGACGCTCTCGCCCGCCGAAATCCGAAACGAGACCCGCTCCAGCGCCGGAAGGTCCGCGCCCGTATGGGCAAAACTCAGGTCGTCTATTTCGATAGCTGTGCTCATCGCAACAGCCCGTATTGCCGTGCCATATCGCGTACGCCGTCATAGGCGGCGGAGTCGGCCCTGACATAGCCGTCCGGACCGTAGAGATAGCGCAGCTTTTCGCGGTTTTCCGGCGCATTGAGCCGCAGCATCGCGTCGACAAACCGGGCCTGCAGGTCGGTGTCGAGCCCCGGGCGAGCGATCACCAAATGGCTCGGGATCGGCGCGCTTTCCGCGATCCAGGTTACCTCCGCCTGTTGCTGCGGTGTCAGAAGCAGGTCGGCATACTGGCTGGCGCCCGCGGCATCGACCAGGCCTTCGGCCATTGCCTGCATGGCTTGTTGGTAGCCGCCCGCGAAGAAGACACGGCCGAAGAATGCGTCCGCCTGTCCAGGGCCTTCGATCAGCCCGGCCTCCACGAATTCGGCGAGCGGATAGAGATAGCCCGATTCCGAGATCGGATCCGCGAATGCGATGTCGCGTCCGCGCAGGTCTGCGAGCGCGCCGAGGCCGCTGTCGCGCCGCACGAAGATGCGGCCCGTATAACTCGGCGCGTCGCGGTAGACCTCGGACAGGAGCGGCACGGCACCGATCTCGGCCTCGGCCAGAACGAAGGGCAGGGCGCCCATGAAGGAGATATCCGCGTCGCCGTTGCGCAGCGCCTCGACCGCCGCTGCATGGTCGATGGTGACGAACCCCTCGACGGGGACGCCGATCTCCTCTGCCAGCCATCCGGTGATGGCCTCGATGTCCCCCAGAAGCTTGTCGGGGTTCTCTTGCGGGATGAAGGCAAGCCGCAGGGTTACGTCTTGCGCGGCGAGAGGTGTCGCCAGCGACACCGCGCCCGCGCCGACCAAGGTCAGTATCGTTCTACGGGTCAGATGGACCGGCATCAGAATGCCCTCTCTTCGATTGCATCGGCTTCGGACTTGAACGCGGTCCAGCTTGCTTCGGCGGCCTTCCAGTCATCGGCACGGACGGCGGCGCCGACCGCGGCCAGACGTTCGGCCAGCGCATAGACCTCGGGCCGGGCGGGGAGGTTCGACATGGTACTGGCGTCCGCCGAGAGGTCCGCGGCCACGGTGTCGGTCAGCAGCAGGATATGCTCCGCGTCCCGCCGCGGCAGTAGCGTATCGATTGTCGAGGCGAAGGTCGTCAGTTCGGCGAATGCCAGCCGGAAAGCGGTGTTCTCGGTGTCGAAGGCTTCATAGGGCTCGTCTGCCGCGCCAACGGTCTCGAGATAGGCGGTTAGGTCGGCGCGGTCTTCCTCGGTAAGCCCAAGCGATTTCGTCTCGTCGAACCAGTCCACGACGGCGGCCAGCGTCGGCAATGACCCGTCGTGGAAATAGGGGGCGGTATAGGCCGTGCCGAGCAGCGTGGGCGTGTCCAGCGCACCGGCGCGGGCCCCCTCGTAGCCCGGCGCTACTGAGCCGATGTCGTGGGCCTGCCGGTCGAGGAAGTTCGCGTCTGGCACGTGGCAACTGGCGCAGGACCGATCGCCGAGCCCGGCGAAGGGCGTATTGAAGATCTCCTCGCCGCGCCGGGCGGCCTCTTGGGTCGTGTCGGTCAGACGGCCATCAGTCGTCAGCATGGAATTCGGCAGGAAGTCGAATTCGAGCATGTAGGCGACGAGAGCGTCCAGCATGAAGGGCGTCGGTTCCTTCCCGCCGAACTCGTTGACGACCACGTTGCGGGTGAAATCGCGCAAGGAGGCGAAGCGGCCATCGCGGCCGTAGGGACCGGTAAAACGCAAGCCGCGCAGGCTGGGAATGTCGAGCGGGTCGTCGCGCCTGTCATTGAAGATCGGGTTGAAAAAGGCGCCGTCCACGTCGATCGCGCCCGGTTGGTGGCTGGCGCCGGGGATGAAGAGCCGCTGGTTGACGTCCGAGCGGTTGTGACAGGTCGAGCAGGCGATCCCGAGATCCTGCGCCGGGCTTCCAAAGAGTTGCGCGCTGTCGAACAGCATGTCGCCGTAGGCAACAAGCGGCAGATCGGTCTCGTCGATGCCCTGTTCCTCGAAGTTGAGCACGAGCAGCGGCAGCGGGTCCTGATCGAAGATGTCGGACCCAGGCGGCAGGCTTGGCGGTACCTCGATGGCCTTTCCGCTGAGCACAGCTGTTTCCGGCAGGGCGCTCAGCGTCCGGCGCGGAGCGAAACTGTCCAGGAGGTAGTTCTCCGCAAGATAGCCGGAGATGACTGCACGGGCGGCTTCCATCGTGTCGCGATCCGCAGATGTGGCGCCAGCGCCGAGAACACCAGCGGAACCTGTGCTGCTGTTGAGCTCCAGCCAGGCGAGGCCGATGCGTCTTGCAGCTTCGGGATCGGCCGCCGCGATACCATCCTCAAACGCACGGTAGAGTTCGCGTGCCGTCTGCACCGCCAGCTGTGCTGTCGCCAATTCTTCGGCCGCGAGAGCACGGTCCAAATTCTCCTCAATCCTGAGCGCTACAAGCCGCGTCGCCTCGGCGAAGACCGCCTGCAGGTCTTCGCGCATTATAGCGTCCAGGAGACCGTCGGGCTCGATATCGCTTTTGCGGTCCAGCCACGCCAGCGCCCCGACAGAGAATTCCGAACCCCGGTAGGGTTCCGTCCAGGCGGTCTCGATGTCGTCCCAGGGCAGAGGCTCGAGATTTCCAAGAAAGAGCGTCAGACGGTAGGCCGCTGCCTCGGGAAGCCAAGGCGCCTCCTTGGCCGGCGTCGCGGCGACAGGTCCGGACAGGAGGAGCGCACTTGCGAGTGTGGCGAGCAGCACTCTCATAATATTTCGCATCACCACGGCCTCCAAAGTACAAAGTTAGACATGGCTAACTTATCTACCCGAAGCAAACAAGTTGTCAATCCCGCTGTTTCGCTGCAAAGTCCCGAGTATGACAAAGCTACAATCACAAGGGCGTGAGCCATTCGAAGCGGTCGACCGGGCTCCCGAGGCGCAGGCCGATGGCTTTGCGACCGTGCGTCAGGCACATGAAAGCGAGATGGCGGAGGATTACGTCGAACTGATCGCGGAACTGATCGAGACGCGCGGGGAGGCCAGACCGGTCGAGATCGCCGAGCGGCTTGGCGTGAAGCCGCCGACCGTGACCAAGAACATCTCGCGGCTCAAGGCTGCTGGTCTGGTCCGGCGGGAGCCATACCGCGCGATATTCCTCACCGATGCCGGGCAGGACCTCGCGGAGATCTGTCGACGCCGCCACAGGGTCGTCGTCGCCTTTCTTCTGAGCCTGGGAATCGACGAAGAGACCGCGGAACGCGATGCGGAAGGGATCGAGCATCACGTCAGCGGGACGACATTGGAGGCGTTCGAGCGACGGCTCAATCAGAAATGAGCTCGCCTAGATGCACATTCGCGCGATTCTCTATCGGGACCTCGAGCTATCGGGTCTTCAAGCCGCTGACACGTTTGCGCAATTTCGAAGCTCGCTAGCCGAGAACCCGCGACAGCTCGATGGTTGCAAACAGGGCGACAAGTCCGAAGGCGATCGCAGACGCTACCGCATATTGGAGGATATCCAGATGATTCCCCCTCCTCCGTCGTGCCAGATAGCCACCCCAGATCGCGCCTCCGATAGCGCTCACGATCACAAGCATCAGGATACCTCCGTTCCAAAATGCCGCGCATCGGGATCTCGTCCGAGCAAACTGGCCAGCCAGCCGAAGACCCAGCACCCAAAAACAAGAACCGACAAGGTCCAGTCGCCGAACCGCGCATAGGGCGTTGGAGTACGCGCGCCCGGCAGGCCGGCATCGATGACGCCTGTTTCCCCGGTATCGAGACGCGCGACGACCTCGCCATTGGTGTCGATGATCGCGGATATCCCGGTGTTGGCCGCCCGGACCACGGGAAGCCCTTCCTCGACCGCGCGCATCCGCGCGGAGGCGAGGTGCTGCTCGGGTCCAATGCTGGTTCCGAACCAGGCATCATTTGTGGCGTTGAATATCCAGTCGGGGCGGAAAAGGTCATCGACTACCTGGCCCGGAAAAATGATTTCGTAACAGATCGCCACTGCGACCAGAGGCGCACCCGGGATCGCCAGCGTGCGTGGCCCTGGTCCTGGCGTGAAATCGCCCAAACCTTCGGTCAGCCGCTCGATCGGCAGCCAGCCTCTCAGGGGCACATATTCCCCGAACGGAACAAGATGATGTTTTGCATATCCCGTCAGAATTTCGCCGCTGCCGTCATAGGCCTGAACCGTGTTGAAATATCGGGTTTCCCCATCGCCCTCTACGCGGTCAGGCGCACCTGTCAAAAGGATCCTGCCGTCTGGCAGAACCGTGGATAACCGCCTACGCGCCAAGGCGTCCTCGTCCAGAAAACCGGGAAAGGCCGTTTCCGGCCAAAGCAGCACATCGAAATGTCCGGGTTGCGCGGACAAGCCCAAGTATTTTTCCAAGGTTCGCTCGCGGCTGCCCGGTGCCCACTTCTCGACTTGTGGAACATTGCCTTGGACGATGCGCAAAGCAACGTCTGTGGGCGGCACGTCCTGACCTAACCGAAGCGCACCGCCAACCCAGAGACCCGTCACAGCAACGGCGAAGAGCACGAGAACAGGCGCGCGTCTCTTTGGCGCCGCCACAGTCAACACACCTGGCAATATGCCGATGAAGACCGTGAGAAAGCCCAAACCGTAGCTTCCGACCCAGGCGGCGGGTTGGCGCAGGGCGGCATAATCGACAAGGGCATAAGCGGCAAGGTTCCAGGGAAACCCCGTCAGGACATGCCCCCGCAGCCATTCTGCGGCAACCCAGCAGGTTGCAAGCAGAAGACCTGCCGTAATGCCGTCGGCAGCACGGCGCTGCATGATGGTTGCAAATAACATCGCCGCAATCGCCGGGAAAATGGCCAGTCCGGCGGACAGCCCCGCGACTGCCGGGATCGCAAGAGCACCGAAACGTTCGGAATCGACATAGAAGCTCTCGGCGATCCAGGAAATTCCAATCCCGAATTGGCCCAGTCCGAAAGCCCAACCGACAAGGAAAGCGCGCGAGGTTGAGATGTTCCGGAGAACGACAAAGAGCACGGAGAAGGCGACGGGGACCGCGATGAGCCAAGAAAACGGCGGAAGGGTCAAAACCGTCAATCCGCCGGCAGCAAGGGCAAGACCCATGCGCTGGAACAGGTTCGGGTCTTCACTAACGAACTGCGGCAAACCCAGCTTCATCAATCGATCTGAAGTCGAGCGCCAACCCAGGGCGCAACGAGCAGCAGCACCACGCCGCCAACCACAAAAACATCGGCCAAGTTGAAGGCAGGCCAGTGCGCCGTCCCGATGTAGAAATCGAGGAAATCCGTCACCGCACGATAGCGCAGGCGGTCCAGAATATTGCCGAGAGCACCGCCGATGATCGCACCATAGGCAATGGCCTCGACCCGGCTGCCGGAACGGATCAGCATAGCCGCCAACCAGACGCAGATGCCAAGCGCCAATACGACAAGGCTCCACCACGGCGCACCGCCGAGAAGCCCGAAGGTCACCCCGTCATTGCGCAGGTAGATGAGATTGAAGCCGGGAAAGACCGATACGCCGGAACTAAGAACAGTCGCATTGGAAACAACGATTGCCTTCGTTGCCTGATCGACAAGAAAGGCGATCAGAGCAGCAAGCAGACCGACGAAGAGGCAAGTTCTCATCCGCTTATCCCAGCCAGACGTCGAGGAACAACATGATCACAAGGCCAACCGCGAGGCCGAGCGTCGCCCTGTTCTGATGGCCGGAACGGTGGGTTTCCGGAATGATTTCGTGGCTGATGACGTAGAGCATCGCCCCGGCGGCGAAGGCGAGGCCCCATGGCAACAGCGGCTGCGAGATGCTGATGATCCCAGCCCCAAGAAGCCCACCTACCGGCTCGACAAGACCTGTCAGGGCGGCGATGCCCCAAGCACGAAACCTGGAATAGCCCTCGCCGAGCAACGAAACCGCCACCGCCAGACCTTCGGGCGCATTCTGGAGGCCGATGCCGATCGCAAGTGGTAACCCGCCCGACAAACCGTCAGCCCCGAACCCGACGCCGACGGCAAGCCCTTCGGGAAAATTGTGGATCGTGATTGCGATGATGAAAAGCCAGACGCGCCGCAGCGATGCGGCGTCGGGACCTTCCCGCCCCGTCTTGAAATGTTCATGCGGTAGCCGTTCGTTCATCAGAGCGATCGCGCCCATGCCAAGCAGGATCGCAACACATACGATGGCCGCCGGGAGAGCACCGTTGTCGAACTGTCCTTCAGCTGCGTCGAGAGCCGGGATGATCAGCGAGAAGAACGAAGCCGCGAGCATGACACCCGCCGCGAAGCCAAGCAGCAGATCGCGCGTGGCCCGGGACGGGATGCGCCCAAAAAGAACGGGGACCGCCCCGACCGCGGTCAGCGATCCGGCGGCCAGGCTTCCAAGAAAGCCAAGCGCTATGGGGGAGAGGGGTTCCAATTGTTAAGGTTCTGCCGCGAGTTCAGTCAGGAGCCGAGTAGCTGGTGTAGACCTCGGTCGATCCGTCTTCGTGGATCAGGAAGACATCGTAAGCCTCCCGGTCGTCCTCCGGTCCCATGCCGGGCGACCCGTAGGGCATTCCCGGCACCGCCAGGCCTACCGCGTCTGGCCGGTCCTCCAGCAGGCGTTGGATGTCAGCCGCCGGCACGTGGCCCTCGATCACATAGCCGTCGACCAAAGCCGTATGGCAGGAGACCATGCGCTGCGGCACGCCATTGTCGAGTTTGAAGCGCACAAGAGATCCTCCGAACATGTCCTCGCCCATCGGCGCGAAGCCATTCTCCTCGAGGTGCTTCATCCAGGACAGGCAACAGCCGCAGCCGTTTGTCTTCCGGACGTCGATCTGAATCGCCTCTGCGACGGCCTGCGCCGCAGGAAGCAAGGCAAATGCGATGGCAAGGGCGGGAGTAAATCGTTTCATGGATCAAAGCCTTTCGGTTGTCGTCTGTGCAAATTCGCTGGCGAGCCTCTCAGCAAGAAGTGAACGCGCCTCACGCAGTCGCTCAAGCGCGGCCGTGTCGTCCGCTTCACGCTCGGCCGCCTCTGCCAATCGGTCGTCAGAGAGAGGGTCGGTTGGGCGACCGTCCACCAGCACTTCGTAATGTAGGTTGGGGCCTGTCGCGGTACCCGTCGCACCGACCCGCCCGATCATATCTCCGGCCATCACGCGTTGCCCTTGTGTGAGCCCGTCCGGTACGGCGCTCAGATGCGCATAGCGCGTCAGGGTGTCGGAGCCATGAGCGATCTCGACGACCCGGCCATACCCACCGCGTCGGCCGATGAAGCTAACGCGGCCCGGCGCCGTCGCCTGTACCGGCGTGCCGCGCGCCGCCGCGAAGTCGACTCCTGTGTGCATCCGTACATTGCCGTAGACCGGATGGGTGCGGCGCCCGAACACAGAACTCAGCCGTGCACCTTCGACCGGTTGCGCAAACACGCGCAGGACTTCTCCGTCGACATAGATCGTCGCTTGGCCGCTGCCGTCGTTCGGCCAGACGATTTCATAGACCGAGCCATCGATATCCAGTGCGGCAAAGGCAAGCTCGGGCTGACCAATCCTCTTGTTCCCGTCTCGGGCCTCGCGCCAAAGGAGGCGCATCGTCTCGCCACCCGCAAGATCACGACGGAAATCCACGGTGCCGCCCAGCATCTGCGCCAGGTCCACCGCAAAACGGGCGGGGATGTCTGCCGTGTTCAGGGCGGCGAAAATCGAGCTCTCGATCACCGCCTCGCCGGCGAAAGTCACCAATTCGGGATCCGGGTCCAACACGCGGGCGGCAAGCTGTTCGCCGAAGACCGCCTCTATCCGGACACCGTCTTCGACGGCGAGCTCTACACGACGCGGGTTGTCGTCCGTTGTGGAAACCACCGTAATGATGTGACCCGGACGCAGACGGCGCAGATCGTATTCCGTGCCAATCGCCAAGGCGATTTCGGCGCGATCCGAAGCATCCAGCCCCGCATCGGAAAGGACCGCATCAAGCGTCTCGCCGGACGCAATCTCCCGCGACCAGGTGACCAGCGGGGGCTCGATAGATGGCAAGGAGGTATCAGCGGGGGAAACGGTCAGGAGCGGCCGGGGTCTGAACTCGAATGCGATATCCGCCTGGGCGAGTGTAGGGCGGACCGAATTGGTTTCGGTAATCCGAGGCGGCGCAAGCGGATTGGGAGTCCAGAGGGTCGCTTCAGCAATCGCAGGGGGCACCGGTTCTTTGGACAGAACGCCAGAGATGGCGATGGCGGTCACCGAAAATGCGCCTGCGACCGCAACGGCCGCCAAGACAGTTCTTATCTTCATGTTGCCCCCTCTACGTCTTCTGTCAGTGCGCGCTGGATCTTCGGCACCGCGAATTCTCTTTGCTCGTGATAGTCGATCATGGTGACGAGCTCACCCTCGGCATCGAACAGGAATACGCTTGCCGTATGGTTCATCGTATAGCCGCCGCCCTCAGTCGGGACGCGCTCAAATGAGGCACGAAACCCTTCTGCAGCGCGGGCAATTTGGTCTTCCGGCCCCGTCCAGCCACGAATGACCGGATGAAAATAGCCGACATATTCGGCCATGGCCTCGACCGTGTCCCGCTCCGGGTCGACCGTGATGAAGACCACGTTCATCTCTGATGCTTCGTCGCCCAGTTCCTCAAGCCAGCCGGAAATATCCGATAGGGTCGTCGGGCAGACGTCCGGGCAGTAGGTGAACCCGAAAAACACCATTGTGGGACGACCGATCAGGTTGCCAGGCCCTACCTCATTTTCCTCGTGGTCGGTCAGCCGGAACTCCATCGCCGATAGGGGCAGGGGCCGCTGCCCTTTTGGTTCAGGCGCACCGGGCCCGTCCACCCGCCACCAGCCCACGAAGAGCGTCAGGCCAAGAACGCCGGCACCGGCTGCGCCGTATAGAAGGAGCTGCCGACGTTGCATCAGCCCTCCGGTCCACGCGCGGCGATTCCGAGGATTGGGACCTCGACCGTCACCTTGCCGCCATCCGAGAAGGTCAGTGTCAGCGGGAAATTCTCGCCTTCGGTCATCGGCTCTTGCAGCTTCATGAGCATGGCGTGCAACCCGCCCGGCTCCAATGCCACGCTTTGGCCGGGCTCAATCGTGATCTCGCCTGCAGGCGCCATGGAACTGACGCCATCGGAGTTGGTTTTCGACTCATGGATCTCGGGCATCATTGCCAGCGGTGTCGCAAGTCCAGTCAGCGTCACGGCGTCTTCACCCGTGTTGCGCACGGTCAAATAGGCGGCACCTGGCCTGTTGACGCCGATCGAGGCGCGGGACCACGCGTTCTCGACCACGACATCCTCCGAACCGGCCAGTGCGGGGGCCGACAACCCTGCAACCGCCAGAAGCACGGCCAATGCATTGGTATATCTCAGCTTCTTCACCACTCGTTTCTCCTGCTTCCGCAAATCAGCTTTGGCTTGCCGCAACTTCCACTGCCACCAGCCTCCGCAATTCGGCCTCGCCGAACGGATCGAGAGGCTTGCCGTTCACGAAGAACGTGGGCGTTTGGCGGACCCCGACTGTCTCGACATCGGCGCGGTCCTGGTTGAGCACCGCCACGACACCGGGGGCCAGCATCTGTGTCCGGGCGGCATCCGTATCGAGCCCTGCGGTCGAAGCTATCTGTAAAATCAAACCCGGCTCCGGCGCCCCGTGCGAGGCCCACTTCGGCTGCTCGCGCAGGACTGCCTCAAGCACGGGTTCAAACACGTCCTGCATGCGCGCCGCCTCGAGCACACGGATCGCTTCTACTGACGCCTCGCCGTGAAAAGGCGTGTAGCGAATTACAACACGCACCGCGTCTCTGTGCTCCGCCATGATATCCTCGACGACCGGATAGAAAGCGCGGCATGCCTCGCAGGCTGGGTCGAAGAATTCAACGATGGTTACGGGCGCATCCGCAGGTCCAAGGATCGGGGAATAGGGTCGGATCAGCGCGTCGGCCAATTCAGGGTCGATGGGATCGGCCGCGGCACTCGGGTCGGGGCGGCGGGCATACCAGGCGGCACCGCCGAAACCGGCGACACCGAGCGCGAGAACGGACAGGATGAGGCCGCGTCGTTTCATTCTTGTGTTTCCTTCAGTGAGACGGCCGACAGCAGCCCGATCACCACGAAGGCGGCGAGCGCCATCAGGGGGATCGGAACGCCGAAGACCAATTGATTGTCGTCGGTACAGGATGGGCCGGTCGCCGTGCAGGGCTGGATGCGTTCGGGGATCAGCCCGACATAGAGGCCGAGGTGCCAAAGTGCTATGGCGGCGCCCCCGATTGCCAGCGCGATCCCGTAGCGACCCACGCGCCGATCCTGCCACCACAGCCCAAGCCCGAGGATGATGCCCAAGGGGAACATGAAGGCACGCTGGAACCAGCAGAGCACGCAAGGTGTCTGCCCCAGAACCTCGCCGATGAAGAGCACGGCAAGCGACGCGGTGAGCGCGATGATCCAGGCCAGGCCAAGGGCCGTCTCTCCGGAAAGTCGGGTCATGACGATCAGATCCTCTGTCTCAGATCGGCGAGGATCTCTTCGGCGGGCGTGCCGTAGGGCCAGGAGTCCGCGAAGCCTGCTTGCGTGTCGAAAAGGAAAAGATGCGACGTGTGACCCATCGTGTATCCGCCCGGCGCAGTCGCCTGCTCGATCCGCTCAAAGAATATCGGAAAGGTTTCGGATGTCGCGGCGATCTGCTCCGGTGTACCGGTCAGCCCGATGATCCCTGCGTCGAACAGGGGCACATACTCGGCAAGTGCAGTCGGCGTATCCCGCTCCGGATCAATCGTTATGAAAATCGGCTGAACCATTGCTGCCTCATCGCCCAGGCCCTCCATCACGGCCGCGACTTCGGACAGTGTTGTCGGACAGACGTCGGGGCAATTGGTGAAGCCAAAGAAGACCAGCATCCAGCGCCCTGCGAAATCTTCGTCCGTTTGGACCATGCCGCGATGATCGGTCAGTTCGAAATCAGCAAGAAACGGTGGTTCACTCTCGGTGCGGGCAAGATCGGCACGGTAGTCGGACCATAGCAACAGCCAGATGAAAACGAACGCCGCCGCGCCCGCCAACACCCACAATACCTTCTGAAGACCTGAAAGCCTCACGCCGCTCCGCCCGAATTGGATTCTCTAATTTGTGTGCGTTTACATCCTCTAGCTACTGTAGGTTCAAGCGTGATTCCTGCCCTGCGGCAGCACGTCACGCACCTGTGAAGTTAATGCTCTCTATTCAGCGCTTCAAAACCTGCCGTCACTCAATGTTTCGCTGCTTCGTCTGACCCTACGGGTGGCCATCGAGGGAAGGCAACGGCAAGTTCCGCTAAATCCGACGCCTGCGGAAAACGGACCTGCAGATATAAAGCTGCTACGCAGATGCACTGCAAGCATGAGTTATTTATTAAGGTATCAGTCTAAAATAACGCTTGAACCTACAGCAACTGCAGGAACTACAAACAACGCGAATCAACTGTCGGATTCTGCTCACGGCATGCACGCACAAAGAACTTCATCCCACTCGGTTTTCCGCCCACCCCCATCCCGTTTGCGATTTACAGAAGCGAACACAGGCGGAAAGTGGAGAATGTCGCGATATGATCTCACTAGAATGAACGATGAACGATGATCATGCTGAATTCCCCCAATGCAGAAACCTTGTCCGGCTCGGATGCAGAAGCGCTACTCAGGAGAACGCAAAATGACACCTGAGATCGGACAATTCGCACTTATCCTGGCGCTTGCCGTCGCGATTGTTCAAAGCATCCTGCCAATTGTCGGGGCAAGCACGGGGCGCGTGCTTTGGATGGAAAGTGCCAAGACGACAGCCGCGCTGCAGCTGGTGTTGGTTGCCATGGCATTCGGCGCACTCATGCGATCATTTGTTGTCAGTGACTTCACGGTTCGAAACGTGGTGGAGAATTCCCACTCGCTGAAGCCGATGATCTTCAAGTTTGCGGGCACCTGGGGCAGTCACGAAGGGTCCCTACTTCTCTGGACCCTTATTCTCGTACTTTTCGGAGCTGGGGTCGCGCTGCTGGGCAGAAACATTCCGGTTGGTCTCAAAGCGCGAACTCTATCCGTTCAAGCCTGGATCAGCGTCGGTTTCCTGAGCTTCATGCTCTTTACATCCAATCCGTTCGAGCGGGTGTTTCCGCCGCCTCTGGATGGCACAGACCTTAATCCTCTGCTGCAGGACATCGGGTTGGCGATGCATCCCCCGCTCTTGTATTTTGGGTATGTCGGCTTCTCGATCGTCTTCTCCTTTGCGGTCGCGGCTCTGATAGAGGGTCGGGTGGATCCCGCATGGGCGCGTTGGGTGCGGCCTTGGACTCTGACGGCCTGGATCAGCCTCACTGCGGGGATCGCACTCGGCTCTTGGTGGGCCTATTACGAACTTGGCTGGGGCGGCTGGTGGTTTTGGGACCCGGTTGAAAACGCATCCTTCATGCCATGGCTGCTGGGTACAGCACTCCTGCACTCCGCTATCGTCACGGAAAAGCGGGACACGTTCAAAAGCTGGACCATTCTTTTGGCCATCCTGACCTTTTCGCTGTCACTTCTGGGGACATTTATCGTCCGGTCCGGCATTTTGACATCCGTTCACGCGTTCGCGGTCGACCCGGCGCGCGGCGTGTACATTCTCGGCCTTCTTGGCGTGACCATTGTCGGCTCACTGACACTTTACGCATGGCGCGCGCCTCAGCTTGGATCGGGTGGCGTCTTTCGGCCAATCAGCCGCGAGGCCGGGCTTTTGCTCAACAACCTTCTGCTCGCGACCGCAACGGCGACCGTCCTTTTTGGAACACTCTATCCATTGTTTGTGGAAGCGGTGACTGAAGAAAAGATCTCTGTAGGACCACCGTATTTCAACGCGACGTTTATCCCTTTCATGCTGCCGCTCGTCATTATAATGGGAGTTGGCCCATTCCTGTCTTGGAAACGGGCCGATCTTCCCGGTATCTGGCAGCGGCTGCGCTGGGTTTTTGGTATCGCGATTGGTATTGCGGGGATCGTTTGGTACCTTCAGACAGACGGGCCCCTGCTTGCCGTGGTCTCGATAGGGATTGCAGCCTGGGTTTTTTTTGCGACGTTGCGCGAATGGACGCTGCGCATCAAGCTCTTTAATTTACCGCTTTCACAGTCTCTGCGTCGCGCACGAAACCTGCCGCGCGCTGCGCACGGTATGACGCTCGCGCATCTCGGCGTTGCAATGCTTGTGCTTGGATTCGTAGGTTCAACTGCTTGGAAAGAAGAACGTGTTCTTTTCGCAGAACCGCGGACGACCGTAGAAATCGCCGGTTTTGAGGTAGTATTTGACGGCGTCGAACGGTTGCGTGGTCCAAACTACATCGCACAACAAGGCCAGCTTCGCGTCTTGAAAGATGGACGGGAGATTGCGCTTCTTCGTCCGGAGCGCAGAAGCTATCCGGTCGCGGGGACTTCAACAACCGAATCTGCAATCAGATCAACGCTCACCGGAGATCTCTACGTCACCATCAGTGAGCCCGCGGCCGATACGGCGTCGGGCCAGTGGAATTTGCGCGTTCTCTACGAGCCACTGGTCAACTGGATATGGATCGGAGCGATGATGCTGGTGCTTGGCGGGTCCCTTTCGCTATCGGACCGCAGATTGCGGGTGGGTGCGCCGTCGCCAAAAAGCCGGTCGTCAGCGCTTCGACCGGCGGAATGATATGATGAAGAAAATCCTTCTCGCGATGCCAGCGCTGGTCGCAGTGATCTTGGGTGGATTTTTGTTCTGGGGGCTAAACCCGGCCCGAGATCCTAACGCAATCCCTTCCGCTTTGGTCTCCGAACCAGTTCCGGACTTTGAACTTCCACCGGTAGAGGGCACGCAGACACCCGGACTGTCGACCGCAGCTCTTCGTAGCATTGGCGAGCCGGTTTTGGTCAATGTATTCGCTTCATGGTGCGTGCCCTGTCGTGCTGAGCATGCGGTGCTAACCAGGCTTGTTGAACAAGACGGTATTCGGCTGATGGGGATTAACTACATGGACAAACCAGCAGATGCCGCAAACTGGCTGGAGGAGCTTGGCAACCCCTATGAAAGGATCGGATCAGACAGCGAGGGCCGGGTCGGTATCGAATGGGGTATTTCGGGGGTGCCTGAGACGTTTGTGATCGATGCAAACGATATCGTAGTATATCGCTACGTTGGTCCCATTGTGACGCCAGAGGCACAGGATGAAATTCGTGCTGCGTTGGCCGCAGCAGGTGGTCAATCATGAAGAGTTGGCTCTATTCACTGGTGCTGGTGCTTGCCGCAACAACCGCGGCATGGGCTGTGGAGCCAGATGAGTTGCTGGATGATCCAGTGCTTGAGTCGCGCGCCCGGGAGCTCTCAAAGCAGCTGCGCTGCGTTGTCTGCCAGAATCAGGATATCGATAGCTCAAATGCGGGTGTTGCCCGAACGATGCGCACCTTGCTGCGCGAACGTCTGATTGCAGGTGAAACAAATGACGAGATCATTGCGTTTTTCGTAGATCGATATGGTGACTTCGTCCTGTTCAGGCCGCGCCTGAAACCCGCCACGTATCTGTTGTGGTTCGGACCAGCGGTTCTTTTTGCCGCTGGGATTGGCGTTGTCTTTGTCACAATCAGGCGCCGAAGCAGGGCCGTTCTTGATGGCACTGCTGATCCACTGAGCCCCGATGAAGAGCGTGAGTTCAAAGCCATTTTTCATGAAAATGAAGGACGGAGAGACCCATGATTTGGTTGGTATTATGCGCTATGGCATCCATCACTGTCCTTCTGTTCTTGTCCGGTCTCTATCGAACGGGTGAAGTCCTGAACAGAAAGGATGGAGCGTTGGTTATCCTCAAGGATCAGCTTTCCGAAATTGATACTGATCAAGAGCGGAATCTGATATCCGTTACCGAGGCCGAAGCGGCCAGGGTTGAAATCAAACGCCGCATTCTGGCTGCCGGTCGGCTTGCGACACGTGAGTCGTCGCGCGCAAGTGGGCGAAGCACCATCTTCGCGTCCGCCATTGCCACGCCCTTGGTAGCCTTCGCTCTGTATTCTCAAATCGGCTCGCCACAGATCGAAAGCCAGCCTCTGGCGTCTCGCGCATCTGAAACCCAGGAAGCCGCAAACCTCTCAGAGTTGACCCAGAGACTAAAAACCCGGCTTGAAGCAGACGAGTCTGGTGGACCAAGTGATGGTTGGGTTCTGCTCGGTCAGACCTATATGACAATGGCTCGTTACGATGATGCCGCCGAGGCATTCGAACGCGTCACTTTCCGCGACAATGCAGATATCTCAACCCTATTGCTATATGCCGAGGCCTTGATCGCAGCCGAGAACGGGATCGTGACGCCGCAAGCGGAAAGCGTGATCGAACGCGCATCGGAGATGGACCCCGATGATCCAGGCCCAATTTTCTATAGAGCCCGGATCCTCGAACAGGACGGGGTTCCAGATGAAGCGAGGACGCTTTTGATCGAGCGCCTCAAGAGAGCGGATCGCGCCTATCCGTGGATGGAACTTTTCCTTTCTGTCGCCAACCGATTGGGGGAACAGGTCGGAGAGAGCCCTGTCACCCTAGCTGATTTCTTTCCGGACTCTCGGGACGCGCGCAGGCCCGGTGCGGCCGATATCGAGGCCGCTCAGGACATGTCGGTCGAGGAACGCAGCGCTTTCGTCCGCTCCATGGTTGACCGCTTGGCGGCGCGATTGTTGGATGACCAAGACAATCTTGAAGGATGGCTTCGGCTTGCGGAGGCGTACAGTGTATTGGGTGACTTTGATGCTGCCCAGAACGCCGCTGACAATGCGCGCACCTTGGCCGAAAGCCTTCCGGAAACCGACCCTATGCGTGCCGCCGCCACGGCCCGATTGGATCGGATCAACAAATAAATTGGGGCCGCGTGGTCTCAGATACATAACAGCTTTCCCTTCACCTGAAACTAAACCACTGTAGGTTCTGCCTCCCTTGAGCGATGCAACGGCACAGTGTCATTGTTCTCGGGCAACGCTGAGGTTGGCATCCGACAGCGCTTTGAGAACGGCATCCGCGGATAGCAATTCAGATAAAATGATACCTTCAGGAGCATCTGGACCGTAGACGATGTTGAACGGAATTGCGTATCTGCCGTGCGCCTCCAGATAGGATTGGATTTTCGCGTCCGGTCGCGTCCAATCCGCGCGCATCGCAATCACGCCTTCCTCGCCAAGTGCTCCCAAAACTGGTTCACGATCCAGGACCAGGGTTTTGTTTGCTTTACAAGTGATGCACCAATCCGCAGTAACGTCCACGAAGACAGTTTTGCCCTGCGACACTTCACGCGCGATCCGGGACCGGTCGAACTCGACCCAGTAAGAAGTGATCGAGTTTGTTACATCATCGGAGCTTTTTGGCAGCAGTGCAGGGGCCGCCAACGTCATGCCCAAAACCGCAGTCATTCCCCACAGCAAACCGTTACGAGGCTGAACCTGATAGGCTCTCGCCGCCAGTACGATGAGCCCAAGACCCAGCAGCACCAGGCCTGTGAGGGTTGGCGACGTCACACCAATCAAGACCCAGCATAGCCATGCAACGGTTCCGGCAAGCAGCAATCCGAGAACGATCTTCACGCTTATCATCCAGGGTCCCGGTTTGGGCAGTCGAGACAGGAAACCAGGCCAAGCGGCAACCAGAATATATGGCAGTGCAAGCCCAATCCCCATCGCTGTGAAAACCGCAAGTATATCGCCTGTCGTGCCGGAAAGGGCGAAGGCAATGGCTGTCCCCAGCAACGGGGCGGAACAAGGCGTTGCAAGTATCGCAGCCAGAGCGCCGGTGGAGAAGTCTTCGACATACCCCCGCCCAAAGCGGCCAGATAGCCTAGCCATCCAGCTGCTGGGCAAGGAAATTTCAAAAACACCAAACAAATTTGCCGCGAAGAGTCCGACAACGAGAATGAGTGCGATCAGAAAATATGCATTCTGAAACTGCACGCCCCATCCAACGGCATATCCGAGCGTCTGCAGCGCTATGACCGCCAAGGCCAGCACCCACATGAAAGCAACAGTTCCCCCAGCCGTAGCGAGAAACCCCGCGCGCAATTGTGAAACGGAGCGATTCTTCATTCGGAGCGCCGATCCGAATTTGATCGATAGAACGGGCAAGACGCATGGCATTAAGTTCAGTATCAACCCTCCCAGGAAGGACAGCAAAAGAATCGGGAAAAACTGACCCCTATCTTGGCTGGTCTCGGATGAGTAAGGTGGCGCAGGTACAACGTCGGTAGTGTTCACATCATCGAATGTAACCGCGACATCCTCGTCTACGACCGTAATTCGAAGGGAGGTTTGTTCCTCGCTTAACGCGAGAATCGGGATACTTGCCCAGAGACCGGTGCGATCACTTGTAAGGCGGATGTCGGGTGCGCCGAATGCAGAGCTTGCACCAAACTCTGGAAAAAGGTCGGGATTGTTCCAGCCAGAAGGCCGCGTCATTTGAACAACCAATGCCTGATCCTGCTTCAGCGATGCGCCCGAGACCGCTATTGCACTTTCTGGCCCTGCAACAGGTACGCGAGCGGCCCATGTCGCGATATCGGTCGCGGCTTTCGCATCGACGCCCGTTCCCAATGGCACAGGGAGTGTCAATTCAAACCTTTCCGGAATGCACACATTGGAGCAGATCAGCAGATCGACGAGTCCCTTCAGCTCGGCCGCTCTATCAGAGTTCGCAAGCCGCAACTGCAATGGAAATATTACTTGTTTGGCATAGCCGAAATTTTCAATTCCGAAGGCGCGGAAACGCGTGGGTGCGGGCCAAAGCATGTCGACGGATTCAAGGTTTGTGGACCCCTCCCAATCGATCTCCGGCGGCAGGCCAACCTCGCCTGGCGACCGCCAGTACGCTTTCCATCCTTCCTCCAGTTCAATCTTCAAACCCGCCGAAAGGAACTGCGATCCTGGGGCGATTCCTGCTTCCGCGACGATCAAACGTGCCGTCAGAACTTCGGAACGATACGCATTGGATTCCAAGGCGCGAACTGGGCTTGCCACTAAAACAAGAAAGAGTGCGAGACCGACAAGCAATCCATGATACCCTGCCAAGGTTATACGCATATTCTGACCTCTTTTTTCTTCGCGCTCAGTCTCGGGAAGTTGCTGCAACGTGCTGTTCCCGAACGCGTTGCGGTGCCGTCGACCCCTCAAACAGTGGGCACAGCAAAGGGTCCGAATTACGAAGCAACAGCGATGCTCATTTAAGCTTCCTGCAAAACAGTCTCTTTATCTGCGTCAAACACAAATTTGACCCGCTCTCCATGGTGCCGCGCTTATAGGCTAGCGCCGTTTAAAGGTTAGTCCTCAACTAACTTTTCACGGTACCTCCGTAGTTCGCCCGTCGAGTCTCGAAGCTGGTCGACAAAATAGTCAAACCACAGGAACAGCCAGATGAAAACGAACGCCGCCGCGCCCGCCAACACCCACAATACCTTCTGAAGACCTGAAAGCCTCACGCCGCTCCGCCCGAACCTGATTCTATATTTTGTGTGCGTTTACATCCTCTAGCTACTGTAGGTTCAAGCGTGATTGTCATCGATCGGCCAACAATCACCGATCTGTGAAACTCGGGTGAAGCTTGTGATGCGCACCGCATAAAGCTACACCCACTGTAGGTAATGTGGGGAGCGGAAATGCTGACGATTGGGACGCTGGCGAAGAAGACCGGAACAAAGGTGCAGACCATCCGGTATTACGAGCAGATCGGACTTATGCCTGAGCCCGGCAGGACCGAGGGGGGCCAACGACGCTATGGCGACGCCGAACTCGACCGCTTGTCATTCGTCCGGCACGCACGGCAACTGGGGTTCTCGTTGGACGCGATCCGTGAGCTCCTCGATCTCAGCGATCATCCGGGAAAGTCCTGCGCTGAGGCGGATGCAATAGCCCGTCGGCAACTCAAACAGGTCGAGCAACGATTGGCGCGGCTCGAGGCGCTGCGGACGGAATTGAAGCGGATGGTGCATGAGTGCAGCGGCGGACAGACTTCTGATTGCCGTGTGCTCGAGGTACTGCGCGACCATTCCGAATGCCTGACCGACCATGAAGAGATCGGCGCCTGAGCAATTTCGACGACCTTTGATCGGAACGCAAAAAGCCCGGTGTTAGTTACTCATTGGCAATTCACTAATTTGGATACCCGGCATGGCGGAGCAGAGAAACGCAACGGAAAGACGCACACTCTGGATCGTGCTGGGTCTCAACATCGGGCTGGCAGTCGCTTTCTTCGCCTCGGGCGCATTCGGCGAGTCAAGCGCGCTTATCGCCGATGGCCTCGACAATCTGTCGGACAGTTTCGTCTACGCGATCAGCCTCTTCGCGCTGTCCCGCTCCGCCAAGTGGAAGCGCGGAGCGGCGAACGTTTCGGGCGGCCTGCTGATCCTCTTCGCCCTTGGAATCCTGTATGACGCGTGGCGCCGCTACGTCGGCGGATCGGATCCTCTTGGCACGATCATGATTGTCATGGCGCTGGTAGCGGCGGCCATCAACGCACTTTGCGTCTGGCTGCTGGCACGGCTTCGCGATCCAGACGTAAACATCCGAGCGGCGAATACCTTCAGCTGGAACGACTTCGCGGCCAATCTCGAAATCGTCGTCGCAGGCGGGCTCGTGGCTTGGCTCGGAACGAACTGGCCGGACCTTGTCGTGGGCGTGATTGTCGCCGGCATCGCGGCCTGGGGTGGCGTCGGTATCCTGAAAGACGCGCATGGTGAACACCACAAGGCGGTGCACGATGACAATCAGGCAAGTGAGGACATCGCCTGAAATCGGGGCTTGAAGCTATAGTGACTGTAGCAACTACATATTCTCGTGAACAATTCGAGGAGCTATCCCGTGAACCCCGCCGACCCTCATTCGGCCAAAACCCGGCTGCTGGATTTTGACGCGACCTCAATTGCAAAACTGATCGAGGAGCGCGGCTGGGCAGACCTTCCCAGCGAGGACCGAACTGGGGCCATCTATGATTTCGTCAGGAACGAGATTACCTTCGGCTACAACCGCGCCGACGACATTCCGGCGTCCGAGGTCCTCGCAGATGGCCACGGGCAGTGCAACACCAAGGGCACGCTCCTCATGGCCCTGCTGCGTGGCGTGGGAGTTCGCTGCCGACTGCACGGGTTCACAATCCACAAGGCGCTTCAGAGAGGCGTCGTTCCGGAACTCGTCTATCCCCTCGCGCCGTCCGAAATCCTCCACTCCTGGGTAGAGGTGGACTTGGGCGACGGATGGGTCAATCACCGCCAGAACTTCGGATTTGTGCGCGACTTGCTCTATCGCCACGTCATCCGTCACTGGATGAATGCCAGGGTTCGCCGCATCCGCCGCGGAATCTTGCCGCCGGTCCCCGGATTCGATCGGCCGAACCACCGCCATGAGGAGACGAACCGTGCCGCATGATCACGGCCACGCCCACATCGATCCTCAATCCGGTGATCGTCGCGTCTCCATCGCCATCTGGGCCAACGGCCTCCTGACGGTCGCGCAGATCGTCGGCGGGATCCTTTCCGGCAGCCTCGCGCTGATCGCGGATGCCCTCCACAATTTCTCGGACATGGCGTCGCTGGTGATCGCCTTCTTCGCGCGTAAGATCGCTCGCCGCCCGGCGGACAAGCGCATGACCTTCGGCTATGGGCGGGTAGAAATCGTCGCAGCGCTCATCAACTACACGACACTTATCCTGATCGGCTTCTACCTGATCTACGAGGGTGGCATGCGCATGATCGACCCACCAGAGGTACAGGGCTGGACGGTGGTGATCCTGGGCGGTGTGGCACTGGTCGTCGACACGTTGACGGCGCTGCTCACCTATTCGATGCAGAAAGGCAGCGTGAACATCCGTGCGCTCTTCCTGCACAACCTATCGGACGCTTTGGCCTCCGTGGCGGTCATCATCGGCGGCTCGCTCATCCTCCTCTACAACATGCGGTGGGTCGACCCGGCGATCACCATCGGCATCGCTCTCTACATCCTCTACCTCGCATTTACCGAGATCGGCGGTCCGATTCGGACGCTGATGCTCGGCAGTCCACCGGACATCGATAATGAAACCGTCGTTCAGGCGATGCGGGGTGTGGATGGTGTCGCGGACGTTCATCACGTGCATCTGTGGCAGATGCAGGAGCACGAGGCGGCTCTGGACTGCCACGTCGTGCTGACAGCGGACGGCTGGGGTCAAATCGAAAAGATCAAGGCCGCGATCAAGGACCGGCTGAAGGACGATTTCAGCATCGGTCATTCGAGTCTGGAATTTGAGCACGAAGACCGCGCACACGAAAACGCTGACCTTTACGGTCACGGCAAACCGGAAAAAGAGGAGGAAAACCATGTTCACCGAGACACTGACAGCTCATGACGACACGATTGGCCTCGCCTGCGAGGGCAAGCTCAGCGAAAGCGACCTGAAACGGATGCACGCCCTGCTTCATGAGCGCCTGCAAGAGACAAGTAAGCCCGGCCTGGTTCTCGATCTCACGAGGTTCGAAGGCTACGATGGGCCGTCCGCTCTGCTCGAAGATCTGAAAATCGACACAGCCCATAGGAATGACTTCCGCCGCGTCGCTGTGGTGGGCGAAGGGGCTTTGTTGGAGTGGGGAACCAGGTTCGCCGACGTGCTGACCACGGCAGAACTCCGTTAGTTCGACCCGGCGGAAATGAAGGCGGCAATCGCCTGGGCAAGTGAAAGGTAGAGTAGCTTTCAATCAGATGCCTTCGCAGAAGACAGCATCTGTTCGAAACCATAAACAAAAGAACTACAGCAGTTGCGAGACCCAAGAGCAATCCGAAAGTTCTGAACATGGTCGCTCCTTTCGCAAAGGAGTAACTTTGGTACGGTGGCACTGCCCTTGCCGGGGCATTATCAAATCGTAATGTTTTAGCGGCTCAGGGCGCCAGTTGGTTAACATAAACTTCATTATGCGACTTTATACTTAGCGTTGCGATAGTATATTATTGTATGTATGCTGAACTCCTATCACGGAGGCTCCACAGCATGCGCCATTTACTCAAGAAGCTCCTCCCCTCGGTCGCAGTCGCTTTGACCGTGACAGGTTCTTCGCTGCCAATACCCGCCCGCGCGCAGACATACCCGATCGATTGCGCGATCCTCTTGTGCCTGTCTGGCGGCTGGCCTGCTTCCGTCCCTTGCGCCCGAGCCCGCGCCGAATTTATCCGGCGGATTACACCTTGGCCGGTCGAACCACCGCTGCAAATCTGGCGCTGTCCCATGGGCGCCTCCTACGAGAACGATCGGTTACAAAACAACGCTGGCGGCATCTTTGAAGCCTTGTACCGAACCGACAGCCGTCGACCGCTTCAATCCTTGCCAGTAGATAATCTCGTTCCCACCGACCTCGCCCTGCGGCTCGTTCAGGACCGCGCGGACATCGATATCAGCGGGCCAGAGTTCAATTTCGTGCGGTCCATCCGCGTCTTCGATGTACGGTATGCACGACAGCACGAGTCCGGGCGCGATGGGGATTGTAACCGAAGCGCGACCGTGGTCCTCGGCACCTACGGGACCCAAGGCGATTTCTCATGGCAGCGATCTTCGATAACTGCCCTGCCCGAGGCCCATGTGGGACTTGAACGTTGGGGCGAGCATTGCCCTGGCATTTATCACCGATCCGTCTTCGTCGATTGGCGTGACTATGACGGCAACTACGGGTTCGAGCAGGTGAACTACTGACCTGCCGCTACGTAGATTTGTCATGGAAGACGGCGCCTTTGGCTTGCACGACCGCACCGCATACGCTTCGCGGTCCACATGCTGTTTGGCGTTTAGGCAAACACCGCGGGTTCGCTCTGTTCACCCGTCGTCGCTTCTTCCGATCCTCGTCAGCGCATCGAAGTCGATTTCTTGCTTCTGTTCGTCACTTATATCCGGCCGGGTTTCCGATACCGGCTGGGGCCCTTGGACGTCCCACATCACCGCATGTGAGCCTGTCCTCCAGCGATAAACCCAACCAACAACACTGCACCCATCGGTCCCGATCAGATTGGCGATCGCGACGCCCTCACCCTTATCTTCGTTCACTGTTTACTGGCTTCCTGCACTGCGGCGCTGCGAATTGCGGCGTGGGGTTGCAGAGCGTTCACTACGACCGCGCGCCGGGCTTCTTTGATGTTGGCTAACTGGTCCTCGATGAGGAAATGATCATCAGACCGGGAAAGTGGGTTCCCGTGTTCTCAACAATTCATTGGCTTCAAATCCTGTGGTCGGGCTCCGTGGCGGCTTCAACGATCGCCAGAACCTCGAACGGGTCAAAGCCGATGGCGCGCGCCAAGACGACCAGCTCGACAACGTCGACCCGGCGCTGGCCGCTCTCAAGGCGGGCAATAAGGGACTGGTGGCATCTGAGCCTGTCTGCCAGGTCTTTCTGACCAAGGCCCGCTTTGACACGGGCGTCGACCAACGCCTGACAGAGTGCCACTTGTCCCTTGCTTCTGATTGTCTTTGCCACGCGTCACATACCTTTTGTGACGTCGCTAGCGGATGAAATCTGTTATCTAAAAAGTAGATACTTGAGGGTGTTATCGGCGTCTGGTTTCCATGGGCTGCAAGTCTGATGCTCCCGAGGTTGCCCATCAATCCCCTACCAATTGCAGGAACCGGCCATATTCCTCGCTGACTTCGCGCGCTTCCTCGAAGGCGCGGGCCCGTTCACCGTCGAGGCAACGGAAGTAGCTCTGGATATCCTGAATGTAATCTTCGAAGTCGCCGCGGATGATATCCGCATAGTCCCGCGCGGCCTGCGAATCGCTTGGCAGGAAAGGACGGGATGGCGCAAAGCAGGATTCCGCCAAAACCGGCCCAGGAACGCAGATCAGAAGGGCCATAGCTTGCAATGGGAGCAGGCATGTCAACCTTGGGTTTCTCAAACCTGTTATCTCCTTGATCGCGGACACTGGCCGTGACTAGTGTTTGCGTAACCAAACTACAGCCAAAGCACGATATTACATCTTGCGGTTGATAATATACTATCGTAACTCTGGGCTTCAAGTAGGAATGCCTGGGGTCGCGCCATTGGAGAAAGCGTGAGCCGGGCCATGAACTGGGACATCGAAGCACCAAATGTGGTTACGGAAGCCAGGTTCCGCGAACTCGTGGAAAGCGGCTATAGCGCAGAAATCCTGTGCCAAGAGTCGGCACACAAGAAAGGCCCCAGCTATTACGGGGTCTGGATCATGCGTGTTGTCTCTGATGACGGGGTGGAAAAGCTCCTCGTCACCGCCCGCACGCGGACGACCTACAACGATATCAAGATCCGCGAGTTCAAGACGATCTCCGGCGTGGTGTCTTTCTTCATTGGCCTTGGTTTTGCGCATGTCGACCTGCCGCTTGAGGCGGGGACAAGCCGTACGCACAAATTTGCGCCGCCAGACAAAGCCCCATCAGACAAGGGCGCTGGCAGCTAACCTCGTCTGTCTCTGGCTGGTCGCAGCACCTGCCTCAGCGCAAATGGTCCTGGTCATGGAGAGCGACGGCTCCCTGACCCCGTCCCGCTCTCAGAGCAGCTTTGCTCGAAACTACAATGAAGGGATTGGTCAGAGTTCGGCCTCCGATGGGATCGCGATCTTCGGCGAGGTAGAGGCCGAGCAAGAGGGCGTCCAAGTCGCGGCCCTTGCCCGCCCGACTCCCCTGCCCCGCGCCGATGTCCTCTCCGGGATTCAGACCACGGCCTTGCGCTATGCCGGCCATCCCGGCCTGCGTCGCGCGGGGCTTTCCGTGACGGATTGGCTAGCTCTCTATCGAGCCAATATCGAGGTTGAGAGCGCCTACCGGCAGGATGCGATTTCAAGTGCAGGTGCCATTGGCCTTGGTCAATTGATGCCAGCGACGGCGCGTGATCTGGGCGTCGACCCGCGTGATCCGCTGCAGAACCTCGACGGCTCTGCCCGCTACCTCGCGATGATGCTGGAGCGCTTCGGCGATCCGCATCTGGCGCTGGCGGCCTACAACGCCGGTCCCGACGCCGTGCGCCAACACGGTGGCATTCCCCCCTACCGAGAAACCCAGAACCACGTGGCCCGTGTCATGGCCGTCGTGGCCCGTTTGGAAGGATCAAATTCATGAAGCACATATCTAACCTGTTTGTTGCGTCGCTCGCGCTCTTCCTGCTCCTCGCAGAGCCTGCGCTTGCTCAAAGCATCGATCTCTCACCGATCCAGAGCCTTTTACAGGGCATCGTCGATGCATTGACCGGCCCGCTTGGTGTTGTCATCGCAACGCTCGCGGTCCTCGGCGTTTTCTTGAGCTGGTTCTTCAATATCATTGATCTGCGCCAAGCCCTCTGGGTTCTCGTCGGCATCGCCGGTGTTGCCGCCGCTCCTACCATCGTCGCCGCGGTCTTCGCCGGTGGCTGAGCGCTCGCCACTCTTTCTCGGCCTCGTGCGGCCGCCCAAGCTTCTGGGCCTGCCCATCATGTATGCGATGGTCTGGCTCTTTGGCTCGGTGCTGCTCTTCGTCTGGGTCCAGCACATCGCGGTGCTGGGCGTGGCCGCCCTGCTCTACCCCGTGCTTTGGAAGGCGGCCGATTGGGACCCGCGCTTCATCGACGTGATGATGACGGCGCTGCAGGAGACACCGCCCACGCGGAACCGCTCCATCCACGGTGGGGACAGTTATGCCCCGTGATACTGCGCTCGATCTCCGCACGATGACGCCGGACTGGTATGCCCGCGAAACCCGCCTCGCGCATATGCTTCCCTATGTCAGCCTGGTCGATGACCGCACCGTGCGAACCCGGGTCAACGAGCTTTTCCAGTGCATCCGGCTCGACGGGGTCAATAGCTACACGACGGATGATGCCTATCTCGACAAGGTGACCGCGCTTTTTGCCCGGATCATCGCGCAGCTGGGGCCGGAATTCAGCTACTACGTCCACAAGGTCTCCAAGGCGATCACACCGGACCTGGAGCCGGTGCGCGATGACAGTTTTGCTGGAGAAGTTGACCGGCTCTGGCGCAAGAAGCTCGAGACCAGCGGGTTGCGCGACAAAACCCTGACGCTCACCGTCATTCATCGCCCACCCCCAAAAAGCGTTCTGCCCTTCCTGAACCGAAGCGCGCCCGACCGGCTGAAAGAGGCCACCGAGAGGCGTCTGCGTCGGTTGGGCGAGGCCGTGAGCGTGTTCCTGTCGGGCCTCGCCGAGTTGAACCCACGAGTGCTTTCGGCCAAGTCCGGCGAGTTGATCGGCTTTCTGGGGGCGCTGAATACCGGCCAGGAATTGCCGCTTTATCCGGCCAATACCTATGGCTTCCTGTCCTTCAATGTCGCCAATACCCGCGTCACGTTTCAAGGCGATTATTTCGAGCTTTCCGAAGGCGTCGTGGGCCTCCGCTACGGCAAGAGCTTCACCATCGGGGAATATTCCGAGGCAACCTCCTGCACCATGTTCGACATGCTGAACTTGCCGGTCGACATGATCGTCACGCATTCCTTCACGCCGATCAATTCGAACCTCATGGCGGGCCGGATCAAGCGGCAAAAGCGCCAGATGCAGGCCTCCCAGGATGCGGCCCTGTCGCTGATGGAAGCGCTCGACATCGCCGCCGATGATTTGGAGGCCAAGCGCCAGAGCTTTGGTGAGCACCACATGGTCGTGACGATCTTCTGCGATACGCTGGACGAATTGCAGACACTGAGCGCAGAGATCGTCAACGCCGCCGCCGCCGAAGGCGTTAAGATGATCGGTGAGCGGGTCGCCGCCAAGGCGCATTACCTCAGCCAGCATCCCGGCAACCAGCCCAAGCGCGTCCGTGCCAGTGCAATCACCAACCGCAACTTCGCGGATTTCGCGGCGTTTCATCGGACGCAGCTTGGTAAGCCTGCTCAGAAAACACCCTGGGGCAAGGTTATCACCTATCTGCCCACGCCCGAGCAGAGCGCCTATCGTTTCTCCTATCACGAGCAAGGCAGCCCCGACAAAGAACCCACCAGCGGGCATACACTGATCATGGGGCGGCCCGGATCGGGCAAATCAGTGCTGTCGGCCTTTCTCATGACACAAGCCCGTCGAGCAGGGGCGCGGATCTTCGTCTTCGATTACCGTCTCGGTATGGAGATGGCGGTCCGCGCCAATGGCGGCCGCTACGCCTCCCTTAAAGCCGGCCAACCCACAGGCCTCAACCCGCTCTGGACCGAAACCGATAGTCGCGGCACAGCATGGCTCTCGGACTGGCTCGCCACACTGCTCTATCGTGCCGACAAGCCACTGACACCTGCCCAGACCAACCGCATCCAGGAAGTCGTCCGCCAGAACGCGCAGGCCTCCAATCCAGCCCTGCGGAACTGGAAGGATTTCGCATCGCTCTTTGTGTCGACCGACGATGGCGGCGATCTGCACCAGCGCCTGCTCGAATGGACGGAAGAGGGCCGCTACGGCTGGATCTTCGGACAAACGCTGGAAGACACCTTCTCGCTTGAAGGCGATGTCGTTGGCTTCGATCTCACCGGCATTCTCGACAGCGAGGCCGAGAAAGAACGCATGGCCGTCCTCTCCTATCTCTTCCGCCGGGTCGAGCGCGAGATCGAGGATCGCCGTCCCACCATCATCGTGATCGACGAGGCCTGGAAGGCGCTCGACAACGCGTATTTCGCAGAGCGGCTGTCGAACTGGCTCGTGACCGCGCGCAAGCAGAACACCGTCGCGGTGATGATGACGCAATACGCAAGCCAGCTCGAGCGCACGCGGACCGGCAAGACCATCGTCGAGGCGGTGCCGACGCAGATCCTGCTCCCGAACATCCGCGCCCATGCCGCCGACTACGCGATGCTGAACCTCTATGAGAAGGAACTCGACGTGCTTCTCAACACCGGCAGCGACAGCCGCCTTGCGCTCATCCGCGACGACCAGGGCTCGATCGTCGTCGATGCCGATCTGAGCGCCCTCGGGCCCAATCTCACCATCCTCGGCGGCATGGAAAAAGGCGAGGCGCTGGTCGGCGCCGATTACCGCGACCGCCCGGACTTCTGGAGACTTTCATGACACGCATTTTGTTGCTCCTTGCCGCGTTTGGCACTTTGGCTTCCTGCGCCCAGTACCAAGAACCGCAGGCCAATTGCTTTACCTTCCTCGCCTCGACGGCACCTGTCGCACCCGAATGTTCCTTCACGCCCCTTGGCACCCCGGAGGGTGACGTTGAGGTCTAAGCTGCCTCATATCGTGGCGCTTTGCCTGCTGCCCGGTCTCGCCTTGTCTCAAGGCGTGCCGACCAATGACAGTGGGCTGACCGCGCGCGATATCGTCGAGACCGGCGATCGCGAGGCCGACCTTGCGATCCAGGCCGACAAGCTGTCCGTGCGCGAGCTCATCGCCGAGATCGAACGCGAGCAACTCGCAACCCTGCAGCGCATCCTCGATGCCCAGACCAGCTTTGGTGGTCAGGGCCTGCCGGCGATGGTCTCTGGGCTGGAAAGCGGCAGCGGCGATCCGGACCGTTCCGTCGAAGCGGTCTACGGCAATGCCGAGATCAACCCCAATCCCGGCGGCGCACAGATGTTCGGGGACGCATCGGAAAACATCGAGCAGCTCATCATCCGCGTCGCCCAGGAAACCAGCGGGTTTGCCGGTGTGGGCCGCGCGGGCCTCTCCCCAGTCCAATGGCGCGCACTCCTACAGGCGCTCATCTGGCAGGAAAGCCGGTTTACCATCGGCGCGCGCTCGCCGGTCGGCGCCTTTGGTCTCACCCAGATCATGCCCGGCACCGCCAGCGATCTCGGCATCAACCCGGAATACTACGACAGCCCCTACCTGCAGGTGCATGGCGGCGCGCGCTATCTCGCAACGCAACTGAACACCTTAGACGGTGATATCATCAACGCGCTCGCCGCCTATAACGCAGGACCCGGCCGGGTGTTTGAATATGGCGGTGTCCCGCCCTTTGCCGAGACCCAGCATTACGTCCAGGTCATTCCCGAACGCTACAATCTCTATCTGAGCCGCATCGGTGGCATCGAAGCGCTCGGCACGATCGACCCCGCGTTACTGGCCAATGCCAACCTCTCGATCACCGGGCATGGGGCTGCCCTCTATGGCAACAACTCTCCTGCCGCGATCAGGCAGGCCGCCCTGCGCATCGCGGATATCGTGGAACGGATTTCCGAAACGGAAGATGTTCAGGAAAGCATCGCGCTCAACACCTATGCCCGCGCCGAACTCGTGCGTCTCGTCGCGGCCCGCATCCGGCTACAGGCGGCGCGCACCCGCATCCTTTCCGCCGAAGAACTGGCGCAGGCCAGCGCCCGCATGGCCAAGGGCGCCTTCATGGAATTCACGATCAGGGAGATAGACTGATGAGAGATTTGCTCATGAGGACGGCCTTGGCCACGACGCTTGGGATTGGCCTGCATCTGGCAGCCCTCTCCCCTGCCGCGGCGCAAGGCGTGCCCGTCGTCGACACGCAAAACATCGCGCAAAACATCCAGCAGCTCCGGCAGATGATCGAAGACGAGATCTTGCAAAACGAGCAGCTGACGCAGCTCCGCGAACAGCTTGCCACACTCACGGACCAACTCGCGGAGCTGCAAAGAACCTACGAGGCCCTCACCCGCCTCGCCGATCTTCCAGAAATCATCCGCACCGAGATGGAGGATGAGCTGAACGGCCTGCTCGATCAGGAGTTCGGAGACATCCTCGCCACCATCGAAGCGATCAAGACGGGAGACTTTTCTGGCCTGTCCGGTTCCGGTGCGGGCGAAATCGAAACCCAGATGGACCGGGTACTGGCCGATCTCGGATTTGACGATGACACCCTCTCGGAAATGGCCACCAGCGGAAATCCCGGGGCCAACCGCGTGGCGACGCAGGCCACCACCGGCGCGCTCGTCTCGGCGGCGGCCCAGAACAGCTACGAGGACGCGGGCCAATCGCTGGAACGCGTCGACCGGTTGGTCGGTCTCATCGATGACATGGATGAACTCAAGGAAAGCGTCGATCTCAACACCCGCGTAACGGCGGAGCTTGCCATCGCACTGGTCGCCATGTGGCAGCTTGAGGCCGTGCGGACCGTGGGCGATGGCACCGGCGGTGTGATCGATGCCGCCACCATTGCCGAGGAGCAGCGGTTTATGGACTTCACGCTGCCCGAGTTGCGGGCAGACTGATCAAGGGTTGTGACAGGTGGCGAGTGAACAAGAAATCATCGAAGAAGAGCTGGTCTATGGCGCGCTGCGCCGCGAACGGCTCTGGCAACGCCTTGGCCTGATGGGCCTTGTCTTTGGTGTCATCGGCTGTCTGAGTGCCGCGGCTGTCTCGATCCTCGATGTCGACCCGCCCCCCGTCGTTGTCCCCTATGATCCCGCCACCGGCTTCGCACTCCCCGAAGCCTCGGTGGGCGCCTCCTCGGTGACCGCCAACCAGGCGATCATCGAGGCGGAGGTGTTCCGCTATGTGACCGACCGGGAGGTCTATAACCAGCTCGACAACGATCTGCGCATCCGCAACGTCCTGCGCCGCTCGGACGGAGCTGCCGAGAGCGGGCTGCGCCAGATCTGGAACAGCGCCAACGAGAATTATCCGCCGACGGTCTATGGCCCGAACGCCCGGCTCGACGTGGAAATCCTCAGCATCAACCGGATCGGTACGAACCGCGCCACCGTCCGCCTGCGCAAGCGCCTGACATCCATCAATGGCGTCCAAACGGGGCTCTTCACCGCCACGCTTCTCTTCGAGTTCCGTCCCGAGACCCGCCGCTCCATCGATGAGGTCTGGACCAACCCCTTCGGCTTCACGGTCCTCGAATATTCCATCCGCTCCGACAGATTGGAGAACTGACGTTGTTGTTCACAAGATCGCTTGTTTTTGTCATTGCCCTGTTGCCCGGCCTTGCCTCCGCCGAAGCCATCCCGCGCGGCGGTCCCAATGACAATCGGGTTCGGCTGGCCACCTATCAGGAGGGCCAGGTCTATCGTCTCAATGTCTCGCTGACCCACGTGACCACCGTTGAGTTCGGCGAAGGCGAGAGCATCCGCTCGATCATTGCCGGCGACACGGAGGGCTTTGAAATTGACGGTGTCCCGGGCGGGCAGGCCTTTGCGATCAAGCCGGTGGCGCGCGGGGTGCATACCAATGTGACCGTCTACACGAACAGGCGCAGTTATTACTTCAACGTCCAGGAGACCCGCAGTCCGACCTTTTACGTGGTCCAGTTCCGCTACCCCGAAGACAATACGCGGCCCACACGTGCCATAGCGGCCCAAGCGCCGAACTATAATTACGGTGCCAGCGCGCGGACCGAGTTCACCCCCACCCGTGTCTGGGATGACGGGACCTTTACGTATTTCGAATTTCCGCGGAACGCGCCGGTGCCTGCGATCTTCCGCTACGCCAATAGCCGAGAAAGGACAGTCAACACGACGGCCACCGCGGACGGCGTGATCCGGATTTCCGGGGTGAACAGGCAATGGGTGCTGCGGATCGGTGACGAGGTGGTCTGTATCGAGGCCACACCACCTGCGGGGGTCGGATCATGAGCGAAACCGGAAACGCGGACCTCGAAAAGCGCCTCGCCGCCCTCGAGCAAGGCAAAGGCGCGAGCTCACCCCCTTCCCCACGGCGCTCTCCCCTGCTCGCTTTGGTCGTTGTCCTCGTGATCGGCATAGGTGGTTCACTGCTCTATTTCATGTCCCAACCCGAGGAAGAGGAAGCCCTGCCCACGGCCACACCGGACGTCTTCCAGAACGAAGGCGACGGGTTTGGCGCCATCGAAACCCTTCCCCCACCAGAGCCCGAAGTCGTTCTGGTCGCACCAGAGCCGGTGGAACCCAATGCCGAGCTCTTGGCGCAACTCGCCGCCCTGCAGGCGCAGATCGAGGAATTGCGCAACGCGCCCGAACCGGTGGTCGAAGAAGATACCGCTGCCGCCGAAGCGATCGATGCGCTGACGGCCCAGATCGCGGCTCTGCAAGCGGCGTCAGAAGCCGCGCAACAGCAGTTTCGCGATGAACTTACGGCACGCGATCGCGAACTGGAGCAACTCCGCATGGACCTCGAACTCGCACAGCTTGAGGCCAATCGCCCCCTTCCAGCACCCATCGGACCCACAGAGGACGAATTGCGTGCGCGGGAAGAAGAACGGCTCCGCCGCGAAGAAGAAGCAAGACGGCTGGCCGAACTTGAACGCCGCGCGGCCGAAGAACGTGCATTCCAAGAACGCCGCATCACCTCGCCCACCATCGCCTTTGGCGGCACCTCAGGCGCGAATGAGACGGCCCTGACCGAACGCACCTTCGGCGAAGTGACGGATTTCGTTCTGAACGGCGCGTTGCCCACTTCGGTGACGCAGGCAGAAGTCATCGCCAATCCGTCCAACACCATCATCCAGGGCACGATGATCCAGGCCGTCATGGAAACCGCCCTAGACAGCTCCCTGCCCGGCCAGACCCGGGCCGTAGTGTCCGAGGATGTGTTCAGTTTCGACGGTTCTCGGCACCTGATCCCGCGCGGATCCCGTCTCATCGGGCGGTATCGCTCTGGTGTCGATATCGCGCAGCGCCGCGTCACGATCGCTTGGGACCGGATCATCCTGCCCGACAATCAAACCATCCAGATCAGCTCCTTCGGCGGTGATGAGTTGGGCCGCTCTGGTGTGACCGGTTTTGTCGACACACGCTTCGATGAGCGTTTCGGCTCGGCGGCGCTGATTTCATTGATATCAGCAGCGCCAAGCGCCGCCGCAGCAAATGTTCAGGATGAGACCGCCGCAGATGTGCTCGAAGACGTGGGCGATGATCTGGCCGATGCCACGGATAGTGTGATTGGCGACTACCTCTCCATCGGTCCAGTCATCTACGTTGACCAAGGCGCCCGCGTCACTGTCATGGTCGACCGCGATCTGGAGATTTTTTGATGCCATGTCGCTGAGCTATCTCCAGACCTCGCTTGATCGGATCGACGCCGCCGCACGCGACGATGTCATCGAGATCTGCATCAATCCCGATGGCACCTGCTGGGGAGAACTCCAGGGCGATCACTTCATGCGAAAGCTGGAGCAGGCGTTGACCACGACAGAGGTGAAAGACCTCGGCAACCAGATCGCCTCTTCCGCAAACACCACGATGAGCAAGGACCGCCCCATCGTCTCGGTCTCGATCACCTACAAGGGCCGCCCGATCCGGGCCCAGGTCATCACACCACCCGCTGTGCTCTCTGCCATGTCGATCAGCCTACGGTTCTTCTCAAGCCTGCCGCTCGACGGGATCGCGCTTGATTTCCTCTACGGCAAAGAACGCAAGCTTGAAGAACTCCGCCTCGAGAAAACCCGCGAACTCCGCGAGGTGGTGGCCGCAGGCGTGATCGACGATGCCCTGGCCTTCTGCGTCGAGAACAAACTCAACCTGATCGTCTCGGGCGGCACCTCAACCGGCAAGACCGTCGTTGCGCGGAAGATCCTCTCGCATGTGCCTGCCGATGAACGGATCGTCACCATCGAGGAAGCCGCCGAGCTTCTGCCGACCCAGCCCAATGCCGTGACCCTCATCGCCAATCGCGATGCGGAATTCCAGACAGCCGACGTGCTGCTCACCGCAACGCTGCGCATGCGCCCGGACCGGATTATCCTCGGCGAGGTGCGCGGCAAGGAGGCCATGACCTTCCTCGAAGCG
>NZ_JBSWTS010000002.1:0-26576 GCF_056158665.1 Thalassovita sp. ABM4_323 | reverse complement strand
CATCCAATATTGACCCCCTTGGTGGTGAGCAGGCCCGGCGCTGCGTAGCCCTCACATAGCGCAGCGGCGGCGGGCCTGCGGGGTTTCGGGTTGGCGCTATGCGCGGTTCTTGAAGCGCCAGCTTTCGTTACCGGTTTCGACGATTTCGCAATGGTGGGTGAGCCGGTCGAGCAGTGCGGTGGTCATCTTGGCATCGCCGAAGACGCTGGGCCATTCGCCGAAGGCCAGGTTGGTGGTGACGATGATGGATGTGCGTTCGTAGAGTTTGCTGATCAGGTGGAACAGCAATTGGCCGCCGGTCTGGGCGAAGGGCAGATAGCCGAGCTCGTCCAGGATCAGGAAGTCGAGGCGGGAGATCAGGTCGGCGGTCCGGCCCTGGCGCTCGGCGCGGGCTTCGGCATCGAGCTTGTTCACCAGGTCGACCACGTTGAAGAACCGGCCCCGGCGCCCTGCCCGGATACAGGTCCGGGCGATGCTGACGGCAAGATGGGTTTTGCCGGTGCCTGTGCCGCCGATCAGGACGAGGTTGCGCTGATGGTCGAGGAAGTCGCCGTTGGCCAGGTCGCGGATCAGGGTCTCGTTAACCTCGGCGGCCTCGAAGTCGAACTCCTCCAGTTCCTTGGCGAGCGGCAACTTGGCGATGGTCATTTGGTATTTGACTGACCGGGCCTGCTTCTCCCTGATCTCGGCGGTCAGCAGGTCACCAATGATCTGTTGCGGCTCGTGCTGGCGTTTGACGGCGGTGGTCAGGACCTCGTCATAGGCGGCCCTCATTCCGTAGAGCCTCAGCTTTCCCATCGCGTCGATTACCTCGGATCTTTCCATTCTGTGTTCTCCTCAGGCTGTCATATCGGTTGCAGTCGGCAATGGGCTCGCAGGCCAGCTTCAGCGCATCCGGGGTGGTGATTGTCAGGGGTGGTGGCGGCTCGCGGTGCCGGGCCAGGATGTTCAGCACGACGCCTGCGGAATGGACATTGTGCGACAGGGCTTCGGCGCAGGCCGCCTCGACCGCATCAATCCCGTCGGTCAGCACGGCGCTCAGGATGTCGACCATCTGCCGGTCACCGCCCGGCTGGCGTTCCAGCTTGCGCCACACGCGGCGGATTGGCACCGGCAGCTCCCATTCCCTGAAGGGCGCCCCGTTGCGAAGGGCGCCGGGTTTGCGGGCCAGAACGGGGATGTAATGCAGGGGATCGAAGATGGTTTTGTCCCGCCCGAAGGCCCGCTCATGCTGGCCAACGATTTGCCCATCCTGCCAGCATTCCAGCCGGGCGGCATAGGCCCTGATCTCCACCGGCCGCCCGACCGCCCGGGCATCGACCGAGTAGCGGTTCTTGTCGAACCGCACGAGGCAGGTCTTGGACACCGATGCGGGAACTGCATGGAATCCATCGAAAGGGCCGACGTAAGGCACAAGGCTCGGGCGCTCGTCCTCGAACACCTCCCAGATCGTCTTGTCGCGCAACTCTGGATGTTTGTTCGCCTTGGCATAGGCCAGGCAGCGATCCTCCAGCCAGGCGTTCAACTCGGCATAGGATTTGAACTTCGGACGCGGCACGAAGAAGCGCCGGCGGATCACGCCGACCTGGTTCTCGACTTGGCCTTTCTCCCAGCCCGAGGCCGGGGTACAGGCCACCGGGTCGACCAGGTAATGGCCGCACATCTGCTGGAACCGCCGGTTATAGGCCCGATCCTTGCCAATGAAGATCGCGTCAACGGCGGTCTTCATATTGTCGTAGATGCCCCGCGCACAGGCCCCACCGAAGAAGGCAAACGCCTTGTCGTGGGCGTCGAACACCATCTCCTGTGTCTCTCTGGGATAGGCCCGCACAAACGGCATCCGGCTGTGGCTCAGGCGCACATGCGCAACCTTCACCGTCGTGGTCACGCCGTCAATCAGGACAACCTCATGGCTCCAGTCGAACTGATAGGCTTCGCCCGGGTCGAAGCTCAGCGGCACGTAGGCAGCGGCGGAAGCTTCCCGGGTCGCCTTCGACCAACTCGCCGCATAGCGCCGCACCGCATCATAGCTGCCGTCATAACCCCGGTTGCGCAGCTCTTCGTAAATCCGAACCAGTGTCAGCCGCTGGCGTTTGGGTTGCCGGTCATTCTCAGCCAGCATCTCATCCAGATCGGACCGCCACGGGTCGATCTTGGGGCGGGGCTGCGTGGACCGGTCATAGCTGAACTCGGTTGCCCCGGACCGCACCACCTTCCGCACCGTGTTCCGTGATACCCGCAGCTCCCGGCAGATCTGCTTGATCGACTTCCCCTGGATGAAATGCGCCCGCCTGATCTTCGCAATCGTCTCCACAACCAACATCCCCAAATCGCTCCCTCAATCCTTTGAGGAAGCTTCTGAACAGAAATATCAGGGGGGTCACTTTTGGACGCCGATTACCCCAATACAGGGGTCAATCTTGCATGCCGGTTCACACGGCGCGAACGGTTCACGCCTTCGCTTTGACTGCCTCCGAGGGGAGGGCGCGGTGGAATAGCTTTGTCTCAGCTGCAAGGCTGGGGCAGTTTATTTTCTAACCATTTGACTATGGAACTGACAGAGGAAGCAGTCGCCACAATATTCCGGGCGGAAGAACCGTATCCGGAAGCGTGGAGCAGTCTTCTCCGGGATCGCTGAGAAGCGTTCATCGAAACCATGATGTACGAAGTCGAGAGTTTCGAGGGAGAAGGCAAACTGTGGCCTGAGGCCATGTTCATCGGAGGGCTTTAGGCCCTCTTTTTACCATATTACTCAATACGTTATGAACACAAATAGTATACCTGGAAACTGAAAATCTCCAAATGAAATTCAGGCTTTTCGCCTTGTCTGGAACGATGTGACCATCTTCATCAAATGGGAGCCGGAAGCCTTTGGAGGCGTGATCGCGCATCTTGAATTGATGACCGAAGACCGCGTGGCATTTCCTATCAGTGAAACGGGATATCGCTCCCACTTCTGCCACAAGGAAGACGTGGAGTTGCAAGGTTGACCTGTAGACTTTGTTCGAGCCTGGCTCGAGCAGGAAGGTTGAAAGCAGAAGAAGGGATGAAGCAGGAAAGATACGTCAAACGTTTGACAAAAAACACTTTTCTTCCAGAATAATTCCCGACCGCAAAAGAGCGATCACTCATCCAACCATCAGTCTTTCGAGACTGGTGGGAGCCAGACCTCGGAAGACCCCAAACAGGGGACAAGAGGCATGGCAAAACCAAGCCGCGATGCCGCTTTGGCGGCATTCAAGCAAACCTTTAGGCAGCTCGCACCCTATCGGCACCGCTATGAGGTGTTCCGGGATTTTGTGACCATGGCCGCGTGCAGCCTGCATAACAGCCTTCACAAGGACGAGGCCCGCGAAGAGGAGTACCTGCGGATCATCGGGCAGTATAAACCCGACGACCAACAGGCCTTTCCGAAACTGATGGCGCAGCTTGTGGCTGCGCTGGACGAAGAACCCCGAGACATCCTTGGTCCGCTCTACATGGAGTTGGAAATCGCCAACAAAGATGCAGGGCAGTTCTTCACCCCACCAGAGGTTTCCGAGCTTATGGCGCGAATGACCTTTGCCCAGGAGCTCGACAAGCTCGAGACCCAAGACTTCATCACCGCCGGGGAACCGGCGGCGGGGGCAGGGGGGATGATCCTGGCGTTGGTCAAAGTAATGATCGGTGCAGGGCATAACCCGGCCGAGAAGCTTTGGGTGCAGGCTATCGACTTGGACCGAATGGCCGCGCTGATGTGCTACATCCAGCTCAGTCTCTGGAACGTGCCCGCCGAGGTCATCGTCGGGAACACGCTTAGCTGGGATATCCGCGAAGTCTGGTACACCCCCGCCCATCATCTGGGATTGTGGAAGTACCGGCTCAGGCGGAAGGAGGGAAGTGCCGAGGTTGCGCCAGCTCCAAAGGAGCAGGCACCTGATCTGGTTGCTACATCCGGAGCCCCAAGCGTCCGAGAAGAACAACTCGGTTTCGACTTCTAGGGCCAGCTATGACCGAGAAATACGAGGAGTTCCAAATCGACTGGCGAGGGCAGGGGATCACCATCCGGTGGTGCCCTGAGTGGCTTGGTGGCGACACCGCACACCTTGAGATCGTGACGGCCGACCGTTCACCGCATCCGATATCCGAAACCGGGTATCGGTCCCACTTCTGCCCGCGCGAGCTGGTGGAAGATGCTGGTGGACCGGTGGCCTTTGTCACGGCATGGCTGGAGACGAAGGATGACGGCAAACCCGTTCAGCTTTCGCTCATATGAGAACGAAAGAGCCCCACACAGGGGCTCTTTTCTTGTTAGGTCTCCTGGCTCAAAAAGTCTGCTGCCGATTGAATGACCTCTGGCTGCGGATTTGTCATCGACCAAAGTTGGTCGCCGTAATCACGGCGCAAAAGGTATTCATGGATGTCGTAAAGCATCAAGCGCCGCAGCTTGCGCATGTCAGGTTCGTCGTAGGAACATAGAAAGATGTTTAGCAGGGCCTCCGAGCGAGAGTATGCTTCGAAATCAACAGGCCCATTCACCTTTTGAGCGATGAATTTCGCGGGGTAGAGTGCAAGAAACTCTTTGGCTTCCGGGTAGACATCGGGGTCTTCAAATCGTGCGACATTATCCAATTCGTTGAAGAAATGGTATTCTGAAAGGGGGTGGCGATATGGCTCATACTCGCTTCCAGCGCCCCGGAAAGTCACCCCCCAAATCCGTTGCGCGACATACCGCAAGTCGGAGAATGACCCATTGTTTGCACGGAAATCTTCAACCAGTTTTTCCCGTGTCCCGTTCCGATAGTTTTCCACGTAGGGGGACACTTCTTGGATGTCGTCCTCTATCTCGCTGATCATCTCTTGGCTTTGTTCTTGATCTAAACGCAGCGCCTGCCAGAGATCGTCAAGCGCCTCTTTGTGGCGTTTCTTTTTTACCAAAACTCTTGCGCGATTGAGATAAGGGGCGGGGTTTGGGCAGGCCTCAATCGAGGCTGAGTACAACAGAAAAGCATTGTGAAAGTGTTCTTTGGCCGCTGCGGCAACGCCAAGGTCAAAAATGCGTTTGCCTTCGTCATAACCTTCCGGCTGTTGAGGTGGTGGGTTCTTCCTAAATCTTTTGAACATCAACGCGCTTTCTGACAAATCTACGGAAGGCTAGCTATAGCACCACTTTTTCTTTTTCACCCTCTCAAAAGCTCTGAAACCGCAAACTTTGTCCAAGCAGACCAGCACAAATCCGGAAGAATCCGGGTTTGGCACGACTGACGAAAGCTGAGTCAGACCACCGACCGGAGCTTTGTGAAGCTGAGGTGAAGAGCTGGGTTTGACATTTTTCCGACGCCGAGCAGAATTTAGAGCACGCACTCGGTGCAAGATTGCCTGTTCGTAACGAACAATTTTCCTGCGGCCTCGCTCTCGCTGGCCTGCAAAATTCTTCGCGAACACGCATCTTGGCAGGGGCTTCCACCCCTTGCATCCCCCGGCAAGGGAAAGATCGCTCGAGGCGCGTTTCCCTTTGAACCCATTTAGCCTTTAGCTCCGCCCAGGTGACACGCAGCGACTACCAACGAGACTACCGCCAAAACTACAAGGATCACGCGAAACGCGTGAACCTGACTTTGTCGTTGCCCGAGTACCGTCGTGTCGTAAAGCTTGCATCCTGACGAGGATTGCCCGCGGCGACCTATCTCAAACGCACGGCCTTTGCCGCGCTTGAGAGCCGCCCCGAGCTTCCTGCGGAGATCGCGGCGCAGCTGGCCGACCTGGACCGCGTTCTTCGCACCGTTGCGAACAACGTGAACCAGATGGCCCGCTATTCTCACCGCGTCTGAGAGCTCCTGGATGAGCGAGAGCTCTTTCAGGAAATCGCCGCGCTGCACACCCAGTACATTGCCAGCATAACCCGCGCCGCGACCTCCCGAAGCCTTTGCTTCGGGCAGGAAGACGAAAACGGGTCATGATAGTCAAATCCATGAGCCGGAAGGAGCCCAGTTTCGGCCAGCTTGTCGGATACATCGACCGAGGAGCCAGCGGAACCGCATGGCGTATCCGGCACAACCTGCTTGCCCGAAATCTCTGAGCTATCCGGGATGAGTTCGCGCAGAACGGCGACCTGCTTCAGCGGCGCAAGAACGGGGTCTACCTCTACCACGAAATCATCTCGATCACCCGCGCCAAGGGCGTCGGTCTCGAGCGGCAGAAGACGGCCCTACGCGAAATAGCCGAGCGCTACATTGCAGAGCGATGTCCGGATAACCTGGTCTTCGGCAATCTACATGAGGACCAAGAACACTCGCTGCACTACCACCTGATAATCAGCGCGAATCCGGCCGGAGAGGCCAAACGCTTGCGTTTATCCAAGGGCCGCTTTCGGGAAATTCAGGTACAGCTTGAACGGCACGTCCTCGAGGCCATGCCTGAGCTCGAGCAGAACCGCGCCATTGAAAAAGACACGGAACGCCACGCACCGGAAAAGGCTCCCGAAGCAGGAGAACGCGCCACAGGTCAACCCAGTGACATCGCGGCGCTTGTCCGTGAGGCACTCAGTGAGAGCCCCGATCGACACGCCTTTCGGGAGCAGCTGCAAGCCCACGGGCTTAAGCTCTATATCCGGGGGAGGACGCCGGGAATCGTGCATCTTGAGAGCGGGAAGAAGCACCGCCTAAAGACTTTGAACCCCGATTTTCTGAAAGCCTTCGAAGCTCTGCCCGAGGAGCGGCTGACGGAGACCCGAGAAAAAACCGCGCCTGAGGGTGAAAAAGAAAAAGGTGCCGAAGCCCTGCCGGAACCACAGCGGCACCAAGAGCAAATACAGCAGCCACCAGACCTGCGGGACGAATGGAGGGCCGAGCTTGAGCGGCTCAGGAAAAGCCACGAGCAGGAGCAGCAGGCCGAGGCCGAACAGTCTGGAAATCTTCTCCGGGAACTGAAGGCGCTGGTCCGCTTCGCGGTGAGCGATACCCTGAGGGGCATTCGCTCGAGAGCCCTGAAGATGCTCGAGCGCCTAAAAATCCAACCAAGACAGCATGAGCATGAACGCGTGAGACGTGATCCGAACCGTCAGCGAGGCCGCTAAAGGGCTCGCCTCTTTGATTATGCCCAGAAGAGGGAAGCAGGAGGGAGCCAGGTATCTGCGCCGCCGTGAGCTGCGCCGCCTTCTGCGCTCTCGCCACTCTGGCCTTCTCATCGACGGGAAGAGTGGGCGTCTGAGCGAAGCCCATAGCTTTCAGAACGTATGCGTGGTGGCCCGCGTTTGAGCGGGGAAGACCAGCCGCTTTATCATCCCGAATGTCCTGGACCGGGCGAAGAGCGAAAGCTCGATAGTGGTGAACGACCCGAAAGGGGAAGTGTTCGAAGCCACTGCCGGCCACATGCAACGCGCCGGCTTTCGTGTCGTGGTGATAGACCCCGAAGACCTCACCCGCAGCGCACGTTTCAATCCCTTGCTCGAGGCCAAGACGGATATCGAGCTCGAGCAAGTGGCTGAAATTCTCATCAGGGCAGGGAGCTCAGGGAGCCAGAAAGACGCCTTTTGGGATCATTGAGCCATCCGCCTTGTCTGCGTGCTCCTGAAGCTCTTGCGCCGCTCCAGCAGGGAGGATGCTGGATACTTCACCCTCTGAAACCTCTATCGCTTGCTTCAGCACTTCGGCAGCGACTGAAGCCCGCTCGATGACTTCGCCATCACCTGGGCAGAGAACCCCGACGATCCGAACGACGGAAGCCTCTTTGATGAGTGGAAGGGGGCAACAACCGGAAACCCGCAGGCGGTCCAGAGCTTCGCCCTGACCGCGCTCACAGCCCTCAGGGCATTCACCAACCGGAACATGGTGGAGCTCACAGCAAGCAGCAGCTTCGAGCTGGCGTCAATCCGCCAGCAGAAGACCATCGTGTACCAAGTTATTCCGGCGCAGCACGCCGAGTATTATGGCTTCTGGACGAGCCTCTTTTTCCGCAGCGTGTTCAATGCCTGCATGAGAAGAATGCCCAAACCCTGAGAGCTTCCCGTCTATGTGCTCTTTGATGAGTTCGGCCACGCCACGCTTCCCGGCTTTGTCTCGGTGGCGAACACCATCAGGGGATACCGCGTGAGCCTTTCCATCATCCTGCAATCCATCTCGCAGCTCTCTGCCCGCTACGGGCAGGACTACGCCAAGAGTATCCAAGGGGGATTCAACAGCTACCTGACTTACAGCGGCTCAGACCCCGAGACCGCCCGATTTTTCGAGGGGCTTTCTGGCCGCGTGATCGAGCATCAGGAGGCGAGAGACGAACATGAAACCGCCCGTCACCATGAGCACAATCTGCTCAATTCCGACAGCATCCGCCGTATCGGAGAGGACGAGGCTATTTTGATATCCGGAAACCGACATCCCGCCAGATTGCGCACCATGCCATATTTCAAGCGCGGAAGATTCCGGAGCGCCTCGAAACAGCCTCCCGCAGGGCGGAGCGAAAACAGGTCGACCGGCCAGGTGAAGTGGGTGCCGATTTTCGCAGAAAAATTTGACTGAGAGAATAGGTCAGTATAATTGATGTATCCTGAAAAGGATGGGGTGAAAGGATAATCCGAAGATCATCCTTTCTGGCTACGGTCTAAGACCTGCTTTGTAGAGCATACATCATGTCACTGATGCTTGGTTTCCAGTTTGGATTGCGAATGTACCGCACTTCCTTTCTGAGAAACCCATGCTTTACCTGCATAGTCCACCGATGGGGATCAGAACTCACGAGCTCGTCAGCCACCAGACCTTGAACCACTGGATCACCTAAAGCAGCTTCCATGCTTTTGAACACTTGGGAGCAGACTTTAGAAACAGCTGGACTCATAGTCACTCGGTTACGAAATAAAATAGCCACGTTCAAAAACTGATACGTTTTGCATCTTCTCAGATGTGTAAACCGCTCAGAGCTTGGACGTGGCTTTATTGTATCAGCAAAACAGACGCAGGATAAGGTATAACGTGCCCCTAACCTCCGTCGTTAGGGGCAGTTATGGTCAAAAGATGGGGGGTGCGCGAGGTGTCAGGGGGCAATTTGTGCTGAAAATCAATAGGATCGTAGCGCCGGTTGTGGCGCTCTCTCCTGATTGTTCTCCTCAAATGTACCCCTGACTCCAAGGGGATGTCTTTGACAAGCGATGACAGCGGTTTCCATCCCCTTGGAGTCAGGGCTATGCCCCGACACCTCAGCGCACCCCCCAAGTGCTCCGCACGCTGACCAGACCGCTTCCCTTGCGCTGAATTTTGCTTTTCTTGGCCCAATGAGGTATAATTTTTTCGTACTTCTTAACTTTCTACACATGTCAAACGTTGTTTCGGTATCGACCGAAAGGGCTTGAGATTATGCGGAGCCGATGAAGCAGGCTCCGGATTTTTCAGGCCATATCGAGTCCCAAGTGAAAATAGGATATCTGGCCATCGACGGCGGGATGGATCAGAGAACGATTAAAGCAAACATTGCCCACTATCTCACTGAGCAAATCGCTGGCCGGTTGCCTCGCAAGGGGATGAAACGCGAAGGCCGGGAGAGCCAGGGACGTCCCTTTGTCATGGCGGAAATCGAAAGTGTTATGTGAGACCGGGAACTCAACCATGGCATCCGCCTTGGTTTGCATGTTCCCAATACCGAAGGTCGATCATGCGCCGAGGTCTTGGAACGCCATGCCTCGGATATCGCTGATGCCGTGGTGGACTTATTGCCAACACAAGAAGCCGTCGAAAAGAACGGCGAGGACCAAATTCTACACACTTCCTGCGATATCCAGATTGACGCCAATGGCCAGTCTGAGTGGAAAGGATTTGAAACGCGGCAGGTTTCGAGCGCGGTGTCACGGATACTTAGGAGCGGGCAGTAGACCAGTAGGCTTCAGGATGGATTTTGGGTGGCCTGACACACCCTTCCAGATAGGGGCAAAGAGGATGCTGGTTTCATCGACCTGAGCATAGTCGGTAACCCAGACGCGTTCAGAGCCAATGTACCCAGCTAGAATCTCCCGGATATTGTCTGCCCTTCTTTCTGAGGATGTTTGAAATAGCACGGTGAAGTCCGTGTTATTTTCAAGGATAGGTCGGTGCAGGCCTTTGGCATGGTAGAGATAGTAGCCATGAACCTTTTCCCGGATTTTTTCGAGTCCATGGGTGCCTCGGTCAATCTCGAGGAAGAGGAGTCGGTCGTGGACTTTACCATTCCGTTCAGCCTTCAGGATGATCAACGCATCAGGATAGATGACATAGCTCCGGCGGTTTATGGGGCTTACCAGCTCTGTGTAGAGCTCGTAGCGATGCCGGGATGCATAGTCCTGTGCTCTGCTTCGCATCTGAAAATCAGGAATGAAGGTATCGAGGTAGACCACGTCTTGCTTGCTGAGGGCGAGTTCGAGGTTGATCCGGAACTCTGAGAGGTCCAGTGCGTGCTGGAGAAAGGCCTGCTTGACATCTCGTCCCTTGCGCCAGCTTCTTTCGGCCTTGCCGATCTTGGCGAGATACTCTGCTCCCTTTTTATCGAGAAGGTATATGTACTCGGATTGAGGCTGAGCGAGACGGCTGTAGGGTTCAGCCTTATGAATATAGCCGCTATGAAACAGCTTTCTGAGCCGCCCGTTAGCCGCCTGGGTGTCCACACTACTAGGGAAAAACAGGCGTCGGATTTGCGAAACAGACAGGTAGCGGTAGCGACCAAGCGCCCGCATAATTTCTACATCGCGCTCAGTGATCTTGAAATTTGGCAGCTTCCTGGGTTCTCGTTTGTGACGCGAGAGGGGCTTTTGATCATCCAAAGGGTAAATCCTCGTCGTCAGCTATATCATTCGTCTCGTCTTCCTGAGGAGGCTCCGGGGTCAGGGTATCGTAGAACTTGATCGTGTCTCCGAAGGCATCCTTTTGCCGCTTGATGATTTTCGCTTTCGCTGCTCTCAGGGGAAGGTATTGGCCTTTGTGTATCTCCACGACCTCGAGCTTGAGCCCGTCCACCATATCTTCCGCGAGCTGACGCGACATCTTACGCTCCGGCATGTGAGCCACCCGGCAATGCACGGGAGGTTGGTTTTCGATTTTCACAAAAGCCTGGGCCACGTCGAGATTTCTCATCTCGGCCCGTTTCATGTACATCAGGTCGTTCAGGGTCCAGAACTGGACCGACGCAACTTCTTCAACTTCTTCGATCTCGAAAAAGGGCACGTCCCCGACGCTGTACCCTTGGCTTTCGGAGTGACTTTGCGTCTGGGCTGTGCCCTTTGTTTCGGCAGTGCCACGCGTTTGGGTCTGAGAGCGTTGCTGGGTTTGCGCCAGCCCTTGAGTATCAGAGCTACCACGGCTCTTCGTGGTGCCAGAACTCTTGGTGAGCGTCTCAGATTGGTTCTTGGTGTGAGAGCTAGATTCTGTTTGAGAATGGCTCTCAGAGCTATTTTGCCCCTGTGTTTGGGCTCTGGATTGGTTGGTCGAAGAGCTCTTCCCGTACTGCTCACCCGAAAACTCGGTGTGGGCGTCACTGGTGCTTTCATTGCGACCATGCGTGTCGGTAGTGGTTTCGTTTTGGCTCGTGGTCTTTGACCAATTGTCTGTATGAGCCTGTGAGGTTCCGTGCTGATCGGACCATGAAACGGATTTGCCCTTCGTGCTGGCGCGGCCTTCCGTATGGCTCGAGCCTAGATTGTAGCTCGAGTTGTCGCTGTGACCCCGCGACGTATAGCCATCTTCGTCCATGGATCGACTATCGCCGGAACCATAAGAGCTCCCACGGCTATCTGTGTCTGAGGATGAGCGCGTTTCGCTGTCAGACCGTCCTTGAGTGGTGGTCTGACTTTGGTTTTGACCACGAGTATCCGCTCCCCCTATGGATTTTCCGACACTCTGGCCCTGAGCAAGTGCCGAGGACTGGCTTGTTCCATGGGAGTCGCTGTGGGTATCAGATCGACCGAAGTTGAGGCTCTCAGATCTTCCTTCAGAGCTCCCGGTCGTGTCTGTGATCGAGGAAGACTTGCCTAGTGTATTGGTCTGGCCTGTGGATCGGCCCGTCGTATCAGCTGTCCCCTTGGTCTGCCCATGAGAGGTGGAACTGGTATGCCCGTCAGTGGTGGAGTCTGTGTGACTGCGTGAGCGTGTTTCGCCCTCGCTGAGCCCTTCCGCCTCGCTGTCAGAGATAGTTGAACTCGAGGACCGCTGATCAGATTGTCCAGTGGTTTGTGAAAACTGCTCCTGTCGGACCCGTCGGGTCGTTTCAATATGGCGTTCTCTGATACGGGTCTGAGTGTGCTTGATCGTCTTCAGATCAACGAAACCCTCCTGGATTTCCTTGTTCATGATCTCAGCGTCTTCGAAGGACAGGCCCCCAAAAACGACCTTGTTTTTGCAGTTGGTAAGAACGGACTGATACAGGTAAGCGTTGTCGCGCTTGAGCTGCCCGAGATGTTGGTGCGCCAGCAGGTAGAAAACCTTGAACTTTCGCACTTCCTCAAGTGAATAGGCGATGTCGTTTGAGACGTACTGAGCAAATTCGTCAATGTAGATGTAGAAGGGTTTGAGACGGGGATCGTAGGGGTCTCGCAGACGTGCAACCCGATAAAGCTCCGAGACCAGCAGGGTTCCCATTAGCTTCGCATCTGGCAGCGTCACCCTGCCGTGCTGGTCATTGAGGTTAACCAGCAGAATTTTCCCCTCTTTCATGATCTGAGGCAGATCGAGCACGTTGTCTTTCTGGCCGATGATAAGTCGAATAAGCTCGTTCTGAAGAAAGGATACGAGGCGGTTCCCGGCCCCTTCGATCATCTCTGACCGGCGTTGTGAATTGCCTTCGATTATCCCCTCCCAATCGACGCGCACGACCTCATTCACGACATTCTGGACGAGCGCTTTGCGCAGATGGTCGTTCTTTTCTGTCGAAATAAGGGCCGCGCTTTCTAGGAGGGTCATGTCGTTGACCAGGAGCGTGTGCGCGATGTTTTGCAGCCAGCGAGCTATGCGGGGTGTATCCGTAATATCTTCCTGGCCCCATGCCTTGAGGCAGGCCGAAACGAAGTTCTTTTCGATGTAGTCGAACCGATCCTTCTCTCCGGCCGGAAGCGGATTGAAGCCTATGACATTCTCGAGGTCGTTGAACGGATTGAAGAGAATCAAACGGTCTGCGAGCGTTGATTTCTCTGTGGCGATATAAGTCAGGATGTCCTGATAGAGCTTCCCATGTGGATCAATAAGACAGACCCCACAGCCACGGTTTTGCACGTCCTGTCGGAGCAGGAGCTCTAAAAACTTGGACTTCCCTGTCCCAGTTGAACCAAGAATATGCGTGTGGTTCTGTCGATGCTTGGGCGTGAACCCGAACAGCTCCTCTGAGGTCACGTCATGACCGATGAGCGTCGGCTTTTCGCTTCTCCGTGCGCTTAGCGCACCGCCCCCAGTATCTCCGATGCGGCCCAACGACGACTTGCGGGGTCTCTTGGTTGGGATGATAGATCGTTTCATAGTTTACTCTTCGATACCAAGCTCGCGCTCGCGAGCGAGCCGATAAGCATTGATTTTGTCGCGCTTCTCGGTGTCCGAAAGGTCACTTCGCTCAACCTCAGTGATTTTCTCCGAGTACCGCTCAACGATCAGCTCGATCTGCTGAGCCCTCTGAAGCTCATGCGGAATCTGAGATAGTTCTCGCAGCCGCGCTTTATCAGGAACATGCTTTTGCATCAGCCCGTACAGGGTTGCTGCGCGATCAGTGGAGACTTCAACAGAGTTGTCACCAGCCAAACGATTGATCAGGTGCTGCATTAAGTCATTGAATTGAAACTCTTCGAGGTTTCGAGCCTTGATTGCCTCTGCTTCGCTTTCAAGGAGATTTATCCTCTCTAGGTAGCCTCGTTCCTTTTCACGAAGGCCCGCAATCTTGCGCTCGCTAGCTTCAATTTTTGTTTTCAGATCATCAATCTCTTGATGAGCTTCCGCGATTTTCTGGACCAAACCTCGGTTCTCATCTTGTGCAGCGGCAGTGGTCTCTTTTTCCTTTTCGATCTCCTGTTCTTTCTCTTTGATAATGGCTTCATACATTTCAACGCCTTCGTCTCGGCTCTGTCTCATAGTCCTGATGAGATCGCCGCGCTCTGTTGCCGACTTTTGAGAGGACTCAAGCACCCTCTGAAGATCAGGAACTTTCAAGTGTTCCTGATATGCTTGAACCAATATCCAGTCGGGACGAACAAGAAGGAACAAAAGCAGCACAAAGTAGATAAATACGAAGATTAGTGCTCCGAGGAACCCCAAAATTCCAGATTGGCTGGACATCCCAATGATGAGAAGAAGTGGAGGAATTATCCCAATGAACACAAGAAAGACACCCTTGTTGAGAAAGAGCTGTTTGTGTTTGGATTTGTCTTCTCGCCAAAGGCGGTCTTGCTCATTGAAGAGCCGGATAAATTCTTCCCAGGGCTTCATTTGGGGCCTTTTGTCGATCTAGGGCACACTCCATCATAGATGCCGTGTGCATTGGTGTTTTTTGTCTATATATCAATCCGTTTGCACACACGCAGCAAGCAAATCGGAGCTGCACTTATCACGTCATACAGCGTCAACCCGATTTCCTATCTTCGGTCCACTAGGTTTCGTCTTGAGCGGAGTACCCGCTCGAACAGAGGCGATAGAACGTACTCTTCGAGATGTCGAAGCGCTGCATGAGTGCTTGACGTGTCTCCCCTGCCCTATGTGCCGCTCTCAGCTCCTCAACTTGCTCTGAAGTAAGCTTTTCGCGACGACCGAACTTCACCCCCTTCTGCTTGGCCTTCTCTATGCCTTCCGCTTGGCGCTCTGAGATGAGGTCGCGCTCAAACTCAGCGACAGCGCCCAGGAGATGGAAGGTTAGCCGACCAGCTGGCGTTGTTGTGTCGATGCTCTGATCGAGCACGATGAAATCGACTCCCTTCCGCTCGAGGGTCTTGGTGATGTCCTGAAGGTCGAACATAGAGCGAGCCAGGCGGTCGAGCTTGGTGATGACCAGCACATCCCCTTCCCTGCAAAACTCGAGCGCGGCGTTCACAGCGTCACGCTTCTGGCGTGAAGCTCCAGAGCGCTTCTCCTGGAACACCTTTTCACAGCCGAAGGCCGTGAGCTTGTCGATCTGCGTGTCGAGGCTCTGTCCGACCGACGACACACGCGCGTAACCTACTTTCATGGTTTCAAAATGTCTTAGGAATTATGGGAAATCAATATGGGAAGACTTTTGGGACGGAAGAAATCGCCACCCTGCCCCGGTCCCACAAAGTATAGTTTATGGGACATGGTCAAAAAGGCAAATCGGGTTTAGTGTCGAGCGCAACGAACAACCGGGCAGCTTCGAGAGACGGCTTCAGCACATTTTCTTGCGAAAATCCCTTTGCTGAATAACATCTTAACGGACACGCCCCTTTAAGATGTAACAAGAACAACAATGACCGAAGCCCAAAAACTGACTCTTGAGAAACAGCTCTGGAAGATCGCGAACGAGCTTCGCGGGAAGATGGATGCGGATGAGTTCCGCGACTACATCCTTGGCTTCATCTTCTATAAGTACCTCTCAGAGAAGCAGCACCTCTTTGCAAACAAGCTCCTCGAGACCGAGGACGTCACTGACTATGTCGATGTGACCGACGAGGAGGACCTTGAGGCCATCAAGGAGGAGTTGCTCGAGAAACTTGGATACTTCCTGAAGCCTGAAGAGCTCTTCAGCGCCATCACGAAGAAGGGGAACATCAAGGTTGATGAGGACGACGAGGAGGAAGTCGGAAACTTCATCCTTGAAGACCTTCAGAGCATTCTAAACGCCATCGAGCAAAGCACGATGGGAAACGAGAGCGAAGACGACTTCAACAAGCTCTTCGAAGATATCGACCTGGCAAGCACGAAGCTTGGACGCACCCCGAACGCCCGCAACAAGCTTATCGCGAAGGTGCTGGCACACTTGGACGCCATCGACTTCCAGCTTGGGCAAGTGGATTCAGACGTTCTTGGCGATGCCTATGAATACCTTATCGGGCAATTCGCATCCGGAGCCGGTAAGAAAGCCGGGGAGTTCTATACCCCTCAGCAGGTTTCCCGCGTCCTCGCGAAAATCGTAACCCTCGGGAAAACCCAGATCAAAAACGCCTATGACCCGGCATGTGGTTCAGGTTCTTTGCTTCTTCGCATCGCGAAAGAAGCGGATGTTGGCGAGTTCGCTGGGCAAGAGCTTAACCGAACGACCTACAACCTCGCTCGAATGAACATGATCCTGCACGATGTGCATTTCTCGCGCTTCGACATCCGGCAAGAGGACACCCTCGAGGAGCCGCAGCACCTAGAAGAGCGTTTTGAGGCAGTAGTGGCAAACCCGCCCTTCTCCGCGAAATGGAAGAGCTCTGACAATCCTCTCCACGAGACCGATGACCGTTACAGCCAGTATGGCCGTCTAGCGCCAAGCTCGAAGGCTGACTACGCTTTCGTGCAGCACATGATCCACCAGCTTGCGGACAACGGAACCGCCGCCGTAGTGCTGCCGCACGGGGTGCTTTTTCGTGGTGCAGCTGAAGGTATTATCCGCGAGTACATCATCAAAGACCTCAACTACCTGGATGCGGTTATCGGGCTTCCACCGAACCTTTTCTATGGGACATCCATCCCTGCTTGCATCTTAGTTCTCAAAAAATGCCGTGTGCATGATGAGAATATCCTATTCATCGACGCGAGCGCTCACTTCGAAAAAAAAGGAAACCAAAACCGCCTTACCGACGAGCATGTTGCTCAAATCGTTGACGCCTACGAGAAGCGAGAAACTATAGAAAAATATGCTTACGTCGCACCAATCTCCGAAGTCGCTGAGAATGACTACAACCTGAACATTCCTCGCTACGTCGATACCTTCGAGGAGGAAGATGCTGTCGATCTGATAGCTATTACAACCGAGTTGCAGGGGCTCGAAACAGAGATGGCACAGACCGACGCTTCCCTCGCCAAATTCTGTGAAGAACTTGGCATCGTTTCTCCGTTTAATTCCTAAGCCTGCATCATGACAAACACCAATCGACAAAACGAGCCAAAGCTCAGATTTCCGGGGTTTGACGTGGCCTGGAAAGAAAAAACGTTAGGCGACTTTTTCACTTTCAAGAACGGAGTGAACGCCGACAAGTCATCCTATGGAAGAGGTAGAAAATTCATCAACGTTCTCGATATCATCTCCGACACGCCAATCACGTATGATAGCATCATCGGCAGCGTTGAGATTTCTGACAAAGAGTTCGAAAAAAACGAAGTTCGCTACGGTGATATTCTGTTTCAACGAAGCTCTGAGACCCGAGAAGAGGTAGGTCAGAGCAACGTCTACCTTGACCCAGAACATTCCGCTACTTTTGGTGGCTTTGTTATCCGGGGTCGTCCGGTTACTGAAATCGAACCCGAATACTTTCATAACCTCTTGAAAACTGCACGGGTGCGCAAGGATATGACTGCCCGAAGCGGTGGTAGCACGCGCTACAATGTTGGGCAGGAGTCGTTGTCAGCAGTTTCGATCACTATTGCGCCCACTCTCAATGAGCAACGGAAGATCGCGGACTTCGTTGGCGTGGTGGAAGCAAAGATTGCGCAGCTGGAGCGCAAGAAGGCCTTGGTGGAAGGCTATAAAAAGGGCTGCATGCAACAGCTTTTCAGCCGGTCCGTCCGCTTCAAGGATGAGGATGGTAACGACTTCCCAGATTGGGCAGAGAAGCGGCTAGGAGATATTGGTAAGACCTTTGGCGGCCTTACCGGCAAGAGCGCCGCCGACTTTGGTTCGGGAGCTCGCTTCGTCACCTACTTGCAAGTGTTCAAGGCTTCGCAAATTTACCCGGAGCAATGCGGCTTCGTCGAAGTATCAGCAGACGAGCGCCAAAACACAATTCGGCGTGGGGACATCATATTCACTACCTCGAGTGAGACACCTAAAGAGGTAGGTTTTGCATCAGTAGTGACTTTAGAGATGCCAGATACTTACCTAAATAGTTTCTGCTTTGGTCTTCGCCCTAATAACATTAATGCTCTGCTTCCTGAGTTTTCTCGGTATCTGTTTCGATCAGAGGGATATCGCACCAAGGTCATTCCGTTGGCTCAAGGAAGCACACGCTACAATCTTTCAAAAGCCAGCTTTTTGAAGATTAAACTTCACATCCCCCACCCCGATGAACAAAGGAAAATTGCGGACTTCCTATCTACTCTGGACCGCAAACTGGACCAAGTAGAGCAAGAACTCGAGCTCGCCCAGACGTTCAAGAAGGGTTTGCTTCAACAGATGTTTGTGTAAGCGCCCTGCCCTATGGAAAAGCTCAAACACGAAATCCAGCGGATCAAGCGCCACCGACTAGAATACTACCACAGCCATCTGGACCTGGTAGAAGGCTACATTGACGAAAAGCCAGATATCTCGATTGAAACCTGCAAGGCTCTCATTGAAGGTATCTCTAAGCTCTCGCTGCACCTGCTCAACCAAGAGCCGCTCGACAGCCACAAAGATGAGAAGTTTCAGGCGCTCGTGAAACGGGCGCTCCTCGAGCTTCAAAAAGGCCGTGGCTTCTCCGATGCTGAAGCCTGCCGCCGCATGTCGGGGTTTGTTCACTACATTGGTGAGGTCCGCAACGAGCACTGCGACATCGGGCATGGTCGCGCATCGCTCAAAGAGCAGGTGAACGACGCAGAGTTTGCCGACCTAATTGTCGGGATCACGGATAACATCTGTACATACATGCTGCGCCGCTTGGACCGGCTGGCAGACAAGGTTACGGAATATGAGGACAACCCGGAGTTCAATGACTTCCTTGACGAGCAGAACCCGCTCCCTGGGAAAATCCGGTACAGCCGAGCCCTCTTCGAGCAAGAATTTGAAACCTATGAGATCGAGCTTGGCGATTTCCTTTTAGAATTTAACCCTGAAGAAGAATGACACAGACAGAGCAACAGCTAGAGAACGCCCTTATCGCGCAGCTTGAAAACCTGGGCTGGGATAAGGTGACGATTGCCGATGAGAATGACCTTTTGGTCAATCTCAAACGTCAGCTGGAGAAGCACAACAAGCTGCTCCTCTCTGACCTCGAGTTTCGGCAAGTTCTCAACAAGCTCGCTCGCGGGAACATCTTCGAGAAGGCCAAAATTCTTCGCGATAAGGTGGACTACACCCGCGACGATGGAACGACCGGCTATATTGAGCTCATCAACCAGATTCAGTGGTGCAAGAACCAGTACCAGGTGACGCATCAGGTCACCATGACGGGCAAGTACACGAACCGCTATGACGTGACCTTGCTTGTGAACGGCTTGCCCCTCGTGCAGATCGAGCTCAAGCGCCGAGGCCTTGAGATGAAAGAGGCCTTCAACCAGACCAACCGCTACCACCGCCACAGCTTTTCAGCGGGCTATGGGCTCTTTGGGTACATTCAGCTCTTCGTCATCAGCAATGGGGTTAACACCAAATATTACGCCAACAACCCGGTGAACCGGCGCGACTTCAAGCAGACCTTTTTCTGGGCCGACGAAGAGAACAGGAAAATCTCGCAGCTCAGCGAGTTTGCTGAGGCCTTCCTCGAGAAGTGCCAGCTCTCGAAGATGATCACGAAGTACATCGTGCTGCATGAGAGTGACCAGCTGCTCATGGCGCTGCGTCCCTACCAGTTCTATGCCGTTGAAGCGATTGTCGAGCGTGTCGCGAACACGCAGAAGAACGGCTACATCTGGCATACGACCGGCTCAGGAAAGACGCTCACGTCCTTCAAGGCCGCTCAGATACTCACGCAGAGCTCGAAGGTGCATAAGGTGGTCTTTGTCGTGGACCGCAAAGACCTCGATTTCCAGACCATCAAGGAGTTCAACAGCTTCCAAGAAGGAAGCGTTGACGCGACCAACAACACCAAGAAGCTGGTGGACCAGTTCGCGGATGATACCCCGCTCATCGTGACCACCCTTCAGAAGCTCAACACGGCTATCAGCAAAGAGCGGCACCTGAAGGTGATGGAGAAACTCAAGGACAAGCGCATGGTCTTCATCTTCGATGAATGCCACCGTAGCCAGTTCGGAGAGACCCACAAGCGGATCACAGACTACTTCGATAACGTGCAGATGTTCGGGTTCACCGGAACACCGATCTTCCTAGAAAACGCCGGAACCCATGCCTACACGATGCCCGATGGGCGGGTTGTGAAGGGCAAGAGAACAACAAAGGATCTCTTCGGAGACCAGCTGCATAGCTACGTCATTACCGATGCCATCCGCGATGAGAACGTCCTGAAGTTCTCGGTCGAGTACATTCGAACCGTGAAACGCAAAGACCAGGTGGAAGACATCGAAGTCGAAGCCATCGACACGGCCGAGGTCATGGAGGCCCCTGCCCGTCTCGAGAAAATCGTGGATTACATCATCGCGAACCACGACCGGAAGACGCATAGCCGCGAGTTCACGGCCATCATGTGCGTCTCCAACGTGAAGAGCCTGATCGCATACTACGAGCTCTTCAAGGCGAAGAAGGACGCTGGAGAGCACAACCTCAAGATTGCGACCATCTTCTCCTACCAAGCGAACGAAGAAGATGCCGACGCCGATGGCCTTGGTGATGCCGATGACTTGCCGGACGAAAGCCGCCCGGTGAACAAGCACAGCCGCGAGAAGCTGGACGAGTACATTGCCGACTACAACGCGATGTACGGGACCAACTATTCGACCAAGGACAGCAAGCTTTTCTACAACTACTACAAGGATGTAGGTAAGCGCGTGAAAGCACGACAGGTCGATATCTTGCTCGTCGTCAACATGTTCCTCACCGGCTTTGACAGCAAGCCGCTCAACACGATCTACGTCGATAAGAACCTCAAGTACCACGGGCTCTTGCAGGCTTATTCCCGCACCAACCGGACGATGGGCGCGAAGAAATCCCAAGGAAACGTGGTGGTCTTCCGCAACCTCAAGCCCGCTACCGACAAGGCTATCGAGCTGTTCGCGAACAAGGACGCACAGGAAGAAATCATCCTCGCGCCCTACGAAGACTATGTGCAGAAGTTCGAGGAAGCGACCGCGAAGCTCTTTGCCATCACGCCGACCGTCGAGAGTGTGGATGAGCTGCTCACCGAAGAGGATGAAGCCGCTTTCGTGCAAGCCTTCCGTGAGCTGATCCGAGTGAAGAACGTGCTGGATTGCTTCACGCAATTCGACTTCTCTACCCTACCCCTAGATGAACAGACTTTCGCAGACTTCCGCAGCAAGTACCTTGACCTCTACGACAAGGTTCGCAGTGAAAAAGAAAAAGAGAAGGTTTCGATCCTTGATGACCTGGACTTCGAGGTCGAGCTCATCAGCCGCGACAAAATCAACGTCAGCTACATCATCAATCTGCTGCGCGACATGCAGAACAAGAAGCCTGAAGAGCAGGCCAAGGCTCGCAAGAGCATCATGGATGTGCTCGACACCGAGGCTCAGCTCCGTAGCAAGAAAGAGCTCATCGAACGCTTCATCTCGCAGCACTTCCCTGACCTACCGGCAAGCGCCGATGTTGGGGAGGAATTTGATAGCTACTGGCAAGCGAGGAAGCAGGAAGCCATCGCGAACCTGAGCGAGGACGAAGGCCTCAAGCAAGAAGGCCTTGAGAAGGTTATTGGAACCTACCTCTTCACCGAGAAGACCCCAATGCGCGACGACGTTATCGGGATTATGGAAAAGCGCCCTGGCCTACGAGAACGTCGCAGCGTTGCAGACCGGGTGATCGAGAAGATCAAGGCTTTCGTGGAAACCTTCATCGACGGGGTGGACTAGCCCCCTCCCCTTTCCAACTTGAAGCAAACTGATCCGGGAAACTTTGCGTTTTCCGGATTTTCCGTATAATGTGGACATTACCCTCTAAGCATAAGGCCCATGAGCATGAAAACGATGACCGCATCCGTCGCGAGCAAGGAGTTCGGGCGCTACCTGGACGCCGCGCAGCGCGAACCCGTGATCGTCACCAAGAAAAACCGCCCTGTCGCGGTGACCGTGTCCTTTCAGGACTGGGAGGAGCTGACCAAGCTTCGTATTGAGCGCGGCCTCGCTCAGGGGCTTGATGACATCGAGAACGGACGCTTCGAAGAGGTCAGCGATGCCAGCACAGCGGCTCGCCTTGCCCGCTTCAAGGATCGTAACTCCAGCGCGGCATGAAGGTAGTGATGACGCAGACCGCAAGCGAAAGCTTGTGGCCGATTTACCTGTACCACTCGGACTACTCGCAAGACTACGCCGAGGCTTTTCAGTACGAGATTGACCGCTTCATCTTGGAACACCTGAGCAGCAATCCCCTGCTCGGGCACCTCTACCATGAGCCGCGCGGCATCCGGCGTCTGATTTTCCAGAAGCGCTACAACATCTACTACACGCTCCGAGACGACACCGTCTTCGTGCTGTTCATCTTCGATGGGCGGATGGGGATCAATCAGGACATCGAGGAGCATGGTCTCGATACCGATGACCTTATCGGATAAATATATAGTTTCGATTTAACCGAAACTATCAAAACACTCGAAACACCCACGGACCGGAACCAGCGGCCTAAATCAATCAAATGGGTTGTTTCGGTTAAACCGAAACACTTTGTTCAACAAGTTATTTGCATTCTTTAAGTTTACACATACAATCGAAACTATGAAAATAACCGTCTACAACATGAAGGGCTCAGCGGGGAAAACCCCGATAGCCACGAACATCGCGCTCGACAGGGAATATGCCCTGGCGACCAACGAGCCCTACAACCTTCTGGACGCGATCCTCCCTGAGGAACGGCTCTTCTCGCTTCAGCCTGACGAGGAGTTTCCTGAGTTTCCCGATGGTATCGACGTGGTCTTCGACCTTGCGGGGCTCATGTCTCGTGATGCACGGCCCAGTATCGTCTCAGCGGTCTCTCAGTCCGATGTGGTGGTGGTGCCGATCTACAACGAGCTCAAGTGCATCCACGCAGGGATACACACCATCAGAGAGCTTCAGCCATACAACAAGAACATCGTCGTAGTGGCGACGAAACTGGCGAAACGCAAAGGCGAGGTCTTCAAAGACTGGAGCGACAGCGAGGACACCAAGAACATCAAGGCGGTGGTCGATCACGCGATAGGGCAGGGGATACCCGTGCTTCCGCTGAAGTTTTCGCGCGTCTTTGATACGATCTTCGAGCAAGAGCGCTCTATCCGGCACATGATGGAAGAGGACGCCCTGGCTCGCTACACCTATCGCGAGGTGGCCGCGCAGTTTGATAGCTTACTTTCTTACCTCGAGCAGAACTATGCCTAAGAAAAACGACCTCTCTATGTTCAAAAAGGTTGAACCGGATAATTCGGTTAAACCGAATGAACTGAAATCCATCCTTGCCCCGAAAACAACCGGCAGGAAACCCAAGAAGCCAGCGGACAAAGAGTCTGAGGTGGTGGCGATCAAGCTGACACCAGCTGAGCTTGCGAAGCTCGAAGAAAAGGCGGGCCTCGTTCCGAAGTCCACCTATCTCAAGCACATCCTGAGAAACGATACCGATATCTTTGAATGATTGGAATAAATCGAATGTTTCGGTTAAACCGAAACAACAGGTTGTTTTAGTTGCTTCTCTATTTCTTCAATCTGCGCTCTGAGCGCTTCCGGCTCCTGTGAGCCGTTTTTTTGTGCCCACTGAGCAGGGGAGGGGAGGGCAAGACCGCGAGCCTCCCAGAATTTTTTGATATCCGGGAAGGTCAGGCGATCCTTCCAGCCACCCTGTTTGAAAGCATTCACATAGACTGCGCTGCCGAGTGTGAGTTGAAACTCTGCCGTAACCGCCTCTCTCTGGCCCTCAGAGAGCTCCTGAAAGGCCTTTTCGATGATTTCCGCCGTAGACCACCTATAAGCCGTCTCTGCGTCTCTCTGGGCCGTTTTGAGCGCTTCTAGCTCTCGCTCGAGCTTCTCGCGGGCAGCTTTCCTCTCTTGCGCTGCTTCAAGCGCCTTTTTCTTGGCCGCACCTTCGTTGTGATAGTCCTGCTCAACAGCTGCTTTGAGGAAGCCTGCTTTGGAGGATTTGATCTTTCCGCTCGCAGCTTGAGAGCTCGCTAGGTCGAGCTTATCAAAAATATGCTCTTCGCCGTACTCAAGGAGCCACGAACGCGCGAGGGTCTTGGAGATGCCTTCTTTAAGCAGCGCTTGGTAAGCTGGGTTTTGCGTAATGTCGTCTTCGGTCTCCATTCCGACCAATGACAGCTGGCGGTTCGGACGCACGATGAACCGCAAGCCTGTAACGCTACGGCCCTTCATTCGGGTTTCCATCTCGACTTGGATGTTGGAGAGCTTGTTTACCTCCTTCATCGCAGGCTGAATCACGTTCCAATTCAGCGCTTTGAAGGGTTTGTAGCTCGACATCATATCGACCCCCATCAGCTTGCGGAACACATCCACGTCCCACCAAGCCGTATGGCCAATACCTTCGAAGCGATAGCAGTTCTCATACAGCACGAGCGCATGAGCGCTGTTCATCTCCCGAAGGACGCTGAGGTTGATCTTCGAGTACACGTCCGGATGGTAGAGCTTCTCAGCAAGAGCCCGTTCATAGCGGTAGGTACAAGTCCCACCTTTGATCTTGGCATAGGGGAGGAGCACCATCGCTTCCCAGGAGCGCTCTCCGTCCTCTTCGAGCACGTCAAACTCCACCACGGTTTCCATGAGCCCCTTGAGCGCTCCTTTGAGGTAACCGATGTTCTTGCTATCGAAACCGATCATCTCGCAGAGGACTGAAGCACTGATTTCGTGATTTTGCGCCGTGAGGAGCTGGTCATAGGCATTGTAGAGCAGAGCGTTCACCAGCTTGCGTTGAAGCAGCGACAGCTTCGCACCGATGTGAATCGCTGCGACGTGCTTCTTCAGTATCTGGTTGTCACGACTGACTTTTTTCGACTCTTGGCTCATGGTGTAAATTCTAAAGAATATCGTTACACCATTCTATGCCTATTTGTGAGAATGCAAGTTTTTCTGCCCAACGCCTGCGAAAGGTGAACCGCTCAGGTGAGATCGTTTTCCCCATATCCATACACCTTAAGCCTTCTCAGAGGGCTTCCGAAGGGGTGTTCTTGGAGGTCGAAGACTCGCGCATCGGCTCCTTTCTTGATGATATTCAGTCTCTTAGGGGTATCGCCCCATAAACATACACCTTAGACCCCATATCCATACACCTAGCAGAGCCAGACCCCCATTTTTTCGCTATCTTATCAGATAGTTACAGATACGAAGAGAGCGCCCCATATTTGTACACCTTAGACCCCACAAACATACACCTGTCGCCCCATATCCTTTCACCTTAAATCCGAAATTTCCCTATAAACGTACACCTCACGCCCCATAAATATACACCTTACACCCTGTAAAGCGCTGAATTTAAGCCACTTTTCAGCCCCTAAACATATTAAACGTTGTTCTTCTAAACATACTAAACAACAACAGGGAGCCTCACGGCCCCCTGTCAGCTCAGGTTGTTGCTTTCTTGAATTTTGAAAAGAAAAAGGATGAAGGGCGAGACCTCTACGCCTTTCGACCCAGAAGCCAAGCGTTCAGATCCTCATAGCCAGCATAGTAGCTGCGCATATCGGCAAGTTTCGAGCTATCGTCCACGTTCTCAAAGAGTTTGCGCGTGGCGGCATCGCCCGCCGCGTCGTTGTCCAGGTAGAGCCGGACCTCTTCAAAGCGCGGATCATTCAGGAAGGGCAGGGCGCGAGGCCAGAGGTTTGTGGTGTTTAGCACCAGTACCGCTCCGACCGGCTGCGCCGGTTTGTCTTTCGAGAGGTAGGAGAGGAAGTCCATGAAGCCTTCGAAGACCTGGAGCCGGGTTGCTCCCGGCTTGTCATGGAAGGTCACCGCTTTGCCCGTTCCTACGAAACCTTTGAAGAGCGCGTTGCGGGCTTCGAACCCATCTCCGGAGGGGTAACCGAGGGCAAAGTACTTTCCAGCGCTCTGAGGGCCCTTAAACTCGATTTCTCGCAGGTATTCACGGGCGATATCATGGTCGATACCGCGTTTCGTCAGATATTGAAGAAGGGCAGGGTGCTGGAGCGTGCTCTGTGACACCAGCTCAAAGGCCCCACTTTTTTCTTTTTCACCCTCAGCGACCTGTTTTCTTGGCGAAGCCTCAGACCGGCGCGAAGCGCCGCGCAAGCTCGAGGTTGTCGGGGTAGAAAGGGTAGGGGAGTAGAGCCGCGTTTGTTCGAGATGACGGAGCGCGTCCCGCACATCGCAGGAACACATCTCCCGCACGAGGTCGATGATGTTGCCACCATGAGCAACACCGTGATCGAACCAGACGTTTTTGATGGTATCGACCTTGAAGGACGGGTTTTCGTCCCCGTCTCTGATAGGCGAGTGATACCAAAGCTCCCGGCCACCCTGGCGGGTCTTCTGCGGTCGAAGGCCTTGGCGCTCGAGGTACTGCTCGAGGGGGATACATTTGGCTTGCGCGATGTTCATCGTTGGGAATGTTACACGGATAAGAGCGTTTGGGTGGTGAAAAGGGGAGGGGGAAGCCACTGTGAGCCTCGCAATTCTACCGCTACCCCTTGGCGTCAAGAACCGCGCTGCCGCTGGCCCTGGCGGGCACGGCGCGATGTCAATCGGCATTGAAGTTTGACCCCCTATCGG
>NZ_JBSWTS010000001.1:0-70945 GCF_056158665.1 Thalassovita sp. ABM4_323 | reverse complement strand
CGGGGGCGTTCTGCGCATCACGTGGGGAACGGCACCGCTGACACTGGATATGCGGGACACAACCCCTGGCATTGCCATGGTGGAACTGAACGGGACAGGCACTGTCACCCTGCGCGACATGGCCGCACAACAGGTCCAGATCGCCACCGGTCTGGCCAGTTCTCATGTTGTGGGGGCCGCAGGGCGCAACACAATCATTGGGGCCGACGGAACAGATGTTCTGATTGGCGGAACTGGCGATGATGTGCTGACAGGTGGCGCAGGCCACGATGACCTGGATGGCGGGGAAGACAACGATATCCTGAGCGGGGGCACCGGCAATGATACGCTGGTGGGCGACAGCGGTTTTGATCTGCTGACCGGAGGCATGGGCACCAACGAAGTTGAAGGCGGAGAAGAGTCCGACACCTTTGTCATCAGCTCTGGCGAAACGATAACAATTTCGGATTTCGATGTTACCGACAGCATGGAGCGGATCGACCTGCGCGCCTTTGCCGGCGTCACGTTTGCCGATCTGACCATCACCGCCAACAGCGGCAATGCCCGCATCACCCTGCCCGGCAGCGCCGCTCAGATCACCCTGACCGGGGTCGCCTCTGGCGATCTGACAGCGGCGCATTTTGTTTTTGATGGCGACACGGTCGAAACCCTGGCGCAAGCCCTGACCATTGCCCCGGCCTTCGAATTCACCGACGGGACCGACAATTTCGCAGGCACGAACGCAGACGAGGTCTTCGAAGTCAAAGGCAGCTTCACCAAACTGGCCGCCGCCGACACATTCGCAGGCGGCGACGGCGTCGATACGCTGCGGATTTGGGGCGATGATCGCTCGGTCAGCGCTGCACGTCTGGCCGGCATGTCCGGCATCGAGGTGATTGACCTCAGTGGCGCCCGTTCAGCCACAACCGAGTTGGTGTTGCAGTTGAACCAGGCGATGCTGGACAGCTCTTCGGACGGCACCATGACGGTCAAGTTCGGCAGTCAGGACCTCATTCTTCAGACCGAGGATGTTTCCTCGCAGAATGTGATCGTGGAAGGCACGGGCCAAGTCACCCTGCGCGATGACTATGGTCAATATGGTCAGGCCGTCACGATCTCGGATGCCTATGGCGGGCGTGTCAGCGGCCAAAACAAAGATGACGTGATCATCGGCGGTGCACTGGATGACAGCATTATCGGCTCGGGTGGGCAGGATACTCTGTCAGGCAACGGTGGCGATGACACCGTTTCGGGTGGCAGCGGACATGATGTCATTTCCGGCGGGACAGGGTCGAATAGCGTGTCTGGCGGCACCGGGACGGACCGGTTCATCGTCAGCGCGGGCGAGACCCTGACCATCACCGATTTCGAAGGTGCCGCCGCCTATGAGCGGATCGACCTGCGCGCCTTTGCCGGCGTCACGTTCGCCGATCTGACCATCACCGCCAACAGCGGCAATGCCCGCATCACCCTGCCCGGCAGCGCGGCTCAGATCACTCTGACCGGGGTCGCCTCGGGCGATCTGAGCGCCGCCGACTTCATCTTTGACGGCGAGGCCGCCCCTGTTATTTTCACCCTCTCGGACGGCGCGGATTCCTTTACCGGCGGCTCCGGCAACGACCTGGTCGACCTGATCGGCCAGACCAGCCAACTGGACGCCACCACCGACAGCATCGACGGCGGGACAGGCACGGACGTCCTGCGCGTCTTTGGCTCTAACCGCGTGCTGGGCGACGTGCGCCTGGATGCCCTCAGCGGCATCGAGATCATCGACCTGACCAATGCAACCGGCAGCCACCAGATCGCGATCGACGCGGACAACGCCAACAGCTCGGACACCGGCACGATCCTCGTGCGCTTCGGCAACACCCCGATGGGCGTGAATGTCGGCGGCGTTACCTCGGCCGATCAGGTCGTTCTTGACGGCATCGGACCGGTCACCCTGGCCGAAGGCACCGCGGGCCAGATGGTCACCATCGGCGACAGCGCCGGGGGCACCCTGATCACCGCTCTGTCCGCAACCGTGGTCGTCGGCGGCACCCAGAACGACAGCATCACCGGGCGCGATGGCGCCGACACCCTGTCGGGCAATGGCGGGGATGACACCCTGATCGGCGGCGACAGCAATGACCTGCTTTCCGGCGGGACAGGGTCGAATAGCGTGTCTGGCGGCACCGGGACGGACCGGTTCATCGTCAGCGCGGGCGAGACCCTGACCATCACCGATTTCGAAGGTGCCGCCGCCTATGAGCGGATCGACCTGCGCGCCTTTGCCGGCGTCACGTTCGCCGATCTGACCATCACCGCCAACAGCGGCAATGCCCGCATCACCCTGCCCGGCAGCGCGGCTCAGATCACTCTGACCGGGGTCGCCTCGGGCGATCTGAGCGCCGCCGACTTCATCTTTGACGGCGAGGCCGCCCCTGTTATTTTCACCCTCTCGGACGGCGCGGATTCCTTTACCGGCGGCTCCGGCAACGACCTGGTCGACCTGATCGGCCAGACCAGCCAACTGGACGCCACCACCGACAGCATCGACGGCGGGACAGGCACGGACGTCCTGCGCGTCTTTGGCTCTAACCGCGTGCTGGGCGACGTGCGCCTGGATGCCCTCAGCGGCATCGAGATCATCGACCTGACCAATGCAACCGGCAGCCACCAGATCGCGATCGACGCGGACAACGCCAACAGCTCGGACACCGGCACGATCCTCGTGCGCTTCGGCAACACCCCGATGGGCGTGAATGTCGGCGGCGTTACCTCGGCCGATCAGGTCGTTCTTGACGGCATCGGACCGGTCACCCTGGCCGAAGGCACCGCGGGCCAGATGGTCACCATCGGCGACAGCGCCGGGGGCACCCTGGTCACCGCCCTGTCCGCAACCGTGGTCGTCGGCGGCACCCAGAACGACAGCATCACCGGGCGCGATGGCGCCGACACCCTGTCAGGTAATGGCGGAGATGACACCCTGATCGGCGGGGACAGCAATGACCTGCTTTCCGGCGGGACAGGGTCGAATAGCGTGTCTGGCGGCACCGGAACGGACCGGTTCATCGTCAGCGCGGGCGAGACCCTGACCATCACCGATTTCGAAGGTGCCGCCGCCTATGAGCGGATCGATCTGCGCGCCTTTGCCGGCGTCACGTTTGCCGATCTGACCATCACCACCAACAGCGGCAATGCCCGCATCACCCTGCCCGGCAGCGCCGCTCAGATCACTCTGACCGGGGTCGCCTCGGGCGATCTGAGCGCCGCCGACTTCATCTTTGACGGCGAGGCCGCCCCCGTTATTTTCACCCTCTCGGACGGCGCGGATTCCTTTACCGGCGGCTCCGGCAACGACCTGGTCGACCTGATCGGCCAGACCAGCCAACTGGACGCCACCACCGACAGCATCGACGGCGGGACAGGCACGGACGTCCTGCGCGTCTTTGGCTCTAACCGCGTGCTGGGCGACGTGCGCCTGGATGCCCTCAGCGGCATCGAGATCATCGACCTGACCAATGCAACCGGCAGCCACCAGATCGCGATCGACGCGGACAACGCCAACAGCTCGGACACCGGCACGATCCTCGTGCGCTTCGGCAACACCCCGATGGGCGTGAATGTCGGCGGCGTTACCTCGGCCGATCAGGTCGTTCTTGACGGCATCGGACCGGTCACCCTGGCCGAAGGCACCGCGGGCCAGATGGTCACCATCGGCGACAGCGCCGGGGGCACCCTGGTCACCGCCCTGTCCGCAACCGTGGTCGTCGGCGGCACCCAGAACGACAGCATCACCGGGCGCGATGGCGCCGACACCCTGTCAGGTAATGGCGGAGATGACACCCTGATCGGCGGGGACAGCAATGACCTGCTTTCCGGCGGGACAGGGTCGAATAGCGTGTCTGGCGGCACCGGAACGGACCGGTTCATCGTCAGCGCGGGCGAGACCCTGACCATCACCGATTTCGAAGGTGCCGCCGCCTATGAGCGGATCGATCTGCGCGCCTTTGCCGGCGTCACGTTTGCCGATCTGACCATCACCACCAACAGCGGCAATGCCCGCATCACCCTGCCCGGCAGCGCCGCTCAGATCACTCTGACCGGGGTCGCCTCGGGCGATCTGAGCGCCGCCGACTTCATCTTTGACGGCGAGGCCGCCCCCGTTATTTTCACCCTCTCGGATGGCGCGGATTCCTTTACCGGCGGCTCCGGCAACGACCTGGTCGACCTGATCGGCCAGACCAGCCAACTGGACGCCACCATCGACAGCATCGACGGCGGGACAGGCACGGACGTCCTGCGCGTCTTTGGCTCTAACCGCGTGCTGGGCGACGTGCGCCTGGATGCCCTCAGCGGCATCGAGATCATCGACCTGACCAATGCAACCGGCAGCCACCAGATCGCGATCGACGCGGACAACGCCAACAGCTCGGACACCGGCACGATCCTCGTGCGCTTCGGCAACACCCCGATGGGCGTGAATGTCGGCGGCGTTACCTCGGCCGATCAGGTCGTTCTTGACGGCATCGGGCCGGTCACTCTGGCCGAAGGCACTGCGGGCCAGATGGTCACCATCGGCGACAGCGCCGGGGGCACCCTGGTCACCGCCCTGTCCGCAACCGTGGTCGTCGGCGGCACCCAGAACGACAGCATCACCGGGCGCGATGGCGCCGACACCCTGTCAGGTAATGGCGGAGATGACACCCTGATCGGCGGGGACAGCAATGACCTGCTTTCCGGCGGGACAGGGTCGAATAGCGTGTCTGGCGGCACCGGAACGGACCGGTTCATCGTCAGCGCGGGCGAGACCCTGACCATCACCGATTTCGAAGGTGCCGCCGCCTATGAGCGGATCGACCTGCGCGCCTTTGCCGGCGTCACGTTTGCCGATCTGACCATCACCACCAACAGCGGCAATGCCCGCATCACCCTGCCCGGCAGCGCCGCTCAGATCACTCTGACCGGGGTCGCCTCGGGCGATCTGAGCGCCGCCGACTTCATCTTTGACGGCGAGGCCGCCCCCGTTATTTTCACCCTCTCGGATGGCGCGGATTCCTTTACCGGCGGCTCCGGCAACGACCTGGTCGACCTGATCGGCCAGACCAGCCAACTGGACGCCACCATCGACAGCATCGACGGCGGGACAGGCACGGACGTCCTGCGCGTCTTTGGCGGAGAGCGCACCTTGGGCGCGGTTCGCCTGGATGCCCTCAGCGGCATCGAGATCATCGACCTGACCTACGCCACCGGCCCGTTTGATCTGGCCATCGGCAATGCCCTGCCGAGCAGCTCGGATACCGGCTCGATCCTGGTCCGCTTCGGCACCGCGGCGCTTGCTCTGAACACGGGCGGAGAACCGGGCGTTCCCGGTGTCACCTCGGCCTCTCAGGTGGTGCTGGATGGATCCGGCACCGTAACCCTGGCCCCCGGAACCCCAGGTCAAATGCTGACAATCGGGGACAACACCGGGGGGACAGTCATCACCGGCCCGACTGCGACCCGTGTCATCGGCGGTGACCAGGGCGATAGCATCACCGGCGGCGATGGATTTGACACCATAGAAGGGCGCGGGGGCCGAGACACCCTTTTGGGTGGCGACGGCAACGACACCCTGCGCGGAGGCAGCGGACACGACAGCCTGGTTGGCGGCGGAGGCGAAGACCGTCTGTTTGGTGAAAACGGAAATGATACCCTGATCGGGGGCTCTGGATATGACCTGATTTCCGGCGGCACCGGACGGAACGTCGTCACAGGCAACGGACGCGCAGATGCGTTCATCGTCAGCGCGGGCGAAACCCTGATCATCACCGATTTCGAAGCAGACAACCTGTTCGAACGGATCGACCTGCGCGCCTTTGCCGGCGTCACGTTTGCCGATCTGACCATCACCGCCGCAGGAGCCAACACATTGGTTACCTTACCCGATGGTATAACCACCATCACGCTGCGGGGTCTGGCGCCAACGGATCTGGCCGAGGATGACTTCGTCTTTGATGGCGATCCGCGCATCCTTTTTGCCGAAGGCCTGAGTGCCGCCTTCGATTTCCAGTTCACCGCTGGGGAAGACACGTTCCAGGGCACGGGCGCGGATGAGATCTTTGACCTGTCCGGCCAATTCTCGAATCTCAACGGGTTGGAGGACACGGCCGCTGGGATCGCTGATGACGGGATTTTGGACACGTTCGATGGCGCCGGCGGTACGGACACACTGCGCATCTCGGGCGAGGATCGCTCGATTTCTCCGCTGCGTTTGGAAGGCATGTCCGGGATCGAGATCATCGACCTGCGCGGCGCGACCCTCAATGTCGAACCTTACCTGGCGGTCACCGTCGACGCCGATATGGTGGCGCAATCCGGCACCGGAACCATCCTGATCCGGCACGGCGAAAACCCGCTGTTCCTGGATACCTCGCTAGCCCCGGCCGGATCAGTCATCACCGAAGGCACGGGTCTTGTCACCCTGCGCGACGTCCCAGGTCAGGACGTGACCGTTTCAGACCTGATCCCCGGGAATGTTCTGGACGGCAACGACGCAAACGTTCTGCGCGGCGGTGCCCTGAACGACACGCTGGATGGCTTTGAACGCCCTGACACGCTGATCGGCAATGGCGGCGATGACAGCCTGATCGGAGGCGAAGGCAACGATAGTCTGGACGGGGGCGCCGGCGACGACACGCTGATCGGCGGAGAAGGCAACGACATTCTGATCGGGGGCGCAGGTGCCAACCGGCTGGATGGCGGCGCCGATTTCGATCAGTACATTATCGAAGAAAATGCCCAAGGCACGGTTATTGCCGATTACGACCCAACCAACTTTGTCGAACGGATTGATCTGACCGCACTGACCGGACTGCGCGGACTGGTTCATCTGACCTTTACCAACGAAGGCCCCAATGTCCGGATTACCGGCACCGGGCTGGATCTGGTTCTGGAAAACGTTCAGGCGGACCAACTGGATGGTGCCGACTTCCTGTTCTTCGGGCAGGATCCGCATGTCTACAACGTTAAGGCCGGAACCACCAACGCACAGCTGCAACAACTGTTTGACGGGGCCATCCCGAATGCAGTCATCAATATTGCGGCTGGAACCTACTCGATCACGGAAACCCTGCTGATCCACCGCAGCGACATCACCATTCGCGGCGCGGGCGAGGGTCAAACGATCTTTGTCACCGATATCGACACGGCCAATGCCGCACAAACGATTCTGGTGACCCCGGATGATCTGCAAATTCGCTATGGCCAGCTGGACACCGAGGTGGCCGAAGGCAGCAACCAGGTGGTTCTGCCGGATATCGAGGCCCTGCGTACGCTGTACCCGGACCAGGAATTTGAAGAATTCGAAGTCGGCGATATTCTGTTCCTGTTCGAGCCCAACGACGATGATTACCTGATCGCCTCGGACAACCTGAACCGCGCTGATGGCAACGACTGGAACCAGCCAGCAGTAGACCCCGCAGATCCCACATCCGCCGAACTGTATTACCTGCAGGAATTCCGCTCGCGGATTGTCTCGATCGAAAATGGTGTGGCCACCCTGGCCGAGGCTTCGCCCTATACGTTCGAAGCAGGCGAAACCAATATCGCCAAGAACACATTCCTGGAAAACGTGAACCTCTCGGATTTCTCGATCGTCGGGGCCTTCGAAGACGAGGTCGGGGGCCTGCCCGATCCGTTCTTCTTTGATAACACGATGCCCGAATGGGTTTCGATCGCGGCCCTGGAACTGGATGGTGTTCGCGACAGCGATATCAGCAATATCACCGTGACCAACCCCGCGGCGCACGCCTTTAAATGGCAGCGTGCCCATGAAACCACGGCTGACAGCCTGACCGCCGTCGGGGCCTATAACAAATCCGGGTCTTCGGGGTATCATTTCCTGCTGCAGGAAAGCTTTGCCAACGACTTTACCAACCTGTCCAGCACGGATTCACGTCACGCCATTCTGTTCTCGTCCTATAACGCCGAGCATTACAACTCGCTGCATCTGGCCTATGCGAACCGTGATATCAACTTCCACGGCAGCGCTGATGACGAAAACACCATCGTCGTGGATTCGCTGGTGCAGGACTATCCGGCCGATGGCAGCACCGATCAGTGGCGGGTCGTCGGGCCCGGTGTGCTTGGGCTGCACCCGGTCTCGGATATTGCGGGCAATGACGTTACCTTCAAATATGCCCGCACCAGCGATCGCTCCGAAGTGGTTGTGGCCCATGTGGACGGCGGCAATATCGGCCTGGGCGACGGCAGCGATGAAGGCATCGGCCAGGGCGGCAACGACACGTTCAGCGGACAGGATGGCAATGACACCCTGCGCGGCAATGGCGGCGATGACACCCTGAACGGCGGAGACGGCAAAGATTACCTCTATGGCGGCACCGGCAACGACATCCTGCGTGGCGGCGAAGACAACGACCGCCTGTTCGGGGGCGACGGCAATGATGTGATCAACGGCGGTGCCAACGGGGACGACCTGTATGGCGGGGCCGGTCAGGACACCTTCCTGCGCACCTATGCCGACTTTACCGACAATTTCATGGATTTTGAAACCGGCGTCGGAGGCGACATCATGCGCGTTCGCGGATCGGCCTATAGCCGGTTCGAGGAGCTGCGCCTGAGCCAGGTCGGCAATGATGTGGTTCTGTCATTCGGCCCAACCGGGTCAACCACATTCAAGAACACCCTGCTGGCGGATCTGGTCGCTGAAAACTTTGCCTTCGACGATGACAACAACCCTGGCCAGGACATTTCCATGCGGGCCACCGAGCTGTTCGCCGTGGGCACCAACAAAAGCGATATTTTCCGCGCCAGCCGGGCGCATATGGATAGCTCTGATTTCCAGATCATCGCTGGGCGTGGCTACGATACGGTAGTCGTCACGCAATCCTCTTTGAATGTGAATTTGGGCGCAACCGGCACCTATACCGGCGTCGAGGAATTCGACCTGTCGGCCATCACGACACTGGGTCTGGTGGTCGAGAATGCGCTGGTGTCACAGTCCAACAGTTCGAAACTGTACCTCAATATCGGGGATACAGGCACGACGGTCCTGCTGGATGTGGGGCCATTGGGGCGCGGCAAGAACGTGTTCATCGATGGAGCCCGCACGGTTCAATTGACGGGCGGTCGCTCACATACCGTGAAGTCGGACGATGATGTTGGTACCAATATCATCGGCGACGTGATGCGCGATATTCTCTATGGCGGCCGGGCCAATGACTCGATCCTGGGGGGGGATGGCAACGACAACCTGTTTGGCAGCGCTGGGGATGACACCCTGCGCGGAGAAGCGGGCAACGATACAATCAACGGCGGCCCCGGATCCGATCTGATCTATATCGAGGATGCGGGCGACCGCGTCGCCGAAAGCAACCGCTGGGCCGGTCATGATACGGTGATCAGCTCGGTCGATTTCCGCATGGGACGCGCCCATATCGAAGATCTGGAATTGACCGGCACGGCACGTTTGGGGGCTGGCAACGGCTTGATGAACACCATCACCGGCAATGACGGGGACAACGTCCTGGATGGCGGCAAGAATGTCGACACCCTGATCGGGGGCCTGGGCAATGACACCTATCTGGTGCGCGCGCCCGGCGATAACGCGGTCGAGCTGGCCGGCGAAGGCATCGACACCGTCAAGGCTTACCGAGCCTATGCGTTGGATGCCAATGTCGAGAATCTGCACTTGCAAACCCTGCGCAACGATGCTGGCGAAGGCATCGCAGGTGTGAACGGGATCGGCAACGATCTGGACAACACGATCATCGGCAACCCCTTCGACAACGTGATCGTCGGTCGCGAGGGGCGCGACACGCTGCGGGGACAGGCCGGGGCAGACACCTTTGTGTTTGATCGCGCCCTGGGTGCCGATAATGTCGACCGGATCATCGACTTCAACACCAACACGGTGGATGAAGGCGATATCCTGCGGATGAAGCAATCCATCTTCCCTGGAATTGTCAAAGGCACGCTGGACGCAGACCTGTTTGTGGCAGGCACCGCGGCGCTGGATGCCGACGACCGGTTCATCTTCGATCAGGCCTCGGGGCAATTGTGGTTCGACGCGGATGGATCTGGGGCAGGTGTGCAGGAACTGATCGCGACATTTGCACAAAATGCCAGCGTGAGCGCCGATGACATCGAGCTTTTCTAAGAGGATAAACCGATAATTGACCTCCCCTCTCCTGTTTGATCTGATATTAAGGTCAGAGAGGGGAGGCCCCCTTTCGAAAAGCACATATTACATACAGATCAATCGGGGATTGCGAATCTGGTCTAGCAGAGCGCAGGGATACGAAGCATCTAAGATATAATTGCAGTCCCCCCGCCAGGCACATCCCAGCGGGAGAACAAATTCATTGAAGTGGCTCGAGGGAACATGACGACCGACAAAACTGTAACGATCGTGACTGGGATTGCACGAGGTGGTGCCAACGCGGTCATGGATATGCTCAACGCTCACCAGAACGCCTGCATCGGATACAGCCGCTACAAGTTCAAGTTTTTGCGGCATGGTATATATGATCCGGACTTTTTTGATAAATCGCGCTTTTTTCGGTTCCGCAAGGCGGATACCAATCTAAGCCCCGAGAAAGCGCCCAAGGTTGCCGCACTCTATGACAAGATGCGCGACAAATGGGATGATGCCGCAGTGGTCGGTGACATGATCCCGGACCTGTTCCAGAAAGAGCATGAGGTCCTGAAGGCGTATCCCCAAGTTCGGATCGTTTCGGTTTTACGCAACCTGAAAGATGTCGCCCTGTCTTGGGATGCACTGGCTCACAAAAAGAACAGCAACTGGCCAAAAGACAAAGATTTCGTCAAGGCCTGTATTCACTGGGAACAGCAGAACCGCACATTGCTGGAAACCATCTCAAATCCCAAGTTCGCCTCGCGCATGTTCCTGTTGGATTTTGACACTCTGCCCTCGCAGTCACTTGAAACCGGCCAAGCGTTGCTGGATTTCCTGAACCTGCCAGAAGATGCTGGTTTCTCGGCTGAGCTGGAACGCCACGCCCACTATCAGGCGCAACAACCCGGCCGAACGATTCCCGAGAAGTTCCACGAGATTTACAAACTCGTCGACATGACACCAGCCCGCCGCCTGCGCAAACTGGCACGGCCTGAGGCCCCGAGCGCACCGTCCCAATCCTAAGGCGGTATGCACAAAACATGGAGGTATGGGGGAATGAAGCACATCCCCCCATACCGTAATCTGTCTCGACATTAAGATTCGAGCAGTTTTTCAGCCTCTACAGCGCTCGGCTCCAACGGCTTAATATCCATCCTGTCAGGGAATTTAACCATGTCCTCCAGCAGGGCATCTCGACAGCCTCCCAGAAAACACCCTTCGGGCAGGCGCGACATCTGTTCACCCTGCTTGGACAGATAAGTTTTCACTTTCTTAGTGACCGCAGGCTTCAGGCTAGACTTTTCAAAGCTACGGCTCCATTTGTTCGACGCTCCAATAATCCGATCCATGTCATATTGGCTAGTATCCAGACACTCTTTGTAGCGGCGCGCGAAAAGCAGGCAACGGCCTTCTGGAACTTCGATCTCTTTACTGCTGTTCCCATTCTTCAAGGAATAGCTTTGCCCACCCAACAAGTAGAGAGGCGATCGTGCTCCCGGAATCCGCGGAGTTTTCACACCATCATGAGCATAATCCAGCCGGTTCAGAAAATCATCCAAACCTGCATCCATGGACGGCGTATGCAGGATACATACGTTTTCTTCACCCAAGCGTTCGATGGCCAAAGACAGCATCTTACCCAAGCGCGGCATGAATTTTTTCTCTGGATTGGCCAGTACCTTGGAGAAATCCTGAGTATAAACCGAGTCGAACCGCCTTGGGTCATCGGCCTCGCGCACACGCCAGGCACTGCCGTAAATGGCGTGATGACTGCTAATGCCATGCCAGTAGTGCGAAAATGCCCGTTTCATGAGGTTCTTCACATGCACGAGGACCGTGACTTGAATGCCAAGATCCCGTAGTTCTGTGATCTGATCCAAGACCCGTTCAAACTTCTCCAGCCCGCGGCCCATGTAGGGCGGGGACGACTCGAACAGAATATCATCTTCGGAAAAATCGAAGTGGTCAAAGTAGTTTCCCGGATCGGAATGATCCCCGAGGAAGTACTTCAGTTCCTTCACGCCCCGCGGCGTGGAAAACCCAGAAAGCCCCTGAGAGAACAAAGTTGCAGTTGCAGTCGTACCGCATCGGGCGACACCTAGATTGACTACTATTTTCTTAGGTTTCTTCATCGTAATGTCCAAATTTTTAAAACCCTAGGCAACACCCAAGTTCGGATTTTTTCATGCTTTCAGTTTTTTCAGTTTAGCCCTCAGTTTGGCTAGATCTGCATTCGCCTGGTTCAGGTCTTTCATGACGTCCTGAAAGAGGCTGACGCCCACATCAGCGACATCACCCACTTCCGGCACAGCAGGCTTGCCGCTCCCGGCAGGGAACATATCGAAGCTATCCTCAAAATTCACATCTCCCAGCCCCGCTTCCTTGAACAAGGTCGCGTTGTCCTCTCGGAAATGCTCCATGAAGGAAAGGGCCATTTCCCGCTCGGGCTTATAGCCCTTGCCAGTAGCAATACGCGCAAAACGTTTCGCGATTTGGCCCCGCAGCGGGTTCAGTTTTTCATCAATGAACGGCGGATTATTTGTATTGAAGCGTGTCAAAAAGAACTGTGCTGCTTCGGAGATGCTTTCGTTTTGACGTTTGGTGAACTGGATCGGGGATTGGGTCTTAATGCCCAGCCAATCTAAAAAGTCTGTACAAATATCCTGACCTAACAACCGTTCCTTTTCGAAAATCCGTACATGCACCTTGTCCTTACCAAAGGCTTCGCAGAACTCCCTATAGATCAGTAGATAATTATAGAAATACGGAACCTCTGCCCCGTCTGCAATCTTGGGAATTATGTCGCCAAGATGCGTCATGCCACCAGACAACAACCGGGTCCCGTACAGACTTGTCGCGACCAAATCCTGACGGCGCAAGTACAGGTACACTTCGATATCTTCGCAATGAGGCTCCAACAGGCTTCTGAGACGCTTTTTCTCGCGCAGACAGGTCAGGCGACTTTGAAGATGCTCATTGGATAAGATCAAGTGTTGGCCGGCATGTTTCTCGGCCTCGACTGCAAAGTCCGCCTCGATCTTTTTGCGCAGCTTATCCAGTGGCAAGCCGCTGTTTGCGAACGCCCGTTTTCTTTGATTATCTGTTTTGTCATCATCACGGGCATAAACCACTAGGTTGACGTGATTCTCCCGTCCCATTGACCAAGAGTATCGATATCCGGATTTGCCGAGAACCTTCCGGTTTTCCGACATCAGACTCTGGATTGATGTTGTCCCGGTTTTTTCCATACCGATGTGCAACGAACACTTCTTAAACATTTAGCTCAGCTCCTTCCTACCGTTCGATCATCAGCATCAGTCCGCTGTTTCAACAGCTTCGATTGCTTCTGCTGAAGCCGCGTCATCGCAATGCCAAACGTACGCGCTGACAGCGTTTGGAGCACCTGAGGATTTACGAGAATAACATCTTGCAGCGTTTCAGGCTGGAAGTTTGTCGGCTCCTCTGTTTCAGAAATAGCCTTGTACAAATCAGAATCCGCAAAGCTAAAGCCAAACTCGTCACGCAGTCGAAGCGTGTCCGCCCGCGTGATTGCAACGACCCGCTGATACACATCATCCCGAAGCGAAGGTTTGCTAACCACAACACCCTCTGGAAGGCTTTTTTCGGCCAAAGTAACCAAATTTCGGAACCGGCGGGTCGATTGATTAAACTGGTTGTTGTTATTTGGAAAATTCACCGCGCGAAACTGTTGTAGCAGCACCATAGCCTCGGCTGACATCGAACTGTTCCTCTGAACAATCGTCAATGTGTCAGCATCTACCCGGCCCTCCAAGGCCGTCGCGCAAAAGTCTGAAATAACATCTCCACCGACCAGTGTGTCGCGATTGAACTCTCGGATGATAACCGGAGCCAGATGGCTCCAGCGTGCGATTTGCATTGACCAGTTCCGAGGCTCAATGGTCCGGATTTCGCTGGAAGCTTTTAACACTTGCTGCAGGCCGGAAAGGTAATGCGCCGCCGGGTGACGGACATAACACCGCAAATCAATATCTGCGCCGGGGAAAACATGGGCCAGCTGGGCAGAAAGCCCTTCCACATCTTCTATTCCCAAGAACCGTTCCCCCGACAACAGAACAATTTCTGGGGATTTCTCGGAGACCTCTTGTCGTACCTGCTCCCACAGCTTCATAGCTGCAGCATCGGCAGCGGGCTTATCTCGACCGAAACGCCCCCAAAACTCACGCGGCAAGCGTTTCTTGTAGAACGGTACGCTTAGAAGGCAATGTTTTTCCAGCCGCCCCAACTGCGGGTAATATATTCCGTGCTGCTCCAGAATGTCGTGATTGGCGCTGCAGGTACTCTGGATCGAGGATGTCCCCGTCTTTCCCGTACCGATATGCAGAATGACCTTCATATTTTATCTCCCTTCATCCCCAAGCCTCAGCTAGCAACCTTATCCGACTTCAACGCCTGCCCAAAACTTGGCCATGTCAGTTGCTCTGCCACTTGGCGCGCGGCGGCCTTAGCCTCGGAACGCTCTTCCGGAGTTTGTTCAAGAATTTCACGCATTGCGCGTTCCATATCCGCTTGCGAGCCATCATAAATCCGGCCAGCCTGCGTACCGCCCAGAACTTCGCGGGTCATGCCCACTTCGGGGATGATCGCAGGCACACCATAGCTCAGCGCCAGCAACAATGATCCCGATGTCAGGATCTTCTGGTATGGGTAGACCGCAAAATCCGAAGCCCGCAAAAACAGTTGCAGCTCCATATCGTCCACAAAGCGTTCCGTCGCAGTGATCCGGGCCTGCTCGGCTTTGGTCAGCTTGGGCTTGATCTCGGCGAACAGGTCGAACCGCATTTCCCCGACGATCAGCAAACGCAGCTTGGGGCGCTCTTTCAGCAGCTTTCGGAACGCTTTCACCAGCGTTTCGACCCCTTTGTACGGCCGAACCTGCCCCGAGAACAGGATCACTTCGTCATCCTGCGCGATCCCCAGCTGTTCTCGGGCCTGTTCGCGGGTGACAAAATCAGGATAGACACCAACATAGCTACCATGGCGCGAAATCTTCACCTTTTCACGCGGTACGTCAAAGACCTCGGCAACCTCGTCGATCGAAGCCTCGGAATGGAAGTGCAGGACATGCGCGGCCTTGGCGATCTCGTTCGACATCCAGACCTCAAGGTCATGGAACGGCGTATCGTGCGACACATGGTTGTGGATGGTCCAGACAAGGCGCCCACCCTTCCAGACGAACTTTTTCAGCTTTTCGATATAGTCTTCAGCGGTCTTCTTGGCGACCGCTGCATCGGTGATGTCGCGCAGCAGGAAGTTGAGCCAATGCAGATGGAATGTCAGCTTGGACTTGTCCGCCATGGTTTCCAGAACCTTCAGCGCGGCGTCGATATTGCCCGCGACGACCTCGGCCTCCTGGCGCAGCTTGCCATATAGCAGGTGCTGATAGGGGTTCGCCCGGGAATAATCCGGCCAGAACATAACCACATCAGCATCATCACGCAGCTTGTAGGACACACGACGATCATCATCCGGGTTGGGCAGATAGATTTCCCAGAACGGCAGCATCCCAAGACGTTCCAGCGTCTCGTTCTGCACCCGATACGTGTTGGTCGTCTGGAAGCCTTCATTGACGTTCGATGTGTTTTCACCATGCCAGCGACGCTGGTACATCATTTCATCGATGTGGTGGAAATCACCCACTTCGCTCATCTTGAGGAAAATATCGTAATCCACCGCATTCACGATGTCCTCGCGGAAATACGAGGTCCGCTCCCAGGCCTGCCGGCGGAACATGCGGAAATGGTGCGCGATCGAGGTGATCATCATCTTCTCGCGCGAGAATACCGGCCAGCTGTACTCGTCTTTGACGTAGTTCCCCGCCGCATCCACGCGTTCGCACGAACCATAGCAACAGGCCACTTCGGGGTGGTCATCCAGATATTCCATCAGACGGCGCACAGCGCCCGGCTTCAGACAGTCGTCCGAATCCAACTGACCGATATAGATGCTGTTCGACATCCGTATCGCCTGGTTCGACGCCCACCCAATACCACCATTCGGGTTATCCACCCAACGCACCCGCGGTTCATCGCTATAGGTATCTTCCAGCAGTTGCAGCGTGTGGTCTTTAGAGCCGTCATTGGCCAGACACACATCCAGATCCTGGACATCCTGGCTCAGAATGCTGTCCACGGCCCGCTCGATATATTTGCTGGCGTTATAGGTCGGGATATAGACGCTGACCTTGGGCGTCAGGAATGTCCCGTCTTCTTTGCGGTCCCAATGGTTTGGGCACAGTTCGATATACAGTTTCTGATCGTCTTTGTACTTCTTCTCATCGTGATACTTGTCCACCTTGCGAACTGCCACAGCCGAGAAATAGGCGCCAACATTGAACATCCGGTACGCCAGTTCGCGCGCAGCCACATAGGTGCTGCTCAAACGTCGGTCCAGCATGCCCACACGGCGCAGCAAGGCCCCGGTGACCGCGAAATTCAAGCCTTTCACATCGCGTGACGGATAACGTCCGCCAAACAGCTTTGTCAGGCCCGAGACAGCAAAAGGTGTCCGCATCTGATCGCCAGAGGGCAGCTCAACAAGCGGCTGCACCAGCATGTCCGTCACGTTGGCCATCCGCTGCATACGGGCCAGGACCAGATTATCCAGCACCACCTCTCCGGTCAGGAACAACACCAGGTCGGAATGGGCAGCCGCCCGCACCAAACGCTTGTGGCCTTCTTCATCGGTTACAGCGCACTTGGCCTGCTCGGCCAGACCGCCGCCGGGCAACGACAGCCCCTTGGGCAAACTACCCTTGCCGTCGGGCGTAAAGACACTGACATCAACACGACCGTTGAAATGCTGCTTGGACAGCTGTTCCAGAACGGCTTTGGCATCGCCTCCTGCTGGCGGCGTATAAAGGACATGCACACGCTGAATACTGCTCTTATAGGCGCCCTCGAGACAGGCGGCGGCATCCTCGAGAAAACGGGAATCGTTTCTGGGCCCCGGCAAAGGCGGCAAGGTCATGGTCGGCGGGTAGGGATACGGAACTTTACGGTCGGCATAAACGCGACGGAACTGTGGGCGCATCAGGCCGCTGGGATGATGCAGATAATCGGTAGGGATATTAATCTTGGCCGCAGTACCGGCCTTTTGCTCGGCCTCAGACAGAAGCCCCTCGTACAGGTTGTAGACCTCACTGGTCACAGCAGGATGATAGCGCACGCTCTCCAGCACACGACGCGCCCGGTAGAACTCCCCACGGCGAATCAACTCCAGCAGCACATTGCAGCGTGTCCATAAATTCCGCGGCCGTTCCCTGATGCGCTCAACCGGATCACGTTCCAACAACAAATCCCGATCAGACAAGTTCATATCTTTCCCACCTAATACCTATCAGTTCCAATTCAGTTCCAATGAAGCGTCGCAAAAAATCGACACCCACCCCCTACGCAACCATCGCGTATCAATGTCGTCCGGGTTTGTGAAAACTCACCCATGTTTTTCAAAAATCTTGACGTTCAGGTCATCTTTCACGACCTCTCCTGAATCAAGCCTTTAATCAAAAGTTAGGACACACAGAAGCATGGATATGCGCCCTGCGATCACGCTCTAAGTTTCGGCCACATGCTGCACACTATTTGAGCACTTAAGTCAACTCTTTGGGGTGTGTTTCACACGATCGTTTCCATTTGAACAGCCTCAGGTAAACCTGCGACCAGACGCCATGCTCAAAGCGGCGGCACTTATGTGCTCGAGCCATATTTGCACAACTCATTGGCTTGCGCGGATCAAAACGAACTTCAACACGCCCGTTCTTTGTGCAAGAACTAGACCAAGACCTTCATTCCAAAAAGAGCAGAGCCTTGACACAGTCCGCTTTTCATAAGGCTCCTACAAAATTTCGCCTGATTTTGGGCATTGCACGAGACCACCTATGACTTCCGAAATTATGACGGCCACTTCGAATGCGCTAAGCACAGGCAACATCAGCCCCTTCGCTTCGCAAACACTCTTCTGGCGCGCCCGCTTTTTGTGCGACAGCCCTTTCCTGCATCATCTCTCGTCCCTGTTCTGGATCATAGAAGCCCTGCGTCCAGCGGTCGCGGTCGAAATCGGGGTCAGCGATGGAGCCTCCTATTTCGCCACCTGCCAGGCCATGGACAAGCTGGTACAGTCCCCGCGCTGCCATGGCCTGGGCGTCTGGCCAAGCGACACGCCTCCCGCCGCAATCCAAAGCTACAACGACCAGCAATACGCCGAATTTTCCACCCTGGAACCCTATGCAAAGGCAGGGGCCGCTGACCGCTTTGAAAGCGGTAGCATTGATCTTTTGCATGTAGACCTGGAAGTTCTGGAACTGAGCGACGCACTGGTCAGCTCGCTGCGCAACGATTGGTCCCGCAAAATGTCCCGCAGGGGTGTCGTCGTACTTCACGGTATCTACAAAGGCCTGGAACACAGCGCGACCAGCGACTTTCTAAAGACACTGGGCAAGCACTATCCAACCGTTTCACTAGAGGCCGGAAATGGCGCTTTGGTTGTGCTGTTTGGCGCAGCCCGCAATCCACGGCTGGAAACATTGGCCTCTTTGGGCCATGGCGAGGCAGGATTTTCGGAAATTCATCAGATGTTGCGGCGCCTGGGCGCCCTGCACCACTTCGAACAGGCCAACCGTGAAAGTGCCGAACAGGTTCAGGACCTGACCCGAAAACTGGCCGAAGCTGAAGCCCGGCTGGCGGCACAATCCGCTCCGGCACCAAGCGAAGCACAACCGCCTGCGCCAGACGCGGCCCAACTTCAGGCCCAAACAGAAATTGACCGTCTGACCGAAGCTCTGGCCGACAAAGAGCAGGGAATCGCCACCCTGACTAAGACCTTCGAGCAAGAGACCACCCAATCGGCCCAGCTCTTGCAGCAAAAAGAAGAGGAGTTGGCCAACCTCAAAGCCGAGATTCACGCTCTGACATCTCAGGCGGAGCATGATCCGGGAATCACCACCCTGACCCAAGCCTTCGAAGCGCAAACCGCCGAGGCCACGGCGCGCATGCAGGAACGCGATGCTGAAGTCTCCGCGCTCAAAGCCGAAATCCAGACCCTAGAGCAAGCCCTGACCAGCAAGGAACAGGGAATCACCACTCTGACCGAGACCTTCGAGGAACAAGCCACCCAATCGGCCCAGCTCTTGCAGCAGAAAGAAGCGGAATTGGTCGACCTCAAGGCCAAGATTCAAGCTCTGGAGGCGACCCTGGCGAACCGCGATCAGGGAATCATCACCCTGACCCAGACCCTCGAAGCGCAAACCGCCGAGGCTGCGGCGCAAATGCAGGAACGCGACGCTGAACGCACCGCACTCAAAGCCGAAGTCCAGACCCTGGAAAAGACCCTGGAAGACCGCGACCACACGATTGCCGATGTCAATCAACAGCGCGACCAGACCGTACGCATTCTGACCGACGCCCTGGAAGAGCAGACCGCCGAAGCCCTGCAGGCCCAGCAGGAACAAGCTGCAGCCACCTCGCCACTGCAAGCCGAAGTGGACCGCCTGACTGAGGCCTTGGCGGATAGCGAGAAAAACTTCACCGAGTTGAACCAGAGCCTTGAAACACGGGGCGGCGCACTGGCCGTGGTTTCGGCCCAGTCCCAGCAATGGCAGCAAGCCCTTCAGGCCAAGAAATCCGAAGCAAGCGCTTTGAAAAAGGAAACCGAAGCCCTGCGCACCAATGTGACTGCGCTGAAGAAGCAGGTCCGCCATCTGGAAAAAGAGCGTACAGAACTGCTGAACAGTACGTCCTGGAAACTTACCGCTCCAGCTCGGAAAATCCTGGGACGTAGCCGCAATACCCCAAAATGACCCCCGACAGGACCGCCTGGACCGGGGGTATCACTTTGAAGCAGAGCGGCGTACTCGGCCAGCCGGTCTGACTAATAAATGAGCATGAGAAAATCGGTCGGTTTTACATCTTCACAAGGCAAACCAGATTGGGTCTTGTTTTTGGCCAGCATGTCGCGGAAAACATCAAAGAAAGTTCAATACCAAAGGTTTTTACATGATTTACCCAATTCTTCTGTGTGGGGGATCAGGGACTCGTTTGTGGCCCTTGTCTCGCAAGTCCTATCCCAAGCAGTTTGCCAAATTGATGGGCGAAGAGAGCCTGTTTCAAGCATCGGCAAACCGCCTCTCAGGCGATGGGTTCAGCGCGCCTATTGTTCTGACCGGTGATCCATTCCGCTTTATCGTCACCGAGCAACTCGCCCAGATCGAACAGTCCTCTCTGGGCATTCTGATCGAACCCGAAGGCCGTAACACGGCCCCTGCAGTGCTGGCCGCTGCCTTGTGGCTGGCGCGCACGGATCCGGCGGCGGCAATGCTGATTGCACCCTCAGATCACGTCATCCCGGATGCCGCAGCTTTCCAGAAAGCTGTGCAGGATGCTGTTCCGCAAGCCCAGGCCGGCAAGCTTGTGACCTTTGGCATCACGCCGTCACGCCCCGAAACCGGATATGGCTATCTGGAACTGGCAGAGGGTTGTGATCCTGCGGCCACCACCCCCCAAGCTCTGTCCCGGTTTGTCGAAAAACCCGATGCCGAACGCGCAACCCAAATGCTTGAGGCAGGAAATTTCCTGTGGAACGCCGGGATTTTCCTGTTCACCGCGGAAACCCTGATTGCGGCCTACAAAACTCATGCCCCTGACCTGTTCAAGACCGTCAACGCCTCATTGGAAGACGCCCAGATAGACCTCGGGTTTACGCGTCTGGAACCCGAAAGCTGGTCGAAAGCCGAAGATATCTCGATCGACTATGCCATTATGGAGAAGGCGGACAACCTGGTCGTCATGCCCTACGCCGCTGGTTGGTCGGACCTGGGCGGCTGGGATGCCGTTTGGATGGAAAGCGGGCCAGATGACAACGGGAATGTCTGCTCGGACCACGCCACCGCGATTGACTGTCAGGACACGTTGCTACGGTCAGAAACGGCCGGACAACAGGTGGTCGGGATCGGGCTGGAGGACATGTTGGTTGTGGCCATGTCAGATGCTGTTCTGGTTGCGCATAAATCCGAAGCACAACGCGTCAAGGATGCCGTCGCGGCTCTAAAAGCCAAAGGGGCCAGCCAAGCGGTGCAGCTTCCGCGCGACTACCGCCCTTGGGGCTGGTATGAAAGTCTGATCATCGGTGGGCGTTTCCAAGTGAAACGGATCGTCGTACATCCCGGGGCTGCTTTGTCGCTGCAGTCACACCATCACCGCTCGGAACACTGGATCGTTGTTGAAGGCACCGCACGAGTCACCGTGGATGAGGATGTTAAATTGGTGACCGAAAACCAATCCGTCTACATTCCTCTGGGGGCTGTGCACCGCATGGAAAACCCCGGGAAAGTCCCCATGGTTCTGATCGAGGTGCAAACCGGATCCTATCTGGGTGAAGACGATATCATCCGCTACGAAGACGTGTACGCACGCAGTTGAGCACACACTCTGCCCCCAGAGAGGATACTCGGGGGCAGAGCACTCTTTTCAGGAAATATACTACAGCGTTACATCTGCGCTCGCCATCTCGAAGGCAGTATGGATGTCAAAGTCAGACAAGTCCCCAGGTGTGTTCTCCATCTGAAACGCCACATTCTTTTCCACTGCGAAACAGGTCCTGACATGCGCAAGCACGGCTGTCGCCACAGTTTCTATCTGTTCTGCGCTCAACTGCTGCCACCCACTTTCAAGCTTCCAGTCGACAGGCCCGCTCATCAGGCCTGATTTCATCATCTGCACGGCACTGGACAATTGCGCCTGGCAGTCTCGGGTGGTCAGAACCCGAGTGCCATCCGGCAAAGTTATCCCCCCGGTTTCATGACGCCAGCGCAAATCGGCCAACTCGGCCATGCGCTGCGCGCGCGCCTGTGTCAGTTTGGTGTCGGCTGAAATCAACTGGCTCAGGTCGATATTAGACATCGGACACCTCTTCGGTCTCGGTGGGGAGATGGATCAGACCATCCTCCTCAATTTCAATCGCTGCAGGAAATAGCAAATCTTCCGACGCACCGGCACCATGCGGCAAGATCACTGCCAGGTGCAGACACCCGTCTTTTCGCTCGATGTCCGAAGCCAGCCATCCGCAATTCACAGCCCTGCGCGGCAAAGTTGCCCCATCCGGCACACCCGAAAAATCAAAACTCTCCCCGTTGAAGCTCAAAACGTCCCCGGTCTTCACAAGTGTCAGAACCTCATCCCGGCGTTGGGGTATCAAAGTAATCTTCACGTCCTTCTCCTTAGTACCAGCGGCCCACGGCCAGCAACGAAACTTGCGTATTTTCTCCAGCGAGCCCGGTAATGCTGAGGCCACTCCAAACAGAGACTTCGTCCCAATCCGCTTGCAGGGTCCCACTGCCGGCGCGCACCTTCAAAACACCCGCGTGATCACGGATGGCTGTGTTGTCGCTGCCATCTATGACCGCCCCAACCGCATCCGCGCCAGCCCCGGCAAAAGACGCAGGAAATGTAAACGTTCCCAGCGAAGCCCGAAACACGCTGCCCGACGCTGTCGAGATGCTCAAACCCGAAACAGATACCCGCCGTGTGCAAATTTGTGTTCCATCCGCAAAGCGCACATATTCGCCGTTGGCATTAGCACCCCGCTCGATCACCGCCCCGGTTGGCACTCCTGCATTTTGGCTGACAACCCCCAACATCTGCTCTCGCGAGAGCAGGCTATGCACCTGCTCCCAGGCAGAGCTCAGGGTGGTTTTTTCATAGATGCTGATATCTTCTCCGAAATACATTCGCACCTGACCATAGTTTCCTGTCGCAACCCGTCGAGTCATGTTCAGGAACGGTTTGTACCGGGCATTCCCACTGGGAAAGGTGCTCATATCCGCCGAACTGCCGCCACCCGCATAAAATCCCGAAGGCAAGTCCTCCTGCCCGTTGTCCAACCTGACCTGTGCCAGATCCGAAGCCCCCAACCCAAAGGCCCCGACCTTCAGCAAGGTGTCCGCGGTATCGTCAAGCGCCGTACTCTGCACAGCCGTCCCAGTGATCGGAGCGTCAACCTGAATGGCACCGGGATCCGCACGCATCACCTGATGCCAAGCCAGACCGTCAGAGCTCAATTTCAGCGACCAACTGGTATCCCCCGTCAACCCCATCTCGGCATGGCCGGTCCAGCCAGACTGAAACAATACCGAGGCCGTTTCCCCTGCCCCAGACTTGTTGATTTTCAATTGGTGCCCAGCCCCGTCATGGTTCAACAACACAGCCTGGGAACTGACAGACAAGCGATTGACCGGGTCAGCGACCGCTCCGACGCCAAGGCCATCCAGATTGTCGAGTTGCGTGATCAAAGAGTGCCAGCTTCCATCTCGCCAAACCCGCAGTTCAGTCTCTGATACACCCCAAGCGCGCCATCCTTCCTGCGGCATAAGAAACATCCAAGCACTTCCATCCCAGTATGCAACGCTCCCGCCTTGCCCAGACCATGCGCCAGTAGGCGCAGCGCCCAAACCGGCCATATAGCCATCTTCCGGCTCTGCAGGAGGATCTGTCTCGGCAAAGCCCGACAGCGTCAGGTGGATCACGGCATCCAGCCTTTGCAGAGCCTCGTTATGCGTGACATGTTTCTGTGCTTGCGACGGCATCAAAAAGGGCAACTCGACCCGAGGAGAAGTTGAGGACATCCGATACTCCCGAATTTCACGACACAGCTGTGCCTTCGAAGCAGGAGTTCTACGCACAAAACTTCAACAGAAACTCAGGCCACAGTACGCATACTTCAGACCTCGTTGGGCTTTACGTCCTACTCACCCAAACCGAAATCAGACAGATTTTCCAGAATGTGTTCTTGCGGCACATCCGCCAGCTCAGGCAAGGAATATGGTCTCTGTTTCGGCGGAAAAGCATAGTAAGCCGTCTTGGGATTCAGATGCGCGGCTTGCCACCGGCGCCATACTTGCCGATAGGCTTGCCGCCCTTCCGTCACGCCGAAATCCGGATGAATGCCCGTCACAGGATTGTTTGTCAGGCTACCGGGTACATCCAAAGACAGGCTGGCGCATATCGGAAACGTGTGCATTGGTTCTCCAAGTATCGCTGCTACACGGCCCTGCATTTCCTTGTCCGCCCCAAACCGGGCACAATCCCAAGACCCCAGCGCCTCCAATAACAAAGAACGCTCAAACAAAGGTGAAACAGGGCAATGCTGCAGAACACCGTCGTGCACTTCTTTGCCTATACGCCGAATTTGGGAAAACCGCCCCTCAGGGGTCATACGCAGCATGGAATGGGCGCTGGCGCGCAGAGGGGGGCCAGCCTCCAATGCAGCACGCAGATGGCGGGCCAGTCGCATCGGGTGCGACCATTCATCGGCGTCCTGGCCCGTAATCCAATCACCTGTTGCCAGCTGCAAAGCGGTATTCTTGCTGACAAAAGGTCCAACATTGTGCCGATTGCGCAGCACACGCATCCGGCTATCCTGCTGTGCCATTTTTTGCAGGATCGGCCACGTACCATCAGTGCTGGCATCATCCACTACAATCAATTCTAGATTGCGCCAGCTTTGCTGCAAAATCGACCCTACAGATGCGCGAATTGTATCCTTGGCCTCATATGCCGCCATCAGAACGCTCACCTTTGGACCGCCTCCAATTGTAGAATGCGCAGGCGCCGACAATCGGTCAAACAGCTGGTCCCCAGACCCCAATTCCACCCCGGGTTCGCCTCGGGCGCTCAAATATGCATTCAGGTGCTTCAGCCAGACCTCGTGATCGGGCAAGGACGCATTGCAGTGCAGGATATGTACCGTATGTGCCAACTCTGGAGGCAAATCACGCGTTGCCAGTCGCACCGCCAAATCTGAGCGACCTCTCTGGGCCACAATATCCGCGGCATATAAGACCGTGTTCACATCCAGGCCGGACTGCGCGGGATCCGTATGATTCAGCGCATGTAACAAGGGATTGGCCCCACGGCGACGCGCCTTGGGATGGGTCTCAAGATAGTACTTTGCAGAGAAATCGGGGCCCGGATCATGATTGCCGCCAGCCCCATACGCCAGAAAATGCTCGGCCGGATCCGGGCCATCCCCGGCAAGATAGGTCGCTCTGTACCATTTGGAATCAAACTGCTTTGCGCCACGGATCATCCGCAACTTGTCATCATGTGAAAAGGCCATTTGCCTGCACTGTTCCTTGCTCACTCAAGGGCACCGGGCTTGGAAAACCCGGCAATCTCTCCTAATACCAGATCAGGCACACAGAACTATAGCATCCCATTTTCAATGGGACACAGAATTGGACAGATATTGAAGCGGCTGATCAGCATTTTTTCCAGGTTCCGTGCTGCCAACCTGATACTTACTGGCCCAAGCGTTGCGCTGCGGCGCCAAGACGGTGGGCGCGCCGGCGAAATCAGCGCCGTCTCTTTGCGTAAGGACCGATTGTACGTTCAAGGGAAGGCCCCTGGTGGACCGGTCACCCTGTCTATCGGACAAATGAGCACCAGCACGACGCTGCCAACCTCTGGTGGAAGCTTTCGCCTGGAATTACCACGCCCGACCGACCTGCCTTTGAATCGTTTCCGTGCGGACCTGACCGCAAATGGCCTTCCCTCGCAGACCGTGCGCCTGTTTTCTCCGGGTCCAGCTCTGCTTGCTCTGGGGCTACGTTTTGCCTTTATCCTTCTGCAACTCAGTCCCGATATCTTGCGATGGATGTGGCGCAAAGATCCTCACAGCAAGAACAAAATCAAGTCACGGCTGGGATTGAACACCACTGCAGTCACTGCCGGCCCTCTACCCAAAGACCTGTTTACGGCATCTGACCTTCATCATGTTCCAAATGGCGAACCGATCATCATCGTATTACCGGTCTTCAATGCCCACGACCTTCTGACAGAATGCTTAAAAAGGATCAGCCGCCATACGGATTTACCCTGGACATTGATCGCGATTGATGACGGCTCGGATGACCCGCAGATACGCCCGGTTCTGAAAGCCTTTGAGGCCGCTCATTCGCCTGGGCAGGTACGCCTGCTTCTAAAAGAAAAAAATGCCGGCTTCATCACCAGTGTAAACTCTGCATTCGAGACTATTCTGGCGGAAAACGCGCTATCAGATCGCCCTGTTATCCTCTTGAATACGGACGCCTGGGTGCCCGCTGACTGGGCCTCTCGTTTGATTGCGCCGCTGCGCCAGGACACATCTATCGCCAGTGTCACCCCTATGTCGAACGACGCCGAGATATTTTCCGTACCCGCCATTTGCACCCGACAAAATCTGCGCCCCGGACAAGCCGAGGCGATCGACGCCTTGGCGCGCGACCTGCCGCCCGACCCAACATTGGCCGAAGCCCCAACCGGAGTCGGGTTTTGTATGGCTCTGAGCCCGCAATATCTGCGAAAGGTTCCCCAGTTCGACACAGCTTTTGGCCGAGGCTACGGCGAAGAGGTCGACTGGTGTCAAAAAGTACGCGCCTTGGGCGGGCGGCACGTTGGCACCGCCAGGCTGTTTGTCGAACACCATGGTGGCAGCAGCTTCGGCACTGATGAAAAACGTGCATTGATAGACACGAACAACCGGATCGTGACCGCCCGCTATCCTTCCTATGATCGCGAGGTTCAGGACTTCCTAAGCACAGACCCGTTGAGAGCCCCCAGATTGGCATTGGCAGTGGCGTGGGCCGCCAGCGCAACGCCTGGGTTGGCAATTCCGATCTATATCGCTCATTCGCTGGGCGGGGGGGCCGAACATTGGCTGCACGCGCGCATCCATCTTGATGCCGAAGAGGGCGTGCCATCGATCGTTTTGCGCGTCGGCGGAAGTGCACGCTGGCAGATCGAAGTTTGGGGACCCCACGGCAATACAGCTGGCTGGACGGATGACACCGCCCAGTTACACCAACTTCTATCACCTCTGAAACAACGGCGCATCATTTACTCATGTGGTGTCGGCGACCGCGACCCCATTGAACTACCAGATTTGATGCTGTCGCTCCGAGGCGCAGAACACGACCAAATCGAAGTCTTGTTTCATGACTACTTGCCGATCTCGCCGTCTTTTACGTTGCTCGACGGCAACGGGAAATTCCACGGCGTCGTAACACCTGAGCGGCTGCAGCATCTCTCTGCCAACACGGTGAACGCGCATCAGATTCCCCGTCCAAATGGGATCACCCTGCCCTTATCAGAGTGGCAATCATCCTGGGGGTCACTATTGCACGAAGCCGACGTTATACGCGTCTTCAGCCCATCCGCCGCGCAATTCGTATCCGAAGTCTGGCCGGAACTCAGCGCACGGGTCACTGTCCGCCCACACCACCTTCTGACTGACATCCCTCACCTGGACCCCTTTCCAGAATCGCAGCCTCCAGTCCTTGCCGTGCTTGGCAATATAGCCCCGCACAAGGGGGCCCGTTTGGTGCAGGAACTCGCAAATCTATCCCCCCAACATCTTGGAGCAAAATTGATCCTAATAGGCAATATAGACCCTGAATATCCGCTTTCGCGCAAGATCCGCGTACACGGAGACTACACGCCTGCGGACATCCCTGCTCTTGTCGCCCATTACGGCATTACACATTGGCTAATTCCCTCTGTCTGGCCCGAAACCTTTTCATTTACAACGCACGAAGCCCTGGCAACCGGACGGCCCGTTTTGGCATTCGATATCGGTGCCCAAGGAGATGCTGTATTCAACGCCGACAACGGAATAGCCCTTCCCTACCGACCCGACGCAGATCACGCCGCATTGGTTGTCAATGCCCTGAAGCAGCTGACAAATCGCGCATGAGCCATCTGAGCAAAACCCTGCGGCGGCACATACCGCGCCGGGCCTGGTCCGGATATGCGGCACCCTCGGAACTCGACCGGATGCAGTTCAACGCAGACATGCGCCTACCCGAACCAACAACGCGGTATGTGATGTTCTTCACGCCTCGTTCGGGCAGCTCTTGGGTCGCGGATCTTCTCTCACGAACCAAGCGGATGGGGCGCGTTACCGAGTGCTTCAACCCGAACTTCATGCCCCGGATGACCCGCTCCGTGAATGCGGCTTCCCTGGACGAATACTGTGCTGTTCTGCCACGCCGCTTGCAATCCGGGGGCAGCTTCGGATTTCAGATCACCCTATTTCAAATGCGTGCGGTTTTCAGCCGAGACAAGGTGTTTCTGAACCGCTACGCAGACCAACCTTGGATCTGGCTCATCCGCAGTGATATCGTCCGACAGGCAATCTCTTTGTACAAGATGGAGATGGGGCAGATAACACATGCCCCGCAAATGAAAGGGCGTTCCATCACGCAGGCGGAACAAGCACTCTCGTATAATGCAAAGCGCATCCGGTACTGGCTGGAACATGTCCTATCAATGGAAGAAGAGACCGAAGCCCTGTTCCGCCATGCCGGACAGCAGCCCCTGCGCATGAACTATGAACGCAACGCGGAAATGAAGCCCAATCACATTGCAAACGTCATCGCTCGTCATGCTGGGCGTGACACAATGCGGATGAAAGCCCTGCAAAGCCCCCATAGCAAGATTGCCACACTTCAAAACACGGAATTCGCGGAACGCTTTCGCGACGAAAACGCGGAGTTACTGAAACGAGTCACCGAGGAACGCGCGGAAAGGGTCGAAAAAAGTCTCTATTATGGCCCAAAGGGCAGTTATTAGACGCGCCCGGATACAGCCGCAAGCCGCAACATTACGTCGCCCAGGCCACTCTGTCGACGGACCCCCATGGCTCTCAATCCGCCCCCACAGCATCCACGCCCCAGGCCGGTCTTCCAGTTAGAAAAACGACTAAGCAACTGTTGATTGTCTTCGGTCAATTCCGAAGATAGCCGCTGCAACGCGATCAGGTTGCGATCAATCCAATCCCCATACTGCCCGCTCCAAATCATTCCGAACCGCCCCAGCGCCTGCCGCCCTCCGCGGTTTGCCCCCAGCAAGTTATGATCGTGCTGCCGATAATATAAACTGGGCTCATCGTCATTGATGACCAGACCACCAACACCCGTCAGCATCAGGTATATCCACCAATCATGATGAGCCACCCCAGCCTCCAGCGCAGCAAAAGCAGTTCTGCGCAACACGCTCACCGCGACGGGATCCAACACCAGTGTATTCCCCGCCAGAACATTTTGCACCAAAGCATTGCCGAACACAGGTTGCCTTGGACGGTAACGGGACACACGGCGTGAGACCAATGCCTCGTCTGTCAAAACAGTCCGGCTTGCATAGCCACGCGGACGACCGCCATCCTGTTCTTGTAACATGCCTACAGCGCGCTCTAGGCGATCTGAGAACCACACATCATCCTGATCGGACAGCGCCACCCAGGCCCCTTCCGGCAAATCAGCGCGCTCCAGAAGGGATAGAAAATTAGCAGCGCTCCCCTGCCCCGGCCCCTCCAACATATGGACGTTTCGTTCAGGATGATCGACGGAAAACTGCTGAATGATCTGGCGTGTTAAATCCACCGAGCCGTCATCACTGACATAAAGCGACCAGTCCGTGTGGCTTTGCGCCAGAAAAGACTCCAGCTGAGCAGACAGATGCTGTGCTCCGTTCCAGGTGCCCATCAGGATGCATACATGCACTGACATGATCCGCCGCCGTCCTTTTTTATAGCTTCTACTGGCCAACTAAGGACAGTGTATGTAGGAGTGAATCACATTGTTCAATCAAGCGATGCGATACTTTTTGTTCCCAACTCTCCGTTTCTTAACATGACCGATACTTCACCCAGCCTGTCCTCCGTCCCCCCGGCCCGCCCTCGCAGACGCCACTGGCTGGCCGCGATCAGCTTCCTGTTGGTCGTCGTCGGTCTCCCTTTGCTCTCCGCCTGGTACCTATGGGAACGCGCCTCCGAGCGCTATGTCTCGACTGTTGGTTTCTCGGTAAGAACCGAGGAACTGGGTTCGGCTATTGAAATGCTGGGAGGGATCGCTGAGCTTTCCGGTTCCAGTTCTTCTGACACGGAAATCCTGTACAACTTCATCCAAAGTCAGGAACTGGTCCGTCAAGCAGATGAAAGCCTGGACCTGCGATCGCTCTGGGCTAAAGGGGATGCCGAAAAGGACCCAATCTTTGCCTTTGCCCCCCCCGGCTCCATTGAAGATCTCGTCAAATACTGGCGCCGCATGGTCAAAGTCTACAACTACGATAATGGGTTGCTGGAATTGCATGTACAGGCGTTTGATCCCGCAGATGCCCAGGTAATTGCGCAATATATCTATGATGCCAGTTCCGAGATGATCAACCGATTGTCCGCAATTGCACGTGAAGATGCTACGCGCTATGCCCGGGAAGAACTGGACCAGTCTGTTGAAAGACTGAAAGATGCCCGCGCAGCTTTGACCCAGTTTCGCAACGAAACACAGATTGTGGACCCCTCTGCCTCGGTCCAAAGTCAGATGGGCTTGCTGTCCTCGCTACAATTGCAATTGGCGGAAACCCTGATCGACCTGGACATCATGTTACAGACGGCATCAGAAACCGACCCGCGCGTTACGCAGCTCACCCGCCGCGTGGCTGTGATCGAATCCCGGATCGAACAAGAGAGAGACAAGCTTGGGATCGGGGCAAACAACCGCCAAGGTAGTGAGGCATTCGCCAGCCTTGTCGGAGAGTTCGAACGCCTGGCCGTGGATCAGAAGTTCGCCGAGGCGTCCTACACCGCGGCCCTGGCCGCATATGATGCTTCGGTTGCCGAAGCCCGACGCAAAAGCCGCTATCTCGCCGCTCACGTTCGCCCGACCTTGGCCGAAACCGCTGAGCATCCTCAGCGCATGTCGATCCTGATGCTCAGCATTTTGTTCTGTTTTCTGACTTGGTCAATCGCGGTTCTGGCAGCATATGCGCTGCGTGATCGCCGCTGAGGTCCGGCATGATCGTCCTGAAGAACCTGACAAAAGTCTTTTCAATGAGAGGACAGCACAAAACGGTCGCGGACAATATCAACGCCACCTTTCCGACCGGGGTTTCCGTCGGTCTTCTGGGCCGTAACGGCGCTGGAAAATCGACCCTGTTAAAGCTGATTGCAGGGACAACCCACCCCACATCCGGCGAAGTTTTATCGACTGGAACAATCTCTTTCCCTGTGGGGCTGGCAAACTCGTTGCACCCAGATCTGACTGGCGCACAAAACACCCGGTTCGTGGCACGCATCTACGGCGCCGACACCGATGCGCTAATGCAGTATGTCGAAGAGTTTGCCGACCTCGGCGAGCATTTCCATTTACCCGTCCGCTCCTATTCATCAGGCATGCGCGGCCGACTAAGCTTTGGCATCAACATGGGATTGGATTTTGACACCTACCTTGTGGACGAAGTCACGGCGGTGGGCGATGCCTCGTTCAAAAAGAAAAGCCGCGATGTTTTCCTGAACCGAATGAAAGATGCAGGAGCCGTGTTCGTTAGTCACTCGATGGGCACCATCCGGGAATTATGTACAGCTGGCGCCTATCTTGAAAACGGTCATCTGAGGTATTTCAACGAGGTCGAAGACGCGATCGACCACTATATGTTCAGCCTCGATGAATCCATGTCGCATCTGATGCCTGCCCTACCTGAAGGCACGGCGCAAATGAAGTTCCCTCGTGACGCCCGGATGCTGTTTGGAATTGGCCTGCCCCAAACCCGGCAAGATTGGCTGGGCGATTGCCTTCGACGCCACCGCCCTTGTCACTTTGGCAAGAACCGCGAGCCGCATTACTTCGATGTTCGAGCAGGGCTGTCCGACATCATCAAAGACCGCCGCATGAAAACAGCCCAACAACTGGCAAACCGCTTGCGCACAGAAGAGCCTGATCAACAGCGTAATACCCTGCGTCTGCTCAGCGAAGTCAGCGACCTGGTTACGATCCACACGGCCCCGCAAGACGGAGATGATCGGCACGACGCCTACCTGGAATATGTCCTGACCGGGCGCAAGACACAGCCTGTCATCTGCGATTTCACACCGACCTATAGCCTCCTGTCCTCGGAGGATTTCGTCGAAATGTCGTCGGTGGGCTGGGCAAGGTTTGTCTGCGTTCTAAGGGACCCGGCTGACCGCCTGTGGGCGAATATCTGGGACAGCCTGCCCGGCAAGAACCGAACGGCTAAAGCTTGCGCTGATGCTGCTCGGAAACTGATCACAGCCCCCGAAGATATGTTTCAGATCTATCCCGCGGCTGATTACGTCCGCCTGTTCGAGGCCGTAGACAGCGCCATAACCGAGGACCGTATATTCTGGTTGTTCCACGAAGACCTGACCGGGCGGGATGCGCTGCGCAATTTTAGTGACTACCTGGATATCCCGAACGTACCGGAAATCAGTCTGCCACCACTGCCAGCTCCGACAGAGCCACCTCTGCCTGCTGACATCCGGGCGGGGCTGGTAAAGGTTCTATCCCCGCAATACCAAGCGGCGCAAACGCGGTTCAAAGAAAAACTTCCAAAAAACTGGTTGTCTTGAAACCCGAGTTTTTTACAGCTCCAGCATATCCCGGTGATACCGCCGCAGGAAAAGCAAGCCTAACAGTAAGCTGACGGCCGCGACGCCAAACACATAGGCTGGGGACACATACTTTGCCTCATACTGCAAAAAGAATGCCCCACGCATTTCACCCGTCGCATGGATCACCGGGTTGAACCAAAGGTAGTCCGAGTACGGGGTGGGAATATTTTCCAACAGCAAGATCACGCCAGACAGCACGAACATTGGGCGCATGAGGATGCCCCATATCATCTGCCAAAGGGGAAACATCGTGATCAAAAAACAATTCAGAGTGCCGACCCCGACCCCCAAAGCGATCGCCATTGAATACGCCAAAATAGCCCGATCCAACTCCAGAACGGTTCGTGTTTCCCACGCCATGGTGATTGCAAACAAAAGAATGAAGCCAACCATCAGATTGGTGGTCACCGTAAGAACCATCCTTGAAATCAGCGTATCCATAAAGGTTACACGCGGGTAATTCAAAAGGGCCTTAGAATAGTTGATCGCCTGAGCCATCTTGTTGCTGGCTACCGAGAACATAGAGAAAGGCAACAGGCCTGTGGCATAGAAGATTGGGAAGTTGTCCCCCAAGGGCGGCGTCTTGAATCCAAGAGAGAAAACCAGCGACAACAGAGCAATCCCCAAGGCGGGTTCAAGCACTGTCCACACATACCCCCCCGGGGAACGGCCATAGGTCGACGTCATTTCACGCAAAATCAGCGCCAGAATATTTCGCAAGCTGACGAAACGCACGGTTTCTCGCACCGGTGCAAGTTGCTTTTGAGCTGGGCGAGAGGCATCCATGAGCATCAATCCATTGTTACGCTACAGACCAGTAAGATAGCGCGAAACGCTCGTGGACAGCAACGCCACAGCACCCCAGCCATTGCAGAACCTTTCGCGTGCGAAAGATTTAATCTCGGCCTCGTTCCAGCAGCCAGCGCGTCAAGTCTGCACATAACTCTGATGTAACGGCGGATCCGCTGATCTGTATCTTTCCCTCGGCCGATTTCATCCGAATACCAGGCGCCAATTCAGAGATTGTTGTGTCTCTGTTTCGGGGATCAGACCCCTTTTTTCGACCAGCTACCGCAGCCAACAGAACCTGGGTTTCCGCGTCTGGTGTGTCAGGGACCTCCTGGCGCAAAGCCTCGATGATCCGGTCAATCACAGCGGGCTCATCCGCCAACGCTTTGCTCAAAGTCAGGCCTGTCCGTTCAGTCATCTGGGCAGGAAACCGCAGCTCGCCATCCAATGCCGAAACGACGGGTAGAAATGACTTGATTTTGGACCTTTTCGGGTAAGAGGCAGAAGAAAAAAGACTTTGTAGCGCCTGTTTCTCAGTCTCAAACACGCCCGAGTTCAGTGCTTTCAGCACAATCCGCGCCCGTTCAAAAAAGGATAGGTTTGCCCGAATTTCGTTCTCTTCAACCATGGCCACATAGGCTTCTGCCTGATCGCGCGGTTGGCGTAGCAAAGCCAGCACCGTATCGAAACGCTCTTCGCCAGTCTCTTCAGACAGAGCGCGCAATGCTTGCAGCCGCCTCCACCCGGAAATCAGGCCAAACCGTGTGCGCCCATCTGCAGCCAAAGGAAGCGACGTCACCTCAATCGGAGTTTGCTGCCCACGCGCCTCGAGGCTCTGTTTCAGGGCCTGCATCTCTTCTGGGTCACTTCCCATCCGGTCGCGCACCAGGTGATCGCTTACGATACTGTCCAGAGGCAAGGCCTGGATCATCCGCCCCTCGGCCTGAGCTTTTTCCAAAACATCCGAGACTTCACGCACCGCTGCTGCCGCCGAGATATCTCCGGCGACCTGGGCAATCGGGGGGCGGCTGCTTACAGAGACAGGAGAGGGAGATGCAGGATCCAAAAAACCAGATTGTGCCGGGGTAAGACGTTTCCGTTTAGCCATGGTTTTGCTCCTGTACCTGTTGGTGTTCCAGTTCTTCCCGGCGCCAAGTCCCAATCAACAGCCGTTTGAACGCAGCATAGGTCGCATCAAAAGTCTGTCGCCCACGCACATAGGTTTCGCGGTTGAAATCCCGATAATCCGCTTCGTAAATGCCATTCACCTGTTCGCCAGCCTGCCCAATCAGTGCCGTAAAATCCTGTCTGTGCGGGGACAGGACTGGCCCAAGATAGGCCTGCATTAACGCCGCCAATTCAGCTTGCTGTCCGCTGTCGTAGCGCGTGATCACAGCTCTCACAGCATCCCATTCGAATTGTAACCCTTCACGCCCCAAAGCGCGCGCGGCTATGTTTTCGGCCTCTTCGATCGAAGAAAAGGTGGAGTTCAGCATATCGAAAAACCGCCCCGTAAAGTCAAACTCCAGAAAGGACGCCCCTAGAGGCACCAACAGAATGTCCGCCGCAGCCAAACCGTTGATTGTCAGGTAACCAAGAGCAGGAGGCGTATCCAGGAAGATCAGGTCATATTCTTCCAGGACCCCGTCCTCGGCCAGCGTATCCGTCAGCGCATCCCACAGCTTCCAGCCTCGTCCCTGCATGCGCCATACCGGGATCTGAAACTCAGCCCAATACAGATTCAACTGCGCTCCGATCAGGTTGATGTTGGGCCAATGGGTGGGCTGTATCAGGTCCTGCGCCTTTACGTTCAAAGCATCTGACAGGGTATCATCCAGTGGAATAGGATCCTCGCCGCGGGCGATCCGGCTTTGGTTATCGGCCTGCAAATGCCGTCCGTAATGCCGGGCGATCAGCGGAAAGACTGTTTGCCATTCATCCTTGATATTCCCACCAAAGATCGAGGTCATCGAACCCTGGCTGTCTAAATCCACGACCAGCACGCGATAGCCATCCAAAGCTGCCGACATGGCCAGATGGGCACAGGTTGATGTCTTGCCAACACCGCCTTTGAAGTTAGCTACGGCCACAATCTTGGCGTCCAGACCTTCCGGGCGATAGGGGCGGTATTCTTTGGCTTGGCTACCTTCTGCTGCGAAATGTGCCCGTAAGGTTAGAACTTCGTCCAGAGTGAACCATTTTGCTCCGGCTTCTGTGGAAGATTGGCCTTGGGGCAGATTGGGGTTCTGACGCAGCACACGGCGAAAATGGGCAGGCGCAACAGGGATAAGATACCGTGTGATTTCCCATGTAGAGAAACGTCGCAATGTACGATGACCTTCGGGGTTCAAGCCTCGGCTGGCCAGGTCATTGCGACCCTGTGCGCAAGATTGTGCTATCCGGGCAAAGTCGGCAGTGCCGGTTGGGTTTCCAAGCTCATTAAGCGCTTGGTCTGGATCAATGTTGAAATAAGGAGGAAGAGAGAGAGTATCACCGGTCATGCTTCGCCTCATGTGCTTCTTTTGGCGCAGAATATCAAAAAAGATAGCACATGTAACCCAATAGAGTACATGCAGTGATTTCTTCAGTAAATTCGGGGGGATAAGTCTGAACAAAATCCTTAAAAGAAAGAGCTTTGCGAGGATCTGGGCAGATTTTGCTAAGTTATTTTAAGTTATTTATAGGTTACGGGTTTTGCGGTGATCTCATAAGTAACTGTTTTCATTTTATAATTCAGTAGTTCTTTTGGTTACAGCGATTCTGAAACCACGCTTAAGTGACTCTGAACCCCCGATAAAGCGATTCCGAACCCCCGCTAGGCTGGCGGCAAGGCTGGACTCTGTGCTGTGGATAACTTTAAGTTGGGTGTTACTGAAACCACGTTGGATCAAGAGGCTCCGTTCAGAGAGACCAGGTATCCGCAGGCACGGCCGGGCAGGGCCAGAAGGACAGGCAGACATGGGCCGCGCGATTGCACCGGCACCCGGGGGGTTGGCCCCTGATCGTCACCCGACATCTGATTTCTTTATTTGCGATATTTTCGATGCCGCGCCCAAAGATGACATGGGGTCGATGGAACATCCGATGTTTTCGCTTTCTACACGGCCTGATCGGCGGATCCTGAACTATGAACACAATGGGACCCGTATCGAGGTGACCCCTTCGGTCAAGGGTTTGGCCACGATTCACGACAAGGATATTTTGATTTATTGCATCAGCCAGTTGATGGCTGCGGTGAATGCCGGGCGGCAGATTGGTCGAACCTTGCAACTGCGGGCCCATGATTTGCTGGTGGCAACAAACCGCGAGACCAGCGGTGACAGCTACAAGCGCTTGCGCGAGTCCTTTGAACGTTTGGCCGGGACGCGGATCACCACCAATTTCGAAACCGGAGGCGAAGAGGTGACAACCGGGTTCGGTATGATCGAAAGCTGGCAGATTGTCCGCAAGAGCCGGGGAGGGCGCATGGTCAGTGTTGCTGTGACCTTGTCGGATTGGCTGTATCGCGCGGTATTGTCCAAGTCTGTTTTGACACTGTCACGTGATTACTTCCGGCTGCGTAAACCGCTTGAGCGCAGAATTTATGAGCTGGCGCGCAAACATTGTGGGCGTCAGCCTGCATGGCAGGTCTCGGTTGAAACTTTGCTGAAGAAATCCGGGTCCGCGTCACCCCGCCGGGTGTTTCGCAAAATGGTGCGCGACATGATCGCGGCAGACCAGCTGCCTGATTACCGGTTGTCCGAAGAGCCCGGAGACATCATTCGTGTCACCCCGCGCAGTTCGATGGTCGAATCTGCCACCGATATGCGTACACCACTGCTGAAGCCCGAGACGCTTGAACAGGCGCGTACGTTGGTGCCGGGGGCGGATGTCTATGCCCTGCAAGCGGACTGGCAGGCCATGTGGCGCAGCTCGGGCAGCCCGGTCTTGCGCAGCCCCGACAAGGCGTTTCTGGGGTGGCTTAAAAAACGATAAATCCCGACGGATGTTGAGGCGGATTTTGGGCATCTGCGTTTTCAAGCAGTCGAAGGCGTTAATGTGGTGCGGAATGGGGCGTCGGCTGTGGTCAACCGAGGGGCTTCTAAGGTAAAATAGCTAGGATTGGTCGCTCGTGTGATGGGCGATGTTTTACCTGTCTGGAGAGAACTAATTTGAACATCGAGAAGACGGCGCTTGACGGCGTATTGATACTGTCACCAGCCCGATTTGGCGATCACCGCGGGTTTTTTTCCGAAAGCTATAGTCGCAAGGTCATGTTCGAGCATGGCGTTGATATCGAGTTTGTGCAGGACAACCATTCGCTTTCGCGTGAGGTAGGAACGATTCGAGGGCTGCATTTTCAGGCCCCTCCTCATGCGCAGGATAAGCTGGTGCGCTGCGGCAAAGGCGCGCTGTTCGATGTGGCCGTAGATATTCGGGCCGGCAGTCCGACTTATGGACAATGGGTCGGTTGCGAACTGAGCTTTGAGAATGGGCGCCAACTGTTGGTGCCAGCCGGGTTTGCCCATGGGTTTGTAACCCTGCAGCCCGATACAGAGATTATCTACAAATGTTCGGACTATTACGCGCCGGAAACCGAGGGCGCGTTGATTTGGAACGATCCGGATATTGGCATTGAGTGGCCGCTCTCTGGTGATCCGGTTCTCAGCGGCAAGGATGCTGTGGCGCCTGGCCTGCAAGGTTTTGATAGTCCGTTCACCTGGGAGAGTTGAGCTATGAAAATCCTAGTAACTGGTGGCGCCGGGTTCATTGGATCGGCTGTTGTTCGACTGGCGATTGCGCGAGGGCACCATGTTGTGAACCTGGATGCGCTGACCTATGCCGCCTGTCTGGAAAATGTTGCCAGCGTGGCTGACAGTCCGAACTATGCGTTTGAACATGTCGATATTCGGGACCGTGCCGCTTTGGAGCGGGTTTTTACTCAGCATCGCCCTGATGCGGTGATGCACCTTGCCGCTGAATCTCATGTGGACCGGTCGATTGACGGGCCCGGAGATTTCATCGAAACGAATATCACCGGCACCTACAACATGCTCGAGGCCGCCCGTGCGTATTGGGTTGGGCAGGGGCGCCCCGAAAGCTTCCGGTTCCATCACATTAGTACAGACGAGGTGTTTGGGTCTTTGCCAGCTGACCCGGACGTACAGTTCACCGAGGACACGCCTTATGACCCACGTAGTCCCTATTCCGCCTCGAAAGCGTCTTCTGACCATCTGGTGCGCGCCTGGCACGAGACCTATGGGCTGCCGGTTGTTCTGACGAATTGTTCGAACAACTATGGCCCTTACCATTTTCCTGAAAAACTGGTGCCGGTCATCATTCTGAATGCCTTGGCGGGCAAGGAGCTGCCGATCTATGGCGATGGTTCCAATATCCGCGACTGGCTGTATGTCGAGGATCACGCCGATGCTTTGTTATTGGTGGTGGACAAGGGCGAACTGGGCCGATCCTATAATATTGGTGGTGAAAACGAGCGGACCAATTTGCAGCTGGTTCAGACTTTGTGTGGGATACTGGATGAGTTGCGGCCGAAACCGGCGGGCTCCTATGCCGATCAAATCACCTTTGTGACCGATCGGCCGGGACATGATGCGCGCTATGCGATTGATCCAACACGTATCCGCACCGAACTGGAATGGCGCCCCAGCGTCACGGTTGAAGAGGGGCTGCGCCGCACTGTTGCCTGGTACCTGGAAAACGAAGCTTGGTGGAAACCGCTGCAATCTCGGCACGGTGTTGGGCAACGTTTGGGAACCGGCACCGATAGCGGAAAAGGTGCGGCATGATCCTGGTATTCGGAAAGACGGGGCAGGTGGCCACAGAGTTGCAGCGTCAGGCGGATGTGACTGCGCTGGGGCGGGACGAGGCGGATCTGTCTGATCCCGATGCCTGTGCTGCGGCAATCCACGCGGCGGCACCACAGGCCGTTATCAACGCTGCCGCCTACACAGCTGTCGATCGTGCCGAGGACGAAGAACCCCTGGCCACCCGGGTCAATGGTGACGCGCCGGGGGCGATGGCTCGGGCCTGTGCAGAGTTGGACATTCCGTTCGTGCATGTCTCTACGGACTATGTTTTCGATGGTACTGGCGAACAGCCTTGGCAGGAAACAGACCCTGTTGCACCGCAAAATGCCTATGGGCGCTCAAAGCTGGCGGGCGAAAATGCGGTGCGGGATGCGGGGGGGCGTTATGCGATCCTGCGGACGTCGTGGGTGTTTTCCGCCCATGGAGCGAATTTCGTCAAAACCATGCTGCGCCTTTCGGAAACCCGGGATACATTGAGTGTGGTCGATGATCAGATCGGAGGCCCCACGCCGGCCGATGCGATTGCTGCCGCGTGCCTGTCGATCGCCCAACAATTGCAGCAGAATGCTGACAAGGCGGGTATCTATCATTTCTCTGGCATGCCGGATGCAAGTTGGAAAGCTTTCGCATGCGAAACATTCACACGCGCGGGGCGGAGTGTGGATGTGGCCGGAATTCCCACGTCAGACTATCCGACGCCCGCCGTGCGGCCCCTGAATTCCAGGCTGGATTGTTCCGCATTGCAACGGGTCTTTGGGATTGCCCGCCCTGATTGGCGCGATGCGTTGGATCGCGTTCTACAAGATCTGGGCGTTGGGCCCACGGATAATTTTACAAAGGACGATTTGAAACCATGACACAGCGCAAAGGTATTATTCTGGCGGGGGGGTCGGGCACGCGGCTTTACCCCATCACCATCGGCGTTTCGAAGCAATTGCTGCCGATCTATGATAAACCGATGATCTATTATCCATTGACTGTGTTGATGCTGGCAGGCATCCGCGAGATCGCGATGATCACAACTCCGCAGGATCAGGATCAATTCATGCGAACGCTGGGGGATGGCAGCCAGTGGGGAATTTCGCTGACCTATATCGTTCAACCCAGTCCCGATGGATTGGCCCAAGCATATCTGTTGGCCGAAGATTTTCTGGATGGTGCCCCGTCGGCGATGGTGTTGGGCGACAATATATTCTTTGGCCATGGCTTGCCGGGCATGCTGGCCGAGGCTGACAGTCAGAACAGCGGCGGGACGGTCTTTGGCTATCACGTGGCCGATCCTGAACGCTATGGCGTGGTGGATTTCGATGACGCGGGAAATGCCCGCTCGATCATTGAAAAACCCGAGGTGCCGCCGTCGTCTTATGCGGTGACGGGCCTGTATTTTCTGGATGGCACTGCTCCGCAGCGGGCGCGAGATGTGAAGCCCTCGCCTCGCGGCGAGTTGGAGATCACGACGCTTTTGGAAAGCTATCTGTCTGACGGGGCGCTATCGGTGAAACGGATGGGCCGTGGCTATGCCTGGCTGGATACCGGCACGCATGGCTCGTTGCTGGATGCGGGGAATTTCGTGCGCACTCTGACCAAGCGGCAGGGGCAGCAAGTGGGCAGCCCGGATGAGGTCGCTTTCCAGATGGGCTGGATTGATACGAAGGCTTTGCTGCAACGTGCCGGTCGGTTCGCCAAGAATGAGTATGGCGCTTACCTTGAGGCATTGGCTAAGGGCAGCCTGTAGCTGGGCATTCAAAAGAATTTAGAAAAGCTGTCAGCAAACGCCGTTTTGCTGCCATAAAACTCTAAGAAACCGTTAACGCCCCTGGCTCACCTTGTTCCACGTGGGAAAAGGGTGAGCGTATGACTCAGGTGGATTTGGGCGGAAACGTCCGAACCGCCGGGCAGGAAGATATCTTCTTGTCCGGGGTGGTAGATATTGACGTTTTCTATGGATCAGACGGGGCGGTTGTCTATACGGCGACCCGGTCAGGTGGAGCTGGGCTGTCTTCGGTGTCGGTGACGCAAGCGGCGATCACGCAAACTGCGTTTGGTGTCTGGCCAAGTGATGTACAGCTGGGACAGGACAGTGCGCTTTTTCGTTATACGGCAGGGGATGAGGCCTATCTGGCGGTCACAGGGGTCAGCGCGGCTGGTGTTTGGCTCTATGATTTGACGGCGGATGGGGATGTGCCCTTGCGGGGGCATCTGCCTGTCGGAGAGACCCTTCCGACAGGCCTGTTGCATTTGCAGGTCCTTCAACCAGGGGGGGCCAGGCGTTTCCTGTTCGGAGTCGAAGCCGGAAAGTCCCGTATCCTTAGCTGGCAATTGGAGGAGGATGGCAGCCTAAGTGGGTTGCGAAACCAGGGAACGGATCTGATTGCAGGAACTGGCGGTATTGTGGATCTTCAGGTGCTTGAGGATCGCGAAACACCGGTGTTGCTTGCTTTGACCGGGGGGACTGACATCCTTGCCAGTTTCAGTGTTGGGGCCAGCGCTAAGATCAACCTTGTTGATCTGCACACGCAGGCTGAGGGATTGGGAATTTCCGAACCCACGGTGCTGCGGATCATGTCCGTTGCTCAGGAAGATTATGCTATCGTCGGAGCGCGGGGGAGCGGCACTTTGACGGTGTTTCACATCAGTGCTGCGGGGCGGCTGACTCCGGTTGATCATTTGATGGACAGCCCGGATACGCGGTTTGGTCATATCACTCATCTGGAAGTGGTCGAGCTGAATGGCGCGACCTATGTGTTGGCCGCCGGCGATGAGGATGGCATCAGCCTGTTTCAGCTGCTTCCGGGGGGGCGGCTGCTGCATCTGTCGACACTGGCGGACACCCTAGAGACGACGTTGGCGAATGTCTCGGCCGTGGCCATGGCAGGGTATGACGACGCTTTATCCATTGCAGTCACCAGCGAGGTTGAACCCGGATTGACCTGGATCGAAGTCAGCATGGAAACCCAGGGCGAGACTCAACTGGGTGGAGCAGGGAATGATCTGTTGTTGGGAACCAGTCGTGATGACGTTCTGTCCGGCCAAGCCGGAGATGACAGCCTGCGTGCGGGAGGCGGTGATGACGTTCTGATGGACGGGCTTGGCGAAGATACCCTGTCGGGCGGGACAGGCGTGGATGTTTTCGTGCTGTCTGCAGATGGGGCCTATGACGAGATCACGGACTTTCAGCCGGGGATCGACCGGTTGGATTTGTCGAACTGGGCCTTTCTACGCAATACAGGGCAGCTGACGATCCTGGAGCGGACGGATGGGGCAACACTGGCCTTTGGCGAAGAAGTACTGCGCTTGATCACGATCAATGGCACTTCGTTGAGTGCGGAGCAGCTGGGCGCCATGGATGTGTTGGATGGGGATCGGATGTTGTCCAGCTGGCTGCAAACTCGCAGCTTGCTGGCAGATGCGGCCACCGGAGGCAGTGGACAGGACAGCCTGACCGGCACACTGGCGCGGGATGTCCTGGACGGAGGGGCTGGCGCCGACACACTGTTGGCGTTGGCAGGGGATGACCGTTTGGATGGTGGCGCCGGGGCGGATGTGATGAACGGGGGGCCTGGGTCGGATCTGTTTGTCGTGGATGACCTGGGTGATCAGGTCATCGAAAGCCGCCGCTGGGACGGGTCTGATCACGTGCTCAGCCAAGTGGATTTCTGGCTGGCCCGCGCGCATATCGAGGACCTGACCTTAACCGGCAGTGGCAACATTCGGGGCGTCGGTAATGGGTTGGTGAATGTTCTTACCGGGAATGAGGGTGACAATATTTTGGATGGTGGCAAAAACAACGACACCATGCTGGGCGGATTGGGCGATGATATTTACTATGTGCGGGCGCCGCAGGACACGGTGATCGAACTGCCTGGCGAAGGTACGGATATCGTGCGGGCGTACCGATCCCTGCAGATCCCCGATGAGGTCGAGTTTTTGTACTTGCAGGGGTTGGCGCCCATCAACGGGGTCGGAAATGATGTCGCGAATGTCATCATCGGAAATATGGATGACAACGTGATCGTTGGGCGGAACGGGCGTGACACACTGAAAGGGCAGGGCGGGGCGGATACGTTTGTTTTTGACCGCGCCCCGGGCCGTAACAACGTGGATCGTGTGGTTGATTTCGCGCCAGGCGAAGATGTTCTTTGGATCAAGGCCAGCCTGTTCGGACTGGAGCGTGGCCCGGCCACCGGCGCAATGTGGCATGTAGGCCGAACCGCAGACGAGGCGCAGGATCGCTTGCTGTATGATCTCGATTTGGGCGGATTGTGGGTGGATCCCGATGGCTCTGGCCCGGAAAAGGCTATGCTGACATTTGTTTTACTGAATGACGTTCATTTGACCCCATCCGATATTGTGCTGTTCTGATTGGCAGATCATTGTCGGCCAGAAGGCAGGCCTTGCTCAAGGCGATGGTTGCCTGAGGAAATGACACAGCAACAGGGGTTCTCGATGTCGGTATCGGTGGCGTCCGAGCTTGAACGATACATGCTGGATCTGGTGAACGGAGCCCGCGCCGAGGAAGGCCTTCCGGCTCTGGTTCTGGAACAGCATCTGAACAGTTCCGCAGAGCTGCATTCGCAATGGGTGCTGGACGAGAATATCTTCAGCCATACCGGGGTGGGTGGCAGCACTGCCACCGAGCGCATGGAGGCCGCCGCGTTCGACTTTTCGGGGACATGGTGGTCAGGTGAGAACCTCGCCATTCAATCCGAGCGCGGGGCCGAAGGATACACGGACGATGTCTATGACCTGCATGTCAGCCTGATGAACAGTCCTGGCCATCGCGCAAACATACTACACGCAGAATACGAACTGATCGGCATTGGAATCGAGCAGGGCAGCTTTACCTACACGGATGAAGAAACAGGCCAACATGTGACCCTATACTCCGTAATGGTGACGCAAAACTTTGCCAAAACAGATGGCGTGGTCGCGTTGGACCTGGGACAGGTTCCGGTTGGGACGGCGGGGAATGATTATCTTAGCGGGACGGTGGGCGATGATACTCTGAACGGGCTTGCTGGCGACGATACGCTGGACGGTGGGGCGGGCAATGACTTGCTGATCGGTGGTCATGGGTCAGATTTTTTTTATGTCGACAGCGATGGCGACCGGGTGGCCGAAAGCCGCAAGTGGTCTGGGCATGATACGGTGATCAGCTCGGTCGATTTCCGGATGGGAAGCGCTCATATCGAAGATCTTGAGCTGACCGGCACAGCGCGCATTGGGGCTGGCAACGGGTTGATGAACCGGATCGAAGGCAACGACTCTGACAACATCCTGGATGGCGGCAAGAACGTTGACACGCTGATTGGTGGGCTTGGCGATGACCGCTACCTGATCCGTGCACCAGGAGACACGGCACGTGAACAGGCCGGGGAAGGCGTGGACGAGGTGTTGGCCTATCGCTCTTATTCCCTTGAGGCGCATGTCGAGAAGTTGTTCATGCAAACGGTTTACACGCGGGACGGAAATCCAGCGCTCTTCAACGGGATCGGCAACGGTTTGGATAACACGATTGTCGGGACACCCTTTGCCAACACGATTGTTGGGCGCGAGGGGAATGACGTGCTGAAAGGTCAGGCCGGGGACGACACGTTCGTCTTTGATCGCGAGATTGGGGCAGGCAACGTCGATCGTCTGATCGATTTTGAGACCATCCTAGGTGATGATGACACGCTGAAATTCAAAGGGTCAATTCTGGGCGGGGGGGTGGTCGCGGGTGTTCTAGATGTGGCAGATTTTGTTGCTGGCACAGCGGCAGAGGATGCCAGCGACCGGTTCATTTTCGACCAGATCTCGGGGCAGTTGTGGTTCGACGCGGATGGCTCCGGGACGACTGATCAGGTGCTTTTGGCCACGTTCGAGCAGAACGCGATCGTCCAGGCAGATGACATTTTGATTTTTTAAACCTGGCGGGGCTACTTGGTGTAATGGCCCGTCTGGTGCCAGCGCCAGGCATCCGCGATCATCAGATCCAGGGTCGAGCGTTTTGGGCGCCAGCCCAGCTCTTCTTCGGCGCGGGTGGATCCGGACACCAGCTTGGTGCAATCGCCCGCCCGGCGGGGCCCTTCGTTGAAGGGCACCTTGCAATCTGTTACGGCGGCGGCGGCGTCCATCACCTCGCGCACGGAAAAACCGCTGCCAGTGCCCAGGTTGAACACCCGGCTGCCCTTGCCAGCGGTCAGCCAGTTCACCCCCAGAACATGGGCATCCACCAGATCGCAGACATGGACATAGTCGCGAATGCAGGTGCCATCGGGCGTGTCGTAATCGGTGCCGAAAATGGTCAGCGCGTCGCGCTTGCCGTCAATCGCGTCCAGGATCAGCGGGATCAGATGGGTTTCGGGGCGGTGGAATTCGCCCACCTCGGCCTCGGGGTCGCCACCGGCCACGTTGAAATAGCGGAAGATCACCGATTTCATCCCATGAGAGGCGTCAAAGTCGCGCAGCATATCCTCGATCGCGCGTTTGGAGCCGCCATAGGCGTTGATCGGCAGCTGCACGCTGTCCTCGTTCAACACCACGTTATCCTGTTCGCCGTAGGTGGCGCAGGTCGAGGAAAAGACGAAGTTCAGACAGCCCGCCTCGGCCGCGGCCTCGATCAGGTTCAGCGATCCGCCGGTGTTGTTCAGCCAGTATTTGCCGGGGTTCGACATGCTTTCGCCGACCTGTGACAGCGCTGCGAAATGCATCACTGCTACGGGCTGGTATTGGGCAAAGACCTGATCCAGGCGGGCGCGGTCCAGCAGATCGCCCTGTTCGAAGGGGCCGAATTTCACCGCGTCCTGCCAGCCGGTGACCAGGTTGTCGAAGGTCACAGGGGTATAGTCGGCGGCCTTGAGCGCCTTACAAGCATGGCTGCCGATGTAACCGGCCCCGCCGGTTACCAGGACGTTTGGCATGGGAGCTCCTTACTGAGCGGCCTTGTCGGTATGGGTGATGGCTTGCAGGTAATCCATCAGCTCGTCGCGCAGATCCGAGCGCGACAGGCCAAAGGCGATGGTCGCCTGCAAGAAGCCCGCCTTGGAGCCGCAATCGAAGCGTTCGCCGTTGAAGCGCAACCCGTAAACGCCGCGCCCTTCGGTGATTTCGCGCGCGATGGCGTCGGTCAGCTGGATTTCACCACCCGCACCGGTTTCCTTTTTATCTAGTGTTTTCAATACGTTGGGCGACAGTATGTAGCGGCCGATCACGGCCAGGTTCGACGGTTCGGTGCCCGCGGGGGGCTTTTCCACCATGCCATTGACCGACACGACCTTGCCCATGTCCTCTTTGACGTCCAGAACCCCGTAGGCCGAGACCTTTTCGGGCGGGACCTCCATCGCGGCGACCATGCTGCCGCCGGTTTCTTCATAGGCTTCGACCATCTGTTGCAAACAGGGTTTTTCGGCCGCGATCACGTCATCGGGCAGGATCACCGCGAAGGGTTCGTCATGGATCAGGCGACGGGCGCACCACACGGCGTGGCCCAGGCCCAGGGCTTGCGCCTGGCGAATATAAGCCACGGCGCCGCTTTCCATATTGGTGGTTTCCAGGACTTCCAGCAGCTTGGTCTTGTTTTTCTTGCGCAGCTCGTCTTCCAGATAGGGGCGCTGGTCAAAGTAATCCTCAAGCGCGGATTTGCCGCGCGAGGTGACAAAAATGAACTCTTCGATGCCGGCGGCGCGGGCTTCGTCGATGGCGTATTGGACCAGCGGGCGGTCGACCAGTGTCATGATCTCTTTGGGGACGGATTTCGTAGCGGGCAAAAAGCGTGTTCCCAAACCAGCAACCGGAAAAATCGCTTTGGTAACCTTGCGTGTCATCATGAAGTCCTTTGAAAATAGATTTGCGTGGAATTCTACCGGAAGCCCCGGTCAGGTTTCCACCGTTGTTTTACGGTATGTGCTGTGTGTTTAGGCGATTTCTGTCCGATAGGCTGGAAAATGCCCATTCTATGGGTCATCGGAGGAGTCCGGGCGCGTGCTTATCCTTGGTGCTGCTGAAAATAGTGCAACAATTGCCGGGTCGAGCCGTCTTTGCCGTCACTGCTGGCCTGTCCGTCCAGAATCGGGCGCAGGGTGGTGGCCAGTTCCTTGCCCAGTTCCACCCCCCATTGATCGAACGAGTTGAGCCCCAGGATCACGCCCTCGACGAACACCCGGTGTTCATAAAGGGCCACGATCTGGCCCAGCCGGTAGGGCGTCAGCAGATCATATATCAGCGTGCTTGACGGGCGGTTGCCCGGGAAGGTCCGGTGATGGGCCAGCTTTTCGGCCTCGGCCCCGGTCAGCCCGGCGGCATGGGCCTCGGCCAGGGCAGCCTCAAACGAGCGCCCCTGCATCAGCGCCTCGGACTGGGCCAGGCAATTGGCCACCAGCAGGCTGTGCTGATGCGCCAGATCGGGTTCATGCCCGCGCGCCCCCAGCAGGAATTCGCACGGCACCACCGAGGTGCCCTGGTGGATCAGCTGATAAAAGGCATGCTGGCCATTGGTGCCCGGCTCGCCCCAGACAACGGGGCCGGTGGGGGTGTCCAGGGGGGTGCCATCCATGGCGACGCGCTTGCCGTTACTTTCCATTTCCAGCTGCTGCAAATAGGCGGGCAGGCGGGTCAGGCGTTGTTCATAGGGCAGCACGGCGCGGGTGGGATAGCCGCAGATCTGGTGGTGCCAGATGCCGACCAGGGCCAGCAGGACCGGCAGGTTCTGGGCCAGGGGCGCATCCCGAAAATGCGCATCCATCGACGCACCGCCCGCCAGGAAGGCGTCAAAATCCTCGGGGCCGATCGCCATCATCAGGCTCAGCCCGATGGGCCCCCACATGGAATAGCGCCCCCCGACCCAATCCTCGAAGCCAAAGACACGCTCGGGCGGGATGCCGAATGCGGCGGTTTTTTCGTCACTGGTGGACAGGGCCACGAATTGCGCGGCCGGCTGATCCACCGAGGCCGCCATCCAGCGCCGGGCGGTGTCGGCGTTGGTCATGGTTTCAACCGTGGTGAAGGTTTTCGAGGCGACGATCACCAGCGTGGTTTGCGGATCCAGCGGCGCCAGCACGTCCTGCACATGCGCCCCATCCACGTTGGAGACGAAATGCGTGCGCGGCCCGTCACAATAGGGCGCCAGCGCCAGCGTGCCCATCACCGGCCCCAGATCCGAGCCGCCGATGCCGATATTGACCACATCGGTAATGGCGCCGCCCTGCCCGGTGAAGGCTCCGCTGCGCACGGCATTGGCAAAATCGGCCATACGGGCGCGGGTGGCCAGGACCTCGGGCATGATATCGGCGCCATCCACCCGGATCTGCGTGCCTTGGGGGGCGCGCAGGGCTGTATGCAGCACGGCGCGGTCCTCGGTTTCGTTGATCTTGTCGCCCCCCAGCATGGCGGCGCGTTTGCCCGGCACATCTGCGGCCTGGGCCAGGTCGATCAGGGCGTTCAGAACCGGGGTGTCGATCGCGGTTTTGCTGAAATCGAACAGCATCCCGTCAAAAGCGCAGGAAAACCGCTGGGCACGGTCGGGATCGGCGGCGAAAAGCGCGGCGATGTCAGCCGCAGCTGCCTGGCTGTGCAGGCGGCGCAAAGTATCCCAAGGCATCATCAAATCTTTAAACATGTCAGTTTCAGGCAGGCTATCCCAGGGGGCAGGTGGGAACAACAGGGAGCAGAGGAAACGGGCGTAAATTTCCCGTTGAATGAGCGCAGATCAGGCAGCTGGGTGGATCGTGACCTTATAGCTGAAGGGGCGAGCCTGCCCCTGGGGCAACTGGATCGCGTTGGGACGGTCCTCGATGGCGGGGCCATCGGTGGTGCGGGCGGCGGTGCCGTGCCAGGGCTCGATACACAGGAAGGGCGCGCCGGGCTTGGTCCACAGCGCCAGATCGGGCAGGTTTTCAAAGGCAAAGGTCAGGCGGGGGCCCTGAGCGTGATCGTGCTGCGGCCCATAGTCGAGCCCGGGGATGCCTGCATTCGGAAACAGCATCGCATCGGCCTCAAACAGGCTCTGATCCAGCTCTAAACGGCCCTTTTCAAAGGGCGAGGGCAGGCGCTCGGGGGGCAGCAGACCATCCTGAAGGCGGGCCATATCAGGGGCGCTGCCATCTGACAGGGTCACGTGATGGGGCTGGCCTTCGGCGCCGGGCAAGGGCCAGCGAAACGCCGGGTGAAAGCCCAGGCCAAAGGGCAGGGGATCTGTCCCAGTATTGGTTACGGTGGCCGTCACGCTGAGGGTATTGCCTTGCAGGCTGTGGGTCAGCTCCAGCCGGAAATCGGGGGGGTAAACGGCGCGGATCGCCTCGGTCGGGGTCAGCACATGGGTACAGCTGGTCTGATCGGCCTCTCGCAGGGCAAACCGGCTGCGCCGGGCGAATCCGTGCTGGGACATGTCGGCCAGATGATCGCCCACGCGGATCTGATCCCCCGGCGCACGGCCCACGATGGGAAACAGGATCGGCGCGCGGCCGCTCCAGTATTGCGCATCCCCATTCCACAGGTAATCGCGGCCCTTTGCGTCTTGCAGGCTTTGCATCTCGGCGCCCAACGCGCTGACCGTGACAGACAGCTGGTCGTTCGAAATCTGGATCAGGTCATCTGTCAGGGTATTTGTCATGGGGCGCGTCCTGTGTCAGAGGCTTTTTGCCAGGCTATCAAAGCCACGCAACGTTTTTATCAAACCGGCCATCTGATCGACCGGAATCATGTTCGGCCCGTCGCTGGGGGCGGTGTCCGGATCCTGATGGGTTTCGATGAACAGGGCCGAGACGCCAACCGCGCAGGCCGCGCGCGCCAGAACCGGGGCGAATTCACGCTGCCCGCCGCTGGTGGTGCCTTGCCCGCCGGGTTGCTGCACCGAGTGGGTCGCGTCAAACACCGTGGGGTATCCCGTCTGCGCCATGACCGGCAGGCCGCGAAAATCCGTGACCAGCGTGTTATAGCCAAACGAGGTGCCCCGGTCGCACAGCATGATCCGGTCATTGCCGGTGCTGGCGATTTTCTCGGCCACGTTGCCCATGTCCCAGGGCGCCAGGAACTGGCCCTTTTTGACGTTGATCGCAGCCCCGGTTTCGCCCGCCGCCAGCAGCAGATCGGTCTGGCGGCACAGGAAGGCGGGGATTTGCAGCACGTCGCAGACCTCAGCCGCGGGGGCACATTGGGCGGCGTCATGCACATCGGTCAGGATCGGCACGCCGAATTCGGCTTTGATCTGGGCCAGGATTTCCAAGCCCTTGTCCATGCCCAGCCCCCGCTGGGTGGAAATCGACGAGCGGTTGGCCTTGTCATAGCTGGCCTTGAAAATGAACTGCGTGCCGGTTTCAGAACAGGCCTCGGCGATCTTTTCGGCCATCATGCGGGCGTGATCCAGGCTTTCCAGCTGGCAAGGCCCGGTGATCAGCGCGATGGGGTTTGACCCGCCGATCTGAATGTCGCCGATCGTGACTGTTTTCGTCTCTGTTACAGCGGATTCTTGCATGGCTTACAGCTCCTTCAGGACCGAGTTGATGCGGGCGATATCTTCGGGGTTGTTGAGCTCCCAGAACACCCGGCCGCGCCCTTCGACCTGCACGCAGGCCACGGTTTGACCGTTTTCCAGGAACCGCAGCTGTTCCAGCCCCTCGCGTTTTTCCAGCGCCCCTTCGGGCCAGCCGGTATAGGCGCGCAGGGCACTGGGGCGATAGGCATAGACGCCCACGTGGTGATAGACGGGAATATCGCCGTCGGGCACCTTGTCAGGGTCGATATAAGGGATGACCTCTTTGGAGAAATACATCCCGTGACCGGCGCGATTGAACACAGCCGTGGTGCCGCCCACGCGGCCGGCTTTGCGGTCCTCGACGAAATGGCCATAGGTCAGCGGATCGCATTGCAGCACGGGCGTGGCGACCTGGGCGGCCGGATCGCGCGCCATGGCGGCGATCAGATCCTCGATGAACCATTCCGGCGTCAGGGGCGCATCGCCTTGCAGGTTGACCACCAGATCAGCCTCGACATCGCCATTGGCGACAGCTTCTGCGCAGCGGGCGGTGCCATTTTCGGCCTCGGGGCTGGTCATGATCACGCTGGCGCCAAAGTCCTGGGCATGGTCGCGTATACGGTCATCATCGGTGACCACATGGACCTCGGCCACGCCTTGCACGCGCAGCGCGGCCTCCCAGCTAAGCCGGATCAGGGATTTCTTCTCGCCCGAGGGCAGGGTCAGTTCGGCCAGCGGTTTGCCCGGATAGCGGGTTGAGGCATAGCGGGCGGGGATCAGGATCACGGTTTTCATCAGGAACCTTTCAGACAACGCCTGCGCGCAGCAGGTCATGCAGATGCAGGATGCCCACGGGGGCGTTGGTGTCATCGACCACAAAGAGCGTGGTGATCTTGCGTTCATTCATCAGCGCCAGGGCCTGCGCGGCCAGCAGGGTAGGGGCGACGGTCACAGGGCCCATCGTGGCCACGTCTCCGGCGGTGCTGTCCATCAGGTGGGTCATGTTGCGCCGCAAGTCGCCATCAGAGACGATTCCAGCCAAACTGCGCCCCTTCAGCACGCCCACGGTGCCAAATCCCTTGGAGGTCATCTCGATCAGGGCATCGGACATGGGGGTGTCTGTCTGCACCAGCGGCAGGGCGTCCACCCCGTGCATCAATTGCGCCACGGTGGACAGCTGCGCGCCCAGCTTGCCGCCCGGATGGAAGGTGCGGAACTGGTCGGGCTGGAAATTGCGCTGCTCCATCAGGGCCACGGCCAGCGCGTCGCCCAAAGCCAGCGCCAGCGTGGTCGAAGTGGTGGGGGCCATGCCCATCGGGCAGGCCTCGGGGGCGGGGGGCAGCAGCAGGCGATGGTCTGCCGCCTGCATCAGCGTGCTGTCATTGCGCGAGGAAATCGCCACCAGCGGAATGGAAAACCGGCGGGTATGGGCCAGGATATCGCCCAGCTCCTGGGTTTCGCCGGAATTGGAAATCAGGATGCAGATGTCATCAGGCGTGATCATGCCCAGATCGCCGTGGCTGGCCTCGGAGGCATGCACAAAGAACGAGGGCGTCCCGGTCGAGGCAAAGGTGGCCGAGATCTTGCGCCCCACATGGCCCGATTTGCCGATGCCGGCCACGATAACGCGGCCCTTGGTGTCCAGGATCAGGCGGATCACGGCGGCGAAATCGGCGGGCAGGTGGGTCGATAACAGGCGCAAGGCTTCGGCCTCGATCTCCAGCACATGACGAGCCGAGGCCACGATCTGCGGGTCAGCCCCGCGGTCATTTGGGATTTGATCACTCATGTTTCTGCAATGTCACAGGACCATGGGCCGTTCAACAGCGAACACCGTCCGTATGCCTGTGGGTCTCGGTTGTCTGGCCCGCGCAGCGGCGTTTCGCCGGTGGGGTGGGTTTTCACTCCGGTACACCCCGAGGTGGTATAATCTACTTGGTCGCCACATAGAATCAGCGCGGTGCACGGTGTTGGTGCACTGCGCGGTGGCGGTTTCAACGTGTGTTTTCTTTTGGGAGATTTCAAATGGCGACTAAAATTGTAAACGGCCAAAGCACGATCACCGGCTCTCGTGGCGCGGACACGCTGATCGGGGGCAACATACCGGACTCGATCTTTGGCGGCAGCAGCCATGATCTGCTTATGGGGTTAAATGGCCCCGACTTGCTTAGGGGTGGTAACGGGTCGGACCGGCTTTTTGGTGGCTCGGGCAATGACACGCTGGGGGGCGGTGACGGCCCGGACCTGCTGAACGGCGGCACCGGTGATGACCTGATGATTGGCGGCAATGGCAACGACAACTACCATGTGGATTCCGCTGGCGACAGGATTGTTGAAAAGGCAAATGGCGGCACAGATTCAGTCTTTACCACTCTGCACGCCACCAACCTGGCGGCCCCTTTGGAAAACCTGTTTCTGCGCGGGCAGGCCCGGATCGGCAACGGCAACAATCAAGACAACATCATCCACGGCAATGCCTTCGATAACCTGCTGCAAGGCAATGGCGGCGATGACATGCTGATCGGGAACGCAGGGGATGACACGCTGAAAGGCGGCTATGGCAGCGATACCCTGTCCGGCGGCGCGGGCAGCGACACCTATTTTGTAGCCCTGGGCGATGTGGTGCACGAGGCGTTTGTGGCGGCGCAAAACAACGAGGTCGATACGGTCATCTCTTTTGTCTCTTTCATCGGGGGGATCACCGCCCATATCGAAAACATCCGCCTGCTTGGCACCAGAGACATCAACGCCACGCGCGGGGATTTTGCGACCACTGCGGGCGAGCTGCGCGGCAATTCCGGCAACAACATCCTGGATGGGTCCAGCCAGGCCGTGGACGTCATGCTGGGCGGGCAGGGGGACGATATCTATGTGGTCGAGAACCCCAAAGACCGCGTGATCGAAGGCGCGGGGGCTGGCGTTGACCTGGTGCGCAGCACAGTGAGCCACAGTCTGAGCGCCCATGTGGAGCAGTTGGAACTACAGGGCAGTGGCAATCTCAACGGCATCGGCAATGGCATTGCCAATACGCTGACCGGGAATGCCGGGAACAACGTGCTCAACGGGCGCGAAGGCAACGACACGCTGACCGGTGGTGACGGTGCCGACGCCTTTGTGTTCACCCGCGCCCTAGGACCAACCAACGTGGACACGATCACTGACATGGCAGCCGAGGACACGATCCTGCTGCACAGCAATGTCTTTACCGCACTCAGCGCGGGCGCCTTGCCTGCCTCGGCCCTGGCCTTTGGCACGGCGGCATCTGATGCCGATGACCGGATCATTTATGACCAAAGCACGGGTGAGCTGTATTATGACGCCGATGGCACCGGGACCGAGGCACAGGTGCTCTTTGCTGTGCTCGACAACCAGACCCTGATCAACGCGGATGTGTTCGAGATTGTGTAACCCTGATTAAGGAGACCCCCAATGGCGACCACGATTGTCAACGGCCAAAGCACCATCACCGGCACCCGTGGCCAGGACACGCTGACCGGGAGTGATATTCCGGACTCTATTTTCGGCGGCAGCAGCCATGATCTGCTCATGGGGTTAGGAGGGCCGGACCTTCTGCGAGGTGGAGAAGGATCAGACACCCTGCTTGGAGGCCAGGGCAATGACACGCTTGGGGGGAACCAAGGCCCGGACGTGCTGGATGGCGGACCTGGCGGTGATCTGATGGTCGGCGGCCCGGGAGATGACGACTACTATGTGGACTCCAAAGACGACCGGATTGTGGAAAAGGCAGATGGCGGGACCGACTCACTTTTTATCACTCTGGATACCATCTTGGCCCCAGCCCTGGAAAACCTCTACCTGGGCGGCGAGGCCCGGATCGGTATCGGGAACGATGGGAACAATCACATTGGCGGGAATGAATTCGACAATGTGCTGCGCGGTGGCTTCGGCAGAGATGTTCTGATTGGGTTTGCTGGCAATGACACATTGCTGGGAGGACCCGGCAATGACCAGATGAATGGTGGGGCAGGCATCGACTATATGGCAGGCGGTGGCGGGGACGACACCTATTACGTTGATGATCCACGGGACCGGGTGGTTGAAAGCTCCCTCGCGGGCAGTGATACGCTGTATTCAACGTTTGACATCACCCTCGCACCGGCCCTGGAACATCTCTATTTGGTGGGGTCCGCCCGCATCGGCATCGGCAACGGCAAGGCCAACCGGATCCGCGGCAACGACGAGGACAACCTGTTGCAGGGCAATGGTGGGGCAGACACGCTGGCCGGCGGTCTCGGCGATGACACCCTGAAAGGCGGCGGCGGGTTTGATGTCTTCGAGGGCAGCGAAGGCAGCGATACCTATTTTGTCACTGGATTCCGGGACGTTTTGCGTGGGGAACACACATGGCGCGCAGGCAGTGACACGGTTGTGACATCTCTGAGCTTTGCCGGATCTGAGATCGCAGACATCGAAGTCATCCGACTGGTGGGCAGCGGAGACGCCAATGCAGCCCGCTATGATCTTGGGGTCAAAGAAGGTGAACTGCATGGCAACGCTGGCACCAATGTGCTGGAGGGGTCCAGCCAGGCCAAGGACCTCATGCTCGGAAGGCTGGGGGATGACATCTATGTGGTCAAACACAAGCAGGATGTGGTGATCGAGGGCGCCAATGCCGGAACCGACACCGTACGCAGCGCTGTCAACTACGCGCTGACCGCCCATGTGGAACAGCTGGAACTGCAGGGCGATCGTGATCTCAAGGGGGGCGGCAACAAGCTGGACAACGTCCTTGTCGGAAATTCCGGGCGCAACACGCTCAATGGCCGCGAGGGCAATGACACGTTGGCTGGTGGCGATGGCCCAGACACTTTTGTGTTCTCTCGAGCTTTGGGTCCAACCAACGTGGACACGATCACTGACATGGCAGCCGAGGACACGATCCTGCTGCACAGCAATGTCTTTACCGCACTCAGCGCGGGCGCCTTGCCTGCCTCGGCCCTGGCCTTTGGCACGGCGGCATCTGATGCCGATGACCGGATCATTTATGACCAAAGCACGGGTGAGCTGTATTATGACGCCGATGGCTCTGGGGTTGGGGCGCAGGTGCTGTTTGCCGTGCTCGAGAACACGCCCGCAGTGACTACGGATATGTTCGCGATTGTGTGAGGAAAGACCATGGCGCTTCTTCAAGGCACCCGCTTCGGAGACCCTCTGACCGGAGGGGCGGATGACGATACGCTTCTGGGAGGGGCAGGGCGGGACACCCTGGAGGGGGGCGCCGGGAATGACCGGCTTGATGGGGGCAATGACGCCGATTCCCTGCTTGGCGGAGAAGGGGATGACACATTGGTTGGCGGGTCTGGACCTGACACGCTGGCCGGAGGAGATGGGTCGGACACCTATGTGCTGACATCGAACCTTGTTACCCGTAACGGTGTCTTCCTGCAGGAAGACACCGTGATCGAGCAGGCCACAGACAGCGGCATCGATCATGTGATCACAGACAGTCGTCTTGATGTCCGGCAGCAGCATATTGAGAATATCTCGATTGTCGGAAGGAACGGCGATGTCCTTGTCCGTGCCAATAACCTCAACAATGTGGTGCAAATAGCACCAAGCGAAGACTACTTCTCCATTGAGGTGCACACCTATGGGGGCGCGGATTTGATCCGCGGCTCGGCTGGCCGTGATCGTATTTTTGCGGGCGCCGGTAACGACACTCTGATTGGCGGCGCCAGAGGGGACCGGCTGGATGGCGGCGTCGGGGCGGATGTGATGTCAGGTGGTTCGGGCAACGACACCTATTTTGTCGATAATGCCGGGGACCGGATCATCGAAGGTGCTGACGGTGGGACAGAGGACACTGTGTTTACAGTGTTCGACACCGTTCTTCCCGCTGCATTGGAAAATTTGTACCTGATCGGATCGGCCCGCATCGGGATTGGCAACGCAAAAGACAACCGCATTCAGGGCAATAACGAAGACAACCTGCTGTACGGAAACGGTGGAGATGACACCCTGACCGGAGGTAACGGCGATGACACGCTGCGCGGCGGCGCCGGGGCGGACTTGTACTATGGTTACGACGGTAGCGACACCTTCTTTGTTATGGATCCCGGGGACACCGTCTCTGAAGAAGAAACCATTCGCGAGGGTAGCGATACGGTGGTGACCAATCAGGGTTTTACCGGCAATCGCTTTGCAGATATCGAAAACATCCACCTGGTCGGCAGTGGTGACATCGATGCGGTGCGCTACGACAGCACCCTCTTATGGGAGACCGTGCGCCCCGGCGAGCTGCGCGGCAATTCTGGCAACAATCTTTTGGACGGCGCCAGCCGGGTCGCGGACACCATGCTGGGCGGTCACGGCGACGATATTTATATGGTCGAAAACAAAGGCGACGTGGTGATCGAAGGCGTCAACGCCGGGACCGACACCGTGCGCAGCACCATCAATTACGCGCTGACCGCCCATGTGGAACAGCTGGAACTACAGGGCGATCGTGATCTTAAGGGGATCGGGAACGGTCTGGACAACGTGATAGTCGGCAACTCCGGCGACAACGCGATCAACGGACGTGAGGGCAGCGATACCCTGACCGGTGGGGCCGGGGAAGATACCTTTGTGTTCTCACGCGCGCTAGGGCCTGATAATGTCGACACGATCATGGATCTATCACGCAATGCCGATACGATCCTGCTGCACAGCAATGTCTTTACCGCTTTGTCCGGTATGGCAGGGGGGCGGCTAGTAGCCTCGGCTCTCAGGGGGGGCACCGAGGCAGCGGACGCCAATGACCGGATCATTTATGACCGGACTACGGGTGCGCTGTACTATGACGCCGATGGCACAGGAGGCCAGGCGCAGATACTGTTTGCGGTCCTGGATAATCAGACACTGATCAGTGCGGATGTGTTCGAAATTGCGTGACATAGCTGTCGCGCGAACACCTATGCAAAAGGCCACCCAGTTGGGTGGCCTTTGGTTGATCAAACCAACGCGGAAGGATTAGTCCGAGCCGAACAGATCGCGGGTGAAAACCTTGCTCACCACATCTTCCAGTTCGGGGGCATGGCGGTTGGCTAGGATCACGTCGGCCCGCGATTTCAGCGCATCCAGGTCATGCAATACCTCGGAGCCGAAGAATGTTTCCTCGTGCAGGGTGGGTTCGTAGACGATGACCTCGATCCCTTTTGCCTTCAGACGTTTCATGATGCCTTGGATCGAGCTTTGCCGGAAGTTATCCGATCCTTGTTTCATGACCAGTCGGTATACACCGACACAGCTGGGTTTGCGGGCCAGAATGCTTTCGGCGATGAAATCCTTGCGGGTCCGGTTGGCCTCGACGATCGCGTTGATCAGGTTTTGCGGGACTTCCGAATAGTTGGCCAGCAGCTGCTTGGTGTCCTTGGGCAGGCAATAGCCGCCATACCCAAAGGACGGGTTGTTGTAATGCGGGCCGATCCTTGGGTCCAGGCCGACCCCCTGAATGATCTGACGAGGATCCAGCCCATGCGCCAGGGCATAGCTGTCCAGTTCGTTGAAATACGCCACACGCATTGCCAGATAGGTATTGGCAAACAATTTGATGGCTTCGGCTTCGGACGGATCAGTCTGCAAAACCGGCGTGCCCTTGGTCAGGGCGCCCTGCTGCAGCAGACTGGCGAATTGGCGGGCCCGTTCGGATTGCTCGCCCACCACGATCCGCGATGGATGCAGGTTGTCGTGCAAGGCTTTGCCCTCACGCAGGAATTCAGGGCTGAAGATCACCTGCTTGGTATTCAGTCTTGAAGGGATGCCTGCAGTATAGCCGACAGGGATCGTTGATTTGATGACGATCGTGGCGGTGGGGTTGATCTCGGTGACGGTCTGGATAACGGCATCCACACTTGATGTGTCAAAGAAGTTCGTTTGCGGATCATAATTCGTCGGCGTGGCAACGATGACGAAATCCACCCCGCTGAACGCGGTGACAGCGTCGGTCGTCGGGATCAGGTTCAGTTCTTTTTCAGCAAGGTAATGCTCTAGATCCGCATCAATGATCGGGCTTTTCCCGGCTTTGATGGTTTCGATTCGGTTGGTATCAATATCGAAGGCGCGTACTTCGTTGTGCTGCGCCAGAAGAACGGCATTGGACAGGCCGACATAGCCCATCCCAGCGACGGCAATTTTGAAGTCAGACATCAAAAATCTCTTTTGTGTACATGGAGAGAGTGCTGGTGTGTAAAAGGTCTTAACCGCATCTTTAGCCAGCGTGTGCCCGGACTTCAATTGAAACGCTTCTGCCGTGTGCCAAAAAAATAGCCTGTTGCGACATTTGTCATCGTGTTGTCATATGTGCGACCCCGATGCATCAATGCCATGGTTGCCCGTGAAAATGGCGTTTGCGGTAGTTAATACTGTTTTTGAAAGGGGCATGCGGTTAAAAGAACGAGAAAAGAGCAGAGTTCCCAGGAAAGAGAAGAATCGTGCACCGATTGAAGACATGTTTGGCCGTGTGCCTTTCGATGCTGGTTCTGGCGGGATGTACCATTCCCCGCGGGGCGGCCCTGTCCACTGAAATTCTGAAAGAGCAAAGCAAAGCCGATGCGTCGTATCAGGTTGTGCCTGTCACCCGTACGAATGTGTCTGCCCTGTCTTCTTGGCCCACCACCGGCTGGGCCGGCGGCTACAGCTGGATCAACAATCAGCGGGGTCCCGAAAGCCCTTTGATCCGAACCGGCGATCAGCTGGAATTGGTCATTTGGGATAGCCAGGAAAACTCGCTGTTGATCGGCTCGCAAGCCAAACAGACCGTCTTGCCCAAAACGGTTGTTTCTCCGGCCGGGACGGTTTTCATTCCCTATCTGGGGGATGTGAAAGTTAGGAACCTGACCCCTGTTGCCGCACGAGAAAAGATTCAGCAGGCCATGGAACCCATCGTTCCATCTGCACAGGTGCAGCTGTCATTGGTCCCGGGGCGGCAGAACTCGGTCGATCTGGTCAGTGGCGTTCCCAATCCCGGCACCTATCCTTTGCCAAACCGCAATTACACATTGCTGAGCCTTCTGGCGCAGGGCGGTGGTATTCAAACCAGCTTGCGCAATCCGGTTGTCCGGTTGGTGCGTGCAGGGCGCAGTTATGAAATTCGGGCAGAGCGCCTGATGGCTGAGCCACAGCTGAACACCACGCTGCGTGGGGACGATAAGGTCATGGTCGAAGAAGACCGGCGCTTCTTTACTGCTCTGGGGGCCACTGGCCGCGAGGAGCTGGTGTATTTTGATCGTGATCGTATCACGGCCATCGAGGCGTTGTCGCTGATTGGCGGTTTGTCGGACGCTCGGGCCAACCTTAAATCCGTTCTGGTGTTGCGGGACTACCCGGTAAAAGAGCTGCGTTATAACGGTACGGGCCCTGCGCATCAGCAGGTTGTGTTTACCTTTGATCTGACCACTGCGGACGGATTGTTTGCCGCACGCAAATTCCACATCAACCCGCAGGATACTGTGCTGGGAACAGAAACCCTGCTGACATCGGCTCGCACTATTCTGGGGCTGATCGGTTCGGCGGTTGGTGTGTCGAACGCGGTTTCCACCGCAACAAACTGATCCTGATCGCCCCTGATCTTACGGCTCAGGGGGATAGGTCTTTCCAAGGAAGGCTTTGCAGCCCTTTGGCAAGTGGGACAGGAAGCAGGCGGAAAATACGATGCCAAATGACAATATTGCGGTGATCGGGGCAGGGGCTTTTGGCACTGCTCTGGCCGTCGCGCAATCCACACAAGCGGCTGTTAAGCTGTGGGGGCGCGATTACGAGGCAATGGCCGCGATGCAGGCCGCCCGGGAAAACCAGGTGCATCTGCCCGGCGTTCCCTTGCCCAAGACGATCACGGCCACGGCCGATCTGGGGGCGCTGGCGGGCTGTCAGGTGATCCTGTTGTCGATCCCCACCCAGGCGCTGCGTGGGTTTTTGTCGGCGCATGGCGCGGATTTGGGCGCGCCGGTTCTGGTCGCTTGCTGCAAAGGGGTCGAGCGCGGCACCGGCCTGTTGCCCTCGCAGATCATCGCGGATGTTCTGCCCGGCGCGAAAACGGCCGTTCTGACCGGGCCCAGCTTTGCCGATGACATCGCGCGGGGCAAACCCACGGCGCTGACCCTGGCCACCGATCTGCCCGATGGGGCGGCCTTGCAGGAACGGCTGTCGACGCCCGCCTTTCGGCTCTATCTCAGCGATGATCCGCTGGGCGCGCAGCTGGGGGGCGCGTTGAAAAACGTGATCGCGCTGGCGGCGGGCATGGTCATCGGCGCCGGTCTGGGCGAAAGCGCGCGCGCGGCCCTGATGACCCGTGGCTTTGCTGAAATCACTCGCCTGGCCGCCGCCCAGGGCGCGCATCCGGAAACCTTGCTGGGCCTGTCGGGCTTTGGCGATCTGATCCTGACCTGTTCCTCGGAAAAGTCGCGCAACTTCAGCCATGGGATCCGCGTGGCGCGCGGGGATGTGGATACGGGCGGCAAAACCGTCGAGGGCGTGATGACCGCCCATGCCGTCAGCGAACAGGGCGCCGAGATGGACCTGCCGGTGATCCACCAGGTCTCGGCCCTGCTGAAGGGGCAGGTGTCGCTGTCCCAGGCCATGGACGCGCTGCTGCAACGCCCGCTGAAATCCGAGCGCTGATCTTTGCCGTTGCTGGCGGACGACCAAAATTTCAGGAAAATTTTGGTCGAATTCTATGAAGAATTCGACGCGGAAATCGCCTGTATCAGGCTCTGATTTCGACCCTGTTCAGGCAGAACCCCGGCCAGCACGGATCAGCGCAGGCCGGGGTCTGTTTTGGCTTAGTCCTCGCCGGGCAGGATGCGTACGGCGCCTTTGGCCGCAGACGAGGCAAAGGCCGCGTAGGCCTTCAATGCCTTGGACACGGCGCGCGGGCGTGGCTCGGCCGGGCCCCAGGGCAGCGGGCCCTTGGCGGCGCGGCGGGCCTCGAGCACGTCATCGGCCACGGCCAGGTTGATGCTGCGGTTGGGGATGTCGATTTCAATCATGTCCCCGGTTTCCACCAGCGCGATGGCGCCGCCCTCAGCCGCCTCGGGCGAGGCATGGCCGATCGACAGGCCCGAGGTGCCCCCCGAGAACCGCCCATCGGTCAGCAGGGCGCAGGATTTGCCCAGACCTTTGGATTTCAGATACGAGGTCGGGTACAGCATTTCCTGCATCCCCGGACCACCCTGAGGGCCCTCATAGCGGATGATCACCACCTCGCCCTCGCTCACTTTGCCGGTCAGGATGCCGTTCACCGCGTCGTCCTGGGATTCGAACACCTTGGCCGGGCCGGAAAACTTCAGGATCGACGCATCCACCCCGGCGGTTTTCACGATACAGCCGTCCAGCGCGATATTGCCGAACAGCACGGCCAGACCGCCATCCTGGCTAAAGGCGTGCTCTTTGGCGCGGATCACGCCGTTTTCACGGTCGGTATCCAGTTCCTTGTATCGGTTCTGGGTCGAGAACGCCTGCGTGGTGCGCACGCCGCCGGGGGCGGCCTTGAACAGGCTTTCCGCCTCGGGGTTGTTGGCGACCTTGATGTCCCATTTGGCGATGGCCTCGCCCATGGTGCTGGAATGCACGGTGGCGACCTCGTCATTCAGCAGACCCGCGCGGCTGAGCTCGCCCAGGATCGAGAAGATGCCACCGGCGCGGTGCACGTCCTCCATGTGGACGTTGTGGATGTTGGGCGCGACCTTGCACAGACAGGGCACCTGGCGCGACAGGCGGTCCATGTCGGTCATGGTGAAATCCACCTTGCCCTCATAGGCGATGGCCAGCAGGTGCAGCACGGTGTTGGTGGAGCCACCCATGGCGATGTCCAGCGACATGGCGTTTTCAAAGGCCTCGAACGTGGCAATCTCGCGCGGGAGCAGGCCCTTTTCCTCGCCCTCATAGTGGCGCTTGGTGATGTCGACGATGCGGCGACCGGCCTCGAGGAACAGGTTCTTGCGATCGGCATGGGTGGCCAGCGTCGAGCCGTTGCCCGGCAGCGCCAGACCCAGTGCCTCGGCCAGGCAGTTCATCGAGTTCGCGGTGAACATCCCCGAGCACGACCCACAGGTGGGGCAGGCGTTTTCCTCGATATGCTGGACCTGTTCGTCGGTGAATTTGTCGTCAGCCGCGGCGACCATGGCGTCGACCAGGTCGATCTTGGTCATGTCCAGATCTTTGATGTCGATCTTGCCGGCCTCCATCGGCCCGCCCGACACAAAGATCACCGGGATGTTCAGGCGCATGGCGGCCATCATCATGCCGGGGGTGATCTTATCGCAGTTGGAAATACAGACCATCGCATCGGCACAATGGGCGTTGACCATATATTCCACCGAATCCGCGATCACCTCGCGCGAGGGCAGTGAATACAGCATCCCGTCATGGCCCATGGCGATGCCATCATCCACGGCGATGGTGTTGAACTCCTTGGCGACACCGCCGGCGGCTTCGATCTCGCGCGCAACCATCTGGCCCAGGTCCTTCAGGTGGACGTGGCCGGGCACGAACTGCGTGAACGAGTTGACCACCGCGATGATCGGCTTGCCGAAATCGCTGTCGGTCATGCCGGTCGCACGCCAGAGGCCACGGGCCCCTGCCATGTTGCGGCCATGGGTGGATCGCCGGGAACGGTAATACGGCATATGTGTCTTCCTTCGTGGCTGTGGGGCCTATCGTCGATGTGTCAGGGCGAAGGGATACCGCAGAAAACCTACCAAGAACAATCCCGCATCCACCGCAAATGATGTTCGGGAGGGATGCAGGCAGGCGAAACGCGTAACCAGTGTTATGGTAATTTTTCCCTTTAAGACCGTTCGTTTAGGCGGCCAGACGTTTGCGCGCGGCGATACGATCAATGATCTCGACCAACTCGATGGCGCGGTGGTCGAACGTATGGGCGGCCATCACGATGTCATGTGCGTTTCGCGCACGCTCCAGGTAGGGTTCAGGATTTTCCATACAGTCCTGAACAATATCCGCAAAGCTCTCGATATCAGCCGCCTCAGAGATCGCATCTCCGAAGACATCAGCCAGCCCTGCCACCGGGTCTGTCAGAATTGGAGTTGCCACGGCACTGCCGTCGAACAAACGGTTCGACAGGAACCCGTTATCGCGCATGCTGTCCCAATGGTCGTTCAACAGCATCAGATGTCCGCCATAGAAATCCGGAAGCTCGGCATTGCTGACAGAGGTGCCGCGGACCCGGCCCTCGGGCAGGACACCGTCCCACCCTCCGCCATACAGCTCCAGAGGCAGATCCTTCTGCATACACCATTTTACCATGGTCCTATATTCGCGGCGCGAGTTGCCCACGAACAGACAGGCCGGAGTTCTGGGCCGATCGGGATTGTGGAAGAACAGGGTCGAATCCGCAGCCTGATGCATCACACTGACCGATGGCAGCCCCTTTTCCTTCAGGACCTGGGCATACACATCCGACGCCACGGCAATGTGGTCATAATCGGCGTATTCATCTTCGGGAATCCGGTCAGGATGCGAGATAATCCACATGATGTTGATCTTGCCCGGATCGACTTTCACCCGGTGGCGTCCCCGGATCGAGATCACAACATCCTCTTGGCTGGGATGCGCGTACCAGACATCTGCTGTGTCCACATTCGCCTGGTATCCGGCTCTCTCGAACGAGGCCGCCAGGGAATTGGCAAAGTGGAAATCACCCCACATCGGGGCCTCTTTCAGATTGGGGGTCGAGATCTTGATACGGATGGCCAGTTCCTGCAGCGGGCGGGGAATGACATGCCGGTCGATGCTGTGGCGCGTGTGCCCGGCAAAGGTCAATTGCCCCCCTTCCAGAACATAGTCCGATCCCGCAATGCCCAAGGTCAGGGCTGCGGGGATGCCCGCTCCGGTAATCCGGGGGGGCAGCACCAACAGGAAACGCCCACCGCTGTCAGCCCGGGCGGTGGCCACGGCCGCGACCCCGTTCAGGTCATAAGCCACGATCGCCAGATCCTGACCGGGAGAGCGCAGGTTGCGGGCCCAGCCGGTCACCAGGCCACCTTGCACCTGATCCACACGACCTGACCAGCCCCCCACTTGAATGGGCAGCGGGTCATGTCCGGGCTGTGTCAGGGTCATGTCCTCTTGCGGGCGGGACGGGATCAGCCATTGCCCGGTCTGGCCAATCGGCAACAGCGCAGGCTCTGTGCCATCCGCGGACAGGACCTGCACACCGGGCGCATCCAAACGCCCTGTGACCACGATGCCGTCATGTACGACCGGCACAAGAGATGTCTCAGTTTTGGTCATCAATCACCTCGCGGGTCGGAAAATCATGGAGCAAACGATACAAAGCATGGGCCAATCGTTCCTGAGCCTGCTCTGGGTGATACGCGATCCGATGTACGGTCTGACTGCGTTCACGCAGCCGCTGAATGCCGGCTTCGTCGCCCAGAAGCTTGCGGACCTTATCGAAAATCCACTTGGGATCATTCACCTGAATTTCATATGCGGCGCGAGACTCGATCCATTGGCGCGCGAACCCTGTGGCCCGGGCCCGGCCTTCGGCAGGCAATACCGCCGCAGGCACCGCCCTACCCTGCAAGGCGTTCAGCAAAGCCAGATCGAAAGGCTCCAGCTCTGACACATGGGACAGGCAAACGGTCATACCGACCTGCCCAAGATCATCGGGCAGGCATGTCTGGGGGTCCAGATCCAGCGGCGTTTCGCCGGTTTTGTCCAGGCGCACCCATCCTTTGCCCTCTCCTGGTGGCAACAGCAGGGTCAATCCGCGCCGTTGTGCCTCGGATTGCAATTGCTTGCGCAGGGCAGCCCGTTTGGCGGTCTTACCCTGTGTCGGCATCAGCACCAGTACGGTCATGTCCTGAATTGCATGGGGGCCTTGGGGCAGCATCAGGGGCAAGGCCCCCAGATCGAACCGCAGCAACGGCACGTCCAAGCCTTGCAAGGCACTGCCCTCGCCGGTGTTGCGCAGACGCCAGACCAAGGTCGGATCCAGCCCATCCATGGCCCGCAAATACCCGCCACTACATCCGACCGACAGGACTGGACGGCCTCGGATCAAACCTCCAAGCGCGGCCCCCAGGCGACCAGGATCGCGTTGCAGATCCAGCGGGATCTGATGCCGGGTCATGCCGGGCGGGTCCGTCCCCTCGGGGGGGCACTGATCCGGCTCGGGGCCCAGTTCCACCAAATCCACATCGGCCACACGGGCGACCATACGCGCCAGGCTTTCGGCCATGCGCGCATGACCCGGGGCCAAACTGTGCCCAAGGCGATGAGATCCTGCCAAAACGGTCACCCGGCCACGTGTCGGCCAATTGATGTGCAACCGTTCGTGCGCCACCTCAAGCCGACGGCGGGTCTTTTCCCCAACGGTTGCCTGAGCGCTTGAGCCCATGAACAGATGCGTCACCTGTCCCCAGGCAACGTTGCGCCGATAAAACACCCCGACATGGTTCACGAACAGCGGACGGAAGATCGAGGTATACCGCAACGCCAGATCCCAGTCCTGCAACCGCGGCAGAGAGCTGTCGAACCCCCCCATCCAGTCGTAAATTCTGCGATGGTGGACAATCGAGTTCAGGTCCATGAAGTTTTTCGACGACAAACGAATAGGCCTGAAATTCGGGCGCGGGATGCCATCCAGGCGGACCTTGGCACCATCAATCACAGTGTCCAGATACGCACTATAGGCAATCGGGTGACAGGGGTTGGCCATCAAACGCCGCAGCATCAGGTCCAGGAACAAAGGATGCCACAGGTTATCGCTGTCCAGATAGGCGATGTAATCGCCCCGCGCATGTTTCAAACCCTTGTTGCGCGCACCCGCCCCGTTTGATTTCAGGAATTTCATATAGCGGATACGCGGGTCATCGAACCCTCGGACGACTTCGGATGTCCGGTCATCAGAGGCATCGTCGCAGATGATCAGTTCCCAATTCGGATAGCTCTGTTCCAGAACACTCTGAATGGCCTCGCCGATGGTAAAGGCCCTGTTCCAGCTGGGCATGATCACCGACACCAAGGGCGCATGGGGCAACGCCGTGGTGCTGATTTCAGAGCGCATCGTATGATCCGCGCGCGCCAGGTCCGTTCGAATGCTGTCAGATATTTCCAGACGCGACAGCCAGGCAGCGTAAATAGAGGCCGTAGGGTCCTGCGCTTGCACCGGGGATGGCAATTTTGCCACCACGAAAGGCGCGCTGTCGGCCTTGGGCTGTAAACGTGTTTCAGGCAGGTCCACATCCCCCTGAGCCAGCGCCTCGCGCTGGATCGATTTAAGCCCGGCCAACGTGTGCAGACTGCCGCGGCCCAGCACCAGCTCCAGAGCAAAGGCACAGGGCAACCCGGCCTCAGAAATGGCTGGCTCTAATGCCGGATAAAGGACCCGCGCCACCTGTTCATCAAAGAAAGGACCGGGGCCGATCCCCTGCCCGGCGCCGTGATCCCGGTAGTGGGCGATCAGGGCCTTGGGGGTTTGCAGATCCCGCGCCTCTGGGTGGCGCCAACGATACCATAGCGGATCGAACCGATCATCCGGCGCATCACAAAAAGCGGCAAAAGCCTGCCTCGCCGCCTCGAGTGTTTCAGGGCGCAGCGCCTCGGGCGGCAGATCACGACAGATCAGCCGTTCGGGGTGTCCATCCGTAATGGTAAACCGTGCCAGCACCTCGCCCTCTTCAGTGGACACGACCAGATTGCGTGCCAAGGCAGGAAGCTCCGCCTGAACCCCCCCAGGCAAACCCTGTACGGCAACCAGCTGACCATCCGCGCTGAGCGTGACAGGAATATCCGCAGAAACGCCCGTGGAATGACGTAGCATCAGCGTGATACGATTGCCCTCTAGGGCGGCCAGTTCGACCAAAACGCGATCAGGCGTCAATGCAAAGCTCAGAGGCGCCCCGTCCAGGGGAGCCGAGCCATGACCAAAGAAGACCTGCGCCGTATGCGGCAGATCATCCCGCAGCGCATCGGGGATAAAGACACGAAATCCCGGCCGCAGCCCCGATCCGAACCCGGGCACTTCGCGATCCAGAAGCACGGTTTGCGGTGCAGCATCATCAAATTGCACGGTCACGCTGTTACAGCCCATCGCCCAACCGCAAACAGCACCACTGTGGCGATCAAAAAAGGCGACGCCCTCTTGCAGAGTTTGCGGCGTGTCGATGGCCTGTGCCACATCCGTGTCAGGCGCTGCTGGCGCACGCTCCTCGCCTGCGGCGATATCCAATGTGCCACCACGCACGATGGTGCCACTGCTGCCCAGGCGCAGTTCGACCCGATGAGCATTTCCATCGCGCAACCGGCGGGGCAATGAGGCATCAAACCCGCATTTCAAAGGCCCCAGACCCGCATTGCGCACGTCTTCGCGCGGGATATCTGCGACGATGTTCATTTCCGGGCTGCCATCCACATAGAGGCTAAGCAAAGCCGGTTCAGACATATCCTCCGGATCGAACGCCCAGCCTGCAATCCGGGTGCTGTCGAAATGATCCACATATCCGTTCGCTGGCCCCTGCCCCAACAAACGAGCCACACGGGTCAGAACGGACTTAAATGTCATGATTGACCTCGTTCATGAAAAACATCCGCCCAGATCTGTGCCTGTTCGCGCGCAACCTTCCGCAATCCGCGGATGTGGCCTTGCTCAACGGCCTTGTAGGTTTCAATGAACTTCTTGGGTATTTTGCGATTTGGCCGCTCATTGATGAACTCTGCGTGCTGATACAGGGTCCCCGTAAAGTCGTCGTGGCGATCCAGCCCTAAGAAACCAAGCAGGGCTGCCTCGGTCAAAGAGAGGTCATCGTACATAGCATCGTAATCCAGCAGCAGAATTTTCTGACGGATCGGTTTATGCCGCATCAGGTCATGCAGCAGATGATGCTGTTCGCCCCAGCTTTTACAGGCCTCGACAAAACCCTTTTCTTTGGGCCACGCGTCCCGGGGCTTATCCGCCCGGGCTTGCCAGGACAGACCGACATCCTTCAGGTTCCGCAAGATGCAAATATACCGATAACTTGGATTTTCAGTCAGGAAATCCGCAAGCACCGGCAACAAATCTGGGACCTTGTCTCCAATGATACGGGCCTGGTCCCATTTTTCCTCGATCTTGGCATATACTGGCTTCCAAGCCGGGCGTTTCGCCGGATCCAGGTTGGTATCCTCTGGTCGAAAATCAAAAAACCGATCACGTTCGAAAAGCGTGCTCGAAAAATTGTGGGCGCGCAGATACTGAAACTTGAAGCGTTCAATACCAAGGCAGATGTCAGGATGGGCGTTCAGCAGTTCCCCGAGGGCAGTTGTGCCACTGCGGGCCACTCCGGAGACTATCAGGTGAGCCTTCTCGGATGTCATAAAGGTCTTTCTCCCAATCAATTCGTGACCAAAATTTGTGCAGACGCCACCCCCAAAGCCTTTCACAAACCCGTCGGTCAAATTCACACATCAGTATGTGCCGCAGTCCCCTTCTGTGCGCAACTATTATCCGTGCGCACCCCTCTGGACGGGCCTGCGGCAATTCTGCATTGCAGCATCCATATACAGTCAATCCCAGCGGGCGAAAACCAATTCCCGTAAAAATTCCTTGCAGTTTGCATGTACAATTCGTCTTTTGGGTCTAACTATTGAAGGATGCGATCCCCTGCGCCTACAACAACAAGGCCTCAAGTTGATCGCTGAAGTGACGAGAAACAGGATTTCAAGAAAATGACTTCTGCCAAGGACGCTTTGGCCACCACCAAGGCAAACCCTCATGATCGCTGGTCCGGCGGCGAAGGTTCTGCCGAGGAGCGGATCAACAGCCGCATCATCGTACCGGTCGGACGCCAAAGCTTTACCGCCAAACCCTCCGACAAATTCTTCGCCATAGGGTCTTGTTTTGCCCGAAATGTCGAAGAACGCCTGGAGCAGGCCGGTGCCACGGTGACCAGCCGCCAGATAGCCGTGCGCGATCTGGGCAATGCCTCGGCCCGCGAAGGTGGTGTTTTTAACAAATACACCCCGGTTTCCATTCTGCAGGAGCTGAAATGGGCCGCTGGCATCGAAGCCTATCCCGAAGAGGCCCTGCTGCCGCTGGGGGTGGACAACTATTACGACCCCTACCTGTCGGGCAAGGCTGGCCGGGGTCCGGGTGACGAATTGATGGCGCGCCGCGAAGAGGTTGGCCAATATTTCGCCCAGATTTTCCAGGCGGATGTTGCCATCCTGACCCTGGGCCTGATCGAAAGCTGGACAGATCTGGAAACCGGTCTGAGCCTGAACGAAGCGCCCAACCCCAAAATCCTGATGCGCCATTCGGGACGCTTTGCCTTTGAGCAGCTCAGCTTTGAGCAATGCGAGGCCGCCCTGGCCGAGATCGCCGAAATCTTGAAGGCACACGGCAAGCCCGGCCAGAAAAAGGTGGTCACGGTGTCCCCCGTGCCTCTGGGCCGGACATTCACCTCGGATGACATCGTCGTCGCTAATGCAACCTCCAAGTCCACCCTGCGGACCGCCGCAATGCGCCTGGTCAGCCAAAACGACGACATCGACTATTTCCCCAGCTACGAAGCCGTGATGCACAGCGATCCCAACCTCAGCTGGCAGCGGGACCGTCGCCATGTCAGCGATGTGGTCGTGGGACGGATCATCCAGACCTTCTTGCTGCGGTATGGCGTCACCACCCAGGAGCCTGAACCCCTAGAGGAGATGTTGGATGCGTTGCGCAATGATCCCACCTTCCAGAAATGGGCAGACAAGGCCGAGGATCAGGAGGCCCTGATGGCCCGCCTGAACCAAGAGGTGAACAAGTACAAGAACATGGTCATCGCCCTGCAAAAAGAACTGCGCCAAGCAAACGCCTGAGCAAGAAAAAGGCTTTTCAAGCCACCGGGATGGGGCTGTTTTGTTGGCCTCATCCCCGACGAATTTCGCTCCGAAAACCTGAAAATTTCTGCAGTTTTTTCTATTTTTTCAACGCAGGGTTTGAAATACTGCCGTGAAAAAATAACAATTCATAACTAGACCCAAAGGGCCACCATACTGTTTTTTAGCCCGCCCCTCTGATTACACCGTTCTCAAGGTGGCAGAGGCATTCCAAGGAGAGACCCCCTATGCCCACCACGATCGGCCGCCTGACAAAGAATGCGGACTCTATTACCGGCAGCGCGGCAGACGAGCTGATCGAGGTCCCCTCCAGCAATGGGAACCTGACCAGCGCCGACACCCTGACCGGGGGCACGGGATATGACACCCTGCTGTTTGAGCGCACCAGCACATTGGGCGTACATTATTCGAACATGACCGGAGTAACCGGCTTCGAAGAGCTGGACGTCACCGCATCCGCCGGGGCGATCGTGACCCTGGATGATGCGACGATCCAGCAGGCCG